>NZ_JARAYZ010000001.1:1233724-1294259 GCF_033794685.1 Streptomyces sp. ID05-26A
CGATTCGCGTCTGCCCGTCTGCCCGATTCGCGTCTGCCCGGCCAGACCGATCGGGGCGTCTTCCCGGCGAGACCGGCAAGCGGGGTCAGCCCGGGTAGAACACCAGCGCACCCGCCGGCACCCGGATCCCGCTGGACCGCCACACGTCGGTGATGTCCGAAGCCGACCACAGCCCGGACGGGTCGACCACCTGCACCTGACGCGCCGCCGCGGCCGCCACCGACCCGACCGGCACGGTCAGGTTCGACTGGCTGTAGCGGTCCATCTTGTAGCCGTCCGTGTAGACCCTGGTGACAGGCCACGAAGGCAGGGAGGAGGAGACCACCAGCACGTCCTGCGAGAGCCAGTCGATGGACTGCACGGACGAGCCCAGGGTCGACGGTTGCAGCTGCCGCGGGGAGCGCAGGGACACGTCCTGGTTGTTGCGCACCACCGAGGCGATGTAGAGCTTGCCGGCGATCACCAGGGCGGCACGGGTGCCGTCGCGCGAGAGGCGCAGTTCGCTGATCGAGCCGAACGCCAGCAGGTCGGTGATGTTCACGCCCTTGGCGGTCCAGCTGCCGTTGTCGGAGCGGGTCACCCTGGCCACCTGGGTGCCGTTGGCCGTCGTCCAGACCTCGGTGGCCGGTTCCTTCGGACCGCTGGAGAGCAGCCAGGTCGGTCTGGTGAGCGTGGTGGCGTTCAGGTCCACTTCGGACAGGTCCGATTCCAGCTCGCCCACTCGCAGCCGCATCGAGCCGCCCGCCCGGGAGACCACGGCGAGTCTCGCGCCGTCCAGGGACTGGGCCGCCGAGACGGCGTTGTAGGCGCCGTTGCCCGCGGGGCCCTTGATGGGGGTGCCGTCCGTCAGCGAGCGGACCGAACCGTCCGCCACGATCATGCCCTGGAGGTTCGCATTCAGTGCCAGCAACGCTTCGCCCGCGGTCGCGGACACGTCGGACGGCCGGTAGTCGCGCTGGTCCGGCAGGATCTGCTGGCCGTCCACGAGCACTCGCAGGCGGGACGAGGTGACACCCGACAGGGACTTCACGACCTGCGCGACGATCTGCTTGCGCTTCTCGGGGGTCAGGTCCTTGCCGACGTTGGTGAGGTTCACCTCGAGGGCGCCGTCGTCGGATTCGAGGGTGTCCGAGAACTTGTCCGTGTCCGGGCCCAGAGCGCTCACCAAGGTGTCGCGGACGGCGTCGCCGGGGCCCGCGATCAGCAGCTCGGTCACGCGCGTCGGGATCGAGGTCGCCGGCGGGATCACGACGTAGCGCGGGTCGGGCACCAGGACGGTGAACTCGGGGTTGTAGAAGTACAACGTCACGCGGCGGTACGTCGTGTTGAACAGGTTCTGCGGCATGTAGATGCCGGGGGGCGGTTCGGAGATCCGCCACTGGTTCTCGCTGTTGCGCTCGACCTTCACCGGCCGCTGGAAGTCGCCGAGCTGCGGGGCGAACGCGTTGTCGCTGCCGAGCCTGCCGACGTACTTGCCTTGCAGCAGCACGGTCTGCGTCTTCTCCAGCGGTGCCTGCGAGGTCGGCACGGTCGAGAAGCCGGACTCGATGATCGTGGGGTTCTTGGTGTCCCACTTGCGGCTGGCGTCCTCGGTCATGAACGCACGGGCTGCCGCGTAGTTGTTGTCCGGGTTCGAGGTCGCGTCGATGAAGTCGCGCACGAGCATGAACGGGTCGATGTTCTGCCGCGGTTCCGGCGCGGTGAGGGTGCTGGACGCCTTGTTGTCCTTCGACCCGATCGGTTTCGGCTGGGTGTTCGTCGGGATCGCGGCGCACCCGGCCAGGGTGACGAGCACGAGCACCAGCAACGCCAGCCGTTTCACCGCACTTCCTCCGAAACCTCGTCCGACTTCGACTTCGACCTCGACTCCGACACCGCGGGAGTCCCGTCCACGGGTTCCGCGGGCTGCCAGGTGATCTCCTCCGGCCGCAGCTCGATCTCGCCGGGCTCCTCCTCGACGATCGGCTCCTCGACCACGATCACCGGTTCGAGCTCGATCGCGGGCGCCAGCGGCAACGGGCTCTCGCGCAGTTCCTCGCCGTGCCTGCGCGGCAACGTCAGGCGGAACACGGCACCGTGGCCGGGCTCGCCCCACGCCTCCAGCCAGCCGCCGTGCAGCCGCGCGTCCTCCAGCGAGATGGAGAGACCGAGGCCGGTGCCGCCGGTGCGGCGGTTGCGCGACGGGTCGGCGCGCCAGAAGCGGCTGAACACCAGGTCGGCCTCGCCCTGGCGCAGGCCGACGCCGTGGTCCCGCACGGTGATCGCGACGGCGTCGTCGTTGCCGTGCATGGTGAGTTCGACCGGCTGGCCCTCGCCGTGGTCGATGGCGTTCGCGAGCAGGTTGCGCAGAATCCGTTCCACACGGCGGGAATCGAGTTCGGCGACGAGTTCGGAGTCGGGCAGGTCCAGCACCACCGGGGAGTTCGCGCTCGTCGAGATCGCGCGCACCGAGTCGTGCGCCCGGCGGGCCAGCACGCGGATGTCGACCTGGTCCGCGGTCAGCTCCTCGACACCGGCGTCGAGGCGGGAGATCTCCAGCAGGTCGCCCAGCAGCGACTCGAACCTGTCGAGTTCGTCCACCAGCAGCTCGGTGGAGCGGGCGAGCCCGGCGGGGAACTGTTCACGCGAGGCGTGCAGGACGTCCGCGGCCATGCGCACCGTCGTCAACGGGGTGCGCAGCTCGTGCGAGACGTCGGAGGTGAACCGGCGCTGCAGCTGGCCGAACTCCTCCAGCTGCTTGAACTGCGCCTGGATCGACTCGGCCATCTCGTTGAACGACTCGGCCAGACGCGCCACGTCGTCCTCACCGACGACGTGCATGCGTTCGTGCAGGGTGCCGTCCGCGAACCGCTCCGCGACCTCGGCGGCCTGCCGCACCGGGCGCACCACCTGGCGCGTCACCAGGTTCGCGATGAGCGCCAGCAGGACCAGGAGCACGACGCCGCCGACGGCCAGGGTCGACTGCACGACCTCGGCCGTGCGCTGCTCGGCGGTCAGCGGGAAGATCAGGTACAGCTGCATCGAGCGCGCGGACGTGCTGATCGGCAGCCCCACGACGAACAACGTGGTCTGCGCGCCGTCGCGCTGCACGGTGTGGATCTGGGTGCCGGAACCGCCGTCCTCGACCATCTCGCGCAGGCCGCGCGGCACGTCCTCGAGCTTGCCGACGGACGGCACCCGCCCGACGCCGGCCGAGCTCTGCCCGTCGGCCAGCACCGGTTCGAACGCGCCGGCGCCCGCCGTGGTGGCGTCCGTACCGGTGCCACCGACGGCGAGCTTGTTGATCGCGCTGGTGAACCGCGTCTGCACGCTGTCCGGGCCGGGATTCAGACCGACCAGGTCGGACTGGATCAGGTTGCGCGAGGCCAGCGCCTGCCGCACCGCGGCCTCGTCCTTGGTGCTCAGCAGCTGGTTGGTGATCTGCATCTGCAGGACCATGCCCAGCACGAACACCACGGCCGACGAGAGCGCGAGCGTGGACACGACGACGCGCAACTGCAGCGAGCGACGCCAGAGGTCACCAAACGCGGACCATCGCTTACGCGCTTCCTCTACGAGGAACTGCGCCTTCGCGATGGCCGGCCGTACGA
The DNA here is from genome assembly GCF_033794685.1 of Streptomyces sp. ID05-26A. Taxonomy (NCBI): domain Bacteria; kingdom Bacillati; phylum Actinomycetota; class Actinomycetes; order Kitasatosporales; family Streptomycetaceae; genus Streptomyces; species Streptomyces sp. ID05-26A. Next base: position 1,237,315 of record NZ_JARAYZ010000001.1, read on the forward strand.
ACTTCATATGCCACCTGTCACGGAGGGCCGGCCTTGTACCCGACACCGCGGACAGTCAACACCACCTCGGGGTGTTCCGGGTCCCGTTCGACCTTGGAACGCAGCCGCTGCACGTGGACGTTCACCAGGCGCGTGTCGGCGGCGTGGCGGTAGCCCCACACCTGCTCGAGCAGCACCTCGCGGGTGAACACCTGGCGCGGCTTGCGGGCCAGCGCGACGAGGAGGTCGAACTCCAGCGGCGTGAGCTGGATCGGCCTGCCCTCGCGCAGCACCTCGTGGCCGGGGACGTCGATCGTCAGATCGCCGATCTGCAGCACCTCGGACGGCTCGGCCTCGGTGCGCCGCAGGCGCGCCCGGATCCGAGCGACGAGCTCCTTGGGCTTGAACGGCTTGACGACGTAGTCGTCCGCGCCGGACTCGAGGCCCAGCACCACGTCGACCGTGTCGCTCTTCGCTGTGAGCATCACGATCGGCACGCCCGACTCGGACCTGATCGCCTTGCAGACGTCGATGCCGTTCATCCCCGGCAACATCAGGTCGAGCAGCACGAGGTCGGGCTTGAGCTCGCGCAACGCGGGCAGGGCACGGGCACCGTCGGCGACCACCGCGGTGTCGAAGCCCTCCCCGCGCAACACGATCGTCAGCATCTCCGCCAGGGCGGGGTCGTCATCGACGACGAGCACGCGTGCCTTCATACCCAACATCGTTGCACTGCCGGTCGCGCGTTCGCGCACCGCCCACGCTCCGTTGCTGCTGGTGGCGATGTGCGCTCGTTCGGTAACCGGCCGGAACTGTCGTTCCACGTACCCCACCCCGCCCCGTTTGACCTGCTCGTCGCGGGAGTATCCGCGCGAGGATCACCTTTCGTTACCAGGTGCTCTCATGCCGTGCGAACGGCCGAGGCCAGCCAGATGCGCGCGTCACCCACTTTCCGCGGGTCGGTGATCGCCGGGACCGCCCGGTCGTGCCGCGCGGCCAGGTCGACCTGATGCGTCACGGCGGCGTCCCAGCCGTAGCCGGCGAGCCACTCGACCGGGTCCTCCACGTCGGACTGCCAGCGGGCGTCCAGCGCGTCGAACCGCTGGTGCACGGGCTTCATCTGCGGCAACTCGCGGAAGGCGCGGTTGACGTGTTCGAGCGCGAGCGTGCTGCCGGGGGCGGACAGCGCGCTCACCCAGTAGAGGACCTGCTCACCCGCGTCCGGCGGCAGGAACATGAAGAGGCCCTCCAGCAACCACGCCGTGGGCCTCTTCGGGTCGAAACCAGCGCGTATCAGCGCTGTCGCCCAGTCGTCGCGCAGGTCGGCCGGGACGACGACGCGGTCACACGTGGAGTGCGCGTGCTGGTCGCGCAGGGCGTCTTCCTTGAACTCCAGCAACTCGGGTAAGTCGAGTTCGAAGAGCTTCGTGCCCGGCGGCCACTGGAGACGGAACGCTCTTGTGTCGAGGCCCGCCGCCATGATCACGACCTGGGGTTGCGGCGTGGCGAGGAGTTCGTCGTCGAAGTAGCGGGTGCGCAGGACGAAGTGATCACCCGCGAGGGTGCGGACACCGTTCAGGTCACTCGCGGAGCCGGCGGCCTCCACGAGTCCTGCGGCGAGCGGGTCGTCGAAGAGGCGGCGGAGATGACCTTGCTCGTTGGCGCGGGCGGCAGCGATCAGCACCGCCGTACGGGCGACACCGACCGGGGGGCGCTGCAGAACACGCTTCAAATCGAGATCTCCTATTCACTCACAGTGACAAACCGGACACTCGATCGTGTCAATCGGTACGCACGTGAGCGACCACTCAAGGAGTGAAGAGCGGTTCCAGAAGCGAATGAAAGTTCACGTTTGACCGCCCGTCGACCACTTGCCACGGCGCGAGCCAGCCGACGTTCGCCAATCCGTCGTAAACGACACCGCATCTGGCCTGCAGCGAGCCATCGGATTCATAAATGTCTCGGGCACGAGACTCATCGGCCTGCTCGCGCTTGGCCGCACGCTCCGCCGCGACCTCGACGGGGACGCGCAGCAGCAGGTGAAGATCGGGAACGGGCAGCCCGAAGCGTTCGATCTCCAACTCGTGCACCCACCGCACGAACTCGCCGTGCTCGTCCTGGTGCAGCCGCGCGGCGCTGTACGCGGCACTCGACGCCACGTACCGGTCGAGCAGGACCACGTCGTGCTCCTCGAGGTCCTTGCGGATCTCGTCGGCCGCGCCGCGCCGGTCGAGCGCGTAGAGGACGGCCATCCCGTAGACCGAGTCGCTGAGGTCGCCGAGCCTGCCGTAGAGGCCGTCGCGGACCAGGTCAGCGTGCACGCTGATGCCGTACCGCGGGAACGCGTGACTGGCCACGGTCCTGCCCTGGGAGGCCAACGCCTCGGTCAGGCCGTTGGCGAGCGTGCGCTTGCCGGCCCCGTCCAGACCTTCGATCACTACGAGCTTTCCCACGCGAAAACCCTAACGGGAGCCCCGACGGGACCGGGTCCGGCCACTCACACGGAGGCAGGAGGTCCCCCACACGGGCGAAATCCGATCTTTCGATCACCAGAACGAGTGACTACGGTGAACAGTCACACGGCGCGTGTGAAGGGTAGGTGCCGCGGTGGCCGCGGATTCCGGGCACGCCGGGTCGGTCGACGAACCGATCGGGCTCCCGACCGGGGGTCTGCCGACCCCTCTCGCCGAGACGCTGCGCTACGGGCCGTTCCACCGCGCATTGCGCGAGGCGATCGCCCACCGGGGCCTCTCGCTCGCACGGCTGCGCGCACATCTCGAGCAACTGGGTGTCCAAGTGGGCCAGTCGACGCTCTCGTACTGGCAACGAGGTCTGCGCCATCCCGAGGTGCCGCGGGCCATCAGCACGGTGCGCGCGCTGGAGACCGTGCTGCGCCTACCGCCGTCGTCCTTGTTGGACCTCATCGGCCCGCGCAACGCGAACAGCTACGCACCTCGCCCGGTCGCGACCTGGCCGGAGCAGGCGCCACTGCTCGCGACGTTCGACTCCGTACCAGAGGCCGCGCGGGGCAACGCCGATCTCGAAGTGCTCTCGGTGCACGACACCGTCCAGTTGGGCATGCACCGCGAGCAACGCTCCATCACCACACGACTGGTCGTGCGCGCGACACGGCAGGGGCCGGACAGGTACCTGGCGACGCACCGCGGCGACGACGGCTCGTTGATCGAGAACGCGATGGTGAGAGCCGGCGAAGGCTGCCGGCAGGGGCGTCTGCGCCGGGAAAGCGCTTCCCGCAACCTCGCCGTGGAGATGCTGTTCGACCGGCGGCTCGCGGCGGGCGAGGAGCACGTCTTCAGCTTCACGATCGTCGACGACACCGGCAACGCGACTCCCGGCCACCACCGGACGTTCCGCGACACCTGCGGCTCGTACCTCGTGCAGCTCTCGTTCCACCGGCGGGCGATGCCCGCGCGGTGCATGAAGCAGTTCCTGGCCTCGGCCGACGCGACGCCGGTCGACGTCGACGAGTTGGTGTGCGGGCTCGGCGGCGTCGTCAGCGCCTACTTCGGCGACGTCGGGCCGGGCATCGCGGGCATCGCCGTCGAGTGGACCTAGAAGCCTCGGGGTCTGGGGCGTCCCCAGAAGTGACGACGAGCGACGCGGTCCGCGCAGTCTGCGGACACACGTCCCCTGAGTGAGGGCGAGGAAAGCGAGAGGGCTGAAGACCGGCGCTCCGAAGAGCATTCCGGTTCCGGAGTTAGAAGGAAGCCCTCTCATGGCCTCGCGATCCCCACGTTAGCAGCGATGCGGGTCAGTCCGACAGCAGTTTCCCGAGTTCCGGCACGGTGGTCACGGTTCCGCTCTCGTCCTGCGCGAGTCCGATGCGGATCGCCGGAGCATCCTTTGTGGACTCCTTGCGCGCGAACAGATCCCGCACCCTGGCCACGGTGAAGTACTTGCGCCGCAACGCGGCCGCGGCGATCAACTTCACGATGTCGCGGTTCTCCTCGACGCGGTTGCCCCACGCCGAACCGCGCAGGTACAGGTGCAGCCAGGTGCCGAACCAGGCGTCACCCTCCCGTTCGAACATCACCGGCAGCGCGACCTTTCCCTTGCCGCGCATGGAAGAGCGCGCCCGCACGGTACTGGGCTCGAACGGCTTGCCCATCTGGTCGAGGTCACGGCTCATGAACCCGAACATCGACTCGGCGACCTCGTCGAACCCCTCGCCCGAGTACACGTTCACCTGCGGCACCACGTACTTGGCCTTCGTCGCGAACCGGTGCACGTCGACGAACTCGGTCGCCCCGTCCGAGGCGTCCGTGACGTCACCCGAGTGGAAGGCGCCCTCCCCTTTCAGCCGAGTCCAGGAAACCTGCCCCTTGTACGCGAAGTTCTCGTCCAGCAAGACCGCGGACAGGTCGTAGTCGGTCCGCTTGGCCTGCTGCCGCCAGTGCACGAAGAACCGCAGGACGTCGCCCTCGAACGTGAGCCTCGACCCGCGCGGGAGCACACCGAAGCCCTCCTCGGTCCCGGACACCGGCACGACGACGTCGAGCACCTCGTCGTCCACGACCAGCTCGGAGTACTCCGGCAGCCTGCGGACCAGCTCGTTCTCGACCACCTCGACGATCGCCGCGACGGCCTCGGGCTCCAGCGGCGCGCGGTCGTCGTCAGCGATCCACACCCTGCGGGCACGGGTGGCGAAGACGCGCGCGGTGTCCGGCGTCGTGCGGTTGGAGAGGTGCTCCAGCACCGAGATGAGGACGCGACTCGACACCTCGGGCACAGCCGTCTCGACGTGCGCGGCGAGGTTCGTCGCACCGTTGCGCAGAAGCCTGTCCAGCTGCCGCAACAACATTCCCGGCGCCTTGGCGAGGACGTTCGTCGCGCGCTCGACGTCGCCCTCCGCGAACGCCAGCTCGACCTGCCCGGCGAACGACCGCGCGATCTTCTCCTTGCGCGCCACCGCGAACACGTCCTGCGCCCGCTCGAACGGGTGCTCGTGCGGGTGCAACCGTTCACCGAGCCGCTTCCACGCCTCCCGGTGCTGACCGACGTCCCCGAGCTTGCTCTCCGCGACCTCGTTCAACGCCCCCAGCAACGCCCGGCGCTCAGGCCGGCGGAACGACCGGAACCGCGTCGGCTCCTCGAGCGTCACGTCTCCCCCGGACGCCTCCGCCGCAAGACGCAGCACGTCGGTGACGGTGTCGATGTCCTTGAGCGGCCGCTGCGCGACGAGCCGCGCGGCGTTGAGGATCGCGCGGTTCTCCCTCACCGGCACGTCGAACGCGCTGTCGTCACCGAGCACGGCCAGTTCGCCGAGCAACGCCCTGTCGTTCTCCGCCAGCGGGATCGGGCTCGTCGCGAGCTCCTCGAACAACCGCTGGACCTCTTCTTCCAGCGCGCCACCGAGATGCACGACGGTGACGCGGTCCTTCAACGACGGGATCAGCTCGTCGTGCGCACGCAGCATCTCCTCGTACGAGTGCTGGACCCGGCCGTACTTGGGCAGGTCGAGGAGGTTGTTCGTGGGCTCGACGCCCTGCTCCAGCGCGTCCCGGACGCACTCCCACCAGAACGTGAGGGTGTCCGGCACGTTGTGCGGGAACTCCTTGAAGTACGGGTTGTGCTGCCCGCGCGCGCCGATCAGCTCCTTGACCGCGCGCACGACCTCCGCGGCGAACTCCTCGGCATCGGCGAGGGCGCCCACGTGTTCCAGCAGGTCACGGCCAGCCTTGAAGCCCGATCTGATGAGCGCGGCGTCCAACTGGCGCGCGATCGCGGCACCGTCGCCCGGCGCACCGTCCGAAGTGGGCACGCGCAGGGTCTTCTTGATGATGGTCGTCCGCACCACGCCAGTAAAACCCGCACGTCAACCGAGTTCCAGCAGCACTTCGTCGTACTGCGCACGGCCGAACACGAACGGCCCGACGTCCTCGTACTCGTGCCCGTTGCGCTGTGGCCGCCGGAACCTGCTCCAGACGATCGTGTCGCCCTCGGCGGTGATGTCCGCGACCAAGGGGCCGCACGCCGCGATGCCGCAATCGCAGCCGAGCACGAGCCGCGCCTTGCCGGGCTGGAACGGCCTGGGTTGCAGATCCTCCCGGCGCACACCGCTGAAGGCCTCGAACCAGTCGGTGAGCGGGGTGCCGTCGATCAGCGGCACGAACACGTCCTCGTGCACGACGTCGTGAGGCACTCTGGACATTCCCAATTCCACCCGTTTGGGCACGATGTTGTTTTCCCTCCATCGCCTAACGTCGATTTCCATGAACGGCGATCCATCCACCCCGTACAGCCGTGACCTGGGCGATGAGCTGCGCCAGATTCGCGAGCAGTGGACTACCTTCCGCGCCAGGAAGATAGCCAAGATGCTCGGCTGGGATCCGGGAAAAGTCTCCAACATCGAGCACGGCAAGGTCCGGGCCACCGAGATCGACATCATCCAGTACCTGGGGCGGTGCGGCCGTCCCCAGTTCTTCATCGAAGACTTCCTGAACAGGTACCGGTCGGCCTTCAACCCCTATTTCGTCCAGGTACCCGACAACCTGCGCACGATGTCGATGGCCGAGTCGACGGCGGACAAGATCACCAGCTACGACCTGACATCCATCCCCGGCCTGCTGCAGACGGAGGAGTACGCGGCCGCGCTGTTCGAGGCACGCCTCGCCGCCGCTGACGTGATCGAGAGGAACGTCCGCTTCCGCGTAGAGCGGCAGGCCATCCTCCGGCGGCACAACCGCCCGCACTGCACCTTCTACATCCACGAGCACGCACTGCGGTTCAAAATCGGCGACGACGCGATCATGGAGGACCAGCTCATGCGACTGCTCTTCCACACGCATGTCATCCGGATCGTGCCGGCGTCGGTCGGTATGGCGGGGCTCTTCTCGGCCAACTACGTGCTGTGGGAGTGGGAGAAGCGCGCCAGCACGGCCTACACGGAATCGGATCTCGCGCAGGTGTTCGTCCAGGACCTGGCGGGGATCAAGCACTGCAAGATGATCTTCGCGCGCCTGGATGCGCTCGCACTCGATGAGGAACAATCGCGGTCGATGGTGGCGGATCTCGCCAGCCGATCGCGGGAGGACCTCAGTGGCCGGAAACTGCACCTGGCGTAAGAGCAGCTACAGCGGTGGCACCGACGGGAGCAACTGCGTCGAGGTGGCGTTCGCCCAGGCCGTGCGCGTTCGCGATTCCAAGAACACCGCAGGCCCCGAGCTGGAGTTCAGCGTCGAGGCCTGGCGGGCGTTCACCCGCTGAGTTCGGTCGGCACCGGCAACCCCAGCGCCGCCAGGAACCGCCGAGTCTTGACCTCGACGAACACCTCACCGTCGTCGATCTCGTCGACGTCCTCCGACTCGTCCCACTCGAACGCCTCGGGGTCCTCGTCCTCGGCCAGGAAGGCGAGCAACTCCGCCTGCTTGGCCGGCACGTCCCCGTCGGGGTTGAGCAGCCCCCACCACGCGGCCAGCCCGGCGGCCTCGCGCAGGGTGTCCGTCGGGTCGGACGCGTTGGGGTTCTCGAAGTAGGTGCGCGGCGTCAGGCCAAGGTAGGCGACGCCGGAACCAGGTCCGGCGGGGGTGTAGACGACCGAGGTGATGTCGCTGTCGTGGACGTCGATCCACAGCGACGGCTCCGCGAGGGGCGGTAGTTCGCCCTCGGACAGCGTCTTCCACTCACCGTGCTCGTAGGCATAGGTACCGAAGAATCCCACGCCGACATGAAAACAGGGGGCCTCTCGCAGTGCGCGAGAGGCCCCCTGTCCAAGGCAGATCAGTAGCGGTAGTGCTCGGGCTTGAACGGGCCCTCGACGTCGACGTCGATGTACTCGGCCTGGTCCTTGGTGAGCTTGGTCAGCTCGCCGCCCAGCGCCTCCAGGTGGATGCGCGCGACCTTCTCGTCCAGCACCTTGGGCAGGCGGTAGACCTCGTTGTCGTACTCCTTGAACTTGGTGAACAGCTCGATCTGAGCGATCACCTGGTTCGAGAAGGAGTTCGACATGACGAACGACGGGTGGCCGGTCGCGTTGCCCAGGTTCATCAGGCGACCCTCGGACAGCACGATGATCGTGCGGCCGGTCGGGAAGACCCACTCGTCGACCTGCGGCTTGATGTTGTTCTTGCGGATGCCCGGGTAGCGCTGCAGGCCGGCCATGTCGAGCTCGTTGTCGAAGTGGCCGACGTTGCCCAGGATCGCCTGGTGCTTCATCTGGGACATGTGCTCGACGGTGACGACGTCCTTGTTGCCCGTCGTCGTGATCACGATGTCCGCGATCGAGATGACCGACTCGAGCTGCGCGACCTGGTAGCCGTCCATGGCTGCCTGCAGGGCGCAGATCGGGTCGATCTCGGTGACGATGACGCGGGCGCCCTGGGCGCGCAGCGACTCCGCGGAGCCCTTGCCGACGTCGCCGTAGCCGCAGACGACCGCGACCTTGCCGCCGATCAGGACGTCGGTGCCGCGGTTGAGGCCGTCGACCAGCGAGTGGCGGATGCCGTAGCGGTTGTCGAACTTCGACTTCGTCACGGCGTCGTTGACGTTGATGGCCGGGAAGAGCAGCTCACCGGCGGCGGCCAGCTGGTACAGGCGCATGACGCCCGTCGTGGTCTCCTCGGTGACGCCGCGGATGTCCTCGGCGATGTTCGTCCACTTCTTGGCGTCCTGCGCGAGCGAGTTGCGCAGGGTGTCCAGGATGATCGTCCACTCTTCCGAGTCGTCTTCCGACGCTGCCGGGACGACGCCCGCCGCCTCGTACTGGACGCCCTTGTGGACGAGCAGGGTGGCGTCGCCACCGTCGTCCAGGATCATGTTCGGGCCCTTGCCGTCCGGCCAGGTGAGCATCTGCTCGGCCGTCCACCAGTACTCCGGCAGGGTCTCGCCCTTCCACGCGAAGCAGGGGATGCCCTTGGGCTCCTCCTCCGTGCCGTGGGGGCCGACGACGACGGCAGCCGCCGCGTGGTCCTGGGTCGAGAAGATGTTGCAGGAGGCCCAGCGCACCTCGGCGCCCAGGTCAACCAGGGTCTCGATCAGGACGGCCGTCTGGATCGTCATGTGCAGCGAGCCGGAGACGCGAGCGCCCTTGAGGGGGTACGCCCCGGAGTACTCGCGGCGGAACGCCATGAGGCCGGGCATCTCGTGCTCGGCCAGACGGATCTCCTTGCGACCGAACTCGTGGAGCGACAGGTCGGCCACTGCGAAGTCGATGCCGTTGCGGGTCTGCAACCGGTCCGAGGTCATTACGAAGTCCTCCAGGGCACTTCAACGAGGGTGTCGTCCGACCATACCGCCCGCTGATGCACCACTATGTCCCCCACGTCAGGTGAGGGAGGTCTCGGGTGTTGATTGCCGGCCCGGACACACGTGTCGTCGAGCTGCGCGTGCACGGCGTTCAAGGAACAACGCCGCAGACGTTGGTCGACGCCGTTGCGGCCGTGGACGTTGCGGGAGATGGTCTCGGGCGCATCGTGCGACCGGCGGACAGACTCCGCAGGCCCGCGCCTGGACCAGTATTGCAGACCGACGGCCGGCCCATTCCCCGCGTGGTCGAGGGGTATCTGTGGGGCGGAATGACGTCCGGAGGTGTGGCCAAGGCCACCTGGGCGCTGCTCTTCCCCTTCAGCATCGCGAACGTCGCGCACTGGATGCTCCCGCCCGTTCCCGAGCGGAACCTGCCCGCCCACCTGCTCGGCATCGGCCTGCGGTCGTTGCTGCGGGTCTTCGCCCTGCTGCTGACGGCGTTGCTGATCGCGCAGATCTCCGTGGTGAGCCTGGACCTGCTCGCGGCCCAGTGCCTGCGTCCCGGTACCGCGTGTCTGACCGGTATTCCGGCCGATGTACGTGCTTTTCCCTGGTTTCGGACCTTCCTGGGGCTGCTGCCGATCCTCGTGGTGATCGCGGTGATGCGCCGGGTCTCGCACGTCGAGTGGCGGATCGAGCGCAAGGAGATCGCCGAAGCGGAGGAGCAGGAGAAGAAGCCCGCGTCCGGACTGCCCGGCGCGCACGTCGCGACGGACCCGGACACGCCCGCGCTGCGGTCGCTGCACGTCGTGGCGGCGCTGGCGGTGGCGGCGCTGATCGCGCTCGGCGGGCCGTTGAAGCAGCTCACGGCCACCGGCGGGATGGGCGTCGCGATCACGGTCGCGTGGATCGTCTCGCTGGTGCTCATCGGGTTGTCGGTGCTCGGCGTGCTGCTGCTGGACGATCCCACGGGCGGTGCGCCTCATCGCGGCGGACGGTGGTTGCGTGCGGCGTTGGGGCGCAAGCCGCGGCGGCTGCTGATCGTGTTCTCGCTGCTTCTGGTGCTGACGACGCTCGGACTGCAGGAGCAGGTGCCGTTGCGGGTGCCCGGTGCGGACGTGACCGTGCAGGTCGTGGCGTTGCTGATGGCGTTCGTGCTGTTCCTGTTCGGGCTGATGCTGGTTCCGGCGGCGCTGATGGCCCGCAAGACGTGGCGTTCGTTGCCGCGTGAGCTGCGGCCGTGGGCCGGTGGCTGGTTCGCGGCGCCCGTGCTGGCGATCGGCGGACTGCTCGGCGGCGGGTTCGGCGCCGGGGTGGCGTTGCCGGTGCGCAAGGCGCTGGGCTCGGAACTGCACCTGCCGGTCGGCTACGACTACATCACCCTGCTGTGGGGTGTGGCCGGTGTGCTGGCACTGCTGAGCACGCTCGCGGTGGCGTCGTTCACCGGCGCCGTGCGGTGGCGGGCGTTCCGCAAGGGCAAGGTGTGGGCGCGTGAGGCCTCGCTCCTGCACTCAGGCCGGATGCGCGACCTCCGCACCGCCACGCGGGCGTGGTGGTGGGCGCGCTGGGAACGCAATCACGGCCACCACATGATCATGATCGTGGCGTCCGTGCTGGTGTTCGGTGCCGTGCTGGCTTCTCTGCTGCGGTTGCAGAACGTGCCGCTGGCGTCGTGGACGTATCCGTTCTCGGCTTTCGGCGTGTTCGTGCTGGGCTTGCTGGCCGTCTCACTGCTGCGCGCCGTGTACCTGGCCGCGCGCCAGCCGGAGTCGGGCCGGCGGCTCGGGATCATCGCGGACATCGCGCAGTTCTGGCCGCGCGAGGCGCATCCGATCGTGCCGCCCTGCTACGCGCTGAAGGTCGTGCCGGAGCTCGTCGCCCGAGTCGAGGACCACCTGCGCGACCCCGGCACCCGCGTCGTCCTCTGTGGACACTCGCAGGGCTCCCTGCTGGTCGCGGTGGCCGCGGCCCGGCTGCTGGAGGACCTGCCCGCGCACGACCGCGAACGGATCGGGCTGGTGACGGCCGGTTCGCAGCTGCAGTGGGCCTACCCGCGGGCGTTCCCGGCCGTGGTGCCGCACGCGTCGCTGGCCAGGCTGGCCGGCGGCCTGGACGGACGCTGGCGCGCGCTGTGCCGGGGCACGGACCCGTTGGGCGGCGCGGTGATGACGTGGCGGCGGCAGGTGTTCGACGGCATGTTGCTCGGCGTCGGCTACCGGGAGGACGGCTCGGAGGGCGCGCTGGCGCCTGCGCTGCGCGGGCCGACCGGTGCGTTGGTGCTGGGTGGCGACCACTGGCTGCCGGACCCGCAGCGGGGACCGTTCCCGGGGCGGCGGTGGCGGTCGGGGGTGTCTGCGCACTCGGACTACACGTCGGATCCGGAGTGGGATCGGGCGGTGGCGATCGCGGCGGGGCTGGTGCGGGTGGACGCGCCGGAGTCGACCCCGCTGCCGTTCGCGCGGAAGCCGGAAATGCGGTCGCGCGACGCTCTTTGAGGTCCCTAGTCTGCGCGGGTGTTCAAGTACGTCCACCGAGTCACGAAGCACGACGTGACGAGGGGCGAGCCACGGCCGGAGGCCGGCTACCTCGCGGCCGTGGCCGCTTTCGCCGACGAGAGCGGCGTCGTCGCGTTGACGATCCGCGACCCGGAGATCTGCATGCCCTGGACGTACGCGGATGAGCCCGACGTCGAGGGGTTCGGGCTCGCCGGACTGTTCCCTCCTGGTCTGACCGGGTACTACGACGGCGCGAGGGTCTCGATCGCCGACGCGTGCGGGCTGGTGGTGGCGATGGTGCGGGACAACGGGGCTTGGTGCCGACTGGAGGACGACGACTTCTTCGTGCACGTCAGCACTGAATGGACCATGTACGTCGGGACCGCCGGGCCGTGCCCGGACGCCGTCTCGCGGGCCCGGGCGTCCGGCTTGCGCGTCGAACCGGTCGACAGCTCTCCGCTGGATCCGGCGCGTCAGCCGGTCCGGGTCGCGCATGCCGCGGACGAAGCGTTCTGGGCCGAGGTGACCAGGCTGGCGGCCGACCGCGGCACGGTGATCCTCGAAGAGCGCTATGTCAGCAACGCCTCCCGATGGCATCGGCTGCGGGCCGGGGACGTCGAGTCCGTTCCCCGCAGGCTCACACCACGGGCCGCGCTGGCCGTGTGGCCGGAGTTGAACGAGAACGTCCCCGCCGAACTGCCGGCCGTTCACGATCACGAGTTCGGCGCGACCGTCGTGTGGGAGGACCGCGACGGCGCGATCACCCACGTGCCGTTCGCCAACTACGAATACCCGGTTGTCGCCGCGAGGTTGTCGCAGGCCTGCGCGGCAATGGTCTGCGGCGAACCGCTGCTGGAAGCCGTGTTGCCCGACGACGATGGTGTCGTCCGAGTGCGTTGGAGCGTGTGACTGTGCTGACCGGTGACCTCGTCCGGCTGCGGCCCGTCGAACCGGAGGACGCCGACGCGTTCCACCGCTGGCACAACGACGAGGAAGTGATGCGGTGGCTGCAGAGCTACTACCACTCGTCGCTGGCCTCGGACCGCAAGCGGTTCAGCGACCGGCAGGAGAACTCGTACGAGAAGGTCACCTTCTGCATCGAGACGCTGAACGACGGCAAGCTGATCGGCGTCGTCGTGCTGCGGGACGCGGATCCGGTCAACGCGCGTGCCGAGGTCGACATCTACATCGGCGAGAAGGACCACTGGGGCGGCGGGTACGGCACCGACGCCCTGCGCACGGTCTGCCGGTACGGGTTCGACACGATGCGGCTGCACTCGATCGAACTCGGGGTCGTGGAGGCGAACGAGCGCGCGATCAAGTCGTACAAGAAGGTCGGGTTCCAGGTCGACGGGCGGTTCCGGCAGTCGTTCTTCCGCGACGGCGAGTGGTACGACGCGTTGCTGATGTGCGTGTTGAAGGACGAGCTCACCTGAGGGCCGGCGCGAGGTGGCTGATCGCCTCGCGCAGGTGGTCCTCGACGGAGGTCGTGGAGACGACCGCCAGTCCGGACGGGCGCAGGTCGACCCAGCGCTGGACGGCGAGGCGGGCGGCTGCGGACACGGCGGCCGCCAGCACCTCGGCCGCCTCCGCGGACTTGTCCAGCCTCGACGCGATCGTGGAGGCGATGGGCGGTTCCACCTCGGCGACCGAGTCGAGGTAGGCCGCGCGCAGGGCCGGGGTCGAGGTGATCAGCGCCAGGGCCTCGGTCGGGGGTTCGCGGTACTGCTCGGTGAACGCGGCGATGATCGAGTCGACCAGCGGCTCGCCGGAAGGCCTGGCGCGCAACGCCTCCGCGACCCGCAAGGCCCTGGAGGCCGTGATGCCGGCGACGATCGCGTGCTCGCGGCTGGCGAAGTAGTTGTTGTAGGTGCGCGGTGAGACGTTCGCCGCCTCGGCGATCTCGTCGACGCGCACCTCGTCCACGCCCTTCTCCAGGGCGAGCCTCAGCGCGGCGGCCGACAGCGCCGCTCGGGTCTCGGTCTTCTTGCGCTCGCGCAGTCCCACGGCGATCACTGTAGAGACCTGTTGCGACACGATCACTACCGATTGACTTTCGATAGATCACTACCGATACTCGATGCATGATTTCTGAACGTTGGGCGGTGACGGCGCTCCGGGTGTTCCTGGTGGCGCTGTTCGGGATCCTCGTCGTGCTGGAGACGCTGTCGATCCCCGGCCAGTACGCGCACATGGCACAGCAGAACCCGGACGAGGCCCATCTGAGGTGGCCCTCGACGATCGTGTCGATCTTCTGGATCGTGTGCGTGCAGGTGGTGATCGTGGCCACCTGGAAACTGCTCACGTTGGTGCGCAAGGATCTGATCTTCACCGAAGGCGCGATCAAGTGGGTCAACGTGATGGTGTGGGCGATCGCTGCGGCGTGGGCCGTGCTCGTGGGCGTGTTCATCTGGATCGGCGTCAACGCCGACGACCCGGGCGTGATCGTGTTGTTCTTCCTGTTCACGTCGGCGGTCTCGGTGGTCGGCCTCGTGCTCGTGGTGATGCGGGCGCTGCTCAAGCGCGCCACCGAGCTCCGCTCCGACATGGAAGCGGTGATCTGATGGCCATCGTCGTGCGCATCGACGTCGAGCTGGCCAAGCGCAAGATGAGCGTCGGCGAGTTCGCGGAGAAGGTCGGGCTGACCCCCGCCAACGTCGCGGTGCTGAAGAACGGGCGCGCGAAAGCCGTGCGGTTCAGCACCCTGGAGGCCATGTGCCGCGTGCTGGAATGCCAGCCGGGTGATCTCCTCGAGTTCGTCGAGGACGAGGAGTCAGCCTAGGCGTTTCGCCAGTCGGTCGGCGGCCTCGAGCCGCCCCGACCCGGCGAGCAGACCCACCGGTGCCAGCACGTAGTCGCGGTCGACGGTGATCTCGGCGGTCCTGAGCACCGGCCGCAGCACCGGGTCGGCACGCAGGGCCTCGACGACCGGCGTGATGTCCGGCGTGTGCCGGAAAACGCCGCCCGACAACACCAAGAGTCCCGCGCCGTGCGGTCCGAGTTGGCCGTCGACCTGCCGCAGATGCCTTCGCACGGCCAGGATCGCCGCGAACGACGCCAGCTTCACGTCGACGGCCGGGTCGTCCGCGAGCCAGTCGACGTTCTCGGCGCGGTACCGCGCCTCCGCGGTCAGGTCCTCGGCCGTGAGGCGTTCGGTCAGCGCTTCCTTGACGACTCCGGGCGCGGACCAGCGCATGCCGAGATCACCCTCGACGGTGCGGCGGTCCGGCGGCAGCGCGACCGTCCTCTCCAGACCTTCACTGTCCACAGTCGACACGGCGGAGTACACGTCCGTGGTCGCGCCACCGACGTCGACCACCAGCACGGCACCTTCGCGGTCCTGCTGGGCCAGCCGGGACACACCCGCCAGCACCGCGTCCGGCGTCACGGCCCGCACGAGCTGCCGGAACCGCGGCCCGCGCGACAACCCCTTGCCGCCGATCACGTGCTGCAGGAACGCCTCGCGAATCGCCTTGCGTGCCGGTTCCGGCGCGAGCTGACCGACATCCGGCAGCACGTTCGGGCAGGCCACCACGGTTCGTTTCGCCAGCAGTTCCAACGCTTCCGGCTGCGCCTCGACGTTGCCCGCCAGCACGATCGGCACGGCCACGCGGGCGAGCTTCGCGGCGTTGTGCAGCAGGACCTTCTGGTCACCACCGTCCGTGCCGCCGACCAGCAGGACCAGGTCGGGAGTCGACGCCCGCAACGCCTTCACGTCGACCGGGCCCGCGCTGACGTGCACGATCTTGGCGCCCGCGCTCAGCGCCACCCGATAGCCCGCCTCGGCGCTCACCACCCGTTCCTGACCGACGACCGCGAGCCGGAGGCCCCCGCCGGCCGACGAGCAGGCGAGGATCTCACCGTCACCGACCTCGGAGCGCAGCGCGTCGATGCCCCGCAGCACCTCGGGCGGTGTGGTCGGGTGCTGCCCGGTCCTGACCAGCTCGCCCTCCTCGGTGACGAGCGCGGCCTTGGTCCAGGTGGAACCGACGTCGAGGCAGAGGATCACGAGGCAAGCTAACCCACCATGAAGCTCACGCCCAAGGTGATCCTCGAAGGCACGCGGCTGACCGGCAAGACGGACCTGGCGTTCGCGTTGAACGAGCACCCTCGTCTGGTCGGTCACCGCAGGTACCGCTACCACTCGCCGTTGATCTCGGGTGAGTGGAGCGGGTTCAGCAACGAACCGTGGGGCCGCGGTCTGATCGACTTCGCACCGGACGAGACCGCGCACGCGATGGAGACCTACGAGACGTGGGTGCGGATGTTCGAACTGCAGCGCTATTACTCGTGGATCGTGGACCGGTTCCACCTGTCCACGTTGGCCTATCAGGCACGGCAGGGGCGTGAGTTCGACTTCGGCTGGCTGGAGGAACGGCTGAAGCCGCTCAACTTCGCGATCGTGCTGTGCACAAGGCCCGAGGACACGTTCGAGGCGGCACGGGAGGAACGACTGAAGATCAGCGCGAACCCGAAGCAGTACGTCTCGCTGGAACCGTTCGTCGAGGAGCAGCGCCAACTCCGGGACCTCGCGGCGAAGTCGATCCTGCCCGTGCTGGAGCTGGACGTGACGCGGCAGGGTCCGGACGACGTGGCGGAGTGGCTGGACGAACGAGGCCTGCTGACGTTGTAGGTCCTGTGTCGAAGTCCGGTTCGATGAGAGTCGCGCTTGAGGTGGTTCCTGGTGGTGCGGCTGAACGGGCCGCGCACCGGTGTTGTACGTGGGTCGTTCAGCCGTGCCGCCAGGGGCCGCCTCGGGCCCGGCTGTCGCGGATCGGACTTCGACACAGGACCTAGTCGTCCGCCTTCTCCTGCACGACCTTCATGAACGAGCCCAGCTGCGCGAGCTGTTCCGGCGTGAAGAGGTCGATCAGGTACTCGCGGACCGTGGTGACGTGACCGGGCGCGGTGGTGCGCAACAGGTCCTTGCCCGCGTCGGTGAGAACGGCGAGGATGCCGCGCTCGTCGGACTCGTGCGGCTCACGCCGCACGAGTCCCGCCTTCTCCAGCTTGCCGATCTGGTAGGTCAGCGAGCTCTTCGACACCACGACCCTGCGGGCCAGCTCGGTCATGCGCATGCGGTTGTCCGGACGTTCGGACAGCACGATCAGCACGTTGTACTGCGCGTGCGAGAGGCCCGCGTCGCGCTGCAACTGCTGTTCGATCTGCCTCTCGAGGAGGTGGTACGCCTGGACGAAGTGGTTCCAGGCGCCCGACTCCTCCTCGGAGAGCCACCGCGCGTTTTCCATGCTGCGCAGATTAGTTGCTGGACTCCGACTTTCCGGCCCGTTCACCCTGCTTGCCCAGCACCGAGTTGCGGCGGCTGTAGACGAAGTAGACGACGACGCCGAGCGCCATCCAGATGAGGAACCGGATCCACGTGAGCGCGGTCAGGTTCAGCATCAGCCACAGGCAGGCGAGGATCGCGAGGATCGGCACCAGCGGCACGAGCGGAACGCGGAAGCCGCGCTCCAGGTCGGGCCTCGTCTTGCGCAGCACCAGCACACCCGCGGACACGAGGATGAACGCGAACAGCGTGCCGACGTTCACCATCTCCTCGAGCTTGCCCGCCGGGAAGAAGCCCGCGGCGACCGCGACGAGCACACCGATGATGATCGTGATGCGGACCGGCGTGCCGTGGCTGCCGGTCTTCGCGAGCTTGCGCGGCAGCAGGCCGTCGCGCGACATCGCGAAGAGCACGCGGCTCTGGCCGAGCATCAGCACCATGACGACGGTGGTCAGACCGGCGAGCGCGCCGACCGAGATCACCGTTGCCGCCCAGTCGACCCCGTTCTCCGCGAACGCACTCGCGAGCGTCGCGCGCGTTCCGTCCGGCTGGGTCGCCAACTCCTTGTAGGGCACCATGCCGGTGATCACCAAGGTCACCGCCACGTACAGCACCGTGACGATGGCGAGCGAGCCGAGGATGCCGCGCGGCACGGCCTTCTGCGGGTTCTTGGTCTCCTCCGCCGTGGTCGCCACGACGTCGAAGCCGATGAACGCGAAGAACACGATGGACGCCGCGGCCAGCATGCCGAGCACGCCGTACGTGCTGCCCGAGTAACCGGTGATCAGCGAGAACAACGACTGCTCGATGCCGGTGTGCGCGGCCGGGCCACCTTCGGCGGCCGGGGGGATGAACGGCGTGTAGTTCTCGGCCTTGATGTAGCTGATGCCGAGCACGATCACCAGCAGCACCACCGCGACCTTGATGGCCGTGATGACCGCGCTGACCCGGGACGAGAGCTTCGTGCCGACGACCAGCAGGACCGTGAGCACCGCGACCAGGAGCACGGCGCCCCAGTCGAACTTGATGCCGTCACCGACCTCGGTCTTCACGTCGAGACCCATGAGCCCCAGCGTGGTCTGCAGGTAGGCGGACCAGCCCTTGGCGACCGCGGCCGAGCCGACCGCGAACTCCAGCACCAGGTCCCACCCGATGATCCACGCGGCGAACTCGCCGAACGTCGCGTAGGAGAAGGTGTAGGCGCTGCCCGCGACCGGCACCGTCGAGGCGAACTCGGCGTAACACAACGCGGCCAGCGCACACGCGATCGCCGCCAGCACGAAGGACAGCGAGACCGACGGCCCCGCGATGTTGCCCGCGGTGCTCGCGGTCAGCGTGAAGATGCCGGCGCCGATGACGACCGCGACGCCGAAGACCGTGAGGTCCCAGGCCGTCAGGTCCTTGCGGAGCTTGGTGCCCGGCTCGTCCGTGTCCGAGATCGACTGCTCGATCGACTTCGTGCGCCACAACCCGTTTCCCGGCATGGTGCATTCCTCCCTGATGGAACCCGATTCGGCCCACCCTAGAGGTAACCACCAGGTGAGATGCCCATAGCTCTTGTCCGCAGGTTGTCCGGCGTTTTGTCCGGAGAACGACGCAGCCGCCCCGGGTGGTCACCCGGGGCGGCTGCGAAGGAGTGGATCAGGAGCTGGAGACCGTCGAGCGGTCCAGGTCCGGCTCCAGGTAGATCAACCGGGCGTGCGGCACCTTGGCCCGCACGCGCTGCTCGGCGTCGTTGATGGCCTGAGCCACCTCGTCGAGCGGCAACCGGGGCTCCAGCGCGATCTTCGCGGCCACGAGCATCTCGTCCGGGCCGATGTACTGGGTCTTGATGTGGATGACGCGCTGCACCTTGCCGGCGGCGAGCTCGTCGATGATCACGTCGAGGTCCTTGTCGGACGCACCCTCACCGATCAGCAGCGACTTCATCTCGATGATCAGGATGATCGCGATGATGCCCAGCAGCACACCGATGGCGACCGTGCCGAGCGCGTCGAAGACCGGGTTGCCGGTGATCGTCGCGAGGCCGACACCGATCAGCGCCAGCACCAGACCGATCAGCGCGCCCGCGTCCTCCAGCAGCACGACCGGCAGCTCCGGCGTGCGGGAGTTGCGGATGAACTGCCACCAGGTGGCGTCGCCCTTGATCTTCTTCGACTCGACGATCGCGGTGTAGAAGCTGTAGCACTCCAGGCCGATCGCGACGACGAGGATGCCGACGGCGACCAGCGGGCTGGACAGCTCCTCGGGGTGCTGCAGCTTGTGGATGCCCTCGTACAGGGCGAACACCGAGCCGAGCGTGAACAGCATCAGCGCGACCACGAACGACCAGAAGTAGCGGTCGCGGCCGAAGCCGAACGGGTGCAGCCTGGTCGCCTTGCGCTGGGCCGTCTTCTGGCCGAGCAGCAGCAGGCCCTGGTTCGACGTGTCCGCGACCGAGTGCACCGACTCGGCCAGCATCGACGACGAGCCGGTGATCAAGAATCCGACGAACTTGGCCACCGCGATACCGGCGTTCGCCACCAAAGCCGCGACGATGGCCTTGGTTCCGCCCCCTGCTGACACGCTGTCTCCTTGCTGAGAACCAGTCCTGGCCGAAATGATCCGGTTTGTCCGGTGGTGAACCTTAGTCCGTTCCCGCGGTCGCGCGGAAAAGTTCAGCGGATTCAACACCATCCGGCCGCACGAGCACGGCCGGGTCCGAGGCGGGCAGCCAGACCGACTGTCCCCTGGCCAGTCCGAGCTCGTCGCCGCGGGCGTTCGTGAGTACCACGGCGCCCTCGGTGCAAATCATGATCTGCGGGCCTTCGTGGTTGATCCGCGTCTCGCCGGCCAGGTCCAACCTGGACAGTTCGAATTCCGGCGCGGGCGTGCGGTACACGCGGACGCCGGGCTGGGCCTCCTCGCCGAGCAGCACTTCCATGTCGCCGCAGGAGAAGTCGAGCACCCGCAGCAACTCGGGCACGTCGACGTGCTTCGGCGTGAGGCCGCAGCGCAGGACGTTGTCCGAGTTCGCCAGGATTTCGATGCCCGTTCCCCGCAGGTACGCGTGCAGGTTGCCGGCGGGCAGGTGGATGGCCTCGCCCGGCTGCAGCACGATGCGGTTGAGCAGCAACGCCGCGAGCACACCCGCGTCGCCGGGGTAGGACTCCCCCAGCTCCAGGATCGTGCGGCACTCCATGTCGAACTCGCCGTGCTCCTTCACGTGCAGCACGCACGCGTCGAGAACCTGCGGGAGCAGCGACGACAGCGACGTCTGCGGCAGCGTGATCAGCATCGTGAACAACGCGCGCAGGCCCGACGAGTCCGGCTGCGCGACCAGCATCTCGGTGTACGGCGCCAACGCGGGCGCGTCCAGCGTGCGCAGCAACGAGACCGTGCGCTCGGGAGACCGAAAACCCGCGAGGGCGTGGAACTCGGTCAGGGCGCAGATCAGCTCCGGCTTGGCCGCCGGGTCCTTGTAGTTGCGGACCGGTGAGTCGAGCGGCACGAGCCGCCGCTCCTCCGCCGCGAAACCCTCCGCCGCCTGCGCGGCCGACGGGTGCGCCTGCAGGCTCAGCGCCTCGTCGGCGGCGAGCACCTTGATCAGGAACGGGAGCCTGCTGCCCCACCGCTCGGCCACCCGCGGGCCGAGCTGGCCCTGGGGGTCGGCCGTCAGCAGGTCGAGCAGCGAACGCTCGGCACCGTCCGGACCGACCACTCTGGACGGGTCGCCGGGGTGGGCGCCCATCCACAGTTCGGCCTCGGGATGGGGTGCGGGCACCTCCCTCCCGAGCAGCTCGGCGATGGCCGTGCGTGAACCCCACGCGTACGGCCTTACCGCGTTGTGCAGCAGGTCCACTTCTGAGTCAGCTCCCAAATCAGTACGGGTTGCCGCCGAGATTTCCGGCGGCGAGCCCGAGGTACAGCGCGGCCAGTTCGAAGCGGAGCGCGAGGAGTGCGGCGCTGACCGCGTCGCCTCCCGCCACCTCGACGGCCGGCTCCAGCACGTCGGCTCCTGGCAGGGCGTCCTCGGCGGCGTGCCTCACGGCGTCGGCCATCGGGCCCTGGCGCACGGCCAGCAACAGCACGCGCACGAGTCCGCTGCCCGGCTCGTCGTCCGGGTCCGCGAAGAGATCCGCACCGGAGGTTCCCTGCACCGCGCGGCGGTGCAGCACCGGGCGGGTCAGCGCCTGTGGATACCCGGCGACGTCGCAGGCGACACCGGCGAACGCCGCCAGCACGTTCGCGCCGTGCACGCCGACCGACGTGGCGACCTCGTCGAGGCCCCACAGCAGCGGCGTGCGGTCGGCGACGCGCAGCGCGAGCGACTTCGCCGGGTTCACGAACGACTCGTGCATCGGGTGGTCGCGCTCGGCCTCGCGGTCGAGTTCGTCCGCGATCAGGTCGACGTCGGCCTTCAGCAGTCCCAGCGAGTGCAGCACCAGGAGCCACGCGGCGAGCGCGCGCGGGAAGCTGAAGCCCGGCGGTACGTCGACGCGGGGCGGCAGCAGCACGGCGCGTCCGGCGGCGGCCGCGGCGATCGGACCGGAGTCCGGCGCCGTCAGCAAGGTTCGGGCGCCCCTGCGGACTGCCCTGTCGATCGACTCGGCGAGCACCCGGTCACCGGGTTCCTCGGTGTGCGCGAGCACCACGTCGAGGGCGCCGACCCACGGCGGCAACTCGTCGGCCAGCACCACCGGCACCGAACAGGTCGGCCCTAGCAACGCCGTGACGACGTTGGCGACTGCCAGCGAGTGGCCGGGCCGGGTGATCAGCACGACCGCGCGCGGGCGTTCGGAGAAGATCCGCTCCACCCCCGCCTCGGCCGCGGCCTCGGCGGTGGAACGGACCTGTGCTCCCGCCCGCGCGGCCGCACGAAGCCAGCCGCCCCTGTCGGCGTCGGCGAGGCGGCTCGAGTCGTCGAGCAGCGTGTCGTCGAGCACCTACGTCACCCAGCCGAAGGCGGCGCGACCGCCTCGTCCAGCAGCAGCACCGGGATGCCGTCGCGCACCGGGAACGAACGACCGCACGCAGTGCACGTGAGGAAGTCCGCTTCCGGGTCGGACGGCGTCCCGACCTGCAGCGGCGCGTGCTCGGGGCACGGGCAGGCGAGGATCTCCAGCAACTGCTCTTCGAGCTTGACGGCCACGGTGTTCTCTCCTCAGGCCCGCACGATCGCGAGGACCTCGTCGCTGAGCGCGGCGACGGCCTCGGGGGTGGCGGCTTCGACGTTCAGGCGCAGCAGCGGCTCGGTGTTCGAGGCCCGGAGGTTGAACCACGACCCGTCCGCCAGCTGCACGGTGAGACCGTCCAGCTCGTCGATCGTGACGCCGTCCTTGGCGCCGTACGCGTCCTTGATCGCGGCGATCCGACCGGCCTGGTCCTGCACCGTCGAGTTGATCTCACCGGAGGCGGCGTAGCGGTTGTAGACCGAGGTCAGCGTGGACAGCGGGCCGTCCTGCTCACCGAGCGCGGCCAGGACGTGCAGCGCGGCCAGCATGCCGGTGTCGGCACGCCAGAAGTCGCGGAAGTAGTAGTGCGCGGAGTGCTCACCACCGAAGATGGCGCCGGTCTTGGCCATCTCCTCCTTGATGAACGAGTGGCCGACGCGCGTGCGCACGGGCTTGCCGCCGTGCTCGCTGACGATCTCCGGCACGGCGTGCGAGGTGATCAGGTTGTGGATGATCGTGCCGCCGGGGTCCTTGGCGAGCTCGCGCACGGCCACCAGCGCGGTGATCGCCGACGGGCTGACCGGGTCGCCGTTCTCGTCCACGACGAAGCAGCGGTCCGCGTCGCCGTCGAACGCGACACCGGCGTCGGCGCCCTCGGCCTTGGTGCGGGCCTGGAGGTCGACGATGTTCTTGGGGTCGAGCGGGTTCGCCTCGTGGTTCGGGAAGCTGCCGTCGAGTTCGAAGTACATGGGGATCACCTCGATGGGCAGGCCCTCGAAGACCTGCGGCACCGTGTAGCCGCCCATGCCGTTGCCCGCGTCCACGACGATCTTGAGCGGACGGATGCTCTTCAGGTCGACCAGATCGTTGAGGTAGGCCGCGTAGTCGACGAGCATGTTCTGCTCCTCGAACGTGCCCGGCTCCACGCCCTCGGCGTCGGGGACCTGGTTCTCGGCGTCCTCGCGGATCTGGCCGAGACCGGTGTCCTGGCCGACCGGCGAGGCACCCGCGCGGCACAGCTTGATGCCGTTGTACTGCGCCGGGTTGTGGCTCGCGGTGAACATGGCACCCGGCAGGTCGAGCTTGCCGGACGCGAAGTAGAGCATGTCCGTGCTGGCCAGACCGATGCTGATCACGTTCACGCCCTGCGCCTGGGCTCCCGCGGCGAACGCACGCGACAGCTCGGGCGACGAGTCGCGCATGTCGTGACCGATGACGATGGTCGGTCCACCGACCAAACGCGCGAAAGCCGCGCCGAAGTCGCGGACCAGGCCGGCGTCCAGCTGTTCGCCGACCACCCCGCGGATGTCGTACGCCTTGACGATGCCGGACAGGTCACGCACGCCGCACACTCCCGAAACTCGCTCTTGACGGCCACTGCCTGGGCAGCCTACCGGCGAGCAGATCAGCGGTGCGTGTGGTCGTTCAGTCCTCGTGCGGATCCGGCAATACCCGCAGGTGGCCACGCCTGTGAGAGCCCGCAGGCACGTCGGGCAGCTTCGGGCTCACATCAGCCCGCCCAGCTTCCCTCACGGCCTCGGCCAGGGCCGTCAGGTCGTCCACCGTCGGCTCGGGCGCCGCGAACTCACCCTGATGCCTCACGACCTCCCAACCACGAGGCGCCGTGAGCCGCAACGCGTGCTCCTCACACAGGTCGTAACTGTGTGGTTCGGAGTACGTGGCAAGCGGCCCGACGACCGCGGTGGAGTCCGCATAGGCGTAGGTGAGCGTGGCGACAGCCGGGTTAGCACACCCGGTTCGCGAGCACCGTCTCACGCTCCGCACGATCGGGGACGATAGCGCGTCCACGGGAGGCTGTGTGTGAGGCACGCTGTGTTTAGTCGTCCGGGGGAACAACTAGGCTGCTGGGTTGTGGTGATGGCACGGGGTTCACAGCGGCAGGATTCGCCGCGCCGACGCAACCGCGACCGGCACGGGCGAGGCCTGCGCGGTCCGCTCTACCCGGCCACGCTTCCCGCGGCCCGTTCCCGCGCCGAACGCTTCGACGCGCTGGTCATCGAGGCGCTGGAGCCCATCGAGACCCGGTGGCGCACCGAGCTCACGCAGCTCGACGTGGCCGTCGACGACGTGCCGGAGGTCCAGGTCGAGGGCGAGGACGGCGTGGTGGAGGACGGGAACGTCCCCCTGGCCCGCCTGCTGCCCCCCGGTAGTGACAACCGTGCCCGGATCGTTCTCTACCGCCGCCCGCTCGAGGCGCGCGCCAAGGACGGCGCGGACCTGTCCGACCTGGTGCACGACGTCCTGATCGAGCAGATCGCGAACTACCTGGGCCTCGACCCGGACGTCGTCGACGAGGGCTGAGACCCCTCTCACACCCCGCGCCTGCGGGTGGGGATGGCCGTCAGCAGCGTGAACAGCGCCGCGGCCGCCTGCCCGAGCAACAGGAAGTCCCGCAGGGTCGTGGACATCGACACCCGGACCTCCGCCCCTCCGGACGGCAGCGGCACCCCGACCAGGTGCCCCCAGGCACGCACGACGGGCACCTGGGCGCCGTCCACGGAGACCTGCCAGCCGGGCTCGTCCTCGGCGGCCAGCACGAGCACCCGTCCCTCGCCGCCGGGCGAGACCTTCACGGCGACGTCGGGCAGCGACACGTTCACCGGTGCCACGCCCTCGGCCGAGAGCTCGGACGGCGGCTCACCACCCGTGCGGGCACGCCGGGCCAGATCAGGTGCCAGCAACACCCCGGTGTCCGCCGTCAGTCGCAGCCGCAGCACGGGCCGTCCGTCCGACGCGCGTGGTGCCTCGGACACCAGCTCCCCGGCAGCCGCCTGGACCTTCTTCGAAGCCTCGTCGGTCGGCAGCACCAGGAACGTGACCCCGGACGAGGCGGCCTGCCCGAGCGCCAGTTTCACGGCCGGAGCGGCCCCGTCCAGGAGCGTCGTGTTCCACCGCCGCAACCGGGCGGGCGACGAGACGGTGGGCACGAGGTCGTCGTCGCCGAACGCGGGCATCCGGCCGGCGACCTGCCGCGCGGGCGTCCCGAGGATCAGCACCGAACGCCCGGTGCGCTCCAGCTCGGCGGTCAGCGACGTGGTCAACGCCACCCCGCCGTCGGCCTTCAGCGGCCCGGACCGCAGGTCCAGGAGCCCGGCGATGCCCACGCTGACCAGCGTCACCACGCCGACGACGTAGACGGCCCGCCGCACCCGTGCCTGACCGGCGATGCCCGGCGGCACCCCGCGCTGACACCCGGCGAGCACCACGCAGATCAGTCCCCAGCCCAGGACCACCAGCGGCGTCCCCGGCCAGGCCCCCACCGCGGCGACCGCCGCGAGGGCCCCGATGGCCAGCACGATCACCGTCAGGCCAGGCAGCATCGAGGCGTTCGGGCGCAGGACGGCGGCGGCGAACGCGGCGGCCACGAAGACCGAGCACACGATCAGGTTCGGCGGTGGCGACTCGAACGCGGCACCCAGGCCGTTGAGAACCATCTCCGGGTGTTGCAGCAGGACGGCGGGCCACGGCAGAAGCAGGCCCATCGGCAGAAGCACGATCACGAACAGAGCCGCGATCCGACGCGCACCACCGGTCACGGCGATGAAGCCGCCCAACGCACCGATGATCACCACAACGTGTGTGAGCGGAGAGAAGGCTCCGAGGACCGCGACACCTATGGCGGTGCCGGACGCCATAGGCAGCCAGGCGTGCGTGGACGACGCGCGCAAGACCGCGTACACGCCGGCGAACACCACGGGCGTGACGATGTGCACGACGACGACGTCCAGACGACCTTCGGCGACTGCGGTCGTGGCGACCGGCAACAGGCCGTAGAAGGCCGCAGCCACCGCGCGCACGGAACGCCGTACGCGCAAGCCGCGTGACGCGATGTAGGCCGACAACGCGGCGAGGGGGATGTCGCCGAGCAACAGCAGGGCGACGGCGAACGACGGTCCGCCGGGGATCAGCCCCAGGACGGCCAGGGCGGCGGGCGCCGGAGCCGCGGTACCGCCGAGGACCGGGTGCCACGAGGACAGGTAGGTCGACCAGACCTCTCCCGCCGAGCCGACCGGGAGCAGCCGGCCGCCCGCGAGGTCGAGCCCGAGCCTCGACCAGTTCGCGATCACCGCGACGACCGAGAGTCCCAGCAGCAACAGGACCGGTGGGGCGAGCAGGAGCGAGCGCAGCACCCGCGACTGGTCGACCTCGACGAAGACCATGCCGGGCGAGGCCCGCGGACCCGGCGACGGGCGAGGGCGCGGGGAAGGGCGGAGGGCACCAGGTAGTGCGGCGTCGACGGACACGACGACGGGCGGACGGCGCAGGCCGGCGACGCGCGGGCGTCCGCGCGAGGCACCGGCCGGCAGCGCGGCGGGACCGACGAGCCGATAGTCCATTTCGGACGGTTCGAGCCACGTCGATCCGGAATCGGTTGCGGGCAAACGACCCAGTGCGGCGTCGGCCTCGACCCGGCGGCGGATCAGGAAGGCGGCGCCGGCCCGAACCGCGTTGCGCAGCCGGGTGAGTCTGCTGGTGAAGAGCCCGCGCACGACGGCGGAACCGCGACGGGCGCGGCGTCCTTCGAGCAGACGACCGCGCGTCAGGAGGTAGCGGGCCGCGCCGACCTCGGCGTGTGCGTCCGCGAAACGCCGTAGCAACAGGAAGCCGAGAGCCCGCAGGAGCGACAGGAACAGCAGCCGCGGAAGTCCCGCGAGAAACGACAAAGTTGAACAATTGACCAAGAAAGTGCGCATGCCGTGCGCGCGGTCGACGCCACGAAATGACGGACCCGGTCGTGCCATCGCCGCATCCAAACGGCGTGCGCCTTTAGTTGCGGCGCGTGCATGTCGCATGCGTGCGACGGGTACGCACAGGACCAAATGACCTGAGCGATTAGCGCGCCAGCCGAAGTCGACGTCGTCGCGCAGCAGCGGCATCGCTTCGTCGTAACCGCCGAGTGAGTGCCAAACCTCACGTTTGATCAACGAACCCGCGGACGAGACGGCGAGAACCTCGGTGCTCTGCTGAAACGATGCGGAATGTTCGGCGGACGACAGACCTGTCTGTCGATGTCCTGAAGAATCCGTCGACAGACCTGCCTCGACGACCAGACGAGAATCCACCCAATCGAGGCACAGTGGACCGAGCACCGCGGCCGACGGGGACACCTCAGCCGCCGTCAGCAGAGACGCGAGGCAGTCCGGTTCGGGCGCGCTGTCGTCGTGCAGCAGCCACAGCCACTTGCCCGGGTCACCCCACCGTTCGACGGCGTGTTCGACCGCGATGCGCACGGCGGTGCCGAAGCCCGTGCCGCGCGGCGCTGTCAGCACGCCGTCCAGCAGGTCTCCCGCCTCGGCCAGGACTTTTGCCGTCCCGTCGGTGGATCCGGTGTCGACCGCGATCACGTGCCGTGGACGAATTCGCTGACGCCGCAAGGCAGACAGCGCCGTGCTGAGCCACTGGTCGCCGTCGTGGCAGACCAGGACGCACAGCACGGGCGCTGTTCGCAGCCTCGGGTGAGGGCTTGTCACGCCCTCAAGTTAAGGCAGAAAGATCACGCTTCTGTCTGACTAGACGGCTCGCTTCTTCAACTTGCGGCGTTCTCTCTCCGAGAGACCGCCCCAGATGCCGAAGCGTTCGTCGTGCTGGAGTGCGTACTCCAGGCACTCCGAGCGCACCTCGCAGCCCAGGCAGATGCGCTTGGCCTCCCGCGTCGACCCTCCCTTTTCGGGGAAGAACGCCTCGGGATCCGTCTGGGCGCAGAGCGCACGCTCCTGCCAGTCCTGCTCGTCGGCAGGGTCGAACAGGTACGACAGCTCGCCCTGTACGACCGGCTGCGTGACGTGATCTTCTTCGAGCTCTTCGAATTCCTGCATTTCGTCCGCCTCCTCGCCTTCCGCTCTCCCCGGTTGGCGGACGCCAGACGCCGTTCCCACAACGACGAATGACACCGATGTGATTACACCTGCGTCACAGCGGGCGGTCAAGCGGAGTCCACACGTCGGGGGATATTCGCGCAGATGGCCGCAAAAACCTTGACTGACTGCACAGACGGTGATTCAGGTGTCGCAACCCGTCCCCGAACGGCCCACCACACCGGCCGACACGCCACACTGGAGGGGTGAAGCGATCAGCAGTGCGCCCCAGTCCACTGTTCCTCGGCCTGCTCGCGGCAACCGTCGCCGGAGCTGCTCTCACCCTGCTCGAAGGTGACCTCGCCATCAAGTCGGGCACCATCCTGTTCGTCCTCGCCGGGTGGGCCGTGACGCTGTGCCTGCACGAGTTCGGGCATGCCGCCGTCGCGTACAAGGGCGGCGATTTTTCCGTACGTGACAAGGGTTATCTGACCCTCGACATCCGTCGTTACACCGACCCGGTGCTCAGCATCGTGCTGCCGCTCGTGCTGCTGGTCATGGGCGGAATCCCACTTCCGGGTGGTGCTGTCTGGATCAACCACCACGCCCTGCGGTCCAAGAAGATCGAGTCGTTGGTCTCACTCGCGGGCCCGATCTCGAACCTCGTGATCGGCGTGCTGCTCGCCCTGGTCGTCGCGGTCTTCTCGCCGCCGGCCGCGCTCGCCGCCGCGATTTCGTACCTTGCTTTGTTGCAGGTGTTCGCGTTCGTGCTCAACATCCTGCCGATCCCCGGCCTCGACGGCTGGGGCGCCATCGAACCGTTCCTGCCGTACGAGGCGCAGAAGTTCGGCGCGAAGGCCCGGCCGTGGGCGCCGCTGGTCCTGTTCGCCGTCCTGATCGGCTTCTCGGCTGTCAGCCAGCTGTTCTTCGAGGCGTCGACCTGGGTGTTCGAGCTCATCGGCGGCGACCCGTTCTCGGCGTTCGACGGCTCGCGGACGTTCTCGTTCTGGCGCTACCTGTAAGCGCGAACCGGCGCTGTGGAAGCATGGGCGGGCGTGAAGGTCGTAGCACTCGTCGGCGGGGTCGGCGGCGCCAAGTTCCTGCAGGGACTCAAAGCTCTCGGAGCGGACGTCACAGCGGTGGTGAACACCGGCGATGACGTGTGGATGCACGGGCTGCGCATCACGCCCGACCTCGACACCTGCATGTACACGCTGGGCGGTGGCATCGACGTCGAACGCGGCTGGGGTCGCGCGAACGAGTCGTGGACCGTCAAGGAGGAGCTCGCGGCGTACGGGGCCGAACCGACGTGGTTCGGCCTGGGCGACCGGGACATCGCGACGCACCTCGTTCGCACCCGCATGTTGCGCGCCGGTTATCCGCTGTCGGCCGTGACCGAGGCGCTGTGCGACCGGTGGAAGCCGGGCGTGAAGCTGCTGCCGATGACCGACGACCGGGTGGAGACCCACGTCGTCGTGGAGCTCGACGGTGAGACGAAGGCCATCCACTTCCAGGAGTGGTGGGTGAAGCACCGGGCCGGTGTGCCCGCGCAGTCGTTCGCGTTCGTCGGCGCCGAGACCGCCACCGCCGGGCCCGGCGTGCTGGACGCGATCGGCGAGGCCGACGCGGTGGTCCTGGCCCCGTCCAACCCCGTGGTGAGCGTCGGCACGATCCTCAACGTCCCCGGTGTGCGCGACGCGTTGCGAAAGACCGAGGCCGGTGTCGTGGGTCTCTCCCCGATCATCGGCGGGAAACCGTTGCGGGGCATGGCCGACGCCTGCCTGGACGCGATCGGCGTGGAAACCTCGGCCGAGGCGGTCGGCCGGCTCTACGGCTCCCGCAAGTGTTCCGAGGACGGCATCCTCGACGCGTGGCTGGTGCACACCGGCGACCGCGCGGACGTGCCGGGTGTCGCGGTGCGCGCGGTTCCGCTGCTGATGTCCGATGTGGACACCACGGCGCAGATGGCCCGCGACGCGCTGGAGCTGGCCGGAGTCGAAGTTGACTGATCACGCCGCGGCGGCGCTGGAACTGCTGCCGGTCGTCGGCCTGCCGGAATTTCGCCCCGGCGACGACCTGGCGGCCGCTGTCGCCGCTGCCGCCCCCTGGCTGCGCGACGGCGACGTGCTGGTCGTCACGTCCAAGATCCTGTCCAAAGTAGAGGGACGGCTCGTCCGCGTGCCGGCCGATCCCGTCGAGCGGGACCGCATCCGCCGCGAGCACGTCGACGCGGAGTCCGTGCGGGTGCTCGCGCGCAAGATGCGCACGTTGATCACCGAGAACAAGCTCGGCATCGTGCAGGCCGCGTCCGGTGTCGACTCCTCGAACGTGGCGGGCGACGAGATCGCGCTGCTCCCGGTCGACCCGGACGGTTCGGCGGCGTCGCTGCGAGCGGCTCTGAAGTCGTCGCTCGGCGTCGAGGTCGCCGTGGTGATCACCGACACGATGGGCCGCGCGTGGCGGATGGGCCAGACCGACGCCGCGATCGGCGCGTCCGGCATCCGCGTGCTGCACGACTACGCGGGTGCGGTGGACGAACACGGCAACGAGCTCGCGGTGACGATGGTCGCGATCGCCGACGAGATCGCCGCGGCCGCCGACCTGGTGAAGGGCAAGCTCGGCGCGGTGCCGGTGGCGGTGCTGCGCGGGTTCGACGTGGTGGACGACGGTTCCACGGCGCGTGACCTGAACCGGCCGGTCGAGGAGGACCTCTTCAGCCTCGGCACGGAGGAGGCGTTGGCCCTGGGCCGCGCTCAGGCCGTGCTGATGCGCAGGTCCGTGCGGTTCTACTCGGACGAGCCGGTCGATCTCGCGGTTCTCCGCAGGGCCGTCGGCGCGGCGTTGACCGCGCCCGCGCCGCACCACACGAAGCCGCTGCGGTTCGTGCTGGTGCGCGAGAAGCGTTCCGCTCTCTTGCAGGCCATGCGCTCGCAGTGGGAGACCGACCTGCGCGCCGACGGGTTCTCCGACGAGCAGATCGCTCGCCGGGTGCGTCGAGGCGACCTGCTGGTGGAGGCACCGGAGATCGTCGTGCCGTTCCTGGTGCGCGACGGCGCGCACTCCTACCCCGACGACCGCCGCGCGGACGCCGAGAAGACGATGTTCACGGTCGCCGGTGGCGCCGCCGTGCAGGCCCTGCTGGTGGCGCTGGCCGCCGAGGGGCTCGGCTCGTGCTGGGTGTCGTCGACGATCTTCTGCGCCGACCTCGTGCGTTCCGTGCTGGGCGTGCCGGACGACTGGGAACCGCTGGGCGCCGTCGCGGTCGGGCACCCGGCCGAACCGCTGACGCCGCGCGAGCCGCTGGAAGGGCTGATCGAACTGTGACGTTGCACGCGGACGCCGTCTCGACGCTGAGCCGGTTCACGGGCCAGGACGCCCTGCGCGAGGCCTACCTGGGCTTCCTGGCGGCCCGTCCCGACGCCTGCCAGCGATCTTGCGAGCCCGGGCACCTGACGGCCTCAGCGCTGGTCCTGGACGCCACGGCGGAGCACGCGTTGCTGACGCTGCACCCGCGCGTGGGCCGCTGGCTGCAGCTGGGTGGTCATTGCGAGCCCGAGGATTCGACGTTGGCCGCGGCGGCTCTGCGCGAGGCGACCGAGGAGTCCGGCATGCGCGGACTGCGGATCGAGCCGACGCCGATCCACCTCGACGTGCACCCGATCACGTGTTCTCTGGGCAAGCCGACGCGGCACTTCGACGTGCGGTTCCTGGTGCGTGCTCCGGTGGGGGCGCAGCCGGTGCGGTCGGCGGAGTCCGTGGACCTGCAGTGGTGGCCGCTGGATTCGTTGCCGGACAACGTGGACGACCTGCACCCGCTGATCGAGAGCGCTCTCGCACGCCTGCGTTAACGCTTGAGCGCCCGGTACCGCTTCATCAGCTCGGTGATCCGCGCGGGGTCGGCGCCGGCGTTCAGTTCGGCGATCAGGTCGTCGGGGCACAGTTCGTAGTGGTCGCCCCACCAGCGCCGCGTCTTGCTGTTCCAGATCCGGTAGCCGCCGGGCACGCCTCTCGCCACGTACCGCCGCTTCGCCAAGGACCTAGAACCTCCGGTAGTCGCGCGGTGAGAACCTGGGCGCTCGCCGCGGCCGTCGCATGCCCGCCGCCTCCAGGTACATGACGGCGCGGTGGCGTTGGGGCTTGTAGGGCTCCAACAGCTCCATCATCCCGTCGTCGTCACCTGGTTTCCCGGTCAACGCCCAGGTGACGTTCTTGGCGACGTGGTAGTCGCCGACGCTCACCGCGTCCGGATCGCCCCAGGCCCGTTGCGCGACCTCGGCCGACGTCCAGACGCCGACACCGGGCACCTTCTCCAGCAACTCGCGGCTGCGCGTCTCGGCGGCTTTCTCCAGCCGGTGGGCGACCTGCGCGACGTTGATCAGCGTCCTTCTGCGGGCCCCGTCGAGGCCGCACTGGTGCCACTCCCAGTCCTGCAGGCCCAGCAACCGTTGCGGCGTCGGGGGAACCTTCAGCGGCTTCGGTCCGGGAGCGCTCTCACCGAACCTGCGGCCGAGTTCGCGCCACGTCCGGAAGGCCTCCATGCCGGTGACCTTCTGCTCCAGGATCGAGGCGAACAGCAGGTCCCAGACGCGGTTCGTGGCGCCGAGCCGCAACCCCGGCCGTTGCCGGCGCGCCTCGGCGATGATCGGGTGGTGGGCGACGAACTCGTCCACCGTGTCGTCCGCGCCGAGCAGGGCGGGCAGGCCGTCGAGCAGCCACGGCCCGCCCTCACCCCAGGCTTCCGCCAGCACCTCACCGCTCGTTCTGGTGATGTGCACCGTGCCGGGTCCGCACGGCGTGTTCGCCGCGAACCAGACGCCGCCCTCCGCGCTGAAGGACGGATCGCCGGGCCCGCGGCGCAGCCTGCCGAGCACCGCGCCCAGATCGAGTGGGAACGGTGGAGTCCAGGCTCTGCTAGCCATCCGTCGAGAAGCGCACACCGGCCTCGGGCAACACCACACCCGGCCAGACCCGCGCTCCGCCGATCAACTCACACCGTGCACCGATCACCGCGGAGTCACCTACTACTGCGTCCCTGAGGACCACACCGGCCTGCACGAGCGCACCGGCACCCACGATCGAACGCTCGACCACGGCACCTTCTCCGACAACGGCACCGTCGAACAGAATCGCGCCGTCGAGCACAGCACCGTCCGCAACCGTGCAGTTCGCACCAACCGTGCTGCCACCTCGGAGCGTGGCACCCTCGTGCACGGACGAGCCTTCCAGCACCAAGTAGTCACCCGGCTGTGCAACTGCAGCAGACGGCGCAACGCCACGCACGAGGTCCGCGGACCCCTGCACGAACGCCTCGGGCTTGCCGAGGTCCAGCCAGTACGTGGCGTCCACGTGCCCCTGCAACCTCTTCCCGGCCTCGAGCAGCCCGGGGAACGTCTCCCGCTCCACCGACACCGGCCGCCCGGCGGGAATCGCGTCGATCACCTCACGCCGGAACACGTAACAACCGGCGTTGATCTGGTCCGTCGGCGGGTTCTCGGTCTTCTCCAGGAACGCCTGGACGCGCCCCTCGTCGTCCGTCGGCACACACCCGAACGCCCGTGGGTCCTCCACCTTCACCAGGTGCAGCGTCACGTCCGCCTCGTGCTTGCGGTGCGTGTCCACGATCCCCGTCAGGTCGACGCCCGACAGGATGTCGCCGTTGAAGACCATGACGTCCTGCTCACGCAGCTTGTCCGCCACGTTGCGAATCGCCCCGGCCGTGTCCAACGGCACCTCTTCGACCACGTACTCGAGCTCCAGCCCGAGCCGCGATCCGTCCCCGAAGTACTCCTCGAACACCTCGGCCTTGTAACTCGTACCCAGCACCACGTGAGTGATGCCGGCCTCCTTGATCCGCGACAGCAGGTGCGTCAAAAATGGCACCCCCGCGGTGGGGAGCATGGGTTTGGGAGCGGACAGGGTCAGCGGGCGAAGACGGGTGCCCTTGCCCCCGACCAGCACCACAGCTTCGACGCCGTGCACCTTTTTCCTCCTCCGCGTTACAGCGAGCCGTTCGACGGAATACTCTGACACGAAGCAGATCGTCATATGGGATCTGGTCCCGGCAAGGAGCTAAATCCGACATGGACCCCCGCGACCGGGCCGACGCCATGCTCGCCCGCGCCCGCGCACGTGGGCGGAACATCGTGACGCCGGACAACATGACGTCCCCGATGGACTCCTCGGACACGCAACAGATCCCTCGATCGCTGGTCAACGCACTGGACCAGCGCCGGGACCCGGACTCGACCATGATCTTGCAGCCCGCGCAGATGGGCCGCCAGCAGCCCCCGCGCCCGCCGCAACAGGCACCGCACCACCCCCCGCAGACGCAGCCGATGCCCCAGCAACAGCACCCGGCAGATGACGCGGAGATCACTCAGGTGGTCCGCCCGGGCCTGATCCCGACGGTCTCGAACCACCAGCAGTCCCGCAACTCGCTGACGCAACGCCTCAGCGGCGACATGTGAGCACCCCCGGCGCACGGCGCCGGAAGGCTGACGCAGGGGTCCCCTGCGGATTCGGGTCCCCGCGATGCCGCAGGCGAACCGTCCTTACCAAGAGGTCCGCGTGGGGTGGCTTCGCAACCACCAACGCAACGCGCCTCCGCCCAACGCAACAGGCGTGCCATCTACCCGCGCACGGCGCAGGCCCCGGCTCTGGATCAGATTGGCGGGGTCTGGGGCGGAGCCCCAGAAGTCACCCAGACCGAGTGAGAATCTTCACCCGCAACCCCAGCCCGACCTTCAACGCCACCCGGAACGGCGCCCACAACACCCCGGCATGCCGATCAGCCATGTACCGATAAGCACTCCGATGATGCTCCCGCAACATCCGATCCGAAGACCGGGCAGTCGAGTGTCCCCCGATGTGCACGACCTCGGCCTCGGGAACGTAGACGTTCAACCACCCAGCCGCACCGACACGTTCCCCGAGGTCGACATCCTCGAAGTACATGAAGTACCGCTCGTCGAACCCGCCGACGGAGTCGAAAGCCTCACGCCGCATCAGAAAACAGGACCCGGACAGCCACCCGGCGACCCGCTCGACCGGAGCCTTCTCCTGCCGATAGGCCCGAGTCCAGGGATTCGACTTCCACACAGCCCCGAACAACGCGTGCCCGACCCCGCGCCCAAAGGACGGCAACAGCCGAGCGGACGGGTAGACCTCCCCAGAGGGTTCCCGGATCAACGGCCCGAACATCCCGCCCCGGGGCCAGCGCTCGGCAGCGGCGATCAACGCGTCCACGCTGCCGGGAGCGAACTCGATGTCGGGGTTGGAAATCAGCACCCACCCGACATCGGCACCCAACGCCGCGACCCCGCGGTTGGCTCCACCGCCATAGCCGAGATTGCCACCGGTGGGCAGAAACGTGACGTGTGGGCGGGAGCCGGCAACGGCCTCCGGCACCCCGTCGGTGGACCCGTTGTCGGCGAGGATCACCTGCACCGGACGGGAGGTGGCCTTCTCGAGGGTGTCCACAAAGGGAGCCAGCGTCTCGCCCGGCGAGTACGTGACCGTCACGACACCAAGTCCGTCGCCGTAGTTCACGCGCGACACACTAGCGCCGCGCGCACAGGCACCGGCGCCCCGCACCGGGTCAGCGCCGGCGACGCACCACCAGCGCCCGCTCGTAGGCCAGCCGATGGCGATCGGCACTGACGGCCCAGGAGAAGTCCTTGGCCCGCTGTTGCCCGGAGGCCGCGAGTGAAGCCCGCCGGGCCGGATCGTCCAGCAGGTCCCCGATGGCGGCGGCGATGTCCCCGGCGCCGACCCCGCAGTAGGCGACGGCCTCGCCCCCGACCTCGGGCAACGACAGGCGCCGGGTGGTGAGCACACACGCCCCGCAGGCCATGGCCTCCAGAACCGGCAGCCCGAAACCCTCCCCCAGCGACGGGTAGGCGACGAGTTCGGCCCCGCCCAGGAACCCGGCCAGCTGCTCGAACGGCAGGTACCCGGCACGGATCACGCGAATTCGGTGCGGCACGGAGTCCAGGGCGCGCTCGACCTGGCTGTCCCAGCCCGGCTGGCCCGCGAGCACCAGGGCGGGCGGCTCGGCACGGCCCACCATCGACTGGGCGAAGCCGCGGATCAGCGCGGGAACGTTCTTGCGCGGTTCCAGGGCTCCCAGGAACGCCACGTAGGGCGCGTCGCCCAGTTGCAACGTCCGGCGCACGGACAGGACCTCGTCCGGTGACGGCGGGTGGAAGCGTTCGGTGTCCACGCCGTGCTGGGCGATGTGCAGGACGCGGCGGTCTGCGGCGGCCACCCGGACCAGTTCGTCGGCCGTCGCCTGGGACGGCACGACGCACAGGTCCGCGCGTCTTAGAGACGCTCGGGTCCAGGCTCGGAAGAAGCGGGCCTTCACCGACGAGTGGAGCACCGGGTCGGTGA
Organism: Streptomyces sp. ID05-26A; assembly: GCF_033794685.1. Classification (NCBI taxonomy): domain Bacteria; kingdom Bacillati; phylum Actinomycetota; class Actinomycetes; order Kitasatosporales; family Streptomycetaceae; genus Streptomyces; species Streptomyces sp. ID05-26A. Next base: position 1,273,640 of record NZ_JARAYZ010000001.1, read on the forward strand.
AGAACGTGGCGTCGTGCAGCGTCACGACCGAGGCGGCCTTGCCGGCCAGCGGCAGTGTGTAGTGCGGGGAGTGGACCACGTCCACGCCGAGGGCGCGGATCAGGCGCGGCAGCGTCGTCTGTTCCCAGGCCAGGCGGGCTGTTCGGGTGGCCACGGCGTCGGCGGCGCGGATCACGCGGGCGTTGGGCGCGATCTTGCTGAACAGCTCCTCGTCGCGCGGCTGGCACACGACGGAGAGAGTGGCGCCGTCCGCGTCCAGCGCCGCGACGAGCGAATCCACGTATCGGCCTACGCCACCACGGTCTGCGGGGATCGCGGTGGCGTCGATCAGCACGCTGGGTTCGGCAGTGGGCACGATCGGCTAGCGTAATGTCAGTTGCGAATGCGTTTAGCGGGAACGCACTAATCGGGTTGTTCAGTGTGAACGCGCCAGACACCCTCCGCTGTCTTTTCCCAGGTGAACTCACTCGCGCGGATGATCCCGGCCTCGACCGTGTGATGAGGATCCGCCAGAACGGCCCGCAGACCTTCCGTCAACGAGGCCAGATCGCCACGCCGGACGACGGTTCCGGCGCCTCCCGCGACCTCCACCAGAGCCGGGTCGTCGGAGTGCACGACGGGTACACCCGCCGCCATCGCCTCCAGCACCGGCAACCCGAAACCCTCCGCCAGGCTGGGCGCGGCGAGCACGGTGGCACCGGCCAGCACCGAGGCGAGGCGTGCGTCCGAGACCCTGCCGAGCAACGTCACGTGCGGCGCGCTCAGGTCGACGCCGCCCCAGCCCTGCGGACCGACGACGACCAGCGGCACCCGGAGCCGTTCGGTGGCGCGCACCAGCAGCCCGAAACCCTTGCGCGGCTCCACAGTGCCGATCGCGAGCACGTAGGACGCGGGAAGATCGTCGGCCCGCGAACCGGCCAGCCGCGTCACGCCGTTGGGCACGACGTGGATCGGAACGGACACCCGCACGCGCTCCGCCAACTGAGACGCGACAGCGGAAGTCGGCACCACCAGAGCGCGCGCTTCACGAGCGGCCCGCTCGATCACCTTGCGGTGCCAGGCCACTCCTCGCGGCGTCAGCGTCTCCGGGTGCGTCCACGGCACCACGTCGTGCACGGTGACGACGGCGCCGGGCAACGGAGCGAGCGGCGTCGGGGCGTGCACGTGTGCGCCGAGTTTCGGCGGCAGACCGCGTTCCCACAACGCCACCAGCACCCGGCGCGGCACCTTGATCACGCGATCGGCGCGGGAGGTCGCCGCGGAGACCACGGACCAGCCTTCGGGAGCGGTCTTCCCCAACGCCTCGAGCAACTCCGCCGTGTACCGGCCGGTCCCACCGGGGACCGGGGCGTTGAGTTGCTCGGTCAGCACTACTAGCTCGGGCACGTCGCGTACCGTCTCACGCCGTGTCGGCAGTCAGCACCGTGGTGGTCGTGACGTGGCGGGGCCGTGACCACATCACGGCGTGCCTGGACGCCCTCAAGGCCCAGAAGAGTCCACATAGGACGATCGTCGTCGACAACGCGTCCGACGACGGCACGGCCGAGCTGATCAGCGGGCACGAGGTCGTGCGCCTGCCGAGGAACCGCGGTTACGCGGGCGGGCTCGCCGCCGTTCTCGGCATGGTCGACACCCCGTACGTCGCGTGGCTCAACGACGACGCGGCACCGGACCCGTCGTGGCTCGCCGAGCTGGAGAGCGCTCTCGAAGGTGATCCCGGCGCGGCCGCCGCCACCTCGTCGATCCTGCTCACGGACGGCTCGACGCAGTCGGTCGGCGTGGCGCTGACGGCGGACGGCCACGGCAAGGACGTCGTGCTCGCCGGCCGCGAGGTGTTCGGGTTCTGCGGCGGCGCGGCGCTGCTCAGGACCGAGGAGCTCAAAGCCGTGGGCGGCGTTCCGGCGAGCTTCTTCTGCTACTACGAGGACACCGACACGGCGTGGCGGCTGCGACTGGCCGGCCACCGGGTGATCTCCGTCGGACCGGCCAGGGTCCGGCACAGGCACGGCGCCAGCACGCGTCCCGGCTCGACGCTCTTCCACCGCTGGAACGAACGCAACCGCCTGTTGATGCTGCTGCGCTGCGCCCCCGCCTCCACCGCGTTCACGCAGCTCGCCCGGTTCGCGGCGATCACGGCGCTGCTGCCGTTCCGCAAGGACGTCCCGGACGCCGCCAACTTCCGGTTCGGTCTGCGCACGAAGGTCCTCGGTGAGGTGCTGCTCAGGCTCCCCGCCACGCTCGCCCAACGGCTGATGATCAAGACCAGGGTCCCGCGCAGGAGCGTCTGGCAGGACTGGGCGGGCCGGTGAAGACAGCCTGGCTGTTGATCCTCGGCGGCTTCACAGCCCTCGCACTCGGCGTCACCGTCGGCATCACGCTGACCTACGGGCTGGTGTTCATCGGACTGCTCGGCGGCCTTGCGTACGCGCTGGGCGTCAGTGGCCTCTCCCAGCGCAAGTGGATCGCGCTGCCCGCGTTCGCCCTCGGGCTCCTGGCGCCGTTCGTGCTGACGTTCGGCGTGCACAGCCTGCTCCTGCAACGCGGCGGGCACGTCGAGCGGTGCACGGTCACCTCGAAGGAAGAGCACCCGTTCACCAAGTACCCGGGAGTCGACTACGTGCTGGCCTGCCCCAGCGGCGAGGTCGAGCTGGACCGCGACTGGAACGACCGGCTGAAGGTGGCCGAGGCCGACGTCCTGCTGGGTCCGCCGCTGCTGCCGGACTGGGCGGACAGCACCCGATGGAACCTCCTCCTGGTCACAAGCGTCCCCGGAGCGATGACTCTCCTCGTTCCGGTCGCCTGGCTGCTCCGGAAGCAGCCGTGACGCGGCCAGCACCACTCATCGTGATCGGGCTCGCCGCCGTCGCCGCCGCGGTCCTGCTGGGTGCCGTGGTGCCCGAGCAGTACGAGCTCGCGGTGCTCATGCCGACCTGCCTGCTGTCGCTCGCGTTCGCGTGGGGAGTCGGCAAGCTCGGGCCGGCGTGGCTCGTGCTGCCCGCGTTCATGGTCGTGATCCCCGGCACGGCGGTGCTGGTCGGCGACGGCCACCGCGCGCTGATGGACGTCCTCGGCACGCCCCAGACGTGCGTGATCACCAGCGTCGAGGACGTGCCGGGGCCGGACAACCCGATGTTCGCGCACCACGTCACCTGCCCCGACGGCGCCCAGCTGCGGATCGTCGTGCGAGGTGAACAGGACAAGAAGATGCAACCCGGACCGGCCACCGTCCTGCGGCACCCGCTGATGCGGCCGCTGCTCGCCGACCGCAACGACTGGTCGGGCGAGTGGGTCTTCGGGGTGCCCATCGCTGTCGCTTTGCTCCTGATCTGTGCAACCACACTGCGGGCGCGCAGAGTGATGAGGCAGGCTTAGCGCGTGGATCGAGCCTCACTGCCCGTCGTGTCCGTCGTCGTCGTCAACTACCGCGGCGCGGAGGACACCGTGACCTGCGTGCGCGGGCTGGCCGAGGTCGACTACCCGGCAGAGCTGCTCCAGGTGATCGTCGTCGACAACGAGGCGCACGACACCGCACGGCTGCAGGCCGAACTGCCCGGCGTCAAGATCGTCACCTCGCCGGAGAACCTCGGCTTCGCCGGCGGCTGCAACCTCGGTGTCGAGCACGCCACGGGCGGGGTGCTCGCGTTCCTCAACAACGACGCGCGGGCCGACCGGAACTGGATCAAGGCCGCGATCAGGGTCTTCCACAGCGAACCGGCGGTCGCCTCGGTCGCGAGCAAGGTCCTCGACTGGGACGGCGAGAAGATCGACTTCGTCGACGGCGGGCTGACCTGGTTCGGCATGGGCTACAAGCGGCACGCGGGACAGCCCGACGACGGCAGCCACGACGGCCCGAAGGACGTGCTGTTCGGCACGGGCTCGGCGATGTTCGTGCGGACCGAGGTCTACAAGCAGCTCGGCGGGTTCGACGAGCGGTTCTTCATGTTCTACGAGGACGTCGACCTGGGCTGGCGGCTGAACCTGCGCGGCTGGCGGGTCCGCTACGAACCGGCGTCGCTCACGTTCCACCGCCACCACGCGTCGATGAGCTCGATCGACCACAGCCGCGAGCTGTACCTGCTGGAGCGCAACGCGCTCATGTCGCTGTACAAGAACTTCTCCGACGAGACGCTCGCGAAGGTGCTGCCGGCGGCGCTCGCGCTGTGCGTGCGCCGGGCGACGGCACGCGGCGAGATCGATCCCACCCAGCTGGAGATCACCCGCCGCCCGGCCGACCCCGCCCAGGACCGCGAGCCCGTCGGGATGTCCCGCCAGGCGCTCGCCGGGTTCCTCGCGATCGACCAGTTCGTCGAGGCGATGCCGTCGCTCGCCGAGTCGCGCAAGAAGGAACAGGCCGCGCGCCGGATGTCGGACGTCGACCTCGTTCCGTTGATGCGCAAGGCTTTGGAGCCCGCGTACCCCCTGCCGCGCTACCTCGCCGCGCACGACATCCTCGTGGACGTGCTGGGCATCGACGACGTGTTCGGCAAGCCGCGCAAGATCCTGGTGATCACCGGCGACGCGATCTCCGACCGGATGGCCGGTCCCGCGATCCGCGCCTGGCACATGGCGGACGTGCTGTCCGGCGAGCACCAGGTCCGCCTGGTCACGACGAACCCGCTGTGCGCGCCGCCCGACGCCCCGTTCGGCGTCGCGCGCGCCCGGCCGAAGGAACTGCCGCCGCACGTCGCGTGGGCGGACGTGGTCGTGCTGCAGGGTCACGCGCTGGAGATGGTCGGGGAGCTGAAGAAGCAGTCGTCGACCAAGATCGTGGTCTGCGACATGTACGACCCGATGCACCTGGAACTGCTGGAACAGGGCAAGGACAAGGCCGACGACAAGCGCGCCCTCGACCTCGCCGCCGTCACCAAGGTGCTGAACACGCAGCTCGAACGCGGCGACTTCTTCCTGTGCGCCTCGGAACGGCAGCGGCACTTCTGGCTCGGCCACCTGGCCGCGCTCGGCCGGCTCACGCCCATGTTGTACGACAACGACCCGACGACGCAGTCACTGCTCGGGATCGTCCCCTTCGGACTGTCGGGCAAGCCGCCGCAGCGCACCGGTCCGGCGATCAAGGGTGTCGTGCCGGGTGTCACGGACGCGGACAAGGTCGTGATCTGGGCCGGTGGCGTCTACAGCTGGTTCGACCCGCTGTCGCTGATCGAGGCGATGAGCCACCTGCGCCGGCGGCAGCCGTCCGCGAAGCTGTACTTCCTCGGCATGAAGCACCCGAACCCCGAGGTGCCGGACATGGACATCACCGGCCAGACGCGGGCGCTGTCCGCACAGTTGGGGCTGACCGGCGAGACCGTGTTCTTCAACGACGGGTGGGTGCCCTACACCGAGCGGCAGAACTGGCTGCTCGACGCGAACTGCGGTGTCACCACGCACTACGAACACGTGGAGACCACGTTCGCGTTCCGCACGCGGGTGCTCGACTACCTGTGGGCGGGTCTGCCGATCGTCACCACGTCCGGCGACTCGTTCGCGGACCTGGTGCTGCGGGAGGGTTTGGGCGTCGTCGTGCCACCGGAGGACCCGGAGGCGCTCGCCGACGCGTTGGAGAAGGTGCTCTACGACGAGGAGTTCGCGGCCGCGTGCCGTGAGCGCATCGCCGTCGTACGCGAACGGTTCACCTGGGAGACGGCACTCGCGCCACTGGCCGAGTTCTGCCGCAACCCCAGGCCCGCCGCGGACCGTCTGCCGGGCTCGGCCCCCATGGTGCGCACACCGGGGCTGACGACGACGGACAAGGTGAAGCGGGACCTGCTGCTGGTGCGCGAGTACCTGGACGCGGGTGGCCCGACCGAGTTGGCCAAGCGGGCGTCGGGGCGTCTGCGCAAGATCGCGCGTGGTGGCAGGTAAATGGCGAGATCCCCGAAACCCCTCAAGGTGCTGCTCGACGGCACCCCCCTGCTCGGACATCGCACCGGCATCGGCCGCTACACAGCGGCGCTGGCCGAAGAGCTGGCGTCGATGGCGGACGACGTCGACGTGCGGGCGGTGGCGTTCACACTGCGCGGCTGGCGAGCGTTGCGGACGGTGCTTCCGCACGACGTGACGGCGCGCGGCCTGCCCGTCGCGGCACGGGCGCTGCGCCAGATGTGGCTGCGCGCCCCGTTCCCGCCGGTCGAGATGCTGGCCGGGTTCACCGACGTCATGCACGCCACGAACTTCGTGCTGCCGCCGACGGTGCGAGCCGGGAAGGTCGTCACGATCCACGACCTGGCGTTCCTGGACGCACCGGGCGACCTGCCTCCGTCGGACCGCCGCCTGCCGGAGCTCGTCCGGCTGTCGGCCCAGCGCGCGGACGTGATCTGCACGCCGACCGCGGCCGTGGCATCCGTTGTGGCGGACCGGTTCTCCGTGCCGCTGGAGAAGATCATGGTGACGCCGCTGGGCGTCGACCCGGCGTGGTTCGCGTCGAGGCCGCCGTCGGCGACGTTGCGCGGACGGCTGGGCCTGGGCTCGGAGTACCTGCTGTTCGTGGGCGCCGACGGGCCGCGCAAGGGCCTGGAGTACCTGATCAAGGCGCACGCGTCCGATCCGTCGCTGCCGCCGCTGGTGATCGTCGGGCCCGGCCGGTCCGGTGTGGACGGTCGGGTGCTGCGGACCGGGTACCTGCCGGACGTGCACCTGCGGTCCGTCGTGGCGGGCGCCACGGCGCTGGTGCTGCCGTCGCGGGACGAGGGTTTCGGTTTGCCGGTGCTGGAAGCGTTGGCCTGCAACGTGCCGGTGGTGTGCTCGGACGTGCCCGCGTTGCGCGAGGTCGCCGGCGGGCACGCGTTGCACGTGCCGGTCGGGGACGTCGAGGCGCTCGCGGACGGGCTGGCCCAGGCCGTGGCCGCGCCGACCACACCCGAGGCGCAGAGCGAACGACGGGCGTACGCGTCCGGGTTCACCTGGCGGCGGTGCGCGGAGAAGACGGTCGAGGCCTACCGGCGCAGCAGGGCCTGAGAAGTTCGTCGCAGGGCGTCAGGAAACCTGACGCCCCAACGACCTCACCGAGAGTGCGGCCTCGGCGAACGCTTGTCGAGCTGGCTCATCGACACCTGCCGCGAACCCGTGACAACGGCGACGCACCTCAGGAAGCGGTGCCGATCGGAATCCTCTGTCGCGGGACGCTGGGGTGTGCGCCCGGAATCGAACATGCCGAAAAGGGTCCCGCACTTGGAACTAGCGTGCCAGACCGGTCACTCCAATGGCGCAGCACCGGCACGGGGAGCTACCACCCCTGCCGCGAACGCCGCCGAAAGGGCGCTGCGCCAGTGCGGCAAAGGACGTAGTCCCGCCGCTGCCCACGAGGCGCCCGACAGCACCGAGTAGGCAGGCCGCGGGGCCGGGCGCGGGAAGTCCGCCGTGGTGCACGGCCGCACGCGGGACGGGTCCGCGCCGAGCTCCTCGAAGATGGCCTGGGCGAAGCGGAACCACGTGGTCTCGCCGCCGCCGGTCGCGTGCAGCAGCCGCGTGGAGGGCAGCACCGAGACGAGCTCGAGAAGCCCTGCCGCGAGGTCGTGCGACCACGTCGGCGCACCGGCCTGGTCGTCCACAACGGACAGTGAAGGCCGCGAGGATTCCAGTGCCGCCATGGTCTTCACGAAGTTCGAACCGTTGACGCCGTACACCCACGAGGTGCGCACGACGTAACCGCCCGCCTCCAGCACGCGGCGTTCGCCCTCGAGCTTCGTGCGGCCGTAGGCGGACTTCGGACCGACCGGGTCCGTCGTCTCGTACGGCCGGTCCGCGTCGCCCGCGAACACGTAGTCCGTGGAGACCTGGACCATCGGAATGCCGGCCGAAGCGCACGCCTCCGCCAACCGGCCGGGGCCGACGGCGTTGACCGCGAACGCGCGTTCCTCGTCGGTCTCGGCCGCGTCGACAGCGGTGTACGCGGCACAGTTGATCACCGCGGAGGCGCCGGCCAGGTCAGCGGCCGTCACCTTCGTCACGTCCAGCTCGGCGGAGGAGGCCGCGCGGACGTCGGTGGACAGCGCGGCGAGGTCGTGGCCGAGCTGGCCACGACCACCGGGAACGAGGATCAACTTCTCAGCCCTTCGCCAGCGCGGCGCGTTCCTTGAGCGGCTCCCACCAAGCGCGGTTCTCCCGGTACCACTCCACGGTGTCGGCGAGACCGACGGTGAAGTCGACCTGCGGCGCGTAGCCCAGTTCGGAGGCGATCTTGGAGATGTCGACCGAGTAGCGGCGGTCGTGGCCCTTGCGGTCCTGCACCGGCTCGACGGCCGACCAGTCGCGGCCCGTCGCCTCCAGCAGCTTCTCGGTGAGCTCGCGGTTCGTGAGCTCGGTGCCGCCGCCGATGTTGTAGATCTCACCCGGCCGGCCCGCCTCGGCGACGAGCTGGATGCCGCGGCAGTGGTCGGCCACGTGCAGCCAGTCGCGCACGTTCAGGCCGTCGCCGTAGAGAGGCACGTTCCGGCCGTCGATCAAATTGGTGACGAAGAGCGGAATCACCTTTTCGGGGAACTGGTACGGCCCGTAATTGTTCGAACACCGTGTGATGCTCACGGGCAGTCCGTGAGTGCGGTGGAACGCCCGCGCGAGCAGGTCCGAGGAGGCCTTCGAGGCCGAGTACGGCGAGTTCGGTTCGAGGATGTGCGTCTCGGTCCAGGAGCCGTCCTCGATCGAACCGTAGACCTCGTCCGTGGAGACGTGGACGAACTTGCCCACGCCCGCGTTCAGAGCTCCCTGGAGCAGCGTCTGCGTGCCCAGGACGTTCGTGAGCACGAAGTCCGCGGAGCCGGTGATGGACCGGTCCACGTGCGACTCGGCCGCGAAGTGGACGACCACGTCGATGCCGCGCATCTGCTCGGCGACCACCGCGGCGTCGCAGATGTCGCCCTGGACGAACTCGAACTTGCCCGCGACCGGCGCGAGGTTGGTCTCGCTGCCCGCGTAGGTGAGCTTGTCGAGCACCACCACTTCGGCACCGGCGAACGCCGGGTAGGACCCGCTCACCAACTCCCGCACGTAGTGCGAGCCGATGAAACCGGCCCCACCTGTCACCAGTACGCGCATGCCATTTCCTCCTGTGGTGTGCTTCGACAGCAGTCTGTCACCTACATAATCGCTGCAACCCACAGCAACGTCACGTCGTGTGACTTATAAACGACTAAACTCGGCGTGGTGGGGGAGGAAACGGCTGTGGAAGGCAGGACTCTGCCGGTCAGGGTGGTGCACACCCGGCCGTCCGCGGCATTCCGGGCTTTCCTGGTGACGGGGAAGATCTTCGTGGCCCTCGTCTCGACCGCTGTGCTCCTCGTCACGTCGTACGGCTGGAACAGGCTGCGCACGGCGAACGACGGGATCGTCAAGACCGAGGTCATCTCGGAGGAGCTCACCCAGCAGGGGCCCAAGCCGCTCGACGGCGCGATCGACATCCTTCTGGTCGGCATGGACAGCCGCACCGACGCGCAGGGCAACCCGCTGTCGGACGAGGTCCTGGCCATGCTCAACGGCGGCATCGCCGACGGCGAGCAGAACACCGACACGATGATCCTCGTGCACATCCCGGTCGACGGCACGCGCGCGGTCGCGATCTCGTTCCCCCGCGACTCCTACGTCGAGATGGCGGACGGGTTCGGCAAGCACAAGCTCAACTCGGCGTTCGCCCGCCAGCGCAACACCGTCGACCAGGAACTGCGCGCACAGGGCGTGACGGACGAGGCGCGCATCCGCACCGAGTCGATGGCGGCCGGCCGCAAGACGCTGATCAAGACGATCGAGAGCATGTCCGGCAACGCGGTGCGCGTCGACCGCTACGCCGAGGTCAACCTCGCCAGCTTCTACGAGGTGACGAAGGCCATCGGTGGCGTCGAGGTGTGCCTCAAGGAACCGACGCAGGACCGCGACTCCGGTGCGAACTTCCAGGCGGGCCAGCAGACCATCGAGGGCGCGGCGGCGTTGTCGTTCGTGCGGCAGCGCAAGAACCTCCCCGGCGGCGACCTCGACCGCATCGTGCGCCAGCAGGTGTTCATCGGCGCGCTGGCGAAGAAGGTCCTGTCGACCGGCACGCTGACGGACACGAGCAAGCTCAACGGGCTCGTCGAGGCCGTGCAGAAGTCGGTGATCCTCAGCTCGGGCTGGGACATCACCACGTTCGCCGAGCAGATGCAGGGTCTCGTCGGCGGCAACTTCGAGTTCAAGACGATCCCGGTGGGCGACCCGACGGACACCTACAGCGACGGCAACGTGCTCCCGGTGAACCCGGCGCAGGTGCGCAAGTTCCTCACCAGCCTCGCCTCGGACAAGGGCACGTCGAGCACTCCCCCGACGACGAGCACCACCCTGCCCGCGCCGCCGAACTCCTCGATCACCGTGCAGGTCTTCAACGCGGCGGGCGTCCAGGGCCTCGCGTCACAGGTGATGAACACGTTGACGGCCAAGGGTTTCCAGCGCGGCCCGGTGTCGTCCGCGGCGCAGAACAGCGACACCACCGTCGTGCGGTACGCGACCGGCGAGGAGGGCTCCGCGCGCAAGGTCGCCGCGGAACTCGGCCCGAACGTCGGGGTCGAGGAGGACGCATCCGTCCGAAAGGGACAGATCCAGGTCTTCGTCGGCGGCGACTACCAGGCGCAGGACGACTCGGAAGACATCGATCCACAGGGCGTCCCCGGCACGTCCACGGCCGTGAGCTCGAGCAGCACCCCGCCGATCACGGCCGGCGGGCTGGTCTGCGTGAACTGAAACCCCCGGCGTAACGCGCTTGCGATAGTTACGCTGAGCACGCATTTCCAGTCACTCGGAGGGATCGACCGTTGAGCACTGCCGCACGCGCGAAGAAAACCGCACGGGTCCTGGGCCGTACGGTGGTCGCGCTGGTGGCCGTGACGACACTGGTGTTCTCCGGCTACTTCTGGACCGCGCTGCGGCTGGTGAAGCAGAACACCAACACCACGCAGATCCTCCAGGTGCTGGAGGACATCCCGAACTCGCCGCCGGTCGAGGACGGCGCCATCGACATCCTGCTGGTGGGCAGCGACAGCCGCACGGACGCGCAGGGCAGGCCGCTTCCCGCCGACGTGCTGCGCAAGCTGCGCACCGAGGGCACGGACACCGTGAACACGGACACGATCATCGTGATGCGCGTCCCCCGCAACGGCGGCAAGGCGAGCGCGATCTCGATCCCGCGCGACACGTACGTCCCGATCGCCGGCTACCGCGAGGACAAGATCAACTCCGCGTACGGCGCGGTGAAGTACCTCACCGCCGAACGGCTGCAGGCCGAGGGCGTCAGCGACCAGGCCGAGCGCGAGCGCAAGTCGGACGAGGCCGGGCGCAAGGCGCTGGTGCAGGCGGTGCAGGACCTGACGGGGATGCGCGTCGACCACTACGCGGAGATCAACCTCTACGGGTTCTACCTGCTCACCGAGGTGATCGGTGGTGTGCAGGTGTGCCTGAAGGCGGGCACGTCGGACCCGAACTCCGGCGCGAACTTCCGGGCGGGCCCGCAGACGATCTCGGGCGGCGACGCGCTGTCGTTCGTGCGCCAGCGGAACATGCCCGGCGGTGACCTGGGTCGCATCACGCGGCAGCAGGTGTTCATGTCGCAGGCGATGAAGCAACTGCTGTCCGCCGGCACGTTCACCGATCCGGGCAAGATGAGCGGCTTGCTCGACGCGGTGTCGAAGTCCGTTGTCGTGGACCAGAAGCTCGACCTCGCGACGCTGGCGGCGCAGGCCCAGGGCCTCGCGTCGGGCAACGTGGAGTTCGCCACGATCCCGGTGACGAGCATCGACGCCCGCAACGACCGAGGGCAGAGCATCGTGACGGTCGACCGCGAGGCGGTGAAGGCGTGGGTGGCCCAGCAGATCGGCGAGACCCCGAAGCCCGCACCGTCGTCGACCACCCCGGGTGCCCCGTCGCGGTTCGGTCCTGAAAAGCTGCTCTCGCTGGACGGCGCGCACGCTGTCGCAGCGCGACAAGATGTGCCCTGCGTCGACTAGGAGTGCCGCGTGAGCGTGACCGAGATCCTCTTCACGCCGTTGCTGAAGGCCGATCCGGGTCGTCCGCTGATCACGCACTACGACGACGCGGCGGGCACGCGGATCGAGCTCTCGCGCGCGACGGTGAAGAACTGGGCCGCGAAGACGGCGAACTGGCTGCGTGACGAACACGACGTCGAGCCGGGTGACGCGGTGGCGGTGCTGCTGCCCGCGCACTGGCAGACCGTCGGCCTGCTGCTCGGCGCCTGGTGGTGCGGCGCCCGCGTGGTCGGCGCGGACTTCTCCGGTGCGAAGGTGGCCGTGGTACCGCCCGGCGGCACGGCGGACGCGGACGTCGTGGCCGTGGCCTCGTTGCACCCCATGGGGTTGGGCTCGGGCGCGCCGGTCGATTACGCCGACGACGTGCGGGTGCACGGCGACGACTTCATGCCGTGGGAACCGGTCGCGGGCTCGACGCTCGCGCTGGGTTCGTCCACTGTGGATGAAGTCGTCGCTCAGGCACGGGAACTCGGCTCCGGCCTCGGCTCCGAGCCACGCGTTCTGTCCACTCTGGAGTGGAACTCGGATTCCGCTGTGCTGGAGGGCTTCCTGGCCGTGCTCGCGGCCGGTGGCTCACTCGTGCAGGTGAGTCATCCCGACGCGGGCCTGCAGGCCGCGCGCCGGGACAGCGAGAAGGTCACACAGCAGCTGGGTTGAGCACCTTGTTGTTCTTGAACAGCACGCGATCCAGCGAGTAGGCACCACCGTTGAAGCCGAGCGCGAGGGCGGCGGCACCGAGCACGATCACCAGTTCGGCACCACCCTCGCCGAGCAGGCCGTTCGGCAGGTGGACGAGCAGCCACGCGCCGAGCATGTCGGCCGCGAGCAGGACGCCGACGACGGGCAGCGCTACACCGGCGATCAGGGCGAGGCCACCGGCGAGCTCGATGGACGCGGCGAACCACGCGGACAACGTCGGCAGCGGCACGCCCATCTTCTCGAACGATCCGGCGGTGCCGGCCATGCCGAACTCGGTGAACTTCTGCCAGCCGTGTGCGACGAACACGATGCCGACGGCGATGCGCCCGATGAGTGCGGCGATGTCCTTGACCATGATGCTTGCTCCCCGATCCTGTCGTTCTGCTGTAGGTCGTTCAACCTCGAACCAAAACTAGTGCAGGTTTGAACAACCTCATGATTTCGACAGGAAGCCAACAGCGAGTCCATAGGTTCGCAGGTGCGCGTGCCGCGTCTGAAAAGATGCAGGTGGGACGAAGGCAAAGCCGCAGGAGGCGTGCAGCCGTGAAGTACAGGTACTACGCGCTGATCGGCATCGCCGACACGTTGGAAGACCCGCACGCCGTGGTGCGCGAGGGCGGCCAGTCCGAGGAGAGCTTCAAAATCGACCTCCAGTGGTCCCGCACCGATCTGCTGGAGCGCGTCAGGACGGGCCGGGACGACTACGAGGTCGTGGAGATCAGCGAGGCAGACGCCACACGCTTCGAAGCGACCCAGGCCCGCCGGACCGCTGAGGCCCGCGAACGCGACGGCTGGTGAGGCGCGATGTCACCGCCGGGTCGCAGCAGTGCCGCCGGCTCTACTTCGCGAGCTTCAGGCCCGCACCCGAGGCGTTGGTGAGGCTCAGCGTGGCGCGGTCGATCTCGTAGGTGGCCTCGCTGTTCTCGAACGTCGCGCGGACGGCGTTCTCCACCTCGTCCACCGGGCCGCACGACTTCAGCGTGGTCGGTCCGAGCTTGTGCTTGATCTTCTGACCGTCGAGCTCGAACGGCTGCTCGGCGCCGTTCATGTTGCAACCGGTGTCGATGAGGATGTTGCCGTCCTTGAAGGAGATCGTGGCCTTCACACCCGCCGGCACGGACGAGACGGCGTCGTTCGTGACGATGCCGTTGACGGTCCAGGTGCCCTCCAGGGTGGCGGGCTGTTCCGGCGCGAGCACGATCTCCGAGTTCGAGCCGGTGACCACGAGGTTCGTGCCGTCGAGCCGCCACGACGGGGTCGCGCCGAGCAGCTTCGAGAGCCACTCGTCCTGTTGGTGCAGCTCGGGTTTGGGGCAGCCCATCGCGGTCATGGCGAGGTCGGCGACGGCGAGCTTGCCGTCGTCGAGCTTCACCGGGCTCTGCATCTGGTTGCAGCCGGCGTTCGCGATGAGCCTGTCGTCGTCGGTGAATCTGAGCTCCACCCTCGTGCCCTCGACCATGGTGCGCGGCTTGCCCTGCTCGGTGACCGAGGACGAGACGTACACCTTGCCGCGCAGGTCGGCGCCCTGACCCGCGGACGGGCTGCCGCAGGCCGCGACGGTGGCCAGGAGCAGGACGGCGACGGCGATTCGGTTGCTCATGTGCGTAGGACGGAACGTCGTGGGGTTGTGGTTGCCCGAAGGCCGGGAGCGGGATCTCCGCGCCCGGCCGACGAGTGGATTCGACGTCACGGGGACAGCGACTCGGCGAAGTCGTAGAGACTCTTGATGTCGTTGTCGAAGTACGGCCCGTCCATCTGGCTCGCGTCGGCGTGCCGGTGGCTGACCACACTGTTGATGTAGCCCAGCCCGTTCTGGTCGTTGTAGTCCTGCAACCACGGACCGCCGGACGAACCGCCGGTCATGTTGCACCAGGCCCGCACCTGCTGGCCGTGGCCGTTCCAGGTCGTGCCCTGGCAGAAGTACTGCAGCTCACCGGTGAACGGCGCACCCGCGGGGTAGCCGAGGATCGTGACGAACACCGAGTAGCCCCAGTTCCAGCGCAACCCGTTGCCACCCACGACGTTCGCGATCGAACTGCCGCCGAGGGTGTTCATGACGACGATGCCCATGTCCTCGTCGCTGCTGCTGGAGTTGATCCAGGCCGTGCGAGTCGTGAGCGTGTACGCGCTCCACGTGCCGAACGGCCGGACACCGTTGCGGTAGCGGGGTACGAACACCCAGTTGGACATCCACTGGCCGCCGGCACCGCCGTGCACGCAGTGCCCCGCCGTCTGGACCAGCTTCCTCTTCGTGCTGCTCACGGTTGCGCCTGAACAGACGTAGTTCAGGCCGTTGACCGGGTTGGTGAAGAACACCTTCCCGACCGTCTGCGACTCGTTGAGCATCGTCCCGATGCCCTGCGCCTGCTCCGTCTGGACCTTCACCGAGGGTGCGACGCCCTCGATGCTGCCCGCACGCCCCGAGGGCCGGGGTGCGGACTTCGGCTGAACGGTGGCAGGAGCCTGTGCCGGGATCGCGGCGGCCATGCGCTCCGGAGTCCAGTACGCCTCGGCCGCGGCGGCCGACTGGATCTTGTTGTCGGAGGTTCTGGCCAGGCTGCTGGCGCTGCCGGTGGGTGCCGCCTGCGCGGTCGGCACCATCACGGAAGCAGCCAGCACAAAACCGAACACTAAAGAAACAGTTCTTTTCGCTTCCATTCGAAATACCTCACTAAACGAGGTTAACTTGCGGCTTTTCGAACGTAGCGATGCCTCTGACCTGCTGTCCAGCAGTAGTTGCAAGTTGCTCTGTTCGGCCTCACTTCCATTCCATGCCCTTTAGAAAAAGGTCCGTCCGGGCCATTTCCTCGGCAAATATGCCGGATCTGAAAGCGCTATCCAGCAAGTTGACCTTGAAGTTGGGGGTTGACAGCCAGGACCACGATGGCTGTACTTAACCCAGAGGTTAGATAACCAAGTGGTTAGGTACGAGATGGACCAGCTGAGCGCCACCTTCGCCGCACTGGCGGACCCGACCCGCCGGGCGATCCTGGCGCGGCTCACCGAGGGCCCGGCAACGGTGAAGGAGCTCTCCGAGCCGTTCGACATCAGCGGCCCTGCGATCTCCAAACACCTGCGAGTGCTGGAGAAGGCAGGCCTGATCACCCGCGGCAGGGAGGCCCAGTGGCGCCCCTGCCAGCTCGATGCGACACCTCTCCGGGAGGTCACCGTGTGGGCGGAGAACTACCGCCGCTTCTGGGACGCGAGCTACGCACGCCTGGACGCGCTCTTGACCGAGATGAAGGAGAACGACTGATGAACGACACCAAGTTCGGCACCACCGTCACCCTGCCGTCCGACACCGAGATCGCGATGTCGCGCACGTTCGACGCGCCCGCTTCGTTGGTGTGGAAGGCTTTCACGACTCCCTCGCTGCTGCGCCAGTGGCTGCTCGGCCCCGACGGCTGGGAGATGCCGATCTGCGAGGTCGACCTGCGCGTGGGCGGCAAGTGGCGCTACGGCTGGGCTTTGCCGGACGGCTCTCAGGCGTTCGAGATGCACGGCGAGTACACCGAGGTCACGCCCCACTCGCGGCTGGTGAACACCGAGATCTTCGAGGACAACCCGCCGGCGGTGACCACCGTGTCGTTCGTCGAGGAGGGCGGGCAGACGGTCATGACCACGACGATGACGCTGGTGTCACAGGAGGCCCGGGACGCGGTGCTCGCGACCGGGATGTCGGACGGGGCGGGGCGTTCGTACGAGCGGCTGGGCGAGGTCCTCGCGACTCTCTGACCCCGAGTGCGGGCGCTGCCTCTGATGGCCAGGCAGCGCCCGCCCCACCGGCCGAGCCGCGTCACGGGTCCGAGGCCGTGATCGGCGACGCACTCGGCCTTTGATCAGCACCTGGAGCCCGCCTCACCGGACGAAAACTACGCTTCACCTGGCCTTATTCTGCTTTGCGATACCTCGGTTCGATCCGGAGTTTGATCCGGAGTTATCCGGGGTCTACCGTTGAGACCATGGCCGCGAAGAGAATCCGGATCTTCCTCAGCTGGTGCCACCGGGACAAGGCGCCCAAGGAGGCCCTTCTCCATGAGCTGCGCCCTGCGCTCCGCCTCCTCACCGACCTCGACGTCGCCTGGTGGGGCGACGACAGGCTGATGGTCGGCGAGGAGTTCACGCCCGCGATCGTCGACCGGATCGACGAGTGCGACTTCGGCCTGCTGCTGGTCTCCACCCAATACCTGGTCAGCACGTACATCCGGCAGCACGAGCTGCCGAGGTTCGTGGGAGCGACCGCGGACAAGGGCGCGTTGCCGGTGATGCTCGGGGTCCTGCCGAAGTTCGAACCTCACCACGACTTCGGCGGCATGCTCAAGCTGAACATGTTCTCCCGCGCAGGCAAGAGCTTCCACGCCACAACGGGTCCACGGCGGACGGAGTTCGCCAACGACCTCGCGGCCGAGATCCGCCGGCGCGCCCTGGGCGGGAACGGATACACCGCGGCATGACGACACCTCTGCGGCCTTCCGAGATCTCCGACCGGATCAAGGCACTTCAGTCTGCACTCACACCGATGCAGACCGCGCGGCTGACCACGATCCGCGACCTTCTGGCCGAGGACAACCGCTTTCTGCTCCGTGCCGCCCTGGAAGCGGGCGAGTTCGTCGGCGACGACGTACGCGCCCAGGACGCCTTTCGCGATTTTCGCAACCGTGTCAACAAACTCGCTGCCGAGTCCGATGTGGACCTTCGGCTGGAGCTCGACTCCCGCAAGACCACGCCCGACCAGCGGTACGGCTGGTTCGCAGGCAACCCGGTCGACCGGGGCCTGGCCAGTTTCACCCAGGACGCCGCGGAACAGCTCAGCGTCGACAATCCGGTGGCACCGGAAGTCGCCGAGCTCGGGGAGTCCCGGCGCCGGCGCGTCTACGTCAGCTTCCACCCCACCACGGGTTCTGCGGCTCGTTCCGCGGACTTGCTGATCAAGAAGCTCACGTCAGCGCTCGGAGCGGTGGAGGGGATCAGCTGGGACGTCGCGGACTCCCGCTCACCGGGCCTGGGCGAGGACATCGACAAGACACGCGAGCGGTACCAGATCCAGGCGGACGTGTGCGTCAGCTTGATCAGCCCGCAGTACCTGACCGACTCCACCGAACGACGGCAGATGTTCGGACTGCGGCACAAGCTGGTGGCATGCACGCTGAGCGGCCTGCCTCATGGTCCAGTCGACCTGCATCCGTTGAAGCACCATGAGATCTCCCACCTCGGCAAGCCTTGGGACCAGCTGCGAACACCCTCGCAACGCACCGACTACATCAACGACCTGGTGCGGCAGATTCAAGGTGTCGTCTCCGCAGACGACACGAGCAGCGGCGGTCGTACTGCGGAGCGCAAGCAGGCTCTCCAGCTGCACATGAAGGAGCAGTTGCGTTTCCACAGCACCTTCCTGGTTCCCAGCGAACTGAATGAGACGTCGCTCCAGGAGTCGCTGCTGGACGGTGGCCGGCACGACGCCGGACCGCCCCTGCGTGCAGTCGACCGACTCGTCGAGTGGGCCACCGACAACAAGCCAGACGCACCCAAGCTCTGCGCGCTCCTCGGCGACGTCGGCATGGGCAAGACCACGACCGCGACACTCTTCACGCAGCGGTTGCACCAGTTGCACGAGAAGGACCCGTCTTTCCCGATGCCGCTCTTGTTCGACCTGCGCAACGTCCGTGTCAACGGACTCGACGGCGCCATGACGCTGGACCGCATCCTGGACGACATCCTCGATGCGACCCGTCCCTCTGACGTGCCGCGCGAACGACTCAACGCCGCCGTGGTGAGGAACCAGATCGAGCACGCCCGCTCGGTGATCGTGTTCGACGGCCTCGACGAGGTCCTGGTGCACCTGAGCCCGCACGACCGCCAACTGTTCACCCGTCAGCTCTGGCGCGCACTGCCCGCGAAGTCGCCGTCGAAGATGCTTTTGACCTGCCGCACGCAGTACTTCCGCACGATCCGCGACCAGGTCACCTTCTTCACCGGCGAAAGCCGCAAGAAGTTGCGCGGCAACGACTACCTGGCGTTGCTGATGCGCCCGTTCCGGCCGGAGCAGGTGCGCGAGTACCTGAAGGGCAACCTGGGCCGTGACGACGAGTGGGTCGACCGCTTCCTGGAGACCATCGGCGCCGTCCACAACCTGACGGAACTTTCTCAACGCCCCATCACCCTGCGGCTCATCGCCGACCAGGTCGAGTTCATCGAGACGGCCAAGCTCGAAGGCCGGACGCTCCGTTCGGTCGACATCTACGCCGAGGTCGTGGACCGCTGGATCGCCCGCGACGGCGGCAAGCACACCCTCACGCCGGACCACAAACGCCTGTTGATGGAGGAGATCGCCGCCGGCCTGTGGCGTTCCGGCAAGAACGCCTGGAGTCCGTCCGAAGTGGACGGATGGTTGCTGGAGGTGCTCGCCCAGCGTCCGGACCTCCGGCGCCACTACCGCGACAACCTGCCGGACCTGTGGACGGCGGACTTCCGGACGGCGACCTTCCTCAAGCGGGAGGGCGACACCTTCCAGTTCGCGCACCGCTCGCTGTTCGAGTACTTCCTCGCCCGGTACCTGTTCCGCACGCTCGGCGAGATCAACCATGCCAAGCAAGGTGTCGACGCCGTCGCACTGCCGGTGCCGAGCCCTGAGACGCTGGACTTCCTCGGGCAGTCGATCGCCGCGGAACCAGTCGACGCACTCGCTTCTCTGCAGACCATCGGACGCCAGTACCAGCAGCAGGCATCCGAACTCGCTCTCGCCTATGCGCTTCACGCCCAGCGTCACGGATACCCGTGCCAGTCGCTGGTCGGGGTCGACCTTGCCGGAGCAGCTTTGTCAAAGTGGCGGTTCGGCGAGAAGAACAGCGCCGACAAGATCCACATGCCTGGCGCGATCCTGGCCGGCGCGGACCTACAGGGCTCCCGGTTCCACCACGTGAACCTTTCCGGAGCCGACCTCACCAAGGCCAACGTCGACAACGCTGAATTTCACGAGTCCACATTCACCAGGTCGTCGTGGCACGGGTCAACAGCCGTGGGTGCGATCCTTCGCCACTGTGACATCGAAGGTGTCGACCTCAGCGAGTCGAAGACCTACAGGACACAGCTGTTGCTCTGCACTCCAACTCCTGTTTCAGCACCGGGCCTGCTAACCGCACCTGTCACTGACATCTCTGATCAACGACGGCTACAACATTTCGCCCGATATGTGGGGAGGGTTCTTTCGGTCGCCTGGTCCCCCGACGGCACCCACATCCTCACCGGCAGCGACGACGGCACCACCCGCATCTGGAACGCCACCACCGGCCAACCCATCCACGAACTCACCGAACACACCAACTGGATCCACTCCGTGGCCTGGTCCCCCGACGGCACCCACATCCTCACCGGCAGCGGTGACAACACCACCCGCATCTGGAACGCCACCACCGGCCAACCCATCCACGAACTCACCAGCCACACCGACACGGTCAACGCCGTGGCCTGGTCCCCCGACAGCACCCACATCCTCACCGGCAGCAGCGACAACACCACCCGCATCTGGAACGCCACCACCGGCCAACCCATCCACGAACTCACCGGCACGGTCAGGTCCGTGGCCTGGTCCCCCGACAGCACCCACATCCTCACCGGCAGCAGCGACGGCACCACCCGCATCTGGAACGCCACCACCGGCCAACCCATCCACGAACTCACCAGTCACACCGGCACGGTCAGGTCCGTGGCCTGGTCCCCCGACAGCACCCACATCCTCACCGGCAGCGACGACGGCAGCGCTCACATCTGGGATGCCATCACCGGCCAACCCATCCACGAACTCACCAGCCACACCGGCACGGTCAGGTCCGTGGCCTGGTCCCCCGACAGCACCCACATCCTCACCGGCAGCGACGACGGCACCACCCGCATCTGGAACGCCACCACCGGCCAACCCATCCACGAAC
>NZ_JARAYZ010000001.1:1294358-2344583 GCF_033794685.1 Streptomyces sp. ID05-26A
GGAACGCCACCACCGGCCAACCCATCCACGAACTCACCGGACACACCAACTGGATTCAATCCGTGGCCTGGTCCCCCGACGGCACCCACATCCTCACCGGCAGCGGTGACAACACCACCCGCTTCTGGAACGCCACCACCGGCGAGCAGGAAGGCGAATACCTGGTGTTCCTGCCGGGTGACGAGTTTGCCGTTTTCGAGTCGGGAACAGACGCGCTGATCGGGTGCACGGATGGCGCCTGGCGGTGGCTCGGCTGGAGCGTCGTCCGGGACCAGCGGATCGATCGCCTTCCGGCGGAGTCCTTCGGCCCGCTGCCTCCGTTGCCTGCCTAGGCCGACGCCGCAGTTACGCCAGGTAGCGTGACCTCTG
This sequence comes from Streptomyces sp. ID05-26A, assembly GCF_033794685.1. Taxonomy (NCBI): domain Bacteria; kingdom Bacillati; phylum Actinomycetota; class Actinomycetes; order Kitasatosporales; family Streptomycetaceae; genus Streptomyces; species Streptomyces sp. ID05-26A. The sequence goes on from NZ_JARAYZ010000001.1 coordinate 1,294,728, forward strand.
TACAGAACTGCGGCACCAAGGAGACGATTCATGACCGGCAACGCCCTGCCAGGGCGGGTTGGCTATCGCGAGATCGCGAACGACCTCCGGCATCAGATCGACTCCGGCGAACTGGCGCCTGGCAGCAAAGTCCCCGGCGAGAACGACATCATCAGCCAGTACGGCGTGGCGAAGCTGACCGCGCGGCACGCCCTGGAGGTCCTGAAGTCCGAAGGCCTGATCATCGCGAAGCGTGGATCGGGAACGTTCGTCCGCGAGTTCAAGCCGATCAGGCGCGTGTCCCCGGATCGCTTGCAGGCGAGCACGTCGTGGGGTTCAGGCCGGCCGATCTGGAACACCGACGTCGGCGCGAGGCCCAGGACTGAGAACGTGGCTGTCGATGTCGAGCTCCCGCCCGCTTCGGTCGCCCAGGTGCTGGGACTCGACGGCGACACCCACGTGGTCGTCCGGCGCCGCACCTACGTGGTGGACGACAAGCCTGTGCAACTTGCGACGTCCTACTACCTGGAAGCGCTGGTCGCGGGATCTGCGATCACCGAGATCGACACTGGCCCCGGCGGCGCCTACGCCCGACTGAAGGACCTGGGCCATGAGCCCGTCAAGTTCCGCGAAGAGCTGCGCGTGAGCATGCCGCGTGAAGCCGAGCGCAAGGCTCTCGACCTCACTCAGGACATGCCGATCGTCCTGATCACGAGAACCGCCTACACCGCCACTGACCAGGCGGTTGAGGTCAGCGAGATGGTTCTCGACTCAGCGGCGTACGTGCTCGAGTACAAGTTCACCTCGCAAGACTGACTTGCACTTGTATATAGAACTGCGCTTCACTGTCCAGACCAAGTTCTATATACAACTGGCGGCCGACATGTCGAGGATCATCGCGCCCTACATCACCGCGTGGAGTGCCGAGCAGGACTTGCCGTGCGTTCTCATCGAACGGCCCGGCCACAGCATCGGGTATGCGAACGAGCTGCTGAGTGATCGCGATCGGCACGGCGTTCTGTGGCAGCAGACGGCGTCGCGGCACCGAGTCGGACGGCCGGAGTTCGCCAGGGTTCACCCGTCACGGCAGCGCCGGGCCATGGAACTGTTGCTGTGCCAGGTTTGTGGCGGGCCAGCCGATCAGAACGACGACGGAGTCCTGTGGTTGCAACGGGATTTCCGCGGTGACTGGCCGCAATGGCCGGATGGGATGGCTTCGGTCGAACCGCCGGTCTGTCTGGCGTGCGTGCCTGTCGCCACTCGGCTTTGTCCTGCGCTGCAACGGGGTGCGGTCGCGGTTCGGGTGAAGGACTGCGCGATCGTGGGCGTGCGGGGCGTGTTCTACCGGCAGAGCGTGCTGGCGCCGACTGCCGTCACGGCTGGGAACTTCGCCTACGACGATCCGGCGGTGCGCCGGGTGCTCGCGTCGGCGTTGATTCGCGAGTTGCGCGGGTGCGTCGCCGTCCCGCTCAACGAGTTGAGCAGGACGGCGACCCCGAGCCTCAGCCGTTCAGGACCGCGCGGGACATGACCACGCGCTGCACCTGGTTCGTGCCCTCGTAAATCTGCGTGATCTTCGCATCGCGCATCATCCGCTCGACCGGGAAGTCACGCGTGTACCCGGCTCCACCGAACAACTGCACCGCATCCGTCGTGACCTCCATGGCCACATCAGAGGCGAAGCACTTGGCGGCGGCCGTGATGAAGCCGATGTTCGGCTCACCCCGCTCGGCCTTCGCGGCGGCTACGTAGACCATGTGGCGGGCGGCCTCGATCTTCATCGCCATGTCGGCGAGCATGAACTGGACGCCCTGGAAGTCCGAAATGGACTTGCCGAACTGCTTGCGGTCCTTGACGTACTCGACCGCGGCCTCGAGAGCGCCCTGCGCGATGCCTACGGCCTGCGCGCCGATGGTCGGACGGGTGTGGTCCAACGTGCGCAGTGCGGTCTTCAGGCCGGTGCCGGGTTCGCCGATGATGCGCGACTCCGGGATGGTGCAGTTCTCGAAGTAGATCTCGCGGGTCGGCGAGCCCTTGATGCCGAGCTTGCGCTCCTTCGGGCCCACCGAGAAGCCCGGGTCGTCCTTGTGCACGACGAACGCCGAGATGCCGGCGGACTTCTTCGCGGCGTTGGGGTCCGTCACGGCCATGACCGTGTACCAGGTGGACTCGCCTGCGTTGGTGATCCAGCACTTGGTGCCGTTGAGCACCCAGTCCGAGCCGTCGCGCACTGCGCGGGTGCGCATCGACGCCGTGTCGGAGCCTGCCTCGCGCTCCGACAGGGCGTAGGACGCCATCGCCTCGCCTGAGGCGATGGACGGCATGACCAACTGCTTCAGCTCGTCGGAGGCCGCGAGCAGGATCGGCATGGTGCCGAGCTTGTTCACCGCCGGGATCAGGGAGGACGACGCGCAGACGCGGGCCACTTCCTCGATGACGATGCAGGTGGCCACGGAGTCCGCGCCCTGTCCGTCAAAGGACTCGGGGACGTGGACGGCCGCGAAGCCCGCCTTGACCAGGGCGTTGTGTGCCTCTACCGGGAAGCGCTCGTTCTCGTCGACCTCGGCCGCGTACGGCTTGATCTCCTTCTCGGCGAGCGAGCGGACGGCCTCTCGCAGCGCCTCGTGCTCCTCGGCGAGCTGATAGGTGCCGAAGCTCGGGTTCACCTTGTTACCTCCCAGTAGCGAGTACTCGGCACGATGTTAGCGCCCGTTCACGTCGGGCGCTGCTGTGCTGTTGAGCACTCAGAGGGACTTCTGCAGCGCCGCGTCCTTGTCTAGTACGAGCTGCTCGAGTTCGGCCTGGAAGCGGGCGATGCGTTCCTGCAGTGCCGGGTCGCCCGCGGCCAGGATGCGGACGGCCAGCAGGCCCGCGTTGCGCGCGCCGCCGATGGCCATGGTCGCCACCGGGATTCCTGCGGGCATCTGCACGATCGAGAGCAGCGAGTCCATGCCGTCGAGGTACTTCAGCGGCACGGGGACGCCGATCACCGGGAGCACGGTGGCGGAGGCGACCATGCCGGGCAGGTGGGCGGCACCGCCGGCACCCGCGATGATCGCGCGCAGACCGCGGTCCGCCGCCGTCCTCGCGTAGTCGATCATGCGCTGCACGGTGCGGTGGGCGGAGACGACGCTGACCTCGTACTCCACGTCGAACTCGGCGAGGGCTTCGGCGGCCGCCTTCATCACCGGCCAGTCCGAGTCGCTGCCCATGATCACGCCAACCTGAGTCACTCCGCGCTCCCGTGAATGTCGAATCCGTCTGACCAAATGCCCGTGGACAGCCAGTCCGCGGCGAGACGCGCGCGCTGGCGGACCTCGGTCATGTCGTTGCCGAGGAACGTCACGTGCCCGACCTTGCGGCCCGGCCGTTCCTCCTTGCCGTAGAGGTGCACGTGCGCGTCGGGGAACCGGGCGAACAGGTGGTGCACGCGTTCGTCGGGGCCCATCGCGGGCGTTTCGGTGGCGCCCAGGACGTTCGCCATCACCACGGCCGGGGCCATCAGGTCGGTGCGGCCCAGCGGGTAGTCGAGGACGGCGCGCAGGTGCTGTTCGAACTGCGACGTGCGGGCGCCCTCGATCGACCAGTGGCCTGAGTTGTGGGGACGCATGGCGAGTTCGTTCACGACCACGCCGTCCGCGGTCTCGAACAGCTCCACGGCCAGCACGCCCACGACGCCCAGCGCCTCGGCGACCTTCAGCGCCAGCTCCTGGGCCTCGGCGCCGTCCAGGGCGGGAGCGGGAGCGAGCACCTCGACGCAGATGCCGTCGGACTGCACGGTCTCGACGACCGGCCACGCCGCGCCCTGCCCGAACGGCGAGCGCGCCACGACGGCCGCCAGCTCGCGGCGCATCGGCACGCACTGCTCGACCATCAACGGCGTCCCGGACTCCAGCAGCTCGGGGACGACCCGCTCGGCGCTCTGCGGAGTGTTCAGCATCCACACGCCGCGGCCGTCGTAACCACCGCGGATCGCCTTCAGCACGCACGGCCAGCCGTTCGACGCGCCGAAACGAAGCACGTCACGCACCTCGTGCACCTCGGCGAACGGCGGCACCGGCAGGCCCAGCTCGGCCAGCTTCACGCGCATCTTCAGCTTGTCCTGCGCGTACTGCAGCGCGTCCGGGCCGGGGTGCACCTTGACGCCCTCGGCGGCCAGCGCGCGGAGGTGCTCCTGGGGCACGTGCTCGTGGTCGAACGTGACCACCTCGCAGCCCTTCGCGAACGCGCGCAGCGCGTCCAGGTCGGTGTGCGTGCCGAGCACCACGTCCCGCGCAACGAGCGCGGCCGGGTCGTTCTCGGAGACTGCGAGCACGCGCAGCGACTGCCCGAGGGGGATCGCGGCCTGGTGCGTCATGCGGGCGAGCTGCCCGCCGCCGATCATTCCGACGACGGGGAGACGGGTACGAGAGTCCACGGTTCAGGCATTCTACCTGCGGCTTCACCCACGGTCGAAGTGCACCGGCTGAACGGCCCCACCCCCAGTGGAGCCGTCCAGCCGGACGCCGGTTCGTGCCGCGCTACCCCTCGGTGCGGGTCGCCGCGGTCTCCGGCTCGGCCTGGTCGCCGGAATCGGGCTCGCCCTCACCGTCGGACCCAGACCCAGACCCAGACCCGGCCTCGGGTTCGGGTTCGGCCTCGGATGCCGACTCAGGCGCGGCCTCGGCCTCCAGTTCGGAACCCGGCTCGGCCTCGGGCTGGGACTCGGGCACGGGCTTCGAGTCCTCGGGCACCGCCGGGCCGAGGCGGCGGTGCGTGCGGGACGGCTTCCACCCGCCGCCGTTGCGCAGCAACCGGAAGATCACCGCGAACAACCCCGCCGCGATCAGCGCGCACAGGACGAACTCGATGATCTGGAACAGCAGGAGCCGCTCGATCGGCTGGAAGTCGATGTACGTGCCGATGGCGGTCTTCGAGCTGCGCATGCAGGTGTGCTCGTTGATCGCCTGCACGCACTTCTCCGGCACCGCCACCGGCTCGAAGTCGGGTCCGGCGAAGCCCCTCGCGACCTCGAGCCCCCGATCCGGCACCTGAGCCGTGTCCTCCCAGCGGGCGATCACGCGGTCCGACGGCAGGTAGTGGTCGCGCACCCCCATGGCCAGAAAGAGGCGCACGAATGTGAAGACCACCAACGTCGCCGCCATTGCCGTCACGACGTGCCGGCTCAGCAGACCGATGAGCACGCCGATCGAGAGACCTAAGACGGCGTAACCGACCTGCACGAGAGAGTTGGCCTCGAAACCGCCCCACGACCTCGTCGCGCCGACGAAACCGTCGCCGTTCCCGACGAGAGCGCCCAGCAGCACGGTCAGGCTGCCGAGCACGATCAGCTTGCCGCGCAACCACTGCACGGGCGTCACGTCCTGGCCCCAGGCCACGAAGTAGGTGCGTTCCTCGAGCTCGCGGGCGATCAGCGGAGCGCCCCAGAACGAGCCGATCACGGCGCCGAACGCGAGCTGCACCATCAGCGCGTAGAAGCCGGCGATCGGCATCGAGTTGGTCAGCGCCCGATCGCCCGCCTCGGTGGTGACCAGGCCGTACACCGCGGCCATCGCGACCGACCCGACGGCGACGAGGGACCAGCGGTGCTGGCGCCAGGTCAGCCAGATGAGTGAACTCAGCTTCACTGCCCACGCTCCAGGTGCGCCACGACGAGCTCCTCCAGCGTCACGTACCGCGCGGTCCACGGTTCGTCGATCCGCGTGCCACCCGAACGCACCAGGTACGACGACTGCGACCTACCGTGCTTCGCCAGCACCACGGGCCCTTCGACGGGTGATTTCGACGCGTGCGGGCCGGTGTAGAGCACGTGCTCCTCGAGCAACGCGTCCGTGTCGCCGTCCACCAGCAACCGGCCGTTCGACATCAGCAGCAACCGGTCGGCCACACCGCCGATCTCCGCCACGACGTGCGTGGAGAAGATCAGCGTCATGCCGTTGTCGCTGACCTCGGTCAGCAGTTCCCGGACGACCCTGCGGCGCGCCAGGGGATCCAGTTCGGCCAGCGGCTCGTCCAGCAACAGGACGTCCGGGCGCGATCCCAGCGCCAGCGCGAGCACCACGTGCGTGCGCTGACCGCCGGAGAGGTCCTCGATCTGGAGCTTGCGCGGAATCCGGTACCGGTCGAGCCACTGCTCGGCGCGGTCGTTGTCCCAGACCTCGTTCATGCGGCGGCCGAACTGCAGCACGTCCGCGATCTTGAACGACTTGTACATCGGCTTGTGCTGGGGCACGTACGCCACCCGGCCCGCGATCGAGGTGTGACCCGAATCCGGTTCGAGGTGCCCGGCCAGCACGTTGAGCAGCGTCGTCTTGCCGGATCCGTTGGATCCCACGATCGCCGTGACGCTGCCCGGCGGCAGCTCGAAGGAGACGTTCCGCAACGACCACTTCGACACATCGGCCGCAACCACGCTCATTGCGCTCCCCCACTCAGCACTTCGCGCACCAGCGCGTAGATGTCCTCGTCCTCCAACCCGGCGGAGCGTGCCTCCGCGACCCATGCGGCGAGCTTCTTGCGCAACGGGTCGAGGTCCTCGGGGGCGGCGGACCCCAAGGAAGCCTTGACGAAGGTGCCGGAGCCCTGACGGGCTTCGACGAGGCCGGCGAGCTCGAGCTCGCGGTAGGCCTTGAGCACGGTGTTCGCGTTCACGCCGCTCGTGGCGACGACATCGCGGACCGTCGGCAGCCGATCGCCCGGCTGCAACCAGCCGAGCCTCATGGCCTCCCTGACCTGCTGACCCAGCTGCAGGTACGCGGGAAAACCACTGCCGCGGTCAACGTGGAACTCGACCACGCACGCTCCCCAGATTGTTCTAGTGAACTAGGACAATAGAACACTTCTGAGCGTGTTGAAAAGCACCCCCGGTGGGGACACGGGGAGCCTCCGGGCGCGGGACAGGGGGGTCAGCGCCCGAGCGAGGTGAGGAGCACACGCGCCTCGGCGTGCGTGTCCGGCAGCTGTTCGACCCAGACCTTGGCTGGTCCGACCGGCCGGACGTGGGGGTCGTCGGCGAGCCGGTCGGCCGCCAGGACCCGGAGGTTCGAGACTCTTCGGGCAAGAAGTTCGTCACGGCGGACCAGCACCGCGGCCACGCACGGGCCGAGGGTCGCCAGCGTCTCGCCGCCGTCGAAAACGGTGCGCAGCGCGTCGCTCGCGAGTGTCATCGCGACGACCCGGGACCAGCCCGAGGCGCGGTGCACGTCGAGCCGCAGCAGGACGAGGGCGTAGTCGAGGGACGCGACCGGGGTCTCCCGGTACACCTCGCCCAGCCGTGTCCGCAGGTAGGCGGCAGTCGCCAGCCCGGTCAGAGGATCTTCGGCCGCGCAGTCGCCGGCCTGCTTGGTCACCACGTCCGCCCATCCCAGCGCTGTCATGCGCACCATCTGGGAAGGGAGCGCGTCGACGTCCGGCGACACGACGTGCGACGCGTCGGTCAGCACGGCGTGCAGCGCGGCCAGGTCCATGAGCGTCTCGCTCAGGCCCGCACCGGCCTCGGCGCGAGCGCGGCCCAGCCGGACCAGCGCGTCGCCGGGATCGGCCTCGTCCAGCATCGCCGCGCACACCTCGTCGACCTCGGCGAGCGGCCAGTCTGCGGGGAAAGCCCAGCCGGCGGCCATGGTGGCTGTCCGCCACCTCGACTTCAGCAGGCGTTCCGCTTGTGCGACACCCACCCGGTCTCCCTTCAGTTCGCCCGATTCCAGGTGGGAGACGCGTCCGTCGCCGATTCGTGACGCAACCCGCGCGGGGGATTCAGATGACTCCGCCAGGCGCCGTAAGTCACACTGGGCGCCGCGTGGGAGGGAAACAAAGACTGTGGCGATCGTTCCTGCAGACGTCCAGGGACCGAGCGACGCGGAACTCATCGAGTCCGTGCGCGGCGGGACCATCGACGCCTACGGCCAGTTGTACGAACGCCACGTCTCGGCGGCCTACAACCTCGCCCGCCAGTTGGCGCGCTCTCAGGCGGAAGCCGACGACCTCGTCTCCGAGGCGTTCGCGAAGGTGCTGGACACGCTCCGTGCGGGCCGTGGCCCCGATTCCGCGTTCCGCGCGTACCTCCTGACGGCGCTGCGCCACACCGCGTACGACAAGACCCGCCGCGACAAGAAGGTCGACCTCACCGAGGACATGACCGACGTCGCACCGGCGGTGCAGTTCAGCGACACGGCCGTGGCCGGGCTGGAGCGCTCGCTCGCCGCCCGCGCGTTCGCCGCCCTGCCCGAGCGCTGGCAGATGGTGCTCTGGCATACCGAGATCGAGGGCCAGTCGCCCGCCGAGGTCGCCCCGCTGCTCGGGCTGACGGCCAACGGCGTGTCCGCGCTCGCCTACCGCGCCCGTGAGGGCCTCAAGCAGCAGTACCTGCAGATGCACCTGGCCGACACGGAGGCGGAGCGCTGCAAGGCGACCGTCGACCGGCTCGGCGCCTGGACTCGCGCGGGCCTGTCCAAGCGCGAGGCGACCCAGGTCGAGGCGCACCTCGACGAGTGCGGCCGGTGCCGCGCGCTGGCCGCCGAACTCGCGGACGTCAACGGTGCGCTGCGGATCTTCGTCGCGCCGCTGGTGCTGGGCCTCGGTGCCACGACGTACCTGGTGGCCGCCGGGACGACGACCGCTGTCGTCGGTGCCGGAGCGGCCGCCGGTGGGGCGGGTGCCGTCGGTGCCGCGATCCCCCGCCAGCTCGTCACGGTCGGTGGTTCCGCTGCCGCCGTGGCCGCGGCCGTGGTGATCGCGCTGGCCGCGGCGAGCAGCGAGCAGCAGGCACCGGTCGTGCAGGCCGTCGAGCCTCCGCCCGCGCAGACGCAGGTCCAGCCGCCACGGCAGACCGTGCCGCCGGTGCCGCCCTCTCCGACTCCCACCACGCAACCGCCCCCTCCGACGACGACCACCACGACGGAGCCGCCGCCCTCGGTGACCCCGCCGGCGCCTCCCGCACCGTCCGAGCCGCCCGCTCCCGAACCGCCCGCGCCCGCGCCGCCGTCGCTCACGCCGACCACCCCCAGCGGGTACACGCTGACGCCGGGCGAGGAGCCCAAGGACTTCCCGATCACCGTCCGCAACACCGGCGGCACCGCGGCACCGCCCGCGAGCATGGTGCTGAACCTGCCGCCGGGCGTCGTGTCGACGGGAGGCCCGGCGGGCTTCGGCGGAGCACGGCTGCTGCAGCCGGACGGCTCGGCCGACCAGACCGTGAACTGCCCCGCCGGCACCGGCACGATCGTCTGCGCGACGCCGCAGGGCATCGCTCCCGGCGGGCAGGCGACGTTCCACTTCCGGCTGCGCGCGACCGACACCGCCGTGCCCGGCACGATCACCGGTGTCATCAGCGCGGGCACGTCGGTCTCGGTCGACATCAGCGTCGAGGTCAACGTGCCTCCGGTGAACGACGACATCGACCTGACCGTGAAGACGTGGCACGAGGTGTGGTGGCACAACCCGCGGGCAGACGTCCTGGTGCGCAACAAGGGTCCGCGCGCGGGCACGCTGAAGCTGGACATCACGTCGACGAAGGACCTCGTGATCTTCGCGCCGTACCGGCAGTGCCAGCAGGTCGACAAGCGGTCGATCCGCTGCGTCGCCGACCTCGACAAGGGCGGCAAGTTCCGGATGTCGTTCTGGGCGTTCGGGCGCTACGGCGGGGACGTCACCGTGACGGCCGCGCTGGGCAACGCGACGAAGTCCGTCACCGTGCCGATGAAGGGCTGGCCGGAGCACCCGCCGGGCGAGGAACCGCCGAACCCGCCGACGACCACCACGACGGTGCCGCCGACGACCACGACCACCCAGCCCACGAAACCGACGGAGCCCACCGAGCCCACGCGGCCGACCGACCCCACGAAGCCGACCGGGCCCACCGAGCCGACCGGACCGACGGAACCGACCGGCCCCACGGAGCCCTCGACGCCGGAGAACCCGCCGTCGGAGACCCCGCCGCCGTCGACGCCGTCCATCCCTCCGTCGACCACACCACCGAGGTCGGAGGAGCCCTGCGAACCGCCGCCGGGACTGGTTCCGGGCCTGCTGGGACCGATCCTCGGGTGGCCGGATTGCGCACCGCCGCGAAGTTGATCAAAAGTTGATCTTTGCTCGTCACCGAACGTGCAGGTCATGCACCTCTGTGTCGAGTTTTGTAACACCCGGAGACGGGCCCGTGATCCAGATCCGTAAGCTGGCGAGGTGCTGCCAGTCGTTCGCCGTGCCATGAGCCGGATGCCGGAACCAGTTCAGTTCCTGCTGCACAAGCACCGCGAGTTGATCAGGTTCGCCCTGGTCGGCGGCACGACGTTCCTCATCGACAACGGCGTCTGGTACGCGCTGAAGCTCACCGTGCTGACCGACAAGGTCGTCACGGCGAAGGTCATCGGCGTGCTGGTGGCGATCATCGCCTCGTACGTGCTGTCCCGTGAGTGGTCCTTCCACACCAGGGGCGGCCGCGAACGCCACCACGAGGCCGCGCTGTTCTTCTTGGTCAGCGGCCTGGGCGTGGGCATCAACATCCTGCCGCTGTGGTTGTCGCGGCACCTGTTCGGCCTGCAGGCCCCGTTCGTCTCGGTGCTGACCGAGGAGGTCGCGGACTTCGTCTCGGGCTCGATCATCGGCATGCTGCTCGCCACCGGCTTCAAGTTCTGGGCCATGCGCCGCTGGGTCTTCCCCGACGCGGGCGCTCGTCCGGACCGGCACGTTCACCCGATCTCCGTAGACTCGTCTCGTGTCCCTAGCCGAAACAGTGGTCTCGCGGTTCCCGGAGCCGATCCGGTCGATCGCGCTGAAGCATCGTGAACTGCTCAAGTTCGCCCTGGTCGGGGGCACCTGCTTCGTGATCGACACGGTCTTGTTCTTCGGAATCAAGACCGTGGTCCTGCCGAACAACCCGGTCACGGCGAAGATCATCGCGACGCTGGTCGCCACGATCGTGTCGTACCTGCTGAACCGGGAGTGGTCGTTCCGCACGCGCGGCGGCCGTGAGCGTCATCACGAGGCGCTGCTCTTCTTCATGGTCAACGGCATCGGCATCGTGCTGAACTCGGCGCCGCTCTATCTCGCGCGCTACGCGTTCCACCTCCAGGAGCCGCACGTGTCGCGGCTCACCGAGGAGATCTCGGACTTCCTGAGCGCGCAGATCGTCGGCACGCTCATCGCGATGACCTTCCGCTGGTACGGCTACAAGAAGTGGGTCTTCCCCGAGGAGAACGCCCGCGGCGACCGTTCGATCGAGGACGAGAAGGAACTCGGCCACTCCTAGGGCGCCTAGCGCGGTGTGGTCGGCGCCTTCCACGGGATGCCCACCACGTCCTGCGCCTTCGGCACCGGCAGGAACACGGCGAACGTCGCCGGCCTCGCCGTGGACAGCTCCAACCGGCCGCCGTCCGCGTCGACCAGCGCCCGTGCGAGCGCCAGCCCCACACCGGTCGAGCCGCCACCCGACACACCGCGTTCGAAGATGTGCGCCGCCAACTCGTCCGGCACTCCGGCGCCGCCGTCGCTGACCTCTACGACGACCGTGCCGTCCTCACCGCGGGCAGAGACCACGACGGAGCCCTCACCGTGGCGCAGGGCGTTGTCGAGCAGCACGCCGATCGCCTCACGCAGCCGTGCCGGAGTGGCCCTGGCCAGCAGGCCGTCGGGAACGCGCACGCGCAACGCCCGGCCCTGGCTCTTCACCTGCTCACGCCACTCGTCGGCGATCAGGGTCAGCGCGGGCCGCAGTTCCAGCGGTTCGGCGCCGAGGGCCCTGGCCGCGCGGGCGGCGGCGAGGAGCTCGTCCAGCACGGCGGCGAGGCGTTCGGCCTGTTCCAGTGCGGCGCGGGCCTCGGCGGCCGTGTCGGGTTCGGGGTGCTCGGCCAGTGCCTCCAGGCGCAGCTGGAGCGCGGTCAGGCGGCTGCGGAGCTGGTGGGAGACGTCGCCGACGAGTTCGCGCTCGCGCTGGACCAGGCGGGCCAGGGCCGTCGCGGAGGTGTCGAGGGCGTCGGAGACCGCGTCGAGCTCCTCGATGTTGTAGCGCTGCTCATCGGCGCGGAAGTCGCCGGCGCCGAGCTTGGACGCGCGGGCGGCCACGTACCCCAGCGGGCGGGCAAGCGTTTGCGCCGTCACCAGGGCGACGACCGTGCCGGTGCCGACGGAGACCGCCAGCAGGAGCAGCACGAGGCCCGCCACCTGGTACTGCGTGGTGTGCATCGGGCCGGAGGGGATCTCCAGGCGGACGGTGCCCTGCTGCGCGATCGTCAGCTCGACGGTCAGCGGGTCGTCACCCGGCGAGGGACCGGTGGCGGTGGTCATGCCTCCGGACACGACCGTGAGGCGGCCGTCGGTCGGGATGGCGACCCGGACGTCCTCGATGTCGAGGCTCTGCTGCTTGGCGAGCTGGTCGTCGAGCCGCGTCGCGATCTGCTGGGCGCGCTGGGTGAGGTCGCCGCGGGCGGTGTCCTCGACGAGCGTCAGCGCCGAGTAGCCCAGCGGCAGGCCGAGCACGAACCCGGTGACGGCGACGGCGAGCAGGATCGCCCGCAGGATCCGGCGGCGCACTAGTCGGCGTTGAAGCGGAAGCCGCGGCCGCGCACGGTCGCGATGTGCTTCTCGGCGGAGTTCGGGACGCCGTCGCTGAGCTTCCGGCGCAGCCACGACATGTGCATGTCGAGCGTCTTGCTGCCCTTCAGGTCCGGGTCGTTCCACACCTCGGACAGGATCTCGTCGCGGCTCACGACCTGACCCGCGCGCTGGATCAGCACCTTGAGCAGCTCGAACTCCTTGTTCGCGAGCTGGATCTCGCCGCCGTCGACCGTGACGCGGCGGGCGGCCAGGTCGACGCGCACACCGTTGACCTCCAACGTCCCGGGCGCGCGGCGGCGCAGCAGGGCCCGGATGCGGGCCATCAGCTCGGCCAGCCGGAACGGCTTCGCGACGTAGTCGTCCGCGCCCGCGTCGAGCCCGACCACGAAGTCGACCTCGTCGGCACGCGCGGTGAGCATCAGCACGGGCACGCCCCTGCCGCTCTGCCGCAGCCGCCGGCACACCTCCAGCCCGTCCATGCCCGGCAGGCCGAGATCCAGCACCAGGAGGTCGATTCCCCCGGCGAGGGCGGCATCGAAGGCACTGGGCCCATCACCGACGACCTGCACCGAATAGCCCTCCCGCGTCAACGCGCGGGAGAGTGGTTCGGCGATGGCCGGGTCGTCCTCGGCCAGCAACACCACGCTCACGGACCCCAGCGTATTCGTGGAACGATCGCCGCGTGTCACGCCACGATGCTGATCTCGAACTCGCCCTCCGCCTCGCCGACGCCGCCGACGCGATCACCGCGACCCGATTCCGCGCTCACGACCTCGCCGTGGAGCGCAAGCCGGACCGCACGCCGGTCACCGACGCCGACATCGCGGTGGAGGACGCGGTCCGTGCCGTGCTGGCCGCCGAACGTCCCGACGACGTCGTCATGGGCGAAGAGCGCGGCGGCACGCTCGACGCGTCCCGCGTCTGGGTCCTCGACCCGATCGACGGCACGAAGAACTTCCTGCGCGGCGTGCCGATCTGGGCGACGCTGATCGCCCTCGTCGAGGACGGCGTGCCGATCGTCGGCGTCGTGTCCTCACCAGCGCTGAGCCGCCGCTGGTGGGCTGCTTCCGGTGGCGGTGCGTTCGCGTCGGACGCCTCCGGAGAGCGTGCGATCTCCGTGTCCGGCGTGCGTTCTCTGGAGGACGCCTACGTGTCGACGACGGACATCAAGTCGTGGGTCACGTACCACTCTCGCGAGGCGTACCTGCGCTTGGTGGACGCGACCTGGGAGAGCCGTGCGTTCGGCGACTTCTACCAGCACTGCCTGGTCGCCGAGGGCGCCATCGACCTGGCGCCCGAGTGCGTGGCGAACCCGTGGGACATCGCCCCGTTCCAGGTCCTGGTGACCGAGGCGGGTGGCCGTTTCACCTCGCTGGACGGCGAGGAGCGCTACGACGGCGGCAGTGTGCTGACGTCGAACGGCCACCTGCACGAGGCCGCGCTCAAGCTGTTGGCACGGTAAGACTTCCGCGCGCGACCTGGGCCCAGGCCAGCCGGCCGAAGAGGTAGTGGCACGCCACGCTCTCGTCGTCGAACCGGGCCCAGTCGTAGCGGTTGCCCTGCTCCTGCCAGAACACCTCGTGCCCGGTCTCGTCACTGAGCACGCACCAGCGCTGGTCGGCCTCCTCACCGAGGCTGACGACGTCGTCGGCCACGCCGATCCTGGTCAGCCACTCGGGCAGCTGTTCGACGTTCATGCGGTGATCTCCGTGAGGTAGCCGAGCGCGACGAGGTCCGCGACGGGGTAGGTGGCGCGGTACCGGCTGCCGCCGCCGGGCTGGCCGAACCAGGGCGCGCTGATCGTGCGGTGCACGGGCAGGTCCTTCTCGACGCGATAACGCCGGTAGCCCTCGTCCGCGGCCTGGGGAGGCAGCGAACGCTGGGAGAACGGGGTGCCCGCGGCGCTCAGGACGCGGCCTTCCGGGGTGCCGAACCGGTCGAGTTCGGTGCCCGCCTTCACGATCTCGGGCCGGCTGTCCTCGTAGCCGCCCTCGCGTTCGGCCGGCCAGCGCGGAGTGCCGTCCTCGTGCTGGAACAGGCTTTCCCAGTCGCGTTCGTGCATGCCCGCGAGCGGGTCGTGGCCTTCGAGCAGCGCCTGCACGATCGGGTGATCCTTGCCGAGGCCGTCGTGCTGCGGGGACGGCTGGGCGGAGGACGTGTCGATCCGCTGCGGGTGGTCGTCCGGGCCGAACCGGGGAACGGCCTGCTCCTCCACCTGTGGAGGCGGTGGGAGCTGACGAGCCGGCTTCGGGGCGAGCCGCGGCGCCCTGCCCGCGCTCAGGAAGATGGCCATGAACCAACTGCCCGCCGCGGCCGCCGTGTAGGTGTGGCCGATGATCTCGCCGGCGAGGGCCTGGTCCTCCCGGCTCTCGAGGCGGTCGCTGAGCGCGTGCGACGCCGGCTGGCCGCCGGTGTCGACAGTGGCCAGCGGGCCTGACGTGGTGATGTCACCGAGATCAACGTCGGCACCCGGCGCGGCCGGGGTGGCGATCGTGTCCCCGACCTTCTGCGCACCGGCCGTGTCGGGATCGGGCTCGCCGAACTCCCAGGCCTGCGCCTGAGCGTCCTTGGCCGCCTGGTCCTTCGCCAGTGCTTCCTTCGCCGTCACCTGGGCCTGCGGACTCTGGCCGTGCGCGGCGGTCTGCGTGCCGGACGCCGCCTGACCCGGCCCCTGCGCCTGGGTCGGCTGAACACCGGCCTGGCCACCGAACTGGGTCGGCTGGGCCGGCTGGCTCGCGGCCGGCAGTGCGCCGGGAACACCGGTCTTGGCCGCGGCGGCCTGCGCACCCGGCTTGGCGTCGCCCGGCTTGACCTCACCGGACTTGACCTCACCGACCCGCGCCTCAGCCGCCTTCGCGTCCACGGCCTTGGCGGCCTGCTGCGCTGCCTGACCCTGCTGGCCGGGAGCCTGCGCACCGCTCTGCTGGTGTCCCACGACGCCACCGACCTGGGAAGCGGCCGCCGGAACACCACCGGCAGCGACACCACCGATCGGTCCGGCCGCCGGAGCGGCAGCGCCCATCGGACTGCCCATCGCCGGACCCGCGGGAGCGGGCTGGGCGGCCGGAGCGGCGGGCGCCGCGGTCTGAGGCGCGGAGGGCCCCTGACCGGGAACCTCGCCGCCACGGATCAACGGCTGGTCGAGCACCGCGGCGCCGGACGCCTGGGTCGTGCCGTCGGCGATGGGCCCGAGGGTGCCCGCGACGCTCGGGATCACGTCGGCCACCGGCTGCGCGACGGGCGCGACGACCGGCCCGACGGCGTGGACGGGGTTGGCCACGAGACCGGGCACCGGCCCCTTGCCCTCACCACGCCCGGAACCTTCACCACGTCCGTCACCATGACCATGTCCCGGACCGTCACCATCGCCCCGCCCGTCGAACACGGGCCCGACGGTGTCACGGCCACCGGGCACCGCGTCCACCACCGGCTGCACGACAGCGGCAGCGGGCGCGGTGACGGGAGCAGCGGCGTCGAGAACAGGTGCCGCAACGTCGGCCACAGCACCGACGACAGGTGCAACGGGTGCGGTCACAGCGCCCACGACCGGGGCGACCGGAGCGGTCACAGCCCCGACGACGGGCGCCACGGCCTCGGTCACCGGGGCGACCACGGCGGCGACGGGCTCGACGACGGGGGCGACCACGCCCGCCACCGGCGCCACCACGCCACCGACGATGTCCGTGATCGGCGACAACAGACCGCCGCTGCCGTTGCCGGGCCCGTGGGCACCGGGAGCGGTGTTGACGGGGTTCGTGCCCTGGCTCATGTCGATGCCGCTGTCGAGCCGGATGGCCGAGGTCAGCGTGCTCTGGAGGTTCGCGACGTTGGCCGCGGCACCCTTGGTGAGCGTGTCGAGGCCGAGCAACGCGGCGGGGTTGCCGGCGTTGGCCGAGGCCGCGGCGGCATCGTTGTTCTTGGCCAGCGAGACCAGTTCGCGAACGATCTGGACCTTCGCGGCACCGACCTGCGTGGCAGCGTGGTCGAGGCGGTCGGCGGCGGCGTGGCACCCGCGGGCGGCGCGGTGGAAGTCGCCGTCCGGGGCCACGACCTTGGCCCACCGCCCGCGCGCGGCGTCACCGGTACCGCCGGACATGCCGCCCAGCGCACGGTTGGCAGCACCGTCGGACGTGGTGCCGAGGCTCTTGATCTTGTCGCCCGCCTCGCGCCACGCGGTGGCGCTGGACCGCATGGCGTCCTCGTCGGCCTTGGGCCACGAGACACCGGCCTTGGCCGCGATGGCGGTGAGTTCGGCGGGAAGCTCGATGCCCATGTCAGCCGTCCAACCTTCTCATCGCGGACGAGTTGCTCTCTTCGACGTGCCGGTACGTGGAAGCCGTGGCGGCGAGCTTGTCGCTCACGTCCCCCAACGTGGAGGCAAGCCCCAGCACAGCACCGGTGGCGTCACCGGAGGGCTTCTCGTGCGAGGCGGCGAAACTCCGCCCGACAGCGTCGTCTCCCCAGCACGCACCGAACGAGGCGAGCGCCCGATCGAGCGTCCCCGCGATCTCGCCCGCCTGCCCCGCAAACCCCTTGAGCTCGCGCGCCCCGGCGTCGAGCCGCTCGAGGTCAGCCGAGTACCCGGTCATCGGACCCTCCTGTCGATGAGCTCGGAGTCGAGCCAACTCTCCCGCTGCTCGTTGTCCTCGTCGTCGTCCACGCGGAGCCCAACGGGCCGGTGCCCCAGGTCCACGGTCTCGGTGTCGTCGACCGCGTACTCGTCGGGCCGCAGATCAGCGGTCCCGGCGACCAAGGCCGCGGGATCCGTCGCAGACGGCAACACAGCGCTCAACGTCTGATAGGTGTCCTCGGCAGCACTGGCAGCAGCAGCCGCCACAGTCCGCACGATCAACTCGGCCAACTGCTCGGGCCGATGCCTGCGATAGGCCATCTCGGAAAGCTCGAGTCCCACCAGCGCACCCCCGGCCCCCACGGTCGCCGAGACCGTCCCGTCAGGACTGGCGGCCTGCCCGGACACAGCGGCAAGCTCACGCTGGACCGAAGCAAGCTGCTCGCGGCTGCGCCGATAGTCGGCGAGCATCTCCTCGACCTGCGCACGGTGGTCGTCCACCGAGTCCCCCTCACACGCATAGCCCTGGGCTCGGGCTCTAGGACGCCGTCGCCCATAGATCGGTTCCCAGCGGATTCAGTTACTAGGATCAACGGATGATCGCCTTCGAGGATCTGCCCGCAGGCCGCATCATCCCGCTCGGCGAGCTCACCGTCGACAGGGAGGACATGCTGGACTTCGCGAAGAAGTTCGACCCGCAACCGTTCCACCTGGACGAGCAAGCGGGCAAGAACTCGATTTTCGGCGGTTTGTCCGCCTCGGGCTGGTACACCGCATCACTCTGGATGCGCCGCTGGGTGGACGAGGTCCTCGCGGACTCCACCTCCCAGGGCTCACCGGGAGGCCGGGAACTCTCGTGGCTGGCCCCGGTCTACCCAGGCGACACCCTGACGTTCGCGGCAAAGGTGCTCAGCGCACGACTGTCGAAGAAGCGCCCAGAACTGGGCCTGGTGGAGTTCGAGGGCACAGCGAGCCGGGACGACCAACTGGTGTTCCGATTCGTGGCAACGGGCATGTTCACAGCACGCAACGCCTAGCCCCACCCGAACGCGATGCCGCAGGCGAGCCGCCCTTACCAAAAGGTCCGGGTGGGGTGGCTTCGTCACGAGTCGTGCCATAGCTCTTGCTGCATGCCTGAAGGGGTGTCAAACCGCCACGCTTTTCGGCGGTTTGACACCCCTTCAGGCATGTGGCCCGCTCTTGGCTCGACTCGTGACGAAGCCACCCCACCACCGCAACCACCAACGCAACGCGCCTCCGCCCAAAGCAACAGGCGTGCCATCTACCCGCGCACGGCGCAGGCCCCGGCTTTGGATCAGATTGGCGGGGTCTGGGGCGGAGCCCCAGGAAGGCCTACTTACCCAACGCCCGCACAACACGGGAAGGACTGGGCCGCCCCAGTTGCTCAGCCATCCACACCGAGGTCTCGACCAACTTGTCGAGATCAACCCCGGTCTCGACCCCAAGCCCGTCCAACATCCACACCAGATCCTCGGTAGCGAGATTCCCAGTGGCCGACTCGGCATAGGGACACCCACCCAGCCCGCCGGCCGACGAGTCCACAGTCGTGACCCCACAACGCAAAGCGGCCAACGTGTTGGACAACGCCTGCCCATAGGTGTCGTGGAAGTGCACAGCCAACCGCGAAACATCCTCAAACCCGCCGAGCAAAGCCTCGACCTGCCCAGGAGTGGCAACCCCGATGGTGTCCCCCAAAGACAACTGAGAACACCCCATCTCCAGCAACCGCTCCCCAACGGCGACCACCTGGGCCCGGGCGACAGCCCCCTCCCAAGGATCGCCGAAGCACATCGACACGTACCCGCGCACGTCCAACCCCGCTGCCAGCGCACGAGAAACGGTCGGCTCGAACATCTCGAACTGGGAATCCAACGTCCGGTTCAGGTTCCGGGAGGCAAAGGTCTCCGTGGCCGAAGCGAAGATCGCGATGTGCGAGACCCCGGCCTCCAACGCCCGATCCAGCCCACGCTCGTTCGGCACCAGCACGGGATAAACCACGCCGTCCCGGGCCCGAAGCCCAGCCAGCAACTCGGCGGCGTCGGCCAACTGCGGCACCCACTTGGGGTGCACGAACGACGTGGCCTCCAAAACGGACAGCCCAGCCGAAGCCAGCCGATCCAGGAACTCCAGCTTCACCGCCACGGGCACGACGACGGACTCGTTCTGCAGCCCGTCCCGGGCCCCGACCTCCCAGATCGTCACCCGCGACGGCAACGACCCGCCGGGGACGACGTCGGGCAGTCCGACCTCACGCGCGCCCATCGAGTGCTCCGGGGTGGAAGTCGTCGTCGGGGTTGTCGTTGACCTCTCGGTACAACATCGTGTGCACCTTCTCCACGGACGGGATGTCGTCGAACTCGAGCGGCTCGTCCGAGGCCGACTCGATGATCAGGGTGCCGCAGCCGAGCAGGCGGTCGAGGAAACTGTGCTCGAAGCGGACGCTGTTCACACGAGCCAAAGGGATGTCGAGGCCTGTGCGCTTGAACACTCCCTCGCGGTACATCACGCGGTCCGACGTGATGATGAAGTGCGTCGTCCGCCAGCGCACGACCGGCGCGATCGTCAGCCACAGGACCAGCACCACGCCGATCACGGCCAGGGCGATCCACGCGATCGAACCCCACGACTGGTCACCGACGAGCCCGGCGAGGTAGGTGCCGAGCGCGACCACCACCAGCAGCCAGAACACCGGGAAGATCAGCATCTTCCAGTGGGGGTGCTTGTGGATCACGACGTGCTCGCCGGAGCTCAGCAGGTCGTCGGGATAGGCCATGGAGCAACCCTAACTACGCCGGGCGCAAATGCACCACGTCACCAGCGGACACGCCGTGGTCCACCCCGTCGGTGCCGCGCACCACCAGCGTGCCGTCGGCTTCGATGCGCTGCGCCACCCCGACCAGCTGAACACCACCCGAAAGTTCGACGCGCACGTTCTGGCCGACGGTCGACGAGTGCTCCTCGTACTCCTCCAGCACACCGGACTCGACGGCGTCGCCCTCGTTCTTGCGCCACACGCCTTCCAGCCCGGCCAGCTCGACCAGGAGCCGGAACGCGAGCTCGCCGCGATCCAGTTCGGTGGCGCCCAGGTCCTCCAGCGACGTCGGCGGGAGACCACCGGGTGCGGGCTCCACGTCGGACGGCAGCTTCGCCACGTTCAGGCCGATGCCGACGACGACGGAGCCGTCGGCGGTGATCTCGGACAGGATGCCGGCGCCCTTGCCCGGCCCGGCACCGAGCAGCAGGTCGTTCGGCCACTTCAGCGTCGCCTCGACCCCCACCGACTCGGCGACGCGCACGAGCGCGAGCCCGGCGATCAGGTTCAGCCACGGCAACCGCGCGGCGGGCACACCGGCCGGGCGGAACAGCACGCTGACGTAGAGGCCACCTTCGGGGGACGACCAACTGCGGCCGCGACGGCCCTGGCCCGCGCTCTGCTCCAGCGCGATCAGCACGGTGCGGTCGGCGGCACCAGAGGCGGCGAGGTCCGCATTGGTGGACGCGGTGGTCTCGACGACGTCGAGAGCGGCGTACGGGCCGTTGGGTGCGACGAGCCGTGAGCGCAGCTCTTCGGCGTCGAGTGCGGTGGTCATCGCGCCAGGCTATTGGAACGGAAGAGAGTACGTGCGATCGAACACGACGAACAGGTTGCCGTGACCTGGACAACTGCACGGGGCAGTTCAGCAATGGTCTCGTTAGGCTGCCAGCCCATGAGCAGTGCGACCGAGCCGATCGGGCACGTCCCCACCGGCGCCTCAGGCGCCCCGGACGTCCACACCACCGCGGGCAAGCTCGTTGACCTCTACCGGCGCAACGACGAGGCGGTTCACGCCGGCTCGGAACGCGCGGTCGAAAAGCAGCATGCGAAGGGCAAGAAGACAGCCCGCGAGCGCATCGACCTCCTGCTCGACCCGGGGTCGTTCGTCGAACTGGACGAGCTCGCCCGGCACCGGTCGACGAACTTCGGCCAGGAGAAGAACCGCCCGTACGGCGACGGCGTCGTGACGGGCTACGGCACCGTCGACGGCCGTCCGGTGTGCGTGTTCTCCCAGGACGTCACGGTCTTCGGCGGGTCGCTCGGCGAGGTCTACGGCGAGAAGATCGTCAAGATCATGGACCTGGCCATCAAGACCGGCCGGCCGATCGTCGGCATCAACGAGGGCGGCGGCGCGCGCATCCAGGAGGGTGTCGTCTCGCTCGGCCTCTACGGCGAGATCTTCTCCCGCAACGTCAAGGCCTCCGGCGTGATCCCGCAGATCTCGCTGATCATGGGCTCGAACGCGGGCGGGCACGTCTACTCCCCCGCGCTCACCGACTTCGTGGTGATGGTCGACCAGACCTCGCACATGTTCATCACCGGCCCGGACGTCATCAAGACCGTCACCGGCGAGGACGTGACGATGGAGGAGCTGGGCGGCGGTCGCACGCACAACACCAAGTCCGGCAACGCGCACTACCTCGGCAGCGACGAGGAAGACGCGATCGCGTACGTCAAGGAGCTCCTGAGCTACCTGCCGTCGAACAACCTGAGCGACTCGCCCACGTTCGAGGGCACGCTCGCCGAGGGGTCGATCTCCGACTCGATCACGGACGAGGACCGCGAGCTCGACACGCTCATCCCGGACTCCGCGAACCAGCCGTACGACATGCACGAGGTCATCAACCGCGTGCTCGACGACGGCGACTTCCTGGAGGTGCAGCCGCTGTTCGCGCCCAACATCCTCGTGGGCTTCGGCCGCGTGGACGGCCACAGCGTCGGTGTCGTCGCGAACCAGCCCACGCAGTTCGCCGGCTGCCTCGACATCAACGCCTCCGAGAAGGCCGCACGGTTCGTGCGCACCTGCGACGCGTTCAACATCCCGGTGCTGACGTTCGTCGACGTGCCCGGCTTCCTGCCCGGCACCGACCAGGAGTGGAACGGCATCATCCGCCGCGGCGCCAAGCTGATCTACGCCTACGCCGAGGCCACCGTTCCGCTCGTCACCGTCATCACGCGCAAGGCGTACGGCGGCGCGTACGACGTCATGGGCTCCAAGCACCTCGGCGCCGACATCAACCTCGCGTGGCCGACCGCGCAGATCGCCGTCATGGGCGCGTCGGGCGCGGCGAACATCGTGCACCGCAAGACGCTCGCCGCCGCCGGCCAGAACGGCGAGGACGTCGACGCCCTGCGCGCGAAGCTGCAGCAGGAGTACGAGGACACGCTGTGCAACCCGTACGTGGCCGCCGAGCGCGGGTACGTCGACTCGGTGATCCCGCCGGCGTACACCCGCGGTTACGTGGCACGGGCGTTGTCGATGCTGCGGGACAAGCGCGAGACGCTGCCGCCCAAGAAGCACGGGAACATCCCGCTGTGACCGCGCCGGAGGAGAGCACGCCGCTGCTCAAGGTCGTCAAGGGCGCGCCCGACGACCACCAACTGGCTGCGCTGACGGCCGTCATCGCCGGGCTGGCGTCCGCCGCGCCCGCCGAGGACGAGCCGAAGCAGCGTTCGGAGTGGGCGAACCCCACCCGTCGCGTGAGGCGCGCGGTGCAGCACGGACCGGGCGCTTGGCGCGCCTCCGGGTTCCCCGGTTAACAGTCCACTCGACGACTGGCGACGTTCGGGCCGACGGCGACCTCGCGACAGCGGGTCTCGCCGTCGACCTGCATCTTCAGCGTCCAGAACGCGCTGCCGTACGCCGAGGTCCTGCGCAGCACCTCGACGCCCGCGTGGTTGAGCGGCGAGCCCGAGCGCACGGCGGGCACGACCGACGAGAGCAACGCGTTCTCCGCGCGATCGGCGGTGTCGGCGAACGGCCAAATGGGCACTCCATAGCCGATCGGGTCACTCGCGAGCACACTTCCAACGCCGAGTGATCCGATGAGCCCGCCGAGCACGACGAGCAGTGCCGCGATCCGTCTGCGCTTGCCTTCGCGATCGGAGCCGCGTTCGGTGAGGACAAGCACCCAGCGCTTCACTCTTCCGAGAGTGCCTACCGAAGAGGTGATCGCGCATCAGCAGTACTACTCAATCGGACCGTGCGAACTGGCGGACTGTGTACGCGCTGTGCATCGGCTTCTTCATGACGCTGCTGGACACGACCATCGTCAACGTCGCGCTGCCGTCGATGATCACCGATCTGAACGCCTCCCTGAACGACGTCATCTGGGTGGTCAGCGCCTACCTGCTCGCGTTCGCGGTGCCGTTGCTGCTGACCGGGCGGCTGGGTGACCGGTACGGGCCGAAGCGGCTCTACGGCATCGGGCTCGTGCTCTTCCTCGTGGCGTCGCTGGCCTGCGGGCTCGCCACCAGTTCCGACGCGCTGATCGCCGCCCGCGTCTTCCAGGGCCTGGGCGCCGCGGCCATGACCCCGCAGACGATGGCGTTCATCACGCACCTGTTCCCGGCGGCCAAGCGCGGTGCGGCCCTGGGCATGTGGGGGTCGGTGGCCGGGCTCGCGACGGTCTCCGGGCCGTTGCTCGGCGGGGTGCTGGTGACGCACCTGGGCTGGGAGTGGATCTTCTTCGTGAACCTCCCGATCGGCGTGCTGGCGCTGGTGCTGCTGTTCCTGTGGGTGCCTGACCTGCGGCCGGACCGGGCGCCGAGGTTCGACGTGCTCGGGGTCGTGCTGTGCTGCCTCGGGCTGGGGCTCGCGGTGTTCGGGATCCAGAACGGCGAGCACTACCGGTGGGGCCGGGTCGCGGGGCCGATCACCATCGCCGAGATCATCGCGGCCGGGGTGCTGTTCCTCGTGGCGTTCGTGTTCTGGCAGGCGTCCGCGCGCAACCCCGAGCCGCTGATGCCGCTGCGGATCTTCCGCAACCGCAACTTCTCGCTCGGCAACGTCGCGAACATCGCCATCGGCATCACGGTGACCGGCGTGTTCGTGCCGCTGGCGCTGTTCCTGCAGACCGTGCCGAAGCTGTCGCCGCTGATGACGGGCCTGGTCACGGCG
The DNA here is from genome assembly GCF_033794685.1 of Streptomyces sp. ID05-26A. NCBI lineage: Bacteria > Bacillati > Actinomycetota > Actinomycetes > Kitasatosporales > Streptomycetaceae > Streptomyces > Streptomyces sp. ID05-26A. The sequence goes on from NZ_JARAYZ010000001.1 coordinate 1,318,779, forward strand.
CCCGCGTCGCTGATGTCCGGTGTCGTGGCGGTGTTCGCGGGCCGGTTGTCGAACCGGGCGGACGCCAAGTACCTGCCGATCACCGGGTTCGCGCTGATGGCGGCGGGCATCGTCGCGATGACGTTCCTGCTCGGCGACGGGTCGCAGTGGGTGCTGCTGCCGTCGATGGTCGCGCTGGGCATCGGCATGGGGCTCGTGTTCTCGCCGCTGACGAACATCTCCACGCGCACCCTCGACCGATCGCTGCTCGGCGCCGGGTCCGGGATCTACAACACCTCGCGGCAGTTCGGGAACGTGCTGGGCAGCGCCGCGACGGCGGCCGTGCTCCAGGTCGTGCTGGCGGCCACGGGCGACTTCACCGCGGCCGTGCGGGCGGCGTTCTACCTGCTCCTCGCGGTGCTGGTGATCGGCATCGCCGCCGCGTTCGCCTTTCGGCAGGTCGCCGCGCCGAGCGTGACAGACTCGGCCCGTGCGTCTGATCCTGGCCTCCCAGTCACCCGCCCGTCTTAGCGTCCTGCGGTCCGCGGGCGTCGAACCCGTCGTCCGGGTCTCCGGTGTCGACGAGGACGCGCTGATCGCGTCGCTCGAGGACCCGACGCCCGAGGAGACCGTCGTCGCGCTGTCCGCAGCGAAGGCCGAGGCGATCGAACACGACGACGAGTGCGTGGTCGTCGGCTGCGACTCGATGCTGCTGTTCGAGGGTGAACTCGTGGGCAAGCCCGGCACGCCCGAGGTCGCGCGGGAGCGGTGGCAGCGGGTGGCGGGCAAGAGCGGCGTGCTGATCACCGGGCACACGGTGCTGCGGGTCTCCGGCGGTGCTGTCGTCGACCGCGCCTCGGGTGCCGAGTCGACCACCGTGCGGTTCGGCACGCCGTCGGACGAGGAACTGGAGGCGTACATCGCGACGGGCGAACCGCTGCACGTCGCCGGCGGCTTCACGATCGACGGGCTCGGTGGCTGGTTCATCGACGGCATCGAGGGCGACCACACGTCGGTGATCGGCATCAGCCTGCCCCTCACCCGAAGGCTGCTCGGCCGGCTGGGTGTTTCCGTGTCCACTCTCTGGTAGACCCTGGTCACAGTTCACCCGATCGAGGAAGACTTGCCCCTGACGCCGGCGTTGGGGGCTAGCGGTGAACGAATACTTGACGCGTCGCAGGCACATCGACCTGGCACGCAGGACGAGCACGGGTTGTCGGAGCTAACGCCTCCGCCACCCCTCACTCAGCTCATCCCTGCCCAGGAGATGTTCCCGTGTCGTTCGTCCAGACATATCGCAAGCCCAAGGTCTTCGGATTCACCGTTCTCGGCGCGCTCGTTCTCGGCGCGCTGGCCGGCTGGCTCGGCAAGGGCACGTGGCTCGCGCCGGTCCTCGCCAAGATCGGCTCCACCTTCACCGCGCTGCTGCAGCTGACCGTCATCCCGCTGGTGTTCACGGCGATCGTCGTCGGCATCGCGTCGCTGCGAAACCTCGGCGGGGGTCGCACCGCCGCACGCCTCGGCGGCAAGACGTTCCTGTGGTTCGCCATCACGTCGTTCATCGCCGTGCTGATCGGCATCGCGGTCGCCACGATCCTCAAACCCGGCAACGGGTTGCAGATCGAACCGGCCGCCGGGGCCGTCGACAAGCTCGCCAAGCGCGCGTCCGGTTCGTGGCAGGCGCTGCTCGACAACCTGGTGCCCACCAACATCTTCAGCGCGTTCACCGAGGGCGACGTGCTGCAGGTCGTGTTCATCGCGGTGCTGGTCGGTTTCGCCGCCTACGCGCTCGGTGACAAGGCCGCGCCGTTCACGAACCTGGTCCGCTCGTTCTTCGAGATCGTCCAGAAGGTCGTCGGCTGGATCATCCTGCTCGCCCCGATCGGCATCTTCGGCCTGATCGGCAACGCGGTGGCGTCCTACGGCAACTCGTTCGTGAAGCCGCTGTTCTCGTTGATCCTCGCCGTGTACCTCGGCACCGCGCTCGTGCTGTTCGTCGTCTACCCGGTGCTGCTGAAGTTCGTCGGCAAGACCTCGCCGGTCGAGTTCTTCCGCAAGGCGGGCACGGCACTGCAGTTCGCGTTCGTGTCCCGTTCGTCGGGCGCCACGCTTCCGTTGTCCCGCAAGGCCGCCACCGACCTCGGCGTGCCGAACGAGTACGCGAACTTCGCCGTGCCGCTGGGCACCACGACCAAGATGGACGGCTGCGCCGCGGTCTACCCGGCCGTCGCGACGATCTTCATCGCGAACCTCTTCGGCATCCAGCTCTCGGTGTGGCAGTACGTCGGCATCGTGCTCGTCGCCGTGTTCGGCGCGCTCGCCACGGCGGGCACCACCGGCTGGTACACGATGCTCACGCTGACCCTGAGCGTCATCGGCCTGCCGCCGGCCGTGATCGCGACCGGTGTGGCCGTGGTCTACGCGATCGACCCGATCCTCGACATGATGCGCACCGCGACCAACGTGGCCGGCCAGATCACCGTGCCGGTGCTGGTCGCCCGCAGCGAGAACCTGATCGAGGAGCCCGCCGCTCCGTCCGAGAAGGACCTGATCAACGCCTAAGCGGCGCAGGGACGGAGCTGGGACAACTTCGGCGCCGGTGCGGGCCAGCCTGGGAGCTGGTCGCGTGCCGGCGCCGGTGTCGTACAGCCGAGGTCCGGCCCGAACACCGAGAACACCTGCACGAACGCGTTGTTGCACTGACCGTCGCACGCGAGCTGGACGGCGACGACCTCCGCGGTGCCGTCCTCGTTGACGTCGTGCAGCCCGAGGAACCCGCCGGTCGACAGGTAGGCCTGGGCGCGCGACCACGTGCCGTCCTTGCGGATCAGCACCTCACCGAGCAGGTCGGTGCCGCGCGTGCCGTGCACCAGGCACACGCTGACGGTCGCGTCGGCGCACTGCAGCGACTTGTCGGTCACCGTCGCACCGGACTCGGCGATGGTCATCTCGAAGATGAACGGGCCCGACTCACCGGTCACCCTGATCCGCCCGCCGCCGGTTCCGGAGAGCAGTTCCACGAGGTCCCTGCCGACCGATTTGCCGATGACGACCTGGCAGACGGTCGTACCGCAGCGCATTCCGGTGTCGGTTCCGGACTGACCTGAATCGATGCTGTTCGGCCTCTGGAAATAGGCGAACACCACCCCCGCGATGACGACCACGGCGGCGATGACGGCAGTCACCTGCACGGACCTCGTTCCAGCCACATCGCAGATTGTGCTCGATGGCCTCACGATGGATGTGAAGTGAGCCGTCTCTCCCTCTCGGAGTTCATCAATCTCCGTAGACTGCGGCACCAGCCAGAGCCGTAATTAACCGGTCCAGCAGGAGGTACGACGCCGTGTCGCTGCGCAAGGTGCTCATCGCGAACCGCGGTGAGATCGCCGTCCGGGTCATCCGAGCCTGCCGTGACGCCGGACTGACGAGCGTCGCCGTCTACGCCGATCCCGACCGCGACGCGCCGTTCGTGCGGCTCGCCGACGAGGCATTCGCGCTGGGCGGCAACACCCCCGGTGAGAGCTACCTGTCCTTCGAGAAGGTGCTGGCGGCCGCCGCGCAGTCCGGCGCCGACTCCGTGCACCCCGGTTACGGCTTCCTGTCCGAGAACGCGGAGTTCGCACAGGCGGTGATCGACGCCGGTCTGGTGTGGATCGGCCCGACCCCGCAGGCGATCCGCGACCTCGGCGACAAGGTGACGGCGCGGCACATCGCGATGCGCGCGGGCGCGCCGCTGGTGCCCGGCACCAAGGACCCGGTCAACGGGCCGGACGAGATCATCGCGTTCGCCTCCGAGCACGGCCTGCCGGTCGCGATCAAGGCGGCGTTCGGCGGTGGCGGCCGTGGCCTGAAGGTCGCGCGCACCCTCGAGGAGATCCCCGAGCTGTTCGACTCCGCGGTCCGCGAGGCCGTCTCGGCGTTCGGCCGCGGCGAGTGCTTCGTCGAGCGCTACCTGGACAAGCCGCGCCACGTCGAGGCCCAGGTCCTCGCCGACACCCACGGCAACGTGATCGTCGTCGGCACGCGTGACTGCTCGTTGCAGCGCCGCCACCAGAAGCTGGTGGAGGAAGCGCCCGCGCCGTTCCTCACCGACGAGCAGCGCGCCACGATCCACTCGTCCGCGAAGGCGATCTGCCTCGAGGCGGGGTACCACGGCGCCGGCACCGTCGAGTACCTCGTCGGCCTCGACGGGTCGATCTCGTTCCTGGAGGTCAACACGCGCCTGCAGGTCGAACACCCGGTGTCGGAGGAGACCACGGGCCTCGACCTGGTGCGCGAGCAGTTCCGCATCGCCTCGGGCGAGAAGCTGCGCTTCACCGAGGACCCGGCGCCGCGCGCGCACTCGATCGAGTTCCGGATCAACGGCGAGGACGCCGGCCGCGGCTTCCTGCCCGCGCCAGGCACGGTGACGACGTTCGTCGCGCCGTCCGGTCCCGGCGTGCGCGTGGACGCCGGTGTCGAGAGCGGCTCGGTGATCGGCGGCCAGTTCGACTCGTTGCTGGCCAAGCTGATCGTCACCGGTGAGAACCGCGAGGAGGCCCTGGGCCGGGCCCGCCGGGCGCTTGACGAGATGGTCGTCGAGGGCATGGCGACGGTGCTGCCGTTCCACCGGGTGATCGTGCGGGACGCGGCGTTCACGGCCGAGAAGCCCGAGGGCTTCACCGTGCACACGCGGTGGATCGAGACGGAGTTCGACAACCAGATCGCGCCGTTCGCGGGTTCCGGCGAGGCCGCCGAGGAGGAGACCGCGCGCCAGACCGTGGTGGTCGAGGTCGGTGGGCGCCGCCTGGAGGTCTCGCTGCCGGGTGATCTCGCGATCGGTGGCGGACGGCCTGCCGCAGCGGCCAAGAAGCCGAAGGCCAAGCGCGGGGGTGGTGGCGGCGCGGCCGTGTCGGGTGACGCGGTGGCGGCGCCGATGCAGGGCACGATCGTGAAGGTGGCCGTCGAGGACGGGCAGACCGTCGAGGCGGGCGAGCTGATCGTGGTGCTGGAGGCCATGAAGATGGAGAACCCGGTGACGGCGCACAAGGCCGGCACGGTGACGGGTCTCGCGGCCGCTCCCGGCGACCCGATCACCCAGGGCACTGTGATCTGCGAGCTGAAGGACTGATCCCCCGGGTCGCTCACCTACGATTGAGTTCGTGAGCGACCCGTCGAGGGACATCCGCATCGGTGACACCGAGCGACAGCAGGCGTTGCAGGTGCTCGGCGAGCACATGAGCGCGGGCCGCATCGACATCACCGAGTACGGCGACCGGTCCGCGAAGATCACCACCGCGAAGACCCGCGGTGAGCTGATGGCGTTGTTCTACGACCTGCCGGACCCGCGGCCCCAGTTCGTGGCGCCCGTGCCGATGTTCAACGAGCCCGCCCGGCCGCCCGCGCGCCGCTGGGAGGGCGCGCTCATCCCCGTGGTGGGCATCGCGACGGTGATCCTGTTCTTCGCGCTGGTGAAGAACCCGCTGATCTTCCTGCTGGTGCCCGCCGTGGCGATCCTGTGGGGCACGTGGAACGGACGCCGACGCTGAAACCCTTGCTGCTGCTGGACCTCGACGGAGTGCTGCGGTCGTACCCACCGACTCCGCCGCGGATCGCCGAGGTCGCCTTCGAGCCCTCGCTGCTGCTCCGCGCCGTCACCGGGCAGATCACCGACGAACAGTGGCGTGCCGAGATCGCGCTGCGGATCCCGCGCGCCGAGGTCGACGCGTGGGCCGTGCTCGGTTCCGTGATGACCGAGGCCCTGGCGTTGGTCCGGCTGGCGCGACGGCAGTGCTTCGTGGCGCTGCTGTCCAACGCGACGACCCGGCTCGAAGCGGACCTGGAACTGCTCGGCCTCGACGGCGAGTTCGACGCGGTCTTCAGCTCCGCCCGGCTCGGTCTCGCGAAGCCCGATCCCGCGATCTACCGGCGGGTGCTCGACGAGCTCGGGTACGAGACCGGGGTCTTCTGCGACGACGTCGCGGAGAACGCGGACGCGGCGAGCGCGGCGGGGCTGGACGGCGTGCACGTGCCGGACACGGCGGCGTTGCGGACGGCGCTGGCGGTGCGGGAGCTGATCCCGCCGACCGTCCTGCTGATCCTGCCGGACCGCGACGAGGCCGAGGAGCTGGCGGCGGAGCTGCTGGAGGCCGGCTGGGGTCCGTGCGCGGTGCACCGGGACATGCTGGCGGGCGAGGACGACGCCGAGGACGTGGACTGGGTGGTCGAGCTGACCACCGCGCCGGACGGCCTCCCCGCGTCCGCCCACCGCCACGAGCTCGACGAACTGGCGGAGGAGCACGACGGGTTCACCGGCGACAGCTAGCGGCGTGGCCCGGAACGTCGGCTGGGTGATTCACGCTCAGCAGGGCGCCTCGCGGCCGTCCGACCGCGAATCCGCCCGGCGACGTTCCAGGCCACGCCGCTAGCCTCCGTCCGTGGAGCCAGTTGAGATCAACGCGGGCGAGTACTACCTGCGCGCCTTCCGCAGCGACGACCGCATCGACGACGTGCCGGCGCTGGCCGCGACCTTCGCCGACGCGGAGACCCGGCGGTACATGCCCCGGCTGACCGGGGAGGACGCCCCGTCCGCGGAGACGCTCGTCCTGCTGCTCACCGACGGCTGGGAGAAGGACTACCGCTGGTCGTGGGCGGTCTGCGAGGCCGTCACCGCCGAGGTGATGGCCGGGATCGTCATCCACGACGTCGACCACCACCTCAGGTCGGCCGAGGTGATGTGCTGGAGCCAGCCCGCCCACCGCGGCAAGGGCGTGCTGCCCGCCGCGCTGAACTCCGTGCTCGGCTGGGTCTACGGCGCGATGGAGATCCACCGGGTCACCTACCGGCACGCGGTCTCGAACCAGGCGTCACAGCGCGTCGCGGAGAAGTGCGGATTCACCCTGGAGGGTCGACTTCGCGAGGAGGCGATCGTCGATGATCAGCGCGAAGACCAGTTGCTGTGGTCACGGCTGGCCTCGGACCCCTTCCCCGAGCAGCTACGGTGACCGGCCATGCGGACCACGGGGCTCCTGATCCTCGCGATGGCGCTGGCCGGGTGCACGGCGGCGCCCAAGCAGAGCGCTCTGACCACCCCACCGCCTCCGCCGCCCCAGGTCACGACGACGCCCACCCAGCTCGACTTCCCGCATCGGCCGCGCGCCGTACCGCTCGACGCGGTTGACCCGTGCGCGGTGCTGACCGAGGAGCAGCGCAGGTCGCTGAGCCTCGACAACCCGCCCAGCGCGTACGTCGAGCCGAGCTTCGGCAGCGCGCGGGCCTGCACGATCCGCAGCACGACGAGCGGGAACGTGGCTCGGATCGCGCTCGTGCTCGTCTCCGGGGCGGACGTCTGGCTCTCCGAGAACGCCCAGGTGGAGTACACGGTGAGCTCGATCGAGGGATTTGCGGCGATCACTGTCCGCACACCTGACGTGAGCAACGTCTGCAACGTGGAGGTGGACGTCGCGGACGGCCAGTTCCTCGACGTGATGTTCCGCGACGGCGGCAATTCCACTGCGGTGCAACAAGATCATCTTTGCCTCGGTGCCCAGCGTGTGGCAGAGGCCGCGATGGCCAGTTTGCTCCAGAAGCGCTGACCCACACGGGCGGATGTCACTGTTCGCACTCCACAGCGTTACCTTCGGTGGTTAGAGTGACGAAGCGCTTGTAGGCACAACCGCCGGAGGTTTCACGATGCCGCCAGGGGGACGCAGCGGGGCAGACACCTCGCCACCCGGCCAGCACCAGTTGAACGTGGAGCCGGAGGCGATCCCCGCGTTGCGCAACACGTTCTCCGCCGCCCTGATCAAGCTGGACAAGCAGATCGAGATGGCGGTCACGGAGTTCCGCGTGCGCCCGTGGGCCGGCGACCCGGTCAGCGCGGAGGCAGCCGAGAAGTTCAACGACCGTTCGATCGCGGACGGTGACTCGGCGTTGCAGGCGCTGCTGAACTACCAGCGCCAGCTCAAGACCGCGATGGACAACCTCAACCAGATCGAGCGCCAGTACAACGTGGTCGAGGGCGACAACACCGGCATGATGAACAAGAGCGGGTGCTGACCATGGCCGACCACCGCTGGCAGGGCTACAGCCACAAGGAACTGTACGAGCGCATCCACGCGGGTCCGGGCGCCTCCGCGTCGTTCGCGTCGATGGAACGCTGGCAGGGCGTCTCGGCCGCGCTGACCGAGATCAACGACGACCTGCACAAGGGCATCTCCAACTCGGGCGCGAAGTGGCAGGGCAGGGCCGCCGACATGGCGCAGGCCGGCCTGAACCCGATCGCGGCCTGGGCGGACGGCGCGCGCACCGGCGCGGACGTCATGCGCTACTCGGCCGAACTGCAGGCCGGTTACGTCTCGAAGGCCCGCGCGGACATGCCCGCGCCGGTCAACGTGACCGCCGAGCAGCCGGGCGCGCTCGTCACCGGCATCACGCACCTCTTCGGCGGGCAGACCGACCACGAGAAGCAGGAGGCGGCCCAGGACGCGGCCGAGCGCCGTGCCCGTGAGGTCATGTCCACCTACGCGTCGTCCACGACGGCGAACACCTCTACGCTCGGCCAGTTCTCCCAGCCGCCGCAGTTGCAGATCAGCGGTACCGGCGTCACGCACGGCGGTGGCGCGCAGATCGGCACGGCCACGGTCTGGGGCCTCGGCCCGCGCGGCACCGGTGGCAGTGCAACGCGGGGCCGCACCTCGTCCGGCACGCGTGGCGCCGCTGTCGCCCCGCCCCCGCGTGGCGGTTCGTCCGCGCCGGGTTCCACGACCAGCACCTCGAACGCCGGTACGTCGACGGCTCCGGGCAAGGGCTCGCACACGTCGGTCACGAACGGCCTCAACGGCCCCGGTGGCACGGGTACGGGCACCGCGGGCGCCGGCCTGCCCGGTCAGCGCACGTCCAGCCGTTCGGGCACCTCCGGCTCCGAGCCGAAGCAGATGGAGGACGGCGCGACCGCGGCCTCCAGCGCCGCCGCGATGGGCACGGTGATGAACCAGGGCCACGCCGCCGGCGTCTCGGGCGCGGCGGGTTCGGGCATGGGCCCGATGGGCACGGCCGGTGCCGCGAACAACGGCGACCAGGTCCATCGCCGGGCCGTGCCGATGCCGACGTCGTTCGACCCGTTCGGCGGCATGGGCGCGCGCAAGGGCGAGGAAGAGGAGGACTTGGAGCACAAGGCCGCCGACTACCTGCGCGAACGCGACGACATCTACGGCGTGGGCAGCTACTCGCTGCCCGTCATCGGGGAGAGCACGACCGACTGATGACTCTGTTCGGCTTGGACGTCGGGACGAGCGACACACGCGACCCGATGGTCATCTCCACGCTGGAGTTCGACGTTCTCTGGGACCACCTGGGCCTGGAGACGATGCCTCTCGTCCTGAAGGTGCCCTCACCGGGCAAGACGACCGAGGAACGCCGGGCCATCGAGGACCGCGTCTGGCTCCAGCTGGGCGCGCGTGGTCTCGGTGGCCCCCGCTCCCTGGACCCGACCCTCGAGGACCTGCTGCACGTGCTCAACCGCCCGCAGCAGGAGATCGACGCGCGCATGTGGCTGCAGGAACGCAGCCTCCGCGTGCTGGCCGCGGGCAAGGGCCAGGCCGGTGTCCTGGCGGTCCTCGACGGCACCCAGCTCATCCTGCGGCCGGCCGAGGCCGACGGACTCCCCCGTGAGGTCCTCACGGCCCTGCCCACCGCTCCGGCGGGCGAGGGCCACTCGATCACCCTGCCCTCGGCCGACCTGGACGCGGCGGCAGCCTCAGCGAGCACTCCGGAAGACCTGGAGGAGGCTCTGCGCAGCCGGCTGCGCGCCGACGACGCGCACACCCTGGCCGAGATGATCCGCGACGCCTCGAACCGGGGTCAGTTCGGCGCGGCGGCCCGCGACAAGTGGGGCAAGCGCGTCCGGCCGGACCGGGTGGTCGCCTTCTACGACACGCCGAAGGGCCGTTACCTGCAGATGCGCCGGGCGGCCGACGGGCAGCCGCCGTGGTCGACCATCACGCCGGTCGACTACCGCCGCATGCACCACCACCTGGTGGAACTGCTCGCGGAGGCCGCCGGCTCCTGACGGCGTCAGGGCTGGGGTGAGACCCCAGCCCTCAGCGCGTCAGCCCTCGGACGCCAGCCCGCCTGGCCCGATCCCCGAGCAGGGCCGGGTGCGCAGGTCGTTCACGTAGTCGTCAGGCGCCCCGGCAGCCTCGGCGGCGTCCGCGACCACGCCGATGTACCGGGCGGACGGCAGCCCGCCCTCATAGGCGTCCAGCACGTAGAGCCAGGCCACGACAGACCCCTCCAGGGTCTGCACCCGCAGCCTGATCTTCTTGTAGAGCCCGAGCGCGCCCTCCCACCGGTCCAGTCGCGACTCATCGCGCGGGGACATGTCGTAGAGCACGCAGAACGTCTGCTGGTCCGGCTCCTCGACGATGGTCGCGAGGGCCCCCTCCCAGCCGAGGTCCTCGCCACCGAACGTCATGCGCCATCCCACGAGCCAGCCGGTCCCCGCGAGCGGGGAGTACGGGGCTCGCTCCATCATCTGGTTCGGATCCATGTTCGACCCGTACGCGGCATAGAGCGGCACGTCCGACAGCGTAGCGACCCGGCGATCAGCTTTCGGTACTGACGACACGGTCGATTCGGTCAACGCGTACGGTTGAGCCGCCCAACAAGCCCGTGGAAGGGAACTGATCGTGACCCGCATCGTCATCATCGGCGGCGGACCCGCAGGTTACGAAGCAGCCCTGGTCGCGGCGCAGCACGGCGCCGACGTGACCGTGGTCGAGAACGACGGGGCCGGTGGCGCATGTGTGTTGTACGACTGCGTTCCGTCCAAGACGTTCATCGCTTCGGCGGGGGCCCGCAGCGCCTTCCGCAACGCCGGTGAGCTGGGCATTCAGACTCACAACGAGCTCGCCACGGTCGATCTGCCGGTCGTGCACGGCCGGGTGAAGGGGCTGGCGCTCGCGCAGTCCGCGGACGTCCGGGCGCGTCTCCAGCGCGAGGGCGTGCGGCTCATCAACGGCCGCGCGAAGTTCGTCGACGACTCGCGCGGGCTCGCCCAGCACCGGGTCGTCGCGCACGCCGCGGACGGGTCCGACGAGGTCCTCAACGCCGATGTGGTGCTCATCGCAACCGGTGCGACCCCGCGCGTGTTGCAGGGCGCGGAGCCCGACGGCAAGCGGGTCCTCACCTGGCGGCAGATCTACGACCTTCCCGAGCTGCCCGAACACCTCGCGGTGATCGGTTCCGGCGTCACCGGTGTCGAGTTCGCCAGCGCCTACACCGAGATGGGCGTGAAGGTGACGATGGTCTCCAGCCGGGACCGGGTGCTCCCCCACGAGGACGCCGACGCGGCCGTGGTGCTCGAGGACGTGTTCGCCGAGCGCGGCACGGCCGTCGTCAAGCACGCCCGCGCGGACAAGGTCGAGAACACCGGCGACGGCGTGCTGATCCACCTGGAAGACGGTCGCACGATCGAGGCATCACACGCCTTGATGACCGTCGGCTCGGTGCCGAACACGACCGACATCGGTCTCGACAAGATCGGTATCGAGCTCGGGCGTGGCGGGTACATCCCGGTCGACCGGGTCAGCCGGACGAACGTCAGCGGCGTCTACGCGGCGGGCGACTGCACCGGCGTGCTGCTGCTCGCGTCCGTCGCCGCCATGCAGGGCCGCATCGCGATGTGGCACGCGCTGGGCGAGGGCGTCAGCCCGATCAAGCTCAAGACCGTCGCCGCGAACGTCTTCACCAACCCGGAGATCGCGAGCGTCGGCATCAGCCAGCAGGCGATCGACTCGGGCGAGGTGCCCGCGCGCACGATCATGCTGCCGCTCGCCACGAACCCCCGTTCCAAGATGGAAGGGCTGCGCCGCGGCTTCGTGAAGCTGTTCTGCCGCCCGGCGACCGGTGTGGTCATCGGCGGTGTGGTCGTCGCGCCCAACGCGAGCGAGCTCATCCTGCCGATCGCGCTGGCCGTGCAGAACCAGCTCACCGTCGAGCACCTCGCGACGACGTTCTCGGTGTACCCGTCGCTCTCGGGCTCCATCACCGAGGCCGGCCGCCAGCTCATGCGGCACGACGATCTCGACTAGGTAACGCCAGACCCAGATGGCAACCATGCCCCGGCCACGAACGTGTCCGGGGCATGGTTCTGCGCACGGTCCTCGCTGCGCTGACGGCACTGGTGCTCCTCAGCGGCTGCGCCTCGCCGCCTGAGCCGACGCTGCCCACCGGGCCGGCTCCGGTCACGTCGACGTCCACTTCGGACAGTGCGGCGCCGGAGCAGGGCATGCCCGCCTCGGAACCGGCCGTGCTGCTGGGCCACGTCGACGGCAACGGGCAACCGGGAGTCTTCTTCCGGCTGCGCGAGCTCACCGAGGGCGACGAGGTCGAGGTGTCCAGAAAGGACGGAACCACGGCCAAGTTCCGCGTGCGCAGAACCGAGCAGATCGCCAAGAACGACTTCCCGACCGAGGCCGTCTACGGGGACACCGATGAACCCGAACTGCGGCTGATCACCTGCGGGGGCAGCTACGACCGGGCCGCCCGCAGCTACCGGGACAACATCATCGTCTACGCCACATCGAGCTGAGGAGTGCCATCATGAGGAGGCCCCGGAGATCCGTTGCCGTGCTGCTGGTCGCGGGCACGGCGTTCGTGTTCACCCCGACAGCGGGCGCACAGGAAACCGTCGCGCCGAGCTTCTCCCCCGAGCCGGTCGCCGGCTCGTTCCTCGACAAGGACGAGTACGCGCCGGGCGAGCGGATCAAGATCTTCCTGCTCGACACCCACAGGTGTGGTTACACGGCGTCGTCCAAGGGCTTCACCGCGCCGGCAGAGCTCACGCTGGTCCGGCCCGGTTACTCCCTCGAGGGAGCGACGACGGCCGTCACCACGCCGGGCACCTACCAGGCGGAGATCCCGTGCGGCATGACGGGACCTGTGGTGGACACGTTCACCATCAAGGCCAAACCGACCCGGCCGCCGGGAAATCCGGCACCGAAGCCGAAGCCACCGATCGTCAAGCCGAAGGGGGCGCCGGACACGGGCGGCGGCGGCACCGCGCCGTAACGTTGATCACGGATCAGAACTGTCTTGATTGGACGCGCAACTAACCCACGAGATGTGCGTCAATGGGTTCGTGGGGACTCGTGTCTTGATCGCGGTGCTGTGCGTGGCGCTGGCCACCACCGCCTGTTCGCAGGGACCAGCACCGAAGCCGACGGCGGCGACGAGCGACAGCGCTCCGCCGCCGGTGGTGTCACCGCTCGGCAAGTCGGACCCGATGGAACTGCGGATCGAGCGGATCGGCGTGCGTTCGTCGCTGGTCGCGCTCGGCCTCGACCAGCACGGCGCCGTCCAGCTGCCGCCCGCCAACGAGGGCATGCAGGCCGGCTGGTACCAGACGCAGCCGCAGCAGTGGATCATCGTCGGCCGGATCGAGAGCAACAAGGCCAGAGGCGTCTTCTTCCGGCTGAACGACCTGACCGAGGGCGACACCCTCGAAGTGTCCAAGAAGGACGGTTCGGTCGCCCGGTTCACGGTGTCGCGCACCGAGAGGATCATCCGCGACGACTTCTTCGCGGAGGCCGTCGCGCGGGACAAGGACGAGCAGGGGCTGCGGCTGATCACGTGCGGCACTCGCGACAACGTGATCGTGCACGCGACGCCGGCTTGAGTTGACGAGGGGAGCTTCCCGAACCCGAGGTTCGGGAAGCTCCCCTCATCAAGGTCAGTCCTCGACCCAGTCGAAGGTCTTCGACACCGCCTTCTTCCAGTTGGCGTACTCGGACGTGCGGCGGGACTCGTCCATCTGCGGCTCCCACTGCTTGTCCTGCGCCCAGTTCTCGCGGATCTCGTCCTCGGTCTTCCAGAACCCGACCGCGAGACCGGCCGCGTAAGCGGCGCCCAGCGCGGTGGTCTCCGCGACGACCGGCCGGATGACCGGCACGCCGAGGATGTCCGCCTGGAACTGCATCAGCAGCTCGTTCACGACCATGCCGCCGTCGACCTTCAACGCGGTCAGGTCGACGCCCGAGTCGGCGTTCATCGCGTCGAGCACCTCGCGGGTCTGGAAGGCCGTGGCCTCCAGCACGGCCCGCGCGAGGTGGCCCTTGTTGACGAACCGCGTGAGGCCCACGATCGCGCCACGGGCGTCGGAACGCCAGTACGGGGCGAAGAGGCCCGAGAACGCGGGCACGAAGTACGCGCCGCCGTTGTCCTCCACCGAACGGGCGTGCTCCTCGATCTCGGCCGCGGAGCCGATCATGCCGAGGTTGTCGCGCAGCCACTGCACCAGCGAACCGGTGACGGCGATCGAGCCCTCCAGCGCGTAGACCTGGGGAGCCTCACCGATCTTGTAGCAGACGGTGGTGAGCAAACCGTTCTCGCTCATCACCTTTTCGGTACCGGTGTTGAGCAGCATGAAGTTGCCGGTGCCGTAGGTGTTCTTGGCCTCGCCGGGCGAGAGGCAGGCCTGGCCGAACGTCGCCGCCTGCTGGTCGCCGAGGATGCCGGCGATCGGCACGCCGGCCAGCGCGCCGCGTTCGCGCACCTGGCCGTAGACCTCCGACGAGGAACGGATCTCCGGCAGCATCGACAGGGGAATCCCCATGTCTGAAGCGATCGAGGAGTCCCACTGCAGCGTGTCGAGGTCCATCAGCATGGTGCGCGAGGCGTTCGTCGGGTCGGTGACGTGCACACCGCCGTCCACCCCGCCTGTCATGTTCCACAGCACCCACGTGTCCATGTTGCCGAACAGCAGGTCGCCGGCCTCGGCCTTCTCCCGCGCGCCCTCGACGTTGTCGAGGATCCAGCGGACCTTGGGCCCGGAGAAGTAGGTCGCGAGCGGCAGGCCGACCTTGGCGCGGTACCGCTCTTGGCCACCGCCCAGCGCGCCGAGTTCCTGCACGATCTTGTCGGTGCGGGTGTCCTGCCAGACGATGGCGTTGTAGACGGGTTCGCCGGTCTTCTTGTCCCACACCACCGCGGTCTCGCGCTGGTTGGTGATGCCGACCGCGGCGATGTCCGAAGTGGACAGATCAGCCTTCGCCAGAGCGCCGGCGGCGACCTGGCGGGTGTTCTGCCAGACCTCCTTCGGGTCGTGCTCGACCCACCCGGCCTTCGGGAAGATCTGCTCGTGCTCCTTCTGGTCGACCGAGACCACCCGCCCGGAGTGGTCGAAGATCATGCACCGGGTCGACGTGGTGCCCTGGTCGATCGCGGCCACGTACTGCGTCATTGCGGGAAGTCCTTTCAGACCGGGAGAACCAGGAAGAGCAACGCGGCGAGCGCGCCACCCACGAGCGGGCCGACGACGGGGACCCACGAGTAGCCCCAGTTGGCGTTGCCCTTGTTGTGGATCGGCATCATGAACGCGTAGGCGATGCGCGGTCCGAGGTCACGTGCCGGGTTGATGGCGTACCCGGTCGGGCCGCCGAGCGACGTGCCGATCACCAGCACGACGAACGCGACGCCCGCGTAGCCGAGCGCCGAGTTGCCGAACTGCGGCACCCCGTCGACCGTCTCCTTCGCGCCGGGCGACAGCAGGATCCACGCGACGAGCACGAACGTGCCGATGACCTCGGAGACGAGGTTCCACGGCTTGTTCGGCACGGTCGGGCCGGTGGAGAAGATGCCGAGCGTGTTCTGCGGTTCGTCGTGCGTGTCGAACTGCAGCTTGTAGGTGGCCCAGCAGAGCATCGCGCCGAGGATCGCGCCGACCATCTGCCCGAGGACGTAGAAGGGAACGTCGCCCCACGGAGTCTTGTCCGCGATGGCGAGGCCGAGGGTCACGGCGGGGTTGAGGTGCGCCCCACTGGGGTTGGCGATGCTCGCGCCGGCGAAGACCGCGAAGGCCCAGCCGACGTTGACGAACAGGAAGCCCGTGCTGTTGCCGAGCGTGTTCTTGAGCACCTGGTTCGCGACGACACCGGTGCCCAGGAGGATGAGGACCGCTGTCCCCAGCATCTCCCAGACGAAGATCGAGCCTGCGCTCATCGTCGACCTCCACTCGTTTGCGGCCAGACAGGACGCGCAAACCCGAGGTCAGGGCCGCGCCGCCCGCCTTCAACGTGCTCGGACGCTATTACCGCGCTGATCAGTTGTCTACGCCAAGTACCTGTGGAGAGGCCATTTTTAGGCCATGGGGTTCTGGAGCGCGCGCCCATCGGCGAAGGGCGGTTGCTGCAGGTAACGTGATCCGCAGTCGTCACAGGGAGGCGTCCGTCGTGGCCACGCGCAAGAACGCAGCTTCAGCACCTCGAACCCATGCCGAACCTCCGATCACCGGCAGACTGGGCCCGGCCGAGCGCGAGGAGTCGTGGCAGCGGCTGGGAGCGGAGACGTTCGACGTCGTCGTGGTCGGCGGTGGTGTGGTCGGCGTCGGTGCGGCGCTCGACGCTGCCACCCGAGGCCTGCGGGTCGCCCTCGTCGAAGCCCGTGACCTGGCGTCCGGCACGTCGAGCCGGTCCTCCAAGCTCTTCCACGGTGGCCTGCGCTACCTGGAGCAGCTGGAGTTCGGCCTGGTCCGCGAGGCCCTGCGCGAACGCGAGCTGATGCTCACGCGCATCGCGCCGCACCTGGTGAAACCGGTGGCGCTGCTCTACCCGCTCTCGAACAGGGTCTGGGAGCGCCCGTACACGGCCGCCGGTCTGTTCCTCTACGACACGATGGGCGGCGCCCGGTCCGTGCCGGGGCAGAAGCACCTGACCCGCGCGGGTGCCCAGCGACTCGTGCCGGCGTTGAAGCGCGACGCGTTGATCGGTGGCATCCGCTACTACGACGCTCAGGCGGACGACGCCCGGCACACGATGATGGTCGGCCGCACCGCCGCCCACTACGGCGCCGTGGTGCGCACGTCGACCCAGGTGATCGGGTTCCTGCGCGAGGCGGACCGGGTGTCCGGCGTACGGGTGCGCGACGTCGAGGACGGCCGTGAGGTCGACGTCCGGGCGCACGCGGTGATCAACGCGACCGGTGTGTGGACCGACGAGTTGCAACGGCTGAGCGGCTCGCGCGGACGGTTCCGGGTGCGCGCGTCGAAGGGCGTGCACATCGTCGTTCCGCGCGACCGGATCGTCGCCGAGGCCGGGATGATCCTGCGCACCGAGAAGTCCGTGCTGTTCGTGATCCCGTGGCGCAACCACTGGATCGTCGGCACCACGGACACGGACTGGAACCTCGACCTGGCGCACCCCGCGGCCACCAAGCACGACATCGACTACATCCTCGAACACGTGAACTCGGTGCTCGCGACGCCGTTGACGCACGACGACATCGAGGGCGTCTACGCGGGCCTGCGGCCGTTGCTGGCGGGCGAGTCCGACTCGACGTCGAAGCTCTCGCGCGAACACGCGGTGGCCCGCGTGGCTCCCGGCCTGGTCGCGATCGCGGGCGGCAAGTACACGACGTACCGGGTGATGGGCGCGGACGCCGTGGACGCGGCGCACGTCGACCTGCCCGGCCGGATCCAGCCGTCGATCACGGACAAGGTGCCGCTGGTCGGCGCCGACGGCTACCACGCGCTGGTCAACCAGGCCGACCAGTTGGCGGCCAAGCACGGCCTGCACCCGTACCGCGTCCGGCACCTGCTGGACCGCTACGGCTCGCTGGTGCACGAGGTGCTGTCGCTCGCGGCGGACAACCCGGAACTGCTCAAGCCCATCCCGGCCTCACCGGACTACTTGCAGGTCGAGGCGGTGTACGCGGTCTCGCACGAGGGCGCGATGCACCTGGAGGACGTGCTGACCCGGCGCACCCGCATCTCCATCGAGTACGCCCACCGCGGCGTCGACTCGTCGGAGGCGGTGGCCCGGCTCGTCGCGCCGTACCTCGGGTGGGACGAGGACACGATCAAGCGCGAGGTCGAGGTCTACAACGCACGCGTCGAAGCCGAGCGCGCGTCCCAGACCCAGCCGGACGACCAGGCGGCGGACGCGGTCCGCGCTGCCGCACCGGAAGCACGTCCGCAGTTGACGGAGCCCGTGAGCTGACGTTCGGTGTGCTGGAGGGTGGCGTCGTTGTCGAACGGGCCCCGGACAGCACTGTGGCGCGTGCGCAGTCGTTCCGCACGCGCCACAACGCCGCTCTGACCGAGAGGGTTCCGCTCTAAGCCAGAGCAGCCAACGCCGTGTGCACCATGACGCGGACGCCGACGAGGAGCGCGCGCTCGTCGAGGTCGAACGTCGGCTGGTGCAGATCGCGCTGCTTCTCCTGGCCGTCCCACACGCCGAGGCGCGCGAACGAGCCAGGCACGTGCTCCAGGTACCAGCCGAAGTCCTCACCACCGGAGGACTGCTCGGTGCCCGCGAGTGCGTCGTCACCCAGTGCGGCCTCGATGCCGGCGCGCAGGATCTGGGTGGACTCGCGCTCGTTGACCACCGGCGGCACGCCGCGGCGGTGGTGCAGGTCGAAACCGACGCCGGTCGGGGCCAGCAGGCCCGTCACCAGGTCCTTGACCAGCGGCTCCAGCTCGGCCCAGATGTCTCGGTCGCCGGTGCGCAGCGTGCCGCGCACCATGCCGTCCTGCGGCACGGCGTTCGGCGCCTCGCCCGCGTGCACCGCGCCCCACACCAGGACGGTGCCGGAGCGGGGGTCGACGCGGCGCGACAGCATCGTCGGCAGGCCGGTGATGACCGTGCCGAGCGCGTGCACCAGGTCCGCGGTGAGGTGCGGGCGCGACGTGTGGCCGCCCGGCGAGGACAGCCGCAGTTCCAGCAGGTCGGAGGCCGACGTGATGGCGCCGATCCGCGTGCCGATGCGGCCGACCTGCAGACGCGGGTCGCAGTGCAGGCCGAAGATCCGCTCCACGCCGTCGAGCCCACCCGCGGCGAGCACGTCGAGCGCACCGCCCGGCATGACCTCCTCGGCCGGCTGGAACACCAGGCGGATGCGGCCGGGCAGCTCCGTCGCCGAGGCGAGGGCCAGCGCGGTGCCGAGCAGGACCGTGGTGTGGGCGTCGTGACCGCACGCGTGCGACACACCGTCCACAGTGGAACCGAACGGGAGGCCGGTGTTCTCGTGCAGCGGCAGGGCGTCCATGTCCGCGCGGAGGGCCACGCAGCGAGGGCCGTGGCCGATGTCGCAGATCAGGCCCGTGCCGCCGGGAAGGATGCGCGGCTTGAGGCCGACCTCGCGCAGCAGCTTCGCGACGAGCTCAGTGGTGTTGTACTCGCGCCGGGAGAGCTCGGGGTTGGCGTGGATGTGGCGCCGCCAGGCGACGACGTCGGAGGCGTGTGCCTTCAGCCAGTCGTCGAGCCAGGCCGGGCCACGGCCTTCTCCGAGATCATCCACAGGAGACATGCTCACCCCGGTGGGGTCGACAAGCATCTCAGGGAACGTCTTCACAGTTGAGGAGCCCGAGAGCCGGGAGTCCAGAACCGTCATGCCGCACCTCCGCGGGCCAGCAGCCGTGCGCGCTGCTGGGAATCGGTGGCTGTCGCGATCGTCGTCCAGGCCATGGCAAGTGCTCCGTCGAGGAGCGCACGGTCGGCCGACGCCGAGGCACAGGCGGTCGCGAACTCTAGTTGGTGGTTCACCGCGTCTCCGCAGTCGATGGCGATTGTCGGGTGGATTGCGGGCAACACTCTGGTGACGTTGCCCATGTCGGTGCTCCCGATCTTCTCTCGCTGTTCCTGCTCGGGCGAGAGCGGTCGTCTGCCCAGCTCAGTGGCCGCACGCCGGTAGGCGTCGGCGAGCCACGGATCGGGTGTCAACTCGGCGTAGATCGGCGAGACCTGCACCACCTCATGGGTGCAGCCGGTCGCGAGCGCACCGGCTGAGAAGCAGTCCCGAATTCGGTTCTCCAGGCGCTGCAACGATTCCAGGTTTTCCGCCCTCACATCGAACATCGCCGATGCGCGGGCGGGTATTACGTTCGGCACGGTGCCGCCGTTGGTGACAATGCCGCTCACCATCTGGCCGGGCTCGAAGTGCTGCCGCAGCAGACTGATCGACATCTGGGCGATCGTGACCGCGTCCGCGGCGTTGACGCCCAGGTGCGGGGCCGCGGCCGCGTGGGACGGCTTGCCCTTGTAGTGCACCTCGAGATCGGTGATGGCGAGCGATTTGGCGGCGCACGACTCGTACGGCGCCGGGTGCACCATCATCGAGAGCGAGACGTCGTCGAACACGCCTCGTTCCAGCATGAGCACCTTGCCGCCGCCGACCTCTTCGGCCGGGGTCCCGATCACCTTCACGGTGACACCCAGCTGGTCGGCGACGTCACGCAGAGCGAGTGCCGCACCGACGGAGGCCGCGGCGATGACGTTGTGCCCGCACGCGTGCCCGACCTCGGGCAGCGCGTCGTACTCGGCGCAGAGGCCCAGCACGAGCTCGCCGTCGCCGAACGTCGCGACGAACGCGGTGTCGAGGTCAGCCACACCTCTGTCGACCTCGAAACCCTCCTTGACCAGCAAGGAGGTGATTTTCTCGACGCTGCGGTGCTCCTCGAAGGCCAGCTCGGGTTCGGCGTGGATCGAGTGCGACAGGTCCAGCAGCGCGTCCGAGTACCGCTCGACGGTCGAGCGTGTGCTGATCTTCAAGTCGGTACCCATTTGCCACCATCCTGCATCACCACTTGACTGACGCGGCGCGCTGATGATGATCAACCGGACGGCCGGTCGCAGCGCTGCGCCGAGCGGCGAGCGAGTTTCGGTCTGACCGATCAACGATGACGCAAATGGCCGGGAGGGACGTTTGATTTTGACTATTACGTCCCATCATGCGGGACGAACGGTCCCAGCCGAACAGAACGCGGGCCAGCCCTTCGCGGACTATCCCTTCTTGGCAGCCCGCTCCTTGCGCCACTTCGCCCACCGCTTCTTGTTGCGGAGGTAGACGAGGGCGAACAGCACCACGGCGATGCCGCCCATCCACAGCTTGCGCTTGGTCTCCTCGCGAGCTTCGGGCGACGGCTCCTGCGGCGCGTTCACGTCGGGAGCCGGGTTCACGGTCGTCTGCTGCGCGACCGGCACAGGCGCGTTCGCCGCCTCCTGCGCGGACGCCACACCGGCGATCCCGAGAACGCTCATCAGCGAGAACACGCAGGCCAGCAGCAACCTCGACATGCCCCGAACTCTACCTCGAATACCACGATCGAAGGTCACCCAAACTAGTTAAGCGCCTACCGTGAGTCCGATTGGAACGCCTGCAGAATCTGCTCGGCCGCAAGGGTGGCGGTGAGCTCTCCGAGGCGGACCTTCTCCTCCAGGGAGGGGGCGAGGGAGCGGACGGCCGCACTGTCGCGCACCTGCCGCCACAGTTCGTCGTGGACCATCATCCAGGTCCAGTCGATCTGCTGACGGCGGCGGCGTTCGTCCAGCTCTCCGGCGTCGGTCAGGGTCCGGCGATGTTCCAGCACGCGGGACCACAGCTCGTCGAGCCCGGTCCCGGTGAGGCCCGAGCACGTGAGCACGGGCGGGTGCCACAGCGCGTCCGGCGGGCGCAGCAGTTTGAGGGCGCCGGCCAGTTCCCGCGCGGCCTTGCGGGCGTCCAGTTCGTGCTCGCCGTCGGCCTTGTTGACCGCGATGACGTCCGCGAGCTCCAGGATGCCCTTCTTGATGCCCTGCAGCTGGTCGCCGGTGCGGGCGAGGGTCAGGAACAGCGAGCAGTCCGTCATGTTGGCGACGGCCACCTCGGACTGCCCGACGCCGACGGTCTCGACCAGCACCACGTCGAAGCCCGCGGCCTCGACCAGCACGATCGTCTCGCGGGTGGCCTGTGCGACGCCGCCGAGCGTCCCCGACGTCGGAGAGGGCCGGATGAACGCGTTCTGGTTCACCGACAGCCGTTGCATCCGCGTCTTGTCACCCAGGATGCTGCCGCCGGTGCGCGTCGAGGACGGGTCGACGGCGAGCACCGCGACCCGGTGCCCCTGCTCGGTCAGCGTGGTGCCGAGGGCGTCGATGAACGTCGACTTGCCCACGCCGGGCACACCGGTGATGCCGACGCGGATCGCGTCGCCCGACTTCGGCAGCAGTTCGACCAGCAGTTCCTGGGCCTTGGCCCGGTGCTCGGCGCGCGTCGACTCGACGAGCGTGATGGCCTTGGCCAGCACGCCGCGATCGCCGTCGAGGACGCCTTTCGTGTACTCGGCGACGTCGATGACCCTAGCCATGGTGTCCGAGCAGGTCCGCGAGCTTCACCAGCAGGTCCTTGGCCGCGTCCGCGATCACGGTGCCGGGCGGGAAGATCGCCGCCGCGCCCGCCGCGTACAGCTCGTCGAAGTCCTGCGGCGGGATGACACCACCGACGACGATCATGATGTCCTCGCGGCCGAGCTTGGTGAGCTCCTCCTTGAGCGCCGGGACGAGCGTGAGGTGCCCGGCGGCGAGCGAGGACACGCCGACGACGTGCACGTCGGCCTCGACGGCCTGGCGCGCGACCTCGTCCGGCGTCTGGAACAGCGGGCCGACGTCGACGTCGAAGCCGAGGTCCGCGAACGCCGTGGCGATGACCTTCTGGCCGCGGTCGTGGCCGTCCTGGCCCATCTTCGCGACGAGGATGCGGGGGCGACGGCCTTCTTCCTCGGCGAAGGCCTCGACGACCTCGCGGCAGGCGTCCACGTTGGACACTGAACCGACCTCCTGCCGGTAGACGCCTGAGATGGTGCGGATCTGGGCGCTGTGCCGGCCCCAGACCTTGCCGAGCGACTCGGAGATCTCGCCGACGGTGGCCTTCGCGCGGGCGGCGTCGATCGCCAGCTCCAGCAGGTTGCCCTCACCGCTCGTGGCGGCGTTCGTCAGGGCGGCGAGCGCACCGTCCACTGCGGACTGGTCGCGTTCTTCCCTGAGCCTGCGCAGCTTTTCGAGCTGCTGGGCGCGAACCCCGGCGTTGTCGACCTTCAGCACGTCGATCTGCTCGTCGTTGGTGACGAGGTACTTGTTGACGCCGATGACGGGCTGGCGTCCGGAGTCGATGCGGGCCTGGGTGCGTGCGGCGGCCTCTTCGATGCGCAGCTTCGGGATGCCCTCGTCGATCGCGCGGGCCATGCCGCCGGCCGCCTCGACCTCGGTGATGTGCTCCCAGGCCTTGGCCGCGAGTTCCGCGGTGAGGCGTTCGACGTAGGCGCTGCCGCCCCACGGGTCGATGACGCGCGTGGTGCCGGATTCCTGCTGCAGCAGCAGCTGGGTGTTGCGGGCGATGCGCGCGGAGAAGTCGGTGGGCAGGGCGAGGGCTTCGTCGAGTGCGTTGGTGTGCAACGACTGCGTGTGCCCCTGCGTCGCCGCCATGGCCTCGACGCACGTGCGCGCGACGTTGTTGAACACGTCCTGCGCGGTGAGGGACCAACCGGACGTCTGGCAGTGCGTGCGCAGGCTCAGCGACTTCTGCGACTTCGGTTCGAAGTCGTTGACCAGCTTCGCCCAGAGCAGGCGCGCGGCCCGCATCTTCGCGATCTCCATGAAGTAGTTCATGCCGATCGCCCAGAAGAAGCTCAGCCGCGGCGCGAACTTGTCGACGTCCAGCCCGGCTTCCTTGCCGGCGCGGATGTACTCGACACCGTCCGCGAGCGTGTACGCCAGTTCCAGGTCGGCCGTCGCCCCGGCCTCCTGCATGTGGTAGCCGGAGATGGAGATGGAGTTGTACTTCGGCATGTGCTGGGAGGTGAAGGCGAAGATGTCGGAGATGATCCGCATCGACTGCTTCGGCGGGTAGATGTAGGTGTTGCGGACCATGAACTCCTTGAGGATGTCGTTCTGGATCGTCCCCATGAGCTGCTCCGGCTTCACCCCCTGCTCCTCCGCGGCGACCACGAAGAGCGCCAGGATCGGCAGCACCGCGCCGTTCATCGTCATCGACACGGACATCTTGTCCAGCGGGATGCCGTCGAACAGCGTGCGCATGTCGTAGATCGAGTCGATCGCCACGCCGGCCATGCCGACGTCACCCGCCACCCGGGGGTGGTCCGAGTCGTAGCCGCGGTGGGTGGCGAGGTCGAACGCCACCGAGAGGCCCTTCTGGCCCGCGGCGAGGTTGCGGCGGTAGAAGGCGTTCGACTCCTCGGCAGTGGAGAAGCCCGCGTACTGGCGGACGGTCCACGGCTGGTTGACGTACATCGTCGGGTACGGGCCGCGCAGGAACGGCGCGACGCCGGGGTAGGTCTGCAGGAAGTCCAGGCCGTCGGTGTCGGACGGGCCGTAGACCGGCTTGACCGCGATGCCCTCCGGCGTCTCCCACGCGGGCAGGTCGGTCTCGTACTTCGCCTGCGGAGTGGGGCCGAGGTCGACGTCCGCGAAGTTGGGGATCATCGCTCCACTCCAAGGAAGTCGTAGGTGGTGTTGAGGATCTCGAGGGCGGGACAGCCCAGGTGGACGAAGCCGTCGACCTCCGCGTCGGACTTCTTGCCCGCGAGGAGTACCCGCTCGGCACCGGCCTGACGCAGTGCCTCGACGGTGGCGACGGCCTGGTCGGCGTAGCTGGTGTCGCTGCCGCAGACGACCGCGACCCGTGCGCCGGACTCCTTGAACTTCTGCGCCACGTCGTCGGCGGTCTTGGTCGGGCCCGCGTTGGGGGTGGCGAAGCCGCCGGCGTTGAAGAGGTTGGCGGCGAAGGTGGCCCTGGCGGTGTGGGCGGCGACCGGACCGAGGGTGGCGAGGAAGACCTGCGGGCGTTCGGACTGGGCGTCGGCGAGGTCGCGCAGCTCTTCGAAGGCCTGTGCATAACGCACCCGCGGCAGCCCGAAATTGTCAGACCTGCCTGAGAAACTTGGGATGGGGGGCGATTCCCCCCAGGGGGCCTGCGAGTCGGAATCGATTCCGGGTTCCCGCACGACCGGCTTCTCCCCGAGGTTCGGGAACTCGCTCACCCCGGTGATCGGGTCGCTCCGGTCCGCCAGCCGTGCCGACCGCGCCGCCCAGGTCTCGGCGATCCGCGCCGCCACCAGCGAACGAGCCTCCTCGATCCCGCCGGCGCGCTCGATCTCCTGGAACCAGGCCCAGGCCGACACCGCCAGCGAATCCGTCAGCTGCTCGACGTACCAGGACCCGGCGGCGGGGTCGATCACCTCACCGAGGTGCGACTCCTCCAGCAACAGGTTCTGCGTGTTGCGCGCGATCCGCCGGGCGAACTCGTCCGGCAATCCGATCGCCGCGTCGAAAGGCTGCACGGTCACCGAATCGGCCCCGCCGAGACCGGCCGACAGCGTGGCGATCGTGGTGCGCAGCATGTTCACCCAAGGGTCGCGGCGGGTCATCATCGCCGACGACGTCACGGCGTGCTGCACCTGCACGGCATCGGTGGTGGAATCGACCCCGGACACCTCGGCCACCCGCGCCCACAACCGGCGAGCGGCGCGCAGCTTCGCGATCGTCATGAACTGGTCGGCCGTCGCGGCGTAGCGGAACTCCAACTGCGCGAAAGCCTCCGAGGCGGGCAACCCGGCGTCCGTCAGAGCGCGCAGGTACGACACCGCCAGCGCGAGAGAGGCGCCCAGTTCCTCGGAGTCGGAGCCGCCGGCGTCGTGGAACGGCAACGCGTCCACAACGACGGTCCGCAGCCCCGGGAATGCCGAGCGGGCCTGCTTGATCACGTCCAGGGCCTCGCCGAACGGTGTCAGGGCCAGGTTGCCGCGCACCTCGGACGCCAGCACCGGCGCCTGGTCGTAGATCCGCAGCATCGCGCGTGCCGCGTCCACCGAACCGTCCAGCACGATCGGTGCGAGATCGAGGTAGACGCCTTCCAGCAACCGTTCGAGTGACGCGGCCGGCACGGCGAGCCAGAGGGAGGTGACGCCGCCTTCGAGGTCGTTCATCAGGGCGACCGGATCGGGAACGGCGTGGCGCTGCCGGACGTCCCAGCCCTGCTTCACCGGCGCGAGCGCATACGGCTCGAGGGCGTCGTCGAGGGTGTAGAGCGGCTGGAGTTCGATGCCGTCGTACGTCTTCGTGACCAGCGAGTCGAAGCTCGCTCCGGTCTTGCGGAGGACGGCGTCGACCAGCTCACGCCACTGTTCCCTCGACGCGGAGGGGAACTCGTTCGGGCGGAATTCGGCGGTCAATGCCAACTCCATCATGCGTTGCAGTGTTACCGACCGGTACCGGCACGGCTATGTGAGGTTCACCGCCGTTAACGATGCAGTCGGGGTCCGACGGAGAGAGTGTCCCCGACCGCGGCCGACGGGACCAAAGAAGCGACCCCCGATCTGTCAGGAAGAATGGAAACGTGGAGAACGTTGGCCAGGATCGCTTGATCGCGGCTCGGTACCGGCTGCTGCACCTGCTGGGTCAGGGCTCGATGGGCACGGTCTGGGCCGCCCACGACGAGGTGCTCCGCCGGCAGGTCGCGGTCAAGGGGATCCTCCGGCCGCCCGGCATGCCCGACGCCGACGCCGAGCAACTGCGCGAACGGACGATGCGCGAGGCACGTGCCGTCGCCGCTCTCTCCCACCCGAACCTCGTGACGCTCTACGACGTCGTGCAGCACGAAGGCGACCCGTACGTCGTGATGGAGATCGTGCCGTCACGCAGTCTCGGCGAGGTGCTGCAAGAACAGGGCTGCCTCACCGAGAAGCAGGGCGCGGCGGTGCTGGACGCGATCGCGGCGGCACTGGCCTCGGCACACCGGGCCGGCATCACGCACCGCGACGTGAAGCCGGGCAACGTGCTCATCGCGGACGACGGCCGCGTCAAGCTCACCGACTTCGGCATCGCGCGCAACGTCGCCGAGGCCACCATGACCGCGCGCGGCATCACGCTCGGCACGCCCGCCTACATCGCGCCCGAGGTGGCGCAGGGCGGTGACGTGTCGGCGGCCGCGGACAGGTGGTCGCTCGGCGCGACGATGTGGGCCGCGATGGCCGGCGAACCGCCGTACGTGGGCAAGAACGTCATGCAGACGATCAACGCGGTGATCAACGGCGACGTCCCGGTGCCCGCGGGTGCGGGCAGGCTCGCACCGGTGATCAGCGGGTTGATGCGCAAGGAGCCGACCGAACGGCTGTCGCTCGTCGACGTGCGCAAGCAGGTCTACCAGTTGCTGCCGGAACCGGGCACGGACGCGTTCGAGATCCGCGAGTCGGTGCAGACGCCGATCGTCGTGCGACCCAAGCCGAAGATCGACCCGGACGCGCCGCTGGCCGACGACCCGGGCCCGCTGCCGTTCCTCGTCACGAGACCGACCGCGCCCCCGGCCCGCCGCGGCCGGGCAGCCTCGGCGTTCGTGCTGGTCGTGGCCGTGCTGCTGTTCATCGCGGGCTCCGGCGGGGGTTTCGCGCTGACCAGGTACGTCGCGGGAGCGTCCCTGCTGCCGCCGACCGAGCAGACGCTGCCCACGCTGCCGACCCTGCCCACCTCGGCGACGCTCGAGCCCCGCACCGCGTCGGCCGTGCTGGCGAACGGCGACCAGGGCGGCAAGTTCACGCTGCACGTCGAGAAGAGCTGGTCCACCTACGCCGAGCAGCGCGCCGGCGACCTGCGGCTGCCGGCCTCGGCGATGGTGCACTTCGTGTCCGGGAGCGGCGCGTACGAGGTGACGGTGCAGCGGTTCCCCGAGTACTACCCGAAGCGCGACATCAAGCTGTACACGGTGGGGGTGCAGGGGCGCTGGCCCGGCAGGTTCTTCGGCGGCGAGATGGTGCCGACACCGGACCTGGCGGGGCCGCGCAAGGAGGCCAGCGTCCAGTTCATCTACCGGACGGTCGAGGGTGACGAGCCCACGGCGTTGCGGCGCTCGCACTTCTCGCGTGTGCTGCCCTACGGCAACGATCTGTGGGTGGTCGAAGTGGTCGTTCCCACAGAACAGGAGGACGAGGCACGCGCCAGGCTGTTCGACGCGATCGCCTCGACGTTCGCCCCGGTTTAAGCTCTCGCGGTGACTCCAGAAGAGCTGGCCGGCAAGGCCGCGGAAGAGATCCAGAGCCGCACCGGCAACGAGAAGCACGACATCGCCATCGTGCTGGGCTCCGGCTGGCGACCCGCCGCCGACGTGATCGGCGAGCCGGTCACCGAGATCCCGGTGGGCGAACTGACGGGCTTCGAGGCGCCGACCGCGCTCGGGCACGGCGGCACCATCCGTTCCGTCGAGGTCGGCGGCAAGAAGGTCCTCGTCGTTCTCGGCCGCACCCACGGCTACGAGGGCAAGGGCGTCCAGAAGGTCGTGCACGCCGTGCGCACCGTGGCCGCTGCAGGCGTGTCGAGCGTCGTGCTCACCAACGCGGCCGGTGGCCTGCGGCAGGGCATGTCGGTCGGGCAGCCCGTGCTGATCTCCGACCACCTCAACCTGACCGCGGTGTCGCCGCTGGTCGGCGCGCGGTTCGTGGACCTCACGGACCTGTACTCGCCGCGGCTGCGCAAGGTCGCGCAGGAGATCGACTCCTCGCTGGAGGAGGGCGTGTACGCAGGGCTTCCCGGGCCGCACTTCGAGACGCCCGCCGAGATCCGGATGCTGCGCACGATGGGCGCGGACCTGGTCGGCATGTCGACGGTGCACGAGGCGATCGCCGCGCGGGCCGAGGGCGTCGAGGTGTTCGGGCTGTCGCTGGTCACGAACCTCGCTGCGGGCATCACCGGTGAGCCGCTGAACCACCAGGAGGTGCTGGAGGCCGGTGCCGCCGCCGCTCAGCGCATGGGCACGCTGCTGCGCGAGTTGGTGGACCGGGCATGAGCCTGACGCCGGCCCTGCGTGACGCCACGTTCCGGTGGATCGCCGACGACCCGTCCGACGCGACGCGTACCGAGTTGCAGGGCGTGCTGGCGCGGTCGATGGGCGGCGACGCCGGTGCGTTGGAGGACCTCCAAGACCGCATGGCCGGTCCGCTGACGTTCGGCACCGCCGGGCTGCGCGGGCCGGTGCGGGCGGGTACGAACGGCATGAACGTCGCCACGGTGGTCCGCACGACCGCCGGGCTGGCGGCGTGGCTCGGGTCCCCCGGCCTGGTGTTCGTCGGACGCGACGCGCGGCACGGCTCGGAGGAGTTCGCCACCGCGGCGGCCGAGGTGATGGCGGCCGCGGGGTTCGACGTGCGGGTGCTGCCCGGGCCGTTGCCGACGCCGGTGCTGGCGTACCTCGTGCGCGCACATGGTGCGGTGGCGGGGATCCAGATCACCGCGTCGCACAACCCGCCCGCGGACAACGGGTACAAGCTCTACCTGACCGGTGGTTCGCAGATCGTGCCGCCTTCGGACGGCGAGATCGAGAAGGCGATCGAGGCGGTTCCGGCCGCGGTGTCGGTGCCGCGGAACTTCACGTACACCACGGTGTCCGACGCCGAGGTGGACGCGTACCTGGACCAGGTGGCGTCGCTGCCGCGCGGGAACTCCCGGGAGCTGAAGATCGCGCTGACGCCGATGCACGGCGTGGGTGGCGCGTTCGCCGTGGAAGCGTTGCGGCGTGCGGGTTTCACCGACGTGCACGTGGTGCGCTCGCAGGCGGTGCCGGACCCGGACTTCCCGACCGTGGTGTTCCCGAACCCGGAGGAGCCCGGCGCGTCCGACGAACTGCTCGCCCTCGCCGCGTCGGTGGACGCGGACCTGGCCATCGCGCTGGACCCGGACGCGGACCGGTGCGCACTGGGAGTCAAGGACGGCGAGACGTGGCGGATGCTGCGCGGCGACGAGACGGGTGTGCTGCTCGGCTCGCTCGTGCTGTCGACCACGGAGTCCACGGATCCGTTGGTGGCCACGACGATCGTGTCGTCGTCGCTGCTGAAGTCGATCGCGGCCGCGCACGGTGCCCGGTACGCGGAGACGCTGACGGGCTTCAAGTGGCTGGCACGCGCGGGCGAAGGCCTGGTGTTCGCCTACGAGGAAGCACTCGGCAACTGCGTCGATCCGGAGCACGTAGCCGACAAGGACGGCATCTCGGCCGCCGTCGTCGCCGCTGATCTGGCCGCCGGGCTGAAGGCGTCCGGGCGCACGTTGCTGGACGCGCTGGACCAGCTCGCGGCGGACCACGGACTGCACCTGACGGACCAGGTCTCCTTGCGGTACACCGATTTGAGCCTGATCGGCGCCACGATGGCCCGCCTGCGCGCGAACCCGCCGGCGGACTTCGCGTCCGAGGACCTGCTGCCCGGCGCGGACGTGCTGCGCTGGACGGCCGACGGGGTGCGCGTGATCGTGCGCCCGTCCGGCACCGAGCCGAAGCTCAAGGCGTACCTGGAGGTCGTCGAGCCGGTCACGGACGGACTGGAGTCCGCCCGTGCGTCAGGCCGGGCCCGGTTGGCTGAACTGCGTGAACGGGTGACTGCGCTGGTCAGCTAGCGATCGCGATCGCCAGGCACAGCGCGGCGAGGACAAAACCCCCGCCGGCCACGAAGTAGGCCCTTCTGGTCGGCGGGGACACCGCGTTGCGGCGTCCCTCGGTGACCGCCGCCACGGCGATCCGGCCGAAGATGTACGCGATCGCGCAGAGCCCCACACCAAGTCCGAACAACATCATGTTGATGTCCCACGGGCTGTGGTCGAACCCCGGCCACACGGACGCGAACAGGGGCCCGATCCCGATCATCCCGATCGCGACGGCAAGGCCGAAACCCCAGGTGATGCGACGCTGACGAGGACTGGTGTGCATTAGGGCGGTGGTCTTCATGGTCCCTCCTGTGTACACCCATCAAGACGCGCTTCCGGCCTCGGGGTTCCGTTTGCTCATCAACAGAAACGCCTGCGGGCCGCCTTCGTCCACACCCTTCTGACGTTGCAGGCGTGCCACTTCGTTGAACCCGGCTTCGGTCGCGTTGGTCACGAGTTCGTCGATGTCGTGCCAGTGGACGTGGAGGTCCACGTCGTGGCCGTACGCGTGGGCGAGGCGCTTCTTCTGGTTACCCAGTTTGAAGGCGTGCAACAAGTGTCCGCCAGGCCTGAGCACCCGGAAGAACTCCTGCCAGGGGACTTCGGCGGCGGTCATGTGGACCGTGGAGTACCAGACGACCGCGCCGCCGAGGCTCTCGTCCTCCAGGTCCAGCGCGGTCATGTCACCCTGGGTGAACGTGAGGTGCGGGTACAACTTCCTTGCCTGTTCGAGCATGCCGTCGGACAGGTCGACGCCGAACACGTCGAGGCCCAGTTCGTGGAGGTGCTGCGTGATGCGGCCGGCTCCGCAGCCGATGTCTCCCACCGGGCCTTCGGTGAGCTCGGCGAACGCGCGCATGATCGCGGCGTCGAGAGGACGGCCGTCGTGCGCGTCCGGGATGAGCTGGGCGTAGTCGGCGGCAACAATGTCGTAGGAGGCGCGGGTCATGGTCATCTATGTTGCCGCTCATGGACTACACGCGGCGCGATTTGGCGCAGGCGGTGCTCGACGCACACCCGGACAGCAAGCGCGGCCTGAACATGTTCTACGGCAAGTTCAGCAACGACATGAAGAAGCACCAGGTCCAGATGCGCGACGGCCTGCTGAAGGCGTTCGGCGTCGACCTGGAGACCAACATGGTGATGACGATGATGCTGAACGAAACGGTGGCGTCGAACGCGGCCATCACCGGCCCGATGAGCGGCTTCGGTGAGGCAGGCCTGCTGGCCAAAAGGCTGGAGGGCAGCGGCGTCCTCGACAAGGTGCGAGAGATCTACGCCCTGAACAAGCTGTCGGCCGAGGCGCACCTCGACATCGTCGAGGAGGTGCTCGGCATCGTGGACTCGTCGGTCCAGACCGTGACCACGGACGATCTGGTGGCGCTCGGTGTGGCGGTCACCCCGCCGGACACCAACGACTACGAGATGGACTACTGATGGCCCGGCTGCTGCTCGTCCACCACACCCCGTCACCCGCTCTCCAGGCGATGTTCGAGGCCGTGCTCGCCGGTGCCTCCACGCCGGAGATCGAGGGCGTCGCACTGGTCCGGCGCGCCGCGTTGTCCACAACCGCTGTGGATGTCCTGGAGGCCGACGGCTACCTGCTGGGCACGCCCGCGAACCTCGGTTACATGAGCGGTGCGCTGAAGCACTTCTTCGACACCGTCTACTACCCGTGTCTCGATTCCACGCGTGGTCGGCCGTTCGGGCTTTACGTGCACGGCAACAACGACACGACCGGGGCGGTGCGCAGCGTGGAGACCGCCACGACCGGGTTGGGCTGGGAGAAGGCGGCTCAGCACGTGGTCGTCACGGGCGAGCCGACCAAGGCCGACCTGCAGGCGTGCTGGGAGCTCGGCGCCACCGTCGCGGCACAGTTGTCCACATGAAACCCAGAGTTGTCCACAGCCTGTTGTCCCCAACCTGTGGACAACTCTGGGGATGATTTCGAACGTATGTTCTAGCGGCCGACCGAGCTCATGTCGGGGTACCGGTCACCGGCGACCTCGGAAGCCGGCACGGCCGCCTCGATGGCCGCGAGGTCGGCCTCGGACAGCTCCAGCGAAGCCGCCGCGACGTTCTCCTCCAGGTACTTGATGCGCTTGGTGCCCGGGATCGGCACGACGTCCGAACCGCGGTGCTGCACCCACGCCAGCGCGAGCTGACCGGCGGTGACGCCGCGTGCCTCCGCCAGCGCCCGCAGCGCGGCCACCATCTTCAGGTTCGTGTCGAGGTTGTCCCCGGAGAACCGCGGGTTCACGGACCGGAAATCGCCCTTGCCGAAGTCGGCGGAGGACGCGAACCGGCCGGTCAGGACGCCACGGCCCAGCGGTGAGTACGGCACGAGGCCGATGCCCAGTTCACGGGCGGTCGGCACGATCTCGGCCTCGATGTCCCGCGACCACAGCGACCACTCGCTCTGCAACGCGGTGATCGGGTGCACGGCGTGAGCGCGGCGCAGGGTCTCCGCGCCCGCCTCGGACAGGCCGAGGTGGCGCACCTTGCCCTCGGTCACCAGCTCGGCCATCGCGCCGACGGTCTCCTCGATGGGCGTGTCCGCCGGCACCCGGTGCAGGTAGTACAGGTCGATCACGTCGGTGCCGAGCCGCTTCAGCGACCCCTCGACCGAAGCGCGCACGTACTCGCGGTCGCCGCGGATCGAACGGCCTCCGCCGTCGCGCACGATGCCGAACTTCGTGGCCAGCACGACGTCGGAACGGCGGCCGGCGATCGCGCGGCCGACCAGTTCCTCGTTCAGGTGTGGCCCGTACATGTCGGCCGTGTCGAGCAGCGTGACGCCGAGCTCCAGGGCCCGGTGGATCACCGCGACAGACTCCGCCTCGTCGCCGGCGCCGTAGAACTCCGACATTCCCATGCAGCCGAGGCCCTGCGGCCCGACCTGCAACGATCCCAATGAACGGCTCACGCCGTCGCCTCCAAGTCACGCTCGACCACCGCGTAGTGGTCGATCTTGTAGTCGAGCACTTCCAGGGACGTCTGCAGCTCCGCGATGCGGGCGCGGACGTCGTTGCGGTGCTCGACGAGGATCTGCTTGCGGCGGCCTGCCGTCAGGTCGCCGCGGTGTCGCAGCTGCGCGAACTCGCGCATCATGCGGATCGGCATGCCGGTCGTGCGCAGGCGCGTCACGAAGCCCAGCCAGCCGAGATCTTCCTCCGAGTAGCTGCGACGGCCGCCCGAGTCACGCGCGGGCGGGTCGACGAGCCCGATTCGTTCGTAGTAGCGCAAGGTGTCGATGGACAACCCACTGCGCTGCGCGGCTTGGGCTATCGAGTAACTCACGGACTCGACGCTATGACCTGGAGTGCACTCTAGGTCAAGCGGAATCCTTCGAGATTCCCCACGCTTCGAGATGACCGGCCATCTCCGCCACGTCGATCTTGTCGCGGCCGAGCGCGCGCACGAGGCCCAGCGCGTCGTCCTCGGCGGCGTCGATCCAGTAGCCGTTGATGTCGCACATGGTGACGGCAGCGACCCAGGCGAGCCGCCAGTTGCCCTCGACGAGAGGGCGGGTCCGGACGATCGAGTCGAGCAGGGCGGAGGACTTCAGCCACAGCGTGTCGTAGGCCTCCACGCCGAGCACGGTGGCACGGGGACGGTAGGCCGCCGTGTCCAGCAGGCCGATGTCCCTGACGAGGAGATCGCCACCGGTCACGGCCGTGGCCAGCACTAAGAGGTCCCCGGCGTCGAGGTAGGAGATCACGGCACCCAGTTGATCACAGAGGTCTGACAGATTCAGGAAGAACCGAGCCTATCCAAAAGACTTCGGTACTTGGGCAGGACTCGCCCGAGTACTTCGCCGAGCTTCTCCTCCTGCTGCATGCGCTGGTAACGGTCCGCGATCGCGAGCCGCACGACCTCCTGCTTGGAGCGCCCCTCGGACTGCGCCAGTTCAGCGAGCCGCAGGTTCTCCTCCTCGGTCAACCGCAAGGTCATCGCCATGCGGGTGACGGTATCAACCTGATACCACTGCGGCCAGCGGCCGTTAGGATTGCGTGATGCCCAGGCCCAAGACCCACGACGACGCTCTGCGACGGCGTCTGCTCGAACGAGCGGGCGAGCTGCTGAGCACCGAGGGCCCGGCCGCGGTCAGCCTGCGCAAGATCGCCACCGACGTCAACACGTCGACCACCGCCGTTTATTCCCTCTTCGGCGGAAAACCGGCGCTGCTCGAGGCGCTCTACGACGAGGCGTTCACGCGGTTCGGGACGAGCCTCGCGGCGGTGCCCGTCACGGACGACCCGGCGGAGGACCTGCTGGAGATCGGGCTCGCGTACCGGCGCAGCGCGCTGAGGGACCCGCAGTTCTACTCGGTGCTCTACTCGAAGGTCGTCGAACCGACGAAGGAGATGAGCCGCGCGGCGGGCAGGACGTTCGCGCCGGTGATCAATGCCGTGCGGCGCGCGGTGGAGCAGGGCGTCTACCTCGCCGAGGACCCCGAGCAGATCGCGATGTCGATGTGGGGCGTCGCGCACGGCCTGGTGAGCCTGGAGCTCAACGGGAACCTGCCGCCCGGCGTCGACGCGGCCGCCACGTACGAACTGGCGTTGCGCGCGCACGGCAGGGGCTGGCGGGCGGAGACCGGGAAAACCCTGTGAACACCACGGAATCCGGGGAGGCGGCCGCCGCGAAACCTCCCCGGACCCGCTGAACTGTCCGGTTAGGACAGTCCGTCTCGGTGGTGCGGCCTTACTTCAGAGCTCCGTCGAGCGCCTTGATCAGTTCGCCGTTGGCGGTGTCGCCGTCGAGCGACCAGATCATCGCGCCGCCGAGCCTGCGGTCGTTGATGTAGCGGGCCTTCCGCTTCATCTCGGTCGCGTCGTCGTAGGTCCACCAGGTCTTGCCGTCGTAGATCCACGCGAAGCCGGCCTTCTCGTCGCGGTAGATCTTGTACGCGTTGCCGGGCTCGGAGAGCTTCGCCTTGATGCGGTGGAAGTCCTCGTAACCGGCCTCGTACTTGGCGGGCGCCGGCACACCGGTGCCGAACAGGCCGTTGCGCGTGCCGGGGGCGACGCCGTCCCAGCCGCGGCCGTAGAACGGAACGCCGAGCACGGCCTTGGAACGCGGGGCACCGCGCGAAAGCCACGCGTTGACCGTCACCTCGGTGCTGAACTCGAACTCCGACGGGTCGCCCTTGGGCACCCGCAGCGCGGACTGCTGGTTCGCCGGGGCGTCCCAGGCACCGTGGTAGTCGTAGCCCTGCAGCGTGCCGAAGGTGAGGTAGCAGAACACCTTCGAGACCTCGAAGCCCGCGTCGACCTGCTTCGGGTCGGCCGGCAGGAACGCGGTCAGGTCGCGGTTCCAGCCCATCTGCCTGCGGTACTCGGCGAGCAGCTTGGTGAAGTTCTGCTTGTCCTCGGGACGCACGACGTTGGGCGGGAGCATGTTGCCGTTGCTGCCGGGCCATTCCCAGTCGAGGTCGATGCCGTCGAAGACGCCCTTGGCGGCACCCGCGGGCAGACCGGGCAGGTCACCCTTGATCCACATGTCGGTGCACGACTTGACGTGCGCGGCACGCGACTCGGGCGTCAGCGCGGCGTTGGAGAAGTAGCGCGAGCCCGTCCAGCCGCCCAGCGAGATGTTGATCCTCAGCTTGGGGTACTTGGCTTTGAGCTGCTTGAGCTGGTTCAGGTTGCCCGCGAGCACCTGGCCGGCCTCGTCGGCCTTGCCGCTCACGGACTGCTCCGCGGTGTGCGGCATCTGCCAGTCGGCCCACGGGTCGGCGCTGACGCACTTGCCGGCCTCGTCGAGGAAACCGAAGGCGTAGTTGAGGTGCGTGAGCCGCGCGGCGGCCCCGCTGTCCACGAGGTTCTTGACGCGGAAGTTCCGGTCGTACACGCCCCACTGGATGAAGTACCCGACGGTGCGGGTCTTCGAGTAACCGTGGTGCCCATTGGTCTCGACGTCGGCGTTCGCGGGCGCAACGGCCAGCGACGCGGACAGGGCGCCGGCCGCGAGAGCGGCGACACCCCATCTCCGTCTGGACATGAGTCTCCTTGATCGTTCGCGGCAGCGGCGATGTGGTCCACAGCACGATAGGCCTGAGGTCTAGACCACTGCTACGTCCGATCGGAGGTATGTCCTAAACCGCCCCGTACAGACGGTCACCGGCGTCGCCCAGCCCGGGCACGATGAAGCCGGAGTCGTTCAGCCGCTCGTCGACCGACGCCGTGATGAGACGGCACGGGAGCTTCGAGTCCTCGAGGTGGTTGATCCCCTCAGGAGCCGCGAGCACGCAGATCGCCGTCACGTCCGTCGCGCCGCGCTGGGTCAGCAGGCGGATCGTGTACGCCATCGACCCGCCCGTGGCGAGCATCGGGTCGAGCACGAACACCGGACGCCCGGCGAGGTTCTCCGGCAGCGACTCCATGTACGGCGTCGGCTGCAGCGTCTCCTCGTCGCGCGCCAGGCCCACGAACCCCATCTGGGCGTCCGGGATCAGCTTGTGCGCCTGGTCCGCCATGCCCAGACCGGCCCGCAGCACGGGCACGAGCAGCGGTGGGTTTGCCAGCTTGTAGCCGGTGGTACGAGCTACCGGGGTGTGCGTGCGGTCTTCCTTCAGCGGCGCCTCGCGCATCGCTTCGTAAACCAGCATCACGGTCAGTTCCTGCAGCGCGGCACGGAATGCGGCATTGTCCGTGCGCGCGTCACGCATCGTGGTGAGTCTCGCCTTGGCGAGTGGATGATCGACGACCAGGACGTCCATGCTCGACACCGTAACCCGCTGGGAGGAGCAAAGGGTGTTCGAAGAGATCTACCGCGAGGCACGTCAGCGCATCGTCGGCCTGACCATGGGCCTGAGCGCCGACGAGCTCGCACGAGCCGTACCCGCCTGTCCTGAGTGGACCGTGCACCAGGTGGTCGCGCACCTGTCCGGCGAGGCGTCCGATCTGGTCAGCGGACGCATGGAGGGATCACCGTCGGACGAGTGGACGGCGCGGCACGTCGCCGAGCGCGCGGACGTGCCCGTGGAGGACCTGCTGGAACAGTGGAACGTGTTCGGCGACAAGATCGCCGAGATGCCGCGCATCCCGTTCCAGCTGGCACTGGACGCCATCACGCACGAGGCCGACCTGCGTGCGGCGCTCGGCCGCGAACGCCTGCCGGACACCGTGTGGCAGCCGACGCTGGTGTGGATGGCCCCGCGCAGGCTGACCGACGTGACGGTGAGGACCGAGTTCGGCGACCTCGGCGACGGCCCGATCACCGTCGAGGTCGAGGGGTACGAACTGTGGCGCGCGTTCTTCGGCAGGCGTTCGCGGCGCCAGATGGAGTCGTGGAACTGGTCCGGCCCGGCGCCGATCGAGAAGATCCCGTTCTTCCCGGCCCGAGAGACCGACCTGATGGAGTAAACACCGTTAACCGACGAGGTGTAGGGTCGGCCGCGTGACAGACCACGTGCGCATCGGAGTGCTCGGCGCGGCCATGATCGCGCCGACCGCCGTCCTCCGCCCGGCCCGTTCCTCGACGGTCGCCGAAGTCGTCGCGGTCGCCGCGCGGTCAGCCGACCGAGCCCAGGCCTTCGCCGACAAGCACGGCATCGCGCGCGTGCACGGTTCCTACGAGGACCTGCTGGCCGACCCGACGGTCGACGCGGTCTACAACCCGTTGCCCAACGGCCTGCACGGCAAGTGGACGCTCGCCGCGCTCGAAGCCGGAAAGCACGTGCTGTGCGAGAAGCCCTTCACCGCGAACGCAGCCGAAGCGGCCGAGGTCGCCAAGGCGGCGGAAGCCTCCGGACTGGTGGTGATGGAGGCGTTCCACTACCGCTACCACCCGCTGGCCGTGCGCGTCGCCGAGATCATGAGCTCCGGCGTCCTCGGCCCGCTGCGGCACGTCGAGGCCACCGTCGCGTTCCCGTTGCCGCGGTTCTCCGACATCCGGTACGACTACTCGCTCGCGGGCGGCGCGACGATGGACGCGGGCTGCTACGCCGTGCACATGGCACGGTTGCTGGGCGGCGAGGAGCCCGAGGTGAAGTCGGCCAAGGCGTTGCTGCGCGGGCCTTCCATCGACCGCGCGATGCGTGCGTCGCTGCGTTTCCCCTCGGGCCACACGGGTTCCGTGCACACGTCGCTGTGGTCGTCGACGGTCCTGAAGCTGTCGATGAAGGCGATCGGCGAGAACGGCACGCTCAGCGTGCTCAACCCGCTCGGCCCGCAGATCCTCCACCGGTTGTCGTTGCGGCTCAAGGACAAGAAGTCGGTCGAGACGTTCGGGAAGCGCCCCACCTACGCCTACCAGCTCGACGCGTTCACCGACGCCGTGCTGCACGGCAAGCCGTTCCCGACGACCGCGGACGACGCGGTGCGCACCATGACGGTGATCGACTCGATCTACCGGGCGGCCGGGCTGCCGCTGCGCCGGCCGACCCCCTGACCCAGATCACGAACCGATTCCGATCACCACCTGATCAGGGGGCCGCACAACCCGATCCGGGCGTCAAGAACCGGCGAAGCGACTCCGAAAAGTCTCTAATAGCCAGTTGAGACGCGGAGGTGCGAACGGTGACGATCGAACAGAAGCCCGTCCAGCAGTGGTGTGAGTCCCCCCTGGTCATCCTGGGTGTGTCGGGATCACTCGCCGTGTTGATCGGCGTGCTGCCGCTGATGTGGGGCCACAACCCGGCCCTCGCGGTGGCCGTCGTGGCACTCCTGGCGGTGGCTGTCGCGATCACCGTCAAGTTCGCACCGAACCGCAGGTGACACATCTAGACTCGTTCGGGTGAGCGACGAGCTGGTACCGGCTGACCAGAGTCACATGCGCGCCTCGGACGCGGACCGGGAACGGATCGCGCAGGTGCTGCACCAGGCGACCGCCGAAGGCCGCCTGGACATCCACGAGCTGGACGAGCGGCTGGTGGCCGTCTACGCCGCGAAGACGTACGGCGAACTCGTCCCCATCACCGCGGACCTGGTCCTGAGCGGCCTGCCGCAGACCCCCGCCGTGCCGCAGTACCAGCCCGCGGTGAGCAACCGCGTCGGCGGCGAGCCGGGCAGCGCGGTGTCGGTGGCCTTCTGGTCGGGCGTCAACCGCAAGGGCGGCTGGGTCGTCCCCCGCCTGCACAACGCCGTCGCGATCATGGGCGGCATCGAGATCGACCTGACCCACGCGAACTTCGCCGAGCGCGAGGTGACGATCAGCTGCTTCGCGTTCTGGGGCGGCGTGGAGATCCGGGTGCCCGACGACATCAACGTCAAGGTCGACGGGTTCGGGTTCATGGGCGCCTTCGAGGAACAGCTGGCGAGCCGCCGGCACATCCCGGGCGCTCCGACCGTGCGGATCACCGGGCTCGCGATCATGGGTGCCGTCGAGGTGAAGGGTCCCAAGAAAAAGAAGAAGAGCATCCTGCGCGAACTGCTCGACTGAACGAAAAGGGGCCCTTCATCACGAGGATGAAGGGCCCCTTTCTCATCAGGCCGGTGTGCTGTGGCCCGGTCCGCCCCACGGGCGGGTGTAGGTGGAACCGTCGTTGTAGAGGATGAGCCACTCGCTGGTCGACGGGCGGTAGACCGTGAAGTCCGCCATGCCGTTGGCGTTGTAGTCACCCGCCACCGGAACATCCCCCGGCTGGCCCCACGGCCGGTGGTACTCGTGGCCGTCGTTGTAGAGGATGTGCCAGTAGCCGTCCGACGGCGTGTAGGTGGCGAAGTCGGTCATGCCGTTGCCGTCGAAGTCGCCGGACACCGGGACGTGGCCGGGGCCGCCCCACTTGCGGTGGTACTCGGTGCCGTTGTTGTAGAGGATGTGGAACATCCCGTCCGCCGGCGTGTACGTCACGAAGTCGGACATGCCGTTCGCGTCGAAGTCGCCCGCCACCGGCAGATGGCCCGGACCACCCCACTGACGCGTGTACTGGCTGCCGTCGTCGTAGAGGATGTGGAAGGTGCCTGTCGACGGCCGGTAGATGGTGAAGTCCGACAGGCCGTTGGCGTTGAAGTCGCCCGCCACCGGACGATCACCGGGCAGACCGCCCCAGTTGCGCGACCACTGGCGGCCGTCGTTGTAGAGGATGTGCCAGAAGCCGTCGCTCTCGGTGTAGGTGACGAAGTCGGTCATACCGTTGGCGTCGAAGTCGCTGGAGAACCGCGCTCCCATCGCCATCACGGCCTTCGCGATCAGCTCGGCGTCCGCGGCCTGGGGCTGGTACCTCTCCGGGAACCCCGAACGCTGCACCGCCTGGCACACGTCGCCGACCGGCCTGGTCTGCCAGTTGGCCACGTTCGTGACCATGTAGTCGAGGAACTTGTTCGTGGCGTAGACCGGGTTCCGGATCTGCTCCGGCGTTCCCCAGCCCATGCTCGGCCGTTGCTGGAACAAGCCCTCGGAGTCCCGATCCCCGTAGTCGAGGTTCTCGATACGGGTCTCGACGATCGTCGTGGCCAGCGCGATGGTCGCCGCCCGGTCGCTCAGCCCTCTCGACTTGACGGTCTTGACCACCTCACGGGCGCAGGAGATCTGGTAGCCGTTGACGCCACCGCGAAGGTAGCCGGTGAGTCGGCCGTTCAGCGACATCGCCAACCTGTTGTCCGCCGCTGTCACTCCGTGCGGCGTGCACGGCAGTTTCGAGTCCGCATGGGCGACAGGTCCGATCAGCGATGCCGTGCCCGCCCAGGTCGCCGCGACGGCAATCACTGAAATCAATTTCCGCATGATTGTCACTCCTTTCGATCAGGCGGGCGGGAGGTGGCCCCAGCCACCCCAGGGGAGGCCGCGGGTGTAGGTCGAACCGTCGTTGTAGAGGATGTGCCATTCCCTGGTGGACGGCCGGTACACCGCGAAGTCGGCCATTCCGTTGGCGTTGAAGTCGCCGGAGACCGGGATGTCACCGTTCTGGCCCCACGGGCGGTGGTATTCGGTGCCGTTGTTGTAAAGGATGTGGAACATGCCATCCGCCGGCGTGAACGTCGCGAAGTCGGCCATGCCGTTGGCGTCGAAGTCACCGGCGACCGGGACGTGGCCGGGGCCGCCCCACTTGCGGTGGTACTCGGTGCCGTTGTTGTAGAGGATGTGGAACATGCCATCCGCCGGCGTGAACGTCACGAAGTCGGACATGCCGTTCGCGTCGAAGTCGCCCGCCACCGGCAGATGGCCCGGACCACCCCACTGACGCGTGTACTGGCTGCCATCGTCGTAGAGGATGTGGAAGGTGCCTGTCGACGGCCGGTAGATGGTGAAGTCCGACAGGCCGTTGGCGTTGAAGTCGCCCGAGACCGGCAGGTCCTCGGGCAGTCCACCCCACTGCCGGTGGTACTCGGTGCCGTTGTTGAACAGGATGTGCCAGGTGGCGTCACCCGGCGTGAACGTCACGAAGTCCGTCATCCCGTTCGCGTTCATGTCGCTGGAGTACGTCGCGGCACCGCCGCCCTGGATGACGTTCTTGTAGCGACGCGCCTGGTACACCGAAGTCGGGTGACCGTCGAGCGTGCTCCCGTTGAAGGTCGCCCCCGTGACCTTGCGAACCGGGGTCGAGCCGAACGTGTAGTAGGTGAAGTGCACGCGGTCCGCGTCGTAGCCCGCGAAGAGGATGACGTGCTCGGAGAACGTCAGAACGTCACCGGGCTTCAGTTCCGCGCGGCTCACCGGACGGAACCGCGAGTCGTTGAGCATCATCCCGGAAGAAGGAGAGTCCGTGAGGTGCAACGCCATCGAGACGTACCCGGAGCAGTCCGTCCGATATCTCTTGCCGCTCGAATCGGGGTAACTTCCCGCCTGGTTGTACTGGATCCCCTTGTTCAGCCAGTACTCGGCACGCGAGATCACCTCGGCCTGACTGATCGGACCACCGACGTTGCTCGCCACTGCCGCTGAAGGCGCGATCACCGACGCGAGCATTATCGACGCAATGGCGGCCAGAACGATTGCCACTATCTTTCGAAACATTTCCCCACCTCTCGTTTGCCTGACACGAGAAAGCTAGGAAGAATTTCTGGACGAAACCTGGAAAGAACCTGGACGTCAGTCCAGGCGATCCTGGACGCCCATCTGCCGGTACAGGTCATCCGCCCGGCCCCCGTGCATGCTGGCCGCGGCGTGCCGCCCGCTCTCCCGGTGGACTCGCGCGAGCCCGTCCTGCGCGTGCGCCTCCTCGACCCGGTAGCCGATCCGGGAAGCGATCGCGAGAGCGTCCTGGTGGTGTCCGGTCGCTTCGGCCGGCCTGCCGTCCGCGCGCTCCAGCGCCCCGAACACGTTGTGCGCCGTACTCAGGTGGTCGAGCGCGGCGCCGTGCCCCAGCGCGCCGAACGCGCGTTCACCGACCACGCGTGCCTCGGCGAGCTTGCCTGCGCGGCGGAGCGCGTCCGCGGTCTTGATCAACCCTCGCATGACGTAGTGCTCGTTGCCCAGCTCTTCGGCGAGAGCCAGACCGGTGGCGAGCAACTCCAGCGCCTGATCGTGAGCACCGAGCCTGCTGTGGGCGGCGCCGAGTCCGCACAGCACCGACGCCTCCTCGCTGCGCTCCCCGATCTCCCTGCTGAGCACGAGCGCCTTGTCCAGGTGCACTCGCGCCTGTTCGGCGTCGCCGCGCACCAGGTGAGCGCGGCCGATGTTGGCGACACAGATCGCCGCCATCCGGTAGGAGTTGTTGCGCTGCAGCACAGGCAGCGCGGAACGCCCGAGTTCGAGGGACTCGTCGAACCTGCCGAGCCGATGCGCCAGCATCGCGCGCACGACGAGCGTGTCGCTCTGCCACTTCTCGTCGCCGAGTTCACACGCGAGCGCGATGGACTGCTCCGCGTGCCCCACCCCGTCCCGATAACGCGCCTGGGCGTAGGCGACCTGCATCAGCATGTACTGCCCGCGCATCTCGGCGGTGCGGTCTCCGGTGCGCCGCATCTCGGCGAGCGCCGGCTCCTGGACGGCGACGAGGTCGTCCAGCCGGTGGGCGACGATCAGGCTGTGCCCGACGTACCTCAAGATCTCCCAGGTGTAGCGCCCGGATCCGGTGCGGGCGGCGTGCACCGCGGTGGCGACGAGGTTCTCCCGTTCCGCGGAGAACCACGCCATCGCGGCTCCCTGTTCGTCGAACGACGGCACCTTCGCGGGTTCGATGCCGATCGTCGGCGCGTCGAAGGCCCTGCCGGGCTGAACCAGGTGAGCGGCGGAATGAGCAACGCGCAGGTAGTAGTCGTGCAGCTCACCGAGGTCACCGTCTTCGCCCGCCTGCGTCCTGGCGTAGGCGCGAACGAGGTCGTGGAACGTGTACCTGCCCCGGACGCGCTGGACGAGCAGGTGGTGGTCGAGCAGCTCTTCGAGCAGATCGCGCGCGTCGAAGAACGACACGCCGGCCAACGCGGACGCCGCGTACGCGTCGACGTCCGGCCCCGGATGCCGGCCCAGCGCGCGGAACATCTCCTGCTGCGCCGCGGTCAGATGGTCGTAGGACACCGCGAACGAGGCGACGACGTTCCGGTCGCCCGCAGCCAGTGCCGTCAACGTGCGCCGCTGTTCCCCGAGCCGCTCGACCAGGTCCGCGACAGTCCACATCGGACGATGCGCGAGTCTGGCCGCCGCGATGCGCAACGCGAGCGGCAGCCCGCCGCACAGTTCGACGAGTGCCGT
Organism: Streptomyces sp. ID05-26A; assembly: GCF_033794685.1. Lineage (NCBI taxonomy): Bacteria > Bacillati > Actinomycetota > Actinomycetes > Kitasatosporales > Streptomycetaceae > Streptomyces > Streptomyces sp. ID05-26A. Next base: position 1,362,539 of record NZ_JARAYZ010000001.1, read on the forward strand.
GACCGCCTCGGGCTCCGCGGCCGCACGCGCCCCGACCATGCCGCCGACCAGGTCACGCGCCGCGCCGGGCGGCAACACGTCGAGTGAGATCGACGTGGCACCGTCGAGGACCAGCCTGCGGCGGCTGGTCACGACGGTCAGGCAACCGGGCGCGCCGGTGATCAGCGACTCCACCTGGTCGCTGCTCGCCGCGTTGTCGAGCACGACGACCGCGCGCCTGCCCGCCATCTCCGTGCGCCACGCCGTGACGCGCTGATCCACGTCGGACGGGATGCGACCGCTCGGCACACCCATGGACTGGAGCAACGTCTGGATCGCCATGTGTGCGGTGAGAGGCTCCCTGCCGGGCGTGAACCCGTGCAGGTCGAGGAAGACGCGGGCGTCCGGATAACGGTCACCCAGCCGGTGCACGGCACGCACCGCGAGTGCGGTCTTCCCGACACCGGCCATCCCGTCGATCATGACGACCGTGCTGTGCGCGCCCACCTCGGCGAGTTCCTCGTCCCGTCCGGTGAAGTCGGGGAGGTCGAACGGCAGCGCGACGGGTGGCGCCGCGAGCGGAGGTGCCTCCTCGGTCTCGGCGACCAGCAGTGAGGGATCCGCCCGCAGGATCCTCGCGTGCGCGTCCCGCAGGTCCGCCCCGGGATCCAGTCCCAGTTCGGCGGCGAGCAACACGCGGGTGTCGTCGTAGCGGCGCAACGCGTCGGCCTGCCTGCCGCAGCGGTACAACGCGATCATCTCGAGCCGGACCAGGTTCTCCCGCAACGGATGCGCCGCCGAGAGCGAGCTCAGCTCGACGAGCACGTCCTGATGCCTGCCGGCGTCCAGCGCCGACGTCGCCCACTCCTCGGCGACGGTGAGCCGTTCGAGCTCGAGCCCGGCCCGGACGCGGCCGAGGACGTCGGTCTGTGCCGTTCCAGCGAGTGGTTCCCCCTGCCAGAGCCCGAGTGCGCGGCGCAGGTCGTCCGGTCCGGCCGCAGTGCGGGCGAGCGAGCGGAACTCGTGGAGGTCCACCGACTGCGGGATGACCTCGAGCACGTACCCGGCGGTGCGCCGCGCGATCTCGGCACCGGAAGGACGGATGGCCTTGCGCAGCCGGGAAACGTAGTTGTGCACCAACCCTCGAGCGTCGCCCGGCAACGCCTCGCCCCACAGCGCGTCGATCAACCGTTCGACCGTGACGACAGAGCCGGGCTCCAGGGCGAGAAGCGCGAACAGGGTCCTCTGCAACGGCGGACCGAGTGCCAATCGAGTATCGCCGTCCCACAACTCGACCCCGCCGAGAAGCACGATTCTTCCCACCAAACGGACCCTAGGGGAGAAATGGAATGGCTGTTAGGGTCTGCTCCGAAGAAGCTGACCTGGGGGGATCATGCGAGCTTTCAAGGTTTTGACGTGCGCGCTTTTGGCGGTGGGGCTGTCAGCACCCCCGCCGGCACTGGCCCTGGAACAAGGCCCGCAGGTGTGCGCGAAGCACGCGGCGAACGCCGGTTTCGGCGGTGAGCACCTCATCGAGGCGATCGCGATCGGCATGGGCGAATCGGACTGCCGTTCCTACTTCGACGACCCGACGCCGGCCGACCAGGGCACCTGGCAGCTGCAGTACAACGCCAGCGACCCGTGGCGCAACGGGACGTACGGAAACCTGCAGGATCCGGCCTACAACGCCCGCGCGACCCACCACATCTCCAGCGGTGGCACGAACTGGCGGCCGTGGAGCACGTACACCCAGACGTCGAGCCCGCGATATTACCGCAAGTATCTCGACGTCTCCCGCGCCGCGGCCGCGAAGTACCTGACGTCCCGCTCCTCGTCCGACATGAACGCGAACGGGATGACGGACTTCGTGACGTTCACGCCGGGTGACGCCACCTGGCACATCCTGTTCAACGACGGCAGCGAGTACCACCGCAGTTGGGGCGGACTGCCGGAGGACCTGCCCGTGTCAGGCGACTTCAACGCGAACAACCTGTCCGACTTCACCATTTACCGGCCGTCCACCGGCACCTTCCACATCCTCTACGACAACGGCAGCCAGTACACGCGCCAATGGGGCGGGCCGGGGCATGTTCCGGTGTCGGGAGACTTCAACGGCAACGGCATGACCGACTTCGTCACTTACACGGCGTCCGACGGTTACTTCCACATCCTGTACAACGACGGTTCGCAGTACCACCGCAAGTGGGGCGGCCCCGGCCACCTCCCGGTCGCCGGCGACTTCGACGGCAACGGGATGACGGACTTCGCCACGTTCACGCCGAGCGACGGTTACTTCCACATCCTCTACAACGACGGCCGCGAGTACCACCGGCCCTGGGGTCAGAACGGTGACATCCCGGTCTCCGGCGACTTCAACGCGAACGGGCTGTCCGACTTCACCGTCTACCGGCCGTCCACCGGCGAGTGGCACATCCTCTACGACAACGGTTCCCACTACTTCCGCGGCCGCCCATGGGGTGGCTACGGCCACATCCCGCCGGCCTGATGTTGTTGAGCGAGTTCGTCGAACGGGCCGGCGACACCGGCCTCGTGATCATGATCAAGATGGACGGACCGCGCCCGCGCAACAAGTGGACCTTGCGCATCAACAAGACGCCGTTCGTCGGCGAGCACTGGAGCGCGGGCGGCGACTTCGAGACCCTCGACGAGGGTCTCGCCTCCGCACGCAGGGCGCTGTCCGAACTTCCCGGCGACTGGTCGTGGACCGGCGAGCCGATCAGCGACGCCGCCGGGTACGCCGAACTCCTCGAGGCGATCGGCGAGACGGGCGAGCTGTTCATCGTCCAGTACAGCCTCGACCACAAGTGGGTGCTGTTCGCCGCCAAGGACAAGATCGAGGGCTTTCCGACCCTCGACGCGTGCGTCCTGGGCGGGCTCGCAAAGCTGGGCTGGTAGGCCTCTGATCTGCAAGAACTTCGCCACTTAGGACGGGCGTCCCATTCCGCTTAGACTCCCAGCCATGGCTGCTCCAACGACACTGCCGTCGGCCCTGGCTGACGCCACGCGCGACGAATCGTCGCTGCGGCGTTTCCTGCACGGGCTCCCCGGCGTCGACCAGGTCGGCGTCGAGCAACGAGCCGCGGGCCTCGGCACGCGGAGCATCAAGAAGGCCTCCAAGCTGCACGCCATCGACCTGGCGATCAGCATGGTGGACCTCACCACGCTCGAAGGCGCGGACACGCACGGCAAGGTGCGCAGTCTCGCGGCCAAGGCGAAGCGTCCCGACCCCGAACGGCCCGACGTGCCGCGGGTCGCGGCTGTCTGCGTCTACCCGGACATGGTGAAGACCGCGGCCGACGACCTCGAAGGCACCGGCGTCAACGTCGCCAGCGTCGCGACGGCGTTCCCCAGTGGCCGCAGCACGATGGACATCAAGCTCGCCGACACCCGGTTCGCCGTCGAGCAGGGCGCGTCCGAGGTCGACATGGTGATCGACCGCGGCGCGTTCCTCAGCGGGCGGTACGGGCAGGTGTTCGAGGAGATCGTGAAGATCAAGGAGGCGTGCGGGGACGCGCACCTCAAGGTCATCCTCGAGACCGGTGAGCTCGTGACGTACGACAACGTGCGCCGCGCGTCGTGGCTCGCGCTGCTGGCCGGGGGTGACTTCATCAAGACGTCGACCGGCAAGGTGCAGCCCGCCGCGACGCTCCCGGTGACGCACGTGATGCTGCAGGCCGTGCGGGACTGGAAGGACCAGACCGGTGAGCTGCGCGGGGTCAAGCCCGCCGGTGGCATCCGCACGACCAAGGACGCGATCAAGTACCTGGTGGCCGTGCACGAGGTGGCCGGTCCGGAGTGGCTCGACCCGAACCTCTTCCGGTTCGGCGCGTCGACGTTGCTCAACGACCTGCTCATGCAGCGTCGGACCCAGTTGGACGGCCACTACAGCGGCCCGGACTACGTGACGGTGGACTGAAGACATGTGGGAATACGCACCCGCGCCCGAGTCGCGGGACATCGCGAACCTCAAGCCGAACTACAAGATGTTCGTCGACGGCAAGTTCGTCGAGGGCACCGGTGAGCCGCTCAAGACCATCAACCCGGCCACCGAAGAGGTGCTCGCCGAGGTCTCGACGGCGTCGGAGTCCGATGTGGACACCGCCGTCAAGGCCGCGCGCAAGGCCTACGACCGCGTGTGGTCGAAGATGCCCGGATCCGAGCGGGCCAAGTACATCTACCGGATCGCGCGGCAGATCCAGGAACGTGGCCGTGAGCTCGCGGTGCTGGAGTCGCTCGACAACGGCAAGCCGATCAAGGAGTCGCGCGACACCGACGTCCCGACGGCGGCCTCGCACTTCTTCTACCACGCGGGCTGGGCGGACAAGCTCGGTTACGCGGGCTACGGGCCCGACCCGAAGCCCCTCGGCGTCGCGGGCCAGGTGATCCCGTGGAACTTCCCGCTGCTGATGGCCGCGTGGAAGATCGCACCGGCGCTGGCGTGCGGCAACACCGTCGTGCTCAAGCCCGCCGAGACCACCCCGCTGACGGCGCTGGTGCTGGCGGACATCATCCAGCAGTGCGACCTGCCGCCGGGCGTCGTGAACATCATCCCGGGCGCCGGTGACGTCGGTGCCGCGCTCGTCGGGCACGCGGACGTCGACAAGGTCGCCTTCACCGGCTCGACCGACGTCGGCAAGGTCATCCAGGGCCAGCTCGCGGGCACGAACAAGAAGCTCACGCTGGAACTGGGCGGCAAGGCCGCGAACATCGTGTTCGACGACGCCCCGCTCGACCAGGCCGTCGAGGGCATCGTCAACGGCATCTTCTTCAACCAGGGCCACGTCTGCTGCGCCGGATCCCGTCTGCTGGTGCAGGAATCCATCGCCGACGAACTGCTCGAGAAGCTGCACGCGCGGGTGTCCACGTTGCGCGTCGGCGACCCGCTGGACAAGAACACCGACGTCGGCGCGATCAACTCCCGCGAGCAGCTCACCAAGATCCAGGAGCTGACCGCGGCGGGCGACGCCGAGGGCGCCACCCGCTGGACGTCGTCGTGCCCGTTGCCGGACAAGGGTTTCTTCTTCGCCCCCACCGTCTTCTCCGGGGTGTCGCAGGCGATGCGCATCGCCCGTGAGGAGATCTTCGGCCCGGTGCTGAGCGTTCTGACGTTCCGCACGCCGGAAGAGGCCGTGGCCAAGGCGAACAACACGCCGTACGGCCTGTCCGCCGGCATCTGGACCGAGAAGGGCTCGCGCATCCTCTGGATGGCACAACGGATGCGCGCCGGTGTCGTCTGGTCCAACACGTTCAACCGCTTCGACCCGACGGCCCCGTTCGGCGGGTACCAGGAGTCGGGCTTCGGCCGTGAGGGCGGCCGCACCGGTCTGGAGGCCTACCTCGATGTCTGATCGCATCACGGTCGCGAAGACCTACAAGCTCTACATCGGCGGCAAGTTCCCGCGCTCCGAGTCGGGCCGCAGCTACCCCGTGACGGACTCCAAGGGCACGTTCCTCGCGAACGCCGCCCAGGGCTCCCGCAAGGACGCCCGTGACGCGGTCACCGCCGCCCGCAAGGCTTTCGGCGGCTGGTCGGCCACGACGGCCTACAACCGGGGCCAGGTCCTGTACCGGGTGGCCGAGGTGCTGGAGGGCCGTCGCGAGCAGTTCATCACCGAGGTCGCCGGCTCCGAGGGCGTCGCGCTGAAGAAGGCGCAGTCCCTGGTGGACACCGCCATCGACCGCTGGGTCTGGTACGCGGGCTGGACCGACAAGATCGCGGCCGTGCTGGGTTCCTCGAACCCGGTGGCGGGCCCGTACTTCTCGTTCTCCACCCCGGAACCGACAGGCGTGGTCGCCGTCCTGGCGCCGCAGCAGTCGTCGTTGCTGGGCCTGATCTCGGTGATCGCACCGGTGATCGCCTCGGGCAACACCTGCGTGGTCATCACCTCGCAGGACCGCCCGCTGCCCGCGATCACGTTGTCCGAGGTGCTGGCCACTTCGGACGTGCCGGGTGGCGTCGTCAACATCATCACCGGCCGCACCGCGGAGATCGCGCCGTGGCTCGCCTCGCACGGCGACGTGAACGCGCTGGACCTCACCGGTGCGCCGGAGTCGATCCGCGCGGACCTGGAGCGGTCGGCGGCGGGCACCGTGAAGCGCGTGCTGCGCAACAAGGCCGGCGAGGACTTCACGGCCACGCCGGACATGTCCCGCCTGCGCGCGTACCTGGAGACGAAGACGGTCTGGCACCCGATGGGTGTCTAGGAGCTAGTCGGCGGCGTAGGCCTTGCCCTGCGCCGCCAGCTCCTCCCCCAGGATCCTGATGGCCTTCGGGCCGACCCCGTGGATCTTGAGCAGTTCCTTCGCGGACACCTTCGTCAGCGAGTCGAACGTCGTGTAGCCGTTCGCCGCCAGCTCGCGGGCCGCGACCTTGCCGATGGTGCGCGGGAACTCCGGCTCACTCACGAGTTCACCAGCCCGGCCCGCCACGCCCACGACGCGATCCCGACGCGGTTCTTCACGTTCAGCTTCGTCTGCACCGAGGCCAGGTGCGTCTTCACCGTGGACAGCGACAGGAACAGCGAGGACGCGATCTCCTGGTTGGAGAGCCCGCGCGCCACCTCCCGGACCACGTCCTGCTCCCGTGCAGTCAGCAGCGACAGGTCAGGCCGCTGGGCAGGCCGGGCGAAGTGCTCCAGCATCCGCACGGTCACCTGCGGCGAGATCAGCGCGTTGCCCGCGGCGGCGGCCCGGACGGCCTCGACGAGCAGCGCCGGACCGGCGTCCTTGGTCAGGAACCCGGACGCCCCGTTCTCCAGCGCCGTGTGCACGTACTCGTCCAGGTCGAACGTCGTCACCACGACCACCTTCGTCGTGGGCGACAGCTTCTTGGTCACCTCGAGCCCGTCCAGCCCCGGCATGCGGATGTCCAGCAACGCCACGTCGGGGTTGTGCTCGCGCGCGGCGGTGACGGCCGAGATCCCGTCGGGCACGTCGGCGACGACCGTGATGTCCGGCTGCTTCTCCAGGATCATCCGGAAACCGACGCGCACCATCTCCTGGTCGTCGGCGATGAGAACCGAGATCACTTCGTCCCTTCCAGGGGTAGCTCGGCGAGCACCTGCCAGCCGTTCTCGCGCGGACCCGCGGAGAACAGGCCGCCCAGCAGGTCGACCCTCTCACGCATGCCCACGAGACCGTAGCCACCCTGGTTCAGCTCGTGCAGCTGACCGTCGTCGGCCACGACCACGCGCAGAGCCCCGCCGGACGTCCGGGAGATCTCCACGTCGATCATGGTGGGCCGTACGGCGTGTTTGTGCACGTTGGTGAGCGACTCCTGGACCAGGCGCAACACCGAACGGCCGAGCTCCGGCGGCACCACGTCGGGCAGGTCGATGCGCAGGCGGGTCTCGAAGCCGAGCTCGCGGGTGCGTTCGACGGTCTCGATGACGTCGGCGGCCAGGTCGGTGGTCGCGGCCTCGTTCTCGCCCTGGCGCAGCGTGCCGACGAGCCGGCGCATCGCACCGAGGGCTTCCGTGCCCGAACGGACGATGCCGGGCAGCAACCGGTGGGCGGCGCGCGGGTCGTCGTCGGAGACCTCCAGCGCCGCCTGGGCCTGCACGAGCATGCCCGTCACGTGGTGGGCGACGACGTCGTGCAGTTCGCGGGCCAGGGCGATGCGCTCTTCCTTCTGCGCGTCGGTGACGGCGGCGGCGATCAGGCGGCCGCCCTCGGTGTCGCGGGCGCGGAAGTACAGGCCGGTGCCGACCGCCGTGAAACCCAGGACCAGCGAGCCGAGCATCTCGTTGTAGTTGCTGCCCGAGAGCCAGTTGTCGCGGACGATGGCGGCGAAGAAGCTCACGGCCATCAGCCAGCCGACCGACCACGTGGCGGCGCGACGGGGTTCCTCGCGGACGACCACGGCCGTGATGACCAGGAACGCGGCGGTCTCGGCGATGGTCAGCGGGCTCAGCAGCGTCGGCAGGTCCACGTGGAAGAGCCGGATGACGAACGACGACACGAACGCCGACGCGACCGCCACCGGGATGGTGAAGGCACGCGACTTGAACGACGCGACGGCCGCGATGCACACCGGCACCGTCAGCAGCCACACGAGGGCCTCGGCGCTGCCCACGCCGTTCATCAGAAGGAGCTCGCCGAGCATCAGCAAGGCGAGAACGGCGGCGATCGGCCATTGGCCCCGTTGACTGTCCACGGGAGACAACGGTAGGACCACCACACCTTCCCGGCCTCGGTCATCCGGCTGATCCGGTGTGTCGTCAAGGCTGAGGTTTTCCCGGCCCGCGCACGGCACCTTGAGAAACATGAATTCGGTTCTGGCCGCTCGTGGCCTGGTCAAGACCTACGGCGACGTGCACGCGCTCGCCGGGGTGGACATCGACATCAAGGCCGGGGACGTGCTGGCGGTCGTCGGTCCGTCCGGCTCCGGCAAGACGACGCTGCTGCACGTGCTGTCCGGCATCCTGCGCTCCGACGGCGGCGACGTGTTCCTCGACGGGCGCGCGATCGGCGAACTGAACGAGACCGGGCGCAGCGCGCTGCGGCGCACGGCGTTCGGGTTCGTGTTCCAGTCGGGGATGCTCGTGGCCGAGCTCACCGCCGAGGAGAACGCGGCGCTGCCGATGCTGCTGGCGGGCGGTTCGCGCGAGGAAGCGCTCGGCGCGGCCAAGCTGTGGCTCGCGCGGCTGGGCCTGCAGGGCCTGGAGAAGCGGCTGCCGAGCCAGCTCTCCGGCGGGCAGGCGCAACGGGTCGCGATCGCACGGGCGCTGGCCCACAGGCCGCGGGTGATCTTCGCCGACGAACCGACCGGCGCCCTCGACACGCGGACCGGCCAGGAGATGATGACGGCCCTGCTGCAGGCGGCGGAGGAGACGGGCGCGGCCGTCGTCATCGTCACGCACGACAAGGCGATCGCGGACCGGGCGCTGCGCGTCGTCGAGATCCAGGACGGCAAGATCGCCATCGCCGAGTCCACCAGGGCGGTGTCCGCGTGAGGATCGCGCTCGCGGTGCTGCGCAGGGACCGGCGCCGACGGGTCGCGACCGTGCTCGTCGCGCTGGGCGTGATGATCGCGGTGTCGCTGGTCCTGTGGCTGCTCGCCGCACCGAACGGCTTGCAGGCGCGTGCCGACCGCACGGCGTGGCGCGACGCGTTCGGCCAGTCCGACAAGGGCACGATCTCCGTTGCCACGAACCGGGATTCGTTCGACGGCAAGCTGATCGAACGGTTCGACGTCGCCCGCACCGAACAGGGCGCGGTCCCCGTCGCGGCCGGCATCGCCCGGTTCCCGGAGCCGGGTGAGGTGCTGCTGTCGCCGGCGCTCGCGGACCTCGTGCGGAGCACACCGCCGGAGAAGCTCGGCAACCGCTTCCCCGGCACGATGATCGCGGAACTGGGGCCGGAGGCGCTCAAGTTCCCCGGCGAACTCGTCGCGATCGTCGGCCACCAGAAGGTCGAGAACGGCTACCCGGCGGCCGATCTGCGGGGCGGCGCCGGCTCGTACCGCGACGACTACCACGGCATGCTCTACCTGCTCACGCGCGTCGGGCTCGTGGTGCTGGTCGTGCCGTGCCTGGTGCTGGTCGCCTCGGCCGCCCGGCTGACCGCGGCGAAACGGGAACGGCGCCTCGCCGCGCTCCGGCTCGCCGGCGCCAGTCCCCGGCAGGTCGTGGTCATGACCGCCGTCGAGACCGCGATCGGCGCGGTCGTCGGCAGCGCGCTGGGCGTGGTGCTGGCTCAGCCGTTCAGCCACATCACCGCGAAGGTCCCGTGGGAGGGCGGCACCTGGTTCCCCGGCGACTTCGTGCCGGAACCGGCGGTCGTGACGGCGGTGGCCGTGCTCGCGCCTCTGCTGGTCATCGGGGCCGCGGTCCTGGGGTTGCGGCGCGTGGTGAACCAGCCGCTCGAGGCGGAGGCGAAGCGGAAGGTCCGGTCGTGGCGGCTGCTGACCATCGCCGGCGCGCTGGGCCTGTTCTTCCTCGGCATCCTGTACGCGCAGGAGGCCAGCGGCGACGGCCAGTTCACCGTCGTGCTGCTCGGTCTCGGCGCGGTGGCGCTCGCGCTGGTGCTGGCCGGGCCCGTGCTGACCGCGTGGGTCGGCAGGTTCTTCGTCGGCCGGTGGCGCAGGCCGTCGACGTTGCTCGCGGGGCGCAGGCTCGCCGGTGACCCGGTGGCGGCGTTCCGCGGTTCGGCGGGAGTGGTGATCGCCGTGTTCACCGGCTCGATGGCGCTCACGATGCTGCCGGGGCTGGAGAGCCAGGTCCCGTACCGCGACTCGACGTGGCTGGAGAACGCGATCGTGGCGGAGCAGGTGACGCACGACGTCACGCCGGTGCGCCTGGCGACCTCGGCACCGATCGTCACGATGCTCGACGGCACGATCAGAAGCGGCGACTACGGCACGTACGTCGTCGTCGGTGACTGCGCCGACGTCGCGAAGGTGCTGACCGGCCTCCGCTGCCAGGACGGGCCCGCCGTCTACTCGCAGGGCCCGTTGCAGGGCAACGAGTTCAAGTCGAGCGGCGGAAAGGAAGTGCTGACCGCGCAGCTGCCGGCGCAGTTCGAGACGCGGCCTTTCGAGGGCAGCGGACGGGTGAGCGCGGTCATCGACCGAGCCCTGCTGCCGTCGCTCGCGGGCGAGGTGTCGATGGTCGGTGTGCCGACGACGCCGGAGAACCGCGACGCCGTGCACACCGCGCTGGTCGGCACGTTGCCGGGCGTGCGGCTCGTGGACGGCGAGCAGCGGGACATCTACGGCGACACGTTGATGGCGGACCTGCAGCGGGCCACGATCATCGGCCTCTCGATCGCGGCGGTGCTGGGTGGAATCGGCGCGGCGGTGGCCGCGGCCGGGTCGGTGATCGACCGCAGGCGCACTTTCGGCGCGTTGATCGCGGCCGGAACACCGATTCGTGTGCTGGGTCACGCATTGCGCCGCGAAGTGATGCTTCCCGTGGTCGCCGTCACAATCGCGGCGTGTGCCGCGGGAATTGTCGTGGGCCTCGGATTGCTCACTCTGGCGCGCGGACTGGTGGGTCACGGCGAAATGCCGATCACGCCGTGGGTCATCGCGCCGGTGGGCGTCGGCGTCGTGGTCGCGCTGGTAGCAGCCCTGGCGTGCGGTCCGGTACTACGCGGCATCAGCCCGAGGGATTACGCGGCGGAGTAGTACTCGGCCGGAAGTACGAGAGTGGAACTGGCCCTCAGCGCGATGTGCGCGGAGGGCCATTTTCATACCTTTGATTCATGACGAATGCACAGCTCGCGAGCATCCAATGGGGCGTTTTCCTGTCCATCGTTTTCCTGCTCCCGCAGCTGTTGTTCCGTCAGCTGACCTTCCGCAGCGCCACCATCACCGTCTACGCGAGCATGCTGTTCTCGGCGACGTTCCTGCCCATGCAGGCCGTGGCGCCGCGCCAGTCCGTGCAGCTGGTCCCGTTCCAGTGGATCGCCGACACGTTCCGCGACGGCCAGATCGCGTTCGACCAGATGACGCTGAACGTGCTGCTGTTCGTGCCGCTCGGCGCGATGCTGATGTTCTGGGGCAGGCGCACGATCGGCCAGGCCGCGCTGATCGGCTACGGCGTCTCGTTGCTGATCGAGGGCTCTCAGCTGATGTGGGCCAACCGGATCTTCGACGTCGACGACCTGATCACCAACACCACCGGCACCGCGCTGGGCTGGCTCGGTGCGCTGGCCGCCGTGAAGGTCTACACCCGCGTGACGGCCGCCGCGGTGCCACAGCGCGAGCTCGTCAGCGCACGCTGACCTGCGGATTCCAGAAAACCTGCAAGGTGCGTGTGGATCCTCGGTCCATGCGAGCCAAGCGAACGATCGCCGTCACCGCCGCTCTGCTCGGTCTGACCGCGACGACGGTGAGCCCCGCAGCAAGACGGTCACGACCGACGTCGTCGCGCAGGTCTGCGTGATCAGGTCGTCCGGCGGAGGCTCGGCGCAGGGCGCGGTGATCGTGCGCAACAACCGACCCGGCCTCTACTGCTTCCGCTGGGCCGGGAGCAAGTACCTCGGTGTGACGGGCCTCGCCTGACCCCACGTTCACCCGGCGGCGTGAGGTGACGCGCGCCGCCGGGCCCTTCACCTGATCATGGCGGCCATGAAGTTCGTGGAGGCGTTCAGCATCCTGGTCGCCGTGGTCGGCCCGCCGAAGATCCTCCTGGCGTTCCTGATGGACACCGAGGGCGCCGACTCGCGGACGCGCTGGCGGGTGGCGCTCACCTCCACCGCGATCGCGCTGGGCGTCGGCCTGTTCGTCGTCGTGGCCGGGCGGGTGCTGCTCTCGCTCTTCCACATCAGCGAGGGCGCGCTGTACCTCGCGAGCGGCGTGATCCTGTTCGTGCACGCGCTGGACCTCGTGCTGGGCCGCAAGACGGACCCGTTGCACGACGAGACCCGCGGCACCCATGAGCTCGCGACCGCCTACTACGCGAACCCCGTGGCGCTGGCCTACCTGTTCCTGCTCTCCGACACGAAGTCGATCGAGACGACGTTCGTGCTGGCCGGCGGGTTCGCGGCGGTGATCGCGCTCGACCTCGCCGCCATCGCGGTGCTCGGCATCCTGCTGCGCTGGGTCAGGATGACCTACGCGTGGGTGCTCGTGCGGGTGCTCGGCGTGCTGCTCGCGGCTTTGGGCGTCGACCAGATCGTCGAGGGCCTGATCACGCTCGGGATCCTCGAACGCGTCTAGTTGGTGCGCCAGCCCAGTTCGCCCGCCGTGTTGACCTCGGGGAAGCAGTGCCCGACGCCGCTGCGCGTCTCCAGGGCCGTCGCCACCTGGTCGAACATCTCCACGATCGACGTCCACTCCGGCTTGACCATCTCGTTGCGCTCCTGGTCCCACTCGACCACGCAGCCGCGCAGCACACCGGGACGCAGGTCCACGGCGAGCACGTCACCGGTGCCGTCGAACGCGATCGGGAGCCACTCGGGGTGGAACCCGCTCGTCGGCGCGCCCGCCTCGGAGGAGTCCACGGGCTTGCTCACGTGGGTCTCCCGGAGCACGAACGCGCGGTCGGCGCCCAGCGGTGTGTAGAAGGGCGGCAGGATCTCGGCGAAGAGGCCCTCCTCGGTGCCGCCGTAGACGCTCCACCACAGCTGGAGATCGATCGGAACCCGAAGATCCGGCAGCGCGTCGTACCTCGGACGCAACACCGCACGGGTTGCCGGAGCGTGCTCCGCCAGCCATGCCAGGATCCGGTTCCAGTGCTCGATCACACCCACCGGTCCATGATCTTGGCGGAACGTCGGGCGAGGTACCGCCCATCGGGGCAGGATCAAGGCGAACAAGTCACTACTGGGGGAAGAGCGTTCAGATGGCGGAACAAGGCCTCAAGGTCGACTTCGACGCCTTGACCGGATACGCGTCGGCCGTGAGCGGTCTCGCGAGCGAGGTCGGCACCGTCGGCACCGGCACGTTGAACGGCACCACGAGCCTGCCGGGCGACTGCTTCGGCAAGCTGGGCAACGAGGTGGGGCTCAACGCCGCGTTCCAGGCGGCCGCGCAGGCCCAGCTCGACGCGCTCAAGGCCGCGTCGACGGGTCTCGCGGGCCTCGGCACCGCGGTCTCGAAGGCCCGCGAGGCCTACATCGCCCAGGAGGAGGCGCACAAGGCGTCGATCAACAAGGCGGCGCAGGTATGAGCGTCGAGGGACTGCTGAGCCAGTTCATCGCGCCCATGAAGGAGAACCTCGCGAAGCTCGACGGCGACACCGGCGGGGCGACGCGGGCGGGGGACGCGTTCGGCCGCGCGCAGACCGCGATGACCGACCTCGGCACGCGGCACGCCTCGGCCTCGACCGCCGTGCTGAACTCGTGGACCGGTGACAAGGCGAACGCCTTCACCGGCCGCGTCTCCACCTTCGCCTCGGCCACGAACCTGTTGTCCTCCAACGCTTCCGCACTCAAGACCGCAGCCTCGACGGGCGTCACCGCGGTGACCGGCGGCCGCACCGCGATCCAGGGCCTCATCGACGAGTTCACGTCGAAGGCGACCCCGAAGCTCTCGGCCGCGCTCGCCCTGTCCCTGGTGGCCGGGCCCGGCGTGGTGCTGGCGGCCGTCGCGGACCTCGCCGGCATGGCCTCCGGTTACCAGAGCAAGACCGCGGCCGAACTGCAGAAGGTGCGCGACCAGCTCACGCAGCTCGTCGGTCAGCTCAACGGCCTGCAGAAGCCCGACGCCGGCGCGCTCGGGAAGCTCGGCGAGCCGCTGGGCGGTGACGAGGGCACCACCTCGACGTCGGGCGCCACCGACACCAAGAAGCCGCAGGAGTCCGGTCCCGCCTCGAACTCCGGCAGCTCGGGTTCGGGTGGTGGCGGCGGTTCCGGTGGCGGTGGTGGCGGCGGTGGCGGCAGCGGTTCGGGCGGCGGTGGAGGTGGTGGCGGCTCCGGCCCGCGCCTGCCCGTCGCGATCCCGCCGCAGCCCGGTGAGGGTGTCGGCGTGAACCTGCCGGACGGCAGCAGCGCCGAGGCACCGAACGAGACCGCGGCCAAGGCCGTGCGCAACGCGTTGTCGGCGCTGGGCACCCCGTACGTGTGGGGCGGCGCGAACCCGCCCCAGGGCACCGACTGCTCGGGCCTCACGCAGTGGGCGTACGGCGGCGCGGGCTTCGACATCCCTCGCCCGGCCTCGTCGCAGGCGATGGGCGCGTCGGTGCCGGCGGACCAGCTGCTGCCCGGCGACCTGGTGGTGTGGGACGGGCACGTGGCGATGATCATCGGCAACGGCCAGATGGTCGAGGCCGGCGACCCGGTGCAGGTGCAGCCGATCCGCACGACGAACAGCGGGATGTCGTTCTACGGCTTCTACCGGCCCACCGGCTGACTTCACACCGAGGAACACCGCATGCGGCACACTGTCCCCGGCAGGGGGTGATCGAAGTGGACGACGACGTCCAGCGCGCCGCGCGGAAGGTGCGCGATGTCGAGCAGGCCGTGTCGGAGCACGTCACGCGCAGTGGTCCCATCACGGGACGAGCGTCCTCTCCGGACGGCGCGGTGACGGTGGTCGCGACCCCCGGCGGTCCGCCCCAGCAGATCGCGGTGAGCGCGGCGGCGTTGCGGATGGGCCCGCACGGGCTGGCCGCCGAGATCATGCGCGTCGCCGAGAAGGCCCAGCGCTCCGCGAACACCCGCCTGCACCAGACCCTGGAACGCGTGGTCGACCCGCGCGAGCTCACCGCGCTCGGGGTCGAACGCGGTCAGGACGAGGACGACCTCGGGTGGCGGCGGTGAACGAGGAACGCCTGCAGGCCACCGAGCAGCTCCAGCGTGAGCTCGGCGCCCTCACCGCCACGATCGAGCACCCGAACGGGATGTGCATGGTCACGGCGTCACCGAAGGGCGAACTCAAGGCCCTGCACCTGCACCCCGCGCTGCTCCAGCAGGGTGCGCAGGCCGTGGGCCAGGTCGTCACGGAGACCGTGCAGCTCGCCACGAACGCGGCCGTGCAGATCAGCTTCAACAAGATGGCGCTGGCACTCGGTGACGGAATGGCGATCGACGTCGAGTCCATCACCGGCGACTCACCCTTCCGGTCGACGTGGAACCCCGTCGTGGCGCCCGAACCGCCTGCTGAGCAGGCACCACCGGAGCGCAGGCAGCGGGCGCCGCGCGTCGAGGACACCGACGACGACGCCTTCTTCGACAACCCCTCGTGGCTCCGGTGAGCAGCACCGTTAGGCTCGTCGACGGCATCAGGCAGGCGTGACCGGGAGGTCAGGATGGCGCAGGACATCGTCCCCATCGAGCTGGGGCTGACGCAGGGTGACGTCGTCACGCTGTGGGCACCCCGCTGGCGCGAGAAGGGCGAGGAGTGGGAGGCGTTCCTCGGTGACGAGGAGGACCTGTTCGTCTTCCCCGACGCCGCGCACCTCGCCGCGTTCGTGCGCACCGCCGAGGAGCACGACCTGACCGACCACCCCGCGTGGCCGGTCGTGCCGTCGCTGGGCGTGGCGGACCTCTCGCCGGACGACAACCACCAGTTCGACCTCGTCGGCGTGCCCGAGCTCGTCGCGGAGGACCCGGACACCTGGACGATCGGTGAGCTCGCCGACGTCGTCGCGATCGTGCGAGCCCTCGCGGACGTCTGCGACCTGGAGAAGGTCCACGAGGTGCTCGACAGCGCCGAGGGCTTCTCGCTGCTGCCGCAGGGCACGCTGCCGTTCAGCGGCCGTGACGGCGGCAAGCTGTGGGGCGAGCTGTCCGAGGTCGTCTCCGAGAAGTGGGACGAGGTCCTCGACGCGATCGACAGCGTGGTGAACACGCCGGAGGTCCCCGAGAAGGAACTCGCGGTCGCCCAGGAGGAACTCGCCGCGCTGGAGGCCGCCACCGCTGCCGCCGCCGTCGACTCCCCCGCGGACGAGGACTCCGACGAGGAGAAGGCCGAGCCCACGGGCTTCTGGGCCGAGGTCGGCGTCGACCCGATCAAGATCATCACGTCGGCCGGCGAGTTCTACACGCTGCGCTGCTACCTCGGCGACGACCCGGTGTTCCTGGGCCGCCGCGGCAAGATCGAGGTCTTCTCCTCGCCGCGCGCGCTGAGCCGCTTCGTCGCCGAGAACGACGAGCACGACCTGGCCGAGGTCGAGACCTGGAACGACATCAAGGTCAAGGCCACCGCGGGCGAACTCGACGTCGAGGTCGACGACGACAACGTCTACGTGCTGACCGGCATCGCCGAGGACATGGAGGAGGGCCCCGACTCCCTCGACCCGCAGCAGCTCGACCTCGCCGTCGAACTGTTCGAGGACGCGGCCGAGTGGGCGGAGGACGAGTCCGTGAAGACCGCGCTCGCCTCGTCCGAGTCGCTGGGCTGGCTCGTGTCGTTCGTCGTGTCGCCGGACCCGACGCGTCTCGCGCCGTCGGCTCCGTACGACGCCGAGGTGGCCGCGTTCCGCACGCTGCAGGCCTCGTTCGAGGACCGGCTCAGCACCAACTGAGTCCTTGATTCGGGAAGGGCCGCTCACCACTGGTGAGCGGCCCTTTTTCATGTCTTGTACTCGTCTGTATGATACAGGTTTATGACAGGTTCGCGGGCGCAGCGCCTCGCCACTGAACTGCGCGAACGCATCACGCTCGGCGACTACGGCCCGGCCGGCTCGCTCGAGAGCGAAGCCGAACTGGGCCGTCGTTACGAGGTCAGTCGCGTGACCGTGCGCCGCGCGTTGGAGCAACTCCGCGACGAAGGCCTTCTGGCGTCGCGGAAAGGCGCCGGCTGGTACGTGGTGTCGTTCGCGCAGCCGCTGGCACTCGGCACCTTCCAACACGCGCAGTCGGCGGTCGCCGAAGCCGGTGTCTCGCTAGTGCGGACCGTTCTCGAGTACGGGTACCAGGCAGCTTCCGCCGGTGTCGCGTCAACGCTGGGTTCCGGCGAGATGCTGCGCGTGCGTTCGTTGCGCCGCACGGGAGACACGCCGCTGGACGTCGTCACGGAATGGGTGCCGCTGGCGCTGGCCGCACCGGTCAGCCGCGCCGACGCCGAGTCGCCCGGCACGTGGGAGACGTTGCGGCGCAACGGAACCCAGATCGCCGTGGTCCGGCAGAACATCGCGGCCGTCGCCGCCGGCGACCTCGGCGTGCTGCTCGGCGTCACGGCCGCCACACCGGTGTTGCTGGTGCGCCGCATCGCCTTGGACGCGTCGGAGCACCCGATCGCCCTGTCCGAGCACCACTACCTGGGCCATCGGTTCCAGCTGGAGGTCGAGTTCCGCGGCTGGCCCGGCGCGGAACCTCCCGGCGTCGCGGCTATTCCCTCGGAGGACTGACCATGCGCGTGCTCATCACCGGCGCGGCCGGGTTCATCGGCTCGCACTTCACCCGCTACTGGCTGCGCGAACACCCCGCGGACGAGGTGATCGCGCTCGACGCGCTGACCTACCGCGGCACCCGCGCGAACCTGCCCGCCGACGTGCCGTTCGTGCACGCGGACATCGGTGAGGCCGATGTCGAAGGCGTCGACGTGGTGGTGAACTTCGCGGCCGAGTCGCACAATTCGCTGGCCGTGCTGGATCCCGGCCGGTTCTTCCGCACGAACGTCCTGAGCACACAGGCGTTGCTGGAGTCCTGCCGTCGCGCGGGCGTTCGGCGTTTCCACCACGTGTCGACATGCGAGGTGTACGGGGATCTCGCGCTGGACGCGACCGAGGCGTTCCACGAGGAGTCGCCGTACCGGCCGCGCACGCCCTACAACGCGTCGAAGGCCGGCTCGGACCACGCCGTGCGTTCGTACTTCGAGACGTTCGACCTGCCGGTGACGATCACCAACTGCGCCAACAACTACGGGCCGAACCAGTTCCCCGAGAACGTGCTGCCGCTGTTCACGACCCGCGCGTTGAACGGCGAGCAGCTGCCCGTCTACGCGTCGAGCGACAACCGCCGCGAGTGGATCCACGTGCTCGACCACTGCCGCGCGATCGACGCCGTGCTGCAGGAGGGTGTCCTCGGCCGGACCTACCACGTGGGCACGGGCGTCGAGGCGAGCGTCGACCAGATCGCCGACCTGGTGCTGGACGAGCTCGGACTGCCGCTGTCGCGGAAGTCCGTCGTCGCCGACCGCCCCGGCCACGACCGCCGCTACCTGCTGGACTCCACGCGAATTGGCCGCGAACTGGGCTGGCGCCCGGAGATCGGCTTCGAGGCCGGTGTCCGGGACACCATCCGCTGGTACGCGGCCAACCGCGCGTGGTGGGAGCCGTTGCTGCGGCTCAGCGCGATCGACGAGGGCGCATGGGCTACGACGCGGTGAGCGAGGCGTACCCCGGCTTGACCAGCTCGTTGATGATCGCCAGCCGCTCGTCGAACCCGATGAACGCCGACTTCATGGCGTTGATCGTGAACCACTGCAGGTCCGCCCAGCCGTAGCCGAAGGTCTCGGCCAGCGCGGCGAACTCGCTGGAGAGCGTGCAGTCGCTCATCAGGCGGTTGTCGGTGTTGACGGTGACGCGGAACCGCAGCTTCGCGAGCAGGCCGATCGGGTGGTCGGCGAGCGTCGGCGCGGCACCGGTCTGCAGGTTCGACGTCGGGCACATCTCCAGCGGGATGCGGCGGTCGCGGACGTACGCGGCCAGCCGTCCCAGCTGGACGGTGCCGTCGCCGGAGACCTTGATGTCGTCGACGATCCGCACACCGTGGCCGAGCCGTTCGGCACCGCAGTGCTGGATCGCCTCCCAGATGGACGGCAGGCCGAACGCCTCACCGGCGTGGATGGTGAAGTGCGTGTTCTGCTGGCGCAGGTACTCGAACGTGTCGAGCCCCCTGGTGGGAGGGAACCCGGCCTCGGGGCCCGCGATGTCGAAGCCGACGACACCGAGGTCGCGGTAGCGGACGGCGAGCTCGGCGATGCGCAGCCAGCCCTCGTTCTGGCGCATGGCGCACAGCAGCGTGCCGACGCGGATCTTGCGACCGGTCGCCGCGACGCGCTGCTCGCCGATGCGGAAGCCCTCCTGGACGGCCTCGACGACCTGCTCCAGCGAGAGGCCCTTCTCGGTGTTCAGCTCGGGCGCGTACCGGATCTCGGCGTAGACGACACCGTCCGCGGCCAGGTCCTCCACGGCCTCGGCGGCGACGCGGACGAGAGAAGGCTCGTCCTGCATGACACCGCACGTGTGGGCGAAACCTTCGAGGTAGCGCACCAGCGAGCCGGAGTTGGCGTTGTCGCGGAACCAGCCGCCGAGGACACCCGCGTCTGTGGTGGGCAGGCCCTGGTAGCCGGAGGCATCGGCGAGTTCGATCACCGTCTGCGGGCGGAGGCCACCGTCGAGGTGGTCGTGCAGCAGCACCTTCGGCGCGCTGCGGATGGACTCCAAGGTAAGCGGCGTGGACATTGCTACACGTTACTCCAGGCGGCGGGTCCGACCGAGGGGCCGCGCGGAGCTCCACCGAACGCGACACGCCGCCCCGGTGCTGGCAGAAATGATCTTGTCACCGATATGATCATTTGCTGGATCAACGTCGTTGCAGATCCGTGATCAGCAACTTTCTGCAACCAACGCGAGGCTTGAGTCACCCCAAGGTAGGAACATCATCGGTGGCTACTGCGTGCTTTCAGGCGGCCACTCAGCGTTCAGAGTAGTCAGGTAACCTGATCGGGTTAGTTGCCCGTCCGTACCCGGCCATTCTCTGGCGGGGGTGGTACAGCGACGTCCCGTGACGCGGATAGGCTCCCGTGGTCTCCCCCTCCCCTGGACGAAGGCACTCAGCCGTGACAGAGAACAACAACTCCACGATGTCCTTCGATCGGATGCGCAACATGCTCACGCGCGCCGCGGAGATCCGTGAGAGCGAGCAGCAGCAGATCTTCGACGCGCTGGACGAGATCCACGCCCGGATGTCGCCTCTGGAGTCGCTGGGTTCGGTTCGCAAGCGCCTGTCGGAGCTGCCGGACCGCACCGAGGTCAGCGTTCTCGCTGAGCGCCTGGACGAGGCCCTCGCCAAGCTGGAGGCCCAGGACACCGCCGTCGCCGACATCGGTCGCGCGGTCGACGCCCTGGTGGACAAGCTCGCCAAGCCCTTCGCCCAGTTGGACGGCCGCCTCGACGGCGTCGCCGGCCGCTTCGAGGGAGTCGCGGGCCGCATGGACGGCCTGGAGGACAAGCTCTCCAGCATCCACAAGCGCATCGACGACATCGATGGCCACATGGACAAGCAGGACAGCAAGGTCGACGCGATCCCCGCCGCCGTCACCAACCCGCTGCGCGAGCGCGTCGAGGCCCTCGAAGCCGCCCTGCGCGGCCGTCTCGACGAGGTCGACGAGGGCGTGCACGAGCACCTCGACGGCACCCGCGAGGCGCTGCAGAAGATCCTCGCCGAGTCGTTCTCGAGCGTCCACGGCCGCGCCGACGAGCAGCGCGACGCCCTCGCCGCCGCCCGCGCCGAGCTGACGTCCGCCGTCGCCGAGAGCCGCGCCGCGGTGACGTCCGCCGTGACCGACAGCCGCACGCAGCTCGTGACCGCGCTGACCGAGCGCACCGACCAGCTGGCCGCCTCCCTCGGCGAGACCCGCACCGAGCTGTCCGGCGCCGTGGCGGAGACCCGCGGCGAACTGGCCGGCGTCGTGGCGGAGACCCGCGACTCGCTCGCCGGTTCCCTCAACGAGACCCGCGAGTCGCTGGTCGGTTCCCTCAACGAGACCCGCGAGTCGCTCGCCGGTTCGCTCGCCGAGACCCGCACCGAGCTCGCGACCGCCGTCGCCGACACGCAGAACGTCGTCAACGGCAAGCTCGACGAGGCCCGCACCGCCCTGTACGCGGCGATCGAGCAGTCCCGCGACCAGGTCGACGCCGCCGACCGCCTCGAGTCCCTGGCCCGCCGCCTGGAGCTCGTCACCTCGCAGCTCGACAACATGACCAACCGCCTCGACAAGGTCGAGGACGGCTTCGCCGCCCGGATCTCCGAGCTCGGCGGCACGGTCGACGCGAGCCTCACGAAGGTCGCCGAGACCGTGGGCGCCCGCCCGGACGCCGACTCGCTGCAGTCTCTGGTCCGCAAGTCGAACCAGGAGTCGGAACTGCGCATCGGCGGCCAGCTGGACGAGGCCATGGCCACCTTCGCCGAGCTCATCCTCGGCGGCGGCTCGCCCACCCCGCCCCCGCCGCCCACCGCCCTGCCGCGCCCGCAGCGCCGCACCCGCAAGAACGGCGGCCCGAAGCCGGCGAACGGCGGCAAGGACGTGGACGACGACGACCTGGCGGCCGAGGGCGCCTGATCGCCTGAACCGCTCGAGAGCGGCCCCCGGAGCAACGACGCTCCGGGGGCCGTTCGTCATTTCCAGCGAATTCCGCACGCCGTGTAATAGTCTGCAATTCTGGATCAACTCGGCATCGCGAGACTAAGATTTTCGACCATGAAACATCCGCCAATCACCTTTCAAGGCGCCCTGCAGATCCTCGGTCAACATGAACGGCCGTGGCTCGAAAAGGTGAACAGAGCAGCTGGCGGAATCATTCTCGCGACCGGGTTCATCCCCGCGTCGATAGCGATCTCGTCGATCTGGGGCTGGATCGACCAGAAGAACGAGGGCACGAGCCTCCTGCGCTCAGGCTTGGACGGCGCCGCACGACGACTCACCGACACCGTCGGTCTCGAACGCAACCAACTGGTGATCGCCGCTCACACCGCGCTGGCCATGAGCGCGTTCTTCGAGGCTGTCGCGGACTCGCCGTTGGGCAGGCTTTACGCGGAGGCGGCCGTATCTGACCGCTACAAGCTCCAGCTCGCCGGGGCGGACGAGGATCTGGTGGACTCGACCGTGCGCGCTCTGTACAAGGTCAACGTCCCCGCCCCGACCGCAGTGGTCGGATTCGTCGAGAACGCGGACCGCCTGCTGACGTGGGCAGAGGACATGTACCTCAGGACGGCCGCCTTCGTGCGCCTCGTCCTGGACGACCCGATCACCCTCGAAGCCTGGCAGTCAATCGGTGGGGCGCAACGTGCCGCAGGCCAGGCAATGGTGGACAAGTACCAAAGCCACTACTACGAGTTCTCCGCGAAGATACCCGAGTTCGCGGTGTGGTCGAACAGCTTGGAGCACGCTGCCACCCGTTCGGCGATGGGCGGTCTCGAACAACTGCTTTCACAGATCGCAGGATCGACGACCGAGATTCGGGACATGCGGTCAGTGGTCCGCGAGGTGAATGTCGGCGTGTTGCGTGACCCCGTGCTCGACTTGCACACCGACGGCTATGGATTCGACACTCCATTCCCTTCCGCGGAGGCGCTGTTCGTCAAGCCGGACTGCCGTGTCGCCACCTCGGGTTCCAGCGCCACGATCAGCAGCGAGGACTGGTGGCAGCGGCAGAAAGTCGAGAAAGACCTGTGCCTGGTGCTGGCCAGGCACTTCACCTCAGCGGACGCAACAGTGCTGCCGTTGCTGCTTCTCGGACACCCTGGCGCGGGCAAGTCATTGGTGACGAAGATGATCGCGGCACGGCTGCCGGATTCGCAGTACACGGTCGTCCGCGTACCTCTTCGCCACGTCGACGCCAACGCACTCCTCACCGACCAGGTGCAGCAGGCCCTGGATCAGTCGACGCACGGTCGCGTGCAGTGGTCGGATCTGGTCGACCAGAGCACCGAGGTCACCAAGGTGCTGCTGCTGGACGGTCTCGACGAACTGCTGCAGGCCAGCACCGGAGAGCGCACCGACTACCTGGTCAGGATCTCTGAGTTCCAACGCCGCGAAGCGGACATGGGCCATCCGCTCGCGGTGATCGTCACCTCGCGCACGCTCGTGGCGGATCGCGTCACGGTCCCCCGCAACACCCCCGTGGTCAAGCTGGAGGAGTTCAACGACGACCAGATCCGCGAGTGGGTCCGAAACTGGAACGACTCCAACACCAGCGATCGGCTCCCCGAGATGTCGATCTCGTGGGCGCTGACTCACCGGCATCTCGCATCACAACCGTTGCTGTTGCTGATGCTCACCCTCTATCGCGCCCACCGCGGCGCGGAAGCCGAAGTCGAGCTCTCGCCGACCGATCTGTACGAACGGCTCTTCAACGACTTCGCGCGCCGCGAGATTAGCAAGCGCGAAGGCAAGCCGCTGCAGGGCGATGAAGTCGAAGACGCCGTTCATCTCCAACTCCGCACGCTCGCGATCGCGGCGCTCGGCATGTTCAACCGAGGCCGTCAGGACATCATCGAGCAGGAACTCGGCGCTGACTTGAAGTCGCTGGAGGGCCCCACCACGTCGGGGAAGCGGCTGCTCGCCGAGTTCTTCTTCATCCACAGCCCCGAGGCGAGGGCCTCCGCAACCGTGCGCAGCTACGAGTTCCTCCACGCCACCTTCGCCGAATATCTCGTGGCCGACCGCATCGTGGACGTACTTCGCGACGTGACCGAAAGCGCCTTCGGCCGCAGGGCACGGCGCACACCTGAAGACGACCTCTTGTTCGCCCTGTTGTCACACCAACCTCTCGCCATCCAGCAACCCGTGCTCGAGTTCGTCCACGAGAAACTCGCCAAACTCGACGCAGACGAACTCGACCACGTTCGACAAACCCTCGACATCCTCCTGGACGGCTACCGGAGGCGATTGCCGTCGCGGCGCTTCGGCGACTACCGACCGACACCCTTCGACAGCATGCGTTCGACGGCTGCCTACGCGGCAAACCTGGTGCTGTTGCGAATCCAGTACCCGTTGTCGGGCACAGGAGCACCCCTGGAAGATGTCTTCTCCGACGAAGATCCCTTGCCACCGTGGCGTGCCACGGTGGACATGTGGAAGGCCTTCCTCGACGAGGCCGGCTACAACGCAATGCTCGGAGCCGTCGACCTGGTCGACGGACGTACCATTGCGAGAGTCGGCCTGACCGGTTCAGTGCCAGAACTCCACGCTTTTCACCACGCCAGGCTGCAAGATGATCGCGACACTCTCTCGATCTTGCGGACCGGCGCAGTCGTCACTCGATCGATCGCATATCTGAGGATGCGCGGCTCCGCACAGTCGCGAGCTGACGAGTGGTACGAGCACGTGTCGGCCTGGCTGCACGCAAGCGCCTCCGCAGAGCACCTCGTCTCACCGAGGATCGCGATTACGGACATGCCTTGCGAGGTCTCCCTGGAGAATCGAGCTGATATCGCTCAAAGAGCGACGGCGATCGTTCACGAAAGCGACTCGATAGTCAACAACACCGCTGCCATGCTGTGGCTCGCACAGCAATTGGGAGTTCCTGGGGAGAGCATCACGAGAGCGGTAGTAGAACGAGCTTCAGTCGGCTCCGATCTGAAAGTCCGCGAGAATATCACCGAATCCGCTCAACAGTCTCGCATCACCATCGCCGTGAGCCCCTCCAGCAAATGGCTCAGACGAGGCGGAGGAAACGAGTTGGACGAGCTTCTACTCAGCCCGAGAAGTCACAGAAAGACCTCGCACCACTTCGTCAAACCGGCGATCAAACTTGCCGACATCGGCCGAACTGCTGTGTACTACTGCGTTTCCTTCGACGACTCGAACGCCGAAGTGAAAGTACAGCAGCTCGAGTTCTTCGGCGGGTCCGGTACAACAGCTGCTCGCGACCTCGGACGATTGAAAGAGCTGTGGGAACCCACCGGATCTGGGATCGACCCTCACGTAACTACGCCTGGGACAGCTCATCCCGAGGTGCTCCCGGAAGACGCTGGATCTCCGCCGGATTGAGCACCTTCGGTCCGCGAACAGGCGGTGGCCTGGGACACACCACGCGACGCTGTTGAACCGCCACCACCCCGCATCACGTGACCACAACGAGAGCGCTCACACGCACCGTGGTTATGCTCGCGCCAGCTGGGGGTGACCAAAAGGGCAGCCGGGGGCGTCCAGAAGGGAAGTCCGTGCAACAGCGAGTTGTCGCCAACCGCTACTCACTGCTCGCCGAACTCGGCCGCGGTGCGATGGGCGTCGTGTGGCGTGCGCAGGACCAGGTGCTCAACCGGGCCGTCGCGCTCAAGGAGCTGCACCCACCGCAGGGCATGGCCGCCGAGGAGCGCAACGTCCTCGAAGAGCGCATGCTCCGCGAGGCACGGACCGCGGGCCGGCTGAACCACCCGGCGGTGGTGACGGTCTACGACATCGTCCGCGAGAACGACCGCACCTACCTCGCGATGGAGCTGGTCGACGCGCTCGACCTCGCCTCCATCGTGCAGCGGCACGGGCCGCGGGACTCGACCTGGATGGCGAACGTCGCGTTGCAGGTGCTGGGCGCGCTGGAGACCGCGCACCAGGCCGGCATCGTGCACCGGGACGTCAAGCCCAGCAACATCATGGTGCGGCCGGACGGCGCGGTGAAGCTCACCGACTTCGGCATCGCGCAGGCCATGGACGACCCGCGCCTCACGCACAACGGCGGCATCGTCGGCTCGCCCGCGTACATGTCGCCGGACCGGCTGCACGGCTTCGAGGCCTCGCCGGCGTCCGACCTGTGGGCGCTCGGTGTCACGATGGCGCACGCCGTCGAGGGTGTCAGCCCGTTCGAACGCACGTCCACCGCGTCGACGTTGCACGCGGTCATGAACGAGCCGCCCGTGTTGCGACGGGCCTCGCCCGGCCTGGCCGAGGTGATCCGCGGGTTCCTGACCGTCGATCCCGCACGCCGGCTGACGGCACCGCACGCGCGGCAGATGCTGACCGCGATCGTCCAGGGCGCCACGCAGGTTTCGTTGCCGCACAACAACAACGACGGCAAGAAGAAGGGCACCGCGCTCAAGGTCGCCGCCGTGGTCGTGGGCATCGCCCTGCTCGCCGGTGCCGCGTTCGCCGGTTACCAGGCGCTCAAGCCCAAGGAGACGACGAACGCCGGGCCGAACACCAGCACGAACCAGACGCAGGAGAACTCCACCGAGTGGACCGACCCCGCGTCGTTGCCCGTGGGCGCGCCGCTGCCGTCACGGCGCATCGCCACGTTCGGACGCGGTGGTGACGTGCCGGAGTGGAACCTCTCGGGCACGCAGTGCGCCAAGGACTTCCTCACGCAGGGCTCGCCGGTGCGGCAGGACGTGCCGTGCAGCGGTCCGCACGGCATCCAGCTCTTCTCGGCCGCGACCCCGTTGTGGGACAAGCCGAAGGACATCGCCTACCCCGGCACGCAGTGGCTGGCCGACTTCGCCAAGAACTACTGCACCGAGCAGTTCAAGGTCATCGAGCCGAAGATCAAGGAGCCGCTCGGCTTCACCGGGCTCGTGCCGACGCAGAAGGAGTGGGAGGCGTACAACGACGCCGCCGCGCCGGGCCGCCAGGAGGTCCTGTGCGTGCTGTGGAAGCAGGACAGGTCGCCCCTGGCGGGCTCGCTCGTCGGCTAACCGCGGATGGTGTCGATCACCAGCGGTGAACGCTCCGGCGCGGAGTCGGCAACGCTGTAGGCGCCTTCCAACGCCTGCAACGCACCGGCCACCGCGTCCGGGGTGTCGGTGTACAGCTCCAGCAACGGCTGCCCGGCCTCGACGACATCGCCGGGCTTGGCCAGGCAGAGCACGCCGGCGCCGAACTGCACCGGGTCCTCCTTGCGGGCCCGGCCGGCACCGAGGCGCCACGCCGCCACCCCGACGCCGTAAGCGTCCAAAGTGGACAGCACGCCGGACGCGGGCGCGACGACAACGTGCTTGTGCGACGCCACGGGCAGGGCAGCATCCGGATCGCCGCCCTGGGCCCGGATCATCCGCGCCCAGACCTCGAAAGCCTCACCGGACGCCAGCACGGCAGCCGGATCAACGGAGATCCCGGCCAGCGACAACATCTCGCGTGCCAGCGCCACCGTCAGCTCGACCACGTCGGCGGGGCCGCCACCGCGCAGCACGTCGACGGACTCCGCCACCTCGACCGCGTTGCCGACCGCGCGTCCCAGCGGCACGGACATGTCGGTCAGCAGGGCCGAGATCCGCACGCCGTGCTCGACGCCGATGGCCACCAGGGCCTCGGCCAAAGCACGGGCCGACCGAAGGTCCTTCATGAACGCGCCCGAGCCGACCTTCACGTCCAGCACCAGTGACTCGGCGCCCTCGGCGATCTTCTTCGACATGATCGACGACGCGATCAGCGGGATCGCCTCGACGGTGCCGGTGACGTCCCGCAACGCGTAGAGCTTGCGGTCGGCCGGAGCAAGTCCTTCGGTGGCAGCACAAACGACGGCACCGACCGACGAGAGCTGAGAAAGAATCTCCGAAGTGGACAGTGCGGCCCGCCACCCGGGAATCGACTCCAGCTTGTCCAGGGTCCCGCCGGTGTGGCCCAGCCCGCGGCCCGAGAGCTGTGGCACGGCCGCGCCACAGGCGGCGACGAGAGGTGCCAGCGGCAGCGTGATCTTGTCGCCGACACCGCCCGTCGAGTGCTTGTCGACGGTCGGGCGATCCACGTGCAACGACAGCCGCTCGCCGGACGAGATCATCGCCTGCGTCCAGCGCGCGGTCTCGGCGGCCGTCATGCCGTTGAAGAAGATCGCCATCGCCAGCGCGGACATCTGCTCGTCCGCGACGGCGCCGCGCGTGTACGCGTCGATGACCCAGTCGATCTGCGCGTCCGACAACGCCGCGCCGTCACGCTTGGCGCGGATGACGTCCACTGCGGAAAAGCTCATGGCAGGTCCTCCGGTCCGAACGCGTCCGGCAACACCGACGACATCGGCAACACACCGGAAGGCGTGTCCACCAAGCAGTCCCGGCCGCCCAGTTCGTAGAGAACCTGACGGCACCGGCCGCACGGCATCAGCAGCTCACCGGCACCGGACCGGCAGGCAACGGCCACGAACCGGCCGCCACCCGTCAGACGCAACTGCCCGGCCATCGTGCACTCGGCGCACAGGCCCACGCCGTACGAGGCGTTCTCGACGTTGCAGCCCGTCACGATGCGGCCGTCGTCGCACAACGCCGCGGATCCGACCTGCAGCCCCGAGTACGGGCAGTGGGCGAACGACGCCGCTTCCACAGCCCGTGCCCGGAGCAGGTCCCAGTCGACGTCAGCCACGGCGGTAGACCACACCGTCGGCGGCCGGCATTCGCAGGCGTTGCGAGGCAACGGCGAGCACGGCCAACGTCACCATGTGCGGCGCGTAGGACACGAACTCGCTGGGGATCTCGTCGAGGCTGATGTACAGCAGGTACATCAGCACGGCCACGACGATCGCCGCCGCCGCGGAGTACCACTTCCGGCGGATGAGCTGCCACACCACGATCACGCCGAGCAGCAGCACCACGCCGTAGACCAGCGCCAGCACCGTCTCGCCGCCCGAACGCAGCTGCAGGCCGTCGGCGTAACCGAACAGCGCCGCACCACCCAGCAGACCGCCGGGCCGCCAGTTGCCGAAGATCATCGCGGCGAGGCCGATGTAGCCGCGGCCGCCGGTCTGACCCTCCAGATAGGACAGCTGACCGGGGTTGAGCACCAGCGCGGCGCCACCCAGGCCGGCGAGACCACCGGAGACGATCACGGCGACGTACTTGTGGAAGTACACCTTCACGCCCAGCGAGTCCGCGGCGTGCGGGTTCTCGCCGACCGAGCGCAGGCGCAGGCCGAAGCGGGTGCGCCAGAGCAGGTAGTACGACAGCGGCAGCAGCAGGATCGCGAGCATCGTCAGCGGCGAGACACCGGTGACGAGGCCGCGCAGGATGCCCGCGACGTCCGAGATGAACAGGCGCTGCCCGGCTTCGAGCTCACCGAGCCAGTCCCCGAGGCCACCCGCCGAGTACGTGTCGAACGGTGCGACCGGCGGCGACTGGCGCGGGTTGTTCGAGAGCGGGAAGAACACCAGCGTCGACAGGTACTTCGTCAGACCGGCGCCGAGCAGGTTGATCGCCACACCGGAGACGATGTGGTTGACGCCGAACGTGACCGTCGCGATCGCGTGCAGCAGACCACCAAGAGAACCGAACACGACCGCCGCGACGACGGCGGCCCAAGGACCCCACTGGTAGCCGGCCCACGCCGCTCCCCAGGTGCCCATGATCATCATGCCTTCGAGGCCGATGTTGACCACGCCGGCGCGTTCCGCCCACAGGCCGCCGAGACCGGCGAGCAGGATCGGCAGGCCGAGCCGGACCGCGGTCTGGGTCGTGCCGGACGACGTGAGCTGCGGGAACCCGGTCTGCATCGAGGTGATCGACAGCAACGCGATCGCGCCCGCGACACCGAGCATGGCCACGGCCCAGCCGGGGACCTTGCGCTTGCGAGGCGCCGCCGGGATGTGCGGCTTCTCCTCCATCGTGCTGATCACGCCGCACCTCCGACAGTTCCGAGCTCACGGCCGACGCGACGCTGCTCCGAGGCGAGCTCGAAGCGCCGCACCACCTCGTAGGCGACGACGACCGACAGGACGATCGAGCCCTGCATGATGGTGACGATCTCCCTGGGCACCCCGACGTTGTCGAGCGCGAGGCCCGACTTGTCGAGGAACGCCCAGAGCAGCGCGCCGAACGCGATGCCACCGGGGTGGTTGCGGCCGAGCAGCGCGATCGCGATGCCCGAGAATCCGATGCCCGCGGTGAAGTTCAGGCTGAAGGTGTGGTCGCGGCCGAGCAGTTCCGGCAGCGAGATCAGGCCCGCGATGGCGCCCGAGATCAGCATGGAGAACAGCACCATCTTCTTGGCGCTCACGCCACCCGCCGACGCGGCGGTGGACGACTCGCCCGACGCGCGCAGCTCGAAGCCGAACCGGGTCTTGTTCATCATCACCCAGTAGCCGATGCCCAGGGCGATGGCCACGAAGATGAAGCCGAACATCGTGCCGCCGCCACCGAACGAGATACCGGGCATCCAGCCGCTCTCCGGGATCTCGGCGGTGCGGATGTTGTTGCCCCGCAGCTCACCGAACACGTCGCGGCGGATCAGGTAGGCGGACAGGCCGATGGCCAGACCGTTCATCATGATCGTCGAGATGACCTCGTTGACGCCCCGCGTCACCTTGAGGATCGCGGGGATCGCGGCCCAGGCGGCACCGGCGAGCGCGGCCACGATGATGATCACCAGCGTGTGGATGCCGGTGGGCAGCGCGATCGAGCCGCCGACGACCGCCGCGATGACGGCCGCGACGCGGTACTGGCCCTCGACACCGATGTTGAACAGGTTCATCTGGAACCCGATCGCCACCGCGAGCGCCGCGATGTAGTAGATGCCCGTCGAGTTGATGATGTCGATCAGGGTCGTGCCCTTGCCGACCTGCGTCACCATCGCGCCGAACGCGCTGAGCGGGTTCGCGCCGGAGATGACGAGCGCCACGCCGCACAACAGCAACGAGAAGACGATCGCCAACGCGGGCGGCAGGAGTTTGCCGCGCAGGTGTCCCATCAGTGCTCGCCTTCCTCAACCACCGCGGTCTCCTGGACCGCGGCGCTCGTGCTGCCCGCACCCGTCATCGCGCTGCCGAGGTCCTCGGGCGTGACGGTGTTCGGGTCGGCGTCGGCCACCAGACGGCCGCGCAGCATGACCTTGATCGTGTCCGACAGGCCGATCAGCTCGTCCAGGTCGGCCGAGATCAGCAGTACGGCGAGACCGGCGGCACGGGCGCGCTTGATCTCGTCCCAGATCAACGCCTGCGCGCCGACGTCCACACCGCGGGTCGGGTGCGACGCGATCAGCAGCACCGGGTCGCCGGACAGTTCACGGCCGACGACGAGCTTCTGCTGGTTGCCGCCCGAGAGCGCGGCCGCGGGCACGTCGATGCCGGGCGTGCGGACGTCGAAGTCCGCGACGATCCGCTCGGTGTCCTTCTTCGCGCCGTCGGTGTCGAGCCAGACGCCCTTGGCCGTCGGCCTGCGGGTCTGGTAGCCGAGGATCCGGTTGTACCAAAGTGGCTGGGTGAGCAGCAGGCCGTGGCGGTGGCGGTCCTCCGGCACGTAACCGATGCCCGCCTCGCGCCGGGCCAGCGTCCCGAGCTTGGTGATGTCCTTGTCCTGCAGCGTGATCGTGCCGCTGCCGGCCTTGCGCATGCCCATGATCGTCTCGACGAGCTCGGTCTGACCGTTGCCCTCGACGCCCGCGATGCCGACGACCTCGCCGGAACGCACGACCATGTCGACGTCGTCGAGGATCGGGCGCGAGCCGTCGGGCGTCATGAGCCTGAGGCCCTTGACGTCCAGCACGACCGTGTCGGTGACGGTGGACTCGCGGGTCTCCGGGCTGGGGAGCTCGCTGCCGACCATCATCTCGGCGAGCTGCCGGGAGCTGACGGTCTTCGGGTCGGCGCTGCCCACGGTCGTGCCGCGGCGGATCACCGTGACGGAGTCCGCGATCGCGCGGACCTCGTCGAGCTTGTGCGAGATGAACAGGAACGTGTAGCCCTGCTCCTGCATGCCGCGGACGGTGTCGAAGAGCTCGCTCACCTCCTGCGGCACGAGCACGGCGGTGGGCTCGTCCAGGATGATCACCTTGGCGCCGCGGTAGAGCACCTTGAGGATCTCGACGCGCTGGCGGTCCGCGACACCGAGCTGCTCGACGAGCACGCCGGGGTCGACGTTGAGGCCGGTCTTGCCGGAGAGCTCGATGATGCGCGCGCGGGCCTTCTTGCCGATGCCGTACATCGCCTCGGCGCCCAGGACGACGTTCTCCTGGACGGTGAGGTTGTCGGCGAGCATGAAGTGCTGGTGCACCATGCCGATACCGGCCTTGATGGCGTCCGACGGGGTGCGGAACCGCACCTGCTCGCCGTTCACCTCGATGGTGCCCTCGTCCGGCGGCTGCATGCCGTAGAGGATCTTCATCAGGGTGGACTTGCCCGCGCCGTTCTCACCGCACAGGGCGTGGACCTCGCCACGGCGGACGGTCAGGTGGACGTCGCTGTTGGCGACCACACCGGGGAATCGCTTGGTGATGCCTGTGAGCACCACCGCGGGGTGTTCGTCCGTCCCAACGGACGTGGAACTGCTCATCGTCGAGTGCTCCTCCTACCACGCACCGGGCCCTGTGAGGGCATTACCTCACAGGGCCCGGTGTGCGTGCGGCTTTCGGACTACGGCTTGTCCGCGACCTTGATCTTGCCCTCGATGATCTGGGCCTTGTAGCCCTCGAGGATGCCCTGCAGCTTCGCGTCGATCTTGCCACCCGACGTGGAGTAGCCGACACCGTTGACCTTCAGGTCGAAGACCTTCGGCAGGGACGCGATGTCGTTCTTCGCGACGGCCTTGACGAAGTCGTAGACCGCGACGTCGACACGCTTGAGCATGGACGACACGATGACGTCCTTGGTGTCGGCGACGGTCGCCTGGTTGTACTGGTCGGAGTCGACGCCGATGGCCAGCACGTTGCCCTGCTTGGCAGCCGAGAAGATGCCCTTGCCGGACGCGCCCGCGGCCTGGTAGATGACGTCGGCGCCCTTGTCGATCTGGCCCTTCGCCGCTTCCTGGCCCTTCGGGGCGTCCTGGAAGCCCGTGAAGTCACCGGCCGGGGTGATGTACTTCTTCTCGACCTGGATCTTCGGCGCGGCGGCCTTGGCACCCTGGAAGTAGCCGGCCTCGAACTTCTGGATCAGCGGGATCTCGACACCGCCGACGAAGCCCACGTGGCACTTCTTGCTCTGGTACGCGGCGATGACGCCGGCCAGGAAGGAGCCCTCCTGCTCGGCGAACAGCAGCGGGGTGACGTTCGTGGCACCCTCGACGGCCGAGTCGACCAGGCCGAACTTGACGTTCGGGAACTCCGCGGCGACGAGCTTCATCGACTCGGCGTAGGCGAAGCCGACACCGATGATCGGGCTGAAGCCCTCGGACGCCAGCTGGCGCAGACGGGTCTGCTTGGCGGACTCGTCCTCGTTCGGGGCGGCGGACAGCTCGCGCGTGTTCTCCTTCTTCACGCCCATGTCCGCGATGGCCTTGTCGAGACCGGCGGCGGCGGAGTCGTTGAACGACGCGTCGCCACGACCACCGATGTCGTAGGCCAGACCGATCTTCAGCGCGCTCGCGTCCACCTTGTCACCGTTGGCGGCGCTGGTGTTCGAGGTGGCAGGCGCGCTCGGGGCCTCGGCGAACTCGCAGGCGGCACCGGTACCGGTACCCGCGTTGTTGCTCCCGCCACCCGAGTCCTTCGCGCAGGCGGCCATAGTCATCACGCTGGTCAACGCGATCGCGGCGACCGCGACACCACGCATACGACGACGCACGGCTCGTCTCCTCCCTGAGTTTCCCTCCTCAACGACGTTGTTGAGGCCTAGAGGCGGCACCGTACCTCTTAGTAACCAACCCCGTTGCCGTCAGCACCTACAAAGACCCCTATCGGTTACGCATTCGACGCTTTGGCCGTACCAGTGGTGATCACTCGTGTTCGGGGCGTGGCGAAACGTCCCCTTCAGCCACTTCCCAGCTCTGATCTTCGTCCGGTTGGAGCAGTTCCGCTCGCCGGGAGAGGTGCGGTTCGAAGTTGGACGAAATTTCGGCGGGCGACGTTGAACCGTTCGCGGGCCGCGAGACGTGTGAAGGGTGGCAAGTGCCCTTGCCGACGACGACGGCCCGGAGCCATGGCGGAGGTCCGGGCCGTCGTCCTTTTGTGGCGCAGACCGCATTTCGGTATCGATAAAGACCGCTTGGCCGATCGACAGCGTGTCTCATCGATCACAGAGCGGGTGCGCCTGCTGGGAGTGTTCCAACGTGCGGGACTAGGATTTTCCGGTCATGGTCGGGCAGAACTGTTCGCCGACCACCACCACTGACGTTGGAGGCCGCGGCGCATGACCAGCGCAGGCGCACCCGAGCGGTCGGGCACCACCCGAGGGGGTGGGACGCTCTACCGCGGTGATCTGGGCATGTGGTCCTGGGTCGCCCACCGGATCACCGGTGTCCTCACGTTCTTCTTCCTCTTCACCCATGTGCTCGACACCGCACTCGTGCGGGTGTCCCCGAACGCCTACGACGCGGTGATCGAGACCTACAAGAACCCGGTCGTCAACCTCTTCGAGGTCGGCCTCGTCGGCGCGGTGCTCTACCACGCGCTCAACGGCATCCGGGTCATGCTGGTCGACTTCTGGGAGAAGGGCGCCAAGTACCAGCGCGTCATGCTCTGGACCGTGCTCGGCGTGTGGATCGCCGTCATGATCCCGGGCGCCTACTTCATGCTGGTGCGCACGATCTCCGAGCTGGTTGGGGGCCACTGACCATGTCGCTCGCACTCGACAAGCCCCGTTCGCCGCGCCGCCCTGCGGCCCGCCGCGGCAACGGCGAGCTCTACAGCTGGCTGTTCATGCGCCTGTCCGGGCTGCTGCTCGTGATCCTGGTGCTGGGCCACCTGTTCATCATGAACATCCTCGACGGTGGCATCCACCGCATCAACTTCGGTTTCGTCGCCGGCCGCTGGGCGTCCCCGTTCTGGCAGTTCTGGGACCTCGCGATGCTCTGGCTCGCGCAGATCCACGGCGGCAACGGCGTGCGGACGGTCATCAACGACTACGCCCGCAAGGACTCCACCCGGTTCTGGTTGAAGATGCTGCTCTACGTGTCGATGGTCCTGATCGTCTCGCTCGGCACGTTCGTGATCTTCACCTTCGACCCGAACATCTCGAACTGACCCGCGCGGGGAGCCCACCACAATGCAGTTCCACAAGTACGACGTGATCATCATCGGCGCTGGTGGTGCCGGAATGCGCGCGGCGATCGAGTCCGGCCAGCGCGCCCGCACCGCGGTGCTCACCAAGCTCTACCCCACGCGTTCGCACACCGGCGCGGCTCAGGGCGGCATGTGCGCCGCCCTCGCCAACGTCGAGGAGGACAACTGGGAGTGGCACACCTTCGACACGATCAAGGGCGGCGACTACCTGGTCGACCAGGACGCCGCCGAGATCATGGCGAAGGAGGCGATCGACGCCGTTCTCGACCTCGAGAAGATGGGCCTGCCGTTCAACCGCACGCCCGAGGGCAAGATCGACCAGCGCCGGTTCGGCGGCCACACGCGCAACCACGGTGAAGCCGCCGTGCGCCGCGCCTGCTACGCCGCGGACCGCACCGGCCACATGATCCTGCAGACGCTCTACCAGAACTGCGTCAAGCACGGCATCGAGTTCTTCAACGAGTTCTACGTGCTCGACATCTGCCTGACCGAGACGGAGAACGGCCCGGTCTGCACCGGCGCCGTCGCCTACGAGCTCGCGACCGGCGAGATCCACGTCTTCCAGGCCAAGTCCGTCGTGTTCGCGACCGGCGGTTTCGGCAAGGTCTTCAAGACCACGTCGAACGCCCACACGCTGACCGGCGACGGCATGGGCATCGTCTTCCGCAAGGGCCTGCCCCTGGAGGACATGGAGTTCTACCAGTTCCACCCGACCGGCCTGGCCGGCCTCGGCATCCTGCTGACCGAGGGCGCACGAGGCGAGGGCGCGATCCTGCGCAACGCCTCGGGTGAGCGGTTCATGGAGCGCTACGCCCCGACCATCAAGGACCTGGCGCCGCGCGACATCGTGGCCCGTTCGATGGCCCTCGAGGTGCTGGAAGGCCGCGGCGCCGGTCCGAACAAGGACTACGTGCTGCTGGACTGCACGCACCTCGGTGCCGAGGTCCTCGAGACGAAGCTCCCGGACATCACCGAGTTCGCGCGGACCTACCTGGCCGTCGACCCGGTCGTCGAGCCCGTCCCGGTGTACCCGACCGCGCACTACGCGATGGGTGGCATCCCGACGAACATCCACGGCGAAGTGCTGCGGGACAACGACAACATCGTCCCGGGCCTCTACGCCGCCGGTGAGTGCGCCTGCGTGTCCGTGCACGGCGCGAACCGCCTCGGCACGAACTCGCTGCTGGACATCAACGTCTTCGGCCGCCGCGCCGGCATCGCCGCCGCGGACTACGCGAACTCCCGCGAGTCGCACGTCGAGCTGCCGGAGAACCCGGCCGCGAACGTCGAGGCGCAGGTGGCGCTGGCCCTGTCGGAGCACGGCCAGGAGCGCGTCGCGGACATCCGCACCGAACTGCAGGCCACCATGGACGCCAACGCGTCCGTGTACCGCACCGAGGACACGCTGAAGACGGCACTGCACGACGTGCAGGCGCTGAAGGAGCGTTACGCCCACATCTCCGTGCAGGACAAGGGCAAGCGCTTCAACACGGACCTGCTGGAGGCCGTCGAGCTCGGCTTCCTGCTGGAACTGGCCGAGGTGCTCGTCCACGGCGCGTTGCAGCGCAAGGAGTCCCGCGGCGGCCACGCCCGCGAGGACTACCCGAACCGCGACGACACGAACTTCATGCGTCACAGCATGTTCTACAAGCAGGGCGACGGTCTCTCCGCGGACATCCGCATGGACTTCAAGCCCGTGACCTTTACCCGGTACAAGCCGATGGAGCGCAAGTACTGATGACCGCCACCGCTGAAACTGTTTCCGGCTCGCGCGGCTCGCAGCCCCCGGTTCCGGACGGCGCTGTCACGGTCACCGTGAAGATCCGCCGGTTCAACCCGGAGATCGACGACGAGCCGCGCTGGGACTCGTTCGACATCCCGGCGCTCCCGTCGGACCGCGTGCTGAACCTGCTGCACCACATCAAGTGGTACGTGGACGGGACGCTGACCTTCCGGCGTTCGTGCGCGCACGGCATCTGTGGTTCGGACGCCATGCGCATCAACGGCGTCAACCGCCTCGCCTGCAAGGTGTTGTTGAAGGACCTGCTCGAGAAGGGCGACAAGCACACCACGATCACCATCGAGCCCATCAAGGGCCTGCCGGTGAACAAGGACCTGCTCGTCGACATGGAGCCGTTCTTCGAGGCTTTCCGTGCGGTCAAGCCGTACCTCGTGACCTACGGCAACGAGCCGACCCGTGAGCGGATTCAGTCTGTCGCCGACCGTGAGCGGTTCGATGACACGACCAAGTGCATCCTGTGCGCCTGCTGCACGACGTCCTGCCCGGTTTACTGGACCGAGGGCTCGTACTTCGGGCCTGCTGCGATCGTGAACGCGCACCGGTTCATCTTCGACTCCCGCGATGAGGGGGCTGAGGAGCGGTTGGACATCTTGAACGACATCGATGGTGTTTGGCGTTGTCGGACCACGTTCAACTGCACTGATGCCTGTCCTCGTGGGATTCAGGTCACCAAGGCGATCCAGGAAGTGAAGCGGGCGTTGTTGTTCAAGCGCGTCTGACCGTTCTTGGTTGCTTCGAGGCGCCGCGTTCCCGTTGGGGGCGCGGCGCTTCGGTGTTCCGGGGTCGCTTCGCCCGAGCCGGGCGTTCCTCGCTCTCCAACACCTCTGCGCCTCAGGTCACCTCCACCACGTGCACCGGCGGCCGGGGCCTCGCCGCAGCCGCCCTGTGCGCCGCCTTGAGCTCGCGTGCCACCGCCTCCGGGTGGTCGCGCAGGCGCGTGGGCAGCGTTTGCACCACGAGGATCCCCGCTGCCGCGTAGCGGCTGTTGCGGGCGAGGGTGCGTTCGTAGTCGCGTGGGCTGTAGTGGAAGGCCTTCGAGTCGATCTCCCAGGCCAGGCCCACGTCGTCGTACCAGGCGTCGGGTCGGCCGATGACCACGCCATCGACGCCGCAGATCGTGGTGTTCCAGTGCGGTGTGGTGAGCCGGATCCTGCGCGACAACCGGCGGGCGTCCCGTTCTGCCACCGACTCCGCGCGGCCGAGTTCGCGCAGCACCGTGCGGACCAGCTTCGTGCCGAAGCGGTTCGTGCGGGCCTCCGCGCGCAACTCCTCAGGCGTGCAGGCGCCTCGTTGAACGGCGGCGGCCACCAGTGCCGTCGCCTCGTCCACCGAGCGCATGAGGCGGCAGGCGTCCACCACCGCGCGAGCGGCGGACACCACGGGGAAGCCGCCCACGTCGGTGGCGGCGGGGACCGGTGAGGCTCGTTCGAGAACCAGGGAGCCGCTGCCGCGCACCGAGCCCGGCACCAGCAGGTGGATCTCCGTGCCGCGGGCCGGGAGGCCGTGGCGGCGGCAGGCTTCGGCGCCCGTCACCGCCGCTCCCGGGCCCGCTCGCAGGAGGGCCGCGGTCAGCTGCTGGTCCGGGGTGGGCGGGCCGTTGTGCAGCAGCACCACACCTGGGTACATGCGCTGCCACGGCCCGCCCGAGGCGCATCTCCGCCACGGATCGGTGACACCCAGTGACTTCAGGGTGCCGGCACTGATGACGCCGAGATCGCTGCGTTCGCGCAGGTGTTCGATTCGCACGTCATCAGTGTGACGAAGAGCACCGACAGTTTCTGGCGGTCAGCGCCTGGGCTGTCGCCTGGCGCGGTCGAGCAGCATCAGGATCGAGCCGCCGACGAGCATCAGCACGCCGAGCAGCAGCGTCCACACCGGCGAGGTGCCGGTGTTGGCCAGGCGGTTGTCCTGGTGCACCGGGGGCGTGGCCGAGGTGGTGGTCACCGGCGGCGTCGTGAGCCACGGCTTCGTGGTGGTCGTCGTCACCGGTGGCGTGGTGGTGCCGGACGTCGTCGTCGAGGTCGGCGGCGTCGTGGTCGACGACGACGAGGTCGTGGTCGACGACGTCGGCTTGGTCGTGGTGGTGGACGACGTGGTGGACGTCGTCGTGTCCGTCGTGGTGGTCGTGGACTCCGTGGTGGTGGTCACCGGAGTCGTCGTGGTCGTGGACTCGGTCGTGGTGGTGGTCACCGGCGGCGTCGTCGTGGTGGTCGAGGTCGTCGTGCACGGGGTGGTGGTGGTCGTTGCCGGGGTGGTCGTGGTCGACGACGGAGGCTCTTCGCCTCGCGGCGACGGCGCGCGCCATCCCGGACGTTCTTTCGGGCACCACGCAGCGGCGCACACCTGGCCATCCCCGGAGGCCGAGGCCTCCGGGGCGGCACCGTGCAGTGAGACGACCGTCAACACTGCCCCGGCGGTGAGCACACCGATATAGGCGATACGTGACATGCCACGGATGGTGGCGCGCGGGTACAACACGTCGGGGGAAATAACGCCCATGTCACCCGCGAGTGATCACTACATCGCCCGATCAGGTCCAGAAGACGGCGACACCGACGTTCAGCACGACCAGCGACGCGGCCGTCGGCAGCAGCCAGGACGGTGCCTTCGGCTTGCTGACGTTGATCGCCACGACGGCGGCGATGGCGACGACGACCAGCAGCTTCACGCCGATCTTGATGTGGTCGTACTTCACCGCGTCGACCAGCGGGTCGATGCCGACCAGCGCGACGCCGGTCAGCAACTGCAGACCCGCGCCGTGCAGCCAGCCCTTGTTGACCGGCGCGTCCTTGCCGGCCTTCGCCTGCAACATGATCATCGCGACGAGCATGCCCATGCCGAGCAGGTGCAGGAACACCAGCAGCAGCCGTACGAAATCCACAGCGTTTCCTATCGACGTCGAGTGGCGAGGAATCCCCGCACGCCCAGCACGCCGATGACGGTGCCGAACACGAGCGAGGCGATCACGAGCACCAGGTGCACCGTGAAGAAGGCCGTAGGTCCGTCGCTGAACGAACGCGGGTCCTTCCAGATGTTCTTCAGGAACGTGGGCCAGATCACCCACGACCACACCCCGAAAGCCACCAGGAAGAGTGACATCGGGCGCGAGAGCTTCACGTTCACCAGTATCAGACGTGGCGCGTGCAAGCGGCTGAACGGGGGTGGATAGCCTGAACGTGTGCCCTTCCCAAAACGGCTCATCGTCGCCCTGGTCCTAGCAACGGCCACCGCCGCGTTCGCCGCACCGACGAGCACCGCACAGCAGGCCGCCGGCTCGGCGCAGTGCGCTAACCGCGAGACCCCGCCTCCACCGGTGGACACGTCCGAGCAGCCGGCGCCCGGCCAGAAGGCCCCGACGCCGCTCGAGGTGCCGGAGAAGCCCATCGGCGGCGACCGGCTGGGCGAGTGCGGCCTGATCCTGCCGCCGAACTCGGCGCAGCCGCCCAGCGGCATCACCGCTGCCTCGTGGATGCTCGCGGACATCGACAGTGGCGCCGTCCTCGCCGCGTACGACCCGCACGGCCGTCAGCGCCCTGCGAGCATCATGAAGGTGCTCCTCGCGATGGTCGTCGCCAAGGAACTGCGGGGCGACCTCGTCGTCACCGCCAGCGCCGAGGACACGCAGCAGGAGTGCACCTGCGTCGGCCTGAAGGACGGCGGCCAGTACACGGTCCGCCAGTTGATGCACGGTCTGCTGCTCACCTCGGGCAACGACGTGGCGCACACCCTGGCCCGTCAGCTCGGCGGCGTGCCGAACGCCCTGCGCAAGATGAACGCCATGGCCAAGGAGCTCGGCGCCCTCGACACCCGCGCCGTGACCCCGTCGGGCCTCGACGGCCCCGGCACCAGCACGTCGGCCTACGACGTCGGCCTGATCTTCCGCGGCGCGATGAAGTACGAGGAGTTCGCGCAGGCCATCAAGCTGCCGCAGTCGCAGTTCCCCGGCCGCAACGGCGGCACGATCGTGCTGCAGAACGACAACCGCCAGCTCACGAACTACCAGGGCGCGCTCGGCGGGAAGACCGGCTTCACGGACGACTCGCAGCACACCTACGTGGGCGCGGCCGAACGCAACGGCCGCCGCCTCGTCGTGGTGCTGCTGCGCGGCCAGCAGACGCCCACGCGCATCGACAACCAGGCCGGCAAGCTCCTCGACTACGGCTTCGCCATGGGCCCCGGCGGTGTCGGCAAGCTCGTCGACGGCGCGCCGCAGCCCAAGCAGAACGTCGTCCCCACCCAGAGCACCAACAGCAACTCCCCGGACGTGGCGGCCGACGCGGAGACGGGCCGCCCGACGCCCACCGCGTTCGGCACCGTCGGCCTCCCGATCACGGCGGTCGCGGTTCTCGGCCTGCTGGCCGGCCTCGTGCTGGTCGTCCGCAACAAGCGGGCCAAGGCGGCCAGGGCACGCCGCCAGGCCGCGCAGCAGGCGGCTCAGAGCTTCTGAGGCACCAACGACGACGGCCCCGGCGCACGCGCGCCGGGGCCGTTCTTCGTCTTGCGGGCTACTTGCGGCGCCACCGCAGTCCGAGGACCGCACCGAGCACCGCGCCGGCGCCGATCATCAGCGACGGCGAGGGGCCCTGCCGCACCGACACCACGGGCTGGATCACCGCGGGCGGCGGCGCCTTCACCACCTCGGGCTCGCGGTTCTCCCGGGCCGTGGCGGTCCAGGCCGTGATGAACAGGATGAACTGCGCCACGAGGTTCGCGAACACCAGCACACCGATCACCGACCCGAACGCGGCCGAGGTCGGCGACTTCGTCGTGAACGACAGGAAGATCGTGGCGGCCTGCTTGAGCACCTCGAAGCCGATCGCACCCGCCAGCGCGCCGCGCACCGCGCTCTTCCACCCCACGGGCTTGCGCGGCAGCCGCGAGAGCACCCACAGGAAGACCATCCAGTTCGCCAGCAGCGACAGCAGGATCGTGCCGATGCGCAGCAGGACGTGCGCCCAGCCGGCC
Organism: Streptomyces sp. ID05-26A; assembly: GCF_033794685.1. Classification (NCBI taxonomy): domain Bacteria; kingdom Bacillati; phylum Actinomycetota; class Actinomycetes; order Kitasatosporales; family Streptomycetaceae; genus Streptomyces; species Streptomyces sp. ID05-26A. The sequence goes on from NZ_JARAYZ010000001.1 coordinate 1,404,265, forward strand.
TCGGCCAGGCCCATCCACTCCAGCACCTGCTCGGCGAAGCCGGTGCCCAGCGCCGTGATGCCGAACGACAGCACGATCGCGAGGCCCAGGCCGAGCAACGACAGCAGGTCACGCCACAGCGTGCCGAGGAACGGCAACTCCCCCTTGGCCTGACCCCACTGCGCGGTCAGGGCGTCGCGGAGGTTGCTCATCCAGCCGAGACCGGAGTAGGCGGCACCGAGCAGACCGATGATGCCGACGGTGCCCTTGGACTCCAGGGCGGTGTCCACGGCCTCGTTGATCTGGGTGCGCAGCTGCGGATCGGGCACTGCCTCCGCGATGCTGCTGCGCAGCGAGGCCAGCAGGTCCGGCTGCGACTGCAACACGAAACCGGCGACCGCGAACCCGATCATCAGGATCGGCACGAGCGAGAGCACGCTGAAGTACGTGACCGCAGCGGCGTGCTGGGTTCCGTACCGCTGGTCGAACCGCTCGTATGCGCGAATGATGTGGTCGAGCCACGCGTACTTCTGCCGCCACTTGTCCACGCACAAGACGCTAGTGCACTTGCACTACTCGGGCAGGACAAAGCCGATCTTGTCGTACGTACGGCGCAACGTGCCGGCGGCGACCTCGCGGGCGCGCTCGGCACCGGAGGCCAGGATCTTGTCCAGCGACGCCACGTCGTCGAGGTACATCCGGACGCGTTCCTGCACCGGCGTGACCCACTCCGTGAAGACCTCGCCGAGGTCCTTCTTCAGATCGCCGTAGCCCTTGCCGTCGTAGTCGGCGACCAGCGACTCGACCGTGCGGCCCGTCAGCGCCGAGTAGATCGTCAGCAGGTTGGAGACGCCCGGCTTGTTCTCGACGTCGAAGACGATCTCGCGGCCGGTGTCGGTGACCGCGGACCGGATCTTCTTCGCCGAGCGCTTCGGGTCCTCCAGAAGCTCGACGACGCCACCGGGCACCGACTTGCTCATCTTCGCCGTCGGTTCCTGCAGGTCGAAGATCTTGGCCGTGTCCTTGACGATGTACGCCTCCGGCAGGCGGAACGTCTTGCCGTAGCGCGAGTTGAAGCGCGTCGCCAGGTCGCGGGTCAGCTCCAGGTGCTGGCGCTGGTCCTCACCGACCGGCACGTAGTGCGCCTGGTACAGCAGGATGTCCGCGGCCTGCAGGATCGGGTACGTGAACAGGCCGACGCCGACGGACTGCTCCTGGCGTGCGGACTTGTCCTTGAACTGCGTCATCCGCGCCGCCTCGCCGAAGCCGGTCATGCACTGCATGACCCAGCCGAGCTGGGCGTGCTCCGGGACGTGCGACTGCACGAACAGGGTCGCCCGATCCGGGTCGATCCCCAGCGCGAGCAGCTGCGCGGCCGAGACGCGCGTGTTCTGCCGCAGTTCCTTCGGGTTCTGCTCCACGGTGATCGCGTGCAGGTCGACGACGCAGTAGAACGCGTCGTGCGCCTCCTGCAGGGCCACCCACTGCCGCACCGCACCCAGGTAGTTGCCGAGGTGGAACGACCCGGCCGTCGGCTGGATGCCGGACAGGACGCGGGGGCGCTTTACGGGCTCTGCAGGCGCGTTCTCCGTGGACACGGACGAAATCTTCTCAGAACCGGGCAGATCAGTTCTGCGCGGTGTCCTGCTGAACCAGGTCGATGCGCTGGTTCGCCGCGATGACCGGAGCGGGCTTACGCCTCTTGACCAGGCCGTACACCATGCCGCCGACGCCCGCGGTGACCGCGATCAGTCCGACGGGACCAGCAGCGGTGCCGGTCATGCTGCTTTCGACCGCAGCGCTCAGAACCAGACTCATGCCGTGCACTTGCCGAGCCTCCCCAAGGCACAGACTCACCCCGGAACGGGTGAACCTTGCTGACTGATTGGCCGCCAAGCTACCGATGGCCGGTAGCGTTCATGCGCCGAATCAGACTATCGGTCACGGATGATCGGATCGCACTCGCCCATATGTAGTAGTCCGCTGACGCGCGTTACGCCCTGCTAGTGATGCCAGGGTTTCAAGCTCACTCACAGTGCGCGCCGATCCGTGCTCGGACCCTGCCATGCGGCTGATGGTCTCCTCCATCAACGTGCCGCCGATGTCGTTCGCACCGCCGTTGAGGATCTCCGCGGTGCCCTCGTCGCCGAGCTTCACCCAGGAGCACTGGATGTTGTCCACGCGTCCGTGCAGCGCCAACCGTGCGAACGCGTGCACGGCGCGGTTGTCGCGGCGGCTGGGACCCGGACGGGCCACTCCCGCCAGGTAGATCGGGGCGTTGCGGTGCACGAACGGCAGCGCGACGAACTCGGTCAGCCCGCCGGTCCGGTCCTGCAGGTTCGCGAGCACCCGGAAGTGCGTGAGCCAGTGGCCGGGGTGGTCGACGTGGCCGTACATCATCGTCGACGACGAACGAATGCCCAGCTCATGAGCCGTGCCGACGACGTCGAGCCAGGTCGCGGTCGGCAGCTTGCCCTTGGTCAGCACCCAGCGGACGTCGTCGTCGAGGATCTCGGCCGCCGTACCGGGAATCGTGTCGAGGCCGGCTTCCTTCAGTTCCGTGAGCCACTCACGGACGCTCACGCCCGCCTTCGCCGCGGCGGAGACGATCTCCATCGGGCTGAACGCGTGGACGTGCATCCCGGGCACGCGCTTCTTGATCGCGCGCACGACGTCGGCGTAGTAGGTCACCGGCAGCTTGGGGTCGATGCCGCCCTGCATGCAGACCTCGGTGGCGCCGTCGTCCCACGCCTCCTGCGCGCGGTCGGCGACGTCCTCGGTCGAGAGCCGGAAGGCGTCCGCGTCGCGCTCGCGCTGGGCGAAAGCGCAGAAGCGGCAACCGACGTAGCAGACGTTGGAGAAGTTGATGTTCCGGTTGACCACGTACGTGACGTCGTCGCCCACCACCTCGCGCCGCAGTTCGTCGGCGAGGTGGACCATCTCCTCCAGCGCGTCGCCGTCGGCCGTCAGCAAGGCCATCGCGGCTTCGGTGTCGCCGAGCAACGCGCCCGGGTCGTTCGCCGCGATCTTCAGTCCACGTTGGACGTCTTCGGAGAGTCGTTGCGGGGCAACGGGAATCTTCAGTTCGTCCCAGTCGCCGTAGACCTCGTCGAAGTCACCGCGGCGGTCGCTCGTGCGGCCCTCGGTGTCGATCGCGGTGTTGAGGTCCGCGCGGCCGAACGTGTCGAGCCCGCCGTCGGGTTCCTGCCACTCGCGGCCGACCACGGCGGCGTCCGGGTTCGCGAGGCCGTTCTCCAGCGCCAGCGCGGAAAGGTGCGCGGTGAGGCGGGTGTCGATCCACTGCCCCGCCGCCGCGCGGACGTAGCGCGGGTAGACGTTCAGCCTCTCCTGCAAGGAGAAACCGGCCTGAGCGGTGATCTCCGAGAGCTGCTCCACCTGGGGCCACGGCTTCTCGGGGTTCACGTGGTCGGGCGTGATCGGCGAGACGCCGCCCCAGTCGTCGACGCCCGCGCGCAGCATGAGGCCGAACTCGCCGCCGACGAGGTTCGGCGGTGCCTGCACGCTCACGGTCGACGGCATCACAAGGCGCGCAACGGCGATCGTCGCCGCGAGCTCGGTCAGGTCGGCGTCGGGCATGCCGCGCATCGCCGTGTCCGGCTTGGCGCGGAAGTTCTGGATGATGACTTCCTGGATGTGCCCGTACTGCTTCGCGACTTGACGCATCGCGAGCAGCGACTCGGCGCGCTCGGCGATCGTCTCCCCGATGCCGATGAGGATTCCGGTGGTGAACGGGACGTTCACGCGGCCGGCGTCGGTCAGCACCCGCAGGCGGACGGCGGGGTCCTTGTCGGGACTGCCGTAGTGCGGGCCGCCCTTCTCGCTCCACAGCCGCTCGGCCGTGGTCTCCAGCATCATGCCCATGCTGGACGCGACGGGCCGCAGCCGCGTCAGCTCCTCCCAGCTCAGCACACCGGGGTTGAGGTGCGGCAGCAGCCCGGTCTCCTCCAGCACCGCGATGGCACTGGCCCGCACGTAGTCCAAAGTGGACTCGTAACCACGCGCCTCCAGCCACTCCTTCGCGGCGGGCCAGCGCTCCTCCGGCCGGTCGCCGAGCGTGAAGAGGGCTTCCTTGCACCCCTGCGCGGCGCCGGCGCGGGCGATCTCCAGCACCTCGTCGCGTTCGAGGAACGCGGCGGGCAGCTTGTGCGGCACGGTCGCGAACGTGCAGTAGTGGCACCGATCCCGGCACAGCCTCGTCAGCGGGATGAACACCGACCGGCTGTACGTGACGATCCCGGCACGCCCCTCGGCGAGCAGGTGCGCGTCCCTCACCTTGCCCGCCGCTGTCAGCAACGAGTCCAGGTCGTCCTCGCGCGCGTGCAGCAACACGGCGGCCTCGGTCGCGTCGAGCACGGCACCGTCGGCGGCCCTGCGCAGCGCACGCCGCATGGCCGCCGCACTCGGACGGGACTGCGGTGGGGTTAGCGAGATGTCCACTGCCACGTAAACGACCTTAGGCCGCCAAAATTCCTGATCAGGTGCGACTGGCTGTGGGACATCCCACTTCAGCGCACGGCGACGAGCAGCTCCGTGTTCCGGTCGAGCGGTGTGCCGAGGGGGTTCGTCCGCGAGTGGATGTCGTTGTAGGTGATCTCCCGGCACAGGCTGGCGAGTGCCGTGTCGCTGCGATCGTCGTAGTCGACCTGATAGGGCGCATCGGCTTCGAGCAACGTCGTGAACAGCGACAACGTGCCATCGCCGTTGTCCGCCACCTCGATCACGCGGGCGTGCTGCGGGTAGTCGACGTGCGCGGCGGTGTTGATCTCCCAGAAGCTCCGTGCAGGCGTGTCGTGCCGGTGCGGGGTGATGACGTTGCGGTGTGTGTGGCCGTTGACCCACGCCAGCACGTTCGGGAATCGGTGCAGGAGGTTGAGCAACGCGTCGCCGTTCATCCTCGGGTCGAACGGGCGGCGCTTGTCCGGCAGCACGTTGCCCATCGTCGAGCTCGTGTGGTGACTGAAGAGCACGAACAGCTCGTCGGTGACGTTCTGCCGTTGCGGCAGGCCGAGCCAGTCGTAGTAGAGCGAACTGTTGCGCTTGAGGGTCTTCTCGATCCAGTTGAGCTGATGCAGCCCTATCGACCCCGTGGAGAACCCCGCGAGGTTCGTGGTGTCCATGCTGATGCCAGTGACACCGGGCGCCATCCGGAACGTGTAGAAGACGTCCACACCATCCGCGTTGGCGTCCGTGTAACCGTGTCCGCCCGACGGTAGATGCTTGCGCACGAACTCGCCGGTGTTGAACAGCCTGCGCCTCGGATCAGGCGTCACGGTGCGGACGACGCCGCTGTTGCCCGCGAGGATGGTGAGGGCCTCAGGGATCGCCGTGGGATCGTTGAACGCCCGCGCGACCTTCGCGTTCTGCACGGGGTCACCGAACCCGACGATCTTCTTGCGGCCGGTGTACCAGCCGTCGAGCAACCCGTCCGGCAGCGCGCCGACCACGCTGTCGTCGTGGTTGCCGATCGTCGAGTACCAGGGGATGTCGAGGCCGGGGCTGGTGAACTCGCGGACCGCCGCGTCGAGCAGTCCGCTGAGCTGCGGGAAGCCCTTCGCCTTGTAGTCGTCGCTGCCGCTCAGGTCCGGCTGCCAGAAGGTGCTGAGACCCGCGTTCTGCACGCCCTCGTACCTGTTGTCGCCGGTGTTCGGGGTGATGCGACCGCCATTGAGGACCGTGAGGTACCAGTCGAGCTCGACGTTCTCGTGGTTGTCGGTGTTGTCGCCGGTCGTCATAAGGAAATCGAAGGGCCTGCTCGTGAGCGGTCCTCGGCGAACGGCGTTGACCCGCCGGACGAGCGACGTCGACCCCTGCGTCGTGAGCGCCTCCTGCGGCCGGTGCGCGCTGGACCCCATGATCGGGTGCAGGTACTCGAAGCGGAGCGGGCTCTGGGCGTCGCAGATGTGCATGTCGCTGAACTGCACGAAGCTGGCCAGAGCTGTTCGCCTGGCCGCCCTGTTCGGCTTGGCCGCGATCAGGTCGCCGCGCACGACCGTCGGCCAGCCGGGACCTGCTTGGAGTCGGCGATAACCGCTGGTCCCGATCGGTGTTGCCGTGACGTCGAGCGTGGTGCCCGCGGTCGACGCAAACGCTTGGCGGTCCAGGAGTGGCACGCCGGCCGCGCCCACACCCATCGCCAGGAGGAAAGACCGCCGGTTGAACCCTGTCATGCCGCCCCCGATTCATGGATGGTGAATCGTGTTCATGTTCAGGGAGCGGCAGGGTTGAATCGAGCCGTCAGGTGGGTGACAAGAGCGATAAAGGCTGTTCGGGCTGGGTCAGTCGGAGTAGACGACGGTGACCGGGTTGATCGCCTACACCTGCTTGAGGCCCTGATACAGCTCAGCACGGTAGATGTCTCGTAGGCGTTCCAGCTTGTCCTTGGTCAGCTGACCGCCGACGTGTGCGTCGGTGCGCCACTCACGATCAACGGCACGGTTCATCTCAGTTTCCTTGCCCAGTTCCCGGAGTCGTTCACTCCAGGCCGAGAGCGCCGCAAGAACTTCTCGCGTCATGCTGCCCGCAGTGTCGGAGCAGAAGAGGTCGACAGCCGTGTAGCTGTGCTCAGCCTGGTCCGTGAGTTCAGGAATGCGGGCGACTTCGGGTATGCGCACGTGAGGAAATGCCACATAGAGCGAAAGATCATGAAGCGCGTAGTACCACTTGTTGATCGCTGTCAAGGCATCCGCTACCGCAACTTTGCGGACGTCGAACTCACGCTCCTGGCGCTCCTGCGCCCACCTGAGCTGGTCGCGCTGGAACTCACGCCGGTTGGTCAGGATCTGAGTCAGCACCGCGGCCGCCAGCGTGCCGACGATGCCCAGCACAGCCACCCACACAGAGACCATGTCGGCAGGCTAGGGCTTGGGCCAATCGAACGTGACCGTCACAGGCGCGTGATCAGACCATCGTTCCTGATAAGTGGCCGCGCGCTCGACAACCGCGCTCGTAGCCGAGCCGGCGATACCGTCGCTGGTGACCACGTAATCGATCCTCCACCCGGAATCGTTGTCGAACGCCTTCCCGCGGTACGACCACCACGAATACGGCCCAACAACATCAGGGTGCAAAGACCGCATCACGTCGTTGTACCCAGACGCGAACACAGACGTCATCCACTCCCGCTCATAAGGCAGGAACCCGGACTCCTTCTGGTTCGTCTTCCAGTTCTTCAGGTCCGCCTGCTGGTGCGCGATGTTCCAGTCACCGCAGACGACCACCTCCCGGCCCGACACAGCCGCCTTCTCCCGCAGCGACACCAGGTACGGCAGGAAGGCCGCCATGAAGCGGTCTTTCTCCTCCTGCTTCTCGGTGCCGACGTCGCCGGACGGCAGGTAGAGCGACGCGACGACGACGCCGGGCAGCTCGATCTCCACGTAGCGGCCGCTCGCCTCGAACTCCGCGGTGCCGAAGCCCACACGGACCGAGGTGGGTTCCACGCGCGAGAGGATGCCCACGCCCGCGCGGCCCTTCAACGAAGAGGGCGCGTACACGCCGTGCCAACCGGCGGGCGAGTGGACCTCAGGCGCGAGCTCGGAGGGTTCCGCGCGGACTTCCTGCAGGCACACCACATCGGCTGAAGAAGCGGCGAGCCACGACAGGTAGCCCTTCTTCGCGGCAGCGCGCAGACCGTTGACGTTGACCGTGGAGACCGTGAGCACGACGGAGGAGCCTACTGGGAGGCCAGGCCCCAGGGCTTCGGGTACTCGGCGTTGCAGCCCGCGCAGCGCGCCGTCAGGTCGAGGTAACCGACGAGGGTCGCCATCTCGTCGCGGGGCAGGGCGAGCTGGCGTTCGCCGTAGACCTCGGTGTAGAGGCCCTGCCACTCGGGGTCGCAGGAGCACTGCGCGACGCTCTTGCCCCTGCCCCACCGGAACACGTTCCGCAACATGCCCGCGAGTTTACTTGCAGGTCGAGTCGCTGGTCAGCGCGACGAACGACTGGCTGACCCAGCGGCGGTCGCTCAGCATCCGGTAGCCGTTCTCCACGCGGCCCTGGGCGTCGGACACCGCGTCGCGCGGCATCGTCGAGACGATCGGCTGCATGTCGCCCGGGCCGGAGCGGACGTTGAGGATGTCCGCCGTCACCGTGATCTTGCAGATCTCCGCCGCCTTGTCACTGCCCATCGGCTTGCCGCCGTTGACGGCGTACATCACGCCGGCGACCCCGAGCACACCGATGACGATCATTCCCCGAACCGGCACACCGAACATCTCGAACCCTCCGCACACCACAAGCCCTGGAACAGCAGATATAGCGGCTGAACGGCCTGCGTGGACGGCTCGGCGCGGTTACCACCCGCAAGAGGAACCGACCGGGTGACACACCACGAAAAAGGCCACCCCGGTGTGACCGGGGTGGCCTTCTCAGAAGCAGTCAGGCGATCAGAAGGACGCCATCTTCTTCTTGAGGTTCTCGTCGAGCGCGGCGAGGAAGTCCTCGGTCGTCAGCCACGCCTGGTCCTTGCTGATCAGCAGGGCCAGGTCCTTGGTCATCTGACCGGACTCGACGGTCTCGATCACGACCTCCTCGAGCGCCTCGGCGAAGCGGATCACCTCGGGGGTGTTGTCCAGCTTGCCGCGGTGCATGAGGCCACGGGTCCACGCGTAGATCGACGCGATGGGGTTCGTGGAGGTCGGCTTGCCGGCCTGGTGCTGGCGGAAGTGACGCGTCACGGTGCCGTGCGCGGCCTCGGCCTCGACCGTCTTGCCGTCCGGCGTCATCAGGACCGACGTCATGAGGCCGAGCGAGCCGAAGCCCTGCGCGACCGTGTCGGACTGGACGTCACCGTCGTAGTTCTTGCACGCCCAGACGTAGCCGCCCTCCCACTTCATGGCCGCTGCGACCATGTCGTCGATGAGGCGGTGCTCGTAGGTCAGGCCCTTGGCGTCGAACTCCGCCTTGAACTCGGCGTCGAACACGGCCTGGAAGATGTCCTTGAAGGCACCGTCGTAGGCCTTGAGGATCGTGTTCTTCGTCGACATGTAGACGGGGTAGCCCCGCTGCAGGCCGTAGGAGAACGAGGCGCGGGCGAAGTCCTCGATGGACTTGTTGTAGTTGTACATGCCCATCGCCACACCGCCCTCCGCCGGGAACTCGGTGACGGTGTGCTCGATCGGGTCCGAGCCGTCCTCCGGCTGGAACGTGATCGTGAGCTTGCCGGCGCCGGGCACCTTGAAGTTGGTGGCCTTGTACTGGTCACCGTGCGCGTGACGGCCGATGATGATCGGCTTCGTCCAGCCCGGGACCAGGCGCGGGACGTTCGAGATGATGATCGGCTCGCGGAAGACGACACCACCGAGGATGTTGCGGATCGTGCCGTTCGGCGAGACCCACATCTTCTTGAGGCCGAACTCCTCGACGCGCGCCTCGTCCGGCGTGATCGTGGCGCACTTGACGCCGACGCCGTGCTTCTTGATGGCGTTGGCGGCGTCGACGGTGACCTGGTCGTCGGTGGCGTCCCGGTGCTCGATGCCCAGGTCGTAGTACTCCAGAGTGACGTCCAGGTACGGGTGGATCAGCTTGTCCTTGATGAACTGCCAGATGATCCGGGTCATCTCGTCGCCGTCAAGCTCGACGACGGTGCCCTGAACCTTGATCTTGCCCATAATCCTGGGCGCTCCTCTCGCGACGATGCAAGCAGGACAAGCGTACTGGTAAACCGTCCGTCCGCGCCTGCGACCCTGGTTACACCGGTTCAGGGTTGCGGTCGGTCGACCGGCTCACGTGCTCCCACTTGTCGATTTCCGCATTCCGTGCCTGGTCTACCAGGCGCACCATATCCACCGCGTCGCTGCCCAGCAGCAGACACAGCGGCGGCTCGTCCATGGCTACCACGTCGAGCATGACCTTCGCCGCCTTGGCCGGATCACCGGGCATGTTGCCGTCGGCTCCGCGCACCATGCCCAGTAGTACCCCGACAGACGGAACGTAGTCCGGTCCGTGCTCGGTCACCACCAGAGAGCTGCCGGTCCAGTCCGTCTGCATGCCGCCGAGCTCGATCAACGTGGACCGGACGCCGAACGGCGCGCACTCGGCGGCGAGCGACTCGTTGAACCCGCGCAGTGCGAACTTCGACATCACGTACGGGCCGAGCCCGCCTCCCAGCGCCGTGTGCCCGGCGGTCGACCCGGCGTGCAGGAAGTGCCCGGACCGCTGCTCGCGCAGCACCGGCAACGCGGCACGGGTGACGTTGACGGCGCCCCAGAGGTTGACCTCCAGCTGCTCGCGGAAGTCCTCCTCCGCGCACTCCTCGATCGACGTCACGCGACCCGCGCCCGCGTTGTTCACGACGACGTCGAGCCGGCCGAACTCGCGGACGGCGGTCGCCACGGCCACACGGGCTTGACCGGCGTCACGGACGTCAAGTGCAACAGATCTGACCCGGTCGCCGTGTTGAGAGACGAGGTCGTCGAGATCGCGCGGGTCGCGGGCGGTCGCGACGAGCCGGTGCCCGGCGGCGAGAACCGCTTCGGCGGTAGCGCGTCCGATGCCGCGCGAACTGCCGGTGATGAGCCACACCTGCGCCATGTCCGTACTCCATCCGTCAGGAATCAGTTGTCCGGACATATGGAGTTCTCGTCTCAGCGCTTGATACCGAACGACTACTGTTTCCCACTGACGGGTGATCACCAGAAGGGGCGTAAGTGTCAACTGGGCCAACACATGCGATGAGTGGACTGCTCGCCTGGAGCGCTGTCACCGCACTCGCGTCAAGTCACCCGATCGGCCAGCTCTCGCCGCAGAGCTGGGCCGTTGGCGCGGTTCTCGCTACTGGAGCGGCACTTCTGCCCGACCTCGACCACCCCGGTTCGACCATCTCGCGCACGTTCGGAGCACTGAGCAGCGGGCTGTCCGCGGGCATCAACGCGTTGAGCAGCTTCGTCTACCGGACCACGCGACTGAAGAGAGATTCCAAGCGGGACGGCGGACATCGCGGTCTCACGCACACGCTCGTCTTCGCGATCTTCTCCGCCGTCTTCACCGCCGCGGTCATCCAGAACAGCCAGAAGTGGGCCCTGCCGGTGCTCATGTTCGTGTTCGCCGGTCTCGCGGTGCGCGGCATCATGAACGACTGGTGCCCCAAGCAGGACGCGTTGCTGATCACCGTGGTGTCGGCGGGCATCACCTGGGCGATGATCGCGTGGACCTCGCAGACGGACGCCTCCGCGGCGGCGTGCGGGATCGCGGTCGGCATCGGGTGCTTCGCGCACTACATCGGTGACGCGATCACCGAGCAGGGCTGCCCGATCCTGTGGCCGATCCCGATCTTCGGCAAGACCTGGTACCCGGTCGCGCCGCCGAAGATCATGCGGATGAAGACCGGTGGCGTGGTGGAGATGGCCATCGTCGGGCCGGTCGTGACGATCCTGTCGATCTGGCTGGGGCTCGCGGCGTTGCAGGGCACCGGTGCGCTGCCGTTCCTGGACTGGGTGGATCTGCTTCCCGTGTAGTTCACGCGGCGTCCACCTGCGCCACACCCGATCGGCCTAGCCTCCACGCACCCCGACCCGTCGCGTGGAGGTCCAGCCGTGTCCGAAGTAGCTCGCAGGCGCTTCCTGCAGGGAGCCGGCGTGCTCGGCGTGGCGGGTGCACTGGGGACCGGGACCGCGGCGGCTTCCCCGCGCTACCAGTGGCTTTCCGGTGACCACCACACGCACACGCAGTACTCGTACGACGGCATGTACACCGTTGAGCAGCAGATCCGCGGAGCGTTGCGGCACGGCACGGACTGGCTCGTGGTCACCGACCACGGCCACGCGTCGCACGAGGCCCACTCCGTCGAGGCGACGGCGGCCGATCTCCGTCGAGCCGCCCGGAAGTTCCCGCAACTGCTGCTGTGGCACGGGATGGAGTGGAACGTCCCCGGCGCCGAGCACGCGACGTTGTTCTTCGAGGACTGCCACGACGAGGCCGGCGTGCTGCGCGACTTCGAGCGGCAGTTCGACTGGCGGCTGAACGGCGCCGAGGCCTCGAACCCGGCGAACGAGCGCAAGGCGCTGGACGCGATCCGGTTCCTGCAGACCAAGATCCGCAACGGCACCATGAAGTCCGCGCTGGTGTTCGTGAACCACCCGATGCGCAACGGCCGGGTGGCGCCCCACGAGCTCCGGACCATGCGTGACCTGGCCCCCGACATCGTTGTCGGCATGGAGGGCGCGCCGGGAGCGCAGGGCGACGGCGACCCGTTGCGCGGTCCGGGCGGCCATCGCGGCGGCTACGCGAACAGCCCTGGTCCGAACTCGTACGCGCCCTATCCGCCCGAGGCGTACAGGACCTACGGCGGCTTCGACTGGATGACGGCGAAGGTCGGCGGAGTCTGGGACTCGCTGCTCGCCGAGGGCCTCGGCTGGTGGATCACGTCGAACTCGGACTCGCACTTCAACTCGCGCGACACGATCGTCCGCGTGCCGGAGCCGGGAGATCGGTTCGACCTCACGGGCAAGCACCTCGACCCGGTCGAGGGCACCGTGCCGCAGGTGTCGCCGCCCTACGTCGACTTCTTCCCCTGTGAATTCTCACGAACCGTCGTCGGCGCCACCCGGCGCACGCGCGGAGCAGTGATGGAGGGCCTTCGCGCAGGTCGGGCGTGGGTGACGCACGGAGGCCTGGTCGAGGACCTGCGATTCGACGTTTACGCATCCGGCGGAACGCGGACGATGGGCGGGCGGCTGCGCGTCCGCCGGGGCTCGGACGTGACGGTGCTGGTCAAGGTACGTCTGGCAACTCGCCCCAACAGCGCGGGATTCGTGCCACGATTGCGCCGTTTGGACCTCATCAAGGGCGCGGTTACCGGACGATCATCATCTGAAACGTTGGCCACGCCACATGTGAAGGTCGAGCGATCCTACGAGCCGCGCTGGCACTATGCGGTCTTCACGCACACGTTCCGCAACGTCCGGGAGCCTTTCTACCTCCGGCTGCGCGGAACCGACGGCAACCGCGGCGCTTTCGAACCGCAGGCGGACGCACCGGGAGCCGCGAACCCGTGGGAGGACCTGTGGTGCTACACCAACCCGATCTTCGTGGAGGTCAGGTGACCAGCACCTTCGTCGGCATCGACGCCGGCTATGAAAACCGCTGGGAAGCGGAGAAGATCGCGTTGGAGCTGCACGACACCGTGCTGACCACGGCCCGAACGGTCGTGGTGCACGAGGTCGACAGCCACTTCGCGATGTCCTTCCTCCTGCCCGTTCCCCCGTCCGACGCAGTGGTGAACTCACTGGTCGCGCAGGGTTTCGGCGTCTCTGTACGCGGCGCGTCCTCAGGACGCCTGGTAGGCCCGGAGGCGCTTCGAGTAGGCGCCTCCACTGCTGCTGAGGCCCACCAGTACCGCCGCGAGGGGCGCGCTCTGCGGTACCAAGGCCAACGATCGTTGCGCGGCCGTCACGGCGTGTCGGACATCCTCGCGTTCACGGCCATAGAGGCCGTTTTCCCGCGCGGCACCCACACGGTCGACACGCGCGGAAACCTCACGCCGTTCTTCCGCGACGGCAAGTTGGTGCTGGTCATCGACTAGGTTCGCGGGTGTGCGTGACATCGCTGTCTTCAGTGGTTCTGCCCATCCCTCACTCGCCGCCGAGATCTGTGGTCACCTCGGTGTCGATCTCTCCCCCAGCCGGCTGACGCGGTTCGCCAACGACTGCCTGGAAGTGCAGTTGCAGGCGAACTGCCGTGAGCGGGACGTGTTCCTGATCCAGCCGCTGGTACCGCCCGTCCAGGAACACCTCGTCGAACTCCTGCTGATGCTCGACGCTGCCCGTGGCGCCTCCGCCGCGCGCACGACCGTCGTCCTGCCGCACTACGCGTACGCGCGTTCGGACAAGAAGGACGCTCCCCGGATCTCGATCGGCGGCCGTCTGGTCGCCGACCTGATGGTGGCCGCGGGCGCGTCCCGGGTGCTGGCGATGACGTTGCACTCTCCGCAGGTGCACGGGTTCTTCTCGGTGCCCGTCGACCACCTGCACGCCCTGCGCGAACTGGCCGCGCACTTCTCCCAGCACGACCTGTCGAACACGGTCGTGGTGTCCCCGGACCTGGGCAACGCCAAGGAGGCCGCGCACTTCGCGCGGATCCTCGGGCTGCCGGTCGCGGCCGGCGCGAAGCAGCGGTTCGCCGACGACAAGGTGCAGATCTCGACTGTCATCGGCGACGTGGCCGGGCGGGACGTGATCGTGCTGGACGACGAGATCGCCAAGGGCTCGACGGTGATCGAACTGCTGGACAAGCTGCGCGAGCGCGGGGCGGGGTCGATCCGGGTCGCCTGCACGCACGGGCTGTTCTCGGCCGGGGCGCTGGACCGGTTGCAGGCGTTCGACGACGTGCTGGAGATCGTCGCCACGAACACCGTGCCGATCCCGGACGACAAGGTGGTGCCGAAGCTGAAGGTGCTGTCGATCGCGCCGGCGATGGCCGAGGCGATGCGGCGGATCAACGTCGGCGAGTCGGTGTCGACCCTCTTCGAGGCCCCGTAGTCACTTGAGGTGCGCGAGCGCCCTGATCAGCCGGTCCCCCACGTCGGCAGGTCCGGGCATCTTGCGCACCACGGCCCGCTGGTGCGCGAGGCCGTGCAGCCCCAGCCACAACGCCACCGCGTCGCCGAAGAGGTCGTCGCTGGTGTGCGCGATCCCCTCCTCGATGCACGCGCCGAGCACCTCGACGAGCAGCGTGAACGCCTCCACGCCCAGCGACTCGAGGTCGGCGTCGGTGATCGAGGTGTCCTCGGTCGACGGTGTCCACAGACCGCCGAACATGATCCGGTAGCGCTGCGGGTGCGCCTTGGCGAAGTCCAGGTAGGCGTTGCACACCGCGAAGAGCCTTGCTCGCGCGTCTGAACCCGCGGTTCCGTCAGCCTCGCGCAGGGCTGCGGTGAGCGTGTCCATCTCCTGCTGCACCACGGCCAGCATGATCGACGGCTGGTCGGCGAAGTGCGGGTAGATCGACGGTGCCGCGATGCCCGCCTTGCGCGCGACCGAGCGCAGGGTGACCGCGCGTTCGTCGCCGCCTTCGTCCAGCAGCGCGACGGCCGCCGCGATGATCTCGTCTCGCAGTTTCCCGCCCTCGCCCCTGCGGTTGCGCCTGCGCGGTTCCGTGTTCGTCACGGCCGTAACCATACACCTGAAAGTTTATGGGTGTTAGGCCTTGCGCTCGTAGACTTACGGGCGTTAGCTTATGTCCGTAAGCACAACCGAGAGACACCGAGGAGCCCCCAGATGAACGCCACCACCGCCACCACCCGCGCCACCGAGATCGTCCTGCCGGGTGTCGTCGAGCCCGCCGGCCTGCACGTCCAGGTCCGCGACCTGCCCGCACCGGCCGAGGGCCAGGTCGTCCTGCGGATGGAGGCGACCGGGGTCTCGTTCGCCGAGCAGCAGATGCGCCTGGGCAAGTACTACGACCAGCCCGCGTTCCCCTTCGTGCCCGGTTACGACGTCGTCGGCACGGTCGTCGCGGCAGGTCCCGGCGTCGACCGCGACCTGCGGGGACGCCGGTTCGCCGCGGTCACCAAGATCGGCGGATGGGCCAGCCACCTGATCGTCGAGGCGGGCGACCTGGTGCCCGTGCCGGACGGCGTGGACTCCGCCGCCGCCGAGACCGTGCTGGTCAACGGCGTCACGGCGTGGCAGATGATGTACCGGACCGCGAAGGTCAAGCGCGGCGACACGATCGTCGTGCTCGGCGCGAACGGTGGCGTCGGGTCGACGTTGGTGCAGCTCGCCCGCCACGCCGGCATCAAGGTCATCGGCACGGCGTCGGAGCGTCACCACGACGCGGTGCGCGAGCTCGGCGCCATCCCCGTCGACTACCGCGACCCGAACATGTACGACCGCATCCGCGAACTGGCGCCCGAGGGTGTGGACGCCGTGTTCGACCACGTCGGCGGCCCCGGCGTGCACGAGTCCTGGAAGCTGGTCCGCCGCGGCGGCGCGCTGGTCAACTACGGTTCGGCCGCGACGAAGGACGAGCAGGGCAACGGGATGCTGCCGGTGCTCAAGAACTTCGGCCAGCTCGCGCTGTGGAACCTGCTGCCCAACGGCAAGCGCGCGGGCTTCTACAACTTCTGGGCCGGCAAGCGCTTCCGCAAGGCCGCGTTCCGCGCTCGCCTGGCCGAGGACCTCACGCAGGTGTTGCAGCTGGTCAAGGCCGGTGCACTCAAGCCGCAAATCGCCGCGCGCATCCCGTTGTCGGACGCGGGCGCCGCACTGGCACTGGCCGAGTCGCGCACGGTGCTGGGCAAGGTCGTCATCGTCCCGGAGCCGTGAGCAGGCCGGGCTGCCGCCAGGCGATCGTGGCGGCGGCGACGGCCCTGGTCGACTCGGACCACGCCGTGACGCTGCGGGCGGTGTCCCGCGCGGCGGACGTCCCGACTTCTTCGATCTACCAGCAGTTCCCCGATTCCACGGCCATCTTGCTGGCTGTCTGCCACGAGGCGTTCGGCGAACTCGAAGCCGCCGTTCTCGGCGCACCCGACGCCTGCTCCGCGGGCCTCGCGTACCTCGACTTCGCCGTCCTGCACCCCCGCCGCTACCGCGTGATGTTCGGTGCGGCCGACCTCTCCTCGCAGGCGTTGCGGCTGTTCACGCGGGTCCTCCCGGACCCGGACCGCGCGCTGACGTTCTGGCTGGGCCTGCACGGCCTCGCCGACCAGCGCGCCTCGATCCGCCGCTCGCCCCAGTTCAGCGTCATCGCACCGCGCCTGATCAACTCACTCGTCTTCCAGGAGTCCCCGTCATGAACGCCACCGCTGTCCGCGCCACCGCCATCGCGTCCACCGAGGTCGACAACCGCGCCGCCTACCTGGGCTTCGCGTTCGCCTACGTGTTCGGCCACGGTGCCGCGCTGCTGTCCAGGTCCGGAGCGGTGGTCATGCCGGCGTGGCTGCCGATCGCGCTGCTCGCCTTCGGGCTCATCGCCGGCACGGTCTTCGCTATGAGCGCGTCGCTGCGAGCCCAGAAAACCGCCTCGGAGGCCCGGCGACGAGCCGAGAAGCTGGTCGGCACGGCCTGGATCACCGGGTTCACCGCCCTGGCGTTGGCGGTCACGGGCCTGAGCACGGTGTTCGACAAGCCGGAGCTGCAGACCGTGCTGTGGCCCGCCGGCTCGACCATCGTCGTCGGCCTGATCTACATCGCCGAGGGCGCGATCCGCGGCAACGCCCTGCACTACAACCTGGGCACCTGGCTGATGCTGGTCGCCGCCGCGACGCTGTTCGTGCCGGGAGCCGGGTTCTTCGGCGTGCTGGCCGTGCTGGGCGGCGGCGCCTACCTCGTGGCGGCGTTCCTGGAGCGTCGACGCCTTGCCGCGTAAGGCTTCTACAGCTGCACTCGCACCGTGACACGACCCTTGTCGTCACGGTGCGATGTCGCGTGTCCGGTCCGTTCGGCGCCATCGAGCTCAAGGGTGAGAGGGCCGCCCTCACCGTTGAAGTTGCGCCACCACGTCTTGGAGTCCGGCATCATCACCTGGATGTTCACGGTGTCACCTTTGCGTTGGTAGCCAACGGGTGTGGTGAAGGTGCGACCCGACTTGCGGCCCGTGTAGGACACGACGGTGATCCCCTTGCGCACGAGCTTCCCGACGAGCGGCGCGTCACGCAGCCCGACGATCAGCTTGTTGACCCGGTTCACGATCGGCCTGTTGAAGTTCATGCTCACGAACGTAGCCTGCTAAGTGGAGACCCCCGTCCACTTGGCGCGAAGTGAGAAGAAGTGACTGCTGAACCGTCTCAGATGCGAGCCGACGCGCGAGAGAACCGCGCACGGGTGCTGACCGTCGCACGGGAGTTGTTCGCCGAACGCGGTCTGGAGGTGCCCATGGCCGCGATCGCGCGGCGGGCAGGCGTGGGCGTCGCGACGTTGTACCGGCGCTTCCCGACCAAGGAATCGCTGGTCGCCGAGGCCTTCACCGAGCAGTTCGCCGTGTGCCAGGCCGTCATCGACGACGCGCTGAAGGACCCCGACCCGTGGCGCGGCTTCTGCACGGTGATCGAGAAGGTGTGCCAACTGCAGGCGTGCGACCGGGGTTTCACCGCCGCGTTCACGGCGTCGTTCCCCGACCTGCACACCGAGGTGCGCGACCGGACCTGGCAGGACTTCGGCGCGCTGGTGCGGCGGGCGAAGGACAGCGGACGGCTCCGGGCCGACTTCTCGCCGCACGACCTGACGCTGGTGCTCATCGCCAACGGCGGGCTGTCCAGCCTGCCCGTGGAGGTCGCGACGGCCGGGTCCCAGCGCCTGGTCGCGTACCTGCTGGAGTCGTTCCGGGCGGGCACGGACGTGCTGCCGCCGCCCGTGCCGCTCAGCCTCGACCTCGTGCTCGGTTAACCGGGATGCGCGCCGACGGTGTCGCGGATCATCGCGCCCAGGTCGGCCGACCCCATGCGCGCGCAGTGGGCGCAGCAGAAGAACTTGCCCTCCACCTCCACGCCGTGCCCGATCACGCGGCAGTCGCAGTGCTCGCAGCGCGGCGCGAGCCGTTGGATCGCGCACTCGAAGCTGTCGAACGTGTGCACACCACCGCCGACGGTGCGCACCTCGAAGGCCATCCAGTACTCGTTGCCACAGACGTCACAGGTCGCCATGCGCGGAAGACTGCGGCAGGTCAGTCGGGTCGGCAACTCGAAGCGTCGAGTTGCGCGACCAGCGTCTTCGGCGCAATCACCCGATAGGCGTCCTCGACGAGGTCGGCGACGACACCCCAGTCGAGGGGCACGTCCAGGTACACGCCGAGCCAGCCGCGGTGGCCGACGTAGGGCGGGCGGAAGTACTGCTCGGGGGCCTGGGCGACGAGCGTCTGCTGCACGTCGGGGCCCGCCGCGCACCAGAACGCCGACCGGTCGTCGTGATGGTGGTCGGCGAGTGTCACGAAGGTCTTCTTGCCACGCACGAACCAGGTCGGTTCGCCGTGACTCAGGCGTTCCGTCACCTCTGGCAGCGCAAGACAGAGGCGGCGCAGGTGTTCGAGTGCGTCCACCCGAACATCCTGCGCCTTGCGGGCCGGTTTATCAGCCGATGCCGGAACGGACCGCGCTGATCAGCTCGCCGTTGGTCGTGTCACCGGAGAGCTCCCAGAAGAAGACACCGCCCATGTTCTGGCCGGACGCCCACGAGATCTTGCTGCGGATCGTGGCCGGGGTGTCGTAGCTCCACCACTGGCTGCCGCACTTGGCGTACGCGGTGCCGGCGACTGTTCCGTTGGCGGGACAACGGGTCTTGAGCACCTTGTAGTCCTCGATGCCCGCCTCGTACGTGCCGGGTGCGGCGCCGGTCGCCGTGCCGCCGGGCGCGGTCTGCGTGACGCCGGTCCAGCCGCGGCCGTAGAAACCGAGGCCCAGCAACATCTTGTTCGCCGGGATGCCCTTGCTCTTGAGCTTCTGGATCGCCGCGTCGGTGTTGAACCCGGCGGTCGGGATGCCGGGGTACGACGTGAGCGGCGAGTGCGGCGCGGTCGGGCCCTGCGGGGCGAACGCGCCGAAGAAGTCGTACGTCATCGGGTTGTACCAGTTCACGTACTGCGCGGCGCCGGCGTAATCCGCCTTGTCGATCTTGCCGCCGTTCGACCCGTCCGCGGTGATGGCGGCGGTGACGAGGTTGTTGCCGCCGAAGCGGGCGCGCACGGCGCCCATCAGCACCTTGAACTTGTCGAACCCGCTGTTGTCACAGGTGAGCCCGCACGCGTTGGGGTACTCCCAGTCGATGTCGATGCCGTCGAACACGTCCGCCCAGCGCGGGTCCTCGACGAGCCGGTAGCAGGAGTCCGCGAACGCCGCAGCCGCCGCGGGACTCGCCGCGGCCGCCGGGAAGCCGCCGGACCAGGTCCAGCCGCCGAAGGAGAACAGGATCCTGAGGTTCGGGTTCAGCTTCTTGAGCTTGCGCAGCTGGTTGAAGTTGCCGCGCAACGCACCCGCGTCCCAGGTGTCCGACGTACCGTCCACAGAGGACGCGGCGTCGTAGTACCTGTCGTAGTCGGCGTAGGTGTCACCGAGCACGCAACGGCCACCGGAGACGTTGCCGAACGCGTAGTTGATGTGCGTGAGCTTGCCGGCCGCACCGGACGTGCGGATGTTCTTCACGTGGTAGTTGCGCTGGTAGACGCCCCACTGGACGAAGTAGCCGACGACCCGGTTCGTGATGGCCTGGGCGCCGACGCCCTGCTGTGGTGCGGCTTGGGCCGGAGATGCCGTGAGCGTTGCCGCCATCAGCAAGGCAGTCACGGCCGCGATGGTTCTGCGCCTGAACATGCGGTCTCCTCGAAGGGTGACAGGCGCGGCGGCAGGTCTCCCAGCTTGGTGGACTAGACCACTGCCGTCAACAGCTGAACCGGCCGCGCGGCACGGCCGTACGAGCAAGAGGGAAGGCGGGAGCGCGGGAGTGTGCTGAGCGGGACCGGCCGGATTCGAACCGGCGTTCTCCCTCCCCTGGAGGAGGGCGCGTCAACCACTGCGCTACAGGCCCCATCGCCACCGCACCACTCACACTAGTCGGCGAACTCCGGGCCGTATGCCCTGCGAAAGTGTTGGACCCAATAAGGTTCACGGACCAACCCCGAACTGGACGGTGTCGTGCCAGGGATCGACTACTACGAGTTGCTCGGTGTCGACCGGGGCGCCAGCGCCTCGGAGATCAAGTCGGCCTACCGCTCTCTCGCCAAGGTCATGCACCCCGACGCGGGTGGGACGTCTGGCGGCTTCCGCCTGCTCCAGGAGGCCTACGAGACGCTGAAGGACCCGGTCCGGCGCCGTGACTACGACCGCCCCGCCCCGGTGGCGCCGACGTTCGTGCGGCCGCCGACACGGCAACGACCTCGTAGAACAGGCCACACGGGCAGGCTGCGCGACTTCGGCGACGACCCGAACTACATGGCGCCGCGCCCCCGTGTCGACCTCGGCTCGATGGACTGGTGGCACCGCATCGACCTCGGCGCGCGCGTCCGCTACGTCCCCGCGACGGGCCTCGGCCACGCCCCCGCGGCAGCCGCGATCGGCGGGTGGTTCGTCCTCCTCATCCCGTTGACGATGACCCTCTCACCGCTGCTGCTCGCCGTCTGGCTACCGCTCGTGGCGGCCGCCGGTTACGGGGCGTTCCGACTGGTGCGCCGCTACCTGACGGTCGCGAGGGCCGAACGGGCGTTCGCGGGCGAGTACGACGGGAACACCATTTTCGGCCGTCCGGGTGAAAACAGACGCGAACGGCTGACCGCCGGATTGCTCACGGAGTACATGACCCAACTACCGGGCGTGCGCATCTTCCACGGCCTCGCCTGGCCGGGCTCGGTCTTCACCGACATCGACCACGCCCTGCTCTGCGGCCGTCGCCTGGTCCTCATCGAGTCGAAGTCGTGGCTGCCCGGCCACTACTACTGCGACGAGGACGGCGAACTCTGGCGCAACGGCCACCCGTTCCGCGGCGGCGGCTCCCAGCTGATCGAGAGCGTCGAGCGCTTCGCCGAGCTCCTGCCGTGGCTCGAGATCCGCGGCGCCCTGCTCGTCTACCCGAGCCGCGCCGGCGAGGTCACGTGCGACGACGACCTCGACTTCGAGGTACCGCCGATGACCCCCGAGCAGTTCGTCAGCGAGATCGGTGACTGGCTCGCCGACGACCCGTCCACCGTCGACCGCGAGGCGTTGCGCGTTCTCGTGCGCCAGGTCGTCTCGGAAGTCCGCGTGGCCGGGGCCTGAGCACCTCCTCCGGTGATCTCGGGCGGGGCGTGACATCCTTCTCGCCATGACCCGCACGGTGTGCCTCGCGCAGAACCCCGACGCGGACGCACTCCTCGCGTCGGACATGTTCGCCCTGCTCACAGGGATGTTGCTGGATCAACAGATCCCGATGGAAAAGGCCTTCTCCGGCCCCAAGGTCCTGGCCGACCGCATGGGCGGCCTCGACGTCCACCGCATCGCCGACGCCGACCCCGAGGCCTTCGCCACCGTCATGGCCACGCCTCCCGCCGTGCACCGGTTCCCCGGCAGCATGGCCAAGCGCGTGCAGGCGATGGCCCGGTTCGTCGTCGAGAACTACGACGGTGACGTCACGCGGATCTGGGCCGACGGGGACGGGGCCGCGGTGTTCAGGCGGCTCAAGGCGCTGCCCGGATTCGGGGACCAGAAGGCCAAGATCTTCCTTGCACTTCTGGGCAAACAGTTCGGCGTCCAGCCCGAGGGGTGGCGCGCGGCCGCTGGGCACTACGGGGACGAAGGAAGCCGACGTAGCGTCGCTGACGTGCGCGATCAGGTGTCGTTGCTGGAGGTTCGCGACTTCAAGAAGGCCGCGAAGGCCGCCGCCAAGAAGTAGCACGACTGTTCATCGTCTGGTGCACTGGACGTCCGCCGCCAGCCTGCACGAGGTGCGACCTTGCCTCGTGAGAGAAGGGGCGTTTGCGTTGCGCATCAAGGTGATCGGCGTGTTCACCGTCCTCGTGCTGGGTCTGGCGGGTTCGCCCGCGGAGGCTGCCTCGTCGTGGCCGGGTGACTCGGCCACGAAGTACGCGGACGGGACGAACGTCTTCGGCAAGAACCTCAGCGGGTTGTCGTTCGAGAGCCCGAACGTCGTGTGGGCGGTCAAGAACGGGCCCTCGACGCTGTACCGGCTCGTGCCCAGCGGGAGCACGTGGAAGGTCGACCAGAAGCGGTCGCTCAAGTTCGCGGACGGGTCGGGTGATCCCGATGCCGAAGGTGTCGTGAGCACGCCGGACGGGCTCTTCGTCGCGGTCGAGCGGGACAACGACGACGGTGACGTGAGTGCGCCGAAGATCCTCAAGTACGGCACCGGCAGCAACGCGGTCGCCGAGTGGGAGCTCGGCGGCATGCCCGAGGTCGATCCCAACGACGGGCCCGAGGCGATCTCCTGGGTGCCTGACTCGTACCTCACGCAGAACGGCTTCAAGGACGACAGCGGCAAGACCTACAACCCCGCGGACCACCCGGGGCACGGCACCGGGCTGTTCTTCGTCGGGCTCGAGGCCACCGGTGAGGTGTACGTGTACGCCTTGCAGGGCACGAACGCGAAGCTGCTCAGCAAGTTCGCGAGCGGGCAGAGCCAGGTGATGGACCTGGAGTTCGACGGCGCCAAGCTGTGGAGCATCTGCGACAACCACTGCAGCGGGCGCACGACGGCGCTGACCATCAGCAGTGGGAAGTTCAAGGCCACGGCCACGTACAACCGGCCGTCGTCGTTGCCGAACGTGAACCTCGAAGGGTTTGCGATCTCGCCGAGCTGCGTCAACGGCAAGAAGCTGGCTCTCTGGGCGGACGACGACAACACGAGCAGCCACGCGCTGAGGAGCGGCACGCTGAACTGCCCGTGAGGCAGACATCCCGCCCCAGGACAATGTGACTCAAGCCACATTGTCCTGGGGCTGTTGCTTTCTCCAGGCTGAAGCCGCGGACGCAAGGGAGGGCGTGCGCGGCTCGGACACAAGTCCATCTGGGGGGAAAGAAACATGGGCAAAGCCCGTCAGTTCGGCGTGCGCGGAAGACGGCGCGCTCTCATCCCGTTAGTGGTCGTCGCGCTCGTCCTCGGGCTCTCCAGCCCGGCTCTCGGACAGGTGCTGACCGAACAGCTCTCCCGCATGGCGGCCGCGAAAGCGCCAGGTCACGGCCCCGATCAACAGTGGGGCACCGCCAGTGCGGACGGCGAGAACGGACTTCGCAACAACGCCAAGGCCGACACGCTGCAGTCCAAGTACCCGCCGATCAAGCTCGGCACGCAGCCACCTCCCCGCAACGACGCCAAGGTCGTCGACGTACAGCGGAAGGTCACCGGCTTCGACGCCGCCACCAGCAAAGAGGTGCCGGAGCAGCGCGGTGAGCGGAGCAGGACGTTCCGCAACACCGACGGCACGCTGACCTCGGAGTACGCCAAGGATCCGCTGCACTTCAAGGCGCAGAACGGCAAGTGGCAGCCGATCGACACGAACCTGGTGGCGGACAACGGTTTCCGCAGCGCTGCCGACTCGGTCACCAGCAGGTTCGCCGCCAGGGCCGACGCCCCCGTCCTCGCGAAGCTGGAGCTCGACGCCGATCACAAGGTCGAGTTCGGGCTCTCCGACGCCGCGCCGGTACCCGGTGTCTCCTCCGGCGGCACGGTCACCTACGCGGGCGTCCGGCCGCACTCCGACGTGCGGTTCGAGGTCGAGGCAGGCGGCTTCAAGGAGTTCCTGGTCCTGCGCGACCAGAACGCTCCGCACGTGTGGCGCTTCCCGCTCACGCTCACCGGTCTGACCGCCGAGATCAAGAACGGCGACGTCGTCCTCAAGGACAAGAGCGGCACCGAACGCGCCGTCATCCCGCACGGTTTCATGGCCGACTCGAAGAAGGGTGAGACCTCCGGGACCACCGCCGAGTCGCGTGGCGTGCGGTACGAACTGCTGCGCCAGAACGGCCGGCAGGTGTTGCAGGTCAGCCTCGACTCCGCGTGGCTGCGCGATCCCGCTCGCGTCTACCCGGTCACCGTCGACCCGCCGGTGCACCGCAAGGACGCGTCGCGGTCGATGTTCGTGCAGCGCAACGGCGACGGCTCGAGCTTCAGCCAGGGTGGAGGCGAGCTGCGGGCCGGTCACGTGGTGGACAACGGCTCGTTCACCGCCGCCTCCTACATCGACGTCCCCGACGTCCAGAACGACCTGCGCGACCACCGGATCCTGGGCGCCCAGCTCGCGATCACCAACTACCACGCCACGTCCTGCTCCGCGACGTCGCCGATCACGGTGCACGCGGTCACCCAGGGCTGGGCGGCGGACAGCAGTCACCGCTTCCCCGGCCCGAGCTACGACGCCACCGTCCTGGGCAGCGCCGAGTTCGCGCACGGGTGGATCGCGTCGGGCACCACCGTGTCGCGGTGCCCGACGGCGACCGAGCTCGTGACGCTCGGCGAGGCCGGCCGTGCGCTCGTCCAGCGCTGGGTGACCGGGCAGCAGCCGAACTTCGGCCTCACCGTGCGCGCGTCCGAGACGGACCCGCGCAGCTGGAAGAAGTTCACCGGCGCCGGCACCGCGAACCCGCCGCGCCTCGCGATCACGCACTCGCCCTACGACGCCGCGTACAAGTTCGAGAACCCGGTGCCCGACCCGCCGGTCACGCGCACCAACGGTGGCAAGGTCAAGATCACGGTCACCAACCGCAGCGCGATGGACTGGTCGGCGAACGACTTCGTGCTCGCGTACCGGCAGTTCGGCGCGAGCGGCAACTACATCGGCTGGAACGAGTCGGCTCCGCTGCCCGCGGGTGGAGTGGTTCGCGGCGCGTCGGTCACCCTCGACGCGAACATCCTCAAGACCGAACCCGGCACGTACGGCTACGAGTTCTCGATGCTGCGGCGCGGTGTCGTGATGTTCACCGACGAGCAGGTGCCACCGGCCGGACTCACGTTGCGCGTGGAGAACCTCGCGCCCGCGGTGCAGGAGCAGTGGCCGCCGAACGGGTACTCGTCCCCGTCGCTCACCCCGACGTTCTGGGCCAGGGCGATCGACGTCGACGCCCCGCCCGGCGGCGGCGCGCTGCGGTACCGGTACACGATCTGCGACAAGAACGAGCAGAACTGCTTCGACTCCGGTGTGCTGGACAGCCAGACCTGGACGGTGCCGTGGGGCAAGCTCCGCTGGAGCGTCGACTACAAGTGGCGGGTCGACGCCATCGACAGCGATGGCAAGGAAAGCCTGAAGATCCCGTTCGCCGACCTGCTGACGGCCGTGCCCCAGCCGGAGATCACCGCGCACCTCGGCACCGCGCCCTACAGCGGTAGCGGCGGTGACTTCTCGCCGCACGTCGGCAACTACACGACCGCGGCGATCGACGCGACGGTGACGACGGTCGGCCCCGAGCTGTCGGTCAACCGCACGTACAACAGTCTCGACCCGCGCGAGGACGCGTCGTTCGGCGCCGGCTGGTCCAGCCGGTACGACATGAAGATCACGCCGGACGACGACGGCTCCGGCAACGTCGTGGTCACCCACCCCGACGGCCAGCAGGTGCGGTTCGGCGCGAACCTCGACGCGCAGGGCCTGCCGACGCCCGGCCGGCTCGCCCCGCCACCGGGCAGGTGGGCGACGCTCGTGCCGCAGGCGGGCGGCGGCTGGGTGATGACGGACAAGTCGAACACGACCCACGTGTTCGGCGCCGACGGCACGTTGCGCCAGACCGTGGACGCCGCAGGCCGCCGGGTCGAGCTGACCTACGAGCAGGGCAGGCTCAAGACCGCCACGAACAAGACCAGCAACCGCACGCTGACGTTCACCTGGTCCGGCAACCACGTCGGCACCGTCACCTCCGGCGCGGTGAACGGCAAGACCGCGACGTGGCGCTACACCTACACCGGCGACCGGCTGGACCGCGTCTGCGACCCGCTCGACAAGTGCACGAACTACGACTACCAGCAGGGCACGCACTTCCGCAGCGCGGTGGTCGACAGCGGCCCGGACGGTTACTGGCGGTTCCGCGAGCAGCAGGGCACCGACGTCCGCAGCGAGGTCGCGACCAACCTCGGCAAGGACACCGGCCGCTCCACCGACGTGACCCTCACGGCAGACGGCAGCGGTGTCGCGGGCAGCGGGGACCGGGCGGCCTCGTTCAACGGCAGCACCTCGGCCGTCACGCTGCCGCAGGGCGCGATCAAGAAGAGCCGCGAGGTCACCGTCGAACTGTGGTTCAAGACGGCGGGCAACGGTCCGCTGGTGGGGGCGCAGAACACCCCACTCGGCACGGCGCCGGACCACACAGTTCCGGTGCTCTACGTCGGCACGGACGGCAAGCTGCGCGGCCAGTTCTGGCACGGTGCGGTGGACCCGATCACCAGCACCGGCGCGGTGAACAACGACCAGTGGCACCACGTCGTGCTCACCAGCACCGTCGCCAAGCAGTGGCTGTACCTCGACGGCGCGCTCGTCGGTTCCCGGACCGGCACGATCGACAACTCGATGCTCACGCACGTCCTGGTCGGTGCCTCCCAGCAGCGCGACACGACCAGCTGGGCCGCGTACGGCGGCACCGTCCGCAGGCACTTCGCCGGCCAGATCGACGAGGTCGCGATCTACCAGCACACGCTGGGGCAGGTGTCGGTCAACGCGCACCGCATCGCGCGCGACCCCGCCGACCAGCTCAGCAAGGTCACGCTGCCGAGCGGCAAGGTGGCCGCCGAGATCGCCTACGACGGTCAGCGCGACCGGATGCACACGCTGGTCGACCGCAACGGCGGCAAGTGGACGCTGAGCGAGCCGATCGTCTCCGGGCCCAGCCGGGAGACGATGATCCGCACGGTCCGGGTGATCGATCCCGGAAACCGCGCGCACTTCTACGAGTACGACCCGTTGCGCGGCCGAATACTGCGTTACCTGGCGCCGCTCGGCATGGAGGCGCGACCGGAGGACCGGCCGACGCTGCCGACGACGACCACCACGACGACCCCGGTCACCTGCGTGAGCCAGCCGGACGGTCAGATCTGCAACGTGCCGATCGGTGGCGGCCCCGGTTCGTTCGTCCCGGTGGACATGCAGGGCGCGCGGTCCTACCGGTACGACGAGGCTGGGTTCCAGAGCACGATCACCGACGAGACCGGCAACGAGCTCACGCTCAAGCACGACAAGCGCGGCAACGTCGTCTCGCGCACGACCTGCCGCAACGTGCGCGCGGACTGCGCCACGACGCACTTCGAGTTCTTCAACGACGAGTCGAACCTGACGGATCCGCGGCTCGACAAGGTGCTCTTCTCGCGCGACGGCCGTTCGGCGTCCGCGACCGACAACACGTACCGGACCGGCTACACCTACACGCAGCTCGGCGAGCTGGAAACCCAGACCACGCCGGACGGCGCGGTGGTGCGGCACGTCTACACCGACGGCAACGAGCCCGCGGTCGGCGGCGGCAACACCCCGGCGGGGCTGGTCGAGGAGAGCACGGACCCGCGGGGCGCCAAGACGAAGTACCGGTACCACGCGACCGGTGACCTCGCCGAGGTGACTTCACCGACCGGACTCGTCACCACCTACGCCTACGACGCGTTGGGCCGCAGGGAACGCACCACCCAGAACGGCGTCACCTCCGTCACGACCTACGACCAGCTGTCCAGAGTGGACAGTGTGACGCAACCCCCGGTGAAGAACGTCGTCACCGGCGTCTCGCACCAGTTGAAGGTGACGACCCAGTACACCGCGGACGGCTTCCCGGAGATGGTCAAGGCCGTCGACCTCACCGGTGGTGACGCGGAACGGATCACCACGACCGAGTACGACGACCGCAACCGCGTGCGCCGGGTGGTGGACGCGGAGAACCGTGAGACCCGCTTCGGTTTCGACAGCTACGGCAACCGCACCTGGACCGTCGGCGTGGACGGCGTGAAGTACGAGTACGCCTACACCGCCCGCAACATGGTTTCCGAGGTGCGTCTGCGCGGCTGGCGTGACCAGTGGAAACCTGCCCAGCCGGACGAGGAGACGAGACCCGTCGCCCAGGACGACTACCTCGTCGTCGCGGCGTTCGGGTACGACCTCGCCGGTGAGCTCGTGTCGCAGACCGACGCGATGGGACGCAAGACCGGCTACCGCTACTACAGCGACGGCCTGCTGAAGCAGACCTACGCGAAGGGCTTCCGCAACGAGAACGGCAGCACGCGCGACATCGTGCTCGCCGACTTCAGCTACGACAACGCCGGCAACACGACCAAGGTCGTCGGCACCGGCAACCGGGTCACCACCACCGAGTACGACGCCGTCGGCAGGATCACCGCCACGACCGCGGACCCGGACGGGCTGCGCCGGCGTTCGGTGCTCTCGTACGACCTCAACGGCAACGTCACGAAGGTCGTCCGCACCGGCAACGAGTCCAACACCGGTTCCGAGTTCTCGCCGGTCGACGCGGAGACCGTCGAGTTCGGTCACGACGCGTTCGGACGCCAGACGTCCGAACGCGTGTGGCTGGAGGGCAGGTGGCTGACCACCACGCGCGGCTACAACGCGCAGAACCAGCTCACCTCGGTGTACGACCCGCGTGGCGCCACGACCACCGCGGAGATCAGCTACGACGTGCTCGGCCGGGTCATCGGCACGAAGGCGCCGGAGGTCTCGGTCGAGTCCGGGGACGGCAGTGCGGCCGTGCGCACCCGTCCGGAGACGAAGTTCGGCTACAACACGTTCGGTCAGGGGACCGAATCCGTTGACGTGAACGGGAAAACGACCCGCGCGACGTTCGACAAGCTCGGCAGGCTGGTCGACGCGTTCGCTCCTTCCTACACGCCACCGGGTTCCACCTCGGCGATCACGCCTCGCCTGATGCACCGCGACTACGACGGCGCGGGAAACCTCGCCGCCGTCACCGACGCACGCGGTGCAGTGACGCGGATGAAGTACGACCAGATGAACCGCGTCGTCGGGGTCGAGCACCCGGATCCCGTCACGCCGGGTGCCTCGCTCGGGAGCTCGGCGTACACCTACACCCGTGTCGGTGAGCTGCTGTCCGTGGTCAACGCGGACGGCGCGCGTGCCGAACGCACCTACGACGACCTCGGCCGCCTGGTCACCTCGACGCAGCTGGAACGCAAGCCGCAGGCGGGCACGTTCACGAGCCGGTTCAAGTACTCCGACTCCGGCGACCTGCTGGAGACGTCGTCCCCCGGCGGTTCCAAGTCGACCTTCAGCTACGACGCGGTCGGCGCGCTGACCAAGGTGGTCGACCCCGCCGGCGTGCCCACGCACTACGGCTACGACCGGGCGGGCCGTCCCGCCACGGTGAAGGACGCGCTGGGCCGTTCCAACCGCACCAACTACGACCTGGCAGGCCGCGCCACGAGTTCGGTCGACCTCAGCCCGGCGGGCCAGTTACTGCGCCGCTCGTCCGTCACCTACGACGCCGCGGGCAACGTGGAGACGACCCGCGACACGCTCAACCGCACCACGGCGTTCACCTACGACGCCCTGAGCCGCCTCACCCAGCAAACGGAACCGTCGTCGGTCACGACCAGCTTCGGCTACGACGCGGCCGGGAACATCACCCGCTACACCAACGGAAAGCAGATCTCGACCTACAGCACCTTCAACTCGCTCGGCCTGCCGGAGAAGACGGTCGAACCGTCGACCGCGGCGCACCCCGCCGTCGCGGACCGCACGTGGACGACCTCGTACGACACTGGTGGTCTGGCAGTTCGCTCGGTCGCTCCCGGCGGCGTGACGCGTGAGCGCACGTTCGACCTGCGTGGTCAGCTGACCAAGGAGACCGGTTCGGGAGCGGAAGCCTCGACCGTCGACCGCGTCACGGCCTACGACGTGCTCGGCCGGGTCACGTCCGTGTCGGCTCCCGGTGGCACGAACACCTTCACCCACAACGACCGCGGCGGCCTGCTGACCACCGCGGGGCCGTCCGGCGCGTCGTCGTTCGGCTACGACTCCGACGGCCGCCTGACCTCGCGTTCGGACGCCTCCGGTGCCTCGACCTACACCTACTCCAACGGCCGGCTGGGCAGTGTCCAGGACGCGTTGACCGGTGCGTTGCAGGTCGCGGCCTACAACGAGGTGGGTCAGCTCAAGTCGCTGGACTACGGCGCCGGCCGCAAGCGCGAGTACGAGTACGACGACTTCGGCCGACTGAAGACCGACAAGGTCGCCGGTGCGACGAAGACGTACGCCTACGACACCGCGAACCAGCTCAAGTCGGCCACCTCGGCCGGTTTCGCCGGACCCGCGCTCCAGGAGTACGGCTACGACGCGCTGGGCCGGTTGACCTCGTGGAAGTCCGACGGGGTCGAGACGGCCTACGGCTGGGACGCGGCGGGCAACCGCACGTCCGCGGCGGGCAAGACGGCGACCTACGACGAACGCAACCGCCTGCTGTCGGACGGGACGGACTCGTACGTCTACTCCGCCCGCGGCACGACGGTGTCGAAGGGATCGCAGCAGTCGAAGTTCGACGCGTTCAACCGCCTGATCTCCCAGGGCGCGGCCGCGTACTCGTACGACGGCCTCGACCGGGTGGTCAAGCGCAACGCGACGACGTTCGCCTACTCCGGGGCCGGCAACCACCTGGCGTCCGACGGCTCGTCGACCTTCAGCCGCGGACCGGGAGCCGACCTGCTCGCCGTGCAGCAGAACGGCTCCAAGCGGCTCGCGGTGACCAACACCCGGTCCGACGTGGTCGGTTCGCTGGACCCGGCCACCGGTTCGCTGACGGACACGACCTCCTACGACCCGTTCGGCAAGATCGTGAGCGGGACGAAGCGGCCGCTCGGGTACCAGGGCGACTGGACGGACCCGGACACCGACCAGGTCAACATGTCGGCGCGCTGGTACGACCCGGCGCGCGGTGCGTTCAGCAGTCGTGACTCGGCGGCACTGCCGGCGAACCCGTCACCGATGGCGCACCGCTACAACTACGGAGCGGGCGCACCGACGAACTTCGTCGACCCGAGCGGCATGCGCCCGGGAGGCGTCACCTGCGACTACCCGCGCCCCTACCCGTACTGCACCTGGGACGACGACCCGGAGTTCCAGCACGGCAAGCCGTCACCGCCGTTCTACGACAACCACGACCAGGGCCGCAGTCAGGGCGGTGACGACTGCACGGCACTCAAGGCCTTCGGTGGCGGCGGTGGCTGCGACGTCGCGTGCGGCGGCCCCGGCCGCGACCCGGCCAAGCTGGTGTCGTTCGACGGTGGCGGCGGTGGCAGCGGGTGCATCGGCGGTTCGGGCGACGGCAGCACCGAGCCGGGCGGGCGCAACCCCGCCAAGCCCAACGGCTACAACTACCAGCCGCCACCGGACCCCGCGATCGCGGCCCGCGCGGAGAACCGCCGCGCGGCCATGCAGAACCCGATCCCGATCCCGTCCGCACTGGGCCAGCCGCTCTACGGCGACTCCTACGACCCACCGGTGTCGTCGACGCCGGAAACCCCGTCACAGCAGTTCGCCGACCAGGTCGACCCGGTCAGCGGCGTGGCGATGACCTACCAGAAGATCGAACAGTCGATCACGCGCGCCGAGATCCTGCTGATGGACAACGTCATCGAGGTCACCGGTTCGTCGGAGTTGAACGAGCCGAGGCGCGAGACCGGCAACATCTTCTTCGCGCAGATCCAGAAGGCGTTCAAGGACTACCAGGCGAACCCCGGCGAGTTCTGGCACCTGTACTTCGACCTGCTCGGAGTGGTGCCCGGTGTCGGGGAGATCTTCGACGGGTTGAACGCGGCGCTGTACGCGATTCAGGGGCGGTGGCTCGAGGCCGGGTTGTCGGCGGCGGCGATGGTGCCGGTGGCCGGGATCGCTGCGACCGCGGGGAAGCTGCTCAAGAGGACCGTCGGCGCGGTGTCGGAACTCGCACCTACGTCGATTCGCGCAGGGTCCGGCAAGTCGGGTCCCTGGGTGCCGGACACCGGGGTGACGATCGGTGGAGCAGTGTCCCAGTCGCGACCGGGATCATGTGGTTCCGCCTGCGGTGAAATGGTCACCGGAGGCGCGGTCACGGAGGCCGAATTCCTGGACGACATCGGTGAGTGGGTCAGCATCGAGCAGCTGACCGGAGCGTTGAACAGACGAGGTGCCGACCCTCAGTGGATCGGCGGCGCCTTCCCCGGCCCGGAGCAGGCCGTCCTCGTCGCGACCAACGCTCCCCAGGCGATCCTCTTGCTGTGGGCATCCGGCAGGCGAGCCGGCCACTTCGTGGTCAGCGAGCCACTGGAGAATGGCGGCGTGCTGATCCGAGACCCGGATCCCGGGGTGACCTACGTCGTCGACTCCGACTGGATCAGCAAGTACGTGGCAGGAGGGATCTTCCGATGACAGACCCGCGACTGGCCCAGATCAGTGCGCTGCCGGACGGAACCTACGAGTTGTTGTTCGACTCCGGGACCGGTCGTCTTCGCTACGTCTGCGAGGTCCAGGAACGGCACGGCATCGAGGTGGTGAGCAGCACACCGTCGCTCACCGTCATGGATCCGTCGTCCGACGCGCCCGACGTCGGCGACCCGCGGCCGATAGCCGCGGCAGTCCTCGCGATGCATCGAGCCCGCCGGTTCTGAGTGACGACGCGGAAGGCCGGGGACGTGAGTCCCCGGCCTTCTCGTTTTGTCGGTGGCATCGCCTAAAGTGCGCCCGTGACCGCACCCCACATCCCCGGCCTGACCGAACTGAGACCGTTGGGCGCAGGCGGGTTCGCCACCGTCTACACCGCCCACCAGGCCCAACTCGGCCGGGACGTGGCGGTCAAGATCGACAACCGCGTGCTGGTCGACGAACGGGACCGGCGGCGGTTCCTGCGCGAGGCGCAGGCGGCGGCCAAGCTGAGCGGGCATCCGCACGTCGTCGGGGTGCACGACGCGAACATCACCGGCCGCGGCACGCCCTACATCGTCATGGAGCTGTGCACGGGCGGGTCGCTCGCCGACCAGCTCGACCGGCAGGGGTCGTTGCACCCCGAGCAGGTTCGGGACCTCGGCATCAAGCTCGCGGACGCGCTGGCCGCGGCGCACCGGGAAGGTGTGCTGCACCGGGACATCAAGCCCGCCAACATCCTCGTCGACCGGTACGGGACGCCCAAGCTCGCCGACTTCGGGCTCGCGGCGCTGCTCGACGCTCAAGGCGGCAGCACGGTCACGCGGGACGCCCTGAGCCCCAGCTACGCGCCGCCCGAGGCGTTCGCGATGGCCGAGCCGACGCCTCAGGCCGACGTCTACTCGCTCGCCGCGACGCTCTACACGTTGCTCGCGGGCAAGCCGCCGCGGCCGGTGCCGTGGCCGATCACGTCGTTCGACCAGCTCGGCGAGATCCTGCGCCGGCCCATCACGGCGGTCAACGGGGTGCCGCCGGCGTTGCACGAGACCCTGGCGAGGGCGCTGCACCCCGACGCGAACCTGCGCACGCCCAGTGCCGCGCAACTGCGTGACGAGCTGACCGACCCGATGCGGCAGCAGACAGTGCCGGTCACTCCTCCCCCCAAGCGCAAGACGTGGCCGCTGGTCGCCGCCGCGGCCGGGCTCTCCGCCGTGATCGTGGCGGGAGTGCTCGTGTGGAATCCCTTCGGGGGCAGGGAACAGTCGACCGCCCAGGGAGCTGGACCGTCGACGGCGCAGCAGGGCGACACCGAGACCGTGCCGCCGTTCCTCAAGAAGTGCGACGACAAGTTCTGCGTCGACAAGTCGACCTGCTTCCGCGGGATCAACGAAGTGGGCGGCAAGCCGGCCACGGCGCGCAAGGTCGGCAGCTGTGCGGACGAGCACTACTGGGAGGCGTTCGGAGGTGGCTGGCTGTCCGGGGAGATTCCGGCGGTCGCGTCGGAGGAACTGCTGAACTCCGCGGAGGTGAAGAACATCTGCACGCCTGAGCTGATGAAGGCGAACACGCGCCCGACCGTCGACACCACCGGCTGGGAAATGGCTGCCGTCGGGTACGCGGACGGCAACCGCAACTACTTCCTGTGCTTCGGTGCCGAGCCTGGTGCCGGCGAAGTGGTGACCAGCGCGTTCGGCAGCTGACTATGATCCCCCCGACAACTCCCTGGGGGGAATCATGAAGAAGCTTCGCGCCCTTGTCGCATGCCTTGCCGTCGCGGGTTCGCTGGTGGTGAGCGCCCCGGCGGCGCAGGCGGCCGGCAGCTGCTACCAGTCGGCCGGGCGGGCCGGCTACGGAACGACCTACACCTGCAACCTCTGGCGCTCCAACCACCTGTGGTCGATGTACGGCTCCGGGAGGTTCGTCGGCCGCGACAACACCACCGGTCTGCTCGGCGCGGGCAACAGCTGGTTCGTCTGCCAGAGGAAGTGGGTGATCAAGTTGGAGTACGGGCCGATCAAGAACGACTGGTTCGCCTACACCCTGGGCGACAACGGGTCCTGGGGCTGGGCCAGCGCCACTCACTTCTCCGCGGGCGGGAACTGGGAGGCGGTGCCGGGGCTCGGCATCTGCCCCGGCGGCTTCGGGGAGACCGAGAACTACCCCGGTGACCGGCCGAGGGGCGGCTCGCGCTTCGACATCCCCGGACCCGACCGCGAGTCCTCCGTGCGGATCAACTGAAAATCCACTTGCGACGGTCACTAATGTAGATCGACGTGCGTGTTCACGCCGATTTGATCATTGCTGGATTCCGAAGGTACTCGACCTACCGACAAGCGATGCTGGCCGGAATGACCGCGAACGTGGTCTTCGGCCTGCTGCGGGTCGCCGTGCTCGCCGCTGCTCTCACAGCGGCGAACGGCGAGATCGCGGACTACGACATCGCTGCCACCAACACGTACGTCTGGATCGGGCAGGGGCTGCTCGGGTTCATCCTCCTGTGGGGGACCAACGAGCTCGCCGAGCGCGTGCGATCCGGTGACGTCGTCGTCGACCTGTACCGGCCGTGGCACCTGCAGAGCGCCATGCTCGCGCAGGACCTCGGCCGCGGCGGGTTCGCGTTCCTGACCAGGCTCGCGCCGCCGATGGTGTTCGGCATGCTGCTGTTCCCCTTCCAGTTCCCGACAGGCCTGGCGCAGTGGCCGCTGTTCCTGGTCAGCGCGGTCATCTCGCTGGTCATCAGCTTCGCGTGCCGCTTCCTGATCGACGCCAGCGCGTTCTGGTTGCTCGACAACCGGGGGCTGTACGGGTTCTGGAACGTCACGTCCGGGCTGCTGTGCGGGCTGACCGTGCCGATCACGTTCTTCCCCGAGTGGGCTCGGGACGTCCTGTGGATGACCCCGTTCCCCGCGTTGATGCAGGCGCCGATCGACGTGTTCCTCGGACACGGCGACCCGGCACGAATCCTGCTCCACCAGGTGTTCTGGGCTGTGGCGCTGCTCGCGGCCGGTCACCTGGTCCTCCAGCGCGCGGTGCGCAAGGTGGTGGTCCAGGGTGGCTGACACCATCTACCTGAGGCTCGTCGGCGCGCGGCTGCGAAGCCAGATGTCCTACCGCGCCTCGTTCGCGCTCGACCTCGTCACGCAGGTGCTGGCGCAGTGGGTCGAGCTGGCCGTCATCCTCGTGCTGTTCGGCCACATCAGCGCACTCGGCGGGTTCACCAGGGACGAGGTGCTGCTGATGTACGCGTTCGCGGGCATCGCGTTCGGCATCGCCGACCTCTTCGCGGGGCAGCTCGACAACCTGCCGACGTACATCCGCAGCGGCACCTTCGACGTGCTGCTGATGCGGCCGCTCGGCACGCTGCCGCAGATCATGGTGTCGGACGTCCGCCTGCGCAGGGTCGGGCGCATCCTCGGCGCGCTCGCCGTGATGGTCTACGCGCTGACACACGTCAGCGTCGGCTGGACACCGGCGAAGGTCCTGCTGGTCGTCGCCACACCGCTGGCCGGCGCCGTCATCTTCAGTTCGATCTGGGTCGTGACGTGCTCGGTGTGCTTCTGGATCGTGGAGGGCCGCGAGTTCGCCAACGCCTTCACCTACGGCAGCGGCGCCTTCACCTCGTACCCGGTCAACGTCTACTCCGCCCCGCTGCGCTGGCTGATGGCGTTCATCGTGCCGGGGGCGTTCGTCGCGTACTACCCGAGCCTCGCGCTGCTCGGGAAGCAGGATCCGCTCGGCCTGCCGGGCTGGGTCGGCTGGACATCACCGCTCGTCGCGGCACTGGCGGCGGTCGTCGCCGGGTTCGTGTGGCGGTTCGCGGTCAGGCACTACCGGGGAACGGGATCATGATCGAGGTCAGGGAGCTCCGCAGGGAGTTCAAGGTCGCCACGTCCAAAGGACTGCGCCGCAACTACAAGACCGTCACGGCGGTCGACGGGGTCACGTTCGACGTGCGGGCCGGTGAGGCCGTCGGGTACGTCGGGCCGAACGGCGCCGGCAAGTCCACGACGATCAAGATGCTGACCGGGATCCTGGTGCCGACCAGCGGTGACATCTTGGTCAACGGCGTCGACCCGTCGAAGCAGCGGCGCGATCTCGCGAAACGCATCGGCGTCGTGTTCGGCCAGCGCAGCCAGCTCTGGTGGGACCTGCCGCTCAAGGACAGCTTCGACCTCCTCAAGTCCATCTACCGCGTGTCGGCGGAGGACTACCGGAAGCGGCTCGACGAGTGCGTCGAACTCCTTGGCCTGCAAGAGCTTCTGATCACCCCGGTGCGGCAGCTCTCACTGGGGCAACGGATGCGGGGCGAGATCACCGCCGCTCTCCTGCACGCGCCGGAACTCCTCGTGCTGGACGAACCGACGATCGGCCTGGACCTGGAGTCGAAGGAACGCCTCAGGGAGTTCCTCGCGGACATCAACACCCGCCGCGGCACCACCCTCCTGCTCACCACGCACGACCTGGACGACATCGAACGGCTCTGCCCGCGGCTGATGGTGATCGACCACGGCCGCGTGCTCGCCGACGGCCCGCTGGAGGAGTTGCGCGCCGAGGTCACGCCCGACCGCGAGCTCGTCATCGACCTCAGGGAACCCGGACCCGCACCGGACGTCCCTGGAGTAACGGCAGTGCGCAGCGAGGCGAACGGGCTGCGACACCACCTCACGTTCAGGAGAGCGGAGACGACGGCGGCACAGTTGATCACCCAGGTGGTGCGGCAGGTGGAGGTCCACGACCTCGCCGTCGTGGAGCCGGAAATCGACGACGTCATCCGCAAGCTCTACCAACGCCAAGTCGATCAGAACGTTCCTCGGTAGAGTCATAGGTAACACAAACGGACACATCGGGCAGAAGGAGCGCGAATGCGCCTTATTGGACCGCTTGCCGCGGCTGTCATCGCGTTGGGCAGCTTGACGGCGTGCGACACGATCCAGGGCGTCAGCGACACCGCGGACAAGGTGAAGCTGTGCGCCGACGCGATCTCGCTGGTGGGCTTCTCGCCGGACATGAGCGACCCCCAGAAGGCTCTGGAGGACACGCAGGCGAAGGCCAAGGAGCTGGAGACGCTCGCGAACTCCGCGCCTGACGAGCAGGTCAAGAAGGCTCTCGAAGAGGCCGCGAACGGCATGCAGAACGTCGGTTCCGCGGCGGACTGGGTCACCCAGAAGGCCGACCTCGTCGCGAAGGTCTCCTCGGCCTGCGGCGGATGAGCACTTGAGCCGTTACCTGAAGCGCAAGTGGACGTGAGTCCACCGCATTCAGGCAGTCGTCGCCTTGCGGCGGCGGCGTTGGCCCGCACCAACTGGTGCGGGCCTTCCCGTGGCGGTACCCGCTGCCCACGCGGTGTGGGTCTGACATGGGTTTCCATCGGGCTTGTTTAGCGTCCCGGCGCAACTCGCCGCGGACGTGCTTCCCGTCGTCTCGCCGATGAGTGCGGCGAGATTGCGGGCGGCGTTGAGATCACGATCGAGCATGACGCCGCACTCGTCGCAGTGGTAGATCCTGACGCGCAGCGGCAGTTTGGCTTTCACTGCGCCGCAATCCGAGCAGGTCTTCGAGGATGGATACCAGCGATCGGCGATGACCAGCCGGACACCACCCCACGCTGTCTTGTAGCCGACCTGCCGCCGCAACTCACCCATGCCCACACCCGCAATTCGGCGAGCCAGACGGCGATTGCGCATCATCCCGGCCACGTGCAGGTCTTCCAGCACGACCGTGCCGAACCTGCGGACCAGGCGAGTGGTGAGCTTGTGCAGCCCGTCCCGGCGTGTGTTCGCGATACGCGCGTGCAGCCGCGCGATACGGGCCTGCGTCTTGCGCCACCGGTTCGAGGGAACCCGGCCGGTGCGCCTGTCGGGACCGGCACGCCGAGCGACCTGGCGCTGGAGGCGGCGCAATTCCCGCTGCGCGTCTTCCAGGTGCATCGGGTTGGGGACGATCTCACCGGTGGACAACACCGCGAGAGATGCAACTCCGAGATCCACGCCCACCGCCGTGCCGGATCGTGTGAGCGCCGGGTCAGCGCGGGTGATCTCCACCGAGAACGCGCAGAACCAGCGCCCGGACCGATACGAGACCGTGGCCGAGCGGATACGAGCCGTACCGCGCTCCACATGGCGGGCCAGCTTGCGGGTGGACTCGTGCGTGCGCACCACACCGATGCGGGGCAGCTTCACGTGCCGCCGATCGTGCATGAGGCCAAACGCGCCTGTGGTGAACCGGCACGACGCCCCGGCCCGCTTTCCCTTGAACCGCGGAAACCGCACAACGGGGCCACGCCGCCTGCCGATGCGGGAATCCCGCCAGTTCGCCAGCGCCGTGGCGAGGTTGGCCAGCCCCGACGAGTACGCCTCTTTGGAGTTCTCACCCCACCACGGCGCGACCCCGTCCTTGGCCTGATTCCAGTCCTTGCGCAGGCTGTAGGCCGACCAGGACACCGATGGTGTGAGCTGATCGTCGGGGAGGTCGTAGGTCTTCTCTGCGGCACGCTGATCCAGGTTCGCCTTGATCCGCGCCAAGCCCCAGTTGAAGGCGTAACGCTGCCCACCACAGTGCGACCGCAAGACCGGCCGCTGTCCTGCAGTCGGATCGAGCGCGAACTGATAAGCCTGGATCACCGTGATCATTTCACCGTCACGGTAGCGGACGACACTGACAGTCCCAGCCCGCAGCGCGCCGACACATACGCCTGTCCGCACTCACACACGTTCCACCCAACAGTTACCTTGAGCCCTGTTGCGCACCTCCGGTAGCGGCTTAGGCTTTGACGCGTTCATCGTGCCAAGGCCTCACGCCGCACACCGGAGGTGTTGCAGCACCATGCAAGCAACAGTGGGTGACAGGCTCCACGTCCACAGCCGCTCCATCGGACTCGAGGAGCGCCTGGGCGAAATCCTCGAAGTGCGCGGGAACGACGGGCATCCGCCGTACCTCGTCCGCTTCAACGACGGCCACGAAGGTCTGGTGTTCCCCGGACCCGACTGCGTCGTCGAGTCGCGCGGAAGCGTCTAACCGAGCACGGTCGCGATCAGCTCCTCGGCCAGCTGGGGAGTCGCTGCCGCCACGCCTGACCACCGGTGGGTCAGGTCGGGCTCGAACGTGAACGGCCGCCCGTGCAGGTCGACCAGCACACCACCCGCGGCCGGCACGGTGACCAGCGCCGTCGCGAGGTCCATGATCCGGTGTGTGTCGCTGCCCGGGTCGATGAACGCGTCGACCGTGCCCTCCGCGACCAGCATGGTCTCCAGGCAGGTCGTGCACAGCACACGGATGCGGTCAGCCTTGTTCGCGATGCGCAGCCACGCGTCCTGAGTGCCTGTCTTGGGGCGCATCAGACACACGGATGCGCCCTTCAACGTCGTGCGCCCGGTGGTGCGGAACGACGTCGGCACTCCTGCGCGCGCATGCCACGCACGGCCCGTGTCGAACCACGTCGTCAGAGCTTCTTTTGCCGTGCCGTCCTCTACGAGCGCACCGGCGAAGCACGAGAGAGGGACGCCGAACGCGGCGTTCGCGGACCCGTCGACCGGGTCGATGACGAGGGTGATCGAGGAGCCGTTGTCGACGTACCCGGCTTCCTCGGAAAGAAGGTTCACGCGATTGCGGTGGATGGACTCCAGGATCGCGTCCTCGACGATGCGGTCGACGCGCATCGTCGGTGTTCCGTCTGCGCCGTCCGCCACTTCTTCGCGGAGTTCGAGGCGCGTGTGCAGAGATCGGGCACGCCCGTACGCCGCCGACGCCGCACGGGCGGCGTCGGCGAGCGCGGGGTGCACGTCATCGGAGAGCTGTGGCTGGGGGACGTCCCAAGGAATCAGCACGTCCCCCACACTGCCACGGAAAACTCAGATCAGTGCCCAGGATCAGATCAGGCCGAGGCCCTTGACCGCGTCGCGCTCCTCGACGAGCTCGGCGACCGAGGCGTCGATGCGGCCGCGCGAGAACTCGTCGATCTCCAGGCCCTGGATGATCTCGTACGAGCCACCCGAGGTGCGGACGGGGAACGAGGAGATGATGCCCTCGGGCACGCCGTACGAACCGTCCGACGGGATGGCCATCGAGGTCCACTCGGTGCCGTTGACCCAGTCGTAGACGTGGTCGATGGCGGCGTTCGCGGCCGACGCGGCCGACGACGCGCCACGGGCCTCGATGATCGCCGCACCGCGCTTCGCGACGGTCGGGATGAAGTCGTTCTCCAGCCACGCCTGGTCGTTCACGGCCTCGGCGGCGGTCTTGTCGCCGACCTTGGCGTGGAACAGGTCCGGGTACTGGGTGGCCGAGTGGTTGCCCCAGATCGTCATGTTCTGGATGTCGGTGACCGCGACGCCCAGCTTCTTGGCGAGCTGCGACAGGGCGCGGTTGTGGTCCAGGCGCGTCATCGCGGTGAAGCGCTCGCGCGGGACGTCCGGCGCGTGCTGCTGGGCGATGAGGGCGTTGGTGTTGGCCGGGTTGCCGACCACGAGGACCTTCACGTCGTCAGCGGCACCGGCGTTGAT
This sequence comes from Streptomyces sp. ID05-26A, assembly GCF_033794685.1. Lineage (NCBI taxonomy): Bacteria > Bacillati > Actinomycetota > Actinomycetes > Kitasatosporales > Streptomycetaceae > Streptomyces > Streptomyces sp. ID05-26A. The sequence goes on from NZ_JARAYZ010000001.1 coordinate 1,445,499, forward strand.
CGCCTCGCCCTGCGGCTTGAAGATGCCACCGTTGGCCTCGAGCAGGTCGCCGCGCTCCATGCCCTTGGTGCGGGGGCGGGCGCCGACGAGCAGGGCCACGTTCACGCCGTCGAACGCGGTCTTCGCGTCGTCGGTGATCGTGATTCCCTTGAGCAGCGGGAAGGCGCAGTCGTCGAGCTCCATCGCGGTGCCCTCGGCGGCCTTCAGCGCGGGGGTGATCTCCAGCAGCCGCAGGTTGACCGGGGTGTCCGGGCCGAGCAGGTGGCCGGAAGCGATGCGGAAGAGAAGTGCGTAGCCGATCTGGCCGGCTGCACCGGTGACAGTGACGTTCACGGGCGTGCGGGTCATGAGCCTTCCCGAATGACGATCGTCCTCGTTGACGTCGGGCAGGTCGCCCGGCGTCCCGCACGTTACCAACACGTGGCCAATGGCAGAGTGTGAGAGTGGACAACCCCGACGAAGAGATCGGCGAGGACTACGCCGACGCAAACCTGCCGGGTCAGCACTGGGAGAAGCGGTCTTTCACCGACTGCGACTTCACCGAGGCCGATCTCCGCGAGCTCGTGACGACGGGGTGCACGTTCACCCGTTGCGACTTCACCCGTACGGATCTCGGCGAGTCGAGGCACCAGGCGACGGCGTTCCGGCAGTGCACCTTCGACCGCACGGTCCTGACCCGGTCGAGCTTCGACTCGTGCAGCCTCATGGGATCGAACTTCGTCGACTGCGTGCTGCGGCCCGTCACCTTCACCGAGGTGGACTTCACCCTGGCGTCGTTCGTGAGGGCGCCGCTGTACGACCTGAAGCTCGCCGGCCAGCGGTTCCGCGAGACGAACCTCAGCGAGGCCGACCTGCGCAACACCGACCTGAGCCAGGCGGACCTGATGGGCGCGCGGCTGCTCGACGCGAAACTCGAGGGCGCGGACCTGCGCGGGGCGAAGGTGGACGCGAACGGGCTGCGGCAGGCCAAGCTCGCCGGAGCCCTGATCGACGTCGAGCAGGCGATCGCCTTCGCGGCGGCCTACGGGCTGGTCGTCAGCTGACCCGCACCGGACACGGCAACGGCCCCGGACTCTTCGTCCGGGGCCGTCGTCATGCCACTACTTGTCGTTCGATCCCGTGATCTCCACGAGGACACCGTCCGCGACCATCTCTTCAACGGACTTCGGCAGCAGGTAGGCGGTGCCGCCGCCCGGCTGCTCGAACCACGGCACGGCCACGCCGGTCAGCACCTCGAGCGGGCGGCGCAACCGGTACACGCGGTACGGGCGGTTGATCCACGACGGCACGAGGCTGCGTTCCGGGAACGGCGTGCCCGCCACGTAGACGAGGTTGCCGGTCTGGTCGCCGTAGCGGTCGACCTCGGTGCCCGCCGGCAGCTCGAACATCTGCTTGTGGCGGAACAGGGTCAGCGGCGGCTCGCCCGCGAGCGGCGAGATCGGGAACTTCCGCTTCGACGGTTCCTCCTGCGCCACCGCGGCGGCGACCGGCGAAGGGGCCGGGGCCTGCTGCGGTGCGGGCGGCGGAACCGGCTGCACCTGGGTCGGCGCGGCTGCCGGGGAAGGCATCGGCGGAGCCTGCTGCACCTGCGTCGGCGCCTGCTGCGGAGGCATCGGCGGGCGCTGCGGCGGCACGGGACGGCGAGGCTCCTCGCGGAAGCCGTTCGTCATCGGCCGCTGCGGCGGCTGGGGCGCCCGCGGCGGGACCGTGCGGAAGTTGCCCAGCACCAGCCTGCCGATCAGGTACGCCGACGCGTCCTCGACCTTGTCGAACCGCACCGGGTTCTTCGGGCCGTGGTCGAACCAGCTGACCTCCCAGCTGTCGCCGTCGAGGCGCAGCGTCCAGGTGCGGTCGGCGGGTTCGCCGCCGATCCGGAACACACCGTGCGGCACGTTGAGGTCGTCCAGCGCGCGGCGGGTGCCCGCCAGCTCGCGGTCCTCCTCCGGGGTGACCTGCCTCGGCGGCTTGACCGGCTCGGGCTCCGGTTCCGGCTCGGGCTCCGGTTCCGGTTCGTTGAACAGCGCCGCGTCGAACTGGGTCGTCTCCTCGGACCGCGTCGGCGCGGGAGCCGTGACCACGGGCAGGGGCTCGGGTTCGGGCTCCTGCTCCGGTTCGAAGTGCGAGTCGAGCTGCGCCTCGAACGACGTCGTGGACTCGATCTCCTCCTCGGCGGCGAGGTCGGGCTCGTCCTCGGTCACCGCGACGACCGGGTGCTCCTCGGTGACCTCGGCCGCGCTCTCCAGCGGTTCGTCCAGGACCGGGCTCCACGCCATCGTGTCCTGCATGGCGTCGCGCGGACGTTCCTCGGTCTCGGCGTCGAGGTGGTCGGTGAGCTCGGTGTCGCGGTGGTGCGTGAGAAGCTCGGGCTCGTCGGGCCCTGCGGTGGGGATCTCGGGTTCCTCGGGAACGTCCACGTCTTCGTGTTCGTCCTCGGCGGCCGTTTCGTTCGAGTTTTCGGCGACGAACTCCTCGACCGGCTCGGGAACGACCTCGCGGACGGGCTGCCGGACGATCTCCGGTGCGCTCTCCCGCACGGGCGCGGGTGGCCGGACGGGTTCCGGTGCCTCGGGCTCCGCGAGATCGCTCGGGTGCGGCGCGAAGAGGTCCATGCCCGCGCCGTACGTGTCGCGCAGGGTCCGGTCGGCGACCGTGTCGGGCACGCCGTCGGAGTCGAAGACCACCCGGTACGGAGGACCGTCACCGGACAACGGGGGCGTGGCCACCGCGAGCGTCTCGCCGAGATCGTCGCGGACCGGCAGTGGCTCCGGCGCGAACTGCGGCTGCTCGGCCGTGACCTCGGCCGCGCGCGGCTCGGGGTACATCGGCTCGAAGTCGTACTCCTCCTGCTCGTCCTCGGCCTCGAACTTCGTGGCCTCGAACTTCGGAGCGGACTCGAACTGGGAAGCCGAGTCGAACTTCGGAGCGGCGGCTTCGAACTTCGGCGCCGAGTCGAACTGGGGTGCGGCGTCGAACCTGGGGGCCGAGTCGAACTTCGGAGCCGAGTCGAACTTCGGGGCGGCGACGAACTGCGTCGCGTCCGCGGCGGGTTCGGGCTCCGGCTCCGGTTCGGGCTCGACCGGCGTCGGCACGACGGTGCCGGGAGGCGCGGCGGGGGCGCCCAGGCTCGCGGCGGCGGCGAGCCTCGACTCCTCGCTCACCTCGGGCAGGCCGAACCCGGCGGCACGCGCCCGTTCGACCAGCTCCGGCTCGGGCGGCACGCCGTACTTGCGCAGGTAGTACGAGACTCCGGCGGGCCAGATCCACGCGCCGTCCGTCTGGAATCCGGACGGCACGACCGGGGGCGCGTCCGGGTGCAGCACGTCGTTGTCGAAGCCTCGCCCGGCCACGGCGACCGGCGCGTTCGACAGGTACGTGAGCAGCGGCGCGACCTCGGGCTCCGGCACCGGCGGGCGGTTGACCGAAGGACGACCGTTCGGTCCGGCGCCGTCGAAGACGCGGACCGTGCGGAACGCCGGCGTCGGCGGGTTCAGCCTGCGGCGCAGCCAGTCCGGGATGTTCTCCTCGACGCGCGGGAAGAACCTCATCTCGTCGACGTAGGCCTGCTGCGGCGGCGGGGTCTGCCAGCTCGGCTCCGCGCGGTCGAAGTCGAGGTTGTAGCTGGAGGGGTGATCGAGCTGGTACTTGGCGTTGGTCCAGCTGCCCCGGCCCTCGCGGTGCATGCCGGCCCGCAGCCGCGCGAACAGCGAGGCCGCCTCCTGGGGCACGGCCCACGCGCGCTTGGATCCGTCCTGCAGCCGGAGTTCGGCCTCCAGCTCGAAGTACCGGCCGGTGGCGCGGTACTGCGCGATCACACTGCGCCAGTCCTCTGGTGCGGCCCGCATCAGAGTCAGGCCGATCTGCTTAACCAGAGCGTCCTGCTCGGTAGGGTTCAACGGCTTCGGCTCGGACACGCCAACATCTTCCCCCGCAACTCGCCGGATCGCACACGTCCCCCGCCACTGCGCCGAACGGTGGAGACCCGACCATAACGCGGCGGACGTGCAAGGTTAAAGCTGATCAAGAACACTTTTGGTCCGTCTGGAGGCGATGTGACGCGGTCCGCGCAGGTGACCGGCGGTCTGCTGGCGGCAGCGGGCGGAGTGGCCATCGCGGTCCAGGCGCGCGTCAACGGATCGCTCGCCCAGGAACTCGGCAACGGCCTGCTCGCGGCGTTGATCTCCTTCGGCGGCGGGTGGTTCGTGCTGCTCGCGGTGGTCCTGACGCGACAGTCCGGACGGGACGGCCTGCTGCGGCTGCGGGACGCGCTGAGGCACCGCCGCATCCGCTGGTGGGAGTGCGTCGGCGGCATCAGCGGCGCGGTGCTCGTGGGCTCGCAGGGGCTCGCGGTCGCGACCATCGGTGTGGCGGTCTTCACGGTCGCGGTCGTGATCGGACAGGTCGTGAGCAGCATGGTCATGGACAACCTCGGGGTCGGGCCCGGCGAGTCGAAGCCGATTACAAAGACACGTGTCGTCGGAGCGGCCGTCGGTGTTATCGCCGTCACGGTCGCGGTGTCGGACCGGTTCACGTCGCCGGGCGCGTTGTGGCTCGCGGTGCTGCCGCTGATCGCCGGCCTGATGATGGGCTGGCAGCAGGCGGTGAACGGGCTGGTGCGCGAGGCCGCGGCCAACTCGATGGCGACGATCCTGGTGAACTTCAGCGTGGGCACGGTGGCGTTGACGCTGGTCAACGCCGTGACGTGGAGCGGGGTGCCCGGTGCGTTCCCGTCTGACTGGTGGCTGTACCTCGGCGGGTTGCTGGGCATCGTCGGCGTGGGTGGCGCGATCACGTCGGTGCGGTTCATCGGCGTGTTGATGGTCGGGCTGTGCGGTGTGTCCGGGCAGCTCATCGGGGCCGTGCTGCTCGACGCGGTGAGCGGGCACCTGGCGTTGCCGACGGCGATCGGCGTGGCGCTGACGCTGGTGTCGGTGGGCGTGGCGGCCCTGCCCAATGGGAGGATGAGGACGTGACTGCGACGCTGCTCAACGGCAACGAAACCCGGAACGCGCTGTTCGAGGACCTGAAGGCGCGGGTCGCCGCGCTGCCCGGTTCCGTGGGCCTGGCCACCGTGCTGGTCGGCGACGACCCCGGCTCGCACTCGTACGTCAAGGGCAAGCACAAGGCGTGCGAGAAGGTCGGCATCAAGTCGATCCGGCGCGACCTGCCCGAGTCGATCACGCAGCAGGAGCTCGAGGCCGTCATCGACGAGCTGAACGCGAACCCCGAGGTCACCGCGTACATCGTCCAGCTGCCGCTGCCCAAGCACCTCAACGCGAACGCGATCCTCGAGCGCATCGACCCGGCCAAGGACGGCGACGGCCTGCACCCGGTCAACCTCGGCAAGCTCGTGCTCGGCGAGGAGGCCGCGCTGCCCGCGACGCCGCGCGGCATCGTGGAGCTGCTGCGCCGCTACGAGGTGCCGATCGCGGGCGCGAACGTCACCGTCATCGGCCGCGGTGTCACCGTGGGCCGCCCGATCGGCCTGCTGCTGACGCGTCGTTCCGAGAACGCCACCGTGACGCTCTGCCACACCGGCACCAAGGACCTGGCGGCGGAGGTGCGCCGCGCGGACATCGTGATCGCCGGTGCCGGCAGCCCGGGCCTGATCACCGCGGACATGGTCAAGCCGGGCGCGGCCGTGGTCGACGTCGGCATCACCCGCACCGAGGCCGGTCTCGTCGGCGACGTGGCCCCCGAGGTCCGCGAGGTCGCCGGCTGGCTCGCCCCGATCCCCGGTGGCGCCGGCCCGATGACCGTTGCGATGCTGCTGACCAACACCGTCGAAGCCGCCGAGCGCGCCAATGCAGCGGTCTGACGCCGAGGCGCTCATGCCGGAACAGCGCTGGCGCTCGGGCCCCGCGAAGCACCTGCCGTTCGCGCTGGTGCTGGGGATCGGCGCGCTCGGGTTGGTGCGGACGTTCCAGTACCACTGGCGGCAGGGCGCCGTGCTGCTCGGCGTGGCGCTGCTGGTCGCGGCCGTGCTGCGGATCCTGGTGACCGACGAGCAGGCTGGTCTGATCAAGATCCGCGGCCGCGGCATGGACGCGTTCCTGTACTCGACGCTGGGCATCGTGGTGATCGCCGTCGCGCTGACGATCACCGGCGGTCCGCTGAGTCGTTAGCTCGGGCCGATGGCGCGGTCCACCATGACCTCGACGAGCTCGTCGAGGTCCATGGGCGCGACCACGTCCGGCAGCGTCAGCCGTTCGTAGATCAACCCCGTCATCGCGAAGTAGAGCGAGACGACGGTCATGCGGTCGCCCGGCAGCTTCGACTCCTCGTTGAACGCGACGTTGGCCTCGATGTTGTCGGCGATCGTCTTCGTGAGCGCCCTGCGGATCTCCGGCCTTCTCGTGGCCTCCAGCCGCAGCTCCATCATCGCGAGGTAGCAGGCCTTGTCGGCGTCCGCCCGCTTGATGATGTCGTGCATGAACTTGACCGTGAGCTGCCGGTCGCGCGGGAGTGACAGCGACTCCGCCACCGACTCGTCCGACGGCATGAGCCTGTCGTGCACCCGAGTCATCACCTCGGACATCAGCTCGTCGCGGTTCGCGAAGTAGTTCGACGCCGTACCCGCTGGCGTCTCGGCTTTGGCGTCGATCGCGCGGTAGGTCAGTCCCCGCGCGCCCTCCTGCGCCAGGACGTCGATCGCCGCGTCCAGCAGAGCAGTTCGCCGTGCCTCGTTCCTGACCACGATGCCTCCTTGACAACCACTACAGGCATAGTACTACAGTTGTCGTGGTTGAACGAGATCACAGGGGGTTCAGTTATGCGAAAGCTCGTCTACTACGTGGCAGTGACACTCGACGGCTACATCGCGGCCGAGGACGGGACCTTCGACGGGTTCATCTACGAGGGCGACCACATGGCCGGCATCAACGAGCACTACCCGGAGACGCTGCCGACCCAGATCCGCGAGCCGTTCGGCCTGGCGGACGCGCCGAACCAGCACTTCGACACCGTGCTGATGGGCCGCAACACCTACCAGGTGCCCGGCGGCCCGGCCTCGCCGTACGCACACCTGCGCCAGTTCGTCGTGTCGACGCAGGTGACCGACACCCCGTCCGACGTCGAGGTGATCCGCTCCGACGTCGCCGGGCGGGTGCGGGCCCTGAAGGCGGAGGACGGCCTCGACATCTGGCTGTGCGGCGGCGGCAAACTGGCCGCCGAACTGCTGCCCGAGATCGACAAGATGCTGCTGAAGATCCACCCCGTGGTGTTCGGGCGCGGCATCCCGTTGTTCGACGGGAAAGCCGACATCAGGAAGTTCCAGCGCACCGATGCGCGACTGTTCGAGAGCGGAGTTTCGTTCATGACTTACGAACCTCGTTCGTAAAAATGATTGACGGGCGCCATGTGCGCCCGCAATACTCGTGTCACACACCAAGCCTAAGGGGAACGTCATGACGAGCCAGGAGATGCGAGGCAGCAGCTCGAGCAGCGCTGTCGCGTGCCTGCACTCATCGCGGCGCCCCAGCTCCTCGCGACCGTTTTCGCAGGTGAGCTCCTTGTAGTGGCATGTCGACGCCATACAGGGAGCCGCCCATCGGGAAACCGATCAGGGCGGCTCTCTTTGTTTGTTGTGCAATTCTTTCCCTTGTAGCTCAATGGAGAGAGTGCGGCGCTACGAACGCCGAGATTCAGGTTCGACTCCTGGCAGGGGTACTTCCGGGTGCGAGGGAGACGGCAACCCACCTCATTTGGGATGAGGACACACCGCGTTCGACTCGCGGGCATCCGACGGAAAGGCGCTTTTCGGGGCGCAGCAGTGCAGCAGGGCAAAGGAGGGCTGGCCGAGTGGTAAGGCACCGGATTGCTAATCCGAGGTCCAGCGATGTCTGGCGCGCGTTCGATCCGCGCGCCCTCCGCGTCCTGAGGAGGATTGGCCGAGCCCGGTAAGGCAGCTGTCTCGAAAACAGTGGTCAGCGCGCGAGCGCTGCGCAGGTTCGAATCCTGCATCCTCCGCTCCACCACCGTGTCCTCTGAAGTGCTGATGGCAGCACGCCCGACTGTTACGCGGGAGGACCAGGTTCGAATCCTGGCAGGGGAACTCAGCGGAAGTCCCGTGACTTCGACGGGATCCGCAGGTCCAGGTGCTGCAACCGGTCCGCCAGCAGGCTGACCACGCCCTCGGCGGACTCGACCACGCCCCGCACGAGCATCGCGCCGCTCCCCCGCGCCACCCGCCGGTACCGCGCCCACAAACCCGGCGAGCACACGACGTTCACCATCCCGGTCTCGTCCTCGATGTTGAGGAACGTGACCCCGCCCGCCGTCGCCGGCCGTTGCCGATGGGTCACCGCGCCACCGATCAGCACGCGGGTGCCGGGGTCGACGGACGCGAGCGACTCCACCGGCAGTGCGCCCATGGAGTCCAAGGTGGACCGGACGAACTGGGTCGGGAAGCTGTCCGGGGACAGGCCCGTGGCCCAGACGTCCGCTACCGCCAGTTCGACGTCGTCCATGCCGGGCAACGCGGGCGCGTCGACGCCGACCACGGTGCCGGGCAGGCGATCGGACCGGATGGCCGCCACCGCGCCGGCCGCCCAGAGCGCCTCGCGGCGTTCCAGGCCGAAGCAGGAGAACGCGCCCGCGGTGGCCAGGGCCTCCACTTGTGCCGCGGTGAGCTGCACGCGGGTGCCGAAGTCCTCCATGTCGTGGAACGGTTGGGCGGCAACGATCCGCTCCGCGTCCGCCTCGCCGACGCCGCGGACGGCGGACAGACCGATGCGGACGGCCTGCGCTCCCTCGAACGGTTCCAGGCCTGCCCAGGGCAGGGAACGGTTCACGCACGGGCCGTGCACCGTCACGCCGTGGCGGCGGGCGTCGATCACCAGCGACTGCGGTGAGTAGAAGCCCATCGGCTGGGCCCTGAGCAGGGCCGCGCAGAACGCCGCCGGGTGGTAGAGCTTGAACCACGCGCTCACGAACACCAGGTGCGCGAACGACAGGGCGTGCGACTCCGGGAAGCCGAAGTTGGCGAACGCCAGCAGCTTCGCGTAGATGCGGCCGGCGAGTTCCTCGTTGATGCCCCGCTCCGCGCAGCCCTCGTAGAAGCGGTCGCGCAGACGTTCCATGCGGGCGGTCGAACGCTTGGCGCCCATCGCGCGGCGCAGTTCGTCGGCCTCGGCGGCGGTGAAGCCGCCCACGTCGACCGCGATCTGCATGAGCTGTTCCTGGAACAACGGCACGCCGTAGGTCTTCTTCAGCGCGTTCTCCAGCAACGGGTGGTCGTAGTCCCACTTCTCGACCTCGTTGCGGCGCCGGATGTACGGGTGCACCGAACCGCCCTGGATCGGGCCCGGCCTGATCAGCGCGACCTCGACGACCAGGTCGTAGAACTCGCGCGGCTTCAGACGCGGCAACGTCGCCATCTGCGCGCGGCTCTCCACCTGGAAGACCCCGACCGAGTCGGCTTTCTGCAGCATCTCGTAGACGCGCGCGTCCTCGAGGTCGATGCGACCCATGTCGACGTCGACGCCCTCGTGGTCGCGGACGAGATCGATGGCGTAGTGCAGCGCGGAGAGCATGCCGAGGCCGAGCAGGTCGAACTTCACCAGGCCGATGGACGCGCAGTCGTCCTTGTCCCACTGCAGGACCGTGCGCTTGTCCATGCGCGCCTTCTCGACCGGGCACACCTCGCTGACGGCGCGGTCGCAGATCACCATGCCGCCGGAGTGGATGCCGAGGTGGCGCGGGAAGTTCTCCAGCTGCGCTGACAGTTCCAGCACGTCACGCGGGATGTCGCAGTCGTCGGTGGTGGTGCCGAGCGGGCCCCACCTGTCTATCTGCTTGCTCCACGCGTCCTGCTGGCCCGGCGAGTGCCCGAGCGCACGGGCCATGTCGCGCACCGCGGAACGGGCGCGGTAGGTGATGACGTTCGCGACCTGCGCCGCGTGCCGCCGGCCGTACTTCGCGTAGACGTGCTGAATGACCTCCTCGCGCCGGTCGGACTCGATGTCGACGTCGATGTCGGGAGGGCCGTCGCGGGCGGGGGCGAGGAACCGTTCGAAGAGCAGGTCGAAGCGGACCGCGTCGACGTTGGTGATGCCGAGCGCGAAGCACACCGCGGAGTTCGCGGCACTCCCCCTGCCCTGGCAGAGGATGTCGTTGCGCTTGCAGAAGTCCACGATGTCGTGCACGACGAGGAAGTAGCCGGGGAAGCCGAGCTGTTCGATGATCCTCAGCTCGTGCTCGATCTGCCCGAACGCCTTCTCGTCGCCTTCGGAGTACCTGCGCCGGGCACCGATGTAGGTGAGCTCGCGCAACCACGTGATCTCGGTGTGGCCGTGCGGCACGTCGAACGGCGGCAGCTTCGGCGCGACCAGCCGCAGGTCGAACGCCAGTTGCATGCCGAGCAACGCGGCGTTGTGCACGGCGCCGGGAAATCGGCGGAACCGGTGGAACATCTCCTCGCCGCTGCGCAGGAACGCGGCGGGTGACGGCGGCAGCCAACCGGCCATGTCGTCGAGGCTGCTTCGCGCGCGCACGGCGGCCATCGCGGCGGCGAGCCTGCCACGGCTCGGTGTCGCGTAGTGCGCCGCATTCGTTGCCACGACAGGGAGTTGCAGCTTCTGCGCCATCGCGTTGAGGATGTCGTTGCGCCTGCTGTCCTCGGGCAGGCCGTGGTCGGTCAGCTCGACGTGGACGCGGCCCTTGCCGAACAGGTCGGTGAGCCTGACGATCTCTTCGTAGGCCGCCTCCGGCCCGTCCCTGACGAGCGCCCGGCGGACGGTTCCCTTGCGGCAGCCCGTGAGCACGACGACGTCACCCTTGGTGTCGGCGACGATCTGGTCGATGTCGTAGACGGGTTTGCCCTTCTCGGCGTTGTCGTCGAGATGGCCGGTGGTGAGCGTGCGGCACAGCGCGTGGTAGCCGTCCTGTTGGCGCGCAAGGAGAAGCAGGTGGTCGCCCTCGGGGTCCGGTTCGCCGTTCGCGGGCCTGCTCAGTCCGATGCTCAGCTCGGCGCCGAACACCGTGTGCATGCCCAGTTCCTTGGCCGCCTCGGCGAACCGCACGACGCCGTACATGCCGTCGTGGTCGGTGATCGCGATGGCGTCGAGCTTGAGCCGTTGCGCCTCCTCGACCAGTTCCTCGGGGTGGCTCGCGCCGTCGAGCCAGCTGAAGTTGGAGTGGCAGTGCAGTTCCGCGTACGGGACGCGCTTGCGGGCGGCCGCCATCTCGTCCGCGCGCAGCCGGAAACCCGGCGGGGCGGTGTACCGGTCGCGGTGCCTGCTCCACGCCGGGCTGTCGCCGCCGTCGGGTTTCTGCTCGGCGGGTTTGCCGGACAGGGCCCGTTCCAGGTCCTTCCAGCGGACCGGTGGGTTATTCCACCCCATCGATTTCCTTGCGCGGCAACGGAATCAGAGTCTCCAGCAGATCCCAGTAATCGTCCTGCATCAGTCGTACACCCCTTCCAGAAACCACCTCTGGTCCCTGCGGATCAGCAGGAACGCCTGGTCGTCCGTCTGCACCTGGACGCGCGCGGCCCGGTGCGGATCCGGTGCCCACCACCGCTCGTCGACCGGGAACGGCCCGGCCCACGCGGTCACCTCGCGCGTTCTTCCTTTGACGGTCAGCTTCTTCGGCCTCGCGGTGAGTTCGAGCCTGCCGGTCACGCCGACCTCGCCGCCCGCCTCGTCCGTCAGCTCCGCGGGGTCGTCGGCGAGCGTCGCGGGCGCCCTGGTGAGCCGGCCGGGCCACGGGTGGTCCGGGTTGCGCGACGGGACCCGCTCGTCACCCCACGGCACGAGCCTGACCTGCTCCTTCGGCCCTCTGCCGCCGTCGATGACCCCGGTGAGCACACCGTCCGGGCCGAGCAACCCCTGCACGTGCAGCAACGCCCGCACCGCGCGTTCGTCGTCGTGGCCCCACAACCCGAGCTGGAGCGCGGTGCCGTCGACGACCTCGACCGGTTCGAGGGTGAGCGCGCGGATGCCGGACGTGAGGCGTTCGCGGGTGAGCCAGCCATCGAGCTGCCAGCGCACCCGGTCCGCGATTCCCCGCGGTGTCAACGGTTCCGCGGCCCGCCACACCCGGTGCAGTTCCTCGCCGTTCTCGGTGCGCGCGTGGATGCCGAGCCGGGTGCACGCGAGGCTGCGGGCCGCGAGGTTCTCGTGCAGGCGTTCCGAGAGGACCTTCGCGGCGAACGCGGCCGAGTCGATCCGCTCGACCGGTTCGTCGAAGGTCTCGGTGACCGCCAGTTCGGGCGCGGGCCTGCGCTTGTCGAGCGGACGTTCCGGCAACCCGCGCGCCAGCCGGTGCTGCCGCGTCGCCGGTCCGCCGAACCGGGACGCCACCGCGTTCTCCGGCACGTCCGCGAACGCGCCGAGCGTCTTCAGCCCGAGCCTCCTGAGCAGGTCGACCAGTTCGGGCGCGTCGAGTTCGTGCACGCCCAACGGCCTGAGGAACTCCGCCGTCCGGTCCTGCGGCACGATCACGTTGCGGTGCGCGGCTTTCGTGGCCGCGAACAGGCTGCCGGCCACCCCCACCTGGGCTTCCGTCCCGGTGCGGGTGGCGATGTGGTCGACGATCCGTTCGGCCGCCTGCTCCGCGGACTGGAAGTAGCCGACCGGCCCCTGCGCGGGCACCGCGACCAGCCCGGGCTGCACGACCTCGATGCCGGGCGCGAGTTCCTCGACGGCCTCCGCCACCGGCTCGAAGAACCGGGCGTCGCGCTGCGGGTCGTGCTCGAAGGTGATCAGCTCGGGACACATCGCCTCGGCCGCGCGCCTGCGCATCGCCCGGCGGATGCCCTCGACCCGCGCCACGGCCGAGGTGGACACGATCTCGTTGCCGTCGACCACCGCCACCGGTACGTGCGGGGCGGTGCCGGTGGCGGTGCAGGCGGCGATGACGGGCCAGTCGGGGCACCAGACCGCGAGCAGACGGGTGTCCTTCACGTGGCAGGACCCTTTTGCGCGAGCCTGACCAGGCGTTCGATTGCTTCTGCCCGCCTGGTGGCCAGTTCGTCGGACCGCTCCGGACCGGCATCAGCCGGCTCGTCGGAACGGTCCGGTCCACCGGCCACCAGCGGGAGCTCGATTTCTTCCTCGCCGAACGTCAGCAGCACCTGCTTGGCGCGCCCGGCCGAGCCCCGGCCGCCGCTGCGCACGCTGATCTGCTGGCGCCGCAACGTTTCCGCGCCGTCGTCCAGGGCGTTCCAGCCCACGGACTCCGCCGTCAGCTCCACGTCGGCCGAGGGCCACGAGCCAAAGGCGATGAGCACCGCACGACGTTGACGGGCGCGGGCCGTCAGACGACGCGCGAGGGAAGGGGGAAGTGGGCAGGCGACGGCGACCAGGTCGACGCCGTCCAGCAGGGCCGCGATCACCTGGCCGGGATCGGAGCCGGGGCGCGGCACGAGCGCCAGCCGCTGCACGGCGACGCCCAACTCGGCAGCGGCCAGCACTCCGAGCTGCGGCAGGCCGACCACGGCGGCCCAACAGCCGTCCGCGGTCGCTCCCGCCAGCAGGGCGAGCAGCAACGATGTCGATCCGCCCACCGACACCGTGCTGCCACGCCGCAAGCCGCCCCACGGGAGCAGGCCCGCCAGTTCCCCGCGAACCGGCAGGACCCGCCCCGTGGCGTGGTCGGTGGTGGTGCTGGTCAGCTCGCTGGCCGGGTTCACCCCGAGCGCGGCCAACGACGCCGTTGCCGACCTGGACACTCCACCCACCTCCCTTCACGGACCGTGCGCACCCCTGTGCACGGCCGCCGAGGGAAGTTCGGCGACTTGCTATTCGAACGCTTGTTCGAACGAACGAGATGATCGTAGCGCGTGAACGCACCCCTGTGTCAATGCCAGAGCGTCACCCTTTTGGTGGACACGGCCACACAGGTGCGGGAGGTCCTCCAGCGTGGCCCGATCACCATGGGGGAACTGGGAAAACCACGAATCGGCCACTGCTGGCCGGCAGCATCGCCGCGGGCCGGCTCGTGTTCGGCGGTGTCGCCACCGCGTTCACGGTCAGCCACGTCCGCAACACGAATGGCGGCAGCGGCGGGCGGCCTGCGGCACCGTCTCCGCGGCTTGTGAAGCAAAAGGGCCGCTCCCCCGACGGAAGCGGCCCCTTTCCAGCAACGAGCGTCAGTGGGCGAAGTGACGCGTCCCCGTCAGGTACAGCGTGATGCCCGCCTGCTCGGCCTTGGCAATGACCTCGGGGTCGCGCACCGAACCACCGGGCTGCACGACCGCGCGCACGCCGGCCTCCAGCAGCACCTCCAGGCCGTCCGGGAACGGGAAGAACGCGTCGGAGGCACCGACCGCGCCCTTGGCCCGCTCACCGGCGCGCTTCACCGCGAGGATCGACGAGTCGACCCGGTTGACCTGGCCCATGCCGACACCGACGGTCGCGCCGTCGTTCGCCAGCAGGATCGCGTTCGACTTCACCGCGCGGATGGCGCGCCACGCGAAGTCGAGGTCCGCCAGCGTCTTCTCGTCCGCGGGCTCGCCGCACGCCAGGGTCCAGTTCTTCGGCGAGTCGCCGTCGGCGTCGATGGCGTCGCGCTGCTGCAGCAGCAGGCCGCCGGACACCGGGCGCATCTCCGCGCCACCGCGGGCGGGTGCCTCGGCCACGAGGATGCGCACGTTCTTCTTGCGCTGCAACACCTCGATGGCACCGTCCTCGTAGGACGGAGCGATGACGACCTCGGTGAAGATCTCCGAGACGAACTCGGCCATCTCGACGGTGACCTCGCGGTTCGCCGCGATGATGCCGCCGAACGCGCTGACCGGGTCGCACTCGTGGGCCTTGCGGTGCGCGTCCGCGATGCTCAGCTCGGACACCGCGATGCCACACGGGTTGGCGTGCTTGATGATCGCGACGCACGGCAGCTCGTGGTCCCACGCGGCACGCCACGCGGCGTCACCGTCGAGGTAGTTGTTGTACGACATCTCCTTGCCGTGCAACTGCTTCGCCGACGCGAGGCCCGTACGGCCGTCGCCCTGCGTGTAGATCGCGGCGTTCTGGTGCGGGTTCTCGCCGTAGCGCAGCACGTTAGACCGGTTCCAGGTCGCGCCGACCCAGCCGGGGAAGCCGCTGCCCTCGTCGTCGGGCGCCAGCACGTTGCCCATCCACGAGGCCACGGCCACGTCGTAGGAGGCGGTGTGGCGGAACGCGTCCGCGGCCAGGCGCTGGCGGTCGGTCATGGTGAAGCCGCCCTCGCGGACGTTCTCCAGCACCCAGTCGTAGCGGGCCGGGTCGACGACGACCGCGACGTTGGCGTGGTTCTTCGCCGACGCGCGGACCATCGCGGGGCCGCCGATGTCGATCTGCTCGACGCAGTCGTCGGGGGAAGCGCCCGACGCGACGGTCTGCGTGAACGGGTACAGGTTCACGACCAGCAGGTCGAACGGCGCGATGTCCATCTCGCGCAGCTGCTGGACGTGCGAGTCCTTGCGCAGGTCGGCCAGCAGGCCGGCGTGCACGCGCGGGTGCAGCGTCTTCACGCGGCCGTCGAGGCACTCGGGGAACCCGGTGACCTGCTCGACCTTCGTCACGGGGACGCCCGCGTCGGCCAGCACCTTGGCGGTGCCGCCGGTGGACACGATCTCGACTCCGGCCGCGTGCAGGCCGGTGGCCAGTTCCAGGAGGCCGGCCTTGTCGGAGACCCCGATCAGGGCCCGGCGGACCGGTCGCCTCTCGGCAGGAGTGCTCACGGAATGCTCACCTTTCGTCCGTTCACGGTGCAGCCCTCACGGGCGAGTCGGCCGACTGTCTCGACGAGCAGCCGGCGTTCGACGACCTTGATGCGTTCGTGCAGGGTGTCCTCGGTGTCGCCGGGTTCGACGACCACGGCCTCCTGCGCGAGGATCGGCCCCGTGTCGACACCCGCGTCGACCAGGTGCACCGTCGATCCGGTGACGTGCACGCCGTAGGCCAGGGCGTCACGCACGGCGTGCGCGCCGGGGAAGGACGGCAGCAGCGCGGGGTGGGTGTTGATCATCCGGCCGCCGAAGCGGGCGAGGAACCGCTCGCCGATGATCTTCATGAAGCCGGCGGACACGACCAGGTCGGGCTCGTGCGACGCGACCGCCTCGGTCAGCGCCTCGTCCCAGGCCGTGCGGTCGGCGTGGTCGCGCAGCTTCACGGCGAAATGGGGGACCCCCGCGCGTTCGGCGCGCTTGAGGCCCTCGATGTTCTCGCGGTCGGCGCCGACCGCGACGACCTCGATCGGGAGGTCGGCGTCCAGCAGGGCCTGCATGAGGGTTCCGGAACCGGAGACGAGTACGACGACGCGCGCCGGTGTGGGAAGCCGAAGTTCGGTGCTCAGCGTCTACTCCTGGTCGTTGCAGCAGCTCAGGAGCAGCCTATGACGTCACCGTCCCGGCTTGCCGTCCAGGTCCTCCTCGGCCTCCATGCCGAGCATCTCGTCGAACTCCGAGTCGAGATCCTCTTCTTCCTCGAGGTCCTCCTCGTCTTCGGGTTCGGCGTCGTCTTCCTCTTCGTCCTCAACGTCTTCGAGCTCGTCGACGTCTTCAGGCTCGTCGTCTTCGAGCTCTTCGTCTTCAAGCTCTGCGTCTTCGAGCTCTGCGTCGTCGTACTCGTCCTCGTCGTAGTAGTCGTCGTCCTCGAGGTCCTCGTCGACCTCGAACTCGTCGGCGTCCACGACCTCGAGCTGCTCGAACTGCTCGGTGAGCTCGTCGTCCTCGAACACGACGTCCGGGTCCTCGGCGTCGTCCCCGGCGTCGTCCGGTTCGGCGAACTCGGTGGCACCCGCCGCCACGGCGGCCTTCCCGCGGTTGCCGGCGAGCCAGGCCACCAGTGCGCCCGGCACCAGCACCCACAGCGCCACCGCCAGCGCCAGCAGACCGGCGGGGATCGTCACGGGGTCGAACGCGCCGCCCGCGAGCCGTCCACCGGCCGTCGCGGCGAGCACGAGACTGCCCACGCCCGCCGTGATCGCGGCCACCAGGACCGCGCGGAACCGCGAGGTCGGCCGGTCGGACACCTTGCGGCAGGTCCAGCCGACGACCAGGCCGATCACCAGACCACCCACCAGCACGGCGGGGCTCCACACGAACTCGTTCTCCGGCATGGCCGCCAGCAACGGCACCGGGGGCACCTGGCCGCCGACGAACTTCAACGGCGTGACCTCGACGCCACCCATCGAGAACCCGGCGCCCGCGACGTAGGAGAAGCCCGCGATGATCGCGTTCGGAAGGTAGGCGAGGCACAGCAGGAACACGCCGAGGCCGACGCCGAACGACGCACCGGCGCCCGCGAAGAGCTCACTGGTGCGCTGCCACGAGGCGGCGAGACCCGCCGCCACCGCCAGCGCGCCAACGCTGACCAGCGCGAACAACGCCATGAACCCGGCGCGCAGCCCGTGCAGCGCCACCGGGTCGAGCTTGTCGAACACCACCTCGTACAGGCCGCAACGGCGTGCCACACCGATCGTGGCCGCGAGACCGGACACCGCCGCACAGCCGAAGAACGCCACGGCCGGTGTGGCGCGCACGACCCCGTCGCCCATCACCAGCGCGATCGCACCGCCGACGATGGCGTGCGATCCGGCGATGCTGAGCACGACACCGCGGGCCTGCAACGGTTCGTAGAGGCCGAGGCGGTCGGCGGTGCCCGCGGCGGTGCGGCTGACCAGCAGCATCAGCAACGCGGTGGGCAGCAGCGGCAGCACGCCGAGCTGGCCCGAGTCGAAGCGCAACGGCACGTGGTGCGCCGCCAGCCAGGCGGGCGCGGCGGCGCTGAGCACGCCCGAGGTCGAGAAGTCCGCGTACGTGGCCGTCGCGGAGACCAGCGCGAGGACCGCGGCGACCGCGGCGTATCCGACGACCACCGAGCCGACCGCGGCGGCGACGAGCACCCGCATGCGTTCGGACCGCGAGAACTCCGGTGGGCGCACGGTGTTGACCTCGCGGGTCACATCGCGTTGCAGCACGGGCACTTCTCCACTGTGTCAGGCCGGCTGGGCCATTCGAGGCAGGCACGCCGGGTCATACGACAGGGGTGGTGCCGGCGAACCGGCACCACCCCTGAGGTCGAACGGTGTGCGGACCCTACTGCTGCGGTCCGCCGAAGCCACCGGGCGGCGTGCCCGGCGAGCCGAACTGGCCCGGCTGCGGCATGAAGCTGGTCTGCTGCGGCGGCTGACCCGGCTGCGCGGGCTGCTGAGGCTGCTGACCGAACTGCTGCTGCTGGCCGAACTGCTGCGGTGCCTGCTGCTGCGGGGCCTGCTGGGGTGCGGCGTGCTGCGGGGCCTGCTGGCCCTGCTGCGGGAACGCACCGGACTGCGGGTTCCAGCCACCCGGCTGGCCCTGGCTCTGGTGGCCCGCGTACGGGTTCGCCGGCTTCGGCTCGAACTTCACGATGCCCTCGGCGAGCAGGAACGCGAGCACGATCGCGGCCGTCTCGAGCAACGCGACGATGAGCAGCACGATGTCGAGGCCCTGCACGGACACCGACTTGATGACGCCCTGCAACTGCAGCAGCGTCTGCACACCCGCCAGGACCGCCGCGACCGGGATGAAGCCCTTCGGAGTGCTCGGGAGCACCGAAAGTCCGGCGAGCAGGCCCGCGGCGAGCAGGTAGACCACGTTGCCGCTGCTGACGTCGTCCGCGAACGCGACGAGGTACGCCACCAGGCCGAGACCCGCCGCGACCAGCGGGAGGATCAGGGCCAGGTTGATGTTGTTGGCGCCGGGGGCCCCAGGGGGCGGCGGCGGTGCCTGGTGCTGTGCCGGACCCGGCGGCTGCTGTTGGGGTGCGCCGTAAGGCACGGACATGTCGAGGTCTCCTCCTCAAACCAGGGTGCGTCGACTGACGCTAGCAGTGCTCTGCCACCCGCCACTAAGACGTTGGACCGATCACGCCGGTTCCGCCATACGAGCGAGGACCGGACTCCGAAAGTACTCGGAATCCGGTCCTCGCGTTGCTCTACGTGCCTGAAACGTCAGACTTTCAGAGCGCCTTCATGATCTCGCGCATCAGGTCGGCGGTCTCGGACGGCGTCTTGCCGACCTTGACGCCGGCGGCCTCGAGGGCCTCCTTCTTCGCCTGTGCGGTGCCCGCCGAGCCGGAGACGATGGCGCCGGCGTGGCCCATGGTCTTGCCCTCGGGAGCGGTGAAGCCCGCGACGTAGCCGACGACCGGCTTGGTCACGTTCTCCTTGATGTACGCGGCCGCACGCTCTTCGGCGTCGCCACCGATCTCACCGATCATCACGATCGCGACGGTCTCCTCGTCGGCCTCGAAGGCCTCCAGGGCGTCGATGTGCGTGGTGCCGATGATCGGGTCGCCACCGATGCCGATCGCGGTGGAGAAACCGAAGTCCCGCAGCTCGTGCATCATCTGGTAGGTCAGCGTGCCCGACTTCGACACCAGGCCGATCTTGCCGGCGCCCGCGATGTTCGCCGGGATGATGCCGGCGTTCGACTTGCCGGGGCTGATGATGCCGGGGCAGTTCGGGCCGATGATGCGGGTCTTGTGGCCCGTCGCGACGGCGTGCGCCCAGAAGTAGGCGGTGTCGTGCACCGGGATGCCCTCGGTGATGACCACGGCCAGCTCGATCTCGGCGTCGATCGCCTCGACCACGGCGGCCTTCGAGAAGGCCGGCGGGACGAAGATCACGGTCACGTTCGCGCCGGTGGCCTCCATGGCCTCCTTGACGGTGCCGAAGACCGGGAGGACGGTGCCGTCGAAGTCGACCTTCTCGCCCGCCTTGCGCGGGTTCACGCCACCGACGATGTTCGTACCGGACGCGAGCATGCGCTTGGTGTGCTTGGTGCCTTCGGCACCGGTCATGCCCTGGACGATGACCTTGCTGTTCTCGTTGAGGAAGATAGCCATCTGACTCAGACCCCCGCAGCCGCGAGCTCGGCGGCCTTGGCGGCCGCGTTGTCCATCGTGTCGACAACGGTCACCAGCGGGTGGTTGGCCTCGGCGAGGATCGCGCGGCCCTCCTCCACGTTGTTGCCGTCCAGGCGGACGACGAGCGGCTTGGTGGCCGAGTCGCCGAGGATCTCCAGCGCCTTCACGATGCCGTTGGCGACGGCGTCGCACGCGGTGATGCCACCGAAGACGTTGACGAAGACCGAGCGGACGGCCTCGTCGCCGAGGATGACGTCCAGGCCGTTGGCCATGACCTCGGCGGACGCGCCGCCACCGATGTCGAGGAAGTTCGCGGGCTTCACGCCGTACTGCTCACCGGCGTACGCCACGACGTCCAGAGTGGACATCACGAGACCGGCGCCGTTGCCGATGATGCCGACCTCGCCGTCGAGCTTGACGTAGTTGAGGCCCTTCTCCTTGGCCTTCGCCTCGAGAGGGTTCTCGGCCGCCTTGTCGACCAGCTCGGCGTGGGCCGGGTGGCGGAAGTCGGCGTTCTCGTCGAGCGTGACCTTGCCGTCGAGCGCGACGATCTTGCCCTGCGGGTCGCGGACCAGCGGGTTGACCTCGACCAGCGTGGCGTCCTCGGAGACGAAGGTCTCCCAGAGCTTCACGATGGTGTCGACGACCTGGTCCTTGACCTCGGCCGGGAAGTTCGCGGCGTCGGCGATCTCCGTCGCCTTGGCCACGTCGACGCCCTTGATGGCGTCGATGTGGATCTTCGCGAGGGCCTCGGGCTTGGTCGCGGCGACCTCTTCGATGTCCATGCCGCCCTCGACGCTCGCCATGGCGAGGAAGGTGCGGTTGGCGCGGTCGAGGAGGAAGGAGAAGTAGTACTCCTCCGCGATGTCGGAGGCGGGCGTCACCAGAACGCGGTGAACGATGTGCCCCTTGATGTCGAGGCCGAGGATGGCGGTCGCCTTCTCCTCGGTCTCCTCCGGGGTGGAAGCGAGCTTCACACCACCGGCCTTGCCGCGGCCGCCGGTCTTGACCTGGGCCTTGACGACGACGGCCTGGCCGAACTTCGCGGCGATGGCCTTGGCGTCGGCGGGGTTGGTGGCCACATCGCCCGGCAGTACCGGGACGCCGTGGGCGGCGAAGAGGTCCTTCGCCTGGTATTCGTACAGGTCCACTCGGGTCTCCTGCGACGTCGGTGTCGGAACACAACACCGCGCCTGGGTGGTCCTCAAGGGGCCAAGCGAACCCACTTGACGCGGCTGGGCCCAGACACTATCGACCTGCGGGTACCGCTCGCACGTCACCACCGGTGAGGTCGGTCTCAACGGCGGTGAGGTCGATCACGCGTACGCGCGCGATATTGAGAAAAGCGCGTGCGTGTCACGTTTCAGCGGGTCGAACGAGCGCCCATCAAGCCGGCCGCGACCACCAGCGCGGCGACCGACGCCAGCGCGAGCCACGTCCCCGGCGCCGCGACCGCGTCCTCGACGCGACTGCCCGTGAGCGGTAGTTCGAGAGCCCGGATCCCGAGCAGCAACGCCAGACCCGCGAGCGTCGCGGCACCACGAGCGGGCCTCGACCTGAACACCAGCACGAGGCTGATGATCAGCATCGTGAGGCAGACCAGGAGCGCCCAGGAGACCGCGGGGTCGTTGTCCGGGACCACCGTCGGTGCCGTGTACCTGGCCCCGCGCATGGTCGGCAGCACGAACGCGCCCACCGCGAAGAGCCCGGCGAGCAGGATCGCGCCCAGCTCGGCGACCGGCACCTGTTCCTTCCTGACCTCGCCCGCGTTCTCCCGCTCCGTCGCGCCCGCGAGTCCCGTGCAGGCGAGCGCCAGCAGGGCGAGCGGGGCCTCGACGACCATCAGCCAGAAACCGGCACCCGGTTGAGCGACGCCCAGCTGGCTCGCCGCGATCACCACCTGCGTCATGCCCGCCGCGGCGAGCTGCATCGCCAGGAAGCCGCCCACCAGCGCCGGACGCACCACCGGCGCGACCGACGGCACGAACAAGAGGAGTCCGAGCACGCCGAACGCGAGTCCGGCCGCCCAGAGCAGGTTCACGGACGCCAGGTCGGGTGCCGCGCCTCCGGTGGAGAGGACGAGTTGCGGCAGGAGCGCGCCGACCAGCATCGCGAGGGCCGCGAGCAGCGCGAGCACGCCCGCGGCCACGTGCATGCGGCCCAGGGAGGGCAACGCCAGGTCGCGCGTCTCGTCGCGCTTGCCGCTGAGCAGCCGCGCCGTGCGACCCAGGAGCGGCATGCCGGGCAGGAGGAGAGCGCACACGAGAGCGGCGACCGAGCCACCGGTGATGCCGAGGTTCGGCGCGACGGTGCCGGCCGCCAGAGGGGGCACCACGACGGCGAGGAGGGCCAGCGAGACGCCGACCGTTCCGCCCGCACGGGTGTCCGGGTCGGGCGAGCTCGACGCGAGCGCGGTCGCGAGCGGCACGGCGACCGCGATCAGCAGGCCACCGACGAGGCCGAGCACCGGCAGGTCCCACGGCCCACGGTCGAGCTGGAACGGGTCCGTCGACACGAACGGCTTGCCCAGCAGGCCGACCGCGGCGACCAGGGAGATGAGCACGGGGAACGCCACCAGGCTCGGGGGCTCCGACTCGTCCGCGGGCATGCCGGCGCGGCCGGACGCCAGCGCTCCGCCGGCGATCACCAGCAGGTGCCCCACGACCAGCAGCCACACGCCCGCCGCGGGCGTGACCGCGACGAGGGTCGCCGGCCGGAACAGCTCGGGGCGCGCCACGTCCATCGGCTCGAAGGCGACCAGGAGGTCGCTGAGCAGCCGGCCGACCGCGAACACGCCGACCGCGGCGATCAGCCCCGCCGCCACGAACGGGCGGCCGCGCATCAGCAGCACCCCCGCGACGGCAGGCGGCAACAGCGCCAGCAGGGCGAGCAGCGGCCACGACGTGAAGGCGGGTTCCGCGCCGCTGACCACGCCGAGCAGCGGGCCGAGGGCCAGTAGTGCGGAGCCTGCGGCGGCGAGGGCCCACGAAGTGCGGAGCCTGGCGGCCGCGGGGGTCTGGTTCTCGAGCTCGGTGCGAGTCATCGCGGGCGAACCTAGCAATAGAGGTGTGAGGTCGCGCGTGCCTATCAAGACGAATTTCGTTCGCATGTGGAAAACGTCCGCCGGGTACTCCTAGCCGGTGAGTTCATCACTTAACGTCGCTCACATGAGCGACACCGGCCGGTCGTGGATCACGCGTCTGACTGACGCTGCTCTCGACCGTGCCGGCTGGGGAGTCCACACCGCCCGTGACGTCGCGGAGGAAGTGAAGGTCGCGCTGCGGGCGATGGCCACCCCCGGCGGGATGCGCGGGGTCGCCATGGAAGCGGCCTGGCTGACGGCCCACGCGGTGCTCTACCCGTGGGGCGCGATCACCGAGCAACTGCGGCCGGAAGGCCCGTACCGGCACTACCGCACCGACGGCCTGCCCCCTCGTCAGCGAGGGCTGATGGTTTCGGCGATGGACGCGGCGGGCACCCCGATCGTGTTGGTGCATGGCATCGGGGACAACCGTTCCGCCTTCGCGGTGCTGTCGGGGGCGCTGCGAAGGCGGGGCTTCGGGGTCGTACACGCCATCAACTACAGCGTGCTCACCGCGCTGACCGGCGACGTCCGCCGCTCGGCGGCACTGCTCGGCGCGCACATCGAGCGGATCTGTGAACAGACCGGATCCGAACAGGTGCACGTGGTCGGCCATTCGCTCGGCGGGCTCATTGCCAGGTACTACGTGCAACGGCTGCATGGCGACTCACGCGTTCGCTCACTCGTTACCTTGGGGACGCCCCACAGCGGCACTCTCGCCGCCTATCTACTGCCGACTCCGCTGACCCGGCAGCTGCGACCCGGTTCCGAGTTGCTCTCGGAGCTCGCGGAGCCCTGCCGTCCGTGCCGCACGCGCTTCGTCGTGGTCTGGTCGGAAATGGATCAGATCATCGTGCCTCAGCGCAACGCCCGACTGGAGCACCCGTCGTTGCACGTCGAAGAGCACCAGATACGTGATTCAGGTCACCTTTCTTTGCCGGTTGACACGAGGACCCTTCACGTAGTTGTGACGGCCATCACCCGATCGGATGACTTGTCAACTCACCCCATCGCCGCTGGCGGAGAGGCGTGTCGGCCGTCCGGAATCACCGACGGTCACAGTTGACAGTTGAAACCCGCTGGTCGCCGCCCATACGAAGGACATAACAAACTGGGGTTTGCCCTCCCAGGCTCCCCGCCGTTACTGTCCCCGGGTCCGTTGTCACGGTCTGATCACAGAAGGACACCGAGTCAGAACCCCGAATCCTGACTCACCGGGAATCCCCCGCCCGGCGGTCCACACGATCAGGCTCCCCGAAGGCGGAAGGGCAAGCTTTGAGTCACCACCGCTCCCCCGGCGGCCATGAACGCAGTGCTGCGCTTGAAGAGGCAGTCGACCGCGCCAACACGCGCACGGTCAGCTCTCACCGGCTCCCCCCGCCACCGTCGGCGCTTCGCGGACGCATCGTCGTCGCCGCCGTCGCAGTAGGCGCGTTCGCCGCGGCAGGCGCAGGCCAAATCGGCCAGGCCGCCGCGGACGACAGCAAGGACGTCCAGCTCGCGAACCACGCCGATGGTGCGGCCACGTTCGACGGCATGGGAGGCGACACCGCCTCCGCCCCGCAGATCCTCGCGGTCTCCAAGACCACGTCAGAGGGCTCCGCCGAGGCCGCCAAGCTCCTGCGCAGCCAGCAGCTCACCTCCGAGCGCGAGGTCGCCGAGGCCGAGAAGAAGCGCCCGAAGTTCGTCCGCCCCGCCGCCGGTGAGTTCACCTCCGGCTACGGCGGCCGCTGGGGCACCATGCACCTCGGCATCGACATCGCCGGCCCCATCGGCACCCCGATCGTCTCCGCCGCAGACGGCGTGATCCTCGAGGCCGGGCCCGCGTCCGGTTTCGGGCTCTGGGTCCGCGTGCAGCACGCCGACGGGACCATCACCGTGTACGGCCACATGGACACCATCGGTGTGCGTGAAGGCCAGCAGGTCAAGGCCGGGCAGCAGATCGCCCGCATGGGCAACCGCGGCTTCTCGACCGGACCCCACCTGCACTTCGAGGTGTGGAACCCGGACGGCCAGAAGATCAACCCGTTGACCTGGTTGAACGCTCGCGGTGTGACCGTCTGATCTGGTTCTGAGTCCTTTGGGTGCCGGTCCGGCTTGGGTCGCGTTCCCGGTTACCCCGGTTCGGGCTTTGCTGAACTACGGCTCAGTAGCTTTCTGGCGGCTTGTCGGCGCTGAACCACCTCCGGGTGTGGGAGCGGGCGGTTGGGTCGCTTCAGGGGGCCTTTGTGGGCCAGGAGCCTCTAGCGTCGCTCTAGTGGCGCTCGTGGATGGTGTGGACGGACCTTCTCCGGGCTTTTGTGCCGTTGGCGGTCCAGAACCGTTGGCGGTCCAGAACCGTTGGCGGTCCAGAACCGTTGGCGGTCTAGAGCCGTTGGCGGTCTAGAGCCGTTGGCGGTCTAGAGCCGTTGGCGGTCTAGAGCCGTTGGCGGTCCGGATCCGGGCAAGCGAAGTACGTTGCCGCTACGCGCCAGACTGAGCACATGTGTCTGCGCCAGCGTGGGCCGCACGCCTTGCAGGTCCCGGTCTCCGTTGGTTCGTGATGGCGTAGCAAGGTGCGCCAGGACTCGACCAGGGTGTGGGTTTCTGGGGATTCCAGCTGGCTGAGGGATGCGAACACACGTTCGTGCAGGGCGCCGGCCAGTACGTGATCCAATTTGAGCTCTCCCGCTGGGGTTGTGGCCTCATGCGGTCGAGTGTGCTCTTGGGGTCTGACAATTTTTGGACGTGGGTGGGCTGACCTGCGTCGATCTTGCTGGGGTGGGCTTGCGTTCTGCGGCCTTGTGCCGGGGTGGCTGGCCTTTGCCTCGCCCTGCCTGGCCTTTGCCTGGACCCGCCTGGCCTTTGCCTGGACCCTGCCTGACGTTGCGGCGGGCTTCCGGTCCTGAAGAGACAGTCTTGAGAAGACAGTGCGGCCGGACCGCTCTCCCGTTCGGTCCGGCCGCACTTCGCCGCGAAGATAGGCCCCCGCCGTCCCTTCGCTCCCCTTTGTCTGCAGGCTGCTCGTTGTGCCTTGGACCGCCCCGAACGTTCCCTGGCTGTGCTGCTTGCGACACCCACATAGACGCACCTACCGGCTTGCCGTTGCGCTGGTTTTCGGGGTTTTTGTGGATTTCTTTTGGGGGTGGGGGCGGGGGTGGGGTTCGTGCTGGTCACGGGGGTGGGGGTGGTCCGGTTTTGGGCGGCTGCGGCTTGGTGGGGTTGGGCCGGATGGTGGGTCTTGGGCGTTCCGTAAGTCGGTTGTCCGTGGGGTTGGGGTGCTTGTGGTCTGGGTGACTTCTGGGGCTCCGCCCCAGACCCCGCCAATCTGATCCAAAGCCGGGGCCTGCGCCGTGCGCGGGTAGATGGCACGCCTGTTGCGTTGGGCGGAGGCGCGTTGCTTAGTTTGGGCGCGTCGGTGGGGTGGCTTCGTCACGAGTCGAGCCAAGAGCGGGCCACATGTCTGAAGGGGTGTCAAACCGCCGAAAAGCGTGGCGGTTTGACACCCCTTCAGACATGCAGCAAGAGCTATGGCACGACTCGTGACGAAGCCACCCCACCCGGACCTTTTGGTAAGTACGGCTCGCCTGCGGCATCGCTGTTGTTGGCGCTTGCCGTTACGCCTGCTCGCCTTCGGCGTCGCTGGCTGCGGGGTGCGGGTGCGGGTGCTTAGAGCTTTGTCATGGGGACACTGCCGATCAGCATCAGGCGGACTGTGCCTGAGCCGCCGAAGTCGATTGTGGCTGTGGCTCGTAGGCCTGCGCCGTCCACTGCTGTTACTCGGCCCAGGCCGTACTTGTCGTGGGTTACTCGGTCGCCCACTTCCAGCTTCATGGCTGGGGCGTCCTTCCAGCCCGCTTTGCCTGGGGCTGGGCGGGTCAGGCCTCGGGAGGCTATGCCGCCTGAGGCTGAGCGGCCCCACGTCGTGGCTGCTGCCGGGCCTGAGCGGGAAGGTTCTACTCGGCGCCAGTCGAGCAGGTTTTCTGGGATTTCTCCCAGGAAGCGGGAGGCCGGGTTTGCCGAGGGCTGGCCCCAGGCTGATCTCACCAGCGCTCGGGAGAGGTAGAGGCGGCGTTGTGCCCTCGTGATGCCCACGTAGGCGAGGCGGCGTTCCTCTGCCAGTTCTGCTGGGTCGCCCAGTGCTCGCATGTGCGGGAAGACGCCGTCTTCCCAGCCCGTGCTGAAGACGACCGGGTATTCGAGGCCCTTGGCCGTGTGGATGGTCATGAGGGTGACCACGCCGTCTGATTCCGCGTCCGGGATCGAGTCCGCGTCTGCCACCAGGGAGACGCGTTCCAGGAATGCCGGGAGGGACGGGACCGGGTCCGCGCCTTCTGGGAGTTCCAGTTCGGTGAACTCCCGGGCGACGGTGACCAGTTCGTTGAGGTTTTCCACCCTCGTGTGGTCTTGGGGGTCCTCGCTGGCTTCCAGTTCGGTGCGGTAGCCGGTCTTGTCGAGGACCGCTTCGAGGATGTCGGCCACGTCGTCTTCGCGGGCGACCATCTCGCCTAGCTGATCCATCATCTCCACGAAGCCCGCGATCGCGTTGCGGGAGCGGGGGTTCAGGAGCGGGACTCGGTCGTTCACGGCTTCGCGGAGGGCCGCTGCGAAGCTGATTCGTTCGCGTTCCGCGTAGGCCGAGACGCAGGCTTCTGCTCTGTCGCCGATGCCTCGCTTGGGGACGTTGAGGATTCGGCGTAGCGAGACCGTGTCGTCCGGGTTTGCCAGCGTGCGGAGGTAGGCGAGGGCGTCTCGGACTTCCCTGCGCTCGTAGAAGCGGACGCCGCCCACGACCCTGTACGGGAGGCCCAGGCGGATGAAGATCTCTTCGAAGACCCGCGACTGGTTGTTGGTGCGGTAGAAGACGGCGATCTCTGAGTTGTTGACCTCGCCGCTGTCCACGAGGTGGTCGATCTCGTTCGCCACGAACGCGGCTTCGTCGTGTTCGTGGTCGGCCACGTAGCCGACGATCTTCTCGCCCTCGCCCAGATCGGACCACAGCGACTTGTCGCGGCGGTTCGGGTTGCGGGAGATCACCGCGTTCGCCGCGGTCAGGATGTTCTGGGTGGAGCGGTAGTTCTGCTCCAGCAGGATCGTCGTGGCATCCGGGTAGTCGCGCTCGAACTCCACGATGTTGCGGATCGTCGCGCCTCGGAAGGCGTAGATGGACTGGTCCGCGTCGCCCACCACGCAGAGTTCGGCCGGGGGGATCTCGCCGCCCGCCTTGCCGACCAGCTCGCGCACGAGGGTGTACTGCGCGTGGTTCGTGTCCTGGTACTCGTCGACCATGACGTGGCGGAAGCGGCGGCGGTAGTGCTCGGCCACGTCCGGGAAGCGTTGCAGGAGTTCGACGGTCCTCATGATGAGGTCGTCGAAGTCGAGTGAGTTCGACTCGCCCAGGCGGCGCTGGTAGACGGCGTAGACCTCGGCCACCCGGCGTTCCAGGTCGTTCGTGGCCTGGGCCGCCGCGGTCTCCGGGTCGATCAGCTCGTTCTTGAGGTTCGAGATGTGCACGGCGAGGGTGCGGGCCGCGTACTTCTTCGGGTCCAGGTCGAGGTCTCTGGCCACGAGGGTGATGAGGCGGCGCGAGTCGTCGCTGTCGTAGATCGAGAAGTTCGACGACATGCCCAGGGTCTTCGCGTCCCTGCGCATCACGCGCACGCACATCGAGTGGAACGTCGACACCCACATCGAGCGGGCGCGGGCGCCCACCATGTCGGCGACGCGTTCCTTCATCTCGGCGGCGGCCTTGTTCGTGAACGTGATGGCCATGATCTCGCCGGGATGCACGTCGCGCGCCGCGAGCAGGTACGCGATCCGCCTGGTGAGGACGCGCGTCTTGCCGGAGCCGGCGCCCGCCACCACGAGCAGCGGTGAACCGGCGTGCTCGACGGCACGGCGCTGCGCGGGGTTCAGGTCGTCGAGCAGGTGGCCCGCGCGGGAAACGGGGGGACTTGAGGGCAAGTCGAACAAGGCGCTCATCGTTCATCCACGGTACCGGGCGGCACCGACAAATCCGGTACCGCCCGACCATGTGTTCGATGAACGGCTTCGATCAGGTGCTGGTGTCGATCAAGAACGACTGACCCGCGTGCACCGCGTCGTGGCCGCCTGCCTCGGCGTACACGTCGATGCTGTCCTGCGTGTGGATCGAGCCCGCCCTGGTCTCGACGGTCAGGGTCGGCCACGCCTCCTCGTGCACGATCAGGTGATCCTGCGTGCACTCGACGCCTTCGGCGCCGGGACCGTCGGCGACGTCCCAGCAGTCCCAGCCGTCGCCCTCGTAGCCGGTGACCTCCAGGCGATCGATCGGGAACGAGATGAAGACGGACAGACCCTGCTCGTCGTGGCCGACGACGTTGGTGACGACGAGGTCGAACTTCTGCCGGCCGGAGGTCCCGCCTCTGGTGACCCAGGTGGTGCCGGGGCCGGACCAGCCGGAGACCTTCGTGAGCGCGACGGTGGCGAAATCAGGCTCCGCGGAAGCGGGCGGAGCGACCGCGAGAGACAGCGTCAGGGCGGCCGTCATCCCGAGCACGTACTTCATGTGACCCCCAGGTCTTGGAACGAGTACCTGCAGACCATAGGTCGCGTGCACCTCCATCAGAAGAGGGAATCTCCGGACCGGCGTCCCACCTGGTGAGCCCACTCACCGCGCGGGCTTGGCGGGTGCGGGCGGTTCTGTGCGACACTGAATTCATGCGCGCGACGTTCTTCGAGTTTTTCTACGGGACCCGGACTCCGGCTCCCGTGGTCGTCTAGCGCTGAAAAGCCACCACGAAGCCCCGGAGTCCTCGGACCCCGGGGCTTCGTCGCTTCCGGGCCAGGACTCGAAGTTCTCGAGAGGTCACTGATGATGGACACCACCACCGAACCCGACATCAACGCGCTGCGCGAGGAGATCGACCACCTCGACGCGGAGATCCTTCGCCTCGTGCAACGGCGCGTCGAGGTATCCAAGATCATCGGCGCGGCCCGGATGGCCGCGGGCGGCACCAAGATCGTGCACAACCGCGAGATCGACGTGCTCAACCGCTACAAGCCGCTCGGCCCGGAGGGCAAGGACCTCGCGATGATCCTGCTCAAGATGGGTCGCGGCCCGCTCGGCAGGTAGTCGGCGGAAGACGGGCCCGGCGTCACAGCACGCCGGGCCAAAAAGGCATCAGGGCCTTGCGGACGTGCTCGAGGTCCGCGTCCGCGAGCTGGGAGTCGTCCGGCACGTAGGCCAGCGGGTCCTCGATCAACGGCTCCGGCAGCCGCAGCAGGCCCTCGGCCAGCGCGTGCAGGCACAACGCCGAGTACCCGCGCAGGTAGCCGCCCTCCTGGGTGAGCACGACGGGTGTGCCGAACGACGCCACCCGCCGCCCGATCTCCCGGTACCCGTCGGCCGTGAGGTTGTGACGCCCGTTGGGGTCGAACGCCGAACCGTCGAACCCGGACGCGCACACCAGCAGGTCCGGCGCGAAGTCGCGCAGCAGTGGGAAAGCGATCTCGTCGAGCGCGCGCATGTACGTCGTGTCGCCCGCACCGAGCGACAGTTCGATGTTCACGTTCCTGCCGTTGGCGCCCACTTCTGAAGGCGCGCCTGTCTGCGGGTGGTTCGTGCCCCACGAGCCGTGCCGCATGTGCACCGAGATCGTCAGCACGTCCGGCCGGTCGTAGAACACCTCCTGCGTGCCGTTGCCGTGGTGCACGTCCCAGTCCAGGACGGCGACCCGCTTCCCTTGGCGCCGTGCGGTTTCCGCCACCAGCGCCGCGTTGTTCACGAAGCAGTAGCCATCCGCCATGTCCGGCTGTGCGTGGTGCCCCGGCGGCCGGACGAGCGCGTAGGCGATCTGTGCACCGGACTCCAGCGCCGCCAACGCGGTCCCCGCCGCCGCGGACGCTGCACGCCACGTCTCCGGGCCTACGACCGTGTTCACCTCCAGCGCCACACGCTCCGATACGCGCAACGAGTCGAGGTATCCCGCCGTGTGCACGCGCAGAAGCTCGTCAACGGACGCATGCCGCCCCTCGTGCCACCTCAGGTGCGGCGCCACCGGACCGTGCGTCAGCGCGTGCCGGAACGTGCGCAGCCGTGCCGCCGTCTCCGGGTGCGGTTCGGCGACGTCCAGCCACGGCCAGGAGCCCGGCAGCTCCCACAGGCCCTCACCGGCGTCGTGCTCGAGGCAGTCGTCGTGCCAGAACATGTCCACCCGAATCGGATATCAGGGCGATCACGGATGGTCCACCGAAAAAATCTGGGGGCACACTGGAGACATGGGCCTCATTGCCGCACTGATCGCCATCGCCGGCCTGCTGGCCGCCTTGGCGCACGACGCTTACCTGGGCTTGCTCGGATCGGCCGCGAACAAGAAGGGCCTCTCCGGAGCCCCCGTCTCGCAGTTCGTCCGCAGCCGCTGGAAGACCGCGATCATCACGACCGCCGGCGCGGTGATCGGCCTGCTGATCACCAACGGCGACACCCTGGCCGCCGACGTGATCGGCGCGCTGATCGCGGGTGGCAGCGGTCTGGCCGCGCTCAACGGCGTGCAGAACACGCGCAAGCAGTTGAACAGCGGTCAAGCGCAACTTCCGCCGCGGTAGGAACTTCACACAAAAGAGTGTCACTCGTCCTGAACACCCCCTTTTGGTTGTTTCGGTACCTCCAGACGGCCCTACTCTGATTGCGTCGCAGAGGGGTGTCGGGATGGACGAACTGCCGGGCAAACATCGTCTGGACGACGGGCCACAGCCGCTGGAAGCGCGGCCCGTCGTCGGGGGCGACCGCATTCCGCTGCCCCGCCGCCGCCAGATCGACCCGCTGCAGGACACCGACGGCCTGCGCAAGTTCAACATCGGGCTGGTGCCCGCCTCGGTCACGCCGCCGCGCACCTGGAAGCGCGCGGCCTGGTTCGCCGTCGTCTCGTCGGTGCTCGTGCTGGTCGGCCTGAGCGTCGCCGCGGCCAAGCTGGTCGGCGGTGGCGGTGAGGTCGAGACGGTCGAGCTGCCCGGCTACCCCTCGGGCGTGCCGACGATCGCCGCGCTGCCCACGGGCGGCCCGAGCCTCACGCCCACCGGCGGCTCCAGGCCGTCCGCGGCGAAGACCGGCCAGGGCGCTCCGGTGCCGGGCACGGGGCCCAGCAGCGTGCCCGGCACGAGCGGGCAGGCGTCCCCGACGAGCGCCAAGCCGTCCGGGACGGTCCCGCCGGTCATCACGACCGTGCCGGTCACCCAGGCTCCCGTGGTCGACGGCGGCAAGATCGCCGAGCAGACCGAGCACTTCTACCGCGCGATGGCGACGAACGCCGACACGGCGCTCGCCCTGACCACGGACACCGTGCGCTCGAACGCCGACGCGTTGCTCGAGGGCAGGCTCGCCGACATCTCGCTGATCGAGGTGAAGGAGATCGTGGTCGACCCCGGCAAGGGCCTCACCGTGAGCCTGCTGCAGGTGACGAAGAAGGACGGCACGGTCAGCACCGAGAAGCGCGAGCTCGGCTTCACGCTCGGCGACGTGCCGTTGATCAACAGTGAACGGTTGAAGCTCGGTGGCTGAAGTGGCTAAAGGTCACGCCCGGAGTTACCGAACGTAGTAGGTAGCACCATCGAGCGAACCCTGAGCACCGCTGAACGCCACGGACGAGTGAAGTCCACCAAGAAACTGGCATCTTCAGGCGCGGCCACGGTACGTCTTCAGCTGAACACGGACAGTACGGAGGACCAGAGCAGTGCAGCGTCCCGCGGCGACGACCGGACGGCGGCACACCCGCGCCGGCTCGATCAGCGTGGCCGAGCTGATGAAGCAGCAGCCGGCTCCGATGCGCATCCTGTCGAACGAGGAAGCCGCCACTGACGCTCTCGTCACCTCCCTGCTCGGTCCGACCGAGAACATGACCGCGACGACGACCGTGATCCCGGTGGTGCCCGGCCGCCGCCGGCGCACGAAGACCGGCCGCGTCGCGCGGATCGCGGGCCTGGTGACCGGCGCGGTCGTGCTCGTCTCGTCCATCGCGGGAGCGGCGATCCTCGCGGGCAAGCGCCCGGCGAACGTCGGCGTCCCGATCTCCGAACGGCCCGTCGCGTTGTCCGGGTCCAGCGCCCTGCGTCCCGACGTCCTGTCGGCCCAGTTGCCGCACGAGCACCCGCCGGCGCAGAACACCTCCACCGCCGTGATGCCCATGCCACAGCCGTCCGCGCTGCTGCTGGAAACCGCCGCCGCAGAGGTCCCCGAGACGGCCACCCCCGAGGTGTCCGTCGGCCCGTTGCCGCAGGTCGACGTGGTGAAGAAGTTCTACGAGCTGCTCACGACCAAGCCGAACTCGGCGGCCAGGCTGCTGTCGCCCGAACTGGTCGGCGCGAACCCCGCGGAGTTCGCCAAGTCCTGGGGCCGGATCAAGACCGTGAACGTCGACCAGACGTCGGTGCGGCCGGACGGATCGGTGCTCGCGGTCGTCTCGATGCAGGAGGTGGACGGCAGCTGGCTGCGCATCGAGCAGCTCTTCTGGCTGACCAGCACGACGCAGCCGCGCATCGTCGGAACTGAAGTCCTTTCGGCGCAGCGCAGTTAGGCCGAGGAGTTAGGCCGCACCCAACCGGTTCGCCGTTCGCAGTCGAACGGTGACCGCTCGTCGCGAAAACTGGGTTCGGGCCGTGAAAATTCCCCCATAGGGGTTACATCTCCGGTCACGATTCGGTATCCATGTTCCCGCCAGTACGCGTACGCGAACTTGGAAGGGTGAACGAGCGGTGTCGATTGAGGACCATCGTCGGCGGTTGACCGGATCGGCTGAGTCGACCGGCCAGCTGTCGGTCGCCGAGCTGATCGCCCGCCGTGAGGCGGAAACCGTGGAGATCCCGGTGATCACCGCCGACATCACCCCCGAGGCGTTCGAGCCGACCGTGAAGTTCAAGCCGGTCAAGGCTCCGGGCGGCAAGAAGAAGCAGCCCATGAAGGAGCTGCACATCACCGAGTTGCTGCGCCGCGAAGGCCGCGCCGACGACACCCAGCGCGGCGGTTTCACCGTCGGCAAGCTGGCCGCGGCGGCCAGCGGTGGCGTCATCATCTGCGGTTCCGTGGCGTTCGCCGCCTCCTCGTGGCTTTCTTCGCCCGACGAGCGCCCCCTCGCCGAGGTGCGGTTCGACGAGCGCGCCCAGGCTCGTGGCGCCAGCGCCGGCACCGAAGGCGTCGTGAAGCTGCCGTCGAACAAGACGCAGCAGTCCGACGCGAGCGAGACGCAGCAGGCGGACCCGACGACGACGAACCCGACCACGCGCGTCGCCCCGTACGTCCAGACCCAGCAGCAGCGTCCGGCGCAGCAGCCCCAGACCCAGCAGCCGACTCAGCCGACTCAGCCCAGCTCCGAGACCTCGACCACGCCGTCGACGCCCACGGAGACCAGCACGCCGAGCACGCCGCCGTCGAGCGAGACGCCCCCGCCGCCGAGCTCCTCCACGGCTCCCCCGCCGAGCGACAGCACGCCGCCGCCCAGCTCGAGCACCCCGCTGCCGCCGACGTCCAACCCGGTCGACGTGAGCGTGGACCTCGGCATCCTCGACCCCGTGCTGAACACCGTGGGCGACACCGTCGGCGGATTCGACTTCTTCGCCCCGACGAACTGACGCACGACAGGTAGCTCAGCAGCCGCCCCTTGCAGGTACCCTGTGCGGGCATTCCGGACGATCCGCTGACTACCGCACGAGGAGCACGAGCGTGGGATCTGCTGCCGCAGCCGCAGTCACGCCTTCGCGCACCCCCGAGGTGGGCTTGTGACGACGTCCGGCACCTCGGACGGCCGTCTGATCGCCGACCGCTACCGCTTCCTCGATCGCATCGGCTCCGGCGCGATGGGCATCGTCTGGCGCGCCCACGACGAACGCCTCGGCCGTGAGGTCGCGATCAAGCAGCTGCTGCTGGCGCCCGGTCTCGACGAGGCCGAGCAGGACGAGGCCATCCAGCGCGCCATGCGCGAGGGCCGCATCGCCGCCAAGCTGCACCACCCGAACGCCATCGCCGTGTACGACGTCGTCGAGGAAGACGGCGTCCCGTGCCTGGTCATGGAGTACCTGCCGTCCTACAGCCTCGCGGACGCGCTGGCCGAGGGCGGGCCGATGGACCCGCTCGAGGTCGCCAGCATCGGCGCCCAGTGCGCGGCGGCTCTGGCCGCGGCCCACGCTGCGGGGATCGTGCACCGCGACGTGAAGCCCGGCAACGTGCTGATCGCCGAGAACGGCGTCGTCAAGATCACCGACTTCGGCATCTCGCGCGCGTCCGACGACATCACGGTCACCAAGACCGGTCTGATCGCCGGCACGCCCGCGTACCTCGCGCCGGAGATCGCACGGGGCCAGGACCCGACGCCGGCCTCCGACGTCTACTCGCTCGGTTCGACGCTGTTCGCCGCGATGGAGGGCGAACCGCCCTACGGAGTGAGCGAGAACACTCTCGGTGTTCTGCACGCCGTCGCGGCCGGGCGGATCAACCCGCCGACCGTCGACCACCCGCTGGCCGACACGCTGATGTACCTGCTGAACTTCGAGCCGGCCGACCGGCCGACCATGACGCAGGCGCGCGAGGTGCTCAACGCCGTCTCGCACGGCCGTTCGCCGTCGTTCAGCGGACTGGCCGTGGTCGACGGACCCGACCCGACGACGATCGTGGAGCCGGACCGGACCCGCGTGGTCCGGGCGGTGCCGCGGACCTCGCCGCCGCGGACGGCACCGCCGATGGCTCCCGCGCGGGGGCCGGAGAACAACCGGCCGCTGGTCATCGCCGCCGTCGTACTGGCGTTGTTGCTGGTCATCGGCGGTTTGATGGTCGCACTCGGGGTGTTCAACAAGGAACCGAACACCCCGTCGGCGCCGCCTGCGAGCAGCTCGCAAACGGTGGAGCCGACGAGTTCGTTGCCCGCGGTGACGACAACCACGCCCGAGGCAACGACAACGCCCGAAACGACGTCTAGCACTACGACGACGACAACCACGACAACCACCACGACGACTACGACTACGACGACCACCACGACGACGACCACGACAGCGCCGTCGTCAGTGCCCGGTAGCTCGAGCGGTACGCCGCCTCCTGCGGGCTAAGCGTCGTTACGCCGTAGAAATCTCGTAAGGTGGGTAACCGCACCGATGGGTGATCTGAACCCGAAGGTGTGATCATCCGTTGAACTGAGAGCAAGTGACCGCACAGCGGGGAGCAACTGTGACCGACGATGGCCGATTGGTCGCTGGTCGCTACCGATTGAGCCAGCGGATCGGCAGCGGCGCCATGGGCGTCGTCTGGACGGCACACGACGAACGCCTGCACCGCACCGTCGCGGTCAAGCAACTGCTCCTGCAGCCCGGACTGGCCGAAGCTGACACGGACGAGGCCAAGAGACGCGCCATGCGGGAGGGCCGCATCGCCGCGCGCCTGCAGCACCCGCACGCCGTCGCCGTCTACGACGTGGCCGAGGACGACAGCCAACCGTGGCTGATCATGGAGTACCTGCCGTCGAAGAGCCTCTCCGGAGTGCTCTCCGAACGAGGCACACTGCCGCCGCGCGACGTGGCGTCGATCGGCATGCAGGTCGCCTCCGCGCTGGCCGCCGCGCACAACGCCGGCATCGTGCACCGCGACATCAAGCCCGGCAACATCCTGCTCGGCGACGACGGCACGGTGAAGATCACCGACTTCGGCATCTCCCGCGCGACCGGTGACGTCACGGTCACCGCGACGGGCATGCTCGCGGGCACCCCCGCCTACCTCGCACCCGAGGTGGCGAAGGGCTACGACCCGGGCTCGCCGTCCGACGTGTTCTCGCTGGGCTCGACGCTCTACGCCGCGATCGAGGGTGAACCGCCGTTCGGTCTGAGCGAGAACACCATCGCGCTGCTGCACAAGGTCGCGTCCGGCAAGGTCAACCCGCCGCGCAACGCCGGCCCGCTGACCGCGCTGCTGATGCGCCTGCTGCGCGCGGAGCCGGAAGAGCGCCCGACCATGGCCGAGGCCCGCGACGCGCTCGCCGCCGTCGCCAACGGCCAGGCCGCCCCCGCCTTCACCCCTGCGGTCGTCACCCCGACCCACCCGCCGTCGTGGCGCGGTGCCCCGGTGCAACAGCAGCAGGCCGCGACGCGCGCCCTCACGCCGCCGCAGCAGCAGGCACCTCCCCCGCCGCCGCCCAACGCGACGCGGGTGGACATGCACACGCCGCCGCGCGCGGTGCCGACGCAGCAGGGCCCGTCGAACCACCGCCCGGCCGCCGCACCGCAGTACTCGCAGCGTCCCAGGCCTCCGAAGCCCTCGGCGCTCGCGTCGGTCTCGAAGAACAAGAAGTCGACGGTCTACACCGCGCTCGCCATCGTGGCGGCGGCGGTCATCGGCATCGTGTTCGCGAGCATGATCTCGAACGGCGCCGGGGACAGGGACGACTCGAACAACAACGCGGGGCCGAGCACCTCGACGCAGCAGTCCCAGGACGGTGGCCCGCCCGCCTCGAACAAGCCCAAGCTCGCCGACAAGGCCGGCAAGTGGACGGAGACGCCGTCCGAGAGCGATCGCCGCGCCATGCTGGAGGACTACTTCAACGCGGCGGTGACCTCGCCCGACACCGCGTGGCAGATGGGCAACGCCAACTTCCAGGGCACCTACGCCGGTGGCGCCGGCGGTTTCAAGACCTTTTGGGGCGCCTACAAGCAGGCGAAGATCGTCAGCGCCGAAGAACGGGACGACTTCTACTTCGTGATCACTCTCGAGCTCACGAAGAAGGACGGGTCGAAGTCGACGCTGCAGCGTCAGATCTCGCTCGAATGGCGCAGCCCCAACTTCCTGCTGAGCTACGACAAGCCTTTCGGCAGCGCTTAAGACCCTGGTCAGGAGGCCCTTGCGGCCTTCTCCAGGGCCTCGACCAACGTCAGCACGGCCGGATTCCACGCGGCATCCTCGCGGTACACGACGTGAATGTGCCGCACGGGCTCAGGATTGCGCACCTTCCGCAGAACAACGCCGGGGTGCGCATATCCCAGCCCGAGCCGAGGAATGATCGTGACGCCCAGTCCGGCCGCCACGAAACCCTGCGCGGTCGCGTAGTCGTCGCTCTCCACCGCCACCTGCGGTGAGAAGCCGGCGCCCGCGCACGCGTTGCGGACGAGCGTCCCGCACGGGCCGGGTGTGGTGCAGTCCGCGTCGATCCACGGTTCGTCGGCCAGTTCGCCGAGGTCCAGCACGCGCTTGCGGGCCAGGGCGTGGCCTCGTGGGAGCACGGCGTAGAACGGGTCGGCGAGCAGGTGCCGCGCGACCATGCCCTCAATGGCGGGTGCGTCCGGTTCCAGGACGGTGATCGCCACGTCCGCGCGGCCCGCCGCGAGCTCTACGAACGGGTCGGTCGGCTCGGTCAGCTTCAGGTCCAGTTCGACGCCGGAGCGCTCGGCGCGGAACGTGGCCACCGCGGGCGGCACGAGGGCGGCGCCGGCCGTGGCGAAGTAGCGGACGCGCAGGGTGCCCGCGCAGCCGTTGCGCAGTGCGGTGAGGGCGCTCTCGGCCTCGGCCAACTGCTCGGCGAGGCGGGCGGCGTGCTCGGTGAGCAGACGGCCCGCGGCGGTGGGCCTGATGCCCCTGCCGACGCGCTCGAGCAGCGGCAAGCCGGCCTGCTTCTCCAGGCCCGCCACCTGCTGCGAGATGGCGGACGGGGTGTAGCCGAGGTTGGTCGCCGCCGCGGTGATGGAACCCGTGCTCACGACGGCCCTGAGCACCTGCATTCGTCGCACGTCCAGCATGTCCCGACCTTACAGCGATGCTTAAAGGTTCGGCACAACAATTAAATTGTTTTCACGTGTTCGCAGGCGCATGGTTGACACGTGAACCAACGCGGAACGTTGATCAGGATGGGCGTGCTCGCCCTGCTGTGGGGATCCAGCTTCCTGTGGATGAAGCTCGCGCTCGGGAGTCTCGCGCCCCTGCAGATCTCGCTCGTGCGGACGTTCTTCGGAGCGCTCGTGCTGTTCGCCGTGCTCGCCCTGGCGAAGATGAGCCTGCCGCGCGATCGCAAGATCTGGGGTCACATGCTCTTCGTGGCGCTGTTCGGCAGCGCCATCCCGTTCACGCTGTTCGCGTTCGGCGGCCAGACCGTCGACTCGGGCGTCTCCGGGGTGCTCAACTCGACGACTCCGCTGTTCGCGCTGGCCATCGGCCTCGTACTGGGCAGCGAGAAGATCAGCAACATGGTCCGCATGCTGGGCCTCGGGCTCGGCTTCGCGGGCGTCCTGCTCATCTTCGCGCCGTGGCAGTCGGCCAACAGCATCGCGAGCTGGGGTGCCGTGCTGTGCCTCATCGGCGCCGCGAGCTACGCCATCGGCTACTCCTACGCCGGCCGCTACCTGGTCAACACGGGTGCCACGTCGACGCAGCTCGCCGCCATGCAGCTGACCACCGCGATGGGGATGCTGCTCCTGGCCACGCCGTTCGGCGGCCTGCAGCCGTTGCACCTGCACTGGATCGGCATCGTCGCCGTGATCGTCCTCGGCGTGTTCGGCACCGGCGTCGCGTTCATCCTCAACTACCGCGTCATCGCCGACGAGGGAGCCACCACGGCAACTACCGTCGGTTACCTTCTGCCCGTCGTTTCGGTACTCCTTGGAGCGATCTTCCTCGGAGAGCAACTCAACGCAAGGGTCGTCGTCGGCATGGTGGTGGTGCTCCTGGGCGTCGCACTGACCCGCAGGAGGCCCGTCGCGGCAGGTCAGACCGTCTCACCAAACGAGACGCGCGACCTGGTCAAACGCTGAAGGGTGAGACGCACGTCTCCCCCAATAGGATGGTTCCGAGACGAATCGCGTCCTTATCGAGCTGGTTGGCCGTCTCCTCTTTGTGAGCGGACATGGAGACCAGCCTGGGAAGGACATCGACATGAACAACGAGAACCTGAAGGTCACCACCCGGACGACTTTTCAGCTCCTGGCACCCGGCGCGGCTCCCGCGCCGGTCGAGGCCGAACTCGTCTACGACCCGGAAGACCCCTACGCCGTCGCCGTCGTCTTCTTC
This sequence comes from Streptomyces sp. ID05-26A, assembly GCF_033794685.1. Lineage (NCBI taxonomy): Bacteria > Bacillati > Actinomycetota > Actinomycetes > Kitasatosporales > Streptomycetaceae > Streptomyces > Streptomyces sp. ID05-26A. Next base: position 1,485,394 of record NZ_JARAYZ010000001.1, read on the forward strand.
ACCGGCTCCGGCCGCGTCGAGTGGATGTTCGCCCGCGACCTGCTGGCCGACGGTCTGCTGACGCCGTCCGGTGAGGGCGACATCCTGGTCCGGCCGGCCTCCGACGACCCGGAGCGCGTCCTGGTCGAGCTGAACGCGCCGACCGGCTTCGCCATCCTCAGCGCCGTCGCGGAGGACGTGGCGGAGTTCCTGGACAACTCCTACGACGTCGTCCAGCCGGGCGAGGAGGACCTGTGGATCGACTTCGACCGGGAGCTGCAGAAGCTGGTCTCGACGATCGACTAGTCGCCTGAGCGGTGACCAGGGTGGTCGTACGGGCGCGGGACGAGGTGCCGGCACGCGGGGCAGCGTGGCCGACCAGCTCGTCACCGGAGACCACCGGAATGCGGGTGCCGGACGTCGTGGGCAGCGGCGGCGGCACGTCTCACCAGGCCGAGGGAGTTCCGGACGTCCCCACCGGGGAGCTCGGCTCGGCGCGAATGCCCTGACTCCTACTCGGTCGCCTTGGGGTGCGCACCGCAGTAGAGGCGGTTTGCCGACGAAGCCCGTGACCTCTCCGGGCGCGGCTGCCGGGGAACCTCCGATGCCGTTCTCCGCGATTGATTAGTCTCAGGGTGTGACAACCATCGGGGGCCGCTACACGCTGCTGGAGCGCATCGGCAGCGGAGCGATGGGGGTGGTCTGGCGGGCACGCGACGAGGTGCTGGCCCGCGAGGTGGCGGTCAAGGAGCTCATCACCGGTGATCACCAGCGAGCGATGCGGGAGGCGCGCAACGCCGCGCGACTGCACCACCAGCACGCGATCGCGGTGTTCGACGTCGTGGGCAGCGACGACGAAGAACCGTGGATCGTCATGGAGTACCTGGCGTCGCACAGCCTCTCGGCGTTGATCGCCCAGCGCGGTCCGCTCAAGCCGGCCCAGGCCGCGAGCATCGGCGCCAAGGTCGCCTCGGCTCTGGCCGCAGCGCACGCGGCGGGGCTCGTCCACCGCGACGTCAAGCCCGGCAACGTCCTGATCGGCCACGACGACACGGTCAAGCTCACCGACTTCGGCATCTCCAAGGCGACCGGCGACGGCACGATGACCGACACCGGCATGATCTCGGGCACCCCCGCCTACCTCGCACCCGAGGTCGCGCGTGGTGAGCAGCCCGACGAGGCGTCCGACGTGTTCTCGCTCGGCGCCATGATCTACACGGCCATCGAGGGCGAGTCGGTCTTCGGGCCGAGTGACAACAGCTTCGGCCTCATCTACCGCGCGGCCAGCGGTCAGGTCCGCGACCCCGAGAACACCGGCGAGCTCACGCCGTTGCTGATGCGGCTGCTCTCGCAGGACCCGAAGGACCGGCCGACCGCGCAGGAGGCCGCGGACCTGCTGGCCTCCGAGCCGCAGCCGTCGCAGCCGCTGCAGATCCCGGAGCCGCAACGCAGGCTCAAGCCGCCGAACAAGCGGATCCTGGTGATCCTGGCCGTCATCGCGGTGCTGGCGATCGGTGGTGGCGCGGCCGCCGCGTACTGGGGCGGCACCGGAGACGGTGGCAACCCGGTCAACCAGGGCAACTTCCAGCCCCAGCAACAGCAGCCCCGCTACTTCACCGCGGCGGAGGCGTCCGGGTTCGTGCTCGGGCACTACGAGCAGCTCCCCGCCCATCCCGAGGTGGCGTGGCGGAACCTCTACGAACGGGCGACCGAGCCGCAGGAGAAGTACGTGGCGCGCTGGAAGGGCTACACCTCGGTGCAGTGCTCCGAGTCCCGCGTGCCCGTCCGGTCGCACGGCCCGAACTGGGTGGTGACCTTCAACCTGGCGCTGCAGACGGACCTGGGCGAGCAGAAGACCGGCGTCTACGAGGCCGAGGTCGCGGCGATCAACAGCGAAATGAAGATCACCAGCATCACCCAGATCAGCTGAGCGGCCGGTTCAGCTCAGCAGCCAGAAGCTCCCGCCACCGACGACGACGCCCATCACCGACCCGGCCAGCACCTGCGCCGTCGTGTGGTCGCCGAGCTCGACACGGGACCACGCCACGAACACGGCGGGCAGTGCGAGCAGCAGCCACCACGGTCCGTAGACGATCGTCAGCGTCACGACGGCGGCCCACGCCACGGCCGCGTGCAGCGAGATCTTCCACTTCAGCCCGAACGTGATCGCCATGCTGACGATCAGCGAGGCGAACATGCTGCCCGCCAGCGCGAGCATGTTCCGCGGCGCGTCGCCCAGGAACATGACCACCGTGCCCGCCGCCAGCGACGCACCCGCCGTGACCAGCGGAACGACCCGGCCTTCGCGGTTGGTCACATGATGACCGTCCCACTTCCCCTTGCGGGCGCCACGCACGATGACGGCCATCGGGATGACGGACGCCGTCAAGGCGACCACGAACCCCCACAGCAGCGTCTTCCAGACGCTTTCCGTCGCGAACGCCACCGCGAACGGCAGCAGGATCACCCAGACCCACGGCGCCAGCACCTCGGTGGCACCGCGGGCGACCTTGTTGATCAAATCCTCAGACCAGTCTGCGATCGGTGGCCCAGCGGGAGAGCTCGTACCGGTTGGAGAGCTGCGTCTTGCGCAGGACGCTCGACACGTGCGTCTCCACCGTCTTCACGCTGATGAACAGCTCGGACGCGATCTCCTTGTAGGCGTAGCCACGCGCGAGCAGGCGCAGCACGTCCCGTTCGCGCGGCGTCAGCAGGTCGAGCTCGGGGTCGCTGATCGGCGCGGCACCCGGCCGGTCGGCGAACGCGTCCAGCACGAACCCGGCCAGCCGCGGCGAGAACACCGCGTCGCCCTCCGACACCCGCACGACGGCCCTGACCAGCTCCTGGCTGGAGATCGTCTTCGTCACGTACCCGCGCGCGCCGGCGCGGATGACGTTGATGACGTCCTCGGCCGCGTCGGAGACCGACAGGGCGAGGAACGTGACCTCGGGGATCTTGGTGCGGATCTGCCGCAGCACCTCGGCACCGCCACCGTCGGGCATGTGCACGTCGAGCAGCACGACGTCCGGCTTGTGGTGCGCGATGCCCGCCACCGCCTCACCGACGCTGCCGGCCTCGCCGACCACGTCGATCTCCTCGGTGATCGTGTCGAGCTCGGCCCGCACCCCAGCACGGAACAACGCGTGGTCGTCCACCAGGAACACCCTCACGCTCACGTCCTGGCCTCCTGCTTCCTCGGCATTTCGAGCTGCACCTCGGTCCCCTCTCCCGGAGCCGTGCGCAGTCGCACCTCCCCGCCATGCCTCGTCATTCTCCCCCGGATGCTGCCCGCGAGGCCATGCCGGTCCTCCGGCACCGCGTCGGGGTCGAAACCCTTGCCCCGGTCGCGCACGAAGACCGTCACCTTGTCCGGCTCGACCTCGGCGTAGACGCTGACCTCGCCCACCCCTGCGTGCTTGGCAGCGTTGACCATCGCCTCCTTCGAGGCTTGGACCAGCGCGAACATGCCGTCCTCCAGCTCGCAGTCGCCGACCACGACCTGGGAGACGGCGATGGCGAAGTCGTCCTCCACGTCCGCGCACACCTGGGCGATCGCGACGCTGATGGAGTGCGGCTGTTCCCCCACCTCACGGCCGTAGAGCCAGCTGCGCAGCTCGCGTTCCTGACTGCGGGCCAGGCGCTTGACCTCGCGCGACGACTCCGACTGCTTCTGGATCAGGGCCAGCGTCTGCAGCACCGAGTCGTGCAGGTGGGCGGCGATCTCAGCGCGTTCCTCGGTGCGGATGCGCGCGCGCCGTTCCGTGTCGAGGTCGCGCACCAACCGCATCCACAACGGCACGGTCAGCACCGCGACGCCGACCAGCGTGGCGACGACGGAGAGCACGACGGTCGACAGGTTCTGGACGGAGTCGTTGACCACGAGGAACGCGGCGACCCCCGCCACGACCAGCGCGCCGCCCGCCACCGTCCGCACGATCCCCGTCCGCCCCTGCGAGAAGGCCCCGTCCCGCCAGCGGCGTCGCTGGGCCTCGTCCGCCTCGCGCCACACGACCGCGGCGCCGATGAGCGCCACCGCGATCGGCCCGGTGATCCACCCGCTCCACGCTCCCCCGAGCAGGCCGGTGAACACCGCGACGCCGATCCCGAGGGCGGCGAGGCCCACGGCCTGCTGCCACTCCTTGCGGTCCTTGTCGGTCTCCGGTTCCGCCACCGCCGACTGCGGCACGAACATCCAGAGCAGCGCGTAGGCGATGATCCCGATCCCGCTGAACGCCCCGAACACGGCGAAGATCGCGCGCACCCAGAAGACGGGCGCACCGAGGTGTTCCGCGAGTCCGCTCGCGACACCCGCGACCACCCGGCCGGTGCGTCGCCGGCGCATCGGCTCAATCCCTGCACTCACGGAACGATCGTCACACGTCGTGGCGAGTTGTTCATCAGGGATGACCCCGGTTCCGCGAATCAGGGCTGGTCCCTGATGTGGCGGAGAGTTCGTTCGAGCAACCTTGTCGGTGTGAGCGGGACTGAGAAGGCAATGCAGGGCGTGGCGGACACGCTCAGAGAGTTCTGGGCGCACCGTCCGGTGCGGCCCCGTGCAGGGCGCAAGCTCGGAGGCGTCGCCACCGGAATCGCCCTGCGCTACCGGATCGACCCGGTGATCGTCAGGATCGCGTTCGTGGCGCTCGCGCTGTCGGGCGGTGTCGGCCTGCCGCTGTACCTGGCGGGCTGGCTGCTGCTGCCGGAGGAGGGCGACGAGGTGTCGCCGCTGGAGGCCCTGACCAACAAGGGTTCCAGCTCGATGTCGCACGGCCAGACCGTGCTGCTGGGCGTCCTGATGCTCCCGACGATCGCGATCACCCTAGGGAGCAACAGCGGGTTCCAGGTCTTCGTGACGCTGGCCGCGACGGTCGCGGGCGTCTACCTGCTGCAGAAGAACCGCGGGCACCTGCAGCCGGCGACGCTCACCGACCCCGCCGCGCCCGCCGTGCCACTGGCACCGGGAGCACCGGCCTGGGACCCGCTGGGCGCCGCCCCGTTCGCGTGGGACCTGCCCGAACCCGCGCCCGCACCACAGGCGCAGCCACCGGCACCTCGCCAGCGCAAGCCGCGCGTCGGCCTGCTGACCATGGGCGTGGCGACCCTGGTGGTGGCCGCGTCCGCGATCGCCGGCGCATGGGTGCCGTGGTTCACCGTGGCGCACTCCATCGGCCTGGTGATCGCGGTGCTGGCGGCGGGCCTGCTGATCGGCTCGTTCACCGGCGGCGGCCGTGGCCTGATCTGGCTGTTGATCCCGCTGTCCGTGGTCGGCTTCGGCATGACCGCGATCGACTTCGACGGCAGCCCGACCAGGCTGAGCAGCTACAACGAGACGCCGAAGTCCGTGTCCGACCTGCGGGACCGCTACGAGACGAGCGTGGGCAGCGTGCAACTCGACCTGCGCCAGCTGCCCGACTCCGGCTCGGTGAAGACCGCGATCGAGGTCGAGCTCGGCGAGGTGAGGGTGCACGTGCCGAAGAACGCGGACGTGACCTACAGGTGCGAGGCCTCGTCCATCGGCGAGCTCGACTGCCTCGGCAAGCGGGCGGAGGGCAGCAGCGTGGACGTCAGCGGCCGTGACCTCGGGGAGAACGGCGAGGGTGGCCTGAAGATCGAGCTCGACGTGCAGGCGAGCGTCGGAGAGGTGAGGGTGCTTCGTGACTGAGCAGGGGATGCGCAGGCGGATCGACCCGGTGACGCTGGTCTTCGGGATCGGGGGCGGGCTGACCGCGGCGTACGTGCTGAGCAACGGGTCGTTCTGGTTCGACTTCCGGTGGGCGCTCGGGGGGACGGCCATCGTGGTCGGCCTGGTGCTGCTGACGAACTCGCTCAGACGCAAGACCCACGAATGAGAAAGGGCCCCGGTCTCCCGGGGCCCTTTCTTCTTGGTCCTACTCCCACTCGATGGTGCCCGGCGGCTTGGACGTCACGTCCAGCACCACCCGGTTGACCTCCGCCACCTCGTTGGTGATCCGAGTCGAAATGCGCTCCAGCACCTCGTACGGCAGGCGCGTCCAGTCCGCGGTCATCGCGTCCTCGGACGACACCGGGCGCAGCACGATCGGGTGCCCGTAGGTGCGGCCGTCGCCCTGCACGCCGACGCTGCGGACGTCCGCGAGCAGCACGACCGGGCACTGCCAGATCGACCGGTCGAGGCCTGCGAGGGTCAGTTCCTCGCGGGCGATGGCGTCGGCCTGGCGCAGGGTGTCGAGGCGGTCCTGGGTGACCTCGCCGATGATGCGGATGCCGAGGCCGGGGCCGGGGAACGGCTGGCGCTGCACGATCGTCTCGGGCAGGCCGAGCTCGGTGCCGACGCGGCGGACCTCGTCCTTGAAGAGTGCGCGGAGCGGCTCGACCAGTTCGAACTGCAGGTCGTCCGGCAGGCCGCCGACGTTGTGGTGCGACTTGATGTTCGCGGTGCCCGCGCCGCCGCCGGACTCGACGACGTCCGGGTAGAGCGTGCCCTGCACGAGGAACTTGTAGTCGCCCTCGGCCTTGAGGTCGCGCTCCGCCTGCTCGAACACGCGGATGAACTCGCGGCCGATGATCTTGCGCTTCTCCTCCGGGTCTGTGACGCCGGCGAGGGCGTTGAGGAAGCGCTCGCGGGCGTCGACGGTCACCAGGCGGATGCCGGTGGCGGCCACGTAGTCGCGCTCGACCTGGGCGCGCTCGCCGGCGCGGAGCAGGCCGTGGTCGACGAAGACGCACGTGAGGCGGTCGCCGATGGCGCGCTGGACCAGGGCGGCCGCGACGGCGGAGTCGACGCCACCGGACAGGGCGCAGATGGCCTTGCCGTCGCCGATCTGTGCGCTGATGCGGGCGACCTGCTCGTCCAGGATGGACGACGTCGTCCACTGCGGACGGATGCCCGCGATGTCGTGCAGGAACCGGCGCAGCACCTCCTGGCCGTGCGGCGAGTGGTGCACCTCGGGGTGGTACTGCACGCCGGCGAAGCGGCGCTCGGTGTCCTCGAACGCGGCTACCGGCGCGCCCTCGCTGGTCGCGGTGACGGTGAAGCCCTCGGGCGCCTTGGTGACGGCGTCGCCGTGGCTCATCCACACCGGGTGGCTCGCGGGGAGTTCCTGGTGCAGCGACCCGGCCTCGGACGGCACGCTCAGGTCCGTGCGGCCGTACTCGCGGGTGCCGGTCTGTTCAACCGCGCCACCAAGTGCGCGCGCCATCGCCTGGAAGCCGTAGCAGATGCCGAAGACCGGGACGCCGGTCTCGAACAGCTTCGGGTCGACCTGCGGCGCGTTCTCCGCGTAGACGCTCGACGGGCCACCGGACAGAACGATGGCCAGCGGGTTCTTGTCGAGGATCTCGCTGACCGTCGCGGTGTGCGGGACGACCTCGGAGTAGACCTGGGCCTCGCGGACGCGGCGGGCGATCAGCTGCGCGTACTGGGCGCCGAAGTCGACGACGAGAACAGGGCGGTTGCTGGTGTCGGACACGCCGCCAAGGATCTCATGCGTGGACGAGGAACTGCTGACCGGTGGCGGGCTCAACCAGGTGTTCAGGGTGGGTGACGCGGTGCGGCGGCCGGCCGGGCCGTGGGCTCCCCGCGTGCACGAGTTGTTGCGACGCTTGGCACCGCTGGGGATCGCGCCGGTTCCGATCGGGATCGTCGGCGAGCACGAACTGCTCAGCTACCTGCCGGGTGAGGTTGGCCACGTGCACCCTTCGGGCGATGTGGCGTTGATCGAGTCGGCGCTGCTGTTGCGGCGGGTGCACGACGCCACGGTGCCGTGGCTGACCGACTCACGAGACGAGACGTCTCGTCTCGGGATGGACCTCGACGGGTGGCAGTTCGCGGCGAGAGAGCCGGTGGAGGTCCTGCTGCACGGCGACTTCGCGCCGTACAACATCGTGTTCACGGACGGGCACCCGACGGGCGTGTTCGACTGGGACGGCGCGCATCCGGGTCCGCGCTGGTGGGACGTGAGCTGGGCGCTGATCCAGTTCGTGCTGGCGCTGCCGGACGACCGCGAACGGCGCACCCGGCTGTTCTGCGAGACGTACGGGATCGAGTACGTGGCCGAGCAGGTGTTGATCCGCTTGGACGACATGATCCACACGATTCGGGAGGATCCGAGGTTCGTCCTTCAGCGGGCCGAAGGGCATGTCGGCCACTACTTGGATCTCGTCAGGTACGTGCAGGCCACTAGGGCTTAACGTGGCCATATGGACGCGTTCACGCCACAACCCAGGCCGTGCTGGGTCGCCGGCCGCCCCGAGCAGGGCGAGCAGGCGTTGGAGGTTCTCCACCCGTTCGACGGCACCGAGGTCGCCTCGGTGGCCGTGCCGGGCAGAGATCAGGTGGAACGCGCGGTGGCGGCGGCCGCGGCCGTCGCCAAGGAGTTCCGGCGGACACCCGCGCACGTGCGAGCCGAGGCGTTGCTGCAGGTCTCGCGTTCGCTGGCCGAACGTGCCGAGGAGATCGCCGAGACGATCACCGCGGAGAACGGCAAACCGCTGAAGTGGGCCGCGATCGAGGTGTCCCGCGCGGTCAACACGTTCCGCTTCGCGGCCGAGGAGGCGCGGCGGTTCACCGGTGGTCTGCAGCGACTCGACACCGAGGCCGGTGGTGTGGGGCGGATGGCGATCGTCCGGCACGTGCCGCGCGGGCCCGTGCTGGCCGTGGCGCCGTTCAACTTCCCGCTGAACCTGGTGGCGCACAAGGTCGCGCCGGCGCTCGCGGTGGGTGCGCCGGTGATCGTGAAGCCCGCCTCCGCGACGCCGCTCTCCGCGCTGTTGCTGGGCGAGATCCTGGCCGAGACCGATCTGCCGGAGGGCGCGTTCTCGATCCTTCCCGTGCGCGGCAAGGACATGGACGCTCTCGTGCAGGACGAACGGCTGCCGGTCATCTCGTTCACCGGTTCGACGAAGGTCGGCTGGTCGTTGATGGAAGCCGCGCCGCGCAAGCACGTCGTGATGGAGCTGGGCTCCAACGCGGCCGCCATCATCTGTCCTGATTGGACGGACCTGGACCACGCGGCGCAGCGCATCGCGACGTTCGGCAACTACCAGGCCGGGCAGTCGTGCATCGCCGTGCAACGGGTGATCGTGGACCGGTCGAAGGTCGACGAGTTCGTGCCCAAGCTGGTCGCGGCCGTCGGCGCGCTGAAGACCGGTGATCCGCACGACCCCGAGGTCGAGGTCGGGCCGTTGATCGACGAGGACAACGCGCGGCGCGTCGAGGAGTGGGTCAACATGGCCACCGACGTCGGCGCTCGTGTGCTCCTGGGTGGCAAGCGGACCGGGGCGACGGTCGAGCCGACCGTGCTCACCGACGTGCCGAAGACCGCCAAGGTGTGGACCGAGGAGATCTTCGGACCGGTGCTCGTGGTGTCCGTCGCGGACAGCGTCGAGGACGCGTTCGCGCAGGCCAACGACTCCAAGTACGGGTTGCAGGCTGGGGTGTTCACCCGCGACGTGCAGGTGGCGTTCGAGGCCGCGGCCGAACTGGAGGTCGGTGGCGTGATCATCGGTGACGTGCCGTCCTACCGGGCCGACCAGATGCCGTACGGCGGCGTGAAGGGGTCGGGCACCGGACGTGAGGGCGTCCGGTCGGCGATGGAGGACTTCACCGAAGAACGCGTGACGGTCCTGACAGGCATCCAGTTGTAGGCATCGGGGATCGCCGGGGTCCTCACCAGCCGAGCGCACGCCGTTTCGCCTGGTCGTCGTCACGGTGTGCGGCGACGTGCCCGTCCGGCCTGATCAGCCACCCGTCCCGAACGGTGAAGCCCGGCCCCGCGGTGCGTGAGTGCGGGACCAGCTCGCCGCCGTCCGTCGTGAGGGCCGAGGCCGCGTAGGAGAACGGCGTGAAGAGCTTGCCCGAGTCGATGCCCTCGCCCGTTTCGAGGGCTCGGCGCCGGTGCGCGCGCTCTTCTTCGTTCCCCGGCACCAGGAATCGCATGGTGTCGCCGGTGATGCGGAGGTTCTCGTCGGCGGCGGCACCGCGTTCGGCGTTATAGGAGGCGAGCAGGTGCGGGCCTGCCTCGCCGGTGCGGTCGGCGGCGATCTTCCAGGCCGCGTTGTCGGCGTCGCAGAGCCCCGAGTTCAGGCCCCTCGCACCGAACGGGCTCATCACGTGGGCGGCGTCGCCCGCGAGCAGGACTCTGTTGTCGCGCAGGGTTTTCGCCCGGCGCTGGTGGAAGCGGTAGGTCGACTGCCAGACGACCTCGTACGGCCGGTCGCCGACGATCGCGCGGACGTGGGTGTCGGTGAGCCGGACGTCCTCGGCGACCTGCCAGTCGATCCGCCACACGCCGTTCGGCTGCGGGTGCAGGAGGACCTGACGGCCCGGGTTCCACGGCGGGTCGAAGTAGAAGCGGCGCTCAGGTGTCTCGAAGTCCAGGTCGACGCGGACGTCGGCGATGATGAACCTGTCGTCGAACGAGAAACCCTCGAACGGGATGCCCAGCAGCTGCCTGACCGTCGAGTGCACGCCGTCGGCCGCGATGCAGTGGCTCGCCCTGATTCCGTCCGATGTAGACACTCCCTCGTCGTCCTGGGTCAGTCCGGCGAGAGCGTGCCCGTAGCGGAGTTCGATCAACGGTTCGGCGCGGACCCGTTCCTCCAGCAGCCGCTCGACGACGGTCTGCGGGGTGTTCACGAACGGCGGGAAACCCTCGCCCTCCGGGAAGGTGAGGGTCAGCACCTCGCGGTCGCGGTGGTAGGTGCGGCCGGTGTACCAGGTGACACCCGCGTCGGCGACGGCCTGCCCGACGCCGATCCGTTCCAGGATCTCCAGGACGTCGCGCTGCACGCAGATCGAACGGCTGCCCGTCTGCGCGCGCATCGGTTCCTTCTCGAGCACGATGCTCGGCACACCGGCCCTCGCGAGGAACAGCGCCGAGGCCAGCCCCACCGGTCCGGCCCCGACCACCAGGACCGTCACTGCAGGGCGTCCCAGACGGCGCGGTCGCGTTCGGCGGTCCAGATCTCCGGCCAGTCCTTGCCGTCGCACTCGTCCCAGTAGCGCTTCACGTCGAACGGCAGGCAGTGCTCGAAGATCGGCCAGCGCCCGTAGCGGCCTTCGAGCGTCCTGTGCGCCAGTTCGAACGCCTGCTTGAGCGTGCCGCCCTCAGCGTGGACCCCGCCGACCGTGCGGCGCAGTTCGTTGAGGAAGTGCCTGCTCTGGTTGATCGCGGCCTCGACCTCCATGCGGTCACGGGCGACCTTGCCGCGCCCGCCGACCAGGACCTCGGCACCCAGGTCCTCGATCTCGTCCAAAGTGGACGTCGCCCACTCGTCGTGGAACGCGTCACCGGTGTAGAGCGCGGCCTGCGACTCGACCAGGTCACCCGCGAACAGGATGCGTTGCTGCGGCAGCCACGCCACGATGTCGCCGGCCGTGTGCCCGCGCCCGAGGAACTGCAGCACCAGGTCACCGCGCTCGTCGCCGAGCGGGATCGTCATGCGGTCGGAGAACGTCAGCGTCGGCCAGGTCAGGCCGGGGATCTCCTCCGGCTGCTCGAAGAGCCGCGGCATCCGGCCGAACTCGCTGTCCCAGTCCTGCTGCCCACGCTCGGCGATCAGCACGCGTGTCATCTCGTGCGCGACGATCTCCTGGGCCTCGAACGCGCTGGCCCCGAGCGTGCGCACGGCGTGGTAGTGGCTGAGCACGAGGTACCGCACCGGCTTCTTGGTGTGCTTGCGCAGCTGCGCGAGCCACCTCCTGGCGGCCGCGGGTGTCGCGCGCGCCTCGAAGCAGATCAGGAAGTCCTCGGCCTCGATGGCCGCGACGTTGGGGTCACCTTCGGCGGTCAGGGTGTAGACGCCCTCGGCGAGCTCGACGAAGACCTCGTCCTTGGGGGCGAGGTCAGCGCTGGAGGCAAACGGCTTTTTGGCCATGCCTCCACCGTGTCAGGACGCCTTCACGATCGGCAACCGCAAAGCGGCTGGAGCTTGATCGGGAACCGCCGGGTTCTTCGGCTTCGTCGGGTTGATCCGCTTGTAGGGCTGTTCCTGGGCGGGCCGCTGGTCCTGCTCGCCCTTGTTCGGCCACAGCGAGAACGCCCTTTCGGCCTGCGCGGTGATCGTGAGGCTCGGGTTCACGCCGAGGTTCGCACTGATCGCCGATCCGTCCACAACGGACAGTCCGGGGTAGTTGAAAACCCGGTGGTACGGGTCGATCACGCCCTGGGTCTCGTCCGCCGCGATGGCGCAACCGCCGATGAAGTGCGCGGTCAGCGGGATGTTGAACAGCTCGCCCCACGTGCCGCCGGCCATGCCGTCGATGTGTTTGGCGGCCAGCAGGTTCGCCTCGTGCCCGGCCGGGATGAACGCCGGGTTCGGCTCGCCGTGCCCCTGCTTGCTGGTGAGCTTGCCGCGCTTGAGGAACGTGGTGATGGAGTTGTCGAGGCTCTGCATGACCAGCAGGATCACGGTCCGCTCGCTCCAGCGGTGCACGCTGAGCAGCCGCAGCAACCGGAGCGGGTGCCGCACGGCCTGTTTGATGAACTGCAGCCACCGCGGCGTGCTCAGCGCCCCGTCCGTGGCGAGGGTCTGCAACATGCCCATGGCGTTGCTGCCCTTGCCGTACCGGACGGGCTCGATGTGCGTGATCTCGTCGGGGTGGATGGAGCTCGTGATCGCGACGCCCTGCGTGAAGTCGGTCTTCGGGTCGACCGTGTACCGCGCGGCACCGATGATCGACTCGGAGTTGGTGCGGGTGAGCTCGCCGAGCTTGCCGGAGATCTTCGGCAACGTGCTGGCCTTCGCCTTGTGCAGCAACTGCTGCGTGCCCCACGTGCCGGCGGCGATCACGACCTGGCCGGCGGTGAACGACCTGGTCGCCTTGCCACCGGTCATCTTCGTGTCGACGGTCCAGGTTCCGCCGGACTCGGTGAGCCGCGTGACCGTGGTCAGCGGGAAGACCTGGGCGCCGAGCTTCTCCGCGAGGTACAGGTAGTTCTTGACCAGCGTGTTCTTGGCGCCGACCCGGCATCCCGACATGCAGCTGCCGCACTCGGTGCAGCCGGTGCGCTCCGGCCCGGCGCCCCCGAAGTACGGGTCCGCGGCCTTCTTGCCGGGCTCGCCGAAGAACACGCCGACGGGCGTCGCGTGGTAGCTGTCCTCGACCCCCATGTCCTTCGCGACCTTCTGCATGACGACGTCGCTCGGGGTCGTCGTGGGGTTCGTGACGACGCCCAGCATCCGGCTCGCCTGGTCGTAGAACGGCTCCAGCTCGTCCTGCCAGTCGGTGATGTGCGCCCACTGCCGGTCCTCGTAGAACGGCTTGAGAGGCCGGTACAGCGTGTTCGCGTAGACGAGACTCCCACCGCCGACACCCGCACCCGCGAGCACCATGACGTTGCGCAGCGTGTGGATGCGCTGGATGCCGAAGCACTTGAGCTGGGGCGCCCACAGGTACCTGCGGAGGTCCCAGCTGGTCTTGGCGAACTCGTCGTCGGCGAACCGGCGCCCCGCCTCCAGGACGGCGACGCGGTAGCCCTTCTCGGTCAGGCGGAGCGCGGCCACGCTTCCGCCGAACCCGGAGCCGACGATGACGACATCGAAGTTACCGGCGAGTTCACCCATGGATCGGAGAGTAGGCGTTACTTCCGGTAACGCCTAGTCCCCTATCGGTTCAGACGGCCGAGGAGCGCTCATGAACGCGGCCCAGAGGTCCACCGCCTGCTCCAGGCTCAACGCCGCGACCTGCTCCAGAGGAATCCCGGCGGTGTGCACGAGCCGCTGCGCCAGCCAGTCGGGGACAGGCTCCCGGGGCGCGGTCTGCTCGACGGCCACGCCACCCGCGAGGCGGCCGAGCCTGCTGATCACGTCGGCCAGCCTGGCAAGTGTGGACCCCTCCTCGGCCACCGAAGCGACCCTCGCCGACGCTTCGGCGTAGACCTCGGCATCCGAGCGCACGCCCACGCACCAGACTTCGCAGACTTCGACAGCACCATCAGAGGCGATCCGGTAAACGACCCTCCAGTGGTTGCGACCGACCACCAGCTTGCGAAATCCGGTCAGTTCGCCACCGAGCGGATGCCCGGCCCCCGGGTCGTCGAACAGAATCTGGATCTTCTTGAGGACCTTGGGCACGACATCTGGGCCAAGGCGTCGCAGGTCGTCGATGGCCGCGTCGGTGAACAGGACTTCAGCCATCGAGTGAGTCGTCGTCCTCCACCGCCGCCAGCGACTCACGGGTGTGCCCGAACGCTGTCAGCACGTCGTCGAAGGACGTGCGCCTACCCGAGTCAGCAGCCGATCGAGCCAGCACGAGTGCCAGATCCCTCAGGTCTGCCGCTGCTTCGTCGATCTCGGCCAGGCGGCTCACCGGCACAACGGCCGCCACCGGACGGCTGTGCCGCGTCACGACCACAGGTCCACCCTGTTCAGCGTCGGCGACAAGCCCGGCGACGCCACGCTTCGTGGCTTCCGTGACGGTCAGCTCGCGAGCGTCGTGGATTGCGGTCATGCACCAAACTGTACAGAAAACTGCACAGGAAGGTCGAGGGGTGCGTCCGCAGACGCACCCCGGCAGCTCAGAGCACCAGGCCCTCGATCACCCAGACCATGAACGCCACGGCCAGCCCGGTGATCACCAGCCCACCGCAGACGAACAGGGTCAGCATCTTCCAGCCGATGCCTCCGACACCTTCGTCCTCCTCGGGCGCATCCTCGAACTCTTGGACGTCGGCGTCCGGATCGATCGTGTCCACATCACTGTTCTTGCCGTCGCCGAACAAGGCATCCAATTCCACGGTGAGAAGGACGCACGGGGTAGCCGTTCGGTTGCAAGATCAGGTTTGGGCCCATGCGGCAATCGGGAGGCTCAGGTAAACGCCCACGTCAGCAAGGCCCGTGGCCTCTTCGATCACGACACAGAGCTGATCGACACGGTCCTGACGGTTCGCCGCACGGCTCTCGAAGTACTTCGAGCGCACCTCGATCACGACATCCATGCCGGCCGAGTCGAACGGGCCGCGCTCGCGGAAGCGCAGGTCCACGTCGCCCGGCTGGAGGTCGCCGTCGTAGGGCTCCTCGGGGCACTCCACCGCCAGCGAGACGGCGTGCGGGAGCGTCGCCGCGAGCTTCTCCAGCACTGCGTGAGCGACGTGGGACGCGTAAGTGATCTCGACGAGCGGCACGGCATCCAGCAAAGCAGAAGGGCGCGCCCCCTTCGGAACGCGCCCTTCACCAGCCAGAACTCTAGCCGCGGATGGTCAGGCCGACCTTCTGGAACTCCTTGAGGTCCGAGTAGCCGGTCTTGGCCATGGCCCGCTTGAGAGCGCCGAACAGGTTCGTCACGCCACGCGGGTCGGAGGACGGGCCGAACAGCAGCTTGCGCAGGTCGAGCTCCTGGTCCACCGCGTCGGCGACGAGGCTGCGCGGCACGGACGGGTGCGCGGACGACGCCGTCCAGTACAGGCCCTGGCCCGGTGCCTCGGTCGCGGCGGCCAGCGGCTCGCCCAGCATCACGGCGTCGGCACCGCAGGCGATGGACTTCGCCACGTCGCCCGAGGTCGTGACGCCGCCGTCGGCGATGACGTGCACGTAGCGGCCGCCGGTCTCGTCGAGGTAGTCGCGGCGCGCGGCCGCGGCGTCGGCGATCGCGGTGGCCATCGGCACGCCGATGCCCAGCACCGAGTCGGTGGTCGTGACGCCGGGCGTGTAGCCGTAGCCGACGATCACGCCCGCCGCGCCGGTGCGCATGAGGTGCATGGCGGTGCGGTAGTCACCGACACCGCCGGCGATCACCGGGATGTCGAGGTCCGCGATGAACGACTTCAGGTTCAGCGGCTCACCACCGCGGGACACGTGCTCGGCCGAGATGATCGTGCCCTGCACGACCAGGATCTCGACGCCCGCGGCCAGCAGGTCCGGAGTGAGCTCCGCGGCACGCTGCGGGCTGACGCGGACCGCCACGGTGACACCCGACTCGCGGACCTGCTTGATCGCCTCGGCGACCAGGTCCATCTGCAACGGGGCCGCGTGCAACTCCTGCAGCACCTTGACCGCCGCTGCCGGGTCGTCGTTGTCCTCGGTCGCCTGGACCAGGCGGAACAACGCCTCGTCCACGTCGCCGTGACGGGCCCAGAGGCCCTCGGCGTTCAGCACACCGAGGCCACCGAGCTCGCCGACCGCGACCGCCGTGCCCGGCGACACGATGGCGTCGGTCGGGTGGGTGATGAGCGGGATGTCGAACCGGTAGGCATCGATCTGCCACGTCGTGGAGACGTCCTTCGACGACCTCGTCCGACGCGACGGGATGATCTCGATGTCGTCCAGCTCGTAGGCCCGCCTCGCGGTCCGGCCCATGCCGATCTCGACCAGATCGCGCACCTGTGTGTCCCTTCCGAAGCTTTCGAACAAGCTTTTGAACTGCCCGAACGACTCTAACGGGTGGTGTAGTTCGGGGCCTCGACGGTCATCGTGATGTCGTGCGGGTGCGACTCCTTGAGCCCCGCCGCCGTGATCCGCACCAGCTGCTGCTGCTGGAGCTCGGCGATCGTGTGGGAGCCCGTGTAGCCCATCGCCGCGCGCAGACCACCGTTGAGCTGGTGCACGACCTGCGACAACGGGCCGCGGAACGGCGTGCGGCCCTCGATGCCCTCGGGGACGAGCTTGTCCTCGTTGAGGACGTCGTCCTGGAAGTAGCGGTCCTTCGAGAACGACTTGTTCTCGCCACGGGACTGCATGGCGGCCAGCGAGCCCATGCCGCGGTAGGTCTTGAACTGCTTGCCGTTGACCAGGATCAGGTCGCCGGGCGCCTCCTGGGTGCCCGCGAGCAGCGATCCGAGCATCACGGCGGACGCGCCGGCCGCGATGGCCTTGGCGATGTCGCCGGAGTACTGGATGCCACCGTCACCGATGACCGGCACACCGGCCGGGGTGCAGGCCAGCGAGGCCTCGTAGATCGCGGAGATCTGCGGCACACCGACACCGGCGACGACGCGCGTGGTGCAGATCGAGCCGGGGCCGACACCGACCTTCACGCCGTCCGCACCCGCGTCGACCAGCGCCTGGGCACCGGCGCGCGTCGCGACGTTGCCGCCGACGACGTCCGCCGAGTCGCCGAGCTCCTTCTTGATGCGGGCGACCATCTCGAGCACGCCGCGCGAGTGGCCGTGCGCCGTGTCGACCATCAGCACGTCGACACCGGCCTCGGCGAGCGTCATCGCGCGGACGAACGAGTCCTCGCCCACACCGACGGCGGCGGCGCACAGCAGGCGGCCGTCCGGGTCCTTGGTGGCCATCGGGTACTGCTCGGTCTTGACGAAGTCCTTGACCGTGATCAGGCCCTTGAGTTTGCCGTCACCGTCGACGATCGGCAGCTTCTCGACCTTGTGACGGCGCAGCAGGCCGAGCGCGGCCTCCGCGGACACGCCCACCTGGGCCGTGACCAGCGGGCCCTTGGTCATGACCTCGATCACCCGCTTGGAGTGGTCGAGCTCGAAGCGCATGTCGCGGTTCGTGATGATGCCGACGAGCTTGTTGTTCCCGTCGGTCACCGGCACGCCGGAGATGCGGTAACGGGCGCACAGCGCGTCCACCTCGGCCAGCGTGGCGTCGGGCGAACACGTGACCGGGTCGGTGACCATGCCGGCCTCGGACCGCTTGACGGTCTCGGCCTGCCGGGCCTGGTCCTCGATGCTCAGGTTGCGGTGCAGCACGCCGATGCCGCCCTGACGCGCCATCGAGATCGCCATCCGGCCCTCGGTGACGGTGTCCATCGCGGCGCTGGCCAGCGGAATCTTGAGGGAGATGTTGCGCGAGATCCTGGTGCTCGTGTCGACGCCGCTCGGGACGACGTCCGACTCGGCAGGCAGCAGGAGCACGTCGTCGAAGGTCAGTCCCAGCATGGCGAACTTGCCCGGGACTCCGTCAGCGTTGAGCTCGCTGGTCATAGCGGGTGACATGCCTTCCGTGGTGCGGTCTGCGCTCTGCCTGCCCTTTTGGGGTCCTGCGTGTCCAGTTTCCGCAGGCGGAGGCGGTGCGCCCCATGGTATCTGGACGACCGAGGGGGTACGGCGGGTACCGTGCGGGGTCGTGCCGCACGACGCGTTGCCACCAGACCCCTTCGCAGGCGACCCAGAAGACCCCGCACTCTCTCTGGGCGAGCCCGACCACGACCATCCCCCGATGGACGACGACGAACGGACGGAGCTGGTCAGCGACCTGAGCGACCTCGCCGTCTACCAAGCGTTGCTCGAACATCGCGGCGTCAGAGGCATCGTCGTGGACTGCGGCGAGTGCCAGGAACCGCACTACCACGACTGGGCACTGTTGCGAGCCTCACTCGAGCAGCTGCTCGCCGACGGCCGCATGCGCCCGCACGAGCCGGCGTTCGATCCGAACCCCGGGGCCTACGTGAGCTGGGAGTACTGCCGCGGGTACGCGGACGGTGTGACCGCGACGGAGTCGGCGCGCTGACCCGACCCGGGTTCTCGGCGGACGGGTGAGATGCAGCACTCGTCCGCCGTCACCGGTCACATTCCACCTGACGTGTGAACGCCTGAGCATGTGAACGGCCCCTGACCTCGAAAGATCAGGGGCCGTTCACATTGCGTCTCAGTTGGTGCCGGTCGACTGCCCGACGGTCTCACCGTTCGTCCCGGTCGACCCGGGGTTCTCCCCCGTGCCGGGGTCCGGCGGCGGGGGCGGCGGCGGGTTCTCCTCGCCACCCGTGGTCGGCGGCGGCGGAGTCTCCGACGACGGCGGCACGGACGGCGTCGTGGTCGTCGGCTCCGTCGTCGGCGTGGTCGTCGAGGTCGAAGGCTGCGAAGACTGGCTCGGCGTCGTCACCGGGGGCGTCGTCGGGGTCGGCGGCGCCGTCGAGGTGTTCGTGTCGAGCTCCTTCTCGAGCTCCTTGTGCTTCTGCTCGAGCTGCTGCTTGCCGTCGGCCGTCGAGACGGAACCGAGGCTGGCCTCGATCTTGTTCAGCTTCTCCCGGGCCTCGTTGACCTTGCCCTCGCGCAGGGCGAGGCGGGCCGACTCGAGGTCGGTGTTGATGATGGCCGCGGCCTCGATCGACTTCGCGTGCTCCGAGTAGAGCACTCGCGTGAGGCCCCAGAGCGCGTCGCCGGGCTGTGCGTCGCGGGCGACGAGGCTCACGCCGGTGAAGGCGATGGCCAGGACCGCCGCGGCACTCGCCAGCGGGATCAGGAAGCGGTGCCTGCTCACCGGCTGCGGACGGGCAGCCTGGATCGTGGCGATGGCGGTCTCGGTGTCGACGAGCTCGCCGAACGGCTCCGTCTCCACCTCGTTCCGCCACGCGAGCAGCAACGCGTTCAGATCGTCGTCACCCAACCCGCCGGTCACGCCCGGAGTCGCCGACCCCAGCGCGTCCAGCAGCCTGTCATCGGCCTGTACAGCCGAAAGATCATCTGCGACGGGTTCGTGCGGGGCTCTATCGTCCTGTCCGCGCACTTCTCCGTCGTCCTTCCCGTGTTCGTCGGCCACTCAGACCACCTCCTCCGCTGCCAGCGACTTGCGCAGCCGGGCCAGCGCACGATGTTGCGCCACCCGTACCGCACCCGGCGTCGAACCGACCGCCTCGGCAGTTTCCTCGGCGGAGAGTCCGACCACCACCCTCAACAGCAGGATCTCCCGCTGCTTCTCCGGCAGGACGCGCAACAACACGGCCATCCGGCCGGAGAGTTCGCCCTGCATGGCCCGCTGCTCCGGACCAGCTTCGGTCTCCGGCGCGTCCGGGACTTCGGGAACGGGTTCGGAGCGGTTCCTGGCGGCAGACCGATGTGCATCGGCGACCTTGTGCGCCGCGATCCCGTAAACGAACGCGAGGAAGGGCCGACCCTGATCGCGGTAGCTGGGCAATGCCGTGAGCACCGCGAGACACACCTCCTGGGCCACATCGTCCGCCGAAGCGAAGCTTCGCTCCTGCCTTCCAACTCTGGCGCGGCAGTACCGCACCACAAGAGGACGAATGGAGGCCAGCAGGCGTTCGATCGCCCGGCGGTCGCCGTCGACGGCCGCGCCCACTTCGGCGTCCAGTCCGTCCCCCAAGTTGGTCATCGCAGACAACAGCCCTGGTGTTACTCGTTGACGTACCGATACGGAACAACACGAGTCACTCACAGCGACCCGTTTCAGCAGCTTCACCGTACCGGTCTTCAGACCTTCTGTTCATAGGTGGGGTATGGACACCCCGAGTGAACAGCGGACACGCCGAACGGCTTACAGCCCGGCGACATTGTCACCGGGCTGGGCTAAAAGCGCGACCTGGAGGACCACCGGTCGAACAGGTGAGCCGTCTCACGCCACCGGCCCCGCTTCCCCACATGCGGCATATGAGGACACGGGGCCGGTGCGGCAAGAGTTACCTACTGGACGAGGCCTCGCCGGAAGCCGTGCGCGACCGCCTGAGCACGGTCACGAACACCGAGCTTGCGGAAGAGACGACGTGCATGCGTCTTCACCGTGTCCTCCGACAGGTAGAGCTCGCGGCCGATCTGGCCATTGCTCTTGCCCTGACTCATGCCCCGCAGCACCTGGAGCTCACGCTCCGTGAGCTGCACGCCGGGGTCGGAGGGCTGACGAGGCGCCGGCACCGAGGTGCTGGCGAGCGTGTGCGCGAGGGCTGCCACAAGCTCGGGACGCGACGCGTCCCACCTCAGGTAGCCACGGGCACCACCGGCGATCGCCGCGGCGATGCTCCCGGCGTCGTCGGGTGCGCCGAAGACGATGACGTTTGCCTGCGGGTTCGCGGAGACGAGCCGACGGGTTGCTTCAACCCCGGTCGGGACGGCGCGCTGGGTTCCCACCAGTACGACGTCGACCGGCTGCCTTGAAAAGCGAGCCAACAACTCGTCACCGTGCGCTACGCAGTCGATGCGGCTGACCCCTGGGACAGCCGACATCACGCGGGTGAGACCCTCACGCACACTGCGCCGGTCGTCGCAAATAAGGACCGTGGTCACGGGGACTCCTTTCCTGCAGCCGAGTGACGTTCCATCTCCCCTATCGGACGCTGGCGGCCCAACCTTGACACGATCCGGTGCTTAATCCGTCAAGAAGTTCGCCTGAGGGTCTGCGTTCGGGGGTTCCCCGGAACGGAGCAGCCCGGTCGGTACCCAAGGGGATTCAAGTGCGACCTGTCGGCTGACGGGATCAGCTCTGCGTAACACGCAGCTCAGAGCCTCCGTCGCCCGGTTGATGGCGGTTGCGCCCACCGTGGGGGCATGGCCCGCCAGAACGAGAGCGCTCGGCCAGATCAACGGTTGGAGCCCCTCCTTCGCACTGTGATTTAGCTCACACTCGACTAGTTCAAGCCCGCGGTTCAGGCCTTCGGCGGTCCCCCACACGACCAACGAGGTGCCCAGGACGAGTGCCGACTTGAGCTCGTGCCGCAGCGCCTTTCTGCTCGTCGCCAGCCCGTACGCGTGCTCGGCCGGCGCCACGGCGGCGTCCGCGTGCCCGGACGCCAGCTCGATCTCGGCGGTCACCCAGCCCTTGCGGACCTCACCGCGCCAGCCCCGCGTCTCAACTCGTGCGAGCAACCCGCGGGCCTCGTTCAGGCGTTGAGCACCGAGCGAATCGGCGGCGAGGCCGAGCAGGGCGTCGGTCCGGGCACCCGCGGCGTCGATCCCGTCGGGGTCCGAGGGGCCT
This sequence comes from Streptomyces sp. ID05-26A, assembly GCF_033794685.1. NCBI lineage: Bacteria > Bacillati > Actinomycetota > Actinomycetes > Kitasatosporales > Streptomycetaceae > Streptomyces > Streptomyces sp. ID05-26A. The sequence continues at coordinate 1,506,958 of NZ_JARAYZ010000001.1, forward strand.
GACGGCGGAACGCGCGCCAGGGCGGCACCGTCGAGGGCACGAGCGAGGTGGTGGGCCCCCAGCTGACGGTGGTGCGACGCGCGAGTCGAGAGGGACAACGAGGCGATCACCGGGTCGGGGTCGTGGCGGAGCGCGTCCAGCACGGTGGCCGCGGCGGCGTAGTGGCCCTGGCCGCCGAGCACCACCGCCGCCAGCCATCGGGCGCGAGGACCGGGCGACGAGAGCGCGGGCCAGACGGCGAGGCCGGGTGAATCGCCGAACGCGGCCCGGCGCAGCTCCTCTTCGAACACGAGGAGGGAGTCTTTCAGGTGACCGCGGCCTCGACCGCGTCCACGGCGGCCGCCAGGTCCTCCACCCGCTCGGCCGGCGCGGTCACCACCCCGCGCCGCCAGCCCGGCCCTCCGACGAACACCCGCACCTGCTGCCGGGTCCGCGGCAGAGCGGAGATCACCCCCGGATCGGCGTACCGGGGCAACTGCGCCCAGAGCACCACCGCGGAGGGCGCGGTGCGGCGCACGGCGGCGGCAAGGGCGTCCATCGGCAACGCCGCCCCCAACTGCCGCACGACCACGCCTCGGTGCGCCAGTTCGGCGGCGAGTGGGTAGAGAGGAAGGTTGTGCCTCTCCTCCGGCATGCACGCCAGCAGCACGGGGCGATGGTTGCGTCCGAGGGTGACGAGCGGTGTGGCGCGCACGAACGCCGCGAGCACGCACTCGTTCAGCAGGTGCCCGACCTCGACGCCGGCGCCGGAGAGCTGCCACCGGGCGGCGACGGCGGTCAGGACGGGGCGGACGACCTCGTTCCAGGTGGCGATCACGCCGTCGGACGCCAGCGAGTCGGCGAGCATTCCCTGCACCGCGATCGAGTCCATCGCGACCGCCGCACGGCCCAGACCACGCGCCAAACGAGACGCTCCGGGCATTTTCAGTCCACGTCCACCCGATGGTGCGACGGGGACCACTCCGTGTGTCATCGACGATTTCGAGTCGAGCGCGAAACGGGCCGCCTCGGCGGAGGACGCACCGCGCAGAAGTGCGCGCTGCATCAATTCGAGACGGGCCACGTCGGGCGGCCCGTATTTCCGGTGCCGCCCCACGGTGTGGCCGGTCGGACCCAGTCCGTAGCGGCGGTCCCAGGTGCGAAGGGTGGCGGGAGCCACGCCGAGTCGCCTGGCCACCGCGGCCACTGAGAGAAGGGGCTCACTCGTGTGACTACCGGTCGATTCGATCTCCGGCGGTGTCATCACGAGAGCCATGTTCCGTTCACCTCATCCGGGCGGCAACTCCGGGCGGTGAGTGATCGAACACGCGTGCCGTCACCCATCAGTTGATAAGGGTCTTCAGCCTCTTGAACAAGTTTTGACGCGGTTCTACGGTGGATCATCGTTAAGCCGAATGGAGCAGTCGTCACGGAGGCGGTCTCGATGGCGGACACCCGAAGGCTCCCCGGTCCCAACGCAGACCTGTGGGACTGGCAGATGCGCGGTTCGTGCCGGGGCATGGACAGCGCGTTCTTCTTCCACCCCGACGGTGAACGGGGTCCGGCGAGATCACGCCGGGAAGCTCGCGCGAAGGCTGTCTGCCTCGCCTGCCCGGTTCTGGAGATGTGCCGCAGACACGCTCTGGCCGTGCAGGAACCGTACGGAATCTGGGGCGGGCTCTCGGAATCGGAGCGCGACCACATCATCAAGGCGCGAAAGCGGCAGTTGGCAATTGTCTAGAACGTAAAAACCGGGGCGGCACCAAACGAAAGGTGCCGCCCCGGTTTTATTTGAGTTCGAAGAACTCTGTTCGACTCAGTGGCCGTGCCCGTGGCCGTGGCCGTGGCCACCGGCGGAAGCGGGCTCGTCCGCCTTCTTCTCGACGACGGCGCTCTCGGTCGTGAGCACCATGCGCGCGATGGAGGCGGCGTTCGCCACGGCGGAACGCGTGACCTTGACCGGGTCGATGATGCCCTGCTCGAGCAGGTCACCGAACTCCAGCGAGGCCGCGTTGATGCCGAAGCCCCACTCGCCCTCGCGGACCTTGTTCACCACGACGGCGCCTTCGAGGCCGGCGTTCGTGGCGATCCAGAACAGCGGCGCGGACAGGGCCTTCGCGACGAGCGCGACACCCGTGGCCTCGTCACCGGTCAGGCCGAGGCCGCCGTCGAGCACCTTGGAGCCGTGCACGAGAGCGGAGCCACCGCCGGGGACGATGCCCTCCTCGACCGCGGCCTTGGTAGCGGCGACCGCGTCCTCGATGCGGTGCTTGCGCTCCTTGAGCTCGGTCTCGGTGGCGGCGCCGACCTTGATCACGGCGATGCCGCCGGAGAGCTTCGCGAGGCGCTCCTGGAGCTTCTCGCGGTCCCAGTCGGAGTCCGTGTTCTCGATCTCGCGGCGCAGCTGCTCCGCGCGACCGGCGATGTCGGCCTTGGTGCCGCCGCCGTCGACGATCGTGGTGTCGTCCTTGGTCACGACGACGCGGCGGGCGGAGCCCAGCTGGTCGAGCGTGGTCTCGGTGAGCTTGAGGCCGATCTCCGAGGAGATCACCTCGCCACCGGTGACGACCGCGAGGTCGTCCAGGAACGCCTTGCGGCGGTCACCGAAGAACGGCGCCTTCACGGCGACGACCTTCAGGGTCTTGCGGACGGCGTTGACCACCAGCGTGGACAGGGCCTCGCCCTCGACGTCCTCGGCGACGATCAGCAGCGGCTTGCCGGACTCCGCGACCTTCTCGAGGATCGGGAGGACGTCGGCCAGGGCCGAGATCTTCTCGCGGTGCAGCAGGATGCGGACGTCTTCGTAGACGGCCTCCTGCGCCTCGAGGTCGGTCGAGAAGTGCGTCGACACGTAACCCTTGTCGAACTGCACGCCCTCGGTGATCGCGAGCTCGGTCGCGAGCGTGGACGACTCCTCGACGGTGATGACACCGTCCTCGCCGACGCGCTCGATGGCCTCGCCGAGCAGGGCGCCGATGGACTCGTCACGCGACGAGACCGTGCCGACCTGCGCGATGTTCTCGCGGCCCTTGACCGGGGTGGCCTTGCCGCGGAGCTCGTCCACGACGGCGTCGGCGGCGGCCTGGATGCCACGGCCCAGCGCGGTCGGGTTCGCACCCGCGGCGATGTTGCGCAGGCCTTCCTTGACCAGCGCCTGCGCCAGCACGGTGGCGGTGGTGGTGCCGTCACCCGCGACGTCGTTGGTCTTGGTGGCGACCGACTTGGCGAGCTGCGCGCCGAGGTTCTCGAACGGGTCGTCCAGCTCGATCTCACGGGCGATGGTCACGCCGTCGTTGGTGACCGTCGGGCCACCGAACTTCTTGTCGAGGACGACGTGGCGCCCGCGCGGCCCAAGGGTGACCTTGACCGTGTCGGCGAGCTTGTTCACGCCGCGCTCGAGCGCCCGACGAGCGTCCTCGTCGAAGCTGATCTGCTTGGGCATTACTTGAAGCCTCTCTGAGTAGCGAAACGCCCCGGAAGCCCCGGATGGGGCGCCGGGGCGTCAGGCATGACAGCCGAGCGTCGACTAGTTGACGACGGCCAGCACGTCGCGAGCGGAGAGGATCAAGTACTCCTCGCCGTTGTACTTGACCTCGGTGCCGCCGTACTTCGAGTAGATGACGACGTCGCCGACAGCCACGTCCAGCGGGACGCGGTTGCCCTTGTCGTCAATGCGGCCGGGGCCGACCGCGAGGACCTTGCCCTCCTGGGGCTTCTCCTTCGCGGTGTCCGGGATCACGAGGCCGGAGGCGGTCGTCGTCTCGGCCTCGGAGGCCTGAACGACGATCTTGTCCTCAAGCGGCTTGATGTTCACGCTCACCGGGATGACCTCCACGGGTCGTTGGCAGGTTCGTCTGTTTAACGGCTCCTGCCACCCCGCCGTCGCGGGGGTCGGGGCGGTGCTGGTGCCGTGCAATTGGCACTCTACCCACGAGAGTGCCAAGGCTTCAACGAGACCCCCGAACCGATCACCATCCGGGAGCCGTATTCAGGGGCATGTCCCCGTTGACGCGCCGAACGCTGCTGCTCGCAGGCGTGGCAGGAGTCACAGCCCTCTCGGCCGGTGCCTCTGCCCGTCCGAGCGACCCTTTCACACTCGGTGTGGCCTCGGGCGACCCGGCACCCGACGGGGTGGTCCTGTGGACCAGGCTGGCCTTCGAGCCCCTCGCCGGGGACGGCCTCGGAGGCATGCCGAACCGTCCGGTCGAGGTGCTCTGGCAGGTCTCGGAGGACGAACGGTTCACCCGAATCGTGCAACGCGGCTCCACCACGGCTCGACCCGAGGAGGCGCACAGCGTCCACGTCGAGCTCGTCGGGCTGGAGGCCGGCCGCGAGTACTTCTACCGCTTCAAAGCCCTCAACCACCTCTCACGGACGGGCCGCACGCGCACGGCACCGCCTCCGAACGTGCTGCAGGTACCGCTGACGATGGCCTTCGCGTCGTGCGCGCAGTACGAGCACGGGTACTTCACGGCGTATCGCAGGCTCGCGGAGGACGAACCCGACCTGGTGCTGCACCTCGGCGACTACACGTACGAGTACGAGAGCGGCATCCACGTCGCCCCGAGCGGCAACGTCCGGCACGTCGAGGGCCCGACCACGGTGACGCTCGCGGGCTACCGGCGGCGGCAGGCGCAGTACAAGACCGATCCCGACCTGAAGGCGGCCCACGCCGTGGCGCCGTGGTCGGTGATCTGGGACGACCACGAGATCGACAACAACTGGGCGGGGCTGCTGCCGGACAAGCCGCAGCCGAACTTCCTCGCGCGCCGGGCCGCGGCCATCCAGGCGTACTACGAGAACATGCCCCTGCGCAGGTCATCGAGGCTGTACCGGCGGATCCGATGGGGCGCGCTGGCCACGTTCCACATGCTCGACACCCGCCAGTACCGGACGGACCAGGCCTGCGGGGACGGGCTGCAACTCTGTCCCGAACGGCTCGAGCCCGAGCGCACCATGCTCGGCGCCGCGCAGGAGGACTGGCTGTTCGACGGCTTCCGCGGCTCCGCGGCCCGCTGGGACGTGCTCGCGCAGCAGGTGTTCTTCTCCCAGTACGACTACATCCCCGGCGAGGTCGACAAGTTCCTGCTGGACGCGTGGGACGGCTACGTGGCGGACCGCGACCGGGTCGTGGCGGGGTTCGCGGACGTGCGGAACCCGATCGTGCTGACCGGGGACGTGCACGCGGCGTGGGGTGCGGAGGTCAAGGAGCGCTGGGACGACCCGTCGTCGAAGACCCTCGCGACCGAGCTCGTGACCACGTCGATCACGGCCGGTGGCGACGGCTCGGAGGAGTACGCCGAGACACCGCTGTGGCTGCGGGAGAACCCGCACGTGAAGTACTTCAACAACCGCCGCGGCTACACGCTCACCAGGTTCACGCCCGATGAACTGCGCACGGACTTCCGCGGCCTCGACTACGTGACGAGGCCCGGCTCCCCGATCTCCACGAAGGCGTCGTTCGCCGTGGAGGATCGGGTGCCAGGCCTCAACAAGGTCTAGCGAAGCTGACCTCGTTGAGGCCTGGCACCCTCCAGCTTGAAGAGATGTGACAGCCCGGGCCTCACCAAGCTTCAGAGGATCTGGACCGCGTTGACCGGCAGGCCGGGGTTGGTCGAGAGGTCCATCGACGACGGCTTCGCGCCCGCCGCCACCAGGTGGGCGCCGAGAGCGGCGATCATGGCGCCGTTGTCGGTGCACAGCCGTGGGCGCGGCACGCGCAGTTCGATGCCCGCCTCGGCACAGCGCTCGGCGGCCAGGCCGCTCAACCGCGAGTTCGCCGCGACACCGCCGGAGATGACGAGCGTGCCGACGTCGAGGTCCTTCGCGGCCCTGATCGCCTTGGCGGTCAGCACGTCCGCGACGGCCTCCTGGAACGACGCGGCGACGTCGGCCAGCGGGATCTCCTCGCCGGCGCGCTCGGCGCGTTCGACCCAGCGGGCGACCGAGGTCTTCAGGCCGGAGAACGAGAAGTCGTACTTCGCGTCGCGCGGGCCGGTGAGGCCGCGCGGGAACGCGATCGCGCAGCCGTTGCCCTGCTTGGCGAGCTTGTCGATGGGCGGGCCACCGGGGTAGGGCAGGTCGAGCAACCGCGCGACCTTGTCGTACGCCTCGCCGGCGGCGTCGTCCACTGTGGACCCGATCTCGGTGATCGAGTTCGCCAGGCCGCCCTCGATCAGCAGCAGCTGCGAGTGGCCGCCGGACACCAGCAGCGCGAGGCAGCGCTGCGGCAACGGGCCGTGCTGCAACGTGTCCGCGGCGACGTGGCCCGCGAGGTGGTTCACGCCGTAGAGCGGCTTGCCGAGCGCGGCCGCGTACGCCTTCGCGGCGGACACGCCGACCAGCAGCGCGCCGGCCAGGCCCGGTCCGGCGGTGACGGCGATGGAGTGGATCTGGGAGAGCTCGACCTTCGCGGTGTCGAGCGCGCGGCGCATGGTCGGGACCAGCGCTTCGAGGTGGGCGCGGGAGGCGACCTCCGGCACGACGCCGCCGAAGCGGGCGTGCTCCTCGACGCTCGAGGCGACCTCGTCGGCGAGCAGTTCGAGCGAGCCGTCCGGACCGAGGCGGACGATGCCGAAGCCCGTCTCGTCGCACGAGCTCTCGATGCCCAGAATCAGACGATCAGACACTGTGAGCAGGCCTTCCCATCGTGTACGCGTCGGCACCCGACGGCTGGTAGTAGCGGCGGCGCAGGCCGAGTTGCTCGAAGCCGTGCGCCTTGTACATCGCGATCGCGGGCTCGTTGTCCGTGCGGACCTCGAGGAACACCGGCACACCGATCTCGTCGACGCGGGCCAGCAGGTCGCGCAGGAGGGTCTTGCCGACGCCCCTGCCCTGCCAGTGCCCGATGACGGCGATCGTGTGCACGCTGGCCTCGTGCGGACCGGCGCCGAGGCCGGCGTACCCGATGAGCTCGCCGTCCGCGTACGCGCCGAGGTAGTAGTTGCCGTTGTCGAGCTCGCTGTGGAACGCGTTCTCGCTCCACGGGTCGTCGCCGGGGAACAACGCCAGCTCGATCTCGTGGCACCTGGGCACGTCGGCGTGCTGCAAGGGCGCGAGCGTGACGGTGCCGGTGGTCATGCCCTGGTCACCCTCTTGCGCCCGGTGGGCTCGACGGCGTCGGGACGGCGCAGGTAGAGCGGGGTGAGCGCGGCCGGGCGGGCCTTCGCGAGCACCTCGGCGGCGGCCGCGGCGACCAGGCCCTCGGGGCTCGGGTGCTTCGCGCCGAGGGTCTCGAGGCCGAGGATCTCGGCGTAGATCTCGGCACCCTCACCCGTGGCCTGGTGCACGCCCATCGTCGGCAGCTTCTCGGCGAGGTCCTGCGGGCGCTCGACGTGCGGGCCGTCCGTGCGGCGACCGGCGGCGTCGTAGGCGGCCCAGTAGACCTCCTTGCGCCGCGCGTCGGTCGCGACGAGCAGCGGGTGACCGCTGGCGGCGTCCTTGGCGATGGCGTCGGTGGTGGCGACCGGGTAGACCGGGCGGTTGAGCGCCTGGCCGAGCGCGGCGGCGGTGGCGAGACCGACCCGCAGGCCGGTGAACGGCCCGGGACCGGCGCCGACGACGATCGCGTCGAGGTCGGCGAACGTCTTGCCGGCTTCCTGCAGGGCGTCGCTGATGTGCGGGGTGAGCAGCTCGCCGTGCGCCTTGGCGTTGAGCGTCACCCGCTTCGCGAGCAGGCGCGGCGGGGAATCGGGCGCGAGTTCGACCACACCGGCGGTGACTGCGGGGGTGGCCGTGTCGACGGCGAGCACTAGCACGGTTGTCCAGGGTAGTACCTGTCGGAACCCGCAGTTCCGATGCGTCCTCGTGGCACTCGTACGACCTCGGTCCAGGTTCGCTGAACCGGGTGACGGGGAGGTCTGCCAGAGCGGCGGGCGAACGGATCGCGGCCCGGGGTGGTTCCAGCGGGCGAAGCGCCGGAACCATCAACCCTGAGCGATCACGTCGCGAGAGTGCCGCACGAGCGGCCGCGGGTGATGCCTCACTTGCAAGTCTTGCCGCGCAACGAGATGGGCAAGTCAGTCAAACACGAACTGTCCCGAAAGGACTGTCGTGGGGGATGGCCGACGGGCTCGTTCGGCCATCCCCCACGACGTTCCGGACCTAGCGGCCGGACGTGTTGCCGTTGCAGGCGACGTACGACGGCGAGTGGTCGACCGTGAAGATCTCGAGCGGGCCGTTCCACTGCCACGGCGCGACGCAGGCGTTGTTCAGCACGCTGATGCCGTGACCACCGGCGGCGTGGTTGTCGTTGCACGCGGCGTAGCCGGGGGCGTGGCCCTCGTGCAGCAGCGAGATCGGGCCGTTCCACTGCCACGGCGCGGCGCAGAGGTTGTCGGCAACGCTGATGCCGCCGGAGCGGTCGTGCTCGCCGGCGGAGGCGGGAGCAGCGGCAGCCAGGAGGGCGCCACCGATGACAGCGGTCGCGAAGAGCGTCTTCTTGATCATGCGACTCTCATCGACCGGTCACGCTCTGTCCTTTATGGACGTCACCCCATGTGTCAGAAAACGTCACACAGGAAGGGGACGCGAGCTCCATTCGCCGTGCGGGACGAGCTGAGCTGTGCGAACGTCGTCGATTCCGCGTTCGAGGCGGATCAGCAGATGATCATCGTTCAGGCGTTCCGCGACACCCTCGCCCCACTCGACGGCGACCACGGCGTCGACCAGGTCCGTGTCGAGGTCGAGGTCGTCCAACTCGTCCAGGTGACCCCCGAGCCGGTACGCGTCGACGTGCACGAGCCGCACGCTCCGCCCCTGCGCCGGTTCGTGCACGCGGGCGACGACGAACGTCGGCGAGGACACCCGGCCCTGCACGCCCATGCCGCGCGCCAGACCGCGCACGAACGCCGTCTTGCCTGCTCCCAGGGGCCCGGCGAGCAGCAGGAGGTCTCCCGCGCGCACGAGTTCACCCAGCTTGCGGCCGAACTCCTCGGTGTCCTCCACCAGGGGCAGTTCGACGGTCTTCACGCTCGGCGCCACCACTTCTTCCGATTCTCTCCGCGATCGGCCGCGCAGCGTTCGACGAGCGCGACCAGGTGGTCGTTGACGAGATCAGCCTGCTCCATCATCACCATGTGCCCGGCACCGGGGGCCCGGACGAGGGTGGCGTGCGGCATCTCCTCGGCCATCCGCTCGGCGTGCGAGAACGGCGTGAGCTTGTCCGCGTCGCCGCTCAGGATCAGCACCTCGCAGTGCCGCAGACCCGCCAGCGCCTTGTAGCGGTCGTGCGTGCCGAGGGTCTCCAGGAACTCGGTGAGCACCTTCACCGTCGTCCCGTTGATCATCTTCTCCATCAGGTCCACGAGGGACGGCGCCACCTTGCGGTCGCCGAACGCCCCCATGCGGATACCGCTCCAGGTAAGGCTTTTCGCGCTCTTGCGCACCCACTCGACCAGCCCCGGCTGCACACCGGCGAGCCGGCCGACGCCGAGCGTCACCGGGTTGTAGCGCGACAGCACGGACTTCGGCAGCCCCGCACCGCCCACCGCGCCGGCGGCCGTGCCGATCAACGCGACGCCGCGCACCCGTTCCTCGAAGAGCTCCGGGTGCTTCTCGGCCAGCGCCATGATCGTCATGCCGCCCATGGAGTGGCCGACGAGCACCAGCGGGCCCTCGGGCACGACCGAGCGGATCACCGAGTCGAGGTCGAGCGCGAGCTGGTCGATCGTGCTGTGTTCGGGCGTCGAGCGGCCGGACCGGCCGTGGCTGCGCTGGTCGTAGAGCACCTGGTGCACGCGTGGATCGATCAGCTCGGCCAGGTCGCGGCGCTGGAAGTGGAAACAACGGCGGTCCAGCGCGAACCCGTGCACCAGCACGACGGTGATGTCCGGCTCGCCGCCGTCCGCGGGGTCGACCTCCTCGACGGAGATCGGCACGCCGTCCTCCGCGGCCACCGTCGACTCGCGATCGGGCCTCAGCAGTCCCAGCGGCTCGTCGGCGAGGCTGTCGGTCGCGGTCTTGCGCTCGTGCGAGACCTTCGCGGTCTGCGCCACGGCCGCACCGGCCACGACGGCGCCGACCGCGCCACCGACCCACCCGACGACCTTCCACACCGGCTTCACTTGTAGATCCTCCGCACCCGCGGCCGGTACATCCCGCAGACGATCTCGTAGTCGATCGTCCCGGTCAGCTCCGCCCACTCCGTCGCCGTCGGCTCCCCCCGGCTCCCGTCGCCGAACAGGACGACCTCGGCACCCTCCGCGATCTCGTCGTCCCCGCAGTCCACGACGATCTGGTCCATGCAGACACGGCCCGCCACCGGGCGGCGCCTCCCTTCCAGGAGCACCTCCATCCGCCCGGAGAGCGCTCTCGGAACGCCGTCCGCATATCCGGCAGGCACCAGTGCCAGCGTCGTGTCCTTCTGCGCGGTCCATGTCATCCCGTAGGAGACGGACTCACCTGCGGGGATACGTTTCGTGAGCGCCACGTGCGACCGGTAGCTCATGACCGGCCTCAGGTCGTGGTCCGTCGGCACCGGGTTCAGCCCGTACATCGCGATGCCGGGCCTGACGATGTCGAAGTGCAGGTCGGGCCTGGTCAGCAGGGCCGCCGAGTTCGCGATGTGCCTCTTCGGGTCGAGGCCGTACGACCGCGCCACCTCGTAGGCGTCGTCGAACCGCTTGGCCTGCAGGTCGATCGAGGGGTCGCCGATCTCGTCGGCGGAGGCGAGGTGCGACCAGACGGCCACGACCTCGTGCTTCCTCGCGGCTTCCACGAGCGCGGGCCAGTCGTGCGGCTGGCAACCGTTGCGGCTCAGGCCGGTGTCGATCTTCAGGTGGAGCCGCGGCCGCGCGTCGGCCTCGTCGGCCGCCTGCTCGACCCTGCGCAGGTCGGAGAGGGAGGCGACGGACATCTCCACGTCCGCGGCGAGACCGGCCGCCAGGTCCTCGTCCGGGGCGTCGAGCCACGCGAGGATCGGGGCCTGGATGCCTGCGGCGCGCAGGGCGAGGGCTTCCTGCGTGCTGCACGAACCGAGCCAGGTCGCGCCCGCTTCGAGGGCGGCACGGGCCACCTGGACCGCGCCGTGGCCGTAGCCGTCCGCCTTGACGACGGCCATCGTCTCGGAGGACGGCGCGAGGCCGGCGAGCAGGGCGACGTTGTGCCGCAGCGCGCCTAGGTCGACGACAACTTCTGAACGGGCCATAACCTGTTCATCGTGCCATGTCAGCCGCTCGGAAGGACTATGGCGCAACTCGCAGCGACCGGATCGCGTCCGGAACCGCCTCCATCAACCCCGAGGCCGGCACCGGGGCGCCGTTCGCACCCAACTCCGCAGCCAGGACGTGCGCGTACGCCGCGTACCCGGCTGCCAGGAACGGGTCCAGGCCACTCGCCAGCAGCGCGCCGATGATCCCCGACAGCACGTCCCCGGACCCTGCCGTCGCGGGCCACGACGACGTCGCCGAGTTCACCAGCGCCCGTCCGTCCGGCGCCGCCACGACGGTCCGATGGCCCTTGAGCAGCACCACGGCGTTGAAGCGCTGAGCGGCTTTCCTGGCCGCCGCGACGCGATCCGCGCCGACCGGACCGGCCAGGCGTTCGAACTCGCGGTCGTGCGGGGTCAGGACCAGGGCCGCGTCGGGGTCGCGGGCGTCCCACAGCGACGGGTTCGCGGCGAGCAGCGTGATGGCGTCCGCGTCGGCGATCACGGGGACCCCGGCGTCCAGCACGGACCTCAGGACCTCGGCGGACGACGGGCCCGTGCCCATGCCGGGACCAACGACCCAGGCCTGCACGCGGCCGGCGTCGGTGATCGAGCCGGTGCAGATCGTCTCGGGCCAGCGAGCGCGGATGGCGTCGGCGGCCGGGCCGGCGTAGCGGACCATGCCGGAGGTCGCGAGCACGGCCGCGCCGGTGGAGAGCACCGCGGCGCCGGGATAGGTCGAACTGCCGGCCGCCACGCCCGTGACTCCCTGGGTGTACTTGTCGTCGGACGGGCCCGGCACCGGCCAGGTGATGTCGGAACGGTCGAGCAGCACGAAGTCGGGGTCGGACGGCCGCAGGCCGATGTCGACCAGGTGCACCTCGCCGCAGTCGGCCAGCGCGTGCACCGGCTTCAGGCAGCCGAACGTGACGGTGGTGTGCGCCCGCACGTGCGGACCGGAGATCTCACCGGTGTCCGGGTCGATGCCGGACGGCAGGTCGACGGCCAGGATCGGGGCGTTCACCGAGGAGACGAGCGCAGCCGCGTCCGGGCGCAACGGGCCGCGTGCGGACAGGCCGACGATGCCGTCGATCACCAGGTCGGGAGTGCCTACAGACGAGACGACCCGCCCACCTGCCTTGCGAAAGGCCGCGAGCCCCTCGGCATGGGCCTTGGCGGGGTTGAGCAGGACCGCAGACACCGCGACCCCGCGGCGACGCAGGAAGTAACCGGCCCACAGGGCGTCGCCGCCGTTGTTGCCCGCACCCACGAGCAACGTGACACGGCGGCGGCCCTGCAAGAGCCTCAGGGCGTGGGTGGCCACACCGAACGCGGCCTTGCGCATCAACGAGCCCGGCGGGACCACCGCCATGAGCTCCTCTTCAGCGGACTTGACGCGTTCGGTGTGCCAGACGCCTCTCACTCACTCGACGGTAACCGACTTCGCCAGGTTGCGAGGCTTGTCGACGTCGTAGCCGCGGGCGGTCGCGATCTCGGCCGCGAGCACCTGCAGCGGGATCGTCGAGATGAGCGGCTGCAGCAGCGTCGGGACGGCCGGGATCTCGATCAGGTGGTCGGCGAACGGACGGACCGTCTCGTCGCCCTCCTCCGCGATCACGATCGTGCGGGCGCCACGGGCCTGGATCTCGCTGATGTTCGACACCAGCTTCGAGTGCAGAACGGCACGGCCCTTCGGCGACGGCATGACCACGACGACCGGCAGGCCCTCCTCGATCAGCGCGATCGGACCGTGCTTGAGCTCACCGGCCGCGAAGCCCTCGGCGTGCATGTACGCGAGTTCCTTGAGCTTCAGCGCGCCTTCGAGGGCCACCGGGTAGCCGACGTGGCGGCCGAGGAACAGCACCGCCTTCGAGTCCGCGAGCTCCCGACCGAGGGCCTTGACCTGGTCAATGGTGCCGAGCACGCGCCGCACGGCCTCGGGCATGGCCTCCAGCTCGTGGAACTCGCGGGCGACCTCGTCCGGGTACTTGGTGCCGCGGGCCTGCGCCAGGGCCAGGCCGACGAGGTAGTTCGCGGCGATCTGGGCGAGGAACGCCTTCGTCGACGCGACACCGATCTCCGGACCGGCGTGCGTGTAGAGCACGGCGTCGGACTCACGCGGGATCTGCGCGCCGTTGGTGTTGCAGACGGCCAGGACACGGGCCTTCTGCGCACGGGCGTGACGCACCGCCTCCAGCGTGTCCGCGGTCTCGCCGGACTGCGAGACGGCGACGACGAGCGTGTCGCGGTCGAGCACCGGGTCGCGGTAGCGGAACTCGGAGGCCAGCTCGACCTCGACGGGCAGGCGGGTCCAGTGCTCGATCGCGTACTTCGCGACGAGACCGGAGTGGTAGGCGGAGCCGCACGCGATGACGAAGACCTTGTCGACGTCACGCAGGTCCTGGTCGCTCAACCGCTGCTCGTCGAGGACGATCCGGCCGTTCGCGAAGTGGCCGCGCAGCGTGTTCGCCAGCGCCTCCGGCTGCTCCTCGATCTCCTTGAGCATGAAGTACTCGTGGCCGCCCTTCTCGGCGGCGCTGAGGTCCCAGTTGACCGTGAACGGCTTGGCCTGCGCGGGCACGCCGTCGAAGTCGGTGACCTCGTAGCCGGAGCGGGACAGCACGACCATCTGGTCCTGGCCCAGTTCGACGGCTTCCTTGGTGTGCGCGATGAACGCGGCCACGTCGCTCGCGACGAAGTACTCGTTGTCGCCGACACCGACGACCAGCGGCGAGTTCCGGCGCGCGGCGACGACCGTGTCGGGCTCGTCGGCGTGCGTGAAGACGAGGGTGAACGCGCCCTCCAGGCGGTTCACGACCTTGCGCACGCTGGCGACCAGGTCGCCCTTCGTGTCGCCGTCCGCGTACGCGAAGGACACGAGGTGCGCGACAGTCTCGGTGTCGGTGTCGGACGTCATCTCGACGCCGAGGCCTTCGAGCTCGGCGCGCAGCGCGAGAAAGTTCTCGATGATGCCGTTGTGCACCACGGCGACGCGGTTCGTCGTGTCGCGGTGCGGGTGCGAGTTCTTGTCGATCGGCGCGCCGTGCGTCGCCCACCGGGTGTGACCCATGCCGACGGTGCCCACGAAGTTCTCGCGGCCCACCTCGTCGAGCAGCGTCTCCAGGTTCTGCAGCCGTCCGGCCTTGCGTTCGACGGCGAGGTCGTCGCCTGTCACGACCGCGACACCCGCCGAGTCGTAACCCCGGTATTCGAGGCGCCTCAGCCCGTCCAGCACGACGTCGAGCGCCGACTGGTGACCCACGTATCCCACGATTCCGCACACGGAAAACAGACTAGCTAGACCACGCCACTAACCCTAATGAGTGAGCGAGGTACGTCACCGCAGGTCAGCGACACAGGTGGTGTAGACCAATCTCGGGTGTGGTGCGCGCGACAGGATCGACTACGGTTCACCCCATGGCTCGCCGCGTGATCACGCTGACCGCGAAACAGGCCCTCGAGCAGCTCAGCAGGCCCGGACCGCACCCCGTGCTGCGCGGCGACCTCGCGCTCGTCGGCCTGCCGGGCGTGATCTTCACGCCGCAGTCCGGCCTGGGTCTGCCCGCCGTCGCTTTCGGACACGGCTGGATGCAGCCCGTACGGCGTTACCACGGCCTTTTGCGGCACCTGGCGTCGTGGGGCGTGGTCGCCGCGGCTCCGGCCGTGGAGCGCGGCCCGCTGCTGTCGGCACGGGTGCTGGCGGCGAACCTGCTGACCACTTTGGACATCAGCACCGGCGTGCGGCTCGGCACCGGTGAGATCAGCGTCGACCCCGCCCGGCTCGCGCTGGCCGGGCACTCGATGGGCGGCGGCGCGGCGGTGCTGGCGGCGGCGGGTTCGGACCGCGTCCGGGCCGTTGTGACTTTGGCCGCAACGGAGACGCGCCCGTCCGCACTGGACGCGGCACGGGAGGTGCGCGCGCCCGGCCTGCACCTCGCGGCCGGCGAGGACCGCATCGCACCGCCGGTCGGCCACTCCGAGGCGATCGCCCAGGCGTGGGGCGGTCCCGTGCAACTGCGGCTGCTGCCCAAGGCCTCGCACCTCGGGTTCACCGAGGGCAGGCACTGGAGCGAACTCATGCTCGACGGCAGTTCCGAACGGGGTGCGCACAAGCTCGGACGCGCGTTCATGACGGCGTTCCTGCTGCGGGTGATGACCGGCGACCGGACGTACGACGAACTGCTCGACAGCGACCTGAAGACCGCGAACCTGGTGTTCCAACGGGAAGCCCTGCCTCAGCGCTGACGCTTCCGGCCCCGGTGCGAGTCGCACGCGGGGCCGGAAACCAAGTCAGCTGAGCCAGGTCTGGCCGCTCAGGTCGTCATCGTCGTCCACGGGTGCCGGACGGCGCCGGTGAACCGGCGGAGGCGGCGCGACCGGCGGCGGAGGCGGGGGCGGCACCGGAGCGGCCACCGGCGCCTGCTGCTGTTGTGCGTAGCCGCCGTCGTCGTCCTCCGGGCCGAACGCCATCTCGCCCGTGCCGCGGTCGGGACGATCCCACTGCGGCTTGCGCGGCTGCTGCCTCTCGCCCTGCTTGGTCAGGTTCTCGGCGCTCTCGCGAGCGTCGGCCTGATCGCGCTTCTGCTTGGCCTCGCGCGCCTCGATGTCGGCGGCGACCTTGTCCTGGTTCGCCTTGAGCTCCGCCGAGACCTCGGCGGTGGAGCGGCGCGTCTTGGCGAGGTTGTCGTCGAACAGCGCCTGGACGCGCGGGTCCACTTCCCCGATCATCGCCATGGGTTGGCGGCCTCTCCTCGGTCTTCACCCAGCGTGGTCTGCATGGCGCTCAACGGGTTGTTGTTGTCGTCGTCGAACAACGTGCCCGTGGTGCGCCACTGGCTGGCTCCGCGCTCGGAGTCGCCGCCCTGCTGGCCGCCTGCTCCGGCACCGCCCATGCCGCCACCCATCATGCCGCCGCCGCCCATCATGCCGCCGGAGGCCGCACCGCTCGGCGCCTGGCCGTGGGCGTCCTGCATGGACGGCAGGTTCGCGGAACCCGGCTGACCCGCTTCGGACGCGTTCGTGTTGAACGAGCCACCGTTGCTGTCACCGGAGTTCGGGCTGGTCCACGCGCTGTCGGCGCTCGACCCGAGCACGGACTCGCTGCCGCCGCCCGCACCACCGGTGAACGAGACGCCGGACGTCGTCGTGCTGTCCGAGGCCTGGGCGAACTGGGGGCTCTCCGCGGAGATCCTCGGCTCGCCGACGCTCGGCATGATGCCGTTGTCCTCGATGTAGCTGCGGGCCATCGAGTCCTGGAAGCGCTCGGCCACGTTCGGCGCGGCCTCACCCGGCTGGCTCCAGACCTGTTCCCCCGCGGGGGCGGGCATCGGCTGGAACTCCGCTTCGGCCGGCAGCGTCCTGACCTCGTCCGGGAAGTCGGCCTCCGGCGTGCGCAGGCCGTCCTCCAGCTTGGCGCCGTCGGCACCGCCCGCACCGGAACCGGACTCCGAGCCCGGGGTCTGCGCGGCCG
Organism: Streptomyces sp. ID05-26A; assembly: GCF_033794685.1. NCBI lineage: Bacteria > Bacillati > Actinomycetota > Actinomycetes > Kitasatosporales > Streptomycetaceae > Streptomyces > Streptomyces sp. ID05-26A. The sequence continues at coordinate 1,523,553 of NZ_JARAYZ010000001.1, forward strand.
GGTTCTCGTCCTCGCCGAAGCTCACGCCGACCTTGTCCGGCGTGCCGTCGCCGTCGTCCGCGGTCAGGTTGATCTCGCCGGTGTCGGCGTTGACCTCGGCCGTGAAGTTGACGCCGTCCTGCTCGATGTGGATCTTGCCGTCCTCGCCGACCTCGACGGGGATCGGGTTCGACTCCGAACCCAGCGGGCCGCCGGCCGTCGGGGCCGCGCCGCCACCGGGTGCCGGCGTGCCACCGGCGGCAGGGGTCTGCGCACCCGCCGTCGGGTTCGAGGCGGTGAGCTGGTTGGCCATGTTGGTGATGGCCTGCGTGCCGTTCTGCCCCATCAGGGCCTTCGCGGCCTCGGGGTTCTTGCTGAAGTCCAGGTCGTAGGTCTTCGGCTCGCCCTTGGGCGTGTCGATCGTCATCTTCACGTGCCCGTTCGAGTCGGGCTCCGTGACCTTGATCGTGTTGTCGCCGGCCGTGACCGTGACGGTCTCGAGCTTCTCCTCGGGCTTCGGCTCGTCGGGCTTGCCGTCACCGTCGAGGTCGTCGGGCTTGCCGTCGCCGTCGGTGTCACCGGGGACGTCGGGCTTGCCGTCGCCGTCCTTGTCGAGCGGGTTCTCCGGCTTCGGGATCTCCGGCGTGCCACCGCCGCCACCGCCGCCACTCGGACCGCCGCCACCACTCGGGCTGCCGCCGCCACCGCCGCCGTTGTTGTCGACCTTCTGCCGGCCGCCGCCACCCTGCTCGGTGAACGACGGGGCTTCGCCGACCGGACCGAACGGGTCCGTGCCGAAAGCGCCCTTCATGCCGGCGAACATGGCCTTGTAGTCGGCTTCGACACCGGTCTGCACGGCCTGGCAGTAACCGTCGAACGCCTTCTTCTTGCCGTCGAACTCGGCGCAGAGGGCCTTCAGCTTCTCCTTGGCGTCACTGATGATCTTGTCGCGGACGTCGGCGATCCAGCCGCCCCAGCCCAGACCGGAGAGGATGCCGAGCGGTCCACCGCAGATCGCGCCGATGACCGAGTTCTTGATCTCGCTGTGGACGCCGTAGACCCAGTCGAGGACGCCGCCGTCGTTCGGGAAGACGTCACCGTTCGCCTGCCGGATCGCCTCTTCGGCCTTCTCGACCGTCAGCCCGCCGCACGTTTCCGAGTACTGGTCGTGGATCTGCTGCGCGAAGTCCTTGACGTGCTTCTGCATGTTGGTCACGCCGCCGGTGATCGCACCGGGACCCGTGCCCGTCTGCTGCACGAACTGCTTCGCGGCGCCCGCGAACTTGCCCTGGTAGGCGCGCGCGGCCTGGGCCGCGGGGCCCTCCCAGGAGCCGAGTCCGTTCCAGGCGGAGCCCAGCACGTTGTCGTGCGCCTCGGCCTTCTTGACGTTCTCGGTGAGCTTGTGCGCGTCCTCGCGGAACTTCGCGAAGTCGATGTCGCGGACCTCGTCGTACTTGCGGTAGATGTCGCCCTCGAGGTTCGGCGCGGCACCCTGGTGGCCGCACGCCGGCGCGGCCTTCGCGTAGACGGGGATGAACTTCTCGAAGAAACGCAGGCCGGGGGCACCGGCGTCGAGCAGCGTGTTGCTGTTCGGCACGTCGCCCTGCTCGTTCAGCACCTTCTGGGTGGCGCCGAGCTCGCGCTCCTCGCCCGCCTTCTTGACGAGGGCGTCGGCGTCGCCACCCTCCATCGTGAAGGCGGCGTGCTGGGCTTCCTTGCGGATGTTGTTGCCCTCGAGAAGACCCATCGTCGGCGCCGCGAGGAGCACGCCCACGACGTGGTCGCCCACGCTCGGGTCGTCCGGAACGTCGACACCGTTCGCCTTGCCGTAGCGCTCGACCTCTTCCTGGGGAGCGCCGGCGCCGGCGAGGGCGCGCACGAGTTGCTTCTTGGTCTCCGGCGTGACGTTCGGGTCGTCGAGGAGCTTCTTGATCTCGGTCTGATCCGCCACGACTCGTTACCCCTTGAACTGGCTCGAGGTCTGCGCCTCGTTCGACTCGTACGTCTTGGCGACGTCCTTCAGGCGCGTGGCGATGCCGGTCGCCTCTTTGCCGAACTTCTCCAGGCTCGTACCGAACAGGTCGAAGTAGGACTTGTACTCGGCGGCGACGCCCTGGAACTTGCGGCCGACCTGCCCGGCTGTCACGCCCGGCACGATCGAGGGCTTCATCTGGATCAGTGCTGATCCCTCTGCCTCGTACGTCCCCGCGGTCTTCGTCAGATCGCCGGACTGCACACCGAAACCGGACATCGCTCGCCTCCCCTTGTCCCCGATCTGACGCAATTCGGTCTCATCGGGTTCCGCCATACAGTGCCAGCTCGGATCACACCGTGACCGGCGCTCGAAGATGTCGGTTGCCTTAGTAAACAGCCATTCGGCGCAAGCCGCTGTTGATCACCACTGATCGGGTTGCGGGCGGGTCACCAGCCGCCGGGGGCGGGCGGCTGCGTGCCGGGCGGAGGCTGCTGCGGGTACCCCTGCGGCGGGTACGGCTGCTGGGGCGGGGCCTGCTGCGGAAATCCCTGCTGCGGAAATCCCTGCTGGGGGTGGCCCTGCTGGTACGGCTGATGCCCGTACGGCTGCTGTGGGTGGCCGTAACCGGGCGGGAACGGGGGCTGGGTGACGGGCTTGCGCTTCGACGCCACGACAACGGCGACGACGACCGCGACCCCACCTCCCAGCAACACCAGGAGTACGAGCAACATCAGCACGGTCATCCCCAGCCCCCATCTGTCCTCAGTGCACCGAGGAAACCACACTCGCCAGGCGCTGCGCGGCGGACTCGGCCTGCTCGTGACTCGTGGCCTCGACCATCACCCGCACGAGCTGTTCGGTGCCGGACGGGCGCAGCAGCACGCGGCCGGTGTCGCCGAGCTCGGCCTCGACGGCGGCGACGGCCTCGCTGACCGACGCGGCCTTGGCCACGGCCGCCTTGTCGGTGACCTTCACGTTGATCAGGACCTGCGGCAGGCGGCGCATCACCGAGGCGAGGTCCGCGAGCGACTTGCCGGTCTCGGCCATGCGGGCCATCAGGCGCAACGCGGTGAGCAGGCCGTCGCCGGTGGTCGCGTGCGCGGGCAGCACGACGTGGCCAGACTGCTCGCCACCGAGGGAGTAGCCGCCGGCCTTGAGGTCCTGCAGCACGTAGCGGTCGCCGACGGCGGTGGTGCGCAGCTCGATCTTGGACTCGCGCATGGCGATGTGCAGGCCCAGGTTGCTCATCACGGTGGCGACGAGCGTGTCCTCGATCAGCTCACCCGCGTCGCGCATGGCGATCGCGAGGACAGCGAGGATCTGGTCGCCGTCGATCAGGTCACCGTTGGCGTCCACGGCGAGGCAGCGGTCGGCGTCACCGTCGTGCGCGATGCCGAGGTCGGCACCGTGCTCGCGGACGGCGGCGGCCACGACGTCGATGTGGGTGGAACCACAGCCGTCGTTGATGTTGAGGCCGTCCGGGGTCGCGTTGATCGCGATCACCTCGGCCCCGGCGCGGCGGTACGCGTCCGGTGCGGCCACCGACGCGGCACCGTTCGCGCAGTCCACCACGACCTTGAGGCCGTCGAGGCGGTGCGGTGTGACCTTGAGCAAGTGCTCCACGTACTGGGTCTCGGCGTCGGCGATGTCGCGCACGCGGCCGATGGCGGCACCGGTCGGCCGGTCGAAACCGGCGCCCATGTGCTGTTCGATCTCGTCCTCGACCGAGTCGGGCAGCTTGTGACCGCCGGCGGCGAAGAGCTTGATCCCGTTGTCCGGCATCGCGTTGTGCGACGCGGAGATCATCACGCCGATGTCGGCGCCGAGCGCGGCGACCAGGTACGCGACGGCGGGCGTGGGCAGGGCACCGACGCGCAGCACGTCCGCACCGGCCGAGGTGAGGCCGGCGGTGACGGCGGCGTCGAGCATCTCACTGCTCGCCCTGGGGTCGCGGCCCACGACGGCGACGGGGCGGTGGGTGCGGTCGTGCTCGGCGAGCACCCGTGCCGCCGCGGCGGCGACGGACATCGCGAGCTCGGGCGTGAGATCGGCGTTGGCGAGACCGCGGACTCCGTCGGTGCCGAACAGGCGGGCCATGGAACCTCCGATGTGGACACTGCAAGGCGGCGGGGACAGACCCGGAAGAACCCCGGAAAACACTGCGGGAGCAGCAGTTCGGAATGAACTGCTGCTCCCGCAGGTACAGCTGGATGACACTCGGGCCGCGAGGAGTCCCCGCGGTCACCGCGGAGGAGCAGTCGCCTGACGAACGCAGACACGGCTCGCCCCGCGGCGGAGCATCAACGCTTGGAGTACTGAGGCGCCTTGCGGGCCTTCTTCAGACCGTACTTCTTGCGCTCCTTGACCCTCGGGTCACGGGTGAGGAAGCCGGCCTTCTTCAGGGCCGGGCGGTCCTCGGAGTCGACGGCGATCAGCGCACGCGCGATGGCGAGACGCAGCGCACCGGCCTGGCCGGTGATGCCGCCGCCGTGCAGGTTCGCGATGACGTCGAAGGTCTCGGGCTTCTCCGTGGTGACGAGCGGCTCCTTGATGAGCTGCTGGTGCACCTTGTTCGGGAAGTAGGTCTCGAGGGTCTTGCCGTTCAGCGTGAACTTGCCGGTGCCGGGCACGAGGCGGACGCGAACGACGGCCTCCTTGCGGCGACCGACGGTCTGCGCGAGGTGCGCGGCGCCGTTCAGCGAGGGCGCGACCACCGGCGCGGACGTCTCTTCGACGACCTCGGCCTCGGCGTCGGCCTCGTCGGAAGCGTCGGCCTCGACGGCGTCGGCTTCAACGGCGTCGGCCTCGACAGCTTCGACCTCAGGAGCGTCGACGACCTCGGCCTCGACAACCTCGGCCTCGACCTCGGGGGTCTCGACCTCAGGGGTCTCGTTCTCAGGGGTGGTCACAGGAACTTCCTCGGTGTGTTCGTCGCTCACTGGGCGATCTTCTTGATCTCGAAGGCCTGCGGCTGCTGCGCCTCGTGCGGGTGGCTCGGGCCTGCGTAGACCTTGAGCTTGTTCGCGATCTGACGGCCCAGGCGGTTCTTGGGCAGCATGCCCTTGATCGCCTTCTCCACCAGACGGTCCGGACGGGTGTCCAGGACCTCGCCGAAGGACTGCTTGCGCAGACCACCGGGGAAGCCGGAGTGGCGGTACTGGAACGCCTGGTCGCGCTTCGCACCGGTCAGAGCGACCTTGTCAGCGTTGATGATGACAACGAAGTCACCAGTGTCAACGTGAGGCGCATACGTCGGCTTGTGCTTGCCGCGCAGCAGCGTCGCGGCCTGGGTGGCGAGCCGGCCGAGCACCACGTCCTGGGCGTCGATAACGTGCCAGGTGCGGGTCACCTCACCGGGCTTCGGGCTGTACGTGCGCACGGATCTACCTCGTCGTCACTTGCGTCTGGGGTCACTGCGGCGGTTGCCCCAGACCGATCTTGGACTTGCCAAGCGATGGTTCCGAGACAGACGCGGCACACACGGGCGCCAGCTACCGCACAACAACGTCAGAAGATACCGGATGGGTGGCGCGGGGACCAAAACGGGTCCTCCGAAGCGCCTTCCCGTGGACATACGCGAGCCCCGGACCACGTGGTTCCGGGGCTCGCGAAGGTGTAGCTGGGGGCTGACTGGCTTACCAGCGGCCCGTGTTCGCCTTCTCAGCCTGCTCGTAGGCCTCGCCGGCCTGGCCGACGGCGGTACCGATGGCGGCGAGGACCTTCTGCAGGTCGGCAGCAGCGTCGTCCCACTGCTTCTGGGCGACCTGGTACGCCTCGGCAGCGGCACCTTCGTAGCCGGCGAGGGTCTTCACGACCTCGGCGCGGAGCTCGTCCAGCTGGGCGTCGACCTGCGTGGCCGAGCTGCTGATCGTCTGGGACGCATTCGCGATCTCGGCGAACGTAACCTCGAGAACCATTTCATCTCCCCTTGAAAGTCAAAAAGTCAGAAGGTCTTGCGGGACTGCGAACTTCAGCAGCGAAGGATCAGCCGTTGAGACGGGCGCCGATGCCGGAGATGGAGGACTTGTTGTCCTCTTCCTGGCGGGCGTAGACGTCGGCGGAGCTCGCGATCGACTCGGCGATCGTGTTGAGCGCCTGCGACACCTTGCGGGCGTCCTCGTTGTAGCGGTCCATCAGGGTCTTGAAGGCGACGGCAGAGTCACCCTTCCAGCTGGCGCCGACCTGGTCGACGGCGGCGGCAACCTGGCGGAGGGTGCCCTGGGTCGACTCGTCGACCTGGATGATCCGCTTGGCCAGGGCGTCGAGCTCGGCAGCGGTAACGGTCAATGCCATTGGGAGATGCCCCCTTCAGAGAACTTCAGGTCACGTACTTCTTGGTTCGTACGCCTCTTACGACGCATGACCATGCCATGCCGGTTCCACCCTGTCGCGACTTCTTCGGAAGTAGTTGCGCTAGTAAACGTCGCCGGGTGAAACCGGGAGTCAGTAGAGGATTCGCGACTGCGAAAAGTCCTCGTCATCGTCACTCACACGGGGAAGCTGACCACTCGGACCGGCGACGGCCGAAGAACCGAGAGTCACCCGTTCCGTCTCAACTGGAAAGGGAACGGCCGGTCCGGCGGTGTCCGGCACCTGCTCGACCGCCAGACCGCGGTCGGTGCGGAACCCCGTGGCGGCGTCCCGGACGTCGGCCGGGGTGGCCCTGGCGCCGGGCTCGGTCCCGCGCTCACGGGCCCGCGCCGCGAGGTCACGTGTGTGTTCCCGCAGCTTGGCGTTGCGTTCACCGATCTCACCCGACGCGCGACGGGCGCGGGTGACCGCTGCTCCGACCTCGGCGCGGAACCGGGCGAGGACCTCGGTGGCGGACATCGGCGACTCCCTGACGTTGCGGGCTAGGACTTGATGACGAGCGAGCGGACGATCTGCTCGCAGGCGGTGGCGACCTGGGCTTTCACGGCCTCCGCCGCCTGGCAGCCCACGCTCACCTGCTTGTCGCGGGCGAACTGGATGTACCACTCGACCGCGGTCTCCCCGACGACTTCGCGATAGTGAACAACAGATTTTCCCGCGAATGTGGCCTTGTCGGAGAAGTCGGTGACCTCGTCACCTTTCTCCTTGCGTTGCTCATACGTGTTCTTCAACTCACCGAGTGCGCGTGGGCGATCCGAGTCGCTGTTGTACTCGAGAGTTTGCTCTTGCACAGCAATACGCGCTTCCGGCTGTTTGCCATCGGAATTCTTTTGCCCGGCCGGTTGCAAAAGCACCTGCCGCTGGAGGGCGGCGCCGCCCGTCTGTTCCCACCCGTCCGGGCGCGTGAAGCTGTAGTCGTAGACGGCGATCTGGTCGCCCTGCGGCGCCGGCTGCTCCGGCGTCCCCTTGGGCTTGAGCCAGTAGTAGGCGCCGACGCCGGCCGCCACGAGCACGATCACCGCACCGATCGCGACGAACAGCGGCGTCCTGCTCTTCCGCGGTGGCGAGGGCGGCGCGGCCGGAGGGAACGAGGGGAACTGCCCCGAGGGCGGCGGTGTGATCCGGCGGGTGATCTTGCGGGTGGTCTCGTCGCCGACGCGGAGGTTGTGAGTCACCTCACCGGAAGGCGCCTTCGGCTGGGGCTGCCGGGCCATGCCGCCGGTCCGTTCCGGATCGAGGCTGACCGCCCGCAGCGCGCCGCGGGCCACCACCGTCTCCGGCTGGTCGATGCTCGTGGGCACCACGCCGATCTGCTCGTGCACCATGCGCGCAACGAGCGGGATCCGGCTGGAGCCGCCGACCAGGAACACCCCGGCGAGTTGCCGGGGCGCCAGACCGGCGTCGCGGACGGCGGCACCGGCCAGCGCGGCCGCCCGGCCGATCGGCGCGGTGATCAGCTGCTCCAGGTCCGACCGCGTCACGTGCGCGTCGGGGAACGGCGGCGGCATGGGCACGTCGGTGTAGGCGTGCCGGGACAACGTCTCCTTGGCACCGCGCACGTCCTGCCGCAGCACCCGCCGCTTGCGCCGGTCGTTCATCTCACGGCCCTCGACGAGCTGCTGCCACGCCTCGGGGTCCTTGGCCGCGACCAGCCCGCCGACGTGCTCGAGCAGCGCCTGGTCGATGTCCGCGCCGCCGAAGGTCGGGTCGCCCTTCGCGGACAGCACCCGGAAGCTCCTGCCCGCCCGTGCCACCACGCTGGCGTCGACCGTGCCGCCACCGAGGTCGAGGACCGCGAGTGCGGCACCGTCCGGAATGGAGTGGCTCGCGGAGTGGAAGACGGCGGCGGCGACGGGTTCCGGCACCAGCACGAGTTCGCGGCCGAGACCGCGGCCCGCCTGCAGCAGAACCCGCGTGCGGACCGTGCCCCAGTCGGCGGGGTGGGTGAGGACGAGAAGGTCGACCGGCGCTCCGCCACCCACGCGGCGTGCTTCGCCCACGGCTCGTGCCAGCACCGCGCGCACAACGTCCACAACGGGCAGCACGGTGCTGCCGAGCAACAGCTCCCCCTCGTCGACGCGGCGCTTCGGGTGCGGCTCGTAGCGAGCGGGATCGACCGCCGCCTGGCGTTCGGCCTCCTGACCGACGAACAACGTGCCGTCGGCGGCGGCGAACACGGCGGACGGCACGAGCGGCTGGCCGTCGAACACGACGACCTGCGGCTCCCGCCCGTGCGCGGAGATCGCCACGCAGGTGCTCGACGTGCCGAAGTCGACCGCGACGTGCAGGCTCATGCACCTTCCCCTCTTCCGCGCACATGCTTACCCGATGCGACTGGGCAGGACGACACGGATGACGAAGGTCGCCGTGACGAGTTCAGCGCATCGCCGCCACGCGTACGACCACCGGCACCTCGAACGCGGAACTCGACGTTCCCCCGTCACGTCTCTCGCCGGGCCCGCGCAAGGACAGCCCGCAGTCGTTCCTCCGCGTCGGCGTCACCCGCGTCGGCGTAGTTCTCCAGGGCCGCGGTCGCCACGTCGACCGCCACGCCCGCCAGACCGAGCGCGAGATGCGCCTCCGCGAGCACCGCGAGCGCCCGCGCGGTTCCGCGCCGCTCTCCCAGCGACTCGAAGACGTTCACGGCCTTCTCCGCACCGACGAGCGCGGCGTCCGCGTCGCCCAGCCCCAGGTCGGTGCGGGCCACGAGCACCGTGCAGTAGGCGGCACCCCTGTCGTCGCCGAGCTCGACCATCATGTCGAGCGCCTCGCCGGCCGCCGCCCTCGCCCGGTCGAAGTCGCCGGCGGTCAGCGCGGCCACGCCGATCCGGTTGAGCACCTGAGCGATCTCGTTGCGCTCACCCAGTTCCCGGCTGCTCTCCAGGGCTTCGTCCAGGACCTGTGCCGCTTCCTCGCGACGATCGAGACCCGCGAGCACACCGCCCAACTCCCGCAGCGCGCTCACGAGGATGCGCTGGACACCGCTCGCCCGTGCGGCGACCACCCCGCGTTCGGCGGTCTCGATCTGGGGCTCCCCGGTGTGCAGCGTCCGGAAGTACGCGATCGCCCCCAGTACGCAGGCCAGCTCCGCCTGGGCTCCGCCGGCCTCGAAGCCGGCCGCACACCGCTCGAACTCGGTGATCACGTCCTCGCTGACCCCTCGCGTCACCAACTGGCTCAGCAGCCGGTTGTGCGCACGCCAGGCGATCACGTCCTCGCCCTGGGCGAAGGCGGCGTCGCGGAGGAGCTCGCACATCCGCAGGATCCGCTCGTACGGGTGGAAGGAGTCGAGGTAGACGAACGCGCGGTGCATGAGGTTCTCAGCGGACTCGATCCAGCCGCGGTCCACGCAGAGCACGATCGCCCGGTCGATGTTGATCTGCTCGGCGAGCAGCCACTTCTCCCTGCTCTCGACCAACCCGGCGAGTTCGGATCCCTCCAGCGCGGTGGACCGCGTGATCGGGCGCTTCGGCATGTCGTCCGCGGCGAACCAGCCCTGCCCCGCGTCGTCGGCGAGTGTGATCATCACGTCGACGTACCGGCTCAGAGCCTCCTCGACGACGCGGGAAGGCTCCGCTTGCACCAGCTCCGCGGCGTAGACGGCGAGCAGGTCGTGCATGCGGTAGCGCGGTTCGCCGGTCACGTCGAGGCCGACCTCGTCGAGGAGGTTCGCCTCCACCAGCCGTTCGACCAGCCGTTCGCCGTCCCCTCCGGCCAGCACACCCACCGTCCAGGCCGCGACGTCGGTGGCGCCGAGCAGGCCGAGCCGCCGGAACGCCGTCGCCGCCTCGCGGGGCAACGCCTCGTAGCTCGGCCCGAACGTCGCGCGGACCTCCAGGTCACCGGTCGCGAGCTCGTCGAGCCGGCGCCGTTCGTCGGACAACCGACTGGCGAGCGACCGCAACGGCAACGACTCGCGGGCCGCGAGCCGGGCCCCGACGACCCTCAGCGCGAGCGGCAGCCCACCGCACGCCTCGACGATCGCGCGGACGGCGGCCCGGTCCGAGGCGGCACGGGACTCCCCGATGACGTTCCGCAGCAACGCCGTTCCGTCCTCGTCGTCCAGTGGCGCCAGCCGCAGGCTGTGCGCTCCCTCGATCTGGACGAGCCGCTGCCGGCTGCTGACCAGCACCGCGCACCCGGCCGTGCCCGGCAACAGCGGCCTGACCTGCTCCGGTCCCGCCGCGTCGTCCAGCACCACGAGCATCGCGCGATCGGCCAACTGGGCGCGGAACGCCGCGGCACGGGCCTCCAGGTCGTCCGGCATGCCGGTCACCGACATGCCCAGGGCGACCAGCAGCTCACCGAGCACGTCGGCGGGATCCCGCGGCGCGGAGCCGGCGCCGTTGAGCCGGACGAACAGCTGGCCGTCCGGGAAGCGGTCGCGCAACCTGTGCGCGGCGCTGATCGTGAACGCGCTCTTGCCCACGCCGGGAGCACCGCTGAGCACGACGACCGGGACCCGGCCGTCCGGGGCCAACTTCGCCTCCACCTCGCGCAGCAGCTGTTCACGGCCCACGAACGCCGGCGTGTCCGGCGGCAGCTGGCAGATCACCTGACGCCGGGGCGCCTCCGTCTCGCCGTTGAGCAGCGCGAGGTGCAGCCTCGTCAGTTCCGGCGAGGGGTCGACACCCAGCTCGTCGGCCAGCAGCGCGGTGATCTCGCGGTAGCTCTCGAGCGCCTCCGCCTGCCGGCCCGAGCGGGCCAGCGCCGTCATCCGCTGCGCCCAGAACCGTTCTCGCAACGGGTACCGCCGCACGAGTTCGCCCAGCTCGGCGACCAGCGGTTCGGCCTCGCCCCGCTCCAGGTCGGCGTCGATCCGGCGTTCCAGGACACCGACGCGTTCGTCCTCGAGCCGGGGCACCTCCTCGCGGTGCAACGCGTCCGAGGCCACGTCCGCCAGCGCCGGTCCGCGCCACAGCTCCGTCGCCGAGGTGAAGTCACCGGCTCGCACGAACTCGCGGAAGCGGAGCAGGTCGAGCTCGTGCGGTGCGACCTCGATCAGGTACCCGCCGGGGGTCGTGCGCACGCGGTTCGCCCCGCCGAGGGCCTGCCGCAGCCGCAGCACCGTCGTCTGCAGCGTCTTGTGGGCACGGTCCGCGGTCGGCGGTTCGCCGTCCCACAGGCGGTCCACCAGCTCGTCGACGGACACGAACCTGTTGGGGCGCAACAACAACGTCGCCAGGAGAACCCGGCCGCGACCGGCTGGGACGGAGACCGGTTCGCCGTCGGCCAGCACCTCGAGCGGGCCGAGCACGCGGAACTCGACGTTCACGATCACCCCCTGCCGCTCTCCCTCCCGGACAAGTCTGACACCCGTGTGGTCCGCAGCGTCTCGTTGCACAGTTCCTCGCGCAACAGGACCAGGTCGGTCGTCTCCGGCAGCCGGTGAGCTCCTCGACGGCGTTCCGCCTACTCCAACTCGGCCAGCCTGGCCGCGAGCGCCTCAGCCTGCTCCTCGTCCAGTTCACGCAGAAGATCCCCCGCACGTCGCCAGACCGCGGCGGCCTCCGCGCGCTCGTCGAGCTCGGCCAGGGCGCTGCCCAGGTCCTGCAGGGCCAGAGCTTCGTACTCGGAGTCGCCGAGCTCGGCCAAGGCCTTGGCAGCAGGTCCGAGCACGGCCACGGCTTCGGCGTGCCGTCCGAGTCCGGCGAGTGCTCTGCCCCGCACAGCGTGAATCCGCGCGAACACGTGCTCGTCCCTGTCGTCGAACTCGGTCGCGATGACGACGGCACGGTCGATCGCGACGAGAGCCTCGTCGTAGCGGCCGAGCTGGGTCAGCATGAAGCCGATGTTGGACCGCGCGGCGCTCTCCATGTACCTGTTCTCGATCTCGGCACTCACCTCGGCCGCCAGGCGTGAGGTGCCGAGGGCCTCCTCCACCTGACCGAGCCTCTCCTGGTGCGCGGCCAGGTTGATCAGGCCGGCCGCCTCCGCGGTCCGTTCCCCCGACTCGCGGACGGACCGCAGTCCCTCCTCGAAGCACGCCAGCGCGTCGTCGTGGCGTCCGAGGTCCGAGTAGAGACCAGCCAGCTTGAGCAGCAGGAACCCTTGCTCGCGGGCAGTCCCGAAGGTCTGGACCGCCTGGAACATCTCGATCGCTTCCGACCAGCGCGGCTGGTTGTAGACCAGGTACCTGTGCAAGTGCGTCGGGATCAGCAGCGCGAGCCGTTCCCACCCGCGTGCCGCGGCCTCCCGCAGGACCGCGTGGAGGTTGTCCCAGTCCTCCCGCACCCACGCCAGCGCGTCGAACCGCGAGGCGAACCCCCGCGGCACCACGCCCGACGTGATCTCGCCGGCCCGCACCAACGCGATCGGTTTCTCCACCAGAGCGGCGTTCTCGAGGGTGTGGACGTACCACTCGGTGATCCTCAGCGCGGCTGCCTCGTCGTCACCGCACAGCTCGACCGCATAGGCGCGCAGCAGGTCGTGCAGGCTGTACCGCCCAGGGGAAGGCGTATGCACGAGGGCATCTGCGACCAGCCGCTCCAGCAGCCGCCTGGCCTGGGCCACAGACACCCCGGCCACCGCGGCGGCGGCGCTCACGTCGAAGTTCTGACCGGGGTGCACCGACAACAGCCGGAACATCCGTGCCGACTCGTCGTCCAACGCCCGATACGACCACGAGAACACCGCACGGACGTCCACGTCGTAGAAGTCGCTGAACGCGTCGAGCCGCTCGTTGCGCAGCTCGGCCACGAACTCCCGCAGCGGCACGTCCGGGAAGCGCGCCACCCGTTCGGCGAACACGCGCAGCGCCAACGGCAGTCCGGCGCAGCGTTCGACGATCTCGCGCGCGGCCTCCGGTTCGGCGTCGAGCCGCCGTTCACCGAGCACGACCGCGAGCAACGACCGTGCCGCGTCGAACTCCAGCTCCCGCAACCCGATCGCGGTCGCGTCGTGCTGGGAGACGAGCGCGCGGAGCTGGTTGCGGCTGGTGATCAGCACCCGCACCCCCGCGGCGGCGGGCAGCAGGGGAAGGACCTGGCGCGCCGACGCGGCGTTGTCGAGCAGCAGCAGCAACCTCCGGTCGACCAGGGTGGTGCGCAGCAACGCGAACCGGGCGTCCGCGCCTGCCGGGACCTCGTCCACGCCGAGCCCGGCCAGCAACGTCTCCGCCGCGGCGGCGGGATCGACCGGCTGCGCCTCGGGATCGAACCCGCGCAGGTTCACGTAGAGATCGCCGTCCGGGTAGTTCTCACGAACGTCGCGAGCCCACTGCAACGCCAGCGCGGTCTTGCCGACGCCACCCACGCCGTGCACGACGGTGACGCCGGCCGTCGTGGCGAGTTCCCCGAGTTCGTCCTCGCGGCCCACGAAGTTCCGCACACCGTGCGGGAGCTGACGGGGCACCCGTACGCGCTTGCCGGGTGTCACCTCGGCTCGCAGGATCTGCTGGTGCAACTCCTGCAGCGCGGAACTGGGGTCGACGCCCAGTTCGTCGGCGAGCCTGTTCCGCAGGACCTGGTACGCGTTCAACGCCTCGGCCTGGTTGCCCGACCGGTACAGCGCGAGCATCAGATGCGACCAGAACTGCTCGCGCAACGGGTGATCGGCGACCAGCGACCTCAGTTCCGCCACCAGCTCACCGGACAACCCGCGGTCCAGATCCGCGTCGATGCGCCGCTCCAGCACCGTGAGCCGCTCGTCGACCAGCAGCGGCACGTCCTCGCGGTGCAGGCCGTCCGACACGACGTTGGCGAGCACCGCCCCGCGCCACAACGCCGCGGCCGCACCGAAGTCACCCGAACCCGCGAAGGCGCGAAACCGCAGCAGGTCCAGCTGGTCGGGTTCGACCACGGCGGCGTAACCACCGGTCCGGGTCTGCACGCAGTCCGCCTCACCCAGCGCGACCCGCAGCCGCCGCACGACCATGTGCAGCGTCTTGTGCGCGCGGTCGGCGTTCGGCGGGGCACCGTCCCACAGCCGGTCGACCAGCTCGTCCACCGGCACCAACTGGTTGGGGCGCAACAACAACGCGGCCAGCAACAGGTGGCACCGTCCGGAGGGGACGACTACCGGTTCGCCGTCGAGCAGAACCTCCAACGGCCCCAGCACGCGGTACTCGGCTCGCACACACCCCTCCAGGTCAACTGCAGTCTAGACGCCCTGTGATCGCTGTGTGAGCGAAGTGTGAGCGGCCTCGGGCAGAGTTCTCCTCAGCGGTGCTGGTGGCGAAGTTCCTGGGGGGCCACCAGCACCGCATCATCATTTTCCGGGTGATCCGGGCCTGTGACCGAAGTGTGAGCGCGACCGGGCACAGTGGTCCTCAGCCGGAACGACGACGGTGACATCGAAGTCTTGGGGGGATGTCACTCTCGCTGAACTCCCTCCGGGCCGCCCCTCCCCAGTGGTGCGGTCCGGGTGGAAATCCGGTCATGGGGGGAACCGGACAGTCCCCTGCTGTTCGGTCAAGGCCCGCAGCTTCGGCTGCGGGCCTTATTTTTTGCCCGGCGACACGTGTCATCGAAGCGTGAGCGAGATGTGAGCGGCGTGCGGCAGAGTCGTCCTCAGCCGGTTCGGAGAAGTCAGACCTGGGGGATGACCCGAAGAACTGGACCCGGGACCGGTGCGATCTCCTCCCTCTTGATCGCACCGGTCCCGGGTCGGGCTGAAAGGGCCCGCGGCTTCGGCCGCGGGCCCTTCGTCGTTGCCCGGAAACGACTCGTGGGTGGCCCCGCCACAACGGCGAGACCACCCACGAGGACGTTCCGGATGCTTGTCTAGTCCGGCGGGATCCAGGCGAACTGGATGCGCTGCTGACCGTGCTTGCGAGTCACCAGCGTGCCCCGGCCAGGAGGCTGCGGCGACGGCTTGAGGTTGCCGACGATGTTGCCCTCCTCCTTCGAGCCGGACCCGATGAAGATCGGCGCCGAGATCTCCTTCAGCTTGCCGATGATCGGGTCGTACATCGCACGCGACGCACCACCCATGCGGCGGACGACGACGATGTGCAGACCGACGTCCTTGGCCTGCGGGATGAACTCGGCCAGCGGCTGCATGGGGTTCACGCCACCCTGCGGAGCGACCAGGTCGTAGTCGTCGACGATGACGAAGACCTCGGGGCCCTTCCACCAGGAACGGTTCTTGAGCTGTTCCTGCGTGACGTCCGGACCGGGCATGCGGCCCGCGAGCGAGCCCTTGATCTCCAGGACGTTCTGGGTGAACTGCGGGCCCGACACCGCGTACGTGAGCAGGTGGTCGGTGTCGATGTAGCCCAGCATCGTGCGGCGGTAGTCCGCGAGCAGGATCAACGCCTCGGACGAGGTGTAGCCCTGCATGATGCCGCGGACGATCGTGCGCAGGATGTTCGTCTTGCCCGACTCGCCGTCCGCCAGCGCCATGAAGTGCGGGTCCGCGTCGAAGTCCAGGTAGACCGGCGCGAGCTCGTCCTCGTTGACACCGACCGGCACCAGCCGGCCGCGCTGGGGGAAGGTCTGCTGGACGTGCGCCATGAACTGCGCGTGGTCGAGCAGGTCGGGCAGCATGCGGACCTGCGGGGCACGCGGCCCCTGCCACGCCTGCGTGAGCTTCGCGGCGAGGTCCGCGACACCCGCGGTGACGGTGTTCGCGTCCTGCGAGGTGTCGATGCGCGGCAGACCGACGAGGTAGTGCAGCCTGCGCCCGGTGGCACCGTCCAGGGTGATGCCGCGACCGGGACGGCCCGGCGGCACGTTGACGGCGACCTTGCGGTCGACCTCGGACTCGCTCGGGTCACCGAGCCGCAGCTCGAAGCGCGTGCCGAGGAGGTCCTTCATCGCGGGCCGGATCTCCGCCCACCGGCTCGCGCCGACGATGATGTGCACGCCGTAGGACAGACCCTGCGCGGCGAGCGCCTGGATCTGCGGCTCGACCATCTCGAACTCCTGGCGGAAGTTCATCCAGCCGTCGATGACCAGGAACGCGTCACCGAAGGCGTCGTCCTTGATCTCACCGCGACGCTTGCGGTTGCGGAACTCGGCGAGCTCGATGCGCTGGTCGCGCCAGCGGAGTTCACGCTCCGAGATCAGCGTCTGCAACTCGGCCACCATGCGGCGGACCTTGTCGACGTCGAGACGACCGGCGAACCCACCGACGTGCGGCAGGTCCTCCATCGCGGCGAGCGAACCACCACCGAGGTCGATGCAGTAGAACTGCACCTCCTCCGGCGTGTGGGTGAGCGCCATCGACGCGATGATCGTCCTGAGCATCATCGACTTGCCGGACTGCGGGCCGCCGACGATCGCGCCGTGGCCGGCCGCACCGGAGAAGTCCGCCCACAGCAGGTCGCGGCGCTGCTCGAACGGCTTGTCGACGATGCCGACCGGGACCTGCAGCGTGCTGTTGGCCGGGTAACCCGGCGAGGTGAGACCGCGGTCCTGCGTCACGTCGAGCGGCGGCAGCATCGTGTCCATCGTCGCCGGCTCGTTGAGCGGCGGCAGCCACACCTCGTGCGCGGGCGGGCCCTGACCGACGAGGCGATCGACGATGAGCTCGAGCTGGGTCGGCTCGTTCGCGTCCTCCTTGACCGGCTCCGCCACCTTGACGGGCTCGAGCGGACGCTCCGGCTCCTTCGGGATCTCGATGAAGTCCGGCACGAAGAAGCGCGGGCGCTTGTCGCTGCGCACGGCCACCGACTCACCGGCGGACTGCATGCCCGCCGGACGGTAGGTGCCCGAGACGTAGAGCGCCTTGAACCTGGTCAGCGGCATGCCCTGGACGCTGAGGTAACCCGAGCCCGGGATCGGCGGCAGCTCGTAGGCGTCGGGCACACCGATCGCCGCACGGGACTCCGCCGCGTTGAAGGTCTTCAGACCGATCCGGTACGAGAGGAACGTGTCCAGACCGCGCAGCTTGCCCTCCTCCAGTCGCTGCGACGCGAGGAGCATGTGCATCTGCAGCGACCGGCCGACACGACCGATCTGGAGGAAGATGTCGATGAAGTCCGGCTTCGCCGTCAGCATCTCGGAGAACTCGTCGATGCAGATGAAGAGCGCGGGCAGCGGGTCGAGCTGGGCACCGTTCTCACGGGCCTTCTCGTAGTCCCAGACGTTCTTGTAGTTGCCCTTCGCCAGGACCTCCTGACGCCGGGACACCTCGCCCTCGATGGCGTCCTTCATGCGGTCGACGAGGCTGAGGTCGCCGGCGAGGTTGGTGATCGTCGCGGCGACGTGCGGTGCCTTGTCCAGACCGAGGAACGTCGCACCACCCTTGAAGTCGACGAGGATCATGTTGAGCGCCGTCGACGAGTGCGAGGCCAGCAGACCGAGCACCAGCGTGCGGAGGAACTCGGACTTGCCGGAACCGGTCGCGCCGATGCACAGGCCGTGCGGGCCCATGCCGTCCTCGGCCGCTTCCTTGATGTCGAGCTCGACCGCCTGGCCGTGCTCGCCGATGCCGAACGGGATGCGGTAGCGGTCGCGCTTGGGCCGGGGCCGCCACGCCTGCTGCACGTCGAACGTGATCGGGTCGCCGGGGATGCCCATGAACTCGAGCAGCGGCGGGTTGTTGCTCATCGCCAACGGGTCTTCGCCCGAGTCGCCACCGGCCTCACCGGCGGCGCCCATGCGGTAGGGCGACAGACGGCGGGCGAGGGCCTCGGCCTCCACGATCGACAACCGGTCCGGCGCGCCGAACCACTCGACACCGCTCGCGGAACGGGCGCCCAGCTGGTTGTTCTCGACGACGAGACGCAGGCCGCGCCGTGCCGTCAGGTTGCCCAGGCACTCGCTCAGGTCGAGCAGCGTGACGCCGACCAGACCCTCTTCGAGGATGATCATCTCTTCGCGGCTGATGTCGCCGTCGTCGATGACGATCACGATGTGCGGCTGGTCGGGCGGCGGCGGGGCGTTGCGGGTGAACCGCTGCCGGTCGCGCAGGTTCTCGTCCAGCATCGCCTCGATCTCGGCGAGCGAGTTCGCCATCATGCGGCGCTGGCCGATGCCGTCGATGTCGGTGGGGTGCTGCGCGTGCGGCAGCCACTTCGCCCACTCCCACAGCTGCTTGGTGCGGCCCGCGCTGACGACCGCGATCAGCAGGTCGTCCGGGGCGTGGAACGTGACGAGCTGGGCGAGCAGGGCGCGCGCGAGGTCGCGGCGGTCCTCGATCTCACCGAGCAGGCCGACGGCGGCGAACCCGCGCAGTGCGATGGAGATCGGGAGGTCCGGCACGAGCGAGTGGGCGCGCACGAAACGGCGCAGCGCCAGCGTCGCGATCGGCTCGAGCTCCTCGACGGGACCGGTCTGCGGCGGCACCAGGCGGGTCGCGAGGCGCTGCGAGCCCCGTCCCGCGCGCAGGTGGCAGAAGTCCGGGTCGTTCTGACGGCGTTCCCACATGCGCCGGGTGGTGGCGAGCGACCACAGCATCTGCGGGTCCGGGTGCACCCACTCGCGCTCGGCGCGCTGCTCGTCGGCAGCCTCGCGGGCGCGGTCGCGCATCTGGCCGAGGTACCGCAGGTAGTCCTTGCGGTCCTCGTTCATCTCGGCTTTCTTCTGGCCCTTGCCCGAGCCCATGCCGCTCGCCATCATGCCGATGGTCGAGATCATCATCATGCCCGGCATGATCATCGCCGCGGGCTGCCGCGGCATGAAGACGAGCATCATGCCCATCATGCCCATCGACGCCACGATCATGACGACGGGCATCGCCTTCATCATGATGTTGCCGGGGATGATCCGGGGGACCTCGGGTGGCGGTTCGAGGTGGACCTCACCGCCAGGAGGCCGGGGAGCAGCAAGGCGTGCCGTTCGCTTGAACTGCAGCGTGCTCAACTGACAGGCACCTCTTCGACTCGTTACGCCACCAGTAGCAACCGACACTATTGCGCATCCGCGCGCGTCACGAAGGTGGGTCGGGGAAACCCAGTCGAACGTGTTCTGCGAACCACACGTGCAAGAGGCGTCGGTGAGGCCATACTAGGGCCGCCCGGCAACCGTCCAGGTGGACCAATAAGGTCGGGCCGTTGATTTGTTAGCACTGATCTGACTTAGGGGGCCCTGGTGGCGACCGGTACGACGGTGTTCAGCCGTGTCACGGTGGTGGCACCTCGAACGCGTATCGACGTCGCGCTGCCTGCCGACGTGGCGGTGGCCGATCTCCTGCCCATGCTGCTGGACATGGCGAGAGAGGCCACTCCGGACGGTGGTGTGCGGCACGGTGGCT
Source organism: Streptomyces sp. ID05-26A (assembly GCF_033794685.1). Classification (NCBI taxonomy): domain Bacteria; kingdom Bacillati; phylum Actinomycetota; class Actinomycetes; order Kitasatosporales; family Streptomycetaceae; genus Streptomyces; species Streptomyces sp. ID05-26A. The sequence continues at coordinate 1,543,018 of NZ_JARAYZ010000001.1, forward strand.
GGTGCCTCGCGAAGCTCGGCGACAACCCGCTCGACCCGGCGCGCACGCTGGCATCGCTCGGCGTCGTCGACGGCGAGCTGCTGCAGTTGCGGCGCCGCAACGAGAATCCGCCGCCGCCGCTGTACGACGACGTCGTCGACGCGATCGCGGAGTCCGATCCGGACTCGTTCCGGCCGTGGACCAAGGAGACCGCGCAGCGGTTCGGTCACCTGGCCGGCTCGCTCGCGCTGATCGCGGCCGCGGTGGCGTTGTTCCTGTCCGGCCCGATCGCGCAGGGCGGTTCCGGCAGCGGTCTCGCGGCCGCCATCGCCGGTGGTGTCGGCGCGATCGCCATGCTGGCGGCCGGCGCGACCATCGCGAGGGCGTACAGCGCGGCGTCGACCGGTGTGCTGATCGCCGCGTGCGGTTCGCTGCCGCTGGCGTTCGTCGCCGGTTTCCACGCCGTGCCCGGTGTCGGGTTCAACCCGAAGATGCTGCTCGCCTCCGCGCTGATGATGATCTTCGCCTGGGGCGGCATCCTGCTGATCGGCCAAGGCATCACGGTGTTCATCGCCGCGGCGACCGGCGGCACGCTCGTGGCGCTGGCGTTCCTCGTCGCGACGTTCGTCGAGCACCCGCTGTACGGCGTCGCCGCCGCGACCGGTGCCGTGGCACTCGCCGCGCTGTCGATGCTGCCCAGCCTCACGCTGCGGCTCGCCAAGATCCCGCCGCCCGTCGTGCCGACGAACGCCGAGGACCTCAAGGAGGACAGCGGCTTCCCGGAGTACGCGGTCATCGAGCGTCGCACGGCCGTCGCGCACGAGTACCTGACGGGCATGATCATCGGCACCGGCGTGGTCGCGGCACTCGCCGCCATCGTCGCCGCGTCCGCCGACACGGTCTGGGGCCCGATCTACGGCGTCATCGTCGCGATCGTGCTGATGATGCGCGGCCGGGCGTACGCGAACGGCGCACAGGCCGTCGCGCTGCTGTCGACCGGCATGTTCGCCAGCGCGGGCATCCTGCTGGGCTGGCTGATCGCGTCGACCTCGTTCGACCGCGTCGCGTTCGTCTTCGGCACGCTGCTGGTGCTGGGCGCGCTCGCGCTCGTGCTCGGCGTGATCTTCCCCGGCCAGAAGTTCTCGCCGCCGTTGCGCCGCACCGTCGACATCATCGAGGCGATCCTGATCGCCTCCGTGCTGCCGCTGGCGCTCGCGGTCATGGACATGTACCAGGTCTTCCGAGGCCTGATCACGCTATGAGGACCGGCATCAGGCGCACCACGGCGGCCGCGACCGCCGGACTGCTTCTGCTGGTGGGGACGCTGCCACAGGCCTCCGCTCAGCCGTCCTCGACGCCGGCGGCCGCGAGGTCGAACTCGGTGCCGCCTCCGCTCCCGCCCGGCACCCAGCCGCCGGCGGACGAGGGCAAGCCGGACGTGCCGTACGAGCGCACCAACAAGGGGTGCGTCGAGTCCGACACCAAGAGCGAGCTGATCAAGGAGAAGCCCTTCGGCCAGGTCTACCTGAACCTGGAGCAGGCCCATCAGTTCGCCACGGGCAAGGGCGTCAAGATCGCGATCATCGACACCGGCGTCGACCCGCGCAACCCGCGCTTCGGCAACAGGGTCGAGGGCGGCGGTGACTACGTCTCCAACCAGAACGGCATCGACGACTGCGACGGCCACGGCACCGAGGTGGCCGGCGTCGCCGCGGCGGCCAAGACCGAGGGCGACTTCATCGGCGCCGCACCGGCGGCGACGATCCTCGCGATCCGCCAGACCAGCGACCGCTTCGAGTTCAAGGGCAACGCGGCCAACCCGGAGAAGCGCGCCTCGGCCGGCAAGGTCGGGACGCTCGCGCAGGCCATCGTCCGCGCGGCCAACAGGGACGCGAAGGTCATCAACATCTCGTTGACGAACTGCAGCAGCCCCAAGGGTTTCAGCGCGGACGACCAGAAGCTGCAGGCCGCCATCCGGTACGCGGTGGACGTCAAGAACGTCGTGATCGTCACGGCGGCCGGCAACCTCAGCGACCAGGGCACCGGCTGCGCCACGCAGAACAACAACCTCGACCCCACCAACGTGAACTCGGTCTCGTCGCCGGCGTGGTTCGCCGACGACGTGCTGTCCGTGGGCTCGATCGCGCGCTCGGGCGAGGTCTCGTCGTTCAGCGTCTGGGGTCCGTGGGTCAGCATCGCCGCGCCGGGCGAGGAGATCATCTCCGTCGACCCCAAGGGCACCGGCCTGACGAACGCGAACGTCACCGCGCAGGGCGTGCAGGACATCAAGGGCACGAGCTTCGCGTCCCCGTACGTCGCGGGCATCACGGCGCTGGTGCGCGAGCGGTTCCCGAACCTCAACGCGCGTCAGGTGATGCAGCGCCTCAAGGCCACGGCCCTGCACCCCGGCAACGTGTCCGGCAAGGACAACAAGACCGGCTTCGGCATGGTCAACCCGGTGGCGGCGCTGACCGCCGTGCTGCCGGGCGAGTCGGCCGGGTTCAAGGCCGCGGAACCGCGTGAGATGAACACCGACGTCACCCCGCCGCCGGGGCTCGACTGGCCGCCGATCATCGTGGCGCTGAGCGGAATCGGTGTCGGTGGCGCGCTGCTGATGCTGACGCTGATCGTGCGCAACTCGCTCAACCGCCGCCGCGGCAGTCCCGTCTAGCTGTCGCACTCCAGCGGAAACGGCCTCGCTCGATCGAGCGAGGCCGTTCGCGTCATCGGGTCACGGGTGGAACCAGGATCCGCAGAGGACCCTGCTGTTGCTCCCCGGCGTTTCGAAGCAGGTGCGCCACCAGTAGGTGTTGCCGTGCGACTCGATGCCGGTCAGATAGGCCTCGCGCCGCAGCCCCAGGCGTCCGTCCCAGCGCGCCGGGTTGCTGCTCGTGGCGCGGTCCATCCAGATGGACCTCATCACGCCGCCGTTGCCACCCTGCGCGTTGCCGTAGGTGAACGAGATGGTGTTCCAGTAGACGCCGATGTACTCCTTGTGCTCGACGGCGGCGGCGGGAACCGCGCCCATCACGAGCCCGACGGCAGCAACCGCCGCGATCAGAACTTTCCGCATCGAAATACCCCCGAAAAGACCAACAGATACGACCGAAAAGCCTAATGTCGATCTTGTGGTCCCGCCACCGGAGCTGACCGCGGCCACGGCACGCCGCCCAGCGCGAACGCCGACGAACGTCAGTCGTCGTCGCCGATCGTCTTCGGCGCGGCCTTCTTGGGCTTGCCGAGCAGGTCGTCGATCGAGCCGGTGAGCCGCTGCCTCGGCTTGTGTTCCTTGTCGCCGCCCTGCTGGCCGCCGCCCATGCCCCCCATCATCGGCGCCATGCCGCCCATCATGCCTGCGCCACCAGGGGCCCCAGGACGGCCACCGGCAGCCGCGGCGGGCTGAGCGGCCCCCGCACCCCCGTTCGCCGCCGGAACCTGCTCAGCGACGCCTGTGGCGCCTCCGAACTGCATCGGCTGCGGGGCCGCCGCGGCAGGAGCGCCGACCGAGCCGACACCACCGCCGACTCCGCCCCCGCCACCACCGGTCGAGCCGCCCGCACCCGTGCCCGCCGCGGCCGTGACCGAGGCCTTGGCCGGTTCGGGCAGCTTGGCCTCGGGCTTGGCCGGCGCCGTGTAGGTCCAGTTCTGCTCGGGGTACTTGTGCTCCATCCGCACGGCACCGAACCCACCGACCTCGCCGGACACCCCGTCGCACAGCTTCAGGAACGCCTCGAGCACCTGCCGCGCGGACTCGTGCAGTTCGCGGACGGGGTCCTTGAGCTCCTCGATGTGCCTGATCGCGCGCTGGTCGCCGTCGAGCGGCAGCGCGGCAGTGCCGGACACGGAGTCGGCGGCGTCGGCGAGCACGTGCGCCATGTCCTGCACGATGACGCGAACGCCGTCCGCGGTCTCCTCCAGCGCGTCCGCCATCGCGTTCATCGCGTCGGCCATGTCGCCGCCCGCGAGCCCCACCTTGCGCATGTGGTCGAGGAACGCGTCGGCGTCCTTGCCCTCCCACCGCGCGTCGACCCCACCCAGCGGCGCCGTGACGTGGTTGTTGACCGCCTCGGTCACCTTCGCGGCCTTGCGCCAGCGTTCGGCTTCCTCACGCAGGTCGTTCCAGTCGCCCACCAGCGGGTCGAAGAAGTCGTGCACGAGGTCCACGACACCGAGCTTGCGGCTGACCCGCGAGAGGTAGTCGAGCTCGGGACCGACCTCGGCCGCGATCTGCTTGCCGTCCTTGGTCACCACAGCCCCTACCGCCTGTCGGCCTTCTTGATGGCCTGCATGCTCTCCTCGTCGCCCTGCCCGTACTGCCGGGCGACGGCGTGCAGACCCTTCGAAGCCGCGTCGAGAGCCTCGCAGGCGCGGCCGAGCTGCGAGTTGAGCAACTCGGCGGCACGCGCGTAACCCTGAGCCGTGCCGACGGTTCTGCCGATCTCGCCGAACGACTGGGGGCGCAGCGGGGACACCTTCATGGCGTCCCGCACCCGCCTCAGGTCGTCCGTCGTCCCGTCGATGCGGTCGGCGTACTTCTCCAACCACTGGGCATCGACGCTGATCCGACCGGCCAAGACTCTGTCCCCCTACGACACTCCGGGTGCACTTCGTCGCATTCGACGGTGATGCACCCGGAGTGGTTCCGCTACTTCTGCTGAACCGCCTGCGGATCCTTGATGGCGCCCTTGCCGGGGATCGGGATCGAGTCGTAGCTGCGGTTGGCCTCGTTCTTGTTGAGCTGCGGACCCATCGGCAGCAGGCTCAGGATCTGGTTCGGCGCCGGCGGGAACGTCCCGTCGAGCCCCAGCGCCCCCGCCGTGGCCGCGTCCGGCACGCCGTAGCGGACACCGCGACCCGTGACGATCTGCACCGGACCGGTCCCGAAGTCGTTCTTGCCCTGGCTCGCCCGCACGACGGCGGCCTTGCCCGGCAGCATCAGGAACTGGTCGATGATCTCGCCGCCCGCACCCGGCGAACCGAGCTCGGCCGGGGTCATGTCCTTCGGGCCCGGCAGTGCGGAGCCGATCGTCACCGTCGTGTGCTCGGCCCTGTTGTCGGCGGTGACGTTCTCCGCCTTCCAGCCCAGGCACAGCACCACGTTGTTGGCGTTCGGCTCGAGCGTGGCCGGGATCTTCTCCGGGTACGAGGTGAGCTCGAGCGGCTTCTTCGGGTCGCGGTGGTTCGAGATCGCGCTCGGGGAGAGCCTGATCGCCGCGCGGTTGTTCGAGTAGGCGTAGCGCAGCAGGTCGCCGACCGTCTCGTCGACGGTCTGGAAGCCGTCCTCCAGCGCGACCATGGACTCGAAGCCGTTCTGGCGCTCGACCTGGACGACCTCACCGATGTTGACCTTGGTCTCGGTGACGTACGTGGCCTGCTTGCCCTGGTTCGCCATGACCGGCGCGATCAGCGGCGCGACCTCGGGGATCGCGTTGAGCAGCGCCGTGCTGATCGCGCGGGGCTTCTTGCCCGTCAGCTTGAGGGCGTTGACGACCTTGTCGTTCTTCAGGTCCACCTCGGCGCGGACCGTCGACGACGAGATGTCGCGCAGGTTCTGCGGCGTCTTGTAGATCAGGTACGACTTCTTCGCGCCGGTGCGCTGCTGCACCAGCACCGCCTCGCCGCCCAGGTCCGCGTTGCCACCGCTGACGCCCGCGATCACGGAGGTCTTGATCTGGTTCTCCGCCGCCTGGTCCTCGCGGAACTTGTCGAGCTGGAGGGTGTCGCAGACCGACCACTGCGCGTCGATGCGGAGGTCCTGCTTCGGCAGCACGTCCGGCGCGTCCGGCAGACCGGTGAGCCTGCCGCGCGGCAGGTTCGCCAGTGCCTTCTCGCTCACGAGCTTCGGGGTGCCGCCGGCCGCCTCCGCAACAGCGCCCGCCGTGCCGGCCGGTGCGTCGCCGCCGCCCTGACCCTGCTGGGCGTCGGGGCTGTTGCGCGAGAGCCAGAGCAGCCGGGCCGACGCCAGGTTCGTCATCGGGATCAACCGCCGCGGCGCGTTGTCGACGACGTAGACCTGGCCGGTCTCCTTGCTGATGGCGATCTGCGTCTCGTTGTCGAGCTTCGGGGCCGGGCTGAAGAGTCCGACCACGAGGAAGCCGATGAGACCGACGACGCCCAGGACGACACCCACCGCTGTCGCACGCGAGTGGTTGCGCATGGGGTCGTGCAGCATCACCGAATCTCTGCGGACCAGAGCGGACTGCATCCGCCGCAGGACGAATTGGTAGGCCTGGACCTGTGACTTGGTGGTGGGTGTTGATGCCATTCTCGGCTCGCTGCTCTCCCAGTCGCGGTACGGTTCGGCAGGATAGCCGGACGCAGGTTGCTCCGTGGGCCGGTTCGCCAAGCCCACCGACCATCGAGGGGAAAGAGACCACAACGGATGTCCGTGACCACTCCACATCCGCCCCGGCCCAACCCAGGGATGGCACGGCCGCAGGGACCTGGCCCTAACCAGCCGGCACCCGCGCCTCCGCGTCCGGTCGGGCGTGTCCGTCGCAGAGCCGCGGGCGTGAGCCTCGGCTCGTTGCCCGTGTCGAACGTAGTCACGATCGAGGTCGGTCTCGCCATCGCCCTCCTCGTGCTGGCGATCATGGGCGTCAAGCAGGGCGACGCGCTGAACGTCGTCTCCGTCTCGATCGCCGGCGGTGTGCTCTTCATCGCACTCGTCCTGGCGTTCACCCGATCGCGTGGCCGCTGGCTCACCCAGTGGATCGGCGTCCGCCTGCGCTACAACTTCCGGTCGCACAGCCGCACCGCGAACCGCCAGGAGCCGACGGAGTCCAAGCCCGGCGACGACGAGTTGCAGGTGCTCGGCCCGGAGGACCCGCGCGTCGCGTTGCTGCGCCTCGCGATCCCGGACCTGGTGATCGCGAAGGGCGTCGACCACGAACGCCGTCCGCTCGCGCTGTCGTGGCACGACGGCGTGTGGACCGCGGTGCTGCTGGTCGACCCGACGCCGCCGCTGATCTCCGCGGTCGGCTCGGCCCCGTCACTGCCCCTGGGAGCGCTCACACCGTGCCTCGAGGACCGCGGTGTCGTGCTCGACGCGATCACCGTGATCTGGCACTGCTACCCCGGCAGCGCGGCACTTCCGCCGAACTCGCCGGCCATCAGCTCGTACATGGAGGTGCTCGGCCCGCTGCCCGCGGCGGCCCGGCGCACCACGTGGATCACGGTCCGGCTGGACCCGCGCCGCTGTGGTGAGGCGATCCGGGAGCGCGGCGGCGGCGTCGTCGGGGCGCACCGGGCGTTGATCGGCGCGTTGTCCCGCGTCCGCAACGCCCTGGAGTCCGCGGGCGTCACGATCCGCCCGCTCGACTCGGACGAACTGCTGCGCGCGGCGATCTCGTCGGCCGAGCTCACCGCGGCCGTCGGCAACACGAACCCCGTGTCGCTGCGGGAGAAGTGGGCCGGTGTCACCGCCGGCGGCGTCGGCCACGCGAGCTACGCGATCACCGGCTGGCCGTCCAAGGGCCTCAAGGGCAACCTGAACGCGCTGACCGGTGTGCGCGCTCTCTCGTCGACGCTCGCGATGTCGATCTCGCCGTCCCGTGAGGACGGTCAGGTCTCGCTGCGCGGCCTGGTGCGGGTGAGCGCCCGCACGCCGAGCGAGCTCGACAGGGCCGAGGACCAGCTCTCGAAGCTGGGTGACAAGCTCGACATCACGCTGACCCCGTTGCGGGGCATGCAGCTCGCGGGCCTGGCCGCGACGCTGCCGCTGGGAGGTGTGGCATGAGCTCGTCGTCCCGTCTGGTCGACTCGCGCGGCCGCGGCGCGGTGGCACCGGAGTTCCTGGTGTCGCCGAACATGCTCGACCTGGTCAGCCCCAGCGGTGACCGCGGCGGCATGATGCTCGGCCAGGGTGTGAAGGGCGAGCCGCTCAGCGTGTCCGTGCTGCGCCCGACGCCGACCCGCATGGTGGTCGTCGGCGGCCTGTACCTCGCCCGCCAGATCGCGTTGCGCGCCATGGCGACCGGAGCGTGGATCATCATCGCGACCGGCCGCCCGCAGGCGTGGCAGCCGGTGGTGCGCGCCGCGGGCCAGGGCCCGGACGGCCGTCCGTCTCAACTGGTGCAGCTGCGTCGCCTGTCCCCGGCGGACCTCCCGAGGCCGACCGAGGACATGCCACTGCTGGTGATCCACGACGGCGGCCACGTCCCGCAGGAGCTGTTCCCGCCACGTGCGCCGTGGCAGACCACGATGTACGTGCTGCCGTACCTGCACCCGCAGGCATCGTCCACGGCGAACAACGCGGACCTCGTGCTGCTGCAGCGCCTCCCGATGGGCCAGGCGCAGCTCGCCGGTCAGATGTGGCGCCTGCGCCCGCAGATGTTCCAGCAGCTCACGCAGCTCAAGGACGACCAGGTCATCGCCATGGGCCAGGACATGTGGGCACACCTCCGCCTCTACACGACCCCGGCCGAACAGCAGATCCTCGGAGCAGTCCGCCGAGGCGATTGAGACGCTGGACGAAATAGGCGAAACTTGCGCCCCGAACGGACAACCGTTCGGGGCGCAATTGTTTTGTAAAGAGATCAGCAGTACCAACTAATTCACAGGCGCAAGCAAATCTGTTGATTCGGCATTCGATGGCAATGTCGTGGACCGTCTTGTGCGCATTCAGTCCGCACCACTAAGAAAATTCTCACTGCACAACCCTGCGACGAGGGAGCTTGCTGCTATGGGAGAATCGTGGGCCAGACGAGCGGCCGGAATCGGACTGGTGGCGGGCACTGCGCTCGCCCTGTCGTCCGTCTCCGCCACCGCTGCGCCCGAGGGGGAGATTCGCAACCTCGGTGCGTCCAACGCGGTCAAGGACAACTACATCGTCGTGCTGAAGGACATGAGCACGGCAAGCGTGGACAACCTCAGCGCTAAGTACGGCGCGAAGGTGAAGCACTCTTACAAGTCCGCTTTGCGCGGCTTCTCCGCGCAGATGTCCGAATCCCAGGCGAAACGCCTGGCGGCAGACCCGGCAGTCGCCTACGTCGAACAGGACGCCGAGGTCCGCATCTCCGACACCCAGACCCCGACCCCGTCCTGGGGCCTCGACCGAATCGACCAGCGAGCACTCCCGCTGGACAACAGCTACACCTACCCGAACAAGGGCACCGGCGTCACCGCGTACATCATCGACACCGGCATCCGAATCACCCACACCGACTTCGGCGGCCGCGCCGTCTCCGGCACCGACACCGTCGACAACGACGCGGACGCCAACGACTGCAACGGCCACGGAACCCACGTCGCGGGCACCGTGGGCGGCACGAAGTACGGCGTGGCGAAGGACGTGAAGCTCGTAGCCGTCCGAGTCCTCAACTGCTCGGGCTCAGGCACCTTCGCAGGCGTCATCGCAGGCATCGACTGGGTCACCGCGGACGTCCAGGCCAACCCGGCCCGCAAGCCCGCAGTCGCCAACATGTCCCTGGGCGGCGGCGCCAACCAAACCGTCGACGACGCCGTGAAGCGCTCGATCGCCGCAGGCGTCACCTACGGCCTGGCAGCAGGCAACGACAACGGCGGCAACGCCTGCAACACCTCGCCGGCCCGAACCCCGGAAGCCATCACGGTGGGCTCCACGGACCGCACAGACGCCCGCAGCTCGTTCTCGAACCTGGGCAACTGCCTCGACATCTTCGCGCCGGGCCGAGACATCACCAGCGCCTGGCTGACGAACGACGAGGCCACCAACACCATCAGCGGCACCTCGATGGCCACCCCGCACGTGGTAGGCGCAGCAGCCGTCTACCTCGGCTCGTCCCCCACCGCCACCCCGCAGCAGGTCCGAGACGCCCTCGTTGACAACGCCACCTCAGACGTTGTCACCACCCCCGGAACCGGCTCCCCGAACAAGCTCCTGCACATCACCGGCACCGCCCCCGGCAACCCCCCGGGCCAGTGCCCGGCAGTCACGAACGACACCGACACGGCAATCCCGGACGCCAGCGAGGTCAAGTCCCCGATCACCATCGCGGACTGCAACGGCAAGGCCAGCGCCACCGCCTCGGTGAAGGTGGCCATCAAGCACACCTACCGAGGCGACCTGGAACTGTCCCTGATCGCCCCGTCAGGAGCAACGAAGGTCCTGAAGGTCAGCAGCGGCTCAGACAGCGCTGACGACCTCAACGCCACCTACGCGATCAACGTGGCCGCAGAGGACGCCAACGGCACCTGGCAACTGCGAGTCCGCGACCTCTACCGCCAGGACACGGGCCACATCGACTCCTGGACCCTCGACATCTAGCCAGCCCCACCCCCAAACCGCACCACCAGGAGCCCCCGGTCCCCCCGCCGGGGGCTCCACCCTGCAAGGGAAAGACAGGACCCCGCGATGCCGAAGGCGAGCCGTCCAGGCTCTTCGTCCTTAGCGGGCGGTCCAGGCGGTGGGGTCCCATCACGAGTCGCGCCATAGCTCTTGCTGCATGCCTGGAGGGGTGTCAAGCAGGCACGCTTTTCGCCTGCTTGACACCCCTCCAGGCATGTGGCCCGCTCTTGGTGTGACTCGTGATGGGACCCCACCGCCAACGCAACCAAACTAAGCAACGCGCAGCCGCCCAACGCAACAGGCGTGCCATCTACCCACGCACGGCGCGGGCCCCCTGATCAGATTGCCGGGGGTCTGGGGGCAGCGCCCCCAGGGGAAGCACGCAACCGCAGGCCCGCCAACGCAACCGGGGAACGCATCCCAACCGGCGCGAAGCCCCCAAGTCAGGAAGACAACGTCCGAACCCGCCGAGTCGCCTCAGCCCGAGCCGCCAACTCCCCATCCCCAGGGAAATCCACCCGAACCAAACACAACCCATGAGCAGGAGCCACGGTAACCCCGCTAGCCCGCCCACTAAGCGACAACAACGACGAAGGCCACCCAACACCCTTCCGCCCCTCCCCAACGGCCAGCAACGCCCCAATGAGCGACCGAACCATCGAGTGGCAGAACGCATCAGCAGACACAAACGCCGTGACAACCCCATCACCAGGGTCCCGCACCAACTCGAGCCTCTGCAGCTCACGAATGGTCGTAGCCCCATCCCGCCGCTTGCAGAACGCGCAAAAGTCGCGCTCCCCCAACAACAACCCGGCGGCAACGTTCATGGCCGAAACGTCCAACGGACGAGGCCAGGCAAGGGTGTCCAACCGCCGCAACGGATGCGCACCGAAGTCGGCATCCGCAACCCGGTACTCGTAGTGCCGCCGCAACGCGGAGAACCGGGCGTCGAAAGCACCAGGCACCACACGGGCACCGAAAACCCGAACATCCGCGGGCAACGCCCGGGCCAGCCTCTTGGGCAGCCCCGCGACATCCACGGACACAGGCAGATCAGCGTGAGCGACCTGTCCGGAGGCGTGCACCCCGGCATCGGTCCGCCCCGCCACGGTCAACGACACGTCTTCCCGCAACACCATGGAAAGCGTGTCCTCGAGCACCCCGCACACGGTGCGCCGGGAAGGCTGCCGAGCCCACCCGGAGAACTCCGTCCCGTCGTACCCGAGATCGAACCGAACACGAACGAGCCCGCCGCTCCCAGAAGAGGGAACGACGGGCTCGTCAGCGTTCAGACTCAGGACTTGTCCTTGGCGGACTCGTCCTTGGCCTCAGCAGACTCCTCGGCCTCGACGGCCTCAGCGGTCGGCTCGCCGTCAACCTCGACAGCGTCATCGGCCTTGGTCTCGTCAGCCTCGACGACAGCCGCGGTCTCAGCCGGCTTCTCGTCCTTGGCGAACTTGGTCTTGCGCGCAGCCTCGGCCTCGGTGGAGACGAGCTTCTGCTGCACCAGCTCGATGATGGCCATGGGGGCGTTGTCGCCCTTGCGCGCCAGCGTCTTGGTGATGCGGGTGTAGCCACCGGAACGGTCGCTGAAGAACGGACCGATCTCGGCGATCAGCTTGTGCACGACGTCCTTGTCGCGGATCACCTTCATGATCTCGCGACGGTTGTGCAGGTCGCCGGCCTTGGCCTTGGAGATGATCTTCTCGGCGTACGGACGCAGCCGCTTCGCCTTGGCCTCAGTGGTCTTGATCCGGCCGTGCTGGAACAGCGCCGTCGCCAGGTTGGCGAGCAGCAGCCGCTCGTGCGCCGGAGACCCACCGAGCCGGGGGCCCTTGGTAGGGGTGGGCATCGCTTGCTCCTGTAGTTACTAAAAGAGATCCTCTAGCTCTGAATCAGAGCGTCAGAGCTGCTCGGTCTCCGCGTAGTCCTGGCCGTCGTCGTGGGTGTCCAGACCGGCACCGGCACCCCAGCCGGAGTCACCGGCGTGGTAGTCGGCAGCAGCCGCGGACGGGTCGAACCCAGGAGGCGAGTCCTTCAGGGCGAGGCCGAGGCCGACGAGCTTCATCTTGACCTCGTCGATCGACTTCGCACCGAAGTTGCGGATGTCCAGCAGGTCCGCCTCGCTGCGCGACACGAGCTCGCCGACGGTGTGGATGCCTTCCCGCTTCAAGCAGTTGTAAGACCGGACCGTGAGGTCCAGGTCCTCGATAGGCATCGCGAACGCGGCGATGGTGTCAGCCTCGGCCGGCGACGGGCCGATCTCGATGCCCTCGGCGTCGATGTTCAGCTCGCGAGCGAGGCCGAACAGCTCAACCAGGGTCTTACCCGCGGAGGCAACTGCGTCCCTCGGAGTGATCGAGGGCTTGCTCTCCACGTCGAGGATCAGCTTGTCGAAGTCCGTACGCTGCTCGACACGAGTGGCCTCGACCTTGTACGTCACCTTGAGAACCGGCGAGTAGATCGAGTCGACGGGGATGCGGCCGATCTCGGCGCCCGCCTGCTTGTTCTGGACAGCCGGGACGTAGCCGCGACCGCGCTCGACGACGAGCTCGATCTCCAGCTTCCCCTTGCCGTTCAGGGTCGCGATGTGCAGGTCGGGGTTGTGCACGGTGACACCGGCCGGAGGCACGATGTCGCCCGCGGTCACCACACCGGGGCCCTGCTTGCGCAGGTACATGGTCACCGGCTCGTCCTCTTCGGACGAGACGACGAGCTCCTTGAGGTTCAGGATGACGTCGGTGACGTCCTCCTTCACCCCGGGAACCGTGGTGAACTCGTGCAGCACGCCGTCGATGCGGATGCTCGTGACAGCAGCACCGGGGATCGACGAGAGCAGCGTGCGGCGGATCGAGTTGCCGAGCGTGTAACCGAAGCCCGGCTCCAGCGGTTCGATGACGAACCGGGAACGGGTCTCGGAGACCGCTTCCTCGGCGAGCGAGGGGCGCTGGGAAATCAGCACTGGGTTCTACCTTTCCGATCAACGACGCCCGCTATTTGACGCCGCCAACAACAGCCAGTCACGAAGACCGGCAAACGCACTCGGCACACCCTTCGCGCCGATGCGGGACCCGACCCGAGCCACCGTCCACAAGAGACGGTGGCTCGGAGAGGATCACTTCGAGTAGAGCTCGACGATGAGCTGCTCGGTGACGGGCGTGTCGATCTGCGCGCGCTCGGGCAGCTGGTGCACGAGGATGCGCAGGTTCGAGGACACGACCTGCAGCCAAGCGGGAATCGGGCGGTCACCGAAGGACGCGCGCGCAGCCTCGAAGGGCAGCGTGGGCATGGACTTCGGCTTCACGTCGATGATGTCGAACTTCGACACCTGGAAGCTCGGGATGTTGACCTTGTGGCCGTTCACGATGAAGTGACCGTGGCTGACCAGCTGGCGAGCCTGGCGACGCGTGCGGGCGAGGCCCGCGCGGTACACCACGTTGTCGAGGCGAGCCTCGAGGATCTGGAGCAGGTTCTCGCCGGTCTTGCCCGGACGGCGAACCGCTTCCTTGTAGTAACGGACGAACTGCTTCTCGAGGACGCCGTAGGTGTAGCGAGCCTTCTGCTTCTCCTGGAGCTGCAGCAGGTACTCGGACTCCTTGACCCGGCCACGGCCATGCTGGCCGGGCGGGTACGGACGGCGCTCGAACGCCTGGTCCCCACCGACGAGGTCAACCTTGAGGCGACGCGAGATGCGCGTCGCGGGTCCCGTATAACGAGCCATGAGTTCTTACTCCTCCCCGTTCCTCAGACCCGGCGCCGCTTGGGCGGGCGGCAGCCGTTGTGGGGCTGCGGGGTCACGTCCTGAATGGTGCCGACCTCGAGACCGGCGGCCTGCAGCGAACGGATCGCGGTCTCACGGCCGGAGCCGGGACCCTTGACGAACACGTCCACCTTGCGCATGCCGTGCTCGGCGGCCTTGCGGGCGGCGTTCTCGGCAGCCATCTGCGCCGCGAACGGCGTGGACTTGCGAGAGCCCTTGAAGCCCACGTGGCCGGCGGACGCCCAGCTGATCACGTTGCCCAGCGGGTCCGTGATGGACACGATGGTGTTGTTGAACGTGCTCTTGATGTGCGCCTGGCCGTGCGAGACGTTCTTCTTTTCCTTGCGCCGGACCTTCTTGACCCCGGCGCCCGTACGGGACTTGGGTGGCAAAACGAACTCCTAAGTTGAGGGCAGTAGACGCGAGGTCTTACTTCTTGCCGGCCTTCTTCTTGCCGGCCACGGTCTTCTTCGGACCCTTGCGGGTACGGGCGTTCGTCTTGGTGCGCTGTCCGCGAACGGGCAGGCCACGACGGTGCCGAAGACCTTCGTAGCAACCGATCTCCATCTTGCGACGGATGTCGGCCGCGACCTCACGGCGAAGGTCACCCTCGACCTTGTAGTTCGTCTCGATGTGGTCCCGCAGCTTGGCGAGGTCGTCGTCCGTCAGATCCTTCACCCGGAGGTCCGGGGAGATCTCCGTGGCGGCGAGCAGCTCCTTGGAGCGCGTACGACCGATGCCGAAGATGTAGGTGAGCGCGATCTCCATCCGCTTTTCGCGGGGGAGGTCTACGCCAGCGAGTCGTGCCATGTGGCGGTTAACTCCTGTCGTTTGACTTCCAGGTCTGCTCCTCGCCCAATTCCGGTGACTGACTCGCTGTGTGTCGTTCCGGCTGCTCTCACAGCCGGTGTCCCGGCCCCGGCCTGGAATCCGGGGGTGTCCGCACGCATGGAGCCCGTGCGGTAGGTGCGAGGAGTGTCTCGTTACTGCGTCATCGAAAGATCTCGACGAGCGCGAGTGGAACTGCTCAGCCCTGGCGCTGCTTGTGGCGCAGGTTCTCGCAGATCACCATGACCCGGCCGTGACGGCGGATCACCTTGCACTTGTCGCAGATCTTCTTGACGCTCGGCTGAACCTTCACGCCTGAGATCTCCTGCTACTGGAGGTCACTTGTAGCGGTAGACGATGCGCCCGCGGGACAGGTCGTAGGGCGAGAGCTCCACGACAACCCGGTCCTCAGGGAGGATGCGGATGTAGTGCTGTCGCATCTTGCCGCTGATGTGCGCGAGTACCTTGTGACCGTTCTCCAACTCGACCCTGAACATCGCGTTGGGGAGCGGCTCGACTACGCGGCCCTCGACCTCAATGGCCCCGTCCTTCTTGCCCATGTCCTCCGCGTTTCGTGACGGTGATAAATACGTTTGGGCGCGTCCCAGCCCGGTTCGATCTCACCTGCGAGGGCATGACAGAACCGGCGCGACAGATGCGCCACCTGACCAGTGTACGCAGTTCACTGCGGCAACCCAAATCGGGTCCGCTGAGACCCCCCGCCGAGCCGCGCACCCCGCTCGAGCACAGGCCTCAGCCGCGCGATGTCGTTGATCTCCGACTCGTGCTTGCCGAGCACGGACTTGAGCGTTCGCAGGCGCTGGGAGGCGGCTCTCCAGCCGTAGCCGGTGTCGTCAGAACACCGCTGAGCTGCGTTGTTGAGTGCGATGTCGCCCGACCCGATGCCGTAAGTCTCCAAACTCGGATCGCCGGGACCGCGCTGGACGAACCCGGCCCGGTCGAGGCACTGCAGCAACGTCGCCCCGTACGAGCGCGTCTCGGCGGCCTCCGGTCCGGACTGGAGCAGGACGTCCCACTCCCGCACGACGACGTCGTGCAGGACCGTGATGCGACTCACGGCGTCGACGTACTCCCACGACGCGGCGGCACGAACGCTGCCGCCACAACCGCCGTCGACAGGTGCCGGCGGGCTGACGAAGTTCGGACGCCGCACGACGACGTCGGAGAACGGCGGTCGGCAGCCCTCCGCCGCCGCGATGGCGTCCGCCAGGAAGATCCGGTCGGCGATCCGCTCCGCCGGCACGTCCTGGTAGGTGAAATCGGTGGCCGGCTTAGAGGCAGCACAGCCTGCAAGTGGAATCAGAAGGGCGGACAGGACGAAACGGGTTACCCCCACAATGCCCCCAAGCATTGGACTCGCTCGTCACCTCGACCGTATCGGCCCTGACAAACGAAATAACCCCGTTCACCGGAGGGTGAACGGGGTCATGTCCAAAACCGTTGGGGCTACTTGCTTTCCTCCGGCGCGGTGAGCACCCAGGGACCGTCCTCGGTGATCGCGACGCTGTGCTCCCAGTGCGCGGCACGGGTGCCGTCGAGCGTGATGACGGTCCAGCCGTCCTCGAGCTCCTGGGAGTCGTCGGTGCCGAGCGTCAGCATCGGCTCGATCGCGATGGCCATGCCGACCTTGAGCCTCGGCCCCTTGCCCGGCTTGCCGAAGTTCGGCAGGAACGGCTCCATGTGCATCTTGGAGCCGATGCCGTGGCCGCCGTAGTCCGCGACCACGCCGTACTCGATGCCGTCGCGCTCCCCCGACTCGATGGCCGAGGACTCGATGGCGAACGAGATGTCCGTGAGCCTGCCGCCGGCCACCGCGGCCTCGATGCCCGCGAGCATCGACAGCCTGGTCGCCTCGGACAGCTTGTGGTCCGCGGGAGACAGCTCACCGACGCCGACCGTGACGGCCGAGTCGCCGTGCCAGTCGTCGAGGATCGCGCCGCAGTCGATGGAGATCAGGTCACCCTCGGCCAGCACCTGCGTCTTGCTGGGGATGCCGTGGACGATCTGGTCGTTCACCGACGCGCAGATGCTCGCCGGGAAGCCGTGGTAGCCCTTGAACGACGGGATGGCGCCGGCGTCGCGGATGGTCTGCTCGGCGATCTCGTCGAGGTCCCACGTGGACACACCGGGCTTCACCGCGTCGACGACGTTCTGCAGGGCCCGTGCCACGACCAGGCCGGAGGCGCGCATGGCCTCCAGCTGGCCGCGGGTCTTGATCTCGATCTTGCTCATGCCTTCACGATCTGTTGCACCTGTGACGACAGCACGGAGCCGCTGAAGCAGCCCGCCTGTCACTTCTCGTTCAGCGCGGCGAGCGCTCGCTCGCTGATCTCGTCGATCTCACCGACGGCGTCGATGGAGATGACCTTCTCCGCGTAGTAGCTCAGCAGCGGCGCGGTCTCGTTGCGGTACACCTGCTGGCGGTGCCGGATGACGTCTTCCTTGTCGTCCGTGCGCCCCCGTGCGAGCAGCCGCTCCACCACGACGTCCTCGTCGACCCGGAACTCCAGCACCGCGTCGAGCGAGTGGCCACCGACAGCGAGGAACTCACCCAGCTTGTCGGCCTGGGCGACGTTGCGGGGGAACCCGTCGAGCAGGAACCCGTCCGCGGCGTCGGACTCGGCCAAACGCTTGCGCACCATCTCGTTCGTGATGGAGTCCGGCACGAGAGCGCCCTCGTCGAGGATGCTCTGCACCTCCAGCCCGAGCTCGGTCTGGTTGCTGATGTGTGACCGGAAGAGGTCGCCCGTCGAGATGTGCGGCACGCCGAGCTTGCGGCTCAGAACTTCGGCCTGGGTGCCCTTGCCCGCACCGGGCGGGCCAACGAGAACGAGTCGCATCTAGCGGAGGAACCCTTCGTAATTGCGCTGCATGAGCTGGCTCTCGATCTGCTTCACGGTGTCGAGACCGACACCGACCATGATCAGAACCGCGGTGCCGCCGAACGGGAAGTTCTGGTTCTGACCGTCACCGGTCAGGTCCAGGAACAGGTTCGGCAGGATCGCCACGATGCCGAGGTAGAGCGAACCGGGAAGCGTGATGCGGCCCAGGACGAACTTGAGGTACTCGGCGGTGGGACGACCGGGACGGATGCCGGGGATGAACCCACCGAACTTCTTCATCTCGTCGGCACGCTCGTCCGGGTTGAACGTGATGCCCACGTAGAAGTACGTGAAGAAGACGATGAGCAGGAAGTACGTGGCGATGTGCACCCAGCTCGACTGCTTGACCAGGTAGGTCTGCACGAAGGTGGAGAACCAGTTCTGCTCGGTGGAGGAGCCCTGGGTCAGACGCACGATCAGGTCCGGCAGGTACAGCAGCGAAGAGGCGAAGATGACCGGGATGACGCCGGCCTGGTTCACCTTGAGAGGAAGGTACGTCGACGTACCGCCGTACATGCGGCGGCCGATCATGCGCTTGGCGTACTGCACCGGGATGCGACGCTGGGCCTGCTCGACGTAGATGACGCTCGCGATGATGATCAGAGCGGCGATCACCACGAGGGTGAACGTGAGGCCGCTCTTGTCGAGGATGTTCTTGCCCTCGGCGGGGATGCGGGCGGCGATACCGGTGAAGATCAGCAACGACATGCCATTGCCGATGCCCTTCTCGGTGATGAGCTCACCGAGCCACATGATGACCGAGGTACCGGCGGTCATGGTGATGACCAGCACGATCAGCGTGAAGATGCTGTCCTTGCCAGGAATGACGTCCTGGTCGCACTCACCGAAGAGCTGCCCGCGCACGGCCAGCGCCACGAGACCGGTCGACTGCAGGATGGCCAGACCGATCGTCAGGTAGCGCGTGTACTGCGTGAGCTTGCCCTGACCAGCCTGTCCTTCCTTCTTCAGCTGCTCGAACCGCGGAATCACCACGGTGAGGAGCTGGATGATGATGCTCGCGGTGATGTAGGGCATGATGCCCAGCGCGAACACGGACAGGTTGAGCAGAGCACCACCGCTGAACAGGTTGATCAGCGAGTAGATGTTCTGGCCTTCAAGCGCTTCAGCACACGCCCGCACGTTCTTGAAGGACACGCCCGGCGCGGGCATGGTCGCACCAAGCCGGTACACAATGATGATCCCGAGCGTAAACAGGATCTTTTTGCGTAGATCCGGCGTCGCGAGAGCCGAGCGGAATGCGCCGAGCACGCGAACCTCCTGAGCGTTGCCGACCCCCAGGGACCGGCACATGCGGTAGTTGGCAGGCCGAGTCAGGTAGCCACGACCAAGCAACCCGGAGGACATCCGGGTTCAGCCCGCGACTCTAACAGCCCTCCCCGACCAGGCCGTACCCAGTGGCCAATCACAGGTTCCAACTGGTTGATCTCTGACCGAACCACTAGGCCATCCGGGGTATCGCCGACGGCAAATCCGTGCTACGAGCAGCAGTTACGCCGTCCGCGAACGTCCACACACGCCCCAAAGTTCCCGCAAAAATCCCCGCAGAGCGAACCAGAACGGGGACCCAACCGAGACAGCAGTCGCACACCCAGAGGGCGAGCAGGTGCCCGGATCAACCGCGAAGCCGAAGGCGAGCCGTCTTTGGCAAACGAGCTGGGCGGTGGGGTCCCATCACGAGTCGCGCCATAGCTCTTGCTGCATGTCTGAGGGGGTGTCAACTCGACACGCTTTTCGTCGAGTTGACACCCCCTCAGACATGTGGCCCGCTCTTGGCTCGGCTCGTGATGGGACCCCACCGCCGACGCACCCTCGTACGCAACAGGCAGCCGCTCTAAGCAACAGGCGTGCCATCTACCCACTCATGGCGCTGGCCCCCATCTCAGATTGCCGGGGTCTGGGGCAGAGCCCCAGGGGAAGCACTCAACGCAACCAGGCCGCCCGCAAGGCGACCACCCACGGCACAGGGCGCCACCAAAGCAGAAGGGCCCCGAGGCGAAGCCTCGGGGCCCTTCACACGCGAGACGCGTCAGGAAGCCACGGTGGAAGACCCACCAGCAGCCGCCAACTTCTCCACAGCGGTCTTGGAGAACTTGTCAGCCGTGACATCCAGCTTGACGGAGACATCCCCGTCACCCAGCACCTTGACGAGCGAGCCCTTGCGGACCAGCCCGGCCAGCACCAGCGCGGGAACGTCGACCGAACCACCCTCGGGGAACGAGGCGGCGATCGAGGAAACGTTCACCACCTGGTACTCGGTGCGGAACGGGTTCTTGAAGCCCTTGAGCTTCGGGAGCCGCATGTGCAGCGGCATCTGGCCACCTTCGAAGCGCGGCGAGACGTTCTTGCGAGCGCCCGTGCCCTTCGTACCGCGGCCGGCGGTCTTGCCCTTGGAGCCTTCACCACGACCGACGCGGGTCTTGGCGGTCTTGGCGCCGGGGGCCGGACGCAGGTCGTGAATCTTGATGGTCACGACTGGACCTCCTCGACAACAACCAGGTGACGCACGGCGTTGATCAGGCCGAGCACCTGGGGGGTGTCCTCACGCACGACCGACTGACGGATCTTGCGCAGCCCGAGGGTGCGCATCGACTCGCGGTGGTTGTGCTTGGTACCGATGGTGCTGCGGACCTGGGTGATCTTCAGCTGAGCCATGATCAGACCCCCTGGCCCGCGCGGGCGCGGATCATGCCGGCGGGAGCGACGTCCTCGAGGGGCAGGCCACGACGGGCCGCGACCTCTTCCGGACGCTGCAGACCCTTGAGGGCCGCCACGGTCGCGTGCACGATGTTGATCGCGTTGTCGGAGCCGAGCGACTTCGACAGCACGTCGTGCACGCCGGCGCACTCGAGGACGGCGCGAACAGCGCCACCCGCGATGACACCGGTACCGGCCGAGGCCGGACGCAGCAGGACCACACCAGCGGCCTTCTCACCCTGGACCGGGTGGGGGATGGTGCCGGCGATGCGGGGAACGCGGAAGAAGTTCTTCTTCGCTTCCTCGACACCCTTGGCGATGGCCGCGGGAACTTCCTTGGCCTTGCCGTAACCGACGCCGACCATGCCGTCGCCGTCACCCACCACGACGAGCGCGGTGAAGCTGAAGCGACGACCACCCTTGACCACCTTGGAGACGCGGTTGATCGCAACCACGCGCTCGAGGTGGGGGGTCTTCTCCTGGGCCGCGCCGCCGCGGCCGCCGTCACGACGGTCGCGGCGCTCTCCGCGCTCGCCCCCGCCGCCTTCGCGACGCGTACGTCCTGGCATCAGGCGTCCCTCTCAATTCCAGAAATGATCATTGTCAGAACTCCAGCCCCGCCTCGCGAGCGGCATCCGCCAGAGCAGCGATCCGGCCGTGGTACGCGTTGCCGCCGCGGTCGAACACGACCGCCGTGACGCCGGCGTCCTTGGCGCGGGCCGCGGCCAGCTGGCCGACCTTGGCCGCACGGGCCTTCTTGTCGCCGTCCAGGGCACGGACGTCGGCTTCCATGGAGGAAGCGGACGCGATCGTGTGGCCCTTCAGGTCGTCGATGATCTGCACGGTGATGTGCTTCGACGAACGGTGCACGGCCAGGCGCGGACGCTCGGCGGTGCCGTTGACCTTCTTGCGGAGGCGGAAGTGGCGACGGGCCTTCGCAACACGACGCCTGGTGGAGATGTCCTTGCCCACCGGCTTGCGCTTCGTAACAGTCGACTCGCTCATGTCACTTACCCGTCTTTCCGACCTTGCGACGGATCTTCTCGCCCGAGTACCGGACGCCCTTACCCTTGTACGGGTCGGGCTTGCGCAGCTTGCGGATGTTGGCGGCAACCTCACCGACCAGCTGCTTGTCGATACCCGAGACGGAGAAACGGGTCGGGGTCTCGACCGCGAAGGTGATGCCCTGGGGGGCCTCGACCTTGACCGGGTGCGAGTAACCGAGCGCGAACTCGAGCTCAGAGCCCTTGAGCGCGACGCGGTAACCGACGCCGTGGATTTCCATCTTCTTTTCGTAGCCCTGGGTCACGCCGACGACCATGTTGTGCACGAGCGTGCGCGACAGGCCGTGGAGCGCGCGGTTCCGGCGCTCGTCGTTCGGGCGCTTGACCTCGAGAGTGCCGTCTTCGGCCTTCTCGACGATGATCGGCTCAGCGAGCGTCAGCGTCAGGAGACCCTTGGGGCCCTTGATGCTGACGTCCTGACCGGCGATGTTCACGTCGACCCCGGAGGGGACAATGATCGGCTGC
This sequence comes from Streptomyces sp. ID05-26A, assembly GCF_033794685.1. Classification (NCBI taxonomy): domain Bacteria; kingdom Bacillati; phylum Actinomycetota; class Actinomycetes; order Kitasatosporales; family Streptomycetaceae; genus Streptomyces; species Streptomyces sp. ID05-26A. The sequence goes on from NZ_JARAYZ010000001.1 coordinate 1,564,999, forward strand.
TTACCGATGCGCGACATGTCTACTCCCCCTTACCAAACGTAGGCGAGGACTTCTCCGCCCACGCCTGCCTTGTTGGCCTGACGGTCGGTCATGAGACCGCCAGAGGTCGAAATGATCGCCACGCCGAGGCCACCGAGAACTCGGGGCAGGCCAGTGGACTTCGCGTACACGCGCAAACCGGGCTTGGACACGCGGCGGAGGCCGGCGATGCTGCGCTCACGGTTCGGGCCGTACTTCAGCTCGACGACCAAGTTCTTGGCCACCTCGCCGTCCTCGTCGCGGTACGAGGCGATGTAGCCCTCGCGCTTGAGGATCTCGGCGATGTTCGCCTTGATCTTGGAGTGCGGCATCACGACCTTGTCGTGGTAAGCCGAGTTCGCGTTCCGCAGACGAGTGAGCATGTCTGCGATGGGATCGGTCATCGTCATGGTGACCTGGTCAACCTTTCTCGCTGCGGTTCACCGGCTCAGGGTCCAGACCCGCCCTCCCCGTGAAGGGAGGGCAGGACGGTCGTGTGCGGGCCTACAGCGAAGTAATGAAGCTTGGAATTACCAGCTGGACTTGCTCACGCCAGGCAGCTCACCGCGGTGAGCCATCTCGCGCAGGCAGATCCGGCAGAGGCCGAACTTGCGGAACACCGCGTGGGGGCGGCCGCAACGCTGGCACCGGGTGTAACCCCGGACCTTGAACTTCGGCTTCTTCGCGGCCTTGTTGATCAACGCCTTCTTGGCCATCGAGTCAGTTCTCCTTGAACGGGAAGCCCAGGTGCTTCAGCAGCGCCCGGCCCTCCTCGTCGTTCGTGGCGGTGGTGACGACGGTGATGTCCATGCCGCGAGGCCGGTCGATAGCGTCCGGGTCGATCTCGTGGAACATCGACTGCTCGTTCAGACCGAACGTGTAGTTGCCGTTGCCGTCGAACTGCTTGCCCGAGAGGCCGCGGAAGTCGCGGATACGGGGCAGCGCGATCGTCAGCAGACGGTCGAGGAACTCCCACATGCGGTCGCCGCGCAGCGTGACGCGCGCACCGATCGGCATGCCTTCACGCAGCTTGAACTGCGCGATGGACTTGCGGGCCCGACGGACCTCGGGGCGCTGGCCGGTGATGATCGAGAGGTCCTTGACGGCACCCTCGATCAGCTTGCCGTCACGGGCGGCGTCGCCGACACCCATGTTGACGACGACCTTCACGACGCCCGGGATCTGCATCACGTTGGCGAAGTTGAACTGCTTGAGCAGCTCGCCCTTCACCTCGTCGCGGTAGCGCGTCTTGAGCCGCGGGATGATCTTCTCTGCGGTGGTCATGATCAGATGTCCTTCCCGTTACGACGGGAAATGCGGACCCGCTTGCCCTCGTCGTTCGTCCGGTAACCAACACGAGACGGCTTGCCGTCCGAGTCGACCACCATCACGTTGGAGACGTTGATCGGGGCTTCCTGGGTCACGATGCCACCAGACTGCGCGCCCCGCTGGGTCTGCGTGATCTTGGTGTGCTTCTTGATCCGGTTGACGCCCTCGACCAGGACCTTGCCGGTCTCCGGGTAGGCCTGGATGACCTTGCCCTTCGCGCCCTTGTCCTTGCCGGCGATAACGACGACAGTGTCGCCCTTCTTCACCTTCATGGTCAGAGCACCTCCGGAGCCAGCGAGATGATCTTCATGAACTTCTTGTCGCGCAGCTCACGGCCGACCGGGCCGAAGATGCGGGTACCGCGGGGCTCGTTGTCGTTCTTGATGAGCACGGCGGCGTTCTCGTCGAAGCGGATGTACGAGCCATCCGGACGACGACGCTCCTTGACGGTGCGGACGATGACGGCCTTGACGACGTCACCCTTCTTCACACCGGCACCGGGGATCGCGTCCTTGACGGTGGCGACGATGATGTCGCCGATGCCCGCGTAGCGGCGGCCAGAGCCACCGAGAACACGGATGCAAAGGATTTCCTTCGCACCAGTGTTGTCGGCGACACGAAGCCGCGACTCCTGCTGAATCACTTGACTTGCTCCTTGACCATTCCTGGCCCGCCGGATTTCCGACCCGACGGGCTCGGTCTGTCTAGATGCTTGATCCCTCTAGGGGACTACTTGGCCTTCTCGAGGATGGCGACGAGACGCCAGCGCTTGGTCGCCGACAGAGGCCGGGTCTCCATGAGCTGCACGCGGTCGCCGACGCCCGCCGCGTTCTCCTCGTCGTGCACCTTCACCTTGGTGGTGGAGCGCATGATCTTGGAGTAACGCGGGTGCTTCTTGCGGTCCTCGAGCGCCACGACGATCGTCTTGTCCATCTTGTCGGACACGACGAGGCCCTCGCGGACCTTGCGGTCGTTGCGCTTCTCGGTCTGAACTTCGTTGCTGTCGGTCATGCCGCACCCTCACCAGTGGAATCCGGCGTGACGGAGAGCCCGAGCTCCCGCTCCCGCATCACGGTGTAGATCCGGGCAATGTCATGCCGGACCGTGCGCAGACGCCGGTTGTTGTCGAGCTGGCCCGTGGCCATCTGGAAGCGAAGGTTGAACAGCTCTTCCTTCGATTCCTTCAGACGCAGCACGAGCTCTTCCTCGGTGAGCTCACGCAGCTCGGAAGCGGTGGTACCCGCTGCCATCAGAACTCACCACCCTCACGCGTAACGATGCGGCACTTCATCGGGAGCTTGTGGATCGCGCGGCGGAGCGCCTCGCGAGCGACCTGCTCGTTCGGGAACGCCATCTCGAAGAGGACGCGACCCGGCTTGACGTTGGCCACCCACCACTCCGGCGAACCCTTACCGGAACCCATGCGGGTCTCGGCCGGCTTCTTCGTCAGCGGACGGTCCGGGAAGATGTTGATCCAGACCTTGCCGCCACGACGGATGTGGCGCGTGATGGCGATACGAGCGGACTCGATCTGCCTGTTGGTGACGTACGCCGGCTCCAGAGCCTGGATGCCGAACTCACCGAAGGTGACCTTCGTGCCGCCCTTGGCAGCACCCGACCGCTTGGGGTGGTGCTGCTTGCGGTGCTTGACCCTACGAGGGATGAGCATGGCTCAGCTCTCCGTCTTCTCTGCAGAAGCCGGGGCCTCAGCCGACGCCGAAGCGTCAGCGGCGGCACGGCCGGCCTCGGTGCTCGTCGCGGTGGTGCCGCTGGCACCGGAGCGACGTGCACGGTTCGGACGCTCGTTGCGGTCACGGCGCGGAGCGCGGTCGGCCTGAGCCGGAGCCGCGTCGAGCGCGCGCTTCGCCGAGATGCCACCGACGATGTCGCCCTTGTAGATCCACACCTTCACGCCGATACGGCCGAACGTGGTGCGGGCCTCGAAGAAGCCGTAGTCGATGTTCGCGCGGAGCGTGTGCAGCGGCACGCGGCCGTCGCGGTAGTGCTCCGAGCGGGACATCTCGGCGCCGCCGAGGCGACCGCCGCACTGCACGCGGATGCCCTTGACCTGCGACGAACGCATGGCCGACTGAATGGCCTTGCGCATCGCGCGCCGGAAGGCGACGCGGTTGGACAGCTGCTCGGCGACACCCTGTGCCACGAGCTGCGCGTCCGACTCGGGGTTCTTGACCTCGAGGATGTTCAGCTGGACCTGCTTCTTGGTGAGCTTCTCCAGCTCACCGCGGATGCGGTCCGCCTCGGCACCACGACGGCCGATGACGATGCCCGGCCGGGCGGTGTGGATGTCGACGCGCACCCGGTCACGGGTCCGCTCGATCTCCACCTTGGAGATGCCGGCACGCTCCATGCCCTTGCTGAGCAGGCGGCGGATCTTGACGTCCTCCGCCACGTACTCGGCGTACTGCTTGTCGGCGTACCAGCGGGACTTCCAGTCGGTGGTGATCCCCAGCCGGAAGCCGTGCGGGTTGATCTTCTGGCCCACTACCGGGTTCCCTTCGCGCTGGTCTTCTTCGGACGCGACTCCACCTCAATGGTGATGTGCGACGTCCGCTTGCGAATCCGGTACGCGCGGCCCTGGGCACGCGGGCGGAAACGCTTGAGGGTCGGACCCTCGTCCACGTAGGCCACCGCCACCCAGAGGGTGGAGGGGTCCAGGGACTGGTTGTTCTCGGCGTTGGCCATGGCGCTGGCGAGCACCTTCGCGACCGGCTCAGAGGCGGCCTGGGGCGCGAACTGGAGCACGGCCAGGGCCTCGCTTGCGTTACGACCCTTGATGAGCTCGATGACGCGACGCACCTTCATGGGGGTGTCGCGAACGTAACGAGCCCGAGCCACGGCGCGCGGAAACTCCGCTGCCTCAGCGTCCTTACGGGCGTTCATCGCTGCTTTTCCCTTGCTCTTCTCAGTTCGACGCCTAGCGGCGACGAGACTTCCGGTCGTCCTTGATGTGGCCCTTGAAGGTGCGGGTCGGGGCGAACTCGCCCAACTTGTGCCCGACCATCGCCTCGGTCACGAACACCGGGACGTGCTTGCGACCGTCGTGCACCGCGATGGTGTGGCCGAGCATGTCCGGGATGATCGTGGACCGGCGGGACCACGTCTTGATGACGGTCTTCTTGCCCGCTTCGTTCTGAACGTCCACCTTCTTGAGCAGGTGGTCGTCGACGAAGGGACCCTTCTTAAGGCTGCGAGGCATCCTTCACTCCCTCCCTGCTCAGCGCTTCTTACCGGTGCGACGACGCCGGACGATGAGCTTGTCGCTTGGCTTACGGCGGCGGGTACGGCCTTCGGGCTTACCAGCCGGGTTGACCGGGTGGCGACCACCGGAGGTCTTACCTTCACCACCACCATGCGGGTGGTCAACGGGGTTCATGGCGACACCGCGGACGGTGGGCTTCTTGCCCTTCCACCGCATGCGGCCGGCCTTGCCCCAGTTGATGTTCTGGTGGTCCTTGTTGCCGACCTCGCCGAGCGTGGCGCGGCAGCGCACGTCCACGTTGCGGATTTCGCCCGAGGGCAACCGCAGCTGGGCGTACGGACCGTCCTTCGCCACGAGCTGGACCGAGGCACCAGCCGAGCGGGCCATCTTCGCGCCGCCGCCGGGGCGAAGCTCGATGGCGTGGATCACGGAACCGACCGGGATGTTGCGCAGCGGCAGGTTGTTACCCGGCTTGATGTCGGCCTTGGGGCCGTTCTCAACCGTGTCACCCTGCTTGAGCTTCTCCGGGGCGATGATGTAGCGCTTCTCGCCGTCTGCGTAGTGCAGAAGCGCGATGCGCGCGGTGCGGTTGGGGTCGTACTCGATGTGAGCGACCTTGGCCGGCACGCCGTCCTTGTCGTTGCGACGGAAGTCGATCAAGCGGTACGCCCGCTTGTGACCGCCACCCTTGTGACGAGTGGTGATCTTGCCCGACGCGTTGCGTCCACCCAGCTTGTGCAGCGGGCGGATCAGCGACTTCTCCGGAGTCGACCGAGTGATCTCGGCGAAGTCGGAGACGCTCGCACCGCGACGACCAGGCGTCGTCGGCTTGTACTTGCGAATGCCCATCTCTACGCAGTCCTCGTCATCAGGCGGCAGGGCCGCCGAAGATCTCGATCGACTTGCTGTCGGCAGACAGCGTGACGATCGCGCGCTTCGTGTCCTTGCGCTTGCCGAAACCGCTCTTGGTCCGCTTGCGCTTGCCCTGGCGGTTGATGGTGTTGACGCTGACGACCTTGACGCCGAAGACCTTCTCCACGGCAATCTTGATCTGGGTCTTGTTCGACCCCGGCGCCACCAAGAAGGTGTACTTGTTCTCCTCGAGGAGCCCGTAGGACTTCTCGGAGATCACCGGCGCGAGCAAGATGTCCCTGTGGTCGGGGATCACTTGGAACCCTCCTCGTCCACTACGACCGCCGTGGCCTCAGCCGAGCCAGAACCCTGCTGGGACTTGCTGGCGAGGAACACGTCGAGCGAGTCCTTGGTGAACACCACGTCGTCGTTGACGAGCACGTCGTAGGTGTTGAGCTGGTCGGGCGCGATCACGTGCACGTGCTGCAGGTTGCGCACGCTGACCCACGCGACCTCGTCGGTGCGGTTGAGCACCACGAGAACGCGACGAGCCTGGGTGACCGACTCCAGGACCTTGCGCGCGGTCTTGGTCGACGGGGTGTCCCCGTCCACCAGGCCGGACACGACGTGGACCTGGTTCGCGCGGGCCCGGTCGGAAAGGGCGCCACGCAGAGCGGCGGCCTTCATCTTCTTGGGCGTCCGCTGCGAGTAGTCACGCGGCTGCGGGCCGTGGACGACGCCACCGCCGACGAACTGCGGCGAACGCGTCGAACCCTGGCGGGCACGGCCGGTGCCCTTCTGGCGGTAAGGCTTCTTGCCACCGCCGGACACCTCGCCGCGGGTCTTCGTGGAGTGCGTGCCCTGGCGCGCGGCGGCCTGCTGGGCCACGACGACCTGGTGCAGCAGCGCCACGTTGGCCTGCGCGTCGAAGACGGAAGCCGGCAGCTCGACCGAGCCGGCGGACTTGCCGTCCGGGGTGCGGATCTCAACGGTCGACATCAGGCACCACCCTTCGCTGCAGTCCGGACGAACACCAGACCACCCTTGGGGCCGGGAACAGCGCCCTTGATGAGCAGCAGGCCGTTCTCGGCGTCGATCTTGTGCACCTTCAGGTTCTGGGTCGTGACGCGCTCGTGGCCCATGCGGCCAGCCATGCGCAGACCCTTGAAGACGCGACCAGGCGTGGCACAGCCACCGATGGAACCCGGCGAGCGGTGCTTGCGCTGGGTGCCGTGGCTGGAGCCGAGGCCCTTGAAGTTGTGGCGCTTCATGACACCTGCGGTGCCCTTGCCCTTGCTGGTGCCGGTGATGTCGACAACAGCGCCGGCCTCGAACACCTCAGCGGTGATCTCCTGGCCGACCGTGTACTCGCCGGCGTCCGCCGTGCGCAGCTCCGCCAGGTGGCGACGGGGCGTGACCCCGGCCTTGGCGAAGTGCCCCGCGACGGGCTTGTTGACCTTGCGCGGGTCAATCGCGCCGGCCGCCAGCTGGACGGCGGTGTAGCCGTCCTTCTCTTCGGTGCGTACCTGGGTCACGACATTGGGCTCAGCCTTGACGACGGTCACCGGGACGACCCGGTTGTTCTCGTCGAAGACCTGAGTCATGCCGAGCTTGGTGCCCAGGATGCCCTTCATCTGCCTGTCAGACATTGGTCCGTTACTCTCCGCGCCCAACGCTTACTGGATGTTGACGTCGACGCTGGCCGGCAGGTCGATGCGCATGAGCGCGTCAACCGTCTTCGGCGTCGGGTCGAGGATGTCGATCAGCCGCTTGTGCGTGCGCATCTCGAAGTGCTCGCGCGAGTCCTTGTACTTGTGCGGCGAGCGGATGACGCAGTACACGTTCTTCTCAGTGGGCAGCGGCACAGGCCCGACAACCCGAGCGCCGGTGCGCGTCACGGTCTCCACGATCTTGCGCGCAGACGCGTCGATCGCTTCGTGGTCGTAGGCCTTGAGCCGGATGCGGATCTTTTGTCCCGCCATAATGGCTTGCCGTTCCTCTGCTTCTCGTAACCGCTGCGGTGCGGTGCCTCGGATGAGGCCTTTTACAGCCTCTTGGCGCGCTCCGCCCCTGTTGAAGTGTCATGGTGCCCGGTCCACGCGGTCGGGCGTGTCGCGCCCGCTACGCATACCGGTCCCACTCAAGGTCTCCCCGGTGGGATTGGGCCTACCACACAGCCCATGCACCCTGATGCCCATCTCCGCAAGGAGGCGTTCACTAACAGGGCGCGGACGCTCGATCGAAGGACTCAGGCACGCACGAGTGCGACCCGTGCCTTCATCGAGCAACCCGTAAAGGATGCCACACGGGCGTGGGGCACTCCAAATCGGGGTGGGTGACTTGGATCCAGATCACGTGCGGATCTTGGCCGGTGAGCCACCGTGTCCGTCGCATGTGGAGCGACGGCCGCGCCGGTTCCATTGCCCGGCAACAGAACCGCGGCGGCGCTCTGTCACCCGCGCGCCTGCGCCAGCCCAACGTGAGCTGACGCACAATTCGCATCTGAACGACGAAAGCCGGGCCAACGAAGTCGTTGGCCCGGCTTCACGCCGAACTGGTGCAGCTAGATCACTTGAGGATCTTGGTGACCGAGCCGGCGCCGACGGTGCGGCCACCCTCGCGGATCGCGAAGCGGAGGCCCTCGTCCATGGCGATCGGCTGGATCAGCTTGACGTCCATACCGGTGGTGTCACCCGGCATGACCATCTCGGTGCCCTCGGGGAGCGTCACAACGCCGGTCACGTCCGTCGTCCGGAAGTAGAACTGGGGACGGTAGTTGTTGAAGAACGGCGTGTGGCGGCCACCCTCGTCCTTGGACAGGATGTAGACCTGCGCCGTGAACTCGGTGTGCGGGGTCGTGGTGCCCGGCTTGACGATGACCATGCCGCGCTCCACCTCCTCGCGCTTGATGCCACGGAGCAGCAGCGCGGCGTTGTCGCCGGCGCGGCCCTCGTCCAGGAACTTCTTGAACATCTCGATCGAGGTGACCGTCGTCTTCTTCGACGTCTCCTTGATACCGACGATCTCGATTTCCGAGTTCACGTTGATGATGCCGCGCTCGATACGACCGGTCACCACGGTGCCGCGGCCGGTGATCGTGAAGACGTCCTCGACGGGCATGAGGAACGGCTTCTCGGTGTCGCGCTCCGGCTCCGGGATCGCCGAGTCAACGGCGGCCATGAGCTCGAGCACGGACTTGCCCCAGGTCTCGTCGCCCTCCAGCGCCTTCAGCGCCGAAACGCGCACGACCGGCAGGTCGTCGCCCGGGAACTCGTACTCGGAGAGCAGCTCGCGGACCTCGAGCTCGACGAGCTCCAGGATCTCCTCGTCGTCCACCATGTCGGCCTTGTTCAGGGCGACGACGATGTAGGGGACGCCGACCTGGCGGGCCAGGAGGACGTGCTCCTTCGTCTGCGGCATGGGACCGTCGGTCGCCGCCACAACGAGGATGGCGCCGTCCATCTGCGCCGCACCGGTGATCATGTTCTTGATGTAGTCGGCGTGCCCGGGGCAGTCGACGTGCGCGTAGTGACGGTTCTCCGTCTGGTACTCGATGTGCGCGATCGAGATCGTGATGCCGCGCTGCTTCTCTTCCGGCGCCTTGTCGATCTGGTCGAACGCGAACGAGGCGTTGACGTCGGGGAACGCGTCGTGCAGAACCTTGGAGATCGCCGCGGTCAGCGTGGTCTTGCCATGGTCGATGTGACCGATGGTGCCGATGTTGACGTGCGGCTTCGTCCGCTCGAACTTCGCCTTGGCCACTGGATTGTCCTCCTGGACTTCTTTTTTGCTGGTCCGGCGGGCATCTGTGGCCACCCGCCGGACTTACACGTCAGGGTCTGAAAGTAGCGGACCCCAGGGATTCACCCCCGGAGAGCCCGCGGTGGAACTGCGGTGCTCCGGTGGGGAATTACTCCCCGGTCGCCTTCGCGATGATCTCCTTCGAGACGCTTGCAGGCACCTCGGCGTAGGAGTCGAACACCATCGAGTAGTTGGCACGACCCTGGGTCTTGGACCGCAGGTCACCCACGTACCCGAACATTTCCGACAGCGGAACCAGTGCCTTGACGACACGGATGCCGCTGCGCTCCTCCATGGCCTGGATCTGGCCACGGCGGGAGTTCAGGTCGCCGATCACGTCGCCCATGTACTCCTCGGGCGTCGTGACCTCGACGGCCATCAGCGGTTCGAGGATCGCGGGAGACGCCTGACGGGCGGCTTCCTTGAGGGCCATCGAACCAGCGATCTTGAACGCCATTTCCGAGGAGTCGACCTCGTGGTAGGCGCCGTCGAGCAGCGTCACCTTCACGCCGACCAGCGGGTAGCCCGCCAGCACGCCGTACTGCAGCGCGTCCTGTGCACCCGCGTCGACCGACGGGATGTACTCACGCGGGATGCGACCACCGGTGACGGCGTTGACGAACTCGTAGAGCGCGCCGTCTTCCTTCTTCTCCAGCGGCTCGACGGTGACGAGCACCTTCGCGAACTGGCCGGAGCCACCGGTCTGCTTCTTGTGGGTGTAGGAGTACTTCTCCACCGCACGGCGGATGGTCTCCCGGTACGCCACCTGAGGCTTGCCGATGTTGGCCTCGACCTTGAACTCGCGGCGCATGCGGTCCACCAGGATGTCCAGGTGGAGCTCGCCCATGCCGGCGATGATGGTCTGGCCCGTCTCCTGGTCGAGGTTGACCCGGAACGTCGGGTCCTCCTCGGCCAGCTTCTGGATCGCGGTGCCGAGCTTCTCCTGGTCCGCCTTCGTCTTGGGCTCGATGGCCACCTGGATGACGGGCTCGGGGAAGGTCATCGACTCGAGCACGATCGGGTGCTGCGGGTCGCACAAGGTCTCACCGGTCGTGGTGTCCTTGAGACCGATCACGGCGTAGATGTGGCCCGCGATGGCCTCGGTGACCGGGTTCTCCTTGTTGGCGTGCATCTGGAAGATCTTCCCGATGCGCTCCTTGCGGTCCTTGGTCGCGTTGATGACCTGGGTGCCGGCGGAGACCTGACCCGAGTAGACCCGGATGTAGGTGAGCTTGCCGAAGAACGGGTGCACGGCGATCTTGAACGCCAGCGCGGAGAACGGCTCGTCGCTGGACGGGCTGCGCTTCACGACGGTCTCGCCGTCCTGCAGCGTGCCCTCGACCGGCGGGAGGTCGAGCGGCGACGGCAGGTAGTCGATCACCGCGTCGAGCATGGGCTGGACGCCCTTGTTCTTGAACGCGGAGCCGCACAGGATCGGGTACGCGGTGCCCGCGGCGACGATCTTGCGGAGGCCGGCCTTGATCTCCTCGACGGACAGGTCGCCGTTCTCGAAGAACTTCTCGGTGAGGTCGTCGTCGGTCTCGGCGACGGCCTCGAGAAGCTGCTCGCGGAACTCCTGCGCCTTCTCGAGCAGATCCGCGGGGATCTCCTCGATCGCGTAGTCCTCGCCCTTCTGGACTTCGCCACGCCACGTGAGAGCGCGCATCTCGATCAGGTCGACAACGCCGATGAAGTCGCTCTCGGCACCGATCGGGATCTGGAGCGGCAGCGGCTTGGCGGCCAGCCGGTCCTGGATCGTCTTGATCGTGAAGTAGAAGTCCGCGCCGAGCTTGTCCATCTTGTTGACGAAGCAGATGCGCGGGACGTCGTACTTGGTCGCCTGCCGCCAGACCTGCTCGGACTGCGGCTCGACGCCCTCCTTGCCGTCGAAGACGGCAACGGCGCCGTCGAGGACGCGCAGGTTGCGCTCGACCTCGACGGTGAAGTCGACGTGGCCGGGCGTGTCGATCAGGTTGATCTGGTGGTTCTTCCAGTAGCAGGTCGTCGCGGCCGACGTGATCGTGATGCCGCGCTCCTGCTCCTGCTCCATCCAGTCCATCACGGCAGCGCCGTCGTGAACCTCGCCGATCTTGTAGCTGATCCCCGTGTAGAAGAGGATCCGCTCAGTCGTCGTGGTCTTGCCCGCGTCGATGTGGGCCATGATCCCGATGTTGCGGACCTTGGCAAGATCAGTGAGCACGTCCTGTGCCACGGGTCTTTCCCCTGTCTTGAGCTTGTGAGCTCACTGGGGCTGGGAGAGCCCGACCTCTGCAGGCCGGGCGTCAGATCACCAGCGGTAGTGAGCGAAGGCCTTGTTGGACTCGGCCATCTTGTGCGTGTCCTCGCGACGCTTGACGCTGGCACCGAGGCCGTTGCTCGCATCGAGCAGCTCGTTCATCAGACGCTCGACCATGGTCTTCTCACGGCGCTGCCGGGAGAAGGTGATCAGCCAACGGAGCGCCAGCGTGGTGGAACGACCGGGCTTGACCTCGATCGGCACCTGGTAGGTCGCACCACCGACGCGGCGGCTCTTGACCTCCAGCGACGGCTTCACGTTGTCGAGCGCGCGCTTCAGCGTGACGACCGGGTCGGTGCCGGTCTTCTCGCGAGCACCTTCGAGCGCTTCGTAAACGATCTTCTCGGCCACCGAGCGCTTACCGTCGACCAGCACCTTGTTGATGAGCTGGGTCACGAGAGGCGAGCTGTAGACCGGGTCAGAGATAAGCGGCCGCTTCGGGGCCGGTCCCTTGCGGGGCATTAGCTCTTCTCCTTCTTCGCGCCGTAGCGGCTGCGAGCCTGCTTGCGGTTCTTGACACCCTGCGTGTCGAGAGAGCCACGGATGATCTTGTAGCGAACACCCGGCAGGTCCTTCACACGACCACCGCGCACGAGCACCATCGAGTGCTCCTGGAGGTTGTGACCCTCACCGGGGATGTAGGCCGTGACCTCGATACCGCTGGTCAGCTTCACGCGAGCGACCTTGCGCAGTGCGGAGTTCGGCTTCTTGGGGGTGGTGGTGTAAACGCGGGTGCACACACCGCGCCGCTGCGGCGAGCCCTTGAGGGCCGCCGTCTTCTGCTTGGCCACCTTGTCCTGGCGGCCCTTGCGGACCAGCTGCTGGATCGTTGGCATTCGCCGGCTACTTCTTCCGTCTTTTGAGGGTTCGCCTTGCGGTTCACCCTCGTGTTTCTTGATCCCTCTCTGCACCCGAGGTCGGGCGTGTCGCCCGCTCCCAAGGTCCGCAAGCAACAGTTCAACTGCCACTGCGAGTGGAGGACACCGCTGCCTCACGGGCACGCGGAGCGGCCCGACATGGGTCGGGCACAGGTAGCAAAGATACCCGCCCACGTCTACCTGGGTCAAAACGGGGGTACCGCACCCGCCCCTGCAGTAGACATGTCCATGCAGGTTACTCCTGGGCAGGAGGCACGAAACGGTGTGGCGGCAGCGGATGACGTCGTGCGAGCGCGGGTCCGGACGCGTGGCGGGTCTCACAGTCCTCACCGCCCTGACCCTGGCGCTGGCGGGGTGCTCCGGCTGGCACGAGCAGGCCGGCGTCGGGGAGTGCGCGAAGCAGGTCGACGTGAACAACACCAGCGTCGACATGGCCGAAGTGGACTGTTCGTCGCAGGAGGCCGTGTACCGCGTGTCCTCCCGTGAGCGACGCACGATGTGCCCGACCGGTGACTACCTGACCGAGTCCTCGGGACGTTCCCGGACGAACGGCAAGACGCGGCTCTGCTACGTCCTCAACGTGCAGGAGGGCGACTGCCTCAAAGCGGTCAACCAGTACTTCGAACGGGTGGCGTGCGGCACCGGGACGCGCAAGGTCGCGAAGGTCGTGGACGGCAAGTCGGACAAAGCGCTGTGCAACGGTGACGACGCGAAGACGTACTCGCAGCCGGTGAAGACGATCTGCATCACCAACTGAGCCGTTCGGCCGACACGAGTTGATCGTGTTCGATAGGTTTCCGGCGTGCTCGACGACGATCAGCTAGCGACTCGTAACGCAGAGTTGCGCGGCACCCTCGACAACCTGATGCGGGAACTCAAGGACCGCACCGACGGGTTGCGCGACGCCCAGGCCGCGATCGCGGCGATGTCGGGTGTGGCGTCCTCCCCCGACGGCAACGTCGTGGTGACCGTGGACTCGACGGGTGTGCTGGACAAGCTCGAACTCGGGCCGCGCGCGCTCGAGCGGGTCACCCCCGAGCAGCTGGCGCAGACGATCACGCAGGTGGCCCGGCGCGCCGCGCAGAACGTGCGCGAGCAGGTCAACGCCCACATGGCCCCGCTGACCTCGGAAGAGGGCACCGTCGACCTGCCGGACATCGTGCCCGGCGCACCGTCGATCAAGGACATCTTCCGGGTCGAGCAACGCGACGAGCCCGTGCCGCCGCCCCCGCCGTCCGATGAGGACTTCGGTTCCTCGGTGCTGCGCAAGGAGGCGAGCCCGGTCCGGCGCGCGGTCAGCACCGAAGAGGACGAGGACTTCGGCGGCAACTCGATCATGGGCAAGGGAGACCGCTGGTGAGCGCCGGTGGCCGCACGTACCTGGAGGCCGCCGGGGTCCGCTCGGCGGCGGCGAAGATGGTGAGCACCGGCGAGGACATGGCGACCGGCGCCGCCGCGCTGGCACGCGGCCTCGACGCCGAGGGCCGGTGCTGGGGCGACGACGAGGCGGGCCAGAAGTTCGGCACCGACTACGTGCCCGCGTCCGACGGCGTCCGCAAGGTGATGGCGGAGGTCGCGAAGACGTTGCAGGACATCGGGAAGAACCTCGAAGAGTCCGCGAACCTGATGGAACAGCAGGACCAGTTCAACGCACGCGGTATCAGCGGATAGCAGTCTGGGGGGATTGCGCACATGGGCATCGAGATGCCCGCCGAGGTCCGCTGGCTCATCCCGATCGTGGTGGGCGACAGCTGGCCGGAAGGCGACGAAACGGCGCTGCAACGACTCGCCGAGGTCTGGAAGCAGGCCGCCACCGACGTCGACGACGCCATGCGCGAGGCCGAGAACGCGGTCAAGCAGGCGTCGTCCAACATGGACGGCGAAGCGGCCGAGGCGTTCAAGAAGTACTGGGAGAAGTTCGTCAAGGGCGAGGAAGCCACCCTCCCCAAGATGAAGGACGTCTCCGACAAGCTGTCGACGGCGTGCCGCAACTGCGCGATGCAGATCGAGTACGCCAAGCTCTCGATCATCATCGCCCTGGTCATCCTGGCCATCCAGATCGCAGTGATGATCGCGTCCGCGGTGGCGTCCTTCGGCGCCTCGACCGCGGGCATCGTCCCGGCCCAGCTGGCGACCCGCGCGGGCGTGCAGATCGTCTTCCGCCAACTCGTCCAGCAGCTGATGCAGCAGGTGGGCCGCAACCTCATCGGCAAGCTGGCCCTCCAGGTGGGCATCGAGGTCGCCACCTCGGTGGCCACCGACCTCGCCGTCCAGGGCATCCAGCTGGCCAAGGGCACCCGCGACACCCTCGACACGAAGATGACCCTCGACGCGGCCAAGTCGGGCCTCGTCTCCGGCGTGATCGGCGCGGGCGTGGGCGCCGGCATGGGCAAGGTCCTGGGCGACGGCGTGGGCGACTCCATCGGCCGTTCGGTCGGCCGCAACGCCGCCGAGGAGGCCATCATCGGCGCGGGCTCGGCCCTGGCCGAAGGCGCCATGAGCGAGGAGGGCATCCAAGCCAAGGACGTCCTGTTCGGCGCCACCTCGGGCGCCGTGAGCGGCTCCGCCTCGGGCATGAAGTCGGGCATCGAGGGCATGAACGCCGACATCGGCGTCCCCACGGCAGGCGACATGCCCCGCGCCGACGCCCCACGCCCGGACGGCCCCACACCCGCCCCGCGCATGGACGGTCCCCCGCCCGCACCTCCCACGGCCCCGACGTCCACCCCGGACCCCGAAGCCCCACCCCGCCGTTCAGCCGACGCCACGGCGGCCTCCTACGCGGCCCCGCCGACGGAACAGCCGCACCACCGAGCGGACCCGACCCCGGCCTCGTCCGCACCGCCGCCTCCACCACAACAGCAGGGCGCAGGCCAGTCCCCCGGCCAGCCGGCGCCGGCCACCGCCCCGGCCGCGGCGAACGCTCCGCGCACCTCCATGCCGTCGGCGCCACCGATGGGTGGCACGTCGCCGTCGGGTGGCGGCTTCTCGCCCAGCAGCAGCCCGTCGAGTGGCGGAGGCTTCTCACCGAGCAGCAGCCCGTCGAGTGGCAGCGGCTTCTCACCCAGCAGCAGTCCGACGCCCAGCGGTGGTCACACTCCCGGCAGCGCACCTCCAGCGGCTGGCCCTGCGCACAACAGCGCCCCCGCTGCGAGCAGCAGTCCGACGCCGAGCGGCCCGACGCACGGCAGCGCACCCCCGGCGGCCGGCCCCGCGCACAACAGCACCCCGGCCGCGAACAGCGGCCCGACCCCCACGCACGGCAGTCCTGCTCCCTCAGGTGGTCCGTCGCCCGCGGGCGGCCACTCCCCCAGCGGCGGCCCGCCCCCAGGCGGTGCTCCGACCGCCGGCCACCACCCGTCCAACAGCCCTTCGCCCTCAGCCGCACACCACCCGCCCGCGGGCAACGGCCCCCACGCGGGCGGCCCACCTGCCGGCGCGAATCACCCCGCGTCCGGTCCCGCGCCGGGCACGAACGGCTCATCACCAGGCCACACCCCAGGAACCGGCCCGACGCCAGGTGGCCATTCGCCGACGGCTCCGCACGGCTCACCGCCTCCGGCCAACGCCCCGTTCAGCCCGAGCCCCCAGCACACGGCGGGGCCGGCTTCGCAACGGCCTCCTGCGGCGGACGTGGTCCACCAGTCGGCCACGTCGACGTCCGCTCCGTTCGCCCCGCAGTCCTTCGGCCCGCAGCCGAACCGCGGTCACGCGGACGTCCAGCAGGCACCCTCGCACTTCCCTGCCCAGCAACACAGCGCCCCGCAACAGCACCACGCGCCCCCGCGCCACCAGCCGGTGGCGGCGCCCGCTCCGCACCAGCCGCGCCATCAGGCCCCACCACCCCGGCAGGCGGCGCCACAACACGCCGCACCGCAGCAGCACCAGCCCGTCCAGCGCCCTGCGGCTGACCAGCCACGGCCGGTCGCGGCCGAGGCGGCGACTCCTCACGAGCGGCCCGCACGGACTCCAATGGAGGAGTTCATGCGGCGACGCAGCGAGGTCCCGCTGCCGGACAACCTCAAGCACCTGCGACACCACACCGAGTTCACGAAGGCGGGTCTGTCGCTGCTCGACGACGCCGGGCGCGGCGGGGACAGGGTCAAGTCGACGTCGGTCTCCGCCACCACCGTCGCTCCCGACCCTCACCGCTACACCGTCGACGTCCACGGCTCGGTCGACAGCGTGCGGGTCGGCGACACGAAGCTCACTCCCAGGGACCTCGCCGACATCATCCGGGGCGCCGGTGACTGGGACGGCAAGCAGCCGATCCGCCTGCTCTCCTGTCAGACCGGCAACAACCCGGACGGCTTCGCGGCCCACCTGAGCAAGGAACTCGGTGTCGAGGTCGTCGCCCCCGTCAAGGACGCCTGGGTCGACGACATGGGCAACGTGTTCGCGAGCTCCACGCACCACGACCCCAAGCGCGGCGACAACTCCCCCGGCTGGCCTCCGAACGGCGACTGGGTGACCTTCAAGCCGGACGGCACCAGCACCAAGCACGACCGGGCGGTTCCCCCTGGCGCGACGCCGACCTGGGGTTCGGACGTCCCGGAGAAGCGCCCGCTCGCGTGGAAGCGCGGCGAGCCCTCCCAGTACCACGCCGGCCCGGACGGCGTCTGGCGCGAGGTTCCCCCGCGCAACGCGCCACCACCCCACGAGACCAGGGGCAACGGGCCACGCCAGTGGCTGCCCAACCAGCAGCCACCTCAGCAGCACCGGCAGCCACCGCCTCCCGGCGCGCCCATGCACGGCCGGCCTCCGCAGGGCCAGATGCCGCAGGGCCAGATGCCGCAGCGCCACCCGAACCATGGCGGTCCCCAGCAACAACACCGTCCCTCGTTCGACCAGCACAACCGGCAACCAGGGTTCGACCCGCGCAACGCGGGGCAGCAGCGCGGCTTTGATCCGCGCCACCAGCAGCACCACCAGGCCCCAGGCCACCACAACCAACCGCAGCAGCAACCGCATCAGCACCCTGGTCAGCAACACCAACAGCAGCAGGGGTACCGCCAGCAGCCGCCCGGCCCGCAGTACTCGCAAGCACCGCGCCACGGACCCCAGCAGCCACGGATGGCGCCACCTGGCCAGCAGCCGCGCCCGTTCCAGGGACCACCCGGCCAGCAGCCGCCCTTCCGCCAGCCGCCACCTCAGGCCGGTCCGAACCAGCAGGGCATGCGCCCGATGCCGCCGCGAGCCGACAACCCGCAGGTGCGCCACGACGTGCCCGCACGCCCGGCACCGATCAGGGACACCCAGCCGGTTCCTCCGCGGCCCGCTCAGGACAGTCGGCCGCGGTTCGACACGACACCGGTCCAGCGCACCCCGCCGCCGGCCTTCACCACCTACTCGGGCCCGCCCGGCACGGAGACCCCCGCACCGCGACCACAGGCGTACGACCCGTCCAACGACCCGGAACTCCGTGACGCGATCGCGGACTACCGGGACAAGCACCCGGAGTTCGCCAACCTCACCGCGGACGAGTGGCAGGCGAAGACGCGCAACTGGGCGCTGGGCCCGAACGGCGAACTCCTCCTGCACGACGCCGATCCGGCCAAGCCGGCGGAACCCCGCTGGAAGACCTTCCAGAAGTGGGTCAACGACCTGTTCGACCAGAAGTCAGCCGGTACGTACGAGGGACACGGGCGCGATACCAGCGACCAGGACCTCACGTTCGCGCCAGGTGGTGAACTACCTGCCGACATGACGCGGACGATGCCCAGGAGCGTGCTCGACGGCATGGCCAAGCCGGTCGACATGGCGAACCTGCGGGAACCCGTCGTGTGGCGGGACGACGCCGACTTCCTGCGCAAGCCGCTCTTCCGCCTCGACGGGTTCGAGCACCCGATCATCGGCGGGCCGGGAATCGAGCCCAAGGACTCGACGAACATGAACGTCATGGCGCACGTGGGCCCGAACACCCACTCGGCCTTCACGTCGTTCGGGATGAGCGCGGAACACGTCGTGCAGCGGGAAAGCTCGACGTTCCACAACGCACACCCCCCGAGGGACGTCGAGGTCGGTCCGGGCGTCTACGAGCGGGTCGAGTACGTCACCGAGGCGTACCACCCGAGCGGAATCCACGTCGACGCCACCATCCGGGACAACGCCCACGGCGGCGGCTCGCACGGGGAGGGCGAACTCCTGTTCCCCGGCGGCATGCACAGCGAGTACATCTACCGGGTGTGGACGCGGACGACCCGCTTCACGCCGGAGACCGGCGAGATCACCACCCAGACCCTGAACGATCCGCAGGTCAACCCAGGCTTCAAGTACCGCGCGGAAATCGAGGAGATCGAAAGAGAGATGGCGGCATGAGCCAGGTCCCAGAGGTGCGCGTCGACACCTACCTCGGCGCGTCACCGCTACCGGAGATCGACGAGAAGGAGCTGGCCGCCGCCGCTCGGAAACCGAACGGCGAGATCCGCTACTTCGACCCGAACCAGCCGAAGTTCGCTCCTCTGGGACACCTCCAGCTGATGGGCGTCCGCGCGGTCGGCCCCGACGGCACCTTCACCGGCGAGGAATGGCGCAACCCCGAGTTCGTGCCGCACCCGAAGACGGCGGGCGGCGTCGAGTTCGCGAACCACTTCGAAGTTCAGTTGTGGCGCATGCTCAACGGGTTCGTGCAGCTCGGCACGTTCGTCGGCGCGTTCGCGGAGGCCGAGTTCCAGGTGGGCTGCGACTCGAGCGATGTGCTCGGTGTCGTGCCGGACACCGACGGACCGACACTGGACGTCTACACCACACCGGCCCGCGTCGAGGCCGGGAAGTGGCCGCGGTGGATGACGATCGTGGGCACCGACGTGTTGAAGGCACTCGGCCGCGACCCCGCGCTCGGCATCCGCTTCAACGGCGAGGACTGGCCGGGACTGCGCTGGCCCACGAGTGACCTGCTCCAGCTGTGGCAGGAGCGGGAAGCGCTCCTCGACGACTTCATGCGCACGGGCCCGCTGCCCACCGCTTCAACGACGATGGGCACCGTCGCGGCGCCGGCAGGAGGAAACCGGTGAAGGCGATCGTCTCTGGACCGCTGGGCACGGCGCAGCTCGTGGCGTGGTCGGGCCAGGTGTTCCCGGCGCAGATCGCGAACGTCCGCGACCACCAGCACGTCTCGTTCGACGCCGGAGCGGAGCACGGCATCGTCGTGCTGCAGCCGAGCCTGGTCGAGTCGTGGTTCTCGCAGACCGCGGTGGCACACGAGGACGGTGCGATCTTCGCGATCGAGGGCGTCTCGGACGAGGGCGATCTCGTCTGCCACCCGTTCACGGGGTCTCGGCCGAGGT
This sequence comes from Streptomyces sp. ID05-26A, assembly GCF_033794685.1. Taxonomy (NCBI): domain Bacteria; kingdom Bacillati; phylum Actinomycetota; class Actinomycetes; order Kitasatosporales; family Streptomycetaceae; genus Streptomyces; species Streptomyces sp. ID05-26A. Next base: position 1,584,679 of record NZ_JARAYZ010000001.1, read on the forward strand.
ACTGGCGCGTCAGGAAGTCTCCCGGCTCGTGCGACAAGCTCAGCCAACTGCGGGTGAACCACCTCGCGTTCCTCGACGAGCCACCCGCCGGGCAGAGCGTGGCGCTGCCGTGGGGTCCTGTCGCCGAGCCACGCCTCGACTCGATCGTCGACGCGATCACCGCCGAACTCTCCGCCGCCGCGGCTGAGGGCTGGCAGCGCATCCACGTCGAGTGCGAGGCGACGGCGGGCTGGCAGTCGCTCACGACCACGCTGTCCACTGCGGACGGTGAGGAGCACTACTGGCTGCCTCCGGCGTCGGTCAGCCAGTGGTTCCACCGCCTGAGGGCAGCGGGCCACAGCTTCCCGTCGGGAACCTGGTTCACCGCTCGCTACACCCTCGAACCCGGACAGCTGCCGACTCTCGCCTTCGACACCGAGACCGAACCCGCGTGGCAGCCGTACTTCGAGGACCGCGCCGACTTCGCGGTTCAGGCGCTGCGGCACGAAGCGACCTTCTTCCCGCGGTTCCCGACCCACGTGCCCGACTGGCTCGCTGCGGCGAGCGCCATGAACGCGGTGATCAACCCCGAGCCGGAGGAGATGCCGCGGGCGTCCCCCGAGCTGCTGCTGGTGCGCGCGGTCGACGGCATGTCCGAGCAAGGGGTCGCGATCTGCCATCGCACGCCGGTGACGGCCGGCGAGAAGCAGCTGCTCCTCGACTACCTCACCCGTGCACCGGTCGTGCTGGCCTCCCGGGGCTTCGCACCGGACGCGGTGGATCCGGCACATCCGGACTCGGTGCCCATGGTGTTCCGCACGGACGGCAGGTTCGTCTGGTCCGGCTCGGTGCCGCACTACCTCGAACACCACGACATCGCGCCGGACGTCGCGTTCCTGGGCCACGTCCGTGCGCAGCAGTACCGCACGCCGACCCAGCTTCCGTCCGCGGTGCGAGCACGTGCTCTCGCCGTGGCCACCGGTGCGCCGGACGTCGAGCCGGGCCTCACCGAGGAGTTCGAACAGGCTGCCAGTGCGGTGCTGGCGACCGCCGCCCACCTGAACCTGGACCCGGCCTCGTACTCGCTGGGCACCGTCGTCGACGGTGCGCTGTGCCTGGTGCGCGAAGGCGACCGGTACGTCGTGTTCTGGCTGTACGACGAGGATCGCCGCTTCTACGCCGCGTTCGACAGCCCTGGTGACGCGGCGACCTACCTGATCGGCTTCTTCTACTCCTACGCGGGATCCCTGCAACGCACCTGATTCACTGTGCGCGTGGACGACCTGATCGCGGCGATGGCCTCGCTGACCGGCTCTTCCGCCGACCCGGAGGTGCTGGGCGGCGACCGTGGTGACGTCGTGGTCGTGCGCGTCGGCGACGTCGTGGCCAAGGCGTTGCCGGCGGACACCGACGTCGAGGCGCTCGCGCAGCGGCTGGAGATCGCGGCCGCGCACCCCGAGTTGTTCGTGCCGCCGGTGATGCCGCTGCAGTTCGTGGACGACCGGCCGGTGACGGTGTGGGCGTACGGGACGCCGGTGAGTCAGGAGGACCCTGACAAGGCGCCGTGGGAAGAGAGCGCGGCGCTGCTGGCGAAGCTGCACGTGTTGCCCGTGCAGGGGCCTGTGGCCGGTACGCCGGAACGGATCGTGCGCGCTATTCGGGCGTTGCCGCCGGACTTGCCGCACGCCGATGTGGTGTTGCGTGCGTACGAGGTGTTGCCGCCGTTGGAGCTGAACGGCCGTGCGTTGATCCACGGCGATTGGCACCTCGGGCAGTTGGTGCACCGGGGTTCCTGGCGGCTCATCGACGTGGACGATCTCGGGGTCGGAGATCCGGTGTGGGATCTGGCACGACCTGCGGCTTTGTTCGCCGCCGGGGTGTTGCCCGACGACCTGTGGGCGCGGTTCCTCAACGCCTACCGTGAAACGGGTGGTGTGGCGCTGCCGACATCCGAATGGGAAGCGCTCAACATCCCGGCTCAGGCGTACGTTGTGCAGATGGCGGCTCGGGCACTCATGTCCGGGTTGCAGGCAGTGGAACCGCTGGTTGAAGCCTGTCGTCGGATCGTCGCGACGCACGAGAGCAGTGACCGCGGCTAATATCGTTTTGTCCGGTCCCACCGCAGGAGGCTCACCACGATGCAGTGTCCCAAGTGTCATGCGAACATGCGCACGTTCGACCGCATGGGCGTTCACATCGAGCAGTGCGACGGCTGCCGCGGGGTCTTCCTCGACTACGGCGAGCTCGAGTCGATCACGCGCCTCGAGTCCCAGATGCAGGCCCCGCCGCCGCCCGTCGCGCCGCCGCCCGCCGCCTACCCGCAGCCGGCCCAGCCCGCCTGGGGCGCGCAGCCGCAGCAGATCCACCACCACCACGGTGGCGGCCACGCCGGCTACGGCTACGGCCACCGCAAGCACCGCGGCCTCGGTGGTCTCTTCTTCTCCTCCTGAGTGCGCAACGGCCCCGGATCCCTGCTCCGGGGCCGTTGACGACTACCGAAAAAGTAGTGGATAATCGGTAGTCAACGAGAGGAGTGGCCATGTCTGTCGCGACCGAGGCCGCCCACATCCGCGACCTCTTCGACACGATCGAAGAGCTGGAAGCCGTCGCGTCATCCCTGTCAGAAGACGACGAACGCCGCGCCCGCCTCGACGGCGTGGTCGCCAAGACCCTCCGCCAAGCCCCGCCGGTCCGTCCCGTGGTGGCAGGCGAACTCCTCGACCTCACCGAGAAAACGGTGAAAGCCTGGGCCCGAGAGGGCGTGCTCGCCATCCACAGCCAGGAACCGCGCATGCTGCTCGACACCGTGCGCCTGCACGAGGTGCTCCACCTCGTCTCCGACCTCCGCCGCGCCGGCAAGACCCGCGGCCTGATCGACGAAGTCCACCGCCGCCTGAGCGACCAGTCACTGCTGGACCGCCAAGACCTCGCCAACTCCCTGGACGAGATGCGCAGCGGCAGGGGACGCGTGGTCCGCCCGGTTTGATCGAGGTAGTCGAAACCCCCACCGCTCACGCCCAGGCCGACGGCCTGCGCGGCAGAGCCCGCGTGGCCTACGAACGCTTCCTGGACGAACTCGCCCACTCGGGCTGCGCCGCTCTCGGCTACCGGGTCACCGGCCCGGAACCACTACCGCGCCTGTGCGTGAAGCACCTGCGGGGTGCGGACCGCGTCGTGGTCGCCTTCCCGTCCCCCGACGTCGTGTGGGTGCTCCTCGTGGGCCCGCACGACGACGACCCGGGCCTGGACCTCTACGAAGCCCTGTACGAGATGGCCGGCGTACGACCCCGCCTGTCGGAGAAGCGCACCAAACCCCGTTGCTGCACGGATGAGAGCGGCATCCCGCCCCTGGTGGACGAACACCTCGTGGACGACCTGGTGATCCGAGCCAGAGCGCTGGCCAGGGCCCGCCGCCGCTAGCACCCTTCGAAGGTCCTGACCACGAGCAGAGCTCACCGACAAATTTTCTTGTCAAGACAGACATAGTTGTCCTAAGCTGGGGTTCACCAGACGAACGGAGCCCACCATGTCCTTCCAGGCCTACCTCGACGGCGCGGAGAAGAAGACCGGCAAGACCCCGGCCGAACTGCTGGCGGAGGCAACCAGCCGGGGCTACGACGGCTCGACCAAGGCGGGCGTGTTCCTGGAGTGGCTGAAGAGCGACCACGACCTGGGCCGAGGCCACGGCATGGCGCTCTACCACGTCCTCAAGAACGGCCCGCAGATCAGCGAGAAGCACGTCGGCACCCAGGGCACCCACCGGGACGAGTCGACGACGCTCCGACTGGACGGCATCGCCAACCGCTAGAGCCCCAGCGCGGGCAGCAACGCCTCGTCCACGATCGCGGTGACCTCGTCGGCCGACGGGATGCGGCTGTTGTCGATGGCCAGCTTGAAGACGAGCGCCTCGCCGATCTGGGTGGTGATCGGCGTCAGGCGTGCCGGGTCGAGTCGGCCGCGGTCGGCGTACCAGCGCAGCACGGTCGTGGTGAAGGTGCCGCCACGAGGGTCGAACACCTTGTCCCACAACGTTTCCGCCAGCTCCGGATAACGCTCGCGCTCGGACGTGATCGCCAGCACCGCATTGGCCGCCGGAGTGGCCATCCAGTCCGTGAGCAAGGTCAGCGCCGCGATGAGGTCCGCCCTCAGGTCGTCCGCCGCCGGCGTCGGCACCTCCACCGGGTAGGACTCACCCAGCGCGCACTTGCGCCGGATCTCGCACAGGGCGTGATGCTGCTGCTCATCGCCCTGGCGCACGCCCACATGTACCTGTCACCGCAGGCGACCGGCTTCAGGTCGTACGCGATCGACGGCAGCCCGCTCGACATGGTGGTCACGGGGGTTCAGATCACCTTGGTCGACGGGCGGGCCATGCCGATGTTCGCCGCGTTGTTCGGCTACGGGTTCGTGCAGATCGCTGCGAGACGAGGCGATGACGCACGGCGCGTGCTGCGGCGGCGATCCGCGTGGTTGCTGGCGTTCGGATGCGCTCACGCACTGCTGCTGTTCTTCGGCGACATCCTCGCCGCATACGGGCTGCTCGAACTGGTCCTCGCCGGCGCTGTGCGCTGGAAAGACCGGTCGTTGCTGGTGTTCGCCGGACTGTGGCTGGCAGTGCACGGCACGGCGACCGCTCTGGCGGGCCTGCGGATCGCGGAGTTCGGCGGCGCGTCGGGAATGGTCTCGGCGACGGATCCGGTGACCGCGATGATCGACCGGATCACGTTGTGGGGTGCGCTCACGCCGTTCTTGATCATCGACCTGGTCGTGCCGTTCCTGCTCGGCGTGTGGGCCGCCAAGCGGAAGATGCTGATCGAGCCGCACGAGCACCAGAAGGCTTTGCGCGCCATCGCGTTCATCGGCATCGGCACGGCCGTTGCAGGCGGGATCCCGTTGGCACTGGTCGACACCGGGCTCTGGAACGGCGCACCGGAGGTCGCTCTCTACGTGCTGCACGGCCCGTCGGCGGCCTCGGCTACGCGGCCCTCGTGGGGCTTCTAGCCGTTCACCTCACCCCAGGTCCGGTGATCACGGCGCTCGCCGCCTGCGGGCAGCGGTCGATGACCTGCTACCTGCTGCAGTCCGTGGTGTTCGTGGCCGTGTTCGTGCCCTACGCGGGAGGACTCGGCACGGAGGTGGGCACCGCCGCGGCGTCCGGCATCGCCGTGCTCACCTGGCTGGCCACCGTGGTGTTCGCGGAAGTGTTGCGGCGCAACGACCTGCCGGGGCCGGCGGAGACGCTGCTCCGCAAGCTCGCCTACCGGTGAACGCCGAACGGCCCCCGGAGCGCGAAGCTCCGAGGGCCGTTCGAAGACAACCGACTAGCGGTAGTCGCGACCGAAGTCGTAGTCGTCCAGCGGCACCGCGGCACCAGTGCCCGTGCCGAAGACGTCCGGGGTGTAGTACCCGTCGTCGTACGAGGGGATCGCGTACGCAGCGGCACGCGCCTCCTCGGTCGGCTGGACCTGGATGTTGCGGTAGCGGTTGATGCCCGTACCAGCCGGGATCAACTTACCGATGATCACGTTCTCCTTGAGGCCGATGAGCTTGTCCGAACGCCCGTTGATGGCGGCGTCGGTCAGCACACGCGTGGTCTCCTGGAACGACGCCGCGGACAGCCACGAGTCGGTCGCCAGCGAGGCCTTCGTGATACCCATCAGCACCGGACGACCGGCAGCCGGCTCGCCACCCTCGGCGACGACGGCGCGGTTGCCCGACTCGAAGTCCGCGCGCTCGACGAGCGAGCCCGGCAGGAACTCCGTGGCACCCGAGTCGATGATCGTGACCCGGCGGAGCATCTGCCGGACGATGACCTCGATGTGCTTGTCGTGGATCGCCACACCCTGGGCGCGGTACACCTTCTGCACCTCACCCACGAGGTGCAGCTGCGCCTCGCGCGGGCCCATGACACGCAGGACCTCGTGCGGGTCGGGAGTACCTTCCAGCAGCTGCTGGCCGACGGACACGTGGTCGCCGTCCTGCAGCGGGCCGGTGGCCGTGTTGGCGAGACGCTGACGCTTGGACAGCTTCTCGAACACGATCTCCTCGGAACCGTCGTCCGGGATCAGCGTGATCTTCCAGAAGCGGTCGCCGTCCTCGATGCGGACGCGACCGTCCACGTCGGCGATCGGCGCCTTGCCCTTCGGGACGCGGGCCTCGAAGAGCTCCTGGACACGGGGCAGACCGGTCGTGATGTCGTCACCGGCCACACCGCCCTGGTGGAACGTACGCATCGTCAGCTGCGTGCCGGGCTCACCGATCGACTGGGCGGCGACGATGCCGACGGCCTCGCCGACGTCGACCAGCTGGCCGGTCGCCATCGAGCGGCCGTAGCAGGACGCGCACACACCGACCGGGGACTCGCAGGTCAGCACCGAACGCACCTTCACGCGGACGATGCCGGCCTCGACCAGCGACACGAGTGCCGGGTCGCCGAGGTCGTCGCCGCGGTTCAGGACCAGGTTGCCCTGCGCGTCGGTGATGTCGTCCGCGACCGTGCGGGCGTAGACCGAGGTCTGCGCGAACTCGTGCAGGCCGACCTTGTCGCCCAGCTGCTCGCCGACGGTCATCTGCACACCACGGGTGGTGCCGCAGTCGACCTCGCGGATGATGACGTCCTGCGAGACGTCCACCAGACGACGGGTCAGGTAACCCGAGTCGGCGGTACGCAGCGCGGTGTCGGCCAGACCCTTACGAGCACCGTGCGTCGCGATGAAGTACTCGAGCACCGACAAGCCCTCGCGGAACGAGTTCTTGATCGGGCGCGGGATGTACTCACCCTTCGGGTTGGTTACGAGACCACGCATACCCGCGAGCGAACGGACCTGCGTCATGTTGCCGGCGGCGCCGGACTGCACGATGACGCGGATCGAGTTGTCCTCGGGGAAGTTGTCTTCCATGATCTCGTGGACCTGCTCGGTGGCCTTGGTCCACACCTTGACCAGCTCGGAGTTGCGCTCGTCGTGCGAGAGCTGACCGCGCTGGTAGCGCTTCTCGACGGCGTCCGCGAGGCGCTCGTGCTCCTCGAGGATGTCCTGCTTCGCCGCCGGGACGAGGACGTCCGAGATCGCGACCGTGACACCGGAGCGGGTGGCCCAGTGGAAACCGGCGTCCTTCAGCTTGTCCAGCGTCCGGGCGACGGTGACCATCGGGTACCGCTCGGCGAGGTCGTTGATGATCACGGCCTGCCGCTTCTTGGGCATGACCTCGTTGATGAAGGCGTAGTCCTGCGGCAGGATCTCGTTGAACAGCACGCGACCCAGCGTGGTCTCCGCGAGCCACGGCTGACCGGGCTCCCAGCCTTCGGGCTCCTGGCCCTTGGGCGGGTTCTTGTCGGAGACGCGGATCTTCACCATCGACTGCAGGCCCAGGACCTTGCGGTCGAACGCCATCAGGGCCTCGGCGGGCGACGAGTACGAGTGGCCCTCGCCGATGTCGCCGGGCTTGTGACGGGTCAGGTGGTACAGGCCCGTCACCATGTCCAGACGCGGCATGGCCAGCGGCTTGCCGGACGCCGGGGACAGGATGTTGTTCGACGACAGCATCAGGACGCGGGCTTCGGCCTGCGCCTCGGCGGACAGCGGCAGGTGGACTGCCATCTGGTCACCGTCGAAGTCGGCGTTGAACGCTTCACAGACCAGCGGGTGCAGCTGGATGGCCTTGCCCTCGACCAGCTGGGGCTCGAAGGCCTGGATGCCGAGGCGGTGCAGCGTGGGTGCGCGGTTCAGCAGCACCGGGTGCTCGGTGATGACCTCTTCCAGCACGTCCCACACGGCCGGGCGCGCACGCTCGACCATCCGCTTGGCGGACTTGATGTTCTGGGCGTGGTTGAGGTCGACGAGCCGCTTCATCACGAACGGCTTGAAGAGCTCCAGGGCCATCTGCTTGGGCAGACCGCACTGGTGCAGCTTGAGCTGCGGGCCGACCACGATGACCGAACGGCCGGAGTAGTCGACGCGCTTGCCGAGCAGGTTCTGGCGGAACCGGCCCTGCTTGCCCTTGAGCAGGTCGGACAGCGACTTGAGCGGCCGGTTGCCCGGACCCGTCACCGGCCGGCCGCGGCGGCCGTTGTCGAACAGCGCGTCGACGGCCTCCTGCAGCATCCGCTTCTCGTTGTTGACGATGATCTCGGGCGCGCCGAGGTCGATCAGTCGCTTGAGGCGGTTGTTGCGGTTGATCACGCGGCGGTACAGGTCGTTCAGGTCGGACGTCGCGAAACGGCCACCGTCGAGCTGCACCATCGGGCGCAGGTCCGGCGGGATGACCGGGACGCAGTCGAGGACCATGCCCTGCGGGTTGTTGCGGGTCGCCGCGAAGGCGGCGACGACCTTGAGGCGCTTGAGCGCCCGCAGCTTCTTCTGGCCCTTGCCGCTGCGGATCGTCTCGCGCAGGATCTCGGACTCGGCGTCGACGTCGTAGTCACCCAGGAGCTTCTGGATGGCCTCCGCGCCCATGGCACCGGTGAAGTAGTCGCCGTAGCGGTCGTACAGCTCGCGGTAGAGGAGCTCGTCCGCGATCAGCTGGGCCTTGTCCAGCTTGGTGAACGTGGACCAGATCTCGTCGAGGCGGTCCAGCTCGCGCTGGGCGCGGTCGCGGAGCTGGCGCATCTCACGTTCGCCACCCTCCTTGACCTTGCGGCGCACGTCGGACTTGGCACCCTCGGCCTCGAGCTCGGCCAGGTCGGCCTCGAGCTTCTGGGCGCGGGCCTCCACGTCGGCGTCGCGACGGTTCTCGACGCGCTTGCGCTCGACCTGCATCTCGCTCTCGAGCGTCGGCAGGTCGTTGTGGCGCAGCTCCGCGTTCACGCCCACGATGACGTAGGCGGCGAAGTAGATGATCTTCTCGAGGTCCTTGGGGGCCAGGTCGAGCAGGTAGCCCAACCGGCTGGGGACGCCCTTGAAGTACCAGATGTGCGTGACGGGAGCGGCGAGCTCGATGTGGCCCATGCGCTCACGACGCACCTTCGCACGCGTCACCTCGACGCCGCAGCGCTCACAGATGATGCCCTTGAAGCGCACGCGCTTGTACTTGCCGCAGTAGCACTCCCAGTCCCGGGTGGGACCGAAGATCTTCTCGCAGAACAAGCCGTCCTTCTCAGGCTTGAGCGTGCGGTAGTTGATGGTCTCGGGCTTCTTGACCTCGCCGAAAGACCACTGGCGGATGTCGTCCGCGGTCGCGAGACCGATACGGAGCTCATCGAAGAAGTTGACGTCGAGCACGTCTACTCTCTTCCCCTTTTTAGATCGGTGGCAAAGGAGCTGGTCTGAGGGCCGGTGAAGGGGACGCGGGAGGCATCCCCTTCACCGACCGACGAGGTGACTAGTTGACGACGTCGTCCACGGAGGGCGACTCGGACCTCGACAGGTTGATGCCGAGGTTCGCGGCCGCGCGCTCCAGGTCCTCGTCGTCGCCGTCGCGCATCTCGATCGCGGCACCGTCCGAAGACAGGACCTCGACGTTGAGGCAGAGCGACTGCAGCTCCTTGAGCAGCACCTTGAAGGACTCCGGGATACCGGGTTCCGGGATGTTCTCGCCCTTGACGATGGCCTCGTAGACCTTCACGCGGCCAAGCACGTCGTCGGACTTGATGGTGAGGAGTTCCTGCAGGGTGTATGCGGCGCCGTACGCCTGCATCGCCCAGCACTCCATCTCACCGAAGCGCTGACCACCGAACTGCGCCTTACCACCCAGCGGCTGCTGCGTGATCATCGAGTACGGGCCGGTCGAACGCGCGTGGATCTTGTCGTCCACCAGGTGCAGCAGCTTCAGGATGTACATGTAGCCGACGGACACCGGGAACGGGTACGGCTCGCCGGAGCGGCCGTCGAAGAGCTGCGCCTTGCCGTTCTGCTTGACCATCCGCTCACCGTCGCGGTTCGGGATGGTCGAGCCGAGCAGGCCCGTGATCTCTTCTTCCTTCGCACCGTCGAACACCGGCGTGGCGGTCTTCGTGCCGGGCTCCACGTCCATCAGGTCCTCGGACAGGTTCTTCGCCCAGTCCGGGTCCCCGTTGATGCTCCAGCCCTGCTTGGCGATCCACCCGAGGTGGGTCTCCAGCACCTGGCCGATGTTCATACGACGCGGCACACCGTGCGTGTTCAGGATGATGTCGACCGGCGTGCCGTCCTCGAGGAACGGCATGTCCTCCGCGGGGAGGATCTTGCCGATGACGCCCTTGTTGCCGTGGCGGCCGGCGAGCTTGTCACCGTCCTGGATCTTGCGCTTCTGGGCCACGTAGACGCGGACGAGTTCGTTCACGCCCGGAGGCAGCTCGTCGTCGTCCTCACGCGAGAAGACGCGGATGCCGATGACCTTGCCGTACTCGCCGTGCGGCACCTTCAGCGACGTGTCGCGGACCTCGCGCGCCTTCTCACCGAAGATCGCGCGGAGCAGGCGCTCCTCGGGCGTCAGCTCGGTCTCGCCCTTGGGCGTGACCTTGCCGACGAGGATGTCGCCGGGCTGGACCTCGGCACCGATGCGGATGATGCCGCGCTCGTCCAGGTCGGCCAGGACCTCTTCGGAGACGTTCGGGATGTCCCGGGTGATCTCCTCGGCGCCGAGCTTCGTGTCGCGGGCGTCGATCTCGTGCTCCTCGATGTGGATCGAGGTGAGAACGTCGTCCTGCACGAGGCGCTGCGACAGGATGATCGCGTCCTCGTAGTTGTGGCCTTCCCACGGCATGATCGCCACGAGCAGGTTCTTGCCGAGCGCCATCTCGGCGTTCTCGGTGCAAGGACCGTCGGCCAGGACCTGACCCGCCTCGATCCGGTCGCCCTCGTTGACGATGGGCTTCTGGTTGATGCAGGTGCCCTGGTTCGAGCGACGGAACTTGTGCAGCGCGTAGGTGTTGCGCGCACCGTCGTCGGCCATGACGGTGATGTAGTCGGCGGAGACCTCCTCGACCACACCCGTCTTCTTCGCGACGACGACGTCACCGGCGTCGACCGCGGCACGCAGCTCCATGCCGGTGCCGACGAGCGGCGACTCGGAGCGGAGCAGCGGCACGGCCTGACGCTGCATGTTCGCACCCATCAGGGCGCGGTTCGCGTCGTCGTGCTCGAGGAACGGGATCATGGCCGTCGCGGCCGACACCATCTGGCGCGGCGAGACGTCCATGTAGTCGACGTCGGTCGGGTCGATGAACTCGACCTCGCCGCCCTTCTTGCGGACGAGAACGCGGTCGTCGGTGAAGTTGCCCTCGTCGTCGGTCGGCGAGTTCGCCTGCGCCTTGACGAAGCGGTCTTCCTCGTCCGCGGTCAGGTAGTCGATCTGGTCGGTGACCCGGCCGTCGGTGACCTTGCGGTACGGCGTCTCGATGAAGCCGAACGGGTTGACCCGCGCGTAGCTCGAGAGCGAACCGATCAGACCGATGTTCGGGCCTTCCGGCGTCTCGATCGGGCACATGCGGCCGTAGTGCGACGGGTGGACGTCGCGGACCTCCATGCCGGCGCGCTCACGGGACAGACCGCCCGGACCCAGTGCCGACAGGCGGCGCTTGTGGGTCAGACCCGCGAGCGGGTTGGTCTGGTCCATGAACTGCGAGAGCTGCGAGGTGCCGAAGAACTCCTTGATCGCCGCCACGACGGGACGGATGTTGATCAGGGTCTGCGGCGTGATGGCCTCGACGTCCTGCGTGGTCATGCGCTCGCGGACGACGCGCTCCATGCGGGACAGGCCGACGCGGATCTGGTTCTGGATCAGCTCGCCCACGGTGCGCAGACGACGGTTGCCGAAGTGGTCGATGTCGTCGACCTCGACGGGCACGTCGCCACCGGCGGCGGCGTCCATCAGCGTCTCACCCGCGTGCAGGCGAACGAGGTACTCGATCGTCGTGACGATGTCGTCCTCGGTCAGGACACCGGTGTTGATCTCGGTGTCCAGGCCCAGCTTCTTGTTGACCTTGTAACGGCCAACCTTCGCCAGGTCGTAGCGCTTGTCCTTGAAGAACAGGTTCTCCAGCAGGGCCTGCGCCGACTCCTTCGTCGGGGGCTCGCCGGGGCGCAGCTTGCGGTAGATGTCGAGCAACGCCTCGTCGGTGCCTGCGGTGTGGTCCTTCTCGAGCGTGGTCAGCAACGTCTCGCTGAACGCGAACCGCTCGCGAATCTGCTCCGTGCTCCAGCCCAGAGCCTTCAACAGCACCGTCACCGGCTGGCGACGCTTCCGGTCGATGCGGACACCGACGGTGTCGCGCTTGTCGACGTCGAACTCCAGCCAAGCACCCCGAGACGGGATGATCTTGACGCTGAAGACGTCCTTGTCGGTCGTCTTGTCGACCGCGGTGTCGTAGTACACACCGGGCGAACGCACGAGCTGAGAGACCACCACGCGCTCAGTGCCGTTGATGATGAACGTGCCCTTGTTCGTCATCATCGGGAAGTCACCCATGAACACCGTCTGGCTCTTGATCTCGCCAGTGGTGTGGTTGGTGAACTCCGCCGTGACGAACAACGGTGCCGCGTACGTCATGTCCTTGTCCTTGCACTCTTCGGTCGAGGCCTTGACCTCGTCGAAGCGCGGGTCGGAGAAGGACAGTGACATGGAGCCGGAGAAGTCCTCGATCGGCGAGATCTCGTTGAGGACCTCTTCGAGGCCGCCCGTCGGGTTCTCGTCACCGGCGTCGATACGGCGCTGGAACCACGCCTCGTCACCGGTGAGCCATTCAAAGGACTGGATCTGCAGGTCAAGCAGGTTGGGCGTCGAAAGCGGCTCGTGAATCTTCGCGAACGAGACCCGCTTCGGCGCTCCAGGGATCCCCGACGTGGAGTTGGTCGCAGCAGTGGCCTTGGTCGCGCGAGAGATCGCCAAGATGCGTCCTTCCAGGGACAAATAGCTGGCTAGAGCGAACTAGCACGGCTGTCAAGGGTGCGGCGCTGCTCGACTAATCCACGCTCTCGGCGAAGGGCAAGCGGAAAATGGGCAGCGCAAAGGGGCAGTCTAGCCACGCGCACGGCGACTGTCGAGAGGCACCTGGAAGGACCCTCCTCTTGCTCACCGACAGAGTGACCCTGCATGAGCGCGCAGTCAAGATGTTGCGGGTCGATCCACCCTCTGGATGGAGCGCCGTTTACTGCAAGTCACCCAATTGACCTGGGGAAACACGTGTACGGCCGTTTTGGTGGGAAGTTGACGGCCTCAAGTGGACTTACAGAGCGCCACAAGATTTGTGTGACTGAGGTCACGCGTGTCGGGACTGGTGGAGGACGTCCAATCGGTGCTTCCGGGGCTCCCGCGGCGTCCTCGCAGCGGAGTTGATCTTAGTGGACGGTGATCAGTTACCCGGCACCGGCCCGCCCCAAACGAGTTGGGGTGGTGGGGTGAGGCTCGCGGGGGCGGCTGGGTGGGTCGTGAGGGCTGGGACGCGCCTGGGGCCGTCTCGGGCGTGCGCGAGAGCGGTGCCGTGCGCGCGTGCGGGACCCGCTGCGGTCAGCAGCCCTGGAGTTGGCGGTTCTGCTCCGCCGTCGCCCCGAACATCTCCATGTTGTCGATCTTCCACCGGCCGCCGTCGTCCACCGCGCTCACGCGGAGCATGGCGGTGCCGCCGCCCGACTGGTTGTCGGTGGTGCGGGTGGTGACCTGGTCGGCGAACACGAGCACGGTGGCGTGGTCGTCCTTGAGAGAGGACACGGCCGACGACACGACGCGGACGGTCACGACGAGCTTCTGCTGCGGCGCGACCTCCTTCACCGGGCCGAACACGGCGTTGTACTGGCACAGGGCCTTGCCGGTGAGGAGCTCTTTCGCGGCCTTCTCGGTGGACTCGACGTCGGCGAAGTTGTACGAGAACGACCTCTCGACGGCCTCGCGGATCTGGCCGTTGACCGCCGAGGTGGTGGCGGCGTCGACCAGGGCGGCGTCGTAGGACACCGAGCGCGACTTCACCAGGAAGAACGTGCCCAGGGCGCCCAGCAGGACCGCGACCACCAGCAGTGCAGCGGGAAGCACCCAGCCGCCCTGGAACGGAGCCTTGGCCGGCTCTACCACCTTGACCGGCTCGGCCTTCTCGGCCGCCACAGCCTTCTTCTTCGGCGTCGCCGACGGGGGCCAGTCGAGCGCCTCAGGTGCCTTGAGGTCTGCCTCTTTGGCCACCGGCTCCGGCACGACCTCCGGCGCCACGTCCTCGACCACGGGCTCGGCCGCGGGCTCGGCCGTGGGCGAGACGTCAGGCGCGACCTCGGGCTCCGCGGACGCGCGGCGGTTCAGACCGGCGACCTTCGGACGGCCTCCGGCGGGCGGCGTGGGAATGGGGCGGCGGCGGGAAGGGGGCACGTGCACTCGTTCCAATCAGCTCTGGCCGGATCAGACGCCTGCCCGCAGGGGGCCGAGCTGCGAGAGCTTCCAGCCGTCCTCGGTGCGGGTGAGCTTGGTCAGGTACCGGTTGATCTTGGTGACCTGCTGGCCGCCGTCGGGCGTCACGGTGCTCTCGACCACGGCGATCATCGACGCGCTGCCGGCACGGTCGTCCAGCTCGGTGATCGCGGCGTCGAGGACCTTCGACGTCGTCACGGACTTGGCGTCGACCAGCTGCTTCTTGCGCGAGTCCTTGTCCTTGTCGATCTCGGCGCGCAGGTCGCCGGTCGACGAGTTGAGCCAGCGCTGCAGGTCCTCGTCGACCTTCTTGTAGTCCAGCGTCAGGAAGTTCGTGACGCCCACCTGGCCCGAGCGCAGGGCCTCGTCGCGCACCGAGGCGAACGACGACGCCGACGAGTTCGACGCCGAGTACCAGGCCACGCCCGCGTAGGCGGCGTACCCGAACGTCAGCACCGCCAGGACGGCGGCGACCACCGTGAAGATCCGCACTACTTCTTCCCCTCCGAAGGCAGGCCGAGCAGCTGGCCCAGCGACGTCAGCAACGGCACCTCCGGAGCAGCTGCCTGCCCCGTCGGCTCCTGGCCGGGCTGCGTGGTCGCGTTGCCGACCGGCGTGGTCGGCGTTCCACCGTACGGCGCATTCTGCGAGCCTCGCACCGACGTCGCCGACCCGCGCGCGAGAGCGCAGTAGGCCTGCGTGTTCAGCGGCGCGGCCGAGGTGTCACCACCGGGCCGGATGGTCGTGCCCTCGTATCCGACCGTGCACGGCATCGGGTCGAACACGTTCAGAGCCAGCCCGAAGTGCGCAGACCCGTCGCCCGGCGCCACGGAGAACCCGCCACCGACGGCGATGGGGTACGTCACCGCGATCTGCTCCAAACCATCACGCCTGGTCACGAGGATGTTCGACGTGGTCAGCAGGTTCGCGAACACCACCCCGAGGTTCGGCCCGCTCTCCTTCAGAAGGGCCGACACCTGCTCGGACGCCGGCGGCACCGCCACGATCAACCGCCGCAGGTCGCCGTCGGACGCCTTGAGCTGCTCGGCGAGCAACCGCAGGTCACCGCTGAACGACCGGATGGCGCCACCGGACGCGGCCTGCGTGGCCAGCACGATCCGCCCGTCCTGCAGCAACTGCGTCGTCTGAGGCAGGTGTTCCTTGGCCGCAGCCGTGAACGCCGCGGTGTTGTCGATCAACACCTGAAGATCGCCACCGGTCCCGCTGAACGCCGTGTGCAGCTCGTCCACGACGGTCCGCAGGGAATCCGTCGGCACGGAGGAGGCGAAGGAGTCCAAGTTGGACAACAGCCCGTCGACCGGAGGCGGCGTCTTGGTCGAGGACCGCGGGATGACCGCCCCCGCCTCCAGGTAGGGCCCGCCGTCGGCCTTGGGCCGCAGATCGACGTACTGCTCACCCACCGCCGACCGGTTCGCCACCACGGCCTCCAGGGCGGACGGCACGCGGGGCGCGTCGGCGTCCAGCTCCAGGTCGACCTCGATGCCGTCGGACGCCAGTCGCAGCTGCCCGACCCGCCCGATCGTCACGCCGCGATAGGTCACCTCGGCGTTGGTGAAGATGCCGCCCGAATCGGCGAGCTGCATCGTCACGACCGTCGACGACGACTTGAACAGCCCGACGTAGGTGGCACTGACGTAGGAGATGCCCAGCAACGCGACCAGCACGAACGCGCCGATCTTGAGCTTCGTCGACCGCAGGATCACTTGCGACCACCTCCCAGCAGACCGCCGAGCAGGTCGCCCAGCCCGGACCCGGTGCCCTGCCCGAGGTTCGGCAGCGGGATGTTCGGCATCGGCAGCGGCGTGCCCTGCGACGGGATCAGCGAGTCGATCGGCGACTGCCGCGACCGGCCGAGGTTGTCGAGCACGGTGCCGAGGTTCAGGTCGAGGTCGATGAACGCGTTGGTGTAGTCGCCCTTGATGCCGTCGACCGCCTCGTCCGGGAACGGGTAGGTCAGCAGCAGCTCCAGCGACTTCGGCAGGTTCTGCCCCGACTCGACCAGCTTGGTCAGCGTCGGCTGCAACGCCTTCAGGTCCGCCACGATGTCGTCACGGCTCCGGTTGATCGTGTCCGTGGCGACCCCGGAGAGCTTGGTCAACGACTGCAGCAACGTCACGAGCTGCGTGCGCTGCTCGGCCAGCACCTGCAGGCCGGGCTGCAGGTCCGTCAGCGCGACGGCGATCTTGTCCCGCTGCTGCGCCAAAGTCCCGGACAACCGGTTGAGGGAGTCGAGCGCGCGGACGATCTCCGCCTTGTGCTTGTCGAGCTCCCCGACGAACGTGTTGAGGTTGCCCAGCAACGAGCGGATCTCGGCCTCGTTGCCCTCCATCGCCGCGTTGAGCTCCTTGGTAATGTTCTGCAGCTGCGCCACACCACCACCGTTGAGCAGCATCGACAACGCGCCGAAGACCTCTTCGACCTCGGGGTTGCGGTTGGTCCGGTCCACCGGGATCACGGCGTTGTCGGCCAACGAGCCGGCAGCGTCCTTGGGCTTCCCGAGCTCCACGAACTTCTCGCCCAGCAACGCGGACTGGCGCAGCTTCGCGAACGCGTTGGCTGGCAGCCGAACGTCCCCGTTGACCAGCAACGTCACCTCGGCGGTCCAGCCGTCGGCACCCAGGTCGATCTTCTCGACCCGACCGACCGGCACGTCGTTGACCTTCACGCCGGCCTGCGGCACGAGGTCGAGCACGTCCTTGAACTGCGCCTTGACCCGGTACGGGTGATCACCGACGTCGGCACCACCGGGCAACGGCAGGTTGTAGACACCGTCGAACCCGCCCGAACCGCACCCGGCGAGCACCAGCGCACTGAGAACGATCGCCAGCTTCCTCACTGGGGCACCCCCGCGAGCGGCAGGGGCAACGGCAGCTTGCCCGCGTTGAGGTCGCTGAGGATCTCGGCCGGCGGCTTCAGCGGCACCACACCGGTCAGGATCGGCTCCAGCTGCTTGCACGTCTGGGCGAGCACCGGCGGCACGTCGTTCGGCGTCGCCTGCTGGATCAGCTTGCAGATCAGCACGATCGGCGGCTGGTTCAGCTCGTTGATGTTCGCGCGGGTGTCGAGCGTGCCGGACGCCGCGTTGTAGGAGTTCTGCAAGTTGCCCAGCGCCAGCGGCGCCACGTCCAGCGTCTCGGCCAGCGCCGCCCGCTGGTTCACCAGCACCTGCGTGATCGAGGCGAGCTTGTCCACGTTGGACTTGAGCACCTCGCGGTTGTCCTTGATGAACCCCTGCACCATCCCGAGCGCGGTCGCGAGCTCGTTCAACGCCGCCCCGAGGTCACCGCGTTCGTCGGCGAGCATCTTCGACACGTCCGCGAGCTGCTTGTTGAAGTCGCGCACCTGGCTGTCGTTCGCCGCCAGCATCGCGGTGAACTTCTGCAGGTTGTCGACCGTCGCGAACAGGTCCTCTTTGGACCCCGACAGCGTCCGGGTGGCCTGGCCGAGGTTCTTCAACGTGTCGTTGAGCGCCTGGCCGTTGCCCTCGAGGTTGCGGGCCGCGGAGTTCAGCAGGTCCGCGAGCGCCCCATCGGCGTTCGCGCCGTTGGGCCCCAACGCGGTCGTGAGCTTGTCGAGCGACGAGTACAGCTCGTCCAGCTCGACCGGCGTCGCGGTGCGTTCACGCGGGATCACGGCGTCGTCACCCATGACGGGACCGCCGGTGTAGGCGGGCGCGAGCTGCACGTACCGGTCGGAGACCACGCTCGGCGAGACCACGACGGCCTGCGCGTTCTCCGGCACCCGCACGTCGCGGTCGAGCGTGAACACGACCTTCACGGTCTTGCCCTCGGGCGTGACCTCGTCGATCGTGCCGACCTTCACGCCGAGAACGCGCACGTCACCGCCGGGGTAGACGCCGACGGCCGCCGCGAAGTGCGCGGTGACCTTGCGCCCGTTCATCCCGGCGAAGACCCACCACAGCGCGGCCGTCACGACCAGCGCGAGCACGCACGCGATCGCGATGAACCGGCCGACCTTGCTCTGAGCCACGTCAGTCATCGCTGCACCCCCGGCGGCAGGCAGCCTTCCTCGTTGAACCCGACGACGCCGAGGTTCACCGCGGGCGGCAGCAGACCGCAGATGTAGGTGTCGAACCAGCGACCGTTGCCGAGGGTGTTCGCGAACACCCGGTAGAACGGCGCCATCAGCGCCAGGCTCCGGTCGAGGTTGTCCTGGTTGCGCTGCAGGATCGTGGTGACGCGGCCGAGCTGTTCCAGCGCCGGCTTGAGCTGGTTCTGGTTGTCCGTCACCAGTCCGCTGAGCTCGCGGGACAGCGAGCGCGTGCCGTCCAGCAGCGCACTGATCGCCTCACGGCGCTTGCGCAGCTCGCCCAGCAGCAGGTTGCCGTCCGACAGCAGCTTCTCGAACTCGGCGTTGCGGTCGGCCAGCGTCTTGGTCAGCTGCCTGGTGTTGTCCAGGAGCTTCGCCAGCTGCTGGTCGCGCGAGGAGATCGTCTTCGACAACGCGGACAGGCCGTCCAGCGCGCCGCGGACGTGCTCCGGCGAGTTCTTGAAGGTGTCGGACAGGACGGTGAAGCTGTCCGCGAGCTGCTTGGTGTCGATCTGCCCGACGGTCGTCGCGAGCCCGTTGAACGCCTCGTTGACGTCGTACGGTGCGAGCGTGCGTTCCTTCGGGATGGGGTCGCCGGGCGACAGGGGCTGCGTGCCCTGCGGGTCCAGCGCCACGAACTTCTGCCCCAGCAACGTCTTGATGCGGATCATCGCGGTCGTCCGGTCGCCCACCCAGGCGTCCTTGACCTTGAACGTCACCCGCACCCGGTCGCCGTTGAGCTTGACCTTGGTGACCTTGCCGACCTTCACACCGGCGACGCGGACCTCGTTGCCCGCCACCAGTCCCGCGGCCTCGCTGAAGTCGGCGGCGTACGAGGTGCCACCGCCCACGATGGGCAGGTCGTCGGAGTAGAACGCGGCGAGCAGCAGCAGGGCGATCAACGTCAGGCTGATCGCACCGGTCCTGATCGGGTTCGTCGTCTTCATCGGCGGCACCTCTGCTGTGTCACCGGCAACGCCGTGATGGGGATCGGGTTGTTGATGACCGGCGGCACGGCGATCTGGCCGCTGGCCTCGCACAGGTAGAAGTTGAACCACGAGCCGTAGGTCGCGGTCCGGGTGATCGTCTCCAGCTTGTTGGGCAGTCGCTGCAACATGCGGTCGACGAGCACCTCGTTGTCGCCCAACGTCTTCGAGACGATGCCGAGCTGGGCGATGTCGTTCTTCAGCGGCTCGCGGCCCTGCTCCAGCAACCCGGAGGTGGCCTGCGTCAGGTCGCCGAGCGCGGTGATCGCGTCACCGATCGGCTGACGGTCCTGCGCGAGCCCGGAGACCAGCGACTGCAACGTGATCACGAGGTTGTTGAAGTCCTCGTCGCGCGAGTTCACGGTCTCCAGCGCGGTGTTGAGGTTGTCGACGACCTCGCCGATCACCTTGTCCTTGCTCGCCAGCGTGCTGGTCAGCGAGGCCGTGTGCTGCAGCAGGCTGTCGATCGTGCTGCCTTCTCCCTGCAGCACCTGGATGATCTCGAACGACAGCTTGTTCACGTCGTCCGGGGACAGCGCCTGGAACAACGGCTTGAAGCCGTTGAACAGCACGGTCAGGTCCAGCGCGGCTTTCGTCCGCTCCAACGGGATCGTGCCGCCCTCGGCCAGCACCGCCTTGGTGTCACCGGTGCCGGACTCCAGCGCGATGTACCGCTGCCCCACCAGGTTCCGGTACTTGATCGTCGCGGTGACGGCCTCGGGCAGCTTGCGGTCGCCGTCGATCGAGAACTCGACCTCGGCGGTCTTGCGGTCCACGACCTTGATGCCGTCGACCTGCCCGACGCGGACACCGGCGATGCGGATGTCGTCACCCTCGTTGAGCGCGGTGACGTCGGTGAACTGGGCCTTGTAGCCGGTGGCGCTGGCCAGGTTCACGTTGGCGATGGTGACCGCGAGCAGCGACGTGGCGAGGATCGTGACCACCGCGAAGGCGATCAGCTTGAGCAGCGGGGCGAGCAGTCCCTTCACTTGACGGTCACCTCCGTGCCGCGGACCAGCGGGCCGAGCAGCAGGCTCGACCAGCCGGGCATGTCCTGCGGGTCGACGCCGATGCGCGGTCCGAAGAGCGCGGCGATCAACCTGGCCTCCTCCGGCGAGTTCGCGAGCCGCAGCACGTCGGCGGACTGCGGCATGGTCGCGCCGGGCGGGATGATGCCGTCGTTCGCGACGCGGGCGGGCGGCGGCGAGCTGGAACCGTCCTGCACCGGACCCTCCGGCGGGTACTGCGGGAACGGGTTCGGCCGCGGGATGAGGTCGTAACAACGGGGTCCGCGCTTGTCCCGGTACTCGGGCTCGTCGAGGTTCGGCTTGTACTTGCCGCGGTTCTGCGTGATCTCCAGCGTGATGTGCAGACCGGGCTCGTTGGTGCCCTCGCCGAACGCCTTGCTGATCACCGGCTCGAACTCCGCAAGTCCCTTGAGCAGGCACGGGTACTCGGGCGCGTACTTCGCGAGCAGCTCCAGCGTCGGGCGGCTGGTGTCGGCGAGCGCGATGATGTTGTTCTTGTTGACCGTGACGAAGCTGGTGACGTCCTGCGACGTGGTGGTCAGCGAACCGTAGAGCGACAGCAGGTTCTCGCGCTGGTCGACGACGGTCTTGGTCGTCGTGGTCATGTCGTTGAGCGCCTGCAACAGGTCCGGCGCGGCGTCCGAGTAGACGTTCGCGACGTCCGCGAGCTTGGAGATGTTGTCCTTCAACGCGGGCAGCTGCGGGTTGAGCTCACCGAGGTAGGAGTCCAGCGACACCAGCGTCTCGCCGAGCGGCTTGCCCCGTCCGTCGAGCGCCTGCGACAACGCCGTCAACGTGGTGGCGAGCTTCTCCGGCTGGATCGCTTGCAGCACCGGCATCAGGTTGTCGAGCACGCGTTCGAGCTCGATCGCACTGCTCGTCCGGTCCTGCGAGATGACCGCGCCCTGGGTGATGGCCGCGCTCTTCTGCTGCGGCAGCACGAGGTTCACGTACCGCTCACCGAACAACGTCTTGGGCAGCAGGCGCGCGCTGACGTTGGACGGGATCTGCTCGACCTTGTCCGGCAACAACGCCAGCTCCAGCTCAGCGCCGTCCCCGCTGGTGCGGATGGCCTTCACCGAACCGACGATCAGCCCGCGCACCTTGACGTCACTCGCGGTCTGCAGCTGGTTGCCGATGTGGTCGGTCTTGAGCGTGACCTTCACGTAGTCGCTGAAGGCGTCCTTGTAGAGCGCCACGGTGAGCGACAGGAACATGGCGATCGCGAGAAGAAAGGCGATGCCCAGCACGCGTTTCTTCATCCGGCGATCCTCACCGTCGTCGTCGCGCCCCAGATGGCGAGGCTCAGGAAGAAGTCGAGCAGCGCCGTCGTGACGATCGCGGTCCGCACCGCACGCCCGACCGCCACACCAACCCCGGCCGGACCACCGGAAGCGCGGTAGCCGTAGTAGCAGTGGGTCATGATGATCACGACCGCGAAGACCAGCACCTTGCCGAACGACCAGAGCACGTCGATCGGCGGTAGGAACAGGTTGAAGTAGTGGTCGTACGTACCGGCCGACTGCCCGTAGAACTCCACGGTGATAGTTCTGGCTGCCAGATAACTGGTCAGCAGCCCGATCACGTACAGCGGGATGATCGCGACGAACCCGGCGATGATCCGAGTGGTCACCAGGAACGGCAGGCTGGGAATCCCCATGACTTCAAGCGCGTCGATCTCCTCGGAGATCCGCATGGCACCCAACTGAGCCGTGAAACCAGACCCGACGGTGGCAGACAGCGCCAACCCGGCAACCAACGGCGCAATCTCACGGGTGTTGAAGTAGGCGGAAACGAACCCGGCAAAGGCGGACGTACCGATCTGGTTCAAGGCAGTGAAGCCCTGCAACCCGACCACAGTCCCGGTGAACACGGACAGCCCGACCATCACACCGATCGTGCCGCCGATGACCGCGAGCGCCCCGGACCCGAAGCTGACCTCGGCCAGGAGCCGCAACGTCTCCTTGGAGTACCGCTTGAGCGCACGGGGCGTCCACGCCAGCGCCTTGATGTAGAACGACAGCTGGTCGCCGAACCCGTCCAGGGTGGAGAGCACCTTGTTCGCCATCAGCTCCCCTTCGCGGGCACGACCTGCAAGTAGATCGTGGTGAGGACGAAGTTGACGAAGAACAACAACAGGAACGTGATGACCACGGCCTGGTTGACCGCGTCCCCCACGCCCTTGGGCCCGCCGGCGGGGTTGAGCCCCCGGTAGGCGGCCACGATCCCGGCGATGAACCCGAAGATCAGGGCCTTCAACTCACTGATCCACAGGTCGGGCAACTGCGCCAACGCCGAAAAACTCGCGAGATAAGCGCCGGGCGTGCCGTCCTGCATGACCACGTTGAAGAAGTAGCCACCCATCACACCGACGACGCTCACCATGCCGTTGAGCAGCACGGACACCAACATCGCCGCAAGCACCCGTGGCACCACGAGCCGATGGATCGGCGACACCCCGAGCACTTCCATCGCGTCGATCTCTTCACGAATCTTGCGCGACCCGAGGTCCGCACAAATGGCAGAACCACCGGCTCCAGCGATCAGCAACGCCGTCACGATCGGACTGGCCTGCTGAATGATCGCGAGCACACTGGCCGCGCCAGTGAACGACTGAGCACCGATCTGCCGAGTGAGCGACCCCAGCTGCAACGCGATGACCGCACCGAACGGAATAGACACCAGCGCCGTAGGCAACACCGTCACGCTGACGATGAACCAACTCTGCTGAATGAACTCCCGCAACTGAAAAGGCCGCCGGAACGTGGCCCGGACAACGTCGATCCCGAGCTGACACAGCTTCCCGGTCTCCCGCAGCGCACCAGCACCGGGGAACGAGGTCTGAGCGGTCACAGAACACCACCCTGCCGAGGCCACGGGCTGGGCGCAGGCGCAGCAACGGCAGTCCCGGCGTGCACGCCGTACCGAACCTGTTCCTCGGTGGAAAGACTCTCGATGATCCCCTGCTGAGCCTGGTGAGGCAGCTGGTGAATGATCGACATGACCCGATCCTTGCGCCGCCGCACAGCGTCCCGAACCGGCAGCCCGGGCGTGGGCTCGATCTGCGGAATGATCCCCCGGACATCCTCGGACGTGGACCCGTCCGAGTGCCCGGCGTCCGCATGAGCCTGCTCAGCGGCCATGGTGGCCGTGTCCTTCTCCTCGGACATCCCGATCGGCCCCAGCCGCCGCCCGTTCAAGAACTGCTCGACCACGGGTTCGTCGCTGGTCAGCAACACCTCACGGGGCCCGAACATGACAAGCTCCCGCCGGAACAACATCCCCAGGTTGTCCGGCACGGTACGAGCAATGTTGATGTTGTGCGTGACGATCAGAATCGTCGCGTCGATCTGAGCGTTCAAATCGATCAACAACTGACTCAGATAGGCCGTCCGAACAGGGTCCAGCCCGGAGTCCGGCTCGTCACACAAAATGATCTCGGGATCGAGCACCAGCGCACGAGCAAGACCAGCCCGCTTGCGCATACCGCCGGAGATCTCACCGGGAAGCTTCTTCTCGGCCCCGACAAGACCGACCATCTCCATCTTCTCGAGAACGATCCGCCGAACCTCGGCCTCCGTCTTGCGCGTGTGCTCCCGCAACGGAAAGGCGATGTTGTCGTACAGGTTCATCGACCCGAACAACGCACCGTCCTGGAACAGCACGCCGAACATCTTCCGAATCTCGTACAACCGGTGCTCAGAACACCGGACAAGATCGGTCCCACCAATAATGATCTTGCCCTGCTCAGGCTTGAGCAACCCGACCAACGACTTCAGGAACACGCTCTTGCCAGTACCAGAAGGCCCGAGCATCACGCTGACCTCACCCGGCGGCAACGTGAGCGTGACGTCCTGCCAGATGGTCTGCTTGCCGAAGGACTTGGTCAGACCCTCGACGACCACCTCGACGCCCATCCGCACCTCCGCACACGCCCGAGGACGCCGCAGCGATCGGCGTCACACCTGGGCAACGAGTTCGTTCGCGGCAGGTTACTCACCAGTTGGCCTAACGGCGGTTGCGTTCAGATAACGCCACAGAGCGTGACCTCGCAAAACGGTCACCAATCCCTAGACCACTGCCTGCCAACCAGGATTAACGAGACCGATGTGACTCGAAGCACACCAGCAACCGCGACGCCGAAGGCGAGCCGTCCTCAGCAAGCGGTCCAGGCGGTGGGGTCCCATCACGAGTCGCGCCATAGCTCTTGCTGCATGCCTGGAGGGGTGTCAAGCAGGCACGCTTTTCGCCTGCTTGACACCCCTCCAGGCATGTGGCCCGCTCTTGGCTCGGCTCGTGATGGGACCCCACCGCCAACGCAACACTCAAATCAACAGGCAGCCGCCCTAAGCAACAGGCGTGCCATCTGCCTACGGGTGGCGCGGGCCCCCTGATCAGATTGCCGGGGTCTGGGGCAGAGCCCCAGGGGAAGCACGCAGCAGTGACCCGCCACTCGCAAGGTGACCACCCGCAAGGTCGCGGAGCGCAAGGTGACCACCCGACGAAACCGCGGATCGCAAGCTCACCAGATCGCAAAAACACAAAAAAACGGGCGTGCACCCCCGTTGAAAAGGTGCACGCCCGTCCAAAACCACAAACGCCAAGCCCCACCAGGGGGCTCAGATCACTTGACGGTGATCTTGGCGCCCGCAGCCTCGAGCTTCTCCTTGGCGGCGTCGGCAACATCCTTCGCCACGCCCTCGAGGATCGCCTTCGGAGCCGACTCGACGAGCTCCTTGGCCTCCTTCAGACCCAGACCCGAGACGACCTCACGGACGACCTTGATGACCTGGATCTTCTTGTCGCCGGCGGACTCGAGGACGACGTTGAAGTCCGTCTGCTCCTCGGCCTCTTCGGCAGCCGCGGCGGGGCCGGCGGCGGCAACGGCGACGGGCGCCGCAGCGGTGACCTCGAAGGTCGTCTCGAACTGCTTCACGAACTCGGACAGCTCGAGGAGGGTCATCTCCTTGAACGCGTCGAGCAGCTCTTCGGTGCTGAGCTTCGCCATGATCGGCGGTCCTTTCTAATCTCCCGCGCGAAAGCGTCGGGCGTGTCTTTGGGTGATCAGCTTTCGGCGGGAGCGTCGGCTTCGGCGGCGGGAGCCGCGGCGGCCTTCTTCTCCTGCAGGGCAGCAGCCAGGCGAGCGACCTGGGAAGCCGGGGCGTTGAACAGACCCGCAGCCTTGGCCAGGTTGCCCTTCATCGCGCCCGCGAGCTTCGCGAGCAGCACCTCACGGGTCTCGAGGTCGGCGATAGCCGCGACCTCTTCGACCGAGAGCGGGCGGCCATCCATGTAGCCGCCCTTGATGATCAGGGCCTTGTTGTCCTTCGCGAAGTCGCGGATCGCCTTGGCGGCGTCAACGGGCTCGCCCTCGACGAACGCGATGGCGGTCGGACCGGACAGAAGGGCCTCGAGGCCCTCCACACCGGCGTCCGCGGCAGCGAGCTTGACGAGAGTGTTCTTCGCGACGGTGTACTTGGTGCCCGCGCCGAGAGCGCGACGCAGCGTGGTGAGCTGCGCCATGGAGAGGCCACGGTACTCAGTGACAACCGCTGCCGAGCTGGTGCGGAAGGAATCCGCAAGCTCAGCGACCGCCGTAACCTTCGTGGGCTTCGCCATGATCGCCTCCTCTCTGGGCTGGGTTAGACCGCCGGCCTGGAGAAGGTCCCGAAACAACAAAAACGCCCTCGCGCACAAGCAGCACGGGGCGTCGCAAGACTGACCTCGTCCTCCCTGCGCGGGCCGCCCGTGTTGCAACGGGGCCTTCGATCTCCTCACGGAGACAACCTGCGGTCTTCGGTAGAACCGTCAAAAGACTAGCCGACTGGGTGGCGGCCATCCAAATCGGCACAATGTGACGTGTGACCGACGAGCCAGGCAAGGACCTCGCGCCCCGCCAGCCGCAGCCGCCTGCCCCACAGCCGGACCCGGAGCAGCTGCGGCAGTTCCAGGAGTTCCAGCGCTTCCAGGAGTTCCAGCGCTACCAGCAGGCGACGGGCCAGGCGCCGCAAGCACCCCAGGCTCCCCAGCAGCCCGGCGGCAAGCGCTGGTGGCTCGTCGTCCTCGGCAGCCGCATCTTCTGGCGCGCGCTCTTCTTCCTACTCGTCGTCTTCAGCGCCATGTGGGCCTACAACCACTTCTTCGGCGTCGACGACCCCGGCGACATCGCGCAGGACAGCGGCGGCGTGACCGGCGCGGCACAGGGTCTGGCCGCGCCGGCCGGGCTGCAGGGCACCGTCGGCATGTTCTACAAGCACGTGTCGTTCGCCGACACGACCCGCGCGTGCACGCTCTTCCTGCGCGACGACACCCGTCAGAAGTTCGCGAACACCTACGGCGCAAGCGATTGCGCCGCCGCGGTCAAGGACCTGAAGACCAAGGTGACCAGCGTCGACAAGTACCAGCAGGTCATGTTCCCGCCGGACATGCTCAAGACCCCGACCAGCAACAAGGTCACCATCGACTCGTGTGCCCTGACCGTCGAGGGCGGCCCGCGACTGGGCACGTTCGTCGTGGAAAAGGTCGGCGCCGGCTGGGTCATCACCGACTGGTCCGAGAGCACCTGCGGTTAGAACGACTCGACGGCGCGCGCGAAGCTCTCCTCCCCACGCCCATCGTCGACCTGCCGGTCCACCAACGCCTTCAGCGAGTCGAGCGCGGCGAACGGCACCCCCTGCGCCTCAGCCGCCCGGATCAGGGTGGCCAGCCCGGACTGGTTCATGGCGAGGCTCGACTCGGCGTTCCCGTAGCCGGCCCCGTCGATCTCCTCCGCGAACGTCGTCAACGCCGGCTGGAGATCCGTCAGCCACGACACCAGCATCGGCGTGAGCTCACCGACCTTGATCCCGTTGACCCGCGCCAGCGCCGCCGCGTGCAGGAACCCGCCGAGCAGCCCGTACATCCCGGACAGGATCGCCACGTCGTACCCGGACGCCCGCCCGGCATCGGCACCGAGGAACGTGACCTTTCCCAGCACCGTCAACGCTTCCCGCCAACGCTCGTGCACCGCGGACGACCCGCTGTAGATGATCGACGACGCGTCGGTGCCGATCGTCTGCGGCACCGCGTAGACCGCGCCGTGCAGGTACTCGGCGCCGTGAGCCGCAGCCCACTCGGCCAGTTCGCGAGCCTCGTCGGGAGTGCCGGAAGTCAGGTTCACCAACGCCTTCCCGCGCACGTCCGCACCGCTCAGAACCCGTTGCGCCGCTTGATGATCGAGCAAGGCGACGACCACGAGCCCACCCGCGGCCACCGCCTCCGCCGGGCTGCTCGCAACGGTCGCCGCAAGCCCTGCGGCCTTCCCCTCGGACCGGTTCCAGACCACGACTGATCGGCCGTCCCGCACGAACGCCTCCGCCAGCGCACGTCCGAGATTCCCCAGGCCCAGCACGGTGATCGCTTCAGATGTCATGCCTTCAGCTTCGCCATGGTTGATCATCCCGGCCAGTGACCGGAATGACGGCGTTCGCCAAATTCCTGCCATAGGCTGGCTCGCATGAGCGCTGGATCCGTCGCCCTGGTCGTACCGGGCGACTTCGGGGTCGCGGACCTCTACGAACTGGGCATCCCGGCGGCGGTCTTCGGCACCCCGCAGCCGGACCTGGCAGACCCCTGGTACGAGTTGTGGTTGTGCAGCACCGGAAACCGCACGCGCGACACCACTCCGGGCTTCACGTTGCACAGCACCCACAAGCTCGATGACATCGTGCGCGCGGACACCGTCATCGTGTCGTGGGTGCCGGACGAGGTCATCGAGGACAACGCGCCCGTGCCACCGGAACTCGTCACGGCCCTACGCGACGCCCACGACAACGGCGCACGAATCGTGTCGGCGTGCGTAGGCGCGTACGCACTGGCGGAAGCCGGCCTGCTGGACGGCAAGAGGGCCACCGCGCACTGGATGCACACCGCCCTGCTGGCCGAGCGCTACCCGAAGGTCCAGGTCGACGACTCGCAGCTCTACGTCGACGAGGGTGACGTGCTGACCAGCGCGGGCATGTCGGCGGGCCTCGACGTCTGCCTGCACCTGGTGCGCCGCGACCTGGGCGCTCACGTCGCCAACCAGCTCGCCCGCCGGATGGTGGTGCCGGGACACCGGCCAGGACACCTCGGGCAGTACGTCGACCTGTCGGTCCCCGCGAGCGACGAGCAGGGCCTGGCGCCGGTGCTCGACTGGGCCCGTGCCCGCCTGGACGAACCGCTGACGATCGAGGACCTGGCCCGCAAGGCCGCGATGAGCCCGCGGACCTTCTACCGCAGGCTCCAGGCGACCACCGGCACGACACCGTTGCAGTGGCTGCTCACCGAACGCATCACCAGGGCGCAGGTGCTGCTGGAGTCCACCGACCTGCCGATGGAGAAGATCGCGGCGCTGAGCGGCATCGGCACGGCCAACAACCTCCGGCACCACTTCCTGAAGCAGATCGGCAAGTCCCCCACCGACTACCGCAGAGGCCGGGCCTGAACAGCAGAAAGGCCCCCGGCGAACCGGGGGCCTTTCTCAGATCAAGCTAGAACCGGAGGCTCAGGCCTCGTCCACCAGCATGTTGCGGGTGCGGCTCGGGTCGACCGGGATGCCAGGGCCCATCGTCGTGGAGACGACGACCTTCTTGACGTACCGGCCCTTGGCCGCGGACGGCTTCGCACGCAGGATCTCGTCCAGCGCGGCCGCGTAGTTCTCGACCAGCTTCTCGGAGTCGAACGAGACCTTGCCGATGACGAAGTGCAGGTTGGCCTGCTTGTCAACGCGGAAGTTGATCTTTCCGCCCTTGATCTCGTTGACGGCCTTCGCGACCTCGGGGGTCACGGTGCCGGTCTTCGGGTTCGGCATCAGACCACGCGGGCCCAGGATGCGAGCGATACGACCGACCTTCGCCATCTGGTCCGGGGTCGCGATCGCGGCGTCGAAGTCGAGCCAGCCACCCTGGATGCGCTCGATCAGGTCCTCGGAGCCAACGGCGTCCGCACCGGCGGCCTCGGCCTCAGCGGCCTTGTCGCCGACTGCGAAGACGATCACGCGGGCGGTCTTGCCCGTACCGTGCGGCAGATTCACGGTGCCGCGGACCATCTGGTCGGCCTTGCGAGGGTCGACGCCGAGGCAGATCGCAACCTCGACGGTGGCGTCCAGCTTCACCTTGGACGTTTCCTTGGCGAGCTTGGCAGCCTCGAGCGGCGAGTACAGCCGATCCCGGTCCACCAGCTCTGCGGCGGCCTTGTAGGCCTTGCTGCGCTTCATAACTCTGTCCTTCGTGGATCAGTTCGTGGTGAATGAGCCGCGCTCGGCTCTCCCACGCTTGCGTGAAAAGAAAGGGGTGGGTCAGCCTTCGACCGTGATGCCCATGGAACGGGCGGTGCCGGCGATGATCTTCGCGGCCTGGTCGATGTCGTTCGCGTTGAGGTCGACCATCTTGACCTGCGCGATGCTGCGGACCTGCTCCATGGTCACCTTGGCGACCTTGACGCGGTGCGGCTCGCCGCTGCCCTTGTCGACACCAGCGGCGGCGAGGATGAGTCGCGCGGCCGGCGGGGTCTTCAGCTTGAAGTCGAACGAGCGGTCTTCGTACACGGAGATCTCAACCGGCACGACCTGACCGCGCTGCGACTCGGTCGCGGCGTTGTAGGCCTTGCAGAACTCCATGATGTTGACGCCGTGCTGACCCAGCGCGGGACCAACGGGCGGCGCCGGGTTGGCGGCACCAGCCTTGATCTGCAGCTTGATGATCGCTGACAGCTTCTTCTTCTTGGGAGGCATTGTCCGTACTTCCTGTTATTGCGGTGTCCGCGCGTGGCTCTGCCAGCCGCCGCGTGGCCGATCGGTCTCCCTCGCGGGAAACCGCTCAGATCTTGGAGACCTGGCTGAACGACAGCTCGACCGGCGTCTCCCGGCCGAAGATCGACACCAGGACCTTCAGCTTCTGGCCGTCCGCGTTGACCTCGCTGATGGTGGCGGGCAACGTCGCGAACGGGCCGTCCATGACGGTGACCGACTCGCCGACCTCGAAGTCGACCTCGATCGTCGGCTTCGACACGGTGGTGGAAGCGGCCTTCTTGCCCTCGGCCGGCTTCTGCTCCTGCTGCGGGAGCAGGAACTTCAGCACCTCGTCGATCGTGAGGGGCGAGGGCTTCGAGGTTGCTCCGACGAACCCGGTCACGCCCGGCGTGTTGCGGACGGCGCTCCAGGACGCGTCGGTGAGCTCCATGCGGACCAGGATGTAGCCGGGCAGCACCTTGCGCTGCACCAGCTTGCGCTGGCCGTTCTTGATCTCGGTGACCTCTTCGGTCGGCACCTCGACCTGGAAGATGTAGTCCTCCATGTCGAGCGTGTGGATACGAGTCTCGAGGTTCGCCTTGACCTTGTTCTCGTAACCGGCGTACGAGTGCACGACGTACCAGTCGCCGGGTGCGCGGCGCAGGGCCTGGCGCAGCTCTTCGGCGGGGTCCTCGGGCTCTTCGTCGATCGGCGTCTCGTCGATCGCGAGAACGTCGGAGTCCTCTTCGGACTCCTCGTCGGTCTCGTCCGCGACGTCGGCGTCTGCCTCGGAGTCCACAGCCTCCGACTCGACCGTCTCGTCGGCGGTGGTGTCCTCGGACACCTCGTCGTCGATGAGGTCGGTCTTCTCCTGGGCGTCAACGCCGTTGTCGGAGCTCACTGTGGATCTCGCTTCCTGGTTGCAGCGGCAGCTGTCCGGCTCAGCCGAACAACTCGAAAACAGCCGCGCCGAAGCCGAGGTCGAGAGCCCACACCAGCGCCACCATGAAGACCACGAACACCAGCACGACGCCGGTGTAGGTGACCAACTGCTTGCGCGTCGGCCAGATCACCTTGCGGAGTTCGCTGACGACCTCGCGGATGTAGCGGAAACCCCGCCCGATCAGCGAAGGACGCTTCTCCTGCCCGTCACGGGACTTGGTCGGGCGACTCTTCTTCGCGTCGTCGTCCGACTCCTCGGACTTGGCGACGCTCTTCTTCGACTCAGCGCTGCTGCCGTCCTTGCGGGCGGCCGGGCGAGAGGAGGCACGACGTTCACGTCGCGCCGCAGCAGTGGACGGCCGGACAGCGCCTTCGCGCTCCTCCGGCTGGTCCTGCTCGCGGCCCTCGCTCATGCCGTGCCTCCACTCCACCCATGACGCGCTTCGACAGCAGGGGCGACAGGACTTGAACCTGCAACCTGCGGTTTTGGAGACCGCTGCTCTGCCAGTTGAGCTACACCCCTTTGAGATCCCGAACCGAGATCCCCTGGCCAAGCAGGAAGTGTACGGGAGCCTGTCCCGTCCATTCCAACCAGACCGCTCAAGCACTTGCCGAGCGGCCTGTCGCACAGCCTACCCACACGCAGGCCGAGAACACGAATCAGGGTCGTGCAACTGAAGCACGGACCCGGCCCGAATCTCGCGTGAGCACCGCAAACACCACCGGACCGGGTTGTCCGGTGGTGTTCTTGATCACAAGATCAGCTCACGCGGACGCGGGCGAAGGCGCCCGTCAACACGGACTTGCCGTCAAAAGCCGCGTTGATGTTGACCTTCACAGTTCCGTCCTCGAAGTCCTTGGTGACCTTCGCGGTGACCTCGACCAGCGCACCCTCCTCGTCGTTCGGGACCACGACGGGCCGGCCGAAGCGGCAGCCGTACTCGACGATCGCACCGGGGTCGCCGATCCACTCGGCGACGATCCGCGAGGCCACGGCCATCGTCAGCATGCCGTGCGCGATGACGTCCGGGAGGCCGACCTCCTTGGCCGTCTTCTCGTTCCAGTGGATGGGGTTGAAGTCCAGCGAGGCGCCCGCGTAGCGAACCAGGTCGTCGCGCTTGAGGCGCACGGACAGCGCCGGCAGCTCGGTGCCCACTTCGTGGCTCATGCGCCTTCTCCCCTCACGACGAGCATCGACTTGGCGGTGGCGACGGGCTCGCCGTCCACCGTGCTGATCTCCGTCCGCACGGTCACCATGTCGTTGCCCATGCGGCTCGTGATGGCGTCGATGTGGGCCGTGCTGACGAGCTGGTCGCCCGCGGTGATGGGGCGGTGGTGCGTGAAGTTCTGGTCGCCGTGCACGACGCGGCTGTAGTCGAGCTCCAGCTCCGGGTCGAA
The DNA here is from genome assembly GCF_033794685.1 of Streptomyces sp. ID05-26A. Lineage (NCBI taxonomy): Bacteria > Bacillati > Actinomycetota > Actinomycetes > Kitasatosporales > Streptomycetaceae > Streptomyces > Streptomyces sp. ID05-26A. The sequence continues at coordinate 1,617,135 of NZ_JARAYZ010000001.1, forward strand.
CATGACCGTCTCGTTGGTCTTCATCGCCACGACGATCGCGAACGTCGGAGGCGCGATGACGTCCCTGTGCCCCAACGCCTTCGCGGCTTCGGCGTCGCGGTAGGCCGGGCTGGTCGCGCCGATGGCCTCGGCGAACTCGCGGATCTTCTCGCGGCTCACGTCGTAGGGCTGCGACGGCGGATAACTACGTCCGATGAAAGCGGGGTCGAGAGGCACCGAAGGAGCCTATATGCGACGAGGCCCGCCCCACGTGTGGGACGGGCCTCGGTCGAAGCTGACTACGCGCTCAGCGGGTTTCCTTGTGCGAGCGGTGCGTCTTGCAGTTCGGGCAGAACTTCTTGATCTCCAGGCGGTCCGGGTCGTTGCGACGGTTCTTCCTGGTGATGTAGTTCCGGTGCTTGCACTCCTCGCACGCGAGGGTGATCTTCGGGCGTACGTCGGTTGCAGCCACGGTCCTTGCCTTCCTGAGAGCACGCGATCCCCCGTGAACCCAGTCCGGGCTTACCGTCTGGCGAGGGTGGGCGACGAAGCCGCCCGAGATCTTGCTGAGTAGCGGTGGCCGGACTTGAACCGGCGACACAGCGATTATGAGCCGCTTGCTCTACCAACTGAGCTACACCGCTATACACAACTCAAGCCGCAGCGCTCAGCACTGCGGCCAGTTGTGGAGCCCCTTTACGGAATCGAACCGTAGACCTTCTCCTTACCATGGAGACGCTCTGCCGACTGAGCTAAAGGGGCTTGCTCTTTCGTTCTTGCCGAGCGAGGACAACTCTACAACACGGCTCAACCAAGAACGAAATCCGGGGGGTCCCTTAGTGGACCAAGGTGAGCACCGTCTCATCCCGAGCACCCCTGACCTGCACGGTTCGTGCCCGCAGCCACGCCTCGAAGCGATCTTCGGAGAGCGGCCGGGAGATCAGGTAGCCCTGGGCCACGTCGCAACCCATGCCCACCAACTGGTCGCGCGCGGCGTCGTCCTCGACACCCTCGGCCACGACGACCAGACCGAGCGAGTGCCCGAGCTCCACGATCGACCGGACCACAGCCATGTCGCCGAGGTCCGTGCCCATCCCGAGCACGAACGACTTGTCGATCTTCACCTCGTCCACCGGCAGCTGGCGCAGGTACGCGAGCGACGAGTAGCCGGTGCCGAAGTCGTCGACCGCCAGCACGACGCCGATCGCGTGCAGGCGCCGCAGCACCGGCAGAGCGCGTTCGGGGTCGGCCATGACGCCGGACTCCGTGAGTTCGAAGGTCAGCAGGCCCGACGGCACGTCGTGGCGCAGCAGGGCGGCCTCGACGCGGTTCGGGAAGTCCTCGTCGCCCAACGTGCGGACCGACAGGTTGACCGCGATGGACATCCGCAGTCCGCGGTCGAGCCAGCGGCGGACGCGTTCCAAAGCGCGGTCCATCACGAAGTCCGTCAGCACGTCCACGAGACCGGTGGCCTCGACGGCCGGCACGAACTCGTCCGGGTCGACGCGGCCGAACTCCGGATGGGTCCAGCGCACCAACGCTTCGGCGCCCACGACCTGACGGGACGGCAGGGCGACCTTCGGCTGGTAGTGCACCGAGATCTGCCCGGTCTCGACGGCCTGGCGGAACTGCGTGACGAGCTGGAAGCGGCGCAGGAACAGGTGGCCCATCGACGGCGCGTAGGCCTTCACCGGCGTGCCCTCGGACGTGGCGCGCACGGCGACGTCCGCCCGCTGCAGCAACACGTCGGGGTCCGGGTCCTCGGTCTCGGAGTCCGCCTTGGAGGCGTAACCCACGACCGCGGAGGCCTCGACGGTCAGCCGGTCGACGGGGTACGGCACGGAAAGCCCGGCGCGCAACCGTTCCGCGGTCTCGTGTGCGGTCGCGGCACGCTCGTCGTCCAGGTACGCGGCGAACGCGCCACCCTCCAGGCGTGCGAGCGGCACGTCGGCACCGAGTGCGTCACGCAGCCGGCGGCCGGCGGCGACGACCATCCGGTTGCCCCAGGCCTGGCCCAGCGCGTCGGAGACCGTCGACAGGATGTCGAGGTCGATGCGCAGCACCACGCCCCGCTGGGACTCGCGCAACGACTCCGCGCACGCCTCGCGCAGGCCCGCTCGGTTCAGCAGGCCGGTCAGCGGGTCGTGATAGGCGTCGTGGCGCAGCCGTGCGAGCAGGCGGCGGTTGTCGACCGCGGTCGCGAGGTGCGAGGCCAAGGTCCTGAGCAGCTGGATGTCCGCCTTGCCGAACCCGCGCCAGCGCGACAGCCGGTCGTGCGCCTCGACGGCACCGAGCAGCTGGGTCGCACCGCGCAACGGGACGATGAGGGCTTCCTGCGCGTCGCGGCGCAGCAGGGCCTCGGTGACGTCCTCGGTCGCGTCGGCCACGCGGTAGTAGCGGACGTGCGTGCCGGGCAGCTGGAGCACGGGGTCTTCGCGCACGGCACGGGGGTCCGTCGCGGTCATCTCGTCGGGCAGCGGTTCGCCGGCGACGAGGGTGATCATGGCTTCCTGCGGGTCGGTGCGCAGGCGCAGCACGACCCTGTTCGCGTTGAGCTGCTCGCGGATGCGTTCCGCGATGAGCTGCCACTCGTCCTCTTCGACGCCCGCCGTGAGGTCGTCGTCGGGCTGACGCGGGCCGGTGCCGTGCTGGCCCGACCTCGCGACGCGGAGGCTGACCTCGCTCAACGCCTCCAGGTCGCGCTGTTCGCGCAGCAGCCCGGAGTAGGCGAAGTAGGTGGCCACGATGCCCGCGAGGACCAGGACGATCAGGGCGGCGCCCCACGGCGTGGTGGCGACGATCTGGTAGCCGACGAGGCCGGCCGAGGTGTTCAGCAGAGCCACGACCAGCGTCTGCAGGACAAGACGAACGCTGTTGCCCACGCGCATCGACTTGCCCATGAGACGCAACGCGCAGAGGCCCAGCACGCTCGCGAGGAGCGGCACGGTGATGGTGCCGATGAACGCGCCCGCCCAGAACGGACCGCCCGCGCCGATCATCCGGTTCACGGCCTCGGCGGCGGCGAACGCCACGGAGATCTCCATGAACATGAGGCCCGCGTTGTACACGGCGCGGTCGAGGATCCGCCTGCCGAGCAACGTGCCCACGCCGGCGACGACGTGCGCGGCCAGCACGATCTCGAACGGAGCCACGAGCAAGCCCAGGACCAGCGGGATCTCGGTGAAGGAGATCGTCCACGCGACGCCGCTGCGGACGTCGACGTTGATCGCGAGCTGTTCCGCCAGCAGGAAGCCGACGACGAGAAGGGGGCCGATCCAGAAGAGGGAGGTGGTCTCCTTCTCCGGGAGCCAGGCCGCGACCATGCCCGCGCAGACGACGCCTGCCACCAGGAGGGTGACGGCGAACGCGCTGAACGCGCGGTTGGTCGACTTGGCCGACCAGGCGGCCGAGTCCGACACGGGGGCCGACGCTCGGTCGGACATCCAGCCTCCTCGCCGGCCTGGGTGGGGGGACCTCTAGGCGTGACTGAGGGGTCCCGCACTTGGCGATCAGGACCCCTCCAGGGGCACCAATGTACCCCGCTCGGGGGACGAAATGGCAGGTCGAGCACGTTTGGTGACGTCGATTCACCCAGACGTGGCTAGACGCTGAGGTGTCCCCGAAGCACCGTCACGGCCTGCCCGGAGAGCAGCACACGATCTTGGTCGAGGGTCGCCCTGACGAACCCCCCGCGCGGTGACGCCTGCTCCGCCAGCAGGTCAGCGCGTTGAAGCCGAGGCACCCAATAGGACGTAAGGGTGCAGTGGGCCGAACCGGTGACGGGGTCCTCCGGGATGCCGACGGCCGGGTAGAAGCAGCGGCTGACGATGTCCGCACCACCGTCGCCGATCGCCGTCACGATTACTCCGCGTGACGGGATTTGTGTCAGCCCTTGGACGTCGGGTCGCAGCGAACGGACTTCCGCGGCGCTCTCCAACTCGATCAGGAAGTCGAAGCGCCCACGCGACACAGACTTGATCGTCGCATGTGGCAGCGCCTCCTCTAGACCGATTGGCGGGTCAGTCAACTCTGGCGGGTCCGCGGGGAAGTCCATGCGGACCCATCCATCGTCATTTGCGCATGTGAGCACCCCGCTACGCGTGGTGAACGACTGCTCTCCGCCCAGCACGTGCGCGGTGGCGAGGGTGGCGTGCCCGCAGAGGTCCACCTCGACCTCGGGCGTGAACCAGCGGAGGTGGTTGTCCGGGGTGACGAAGGCCGTCTCGGCGTGCTTCATCTCGGCGGCGACGTGCTGCATCCAGGCGTCGTCGCGCGGCTCGGTGAGGAGCACGACTCCGGCGGGGTTGCCCGCGAAGGGCGTGCTGGTGAACGAATCCACGACGTAGATCTCCACACCGCCGACCCTGCCATGCTCAGATGGGGCGTGACCGAACCTTTCTCCTACCGCGAGAACGATCCAGACTCCCTGCTGCCGACCTGGGGACCCTTGCGCACGCACGGCCTGACCTGGCAGCCCGGGTGGGACCTGCCGGCGTTGCTGGAGGAGTGGCACAGCCATCTCACCGGCCTGGACGACCCGGACACCGCGGCGATCGTGCAACTGCCGAGCCACGAGACCGGCGACGCGCGGACGTTGATCGACCGGGGCTTCGCGCCCCTCACCGTGGTCGCCGAACGCCTGGCCGGCCGCACACCCGCGCACCGGCCGTCCGATGTGGACATTCGCGCCGCCACGCGCGCCGACCTGGACGTCGTCGTCGAACTGAATCTGCACACCGTCCGGTACGACGCGCAGTTCGGCCTGGTGACCGAGCGCGCGAACACCGCCGAGCACCTGCGCACGGCGTTGGCCGAGGTGCTCGACCGCGACCACGAGGCGATGTGGCTGGCTCTCAGCGGCGACACGCCCGTCGGCATGATCTACGTCGACATGCCGCAGGACGCGGGGTGGATGGAGAAGTACGCGTCGGCACGCCCGTTCGCGTATCTCGGCCATCTCGGCGTGCGGCCGGATGTGCGTGGCACGGGTGCGGGCAGCGCTCTCGCCGCGCACGCGCACTCGGTCCTCGACGGCGCCGGAGTGGCATCGACGCTGCTCCACCACGCCTTGCCGAACCCGCGCTCGACACCGTTCTGGTACTCGCAGGGCTATCGGCCGCGCTGGACGTTCTGGGTTCGACGCCCCGCGTTGCGCTCGTTCTCCGGCGTGTCGGCACAACCCGAACGGCCTAGTGGGACATGATCTACCCGTTCACACAAGCGAAGAACCCAAACGAACCCGTACTTGTGGAACGAATCCGGCCTCTATTTCGACAAAGGGGTAAGCGGATTCAAGCCACGCCTGGGGGGTCGAGATGGAACTCAGCGGAAGAGCGAGGGCGATGCTGCGGGCTGTCGCCGCAGGGCGCGCCGAGGTGACAGGCGGCACGGAGCCCGACCTGTACGTCGACGGACTGCCCTGCTGCGACCGGATGGCGACGCACGACCTCGTGCACGCAGGACTGCTGCGTCCCGCGCAGCCGACGAGCTTCGGCCTCCGCGTCTGCGCGGAACTGACCGAGGACGGCCGCGCCGCGCTCGCCGCGAGTTGATCGGCGTGTTGATCGCCCAATGATCGAACATTTGTTCGACATGGGGTAGGCTTCGCGCTGAAGCCGGCACGCAAGAGAGAGGAAGCTCTTGCGCGCCGGCTTCATCTTCTTCAGGCCACCTTCTGGTCCGTGGCAACGTTCATGCGGTTCCACAGGTTGATCGCGCCGCAGACGATGACGAGCCCGGCGAGCTGCTCCTCGGTGTAGTGCTTCGCCGCCTCGGCCCACACGTCGTCAGTGACCTGCACGCGCGTGATCTGCTCGGCGAGCGCGAACCCGGCCTTCTCGGCGTCGGTGTAGTACGGGACGTCCCGCCAGCCGGCGACGGCGAAGATCCTCTCGTCCGCCACGTTCGCCTTGCGGAGCAGCTTGGTGTGGTAGTCGATGCACGTGCCGCAGCCGTTCATGATGCTGACGCGCAGGCAGATCAGCTCGGCGTAGTCCCCGTCGATCCCCGTGGTGGCCGCCGCCTCGGACAGGGCCATCAACGCCTTCATGGCGCCGGGCACGGACACGATCGGGTTGGCGATCCTCATCTTCGTTCTCCTTCGTCGTCTTCTACCAGGTAGACCCGGCAGGCGACGAAGGTGTGACAGGTAGTCCGAAGATTTTCTCAGGCGCTGATCCCCTGGCCGAGTCCACCGTCGACGGGCAGGTCCGCGCCGGTCGTGAAGGTCGCCTCGAACGCCAGGAACAGCACGGCGTCCGCGACCTCGTCCGCGGTGCCGTGACGTTTCAACGGCGTGATGCGGTCGCCCTCCTCCTTGAACTGCTGGAGGTTCTCTTCCGGCACACCAGTGACGCCCATCGACGGCGTGTCGATGAAGCCGGGGCTCACGACGTTGACCCTGACGTTCCGCGGTGCCAGCTCCGCCGCGAACGACCTGCCGAACGACCGCACCGCCGCCTTCGCCCCCGAGTAGACGCTCATGCCGACGGCGCCGCCCGTCTGCGCGATCGAGGTCGTGAAGACGATCGAGCCGCCCTCCTTGACGAGCGGAGCCAGCTTCTGGGCGGTGAAGAACGCACCCCTGGTGTTCACGGCGAACGTGCGTTCGTAGTCGTCCGGCGTGACGTCCGGGATCTCGAGCAGCGTGGCGTGACCGACGTTGATGAACAGCAGGTCGATCTCGTGGAGTCGTTCCCGCACTTCGGTTGTGAGCCTGACGACGTCCTCGAGGTTCGACGCGTCCGACGCGATGGCGTGCGCCTTGATTCCCTCGGCCTTCTCCGTGCTGCGCCCCGTGAGCAGCACCTCGGCGCCTTGTGCGATCAGCTTGTCGACCGTCGCGCGCCCCATGCCGTGCGTGCCGCCGGTGACGACGGCCTTCTTCCCCAGGTACTTCACTTCCGGATCTCCTCGATGACGCTCGCGATGCTGTGCGCGCCGTGGCCGTTGCGCTGGGCGCGTTCGAACAGGCCGTGCAGGGCCTGCGGGATGGTGACGTCGAGGCCCTGTTCCCTGCCTGCCTCGGTGAGCAGGTGGAGTCCCGACACGTTGATGTCCAGCGCGGACACGTCGGTCTCGTAGTCCTTGGTCTGCGTCTCCTCGCCCATCTCGGGCAGCAGGGCGCTCATTTCGTTGAGGAAGCTAGTGGCCATCGGCGTGAACTGCTGCGGCGTGATGCCCTCGCTGCCCATCAACGCGACCGCCTGCAGGTACCCGCCGAAGGTCGCCCACATGATGCCGAGCAGGGCCAGGTCGTAGAGCGCGGCCAGTCCCGCGTCCTCCCCCACGTACACGGGCTCGCCGAAAGCCTGCAGGACATGGTGGTTCTCGTTGCCGCTGAACAGGATCTTCGCCTGCGGCGTGCCGATCTGCTGCGGCACAGCCATGATCACGCCGTCGACGTACTCGACGCCGTTGGTCTTCGCCCATTCCGCCGTGGCACGGGCCTGCTCCGGCGTGCCGGACGTGAGGTTGACGAGCGTCTTGATGTCGTTGGTGAGCAACGGTTGTTGTGCTTCATACGTGGACAGACAGGTGACGACGACGTCGCTCTTGAACGCCTCTTGTGGTGTATCGGCTCGTGTGGTGTTGGGCAGCGTTTTGGGCGTGCGGTTCCACACGGTCACTTCGTAGCCCTCTTCGACGAGAGCGTTCGCGAGCGCAGTGCCCATCCGGCCGAGGCCGAGCACACTCACGGTTTCCTTGATCCCCATGCCGTGAATGCTCGTTCTGACACACACTTGGCGACAAGTACCTACTATTTTGTCAGGTACCCACTTTTTGGTAAGGATCCTGGATGAAGCCACGGCAGTACGCGTGCGGCCTCGACGCGGCGATCGACGTGATCGGCGGCCGCTGGAAAGCACTGATCCTCTGGGCACTCCACCACGGCCCGGTGCGCACGGGCGAACTGCGCAGGTCCGTGTCCGGCATCAGCGAGAAGATGCTGATCCAGGTGCTGCGCGAGATGGAAGCCGACGAGATCGTGCACCGCGAGGTGTTCCACGAGGTGCCACCGCGCGTCGAGTACTCGTTGACACCACTGGGAGTCCGGCTGAACGACGCCCTGTCACCGTTGGGCGACTGGGGCGAGGACAACATGAAGGCGATCGCACACCGCCGAGGCGTCGAACCCGCGCCCAGGCACTAAGCGCTGCACCCCGCCGTCACCGGTCGAAGTACACGACAGTGGCGTCGTCGGAAATCTTCTTACGAGGCCAATCAACGGCCTTGACGTCTTCCTTTTCAACCGCGCGCATTCTGCGGATGAGGTCGTCCGGCCCGTTCGCCGCCATCAGTTCGAGCGCCTGACGCCAATCGAAGAGATTGAACAGATCCACCGCCCGCGCAGCCCCGTCAGACAGGATCGCAACGCGCCGCACGTCTTGAAGCGCAACCTCACCCTGAAGCGCGTGCTCGACATCAGACGCCTTCGCACCGGCCGTGCGCTTCGTCTGCCTATCGCTGACAACCAGCAGTTCCTGCTTGGTGTCGACGACCACCGTGGCGTCCCCGAGCACCAGGTACCGCAGCACGTCGTCCTTGACCTGCACCACCGCGATGGCCACGCTGGGCGAGTCGGGATGATCGAGGTCGCAACTGCCGGAGTGCAGCTCAGCGGCCTTCTCGATGGCCTCCCCGAGCGCCTCACCCGGTTCGAGGTGCGCAACCCGAAGGATCTCCGCGGACAGCTGGTCGGCGAACCACCCGACACCGTGCTCGCACCCGGTCTCGGGCTTGGCCGTCACACCGTCGAGCACGGCGAGAAGGTTCGGCCCGACGAGCGCCCGGTCCTCACTCGGCGCCGTCGTTCGGCCGGCCTCTGTTGCCATCTGCGTACGCACTGAGATCCCCCTCGGTCCGAACGAGGATACGACGATGGGCCTCTGACCTGTCCGGTCAGAGGCCCATCAGTCTTGCGTGGCGGGTAGAGGATTCGAACCTCTGTAGCTTTCGCGACGGATTTACAGTCCGCTCCCATTGGCCGCTCGGGCAACCCGCCCCACACCGCCGTAACGGTGCAGGCGGAACAATACATAACCCCTTCGGGAGGCCCCAAATCGGGGTCCCCCAGTAGCATCGACGCTGGCTGTGATCCCGAGATCGTTGGAGTGTGAAGTCGTGGCGGACCCGTCGTTCGACGTGGTGAGCAAGGTGGACCGGCAGGAGGTCGACAACGCGCTCAACCAGGCCTCGAAGGAGCTGAGCACGCGCTTCGACTTCCGCGGGACCAACACCACAGTGGCCTGGGCCGGCGAGGAGGCGATCACCTTCACCTCCGAGACCGAGGAGCGTTGCAAGGCGGCGATCGACGTCTTCCAGGAGAAGCTGGTCAAGCGCAACATCTCGATGAAGGCGTTCGAGGTGGGCGAGCCCGCCATCTCCGGCAAGGTGTTCAAGGTCACGGGAAACCTCGTGCAGGGCATCACGTCCGAGAAGGCCAAGGAGATCGCCAAGAAGATCCGCGACGAGGCGCCCAAGGGTGTGCAGGCGCAGATCCAGGGTGACCAGTTGCGGGTGTCCGGCAAGAAGAAGGACCACCTGCAGGACGTCATCTCCCTGCTGAAGGGTTCTGACTTCGGCATCGCCCTCCAGTTCACCAACTACCGGTGAAGGGCATCGTCCTGGCCGGTGGCAGCGGCACGCGCCTGCACCCGATCACGCAGGCCGTCTCCAAGCAGTTGCTGCCGGTGTACGACAAGCCGATGATCTACTACCCGCTGTCGGTGCTCATGCTGGCCGGCATTCGCGAGGTGCTGATCATCAGCACGCCTACCGACCTGCCGCAGTTCCGGCGGTTGCTCGGCGACGGGTCCCAGTGGGGCATGGACTTCTCCTACGCGGAGCAGGCCGCGCCGAACGGGCTCGCCGAGGCGTTCGTCATCGGTGCCGGCTTCGTCGGCGACGACGACGTGGCGCTGGTGCTGGGCGACAACATCTTCTACGGCCAGGGTTTCTCCACCACGCTGCAGCAGCACGCGTCCTCTTTGGACGGCTGTGTGCTCTTCGGCTACCAGGTGAAGGATCCCGAGCGGTACGGCGTGGGTGAGGTCGACGCGACGGGCAAGCTGTTGTCCATCGAGGAGAAGCCCGCGAAGCCGAAGTCGAACCGGGCGATCACCGGCCTCTACTTCTACGACAACGGTGTGGTGGACATCGCGCGGAACCTCAAGCCGTCGCCGCGGGGCGAACTGGAGATCACCGACGTCAACCTCGCCTACCTGCGCGAGGGGCGTGCGCGGCTGGTGGACCTGAGTCGCGGGTTCGCGTGGCTCGACACCGGCACGCACGACTCGCTGCTCGAGGCCGGACAGTTCGTGCAGGTGCTGGAACACCGGACGGGCGTGCGCATCGCGTGTCCCGAGGAGATCGCGCTGCGCATGGGCTTCATCTCCGCGCAGGAGTGCTACGCGCTCGGCGAGAAGCTCGGCAAGTCCGGGTACGGCGAGTACCTCATGGCCGTGGCGAAGGCTGGGCGTTAACGCCGCGCCATCTCTTCGAGCCTGCGGATGCGGTCGGCCATCGGCGGGTGGGTCGAGAACCACTTCGCGAACTGTTCCCCCGAACGGAACGGGTTCGCGATCATCAGGTGGCTCTGCGACACCACCCCCGGCTCCGGCGCGAGTGGTGCCGCCCGCGTCCCCAGCTCGATCTTGCGCAGCGCCGAGGCCAGCGCCAGCGGGTCGCCCGTCAGTTCGGAACCGGACTGGTCCGCCTGGAACTCGCGCGAGCGGCTCACGGCCAGGCGCACGACGGTGGCCGCGATCGGGCCCAGCAGCGCGATCATCAGCAGGCCCAAGGGTCCTGGGCCGTCGTCGTCGGAGTCGCCTCCGCCGAAGATGCCGGCGAACAGGGCCAGGTTCGCGAGCATCGTGATCACGCCGGCCAGCGCGCCGGCCACGCAGCTGATCAGGATGTCGCGGTTGTAGACGTGCGCCAGTTCGTGGCCGAGCACGGCCCGTAGTTCGCGCTCATCGAGCAGGTCCAGGATGCCCGTGGTGCAGCACACGGCCGCGTTGCGCGGGTTGCGGCCCGTCGCGAACGCGTTCGGTGCGGCTGTCGGGCTCAGGAAGAGCCTGGGCATGGGCTGGCGCGCCTTCTGCGACAGCTCCCGCACGATCGCGTAGAGCACTGGTTGCTCCACCTGCGACACGGGCACCGCCCGCATCGCGCGCAGTGCGAGCTTGTCCGAGTTGAAGTACGCGTAGGCGTTCACGCCCAAGGCCAACACCAGGCCGATGACCAGTGCGGTCCGACCGAACAGGCTGCTGACCAGCACGATCAGCGCGCTCATCCCGCCGAGCAGCACGGCCGTCTTCAACCCGTTGAAGTGCTTGTGCACGGTTTCGCCTCCGGGTTTTACGTCCTACCCCTCAACGAACCAGGCCTGCGTCCGGTTCCTGTGGCTGTTTCGGGCGCTGCCTCCGCCGCCGGGTCGAGCGCGGGTGGCGGCGGCACCTTCTCGACCCAGGTGGACAGCACGTCCCGTTCGTGGACGAGCTCCGCGACGGCACCCTCGCCGTCGATCGAGCCCGTGCCCGGATAACCGAACTCCGGCGCCCAGTGCAGGGCGTCGAACGGGCAGACCTCGACGCAGATGCCGCAGTAGAGACACTGGCCGTAGTCGATCGCGAACCGGTCGAGCACGTTGCGGCTGCGCGCGCGGGCGCTGCCGGGCTGCTCCTCGACCTCGGTGTGCGACGTGATGTGGATGCACCAGTCAGGACACTCACGCGCGCAGATCATGCAGACCGTGCAGTTGGCCTCCAACAGCGCGATGACGCCCCTGGTGCGCGGGGGAAGGTTCGTCACGACTGCGGCTCCTCTTCACGGCGCGGACCCCACGACGGGTCCGGCACTCCGGGTGGTGCGGTGCGGCGGCGGCTCGGCGCGCTCGTGTTGTCCTCGCCCGGTTCGAGAGCGCCCGGCCACGGACGCACGACGCGGGAGGCGAGCACGAAGTCCTTGCGCAGCGGGTGGCCCTGGAAGCTGTCGGGCAGCAGCAGGTGCTCGGGCTCGCTGCCGGCGGTGACGCCGAACATCACTCCGAACATTTCGCTGGCCTCGCGCTCGTGCCATCCGGCGCCCTTCCAGAGGTGCGCGATGCTCGGCAGCGCGTCCTCAGGGCTCAGCTCGGTGCGCAGCATGACGCCGTCGCGCGTCTGCGGGTTGATCACGTGCAGGAACACCGCGTGACGCTGGCCTACGGCCCCTGGACGACCCGCGTCCTCGACACCGAGCCAGTCGAACATCACGAAGCCCTCGGCGTGGTGGGCCGCAGCCGTGGTGAGCCAGTCGGCGAGCTCCACGTGGTGGATCGTCTGGCCGAACGCGGTCTTCGCCGTCGTCGTCATGCGTTCACCAGCCCGTGCAGCGCCTTCAGACCCTCGAGCAGTGCTTCGGGCCGCGGCGGGCAACCGGGTACGGCTACGTGGACCGGCAAGGCCTGGTCGATCCCCTTGGTGACGCTGTAGGAATCCCAGTACGGGCCGCCGGTGTTGCTGCAGGCGCCCACGGAGATCACGTAACGGGGTTCGGGCATGGCCTCGTAACTGCGGAGGACAGCGGGCAACATGACGTCCGTGACGGTGCCGGAGACAACGAGAACGTGCGCCTCGCCCGCGCCGTCGACCGGCGTGACGCCGAGGTCGGGGAGGCGGTCGAGAGCTGCCATCACTTCGACCCCACAGCAGGCGAGTCCGAGTTCGAGCACGGTGACCTGGTAGGTGGTGCCCCATTCCAGGCGAGCGGAAGCCGTCACAACGGCTGAGGGTAATACTTGGGGGCCCGCCGGCTTGCGCCTGGCGGACCCCCACCCCCCAATGATTCCCCCCGGAATCGGCTCCCACGCGTGGTCGCCGCAGATAGTTTTGTACACCGCGGGATAAGTGTCCAGGGATTCGCCGACAGGATCTGCAGATAATTTGTCGGCGAAATGCGGTCAAGTTCAGTTCAACTGATCGACAGAACATCAGAGAGGGTCCCGATGTCCGGCTCGTCCCAGTTGGTGCTTCCCACCAGCACCTCGTTGCACCGTTTGCTGCACATGCCCGGTGCACTACTGGATACCACGATGGACCAGCTCAGGACCCTTCTCACCGTGCATGAGACCCGTTCGGCCCTACGAGCGGCGCGGGCATTGGGACGCGAGCAGTCGAGCGTTCAGAAGCAGCTCGACACGTTGAACAGGAACTTTCTGGAACTGTGCGGCGAAGCACTCGTGGTGAAGCAGGGACGCGGAAAGGACGTGCTGTTCACGCCCACTGGTGAGTCGATCGTCGAATTGGCGCGGGAGACGCTCGCGGTGTGGCTCGACGGAATTCACGAGTGCCGCCGCAAGCTCGGCACGACCGTCACCGTCGGCACGACGCGATACATGCTCGACACGCTCGCGAAGGCGTGGCACCACGTGGCCGATGAGTTCCAGGAGCGCGACGTCGACCTCAAGGTCGTGCACATCCGCACCAAGGACATCTGGACGAAGCTGGAGACGCAGGAGGTCGACGTCGTCTGCGGCAGCGTCGTCACGCGGGCCGGCCAGGGCTGGGAGCGTCCCGAGTTCGAGGTGATCCAGTGGCGGCGGGGCGGGCTCGCCCTGCTGACGAACCTGCCGGAGACCGTCGTCGGGGACCGCGTGCGCGTGCCGGCGTTGCGGTCGGTGCCGCTGGTCGTGCCGGGAGCGGGGCTGATCGCGGAGTTCCTGCGCGGCTGGTTCGGCCCTGACTACCGCCAGGGCCTCGACATCGCCGCGGAGATCGACGAGATCCAGTACGGCATCTCCTTGCTCCGCTCCAACCTCGTGAAGGGCGCGATGATCGTCACGTCCGGCCTGGGGGTGGTGGCGGCGAACAACGAGCTGCGCGAGGGAAGCGGTCTGCGCGTGGTTCAGCTCGCCGACGATTCGCTGGAACGGCTCGTGGGCGTCTTCGCGAGGACGGACGCGCTCGAGAAGCATCCGGCGGACCATCCGCTGAAGCTCCTGTGGGCCGCCTTCGAGCGCGAGGCCCCGACCTTGTGAGACGTCACGCGCCGCCCCTGTGGTCCTCAGAGGCCTCGTGGCCACGCCTGCACGAACAGAAGCGCCCCGGCCGCAGCCGGGGCGCTTCTGTCGTTTCCTGCTTACTTCTTCGCGGGTGTCATGGCGTCGTGCTCAGGCCTGCGTTGCTCGACTTTGGGACGATGCTGGGCTTTGGCCATCTTGGCCAGCCAACTCGTCGCCTCCGAGCGGATCTTCTCCAGCTCGTCGTCGCGTGCCTGTTGCTCGTTCATCGGCCACTCCCTGCGTTCGGGGATCGCGTTCGATGGGAGCACTACCGGGCGTGTGCCCGCTAGGGCCGCCATGCTTGTGGGTGAACCTGATTGACAGCATCGTCCGCCGATGGGTTTCCCGCACCCCGACACGACGTGTTCGGCCCTTTTTCAGTACCCCAGGTATCCGCCACCCAGGTTCATGTTGACCAGACCCGGGTGGTTGTGGAAGCCGCCGTAGCGCGCGTAGGTGTAGCGAACGCCCGCGATGATGTTGTCGACCGGCGCGAGGATGTTGTCGTACCCGGCCAGCTTGTAGGCCCGGAACGTCGGGTCGATGCACTGCATCAGGCCCTTGGACGGCGTGCCCCGCATCGCGTTGGAGTCCCAGTTGTTGACGGCGTTGGGGTTGCCGTTCGACTCCTTCATGATGATCGTGTAGATCTCGTCGACGGAGCCGTTGTCGATGTTGGTGCCGTTGGCCTGCAGGATCTTGATGGCGTCCTTGATCCAGGCCTCGACCTCGCGCTGCTTGGCGGGCTTGCGCATCTCGATCTGACGCTCGGCCTCGGCCTTGGCAGCTGCCTCGCGCTGGGCGTGCGAGTCCGCAGCGGCCTTCGAGGCCTGGTCGAACGCCTGCTGCGCGTACATCTGCTGCATCTGCAGCATCTGGCTGACCTTGCTGCCGGGGTTGACGTTGTGCACCGTCTGGACGTTCCGGGCCTGCTGGTCGGGAAGCGCACCCAACTCGGCCGCACCCGCCGCGAGCTCCGTCGCGGGGCCACTGGTGGCGGCGTTGGCGATGGCGGCGGTGCCGGCGGCGACACCAGCTGCGACGACGATCGCGCTCACGCGGTGAGCGAGCGGAACCTTGTCGTCCTCGACGCGGTGGGCGCCGGGCTTGAATTCCTGTCGGGGCACGACCGTGTACACGGTTCGGCCATCGGCCTTGCTGTGCCGGGCCAAGGGGGAGCCTCCTGCGTCGGGGAGCTTGGCCACCGGACTGTCCCGGCGGGGGATTCCGGGCCGGACTTTGGACCCTAGGTGGTACAGGGCCTGTGTCCTGCCAGTGACCAAACCGTTATCGGCGGGCGAGAACGTAACCTCGCGTCACGAGCGCAGGCAAGCTCCAGCGCCCGTTGGGTGACTCTCGTCACGTTTCCGATGAGTTGGGCTATCCGTTGCTGACAGACAGTCAACGAGCCTTGTGAGTCCTGCGTAAGTTCATCGTTGCCTCCTGACGAACTGACGGAGCTGTCTGTTAGTTCGCTGCTAGCCCGGCTCTCGTTATGGGTTACGTGCACGACCACGCGATCGAGTGATGCCGTCACGCTTGGTAGTGTTTTCGGGGTGCGGGGTGCTGACCTGCGGGGACTTGATCGCTGGACAGCGTTTTTTCTGTCTGACGAGGGGTACGGAGAGGCCGCGTGTCCGGTTCACCCAATGTTGTGGGTTAACTCTTGCGCCTCTGCTCCAAGGCCTTGAGAACCCAGTCCGGGCTGTCGCCGGGGCTGTCGTTGAAGGCGATCGCGGCCTCCGGCTGACGCCAGTGCACTTCGTTGACGACGACCTGGAAGAGCTCGAGCAGACCCGGTCCCTTGCGAATGCCGCCGCCGACCAGGACCACGTCGTACTGCTTGCCGCCGAGCTTCTCGGCGAGCTTGGCCTGGGCGCGGCCGTCGAGTTCCGCGAAGTCGATGAGGAAGAGGTCCTCGGCGAGCCCCAGCTCGGCGAACTGGCGACTGCCTCGTTCGATGGCGGCGGCGACGGGCGCGGGGTCGAAGCCGGGGATGGTGTGCGGGTCGAAGCCGATCACGAGGACGTCGGTCATCTCCCGACGCTACTGCTGCCAGATACCCGCGACGAGCTGTTCGAGCAGGCCGACGGTGGGCGGGTCGGCGTCGATGAGCAGGTCCGCGACGAGGTGCGACGCCTCCCTCACCTCGCACTCCGCGCGGAGTGTTCCGAGGGGAATGCCGGTGTGCCGGCTGATGACGTCGAGCACGGCGTGCATGTGCGGGCCGCTGAACCTGGCGAGGAAGAACCAGTCGTCGAGCGGGTCGCCGAAGCGGGCCCACTCGAAGTCCAGCAGGGCAGTGATGGTCGTGCCGTCCGCGAGCCAGTTGTCCCAGTGGCAGTCGGCGTGGACCGGGACCGTGGCTTTGGTGTGCAGCGGTGCGCGTGCGGCGATCTCCTTCAGGCCGTCGAGGAGTTTCGTCGGGATCGCGAGCTCGTCGATTTGGGCGATGAGAGCTCGCCGGCCGGCGAAGCCGCCGTGGGCCGGGACTTCGGCCAGGACCTTTCCGGCCTCGTCGGGAGGCGTCCAGGCGTGCAGGGTGTCGAGCCTCTGGATCGCCTGCTGGGCCAGGGCGAGCGCGGCTGGTTCGTCGAGGTCCGGGAGTCCCATGCGGGGCGCGGCTCCGGGGATGCGGGCGTAGCAGGCGTAGCGGACGTCGTGGCGCTGCCCGCTCGCGAGCAGCGGAGCGGCGAGGCCCGGTGGCAGGTGGGGTGCGAGGGCGATCTCCCGGTCGAGCCGGTCGTGGTCTGCCAGTTTCACCACGACGTCGGCGCCGACGTGGACCTGGTGGGAGCGGCTGCGCACCGGTTGCAGCGGACCGGGGTCGCGACCGAGGGCAGCCGTGGCGACAGCGCGTGCGTCCATGGTTTGAGGCTTCCATGTGCGCCGGAAACCTGTAGCTCTCCGTCAACGTCGGCCACACACCGCCGACCGGAGCGTTCGGGATCGTCGACGATGCGTTACGTGCGGTGGGCGTTGGAGGTCTGAGTCTCGACCGCCTGCACCAACTGGGCGGGGGTCAGCCAGTCCTTGCCGCGGTGGATCATCCGGTGACAGTTCGAGCACAGCACGACGAGATCCGTGAGCCGCGTGCTCGTCGGACCGGTGACGTGCAGCGGAACGGCGTGGTGCACTTCTGCGAAGCCCTTGCCCCGCTCACCGTAGAAACTCTCGAAGTCGAACCGGCACACCTCGCAGGCGAGCTCACCACTCGCCGCCAGCACCGCGTCGATCTTCTGCTTGCGCAGCGCTGGATCCCGCTCCCGCACGAGACGCAGCCGCCGCAGCACGCTGCCCTCCGCCGCGCCTTCGTCGACATCGGCGTCCAGCGCCGGCAACGGCTCGTGCGTTACCCAGAGCGGCTGGGCGATCTGCCCAGGTGAGCGCAGCTGGGTCACCCGAATGAGGAAATCTATGGTGATGGGGGTAGACATTGCCCTCTCGGCAGGGTTAGTCTTCTCCCCGTCGAACAAGAGATAACATGGCACGGGAGATGACGAACTGCCCGTGAGGTGAACGCAGGACGGTCAGGCGCGCAAGAACTGGAGCCGACCGCCGCTTCACCAGCAGGTGCAAGACGCAGTCGAAGTGCAGTGCGCAAGTGCAAGACGGTCAGATGTGCCGGAGCCGATCAGTGGAAGGGGTTCTGGCAGGTGGCCTAGGGCCGTCGGTGAAACGAGTCCGGCACGTGCATGAGGTCCGGTGCCGACAGCCACGTGAGAACACGAAAGTCAGTGATCAGAGGAGAAGGGAAGGGGTTGCACACCATCGGATCGCCCGCCTTCGGCTGAACTCGGCCGGACGGGTACCGCGGTTCCATCAGATTGGAAGGTGGTCTTCGGTTACGCACACGCGATCCCCGCAACGCCCGCTCGCAGTACGGGGCATGCGGACAGAGGAAGCCGGTCTCACGGTCGGCTAGGTGGAAGTGAAACCCAACAACCCTGGGGCCCCGGTGCTACGGCATCGGGGCCCCTCGTGATGCGGAGGCGCGATGACCCCAGAAGCCCACGAATCTGCGAGCAACGAACCGCAGACCACAGCGGAGAAGTTCGACGACGAGCACTACCCCGCCTACTCGATGGGCCGGGCCGCGGAACTGCTCGGCACCTCGGCGAACTTCCTGCGCAGCCTGGACGAGGCGAAGCTCATCGAGCCGCAGCGTTCAACCGGCGGACACCGCCGGTACAGCCGCTACCAACTGCGTCTGGCCGCCCGCGTCCGCGCCTTGGTCGACCAGGGCACGGCGCTGGACGCCGCTTGCCGCATCGTCACCTTGGAAGACCAGCTGCAGGAAGCCCAGGCGCTCAACGCCAGGCTCACGCAGTCGTCGGCGACCGACGAGCCACACCCGCCGTTGCACAGCGTGTAGACCCACGTCGCAGTTGGACACGTGCTCATGAGAACGCCCCAGCAAGATCTTGCTGGGGCGTCTTTCGTTCCAGACGACGTGGCGGCAGAACGGGACTGCGTGGGCGAGGTCTAACCGCGCAGTTCCATCGTGCAGCACTTCGGGCCGCCGCCCGACTTGCGCAACTCCGAGATGTCCACGAACACCGGCTCGAACCCGCGCCGCGCCACCTGCTCGGCGAGGTGGGTGGCCTCGACGGGCATCACGACGTGCTTGCCGTCGGAGACCGCGTTCAGCCCCAGGCACACGGCATCGGCGTCGTTGGCGATGACGGCGTCCGGGAACAGGCGGCGCAGGACCTGCTGTGAGCCGGGCGAGAACGCCTCCGGGTAGTAGGCGACCAGAGGGGTGGGTGACTGGTCGTCGAGCATGAACAGCGCCACGTCGAGGTGGTAGAAGCGCGGGTCGACCAGCTGCAGGGACACGACCGGGACGCCTAGGACTTCCTGGGCCTCGGAATGTGCCCCGGGGTCGGTGCGGAAGCCTGTGCCTGCCAGGAGCAGGGAGCCGGTCCAGGTGAAGTCGCCCTCGGCCTCGTTCACGGCGGTCGGCATCACCACGGACTTGTAGCCGGCGCCCAGGAACCAGCGGCGGAAGTGGTCTGCCTCTGCTGAGCGCTGGGAGGCGCGGAAGCGGGAGCCGAGCACGCGGCCGTCGATGACCGTGCCGCTGTTCGCCGAGAAGACCATGTCCGGCAGGCCCACCACGGGCTCGATGACCTCGACGACGTGGCCCAGGCGTTCGTAAGTCTCGCGGAGCGCTGTCCACTGTTCTACCGCCAGCGTGGTGCTGGTGGGCTGGGTGGGATCCATCCACGGGTTGATGGCGTACTCCACCGTGAAGTACGTCGGCGGGCACATCAGGTACCGACGGGTCGTGGGCACGCGCCCAGGAAGGAGATCCTGGTCAGACGCGATGGGTGCGGCGATGTCGAGCGTGATCGGCTCGCCGGGCCCGGAGATGGATACGGTCATGGATCGAAATGTAAACGGCGGTTAGACCATCGAACAACGCCGCGACATTGCGTTGATTAGGGCAGAATGTTGCGTGTGGACAGCATCGACCATCGAATCATTTCGTGCCTCATGGCCAACGCTCGTTCCAGCTACGCGGAGATCGGGAAGGAGGTGGGGTTGAGCGCCCCTGCGGTGAAGCGGCGGGTGGACAAACTGCTGGACACGGGGGTGTTGCGGGGGTTCACGGCGGTGGTGGACCCGGAGGCGCTCGGGTGGGGTACCGAGGCGTTCGTGGAGGTGCACTGCAAGGGGAACGTCGCGCCGCACGACATCCAGCATCGGCTCGAGCCGATGGCCGAGGTCAGTGCCGCCTACACGGTGTCGGGGGCGGCGGACGCGATCGTGCACCTGCGGGCCGCGGACATCCACCACCTCGAGACCGCGCTGGAACGCCTCAGGGCCGTCGAGATCATCGATCGGACCGTGTCGACCGTTGTGCTGTCCCGGCTCCTGGACCGGCCCATCGCGCCCTAGGGTTCGGGCCATGGCTGAGGTTCTGCTGGAGCTCCACGACTCCGTCGCCGTGATCACGATCAACGATCCGGAGCGGCGCAACGCACTGACGATCGACCTGTCCAAGGAGCTCGAGGACAAGGTCGGGCAGGCGGAACGAGAGGCCAACGCGCTGGTCATCACGGGTGCGCCGCCCGCGTTCTGCGCCGGCGCGGACCTCACGCAGCTCGGCAACTCCAAGGACGAGGGGCTCAAGAAGATCTACGCGGGGTTCCTCGCGGTGGCGAACGCCACGATCCCGACGATCGCCGCGGTCAACGGTGCGGCGGTCGGCGCGGGGCTCAACCTCGCGCTGGCTGCGGACGTGCGGATCGCCGGGCCCAGGGCGCGGTTCGACGCGCGGTTCCTGCAGCTCGGCATCCACCCCGGCGGTGGCATGACGTGGATGTTGCAGCGGATCGCCGGTCCGCAAACAGCCACTGCCATGACGCTGCTGGGCCAGATCCTGGACGCCGACCAGGCCGTCGCGCACGGGCTGGCCTACGCGAAGGCCGAAGATCCGCTCGCTGCGGCGAAAGAGCTGGCGAGGGCGGCCGCCGAGGCTCCAGCGGAACTCGTCCGGACCATCAAGGCGACGATGCGGGCGACCGATGCAATGCACGACCACGCGGAGGCGGTCGAGACGGAACTGCGGCCACAGGTCGCTTCGATCGACACTCCAGAGTTCGCTGCGAGGCTTGCCGCGATGAAGGCTCGGATCAGCGGGCGGTAAGTGTTACCTTGGGTAACAGGTATCGAGGGTGACGTCTGCCGCATTCAGGTATCCGCTGGTGGTGGTGTGCTTACCGTTGAGTTAAGGACCCGTTGCGGCAGATGGGACAGTTCGTCTCGCCTGGTGGTACACGGCCCGTCTCGCAGGCGGTCCTGGCGACTACCCTCGTGGTGGGGCACGGCCACCCTTGGAGAGAGGTATCGGCGTAGGAATGAGCACTGAGACTCGCAAGCTGGATCGCGTTGTGATCCGCTTCGCCGGCGACTCCGGTGACGGCATGCAGCTCACCGGAGACCGGTTCACGTCGGAAGCGGCGGCGTTCGGCAACGACCTCGCCACCCAGCCCAACTTCCCCGCCGAGATCCGCGCACCACAGGGCACGCTGCCCGGTGTCTCGTCGTTCCAGCTGCACTTCGCCGACTACGACATCCTGACGCCCGGCGACCGTCCCGACGTTCTCGTCGCGATGAACCCCGCCGCGCTCAAGGCGAACGTCGTCGACCTGCCGGACGGCGGCATCCTGATCGTCAACACCGACGAGTTCTCGAAGCGGAACCTGACGAAGGTCGGGTACGACTCGAACCCGCTGGAAGACGACTCGCTCGAACGGTTCCAGGTCCACAAGGTCGCCATGGCGACGCTGACCATCGGCGCCCTCGAGGAGACCGGCCTCGGCAAGAAGGACGCCGAACGCGCGAAGAACATGTTCGCGCTCGGCCTGCTGTCCTGGATGTACCACCGGCCGACCGAAGGCACCGAACGGTTCCTGCGCGAGAAGTTCGCGAAGAAGCCGGACATCGCCGAGGCCAACGTCCTGGCGTTCCGCGCCGGCTTCTACTACGGCGAGACGACCGAGGCCTTCGCCGTCACCTACGAGGTGGCGCCCGCGAAGCTCAACGTCGGCACGTACCGCCAGATCACCGGCAACACGGCGACGGCGTACGGCATCGTCGCGGCGGCCCAGCTCTCGAAGCTGCCCGTCGTGCTCGGCACGTACCCGATCACGCCGGCGTCGGACATCCTGCACGAGCTGAGCAAGCACAAGAACTTCGACATCACCACGGTGCAGGCCGAGGACGAGATCGCGGGCATCGGCATCGCCCTCGGCGCGTCCTACGGCGGCGCGATCGGCGTGACGTCGACGTCCGGTCCCGGTATCGCGCTGAAGTCCGAGACCATCGGCCTCGGCGTGATGACCGAACTGCCGCTGCTCGTGATCGACGTGCAGCGCGGTGGCCCGTCCACCGGTCTGCCGACGAAGACCGAGCAGGCCGACCTGCTGCAGGCGATGTTCGGTCGCAACGGCGAGTCGCCGGTGCCGATCGTGGCGCCGCAGTCCCCCTCGGACTGCTTCGACGCCGTGGTCGACGCGACCAGGATCGCGCTGAAGTACCGCACGCCGGTGCTCTTCCTGTCCGACGGCGCGATCGCGAACGGCTCCGAGCCGTGGATGATCCCGGACGTCGAGACGCTGCCGGACCTCACGGTCGAGTTCGCGACGGACCCGGAGAACTTCCAGCCGTACTCGCGCGACCCGGAGACGCTCGCGCGTCCGTGGGCCGTGCCCGGCACTCCTGGCCTGCAGCACCGCATCGGCGGCCTGGAGAAGCAGGACATCACCGGCAACATCTCGTACGACCCGGAGAACCACGACAAGATGGTTCGCCTGCGCCAGGCCAAGATCGACGGCATCGAGGTGCCGGACGTCGTGGTCGAGGACCCGAGCGGCGAGGCCAAGGTCCTCGTCGTGGGCTGGGGTTCGTCCTACGGCCCGATCGGCGCGGCGGCACGCAGGGTCCGCAAGCTCGGCCTCCCGGTCGCGCACGCGCACCTGCGGCACCTCAACCCGTTCCCCAAGAACCTGGGTGACGTGCTGAAGTCGTACGAGAAGGTCATCGTGCCGGAAATGAACCTGGGGCAGCTGGCGTTGCTGCTGAGGGCGAAGTACCTGGTGGACGCTGTGTCGTACACCAAGGTGCAGGGCCTTCCCTTCAAGGCCGAAGAGCTTCAGGACGTGCTCGCTGACGTGATCAAGGGGGTGTCGGCGTGACCGCTATCGACATCGGACTCCCCGGCTTGACCGGGGTTCCCACGACCGACGAGAAGCAGTCGGCCAGGGACTACAAGTCGGACCAGGAAGTCCGCTGGTGCCCCGGCTGCGGTGACTACATCGTGCTCAACGCCGTGCAGTCGTTCCTGCCGACGCTGGGCCTCAAGCGCGAGAACATCGTGTTCGTCTCGGGCATCGGGTGTTCGTCCCGCTTCCCGTACTACATGAACACGTACGGCATGCACTCCATCCACGGCCGTGCGCCGGCCATCGCCACAGGTCTCGCCGTGGCACGGCCGGACCTGAGCGTGTGGGTGGTGACCGGTGACGGCGACGCGCTGTCCATCGGCGGCAACCACCTGATCCACACGTTGCGGCGCAACGTGAACCTCAAGATCCTGCTGTTCAACAACAGGATCTACGGCCTCACCAAGGGCCAGTACTCGCCGACGTCGGAACCGGGCAAGGTCACCAAGTCGACGCCGATCGGCTCGGTCGACCACCCGTTCAACCCGGTGTCGCTGGCACTGGGCGCGGAGGCCTCGTTCGTCGGTCGCGCGATGGACTCGGACAAGGCCGGGCTGACCTCGGTGCTGCGCCAGGCCGCGGAACACCGCGGTTCGGCACTCGTGGAGATCTACCAGAACTGCCCGATCTTCAACGACGGTGCGTTCGACGTGCTGAAGGACCCGGACGAGGCAGAGCGGCGGATCATCCACGTCGTCGACGGCGAGCCGATCCGGTTCGGCCGTGAGGGCGAGTACTGCGTGGTGCGCGAGGGCTTCGGGCTCGCGGTCGCGAAGTCCGCGGACGTGGACGCCGGCGAGATCGTCGTGCACGACGCGTCGGACCTGAACCTGTCGTTCGCGCTCTCGCGGCTCTCGACGCAGGACCTCACGCACACCGTCACGGGCGTTTTCCGGCGTGCGGACCGCACGACGTACGACGACGGCGTGCGCGCGCAGGTCAACGAGGCCAAGGCCTCGAAGGCAGCGAACCTGAGCAAGCTGTTGCACGGCAAGGACACCTGGACCGTGGTGGGCTAAAGACCCGGGACACGAAGAAGGCCCCCACCGAACGCGGTGGGGGCCTTCTTCGTGTGCGATCGATCAGGGTGCCGGGCGGAAGCCCGCCTTCTCCGCGTCGGCCTCGGTGCGGAACCACACGTCGGCACGCGTGTCACCGAAGTTCGCGGAGCCCTCGGAGTAGTAACGACGGCCGGTCAGCGTGGCCTTCACCGAGAAGTCCTCGGCCGGCGCGTGGCCGTCCGACTTCGGCAGCACCGAGCCGGGACCGAACGGCGAACGCGGGTTGAAGCCCTCCGGCTGCTGGAACCGCGCCGAGGACGGTGCGGCCGCGGGCGTGCCGTTCGGGCGGCCACCGGTGGACGGCGAGAAGCCGACCGGGCGTGGACGCTGCGGGAGCGCTGCGGCCGCCGCGGGCTGGGGCTCCTGCTTCGGGGACTCGAACGCCGAGAACGCCGGGAAGCTCTGCTGGCGCTGCGCTGTCGTGCGACGGGCCTCGCGGATCGGCAGGCCCGCCTCGGTCTGCCGCGGCGGCAGGTCGACGGGTTCGGGCTCGGGCTCCGGAGGGGCGGCGAGCAGGGGCTCGTCGCTCGGCACGAACTTCGGCACGAACGGCTGGTCGTTGCTCGTGTCCGGCAGCGTGCGGGTCTGCCCGAGGGCGGGCAACGGCTCGTCGGCCTCCAGCAGCGGCTCGAACAACGAGCGCCGCGTGTCCGCCACAGGCGCGGCAGGGGCAGCGGGAGCAGCGAGGGGGACCTCGATCCCGTGGGAGAAGGCAGCGCCGACGGTACGTGGCGTGCGCTCCGGCGTCTCCTCGGTCTCGACCCTCGGCTCGAACGCCGAGAACGGCGCGGGCGGCGGTGCACCGGGAGCCGTGAACGGCTGGGAGAACATCCCGGTGTACTCGGGCTCGACGAACTCCTCGTAGACCTGTTCGGGCTCGTAGGCCTGTTCAGGCTCGTAGGTCTGCTCGGCTTCCGCCTGCGCGGGCTGAGGTTCGACCTCGGGCTCCGCGAACAGCTCAGGCTCTTCGGCCAGCGTCGACTCGAAGACCCCGTTGCGCACGCTCGGCGCGTCCAGGTCGACCGGTTCGACGATCGGCTCGATCAGCCCGGTCTGCTCGGCCGGGGACTCCGGCTCCACCTCGGACGACGGCGCGGTGAACCCGTCGAGCTGACCGGAGATCTCGTCACGCAGGCCGGGGTACTCACCGGTGAGGTCGTTGTCCGGCCAGCTGCTCTCCTCGACGGCGATGAACGTCGTCTGCTCGGAGCGCGTGCCGGTGGGCTCGTCCTCCTGCTCGGCGGCCTCGTCGAGGTAGGTCTCCGGCTCGTCCTGCGACCAGACCTCACGCGGCTGGTAGATGAAGTCGTCGGCCTGCTCGTCGACCTCGGGGCCCGCGGTCGGCACGCGCGCCGGCGCACCGGGCTCGGCGACCGGTTCGACCGTGGGCACGTACGACGTCTGCTCGGCCGGGAGCTCCGGCTCGTCGTCGAAGTCCGCGGCCTCCAGGCCGGAGTTCGACAGGACCGTCGTCTGCTCGGCCGGGCTCTCCGGAGGGACCTCGCCGGGGCCGAGACGCTCGAACAGCGAACGCGGGCGGTCGTCCTCGGCGTCGGCCAGTGCCTTCTGCTCGGCCAGCTGCTCCTCGAAGCGGCGCTGGGCCTCCTCGGGCTCGAGGTACTGGCGAACCGGCGCGGCCGGCTCCTCCTCCACCTCGGGCTGGGCCTCGAACGTCGTCGTCTCGAACGACGACTGCTCGTGCTGAGCCTGGTCGTACGGCTCCTGCTCGTCCTGGAGCTGGCCGTACGACGACTGCTCGTACCGGGCGGGCTCGGGCTCCTCCACGACGGGAGGCGGCACCGGCACGACCGGGAGCGGCGGCGGCACGGGGGCCGGCGCGGGCTCACCGAAGTACGCGGGCGGCTCGACGTACGGCGCGGGTGCCGGCGGCAGCGCCGGAACGGGCGTGGGCGGCGTCAGCACCTCGTCGCTCAGCGACCGCGGTGGCGCGGCGTCCCACTCGTCCACCTCGAACTCGGCGGCGACAGCCGTCGCCCCGACCGGCGCGGCGGAACGACGCGCGTCGAGAAGTTGATCATCCAGGTCGGCGATCTGCTTTCGCGCGGGGCGCACCATCACCAACCAGGTGAGCAGCACTCCCGCAACGAAGGACAGCAGGCTCCACAGCCAGACCTGCCCGAAGATGTTCACGGGTAAGCCCCTTCTACGACCACACTCCGACCCCACTCACTCGGAAGGGTGAGCATGGCCAAACTACAGTGCCTTTGATGATGCTCCGTCACTACGCCGTTCAGCGCAAATAACGGGTGGAAAGCCCAGCGTAGAGTGGGATTTTGTGCCCCCTCTGACAACCTCGGCCATCACTTCGCCAGAAGTTCACACCCAGAGGCGAGGGATCACCTACGGCGCACTCGCCTACGTCCTTTGGGGCTTGTTCCCGGCGTACTGGCCACTCCTCGTACCCGCCCAGCCGATCGAGGTGCTGGCGCACCGGATCGTCTGGTCGTTCGTCACGCTCGCAATCGTCGTCATGATCCTCCGACGATGGCGACCTTTCCTCGAACTATCCGGAAAAGGCTGGCTGATCGTTACCGCAGCGGCCGTCTTGATCACGGTCAACTGGGGCACCTACATCTACGCGGTGAACAGCCACCACGTGGTCGAGTCGGCGCTCGGCTACTTCATCACGCCACTGGTGAGCGTGGCGCTCGGGATGATCTTCCTGAAGGAACGCGTGCGGCTGCCGCAGACCGTAGCGATCGCCGTGGTCGTCGTCGCTGTGATCGTGCTCACCGTCGACTACGGCAGGCTGCCGATCATCTCGCTGGTCCTCGGCTTCTCGTTCGGCGTCTACGGCCTGCTCAAGAAGAAGGTGCCGCTGGACTCCATCACCAGCCTCACCGCCGAGAGCGCCGTGATCGTCCCGTTCGCCGCGATCTACCTGTTCGTGCTCGGCAGTGCGAACACGTTCACCACCGAGGGCACCGGTCACACGTTGCTGATCCTGAGCACCGGCATCGTCACGGCGATCCCGCTGGTGCTCTTCGGGGCCGGCGCGCAACGGATCCCGCTGATCACGATGGGCATGCTGCAGTACCTCGCTCCGGTGCTGCAGTTCGCCTGGGGCGTGTTCGTGGTGCACGAACCGATGCCGGCCAGCAGGTGGATCGGGTTCGCCCTGGTCTGGCTGGCCCTGGCGATCTTCACGGTCGACGCGCTCAGGTCCCGGCGCAAGCAGCAGCTCGCGCCGGTCGGCTGAAACTCAGCGAGAACGCTCCACGACGTACGTGGCGAGCTCTTCGAGAGCGTCCCGTGCGGCGCACTCGGGCAGCTTGCCCAGCTCCGTGCGGGCGCGGTCCGCGTAGTCGTCCAGCGTCTCGCGGGCCTTGTCCATGCCGGACGACTTGCGCAGCAGGAGCAGTGCCTCCTCCACCAGGTCGTCGTCGGTGATCGGTCCCGCCAGCAGTTCAGCGAGCCGGGTCTCGGACGGGTCGGCCAGCGCGTAGAGCATCGGCAGCGTCTTCACGCCCTCGCGCAGGTCGGTGCCGGGGGTCTTGCCCGACTCGATCGACGGCGACGCGATGTCGATCACGTCGTCCGAGATCTGGAACGCGGCACCGATGACCTCGGCATAACGGCGCAGCGCGTCCGTCTGGTCGTCGGTCGCGTCGGAGAACATGCCACCGAACCTGGCCGCGGTGGCGATCAGGACGCCGGTCTTCTCCTCGATCACCCTGAGGTAGTGGGAGATCACGTCCTCGCCGGGCTGCGGGCCGACGGTCTCGCGCATCTGGCCGGTCACCAGGACCGAGAAGGTCTCCGCGATGATCCGGGCCGCGTCCGTCCCCAGGTCGGCGGTCAGCCGGGACGCGTGGGCGAACAGGAAGTCGCCCGTCAGGATCGCGATGCTGTTGTCCCACTTGACGTTCGCGGAGACCGCTCCGCGCCGCATGGTCGCCTCGTCCATGACGTCGTCGTGGTAGAGCGTCGCGAGGTGGGTGAGCTCGACCACAGTGGCCGCCTTGATGACCTTCTCCCGGTCCCAGTCGGCGCCGAACTGCGATGCGAGCAGTGTGAAGAGCGGGCGGATCCGCTTCCCGCCCGCCTCCACAAGGTGAAGCGAGGTTTCCGTGACCGGGTGGAACTCGCTCTGCACGACATCGTGCAGACAGCGCTCCACCTCGGCCAGGCCGTCCTGGACTACCTCGCTGAGCACGGGGTCCACCAACGCGAACCCCGGTCCCAAATGCTCGCTACTGGTCACACCAGCAGACTACGTACACCTAGCTGAGGAAGGTGCCGGTACCCGCCCAATCGAGCACGAACGTGGGCCACAAACCCAGCACCAACGTCACCACGGCACCCAACGTGATCGCGATCGTGGTGAACGCGCCGGGCACCGTCACGGTCGGGCCGTCCGGAGCCGGGTCGCTGAAGTACATCAGCACGATCACCCGCAGGTAGAAGAACGCCGCCACGGCCGAGGCCACGAGAGCGATCACCACGAGCGGCGTGAGACCGGCGTCGATCGCCGCGCTGAACACGACGAACTTGCCGATGAAGCCGGACGTCAGCGGGATGCCGGCCAGGGCCAGCAGCAGGAACGTGAAGGTGGCCGCCACGATCGGCGACCGCTTCGCGAGTCCCGCCCACTGCGACAGGTGCGTCGCCTCGCCGTCCGAGTTGCGGACCAGCGACACGATGCCGAACGCGGCGATCGTGGTGAAGCCGTACGCCAGCAGGTAGAACATGGTCGCGCTCACGCCCGGAGCGTCGCCTTCCGGCGTCAGGGCGATCGAGCCGATCAGCAGGAAGCCCGCGTGCGCCACCGAGGAGTACGCGATCATGCGCTTCACGTCGGTCTGGGTGAGGCCGAGGATCGCGCCGATCACCATCGAGACGACCGCGACGCCGTAGAGCACACCACGCCATTCCCACTGCGTGTTCTCGAACGCCACCGTGAGCACGCGCAGGATGCCGCCGAACGCGGCGACCTTCGTGCACGCGGCCATGAACGCCGTCACCGGCGTCGGCGCGCCCTGGTACACGTCCGGGGTCCACGCGTGGAACGGACCGACGGCGGCCTTGAACAGCAAGCCCACCACCAGCAGGCCGAAGCCCGCGAACAGCAGCGTGTCGGAACGGTCCGTGCCACCGGCAGCAGTCGCGATGGCCGAGAGCTTCACCGAACCGGCGTAGCCGTACAGCAGGGCCACGCCGTAGAGGAAGAACGCGGAGGCGAAAGCGCCGAGCAGGAAGTACTTCACAGCCGCTTCCTGCGAGAGCAGGCGACGGCGGCGAGCCAGGCCGCACAGCAGGTACAGCGGCAGCGACAGGACTTCCAGCGCGATGAACATCGTCAGCAGGTCGTTCGCCGCGACGAACGTCATCATGCCGCCGAGCGCGAACAGCGTGAGCGGGAAGACCTCGGTCTGCATGCCGGTCTTCGTCGCCTGTGCGCGGTCCTGCACGGTGCCGGGACGGATCGCGGCCTGCGCCACGAACGCGCCACCGGGCTCCACCGAGCGGTCGGCGATCAGCAGCACCGAGCCGAAGCCCAGCACCAGCAACGTGGCCCACAGGAAGAGCGACGGCGAGTCGACCGCGATCGCTCCCGCCAGCGTCGCCACGCCCTGCTCAGGACGGTCCGACGTCGCGTAGAGGATCAGCGTGCCGACGGCGGCGACCATCGACACGAGCGTCAGGACGAGCTGCACCGCCCACCGCTGGTGCTTGGGCAGCAACGCTTCCAGCAGCACGCTGATGCACGCGGCACCGAGCACGATCAGCAGCGGCGCGATGGCGCCGTAATCGATCTCCGGCGCCTCGATCGTCTGCGCCTGAGCGACGAGAAGGTTCACGTCACTTGCCTTCCTGCACGGTGACCGGGTCGGTCACGCCGACCTCGGTCAGCGTCGCCCCGACAGTCGGGGTGATGACGTCGAGCACCGGCTGCGGGTAGAACCCGAGGGCCAGCACGATGACAACGAGCGGTGCCAGCACGGCGATCTCGCGCTTGTCGAGGTCTCCGATGGTGGTCTTCTTCTCCGGGTCGCCCACGGCTCCCGGACCGGCTGCCGCCCCGATGAGCGCGTCGCCGCGCAGCGGGCCGGTCATGATCCGCTGGTAGAGCCACAGCACGTAGAGCGCCGCGAGCACCATGCCGACCGTCGCGATGATCGTGAACACCGGGCGGGTCGGGAACGAGCCGATCAGCACGAGGAACTCGGAGACGAACGAGTTCGTGCCCGGCAGCGACAGCGTGGTGAGACCCGACAGCAGCAGCATGCCCGCGAGCAGCGGGGCCACCTTCGACATGCCGCCGTAGTCGGAGATCAGCGACGAGCCACCGCGCGCGATCACCATGCCGACCACGAGGATCAGCATGCCGGTCGAGATCGAGTGGTTGAGCATGTACGACACCGAGCCCACGCCTGCCTGCGACGTGAACGAGAAAATGCCGAGCGCGATGAACCCGAAGTGGGCGATCGAGACGTAGGCGAGGAACCGCTTCATGTCCCGCTGTCCCGTGGCGAGCAGCGATCCATAAAGGACACCGGCCACGGCGAGCACCAGGACGTACGGCGCCAGGTTCTTCGACGCCTCCGGGAACATCGGCAGCAGGTAGCGCAGCATGCCGAACGTGCCGACCTTGTCCAGGATGCCGACGACGATCACCGTGACGCCGATGGGCGCCTCGGCGGCCGCGTCGGGCAGCCAGGTGTGGAACGGCACGAGCGGCGCCTTGATCGCGAACGCCAGGAAGAAGCCGAGGAACAGCCAGGTCTGCGTCGTCGAGTCGGCGTCGCTGACCACCTTCACCAGCGTGGCCCAGTCGAACGTGCCCTTGCCCAGCTCGTCCGACGCCATCGCGTACGCGCCGATGGCGGAGGCCAGCATGATCAGGCCGCCGAGGAACGAGTACAGGAAGAACTTGACCGCCGCGTACTGCCTGCGCGCGCCGCCGTAGCCGCCGATCAGGAAGTACATCGGGATCAGCATGACTTCGAAGAGCACGTAGAACAGGAAGACGTCGGTGGCGGCGAACACCGCGACCGTCACGGCCTCCTGGATCAGGATCAGCGAGAGGTAACCGCCCTGCGAACGACCGGCGGGCAGCTTCTCCGTCCAGCCGGCACCGATCACCAGCGGGATCAGCAGCGCGATGACCGCGATCATCACCAGCGCGATGCCGTCGATGCCGAACTGCAGCCGCACGCCGAACGCCGGGATCCAGTCCACGCCCGAGGCGAGCTGGATGCGGTCGCCGTCCGGGTCGTAGGCGAACCACAGCAGGGCGGCGAGCACGAGCTCGACGAGCGAGAACGCCAGCGCGACGAGCTTGGCCTTCTTGTCGTCCTTGCGCAGGAACGCCACCACCAGCGCGCCGACCAGCGGCACCACCAGCAGTGCGATCAGAACCCAGGTCACGAGAACCTCACCACCAGGAGCGCCCCGAGCACGAAGATCGAGCCCAGCAGCATGGACAGTGCGTAGGAGCGGACGAACCCGGTCTGCAGCCTGCGCAACCGGCCGGAGCTACCGCCGAGCAGCGCCGCGGTCCCGTTGACCAGACCGTCGACGCCCTTCAGGTCGAAGAACACCAGCGCGCGGGTGAGCCAGGTGCCCGGACGCGCGAAGAGTGCCTCGTTCAGTGCGTTGCCGTAGAGGTCCGCACGGGCCGCGCGCACCGGGAACGACACGCGCTCCGGCCGCTCGACCGGCTGCTTGCCGCGGGCGAAGAGCAGGAACGCGAGTCCGGCGCCGACGAGCGCGAGCACGACGGTCAGGATCCCGACCATGCCGTGCGAGATCACGCCGTGCTCCTCCTTCAGCTCGCCCAGCGAGGGCTCGAGCCACCCGGCGAGACGTCCGCCGGAGGAGAGGAACCAGCCGCCACCGATCGAGCCGACCGCCAGGATGATCATCGGAACGGTCATCGTGAGCGGGGACTCGTGCGGGTGGTACTCGCGGCCGTCCTCGGACTTCAGTTCCTTCCAGCGGGGCTTGCCCAGGAAGACGAGGATCAGCAGGCGCGTCATGTAGAACGCGGTCAGCGCGGCACCGAGCAGAGCGACGCCACCGAAGACCCACGGCCGCCAGCCCTCACCGGTGAACGCCGCCGCGATGATGGCGTCCTTCGAGAAGTAGCCGGCGAACGGCGGGATGCCGATCAGCGCGAGGTAGCCGAGCGTCCAGG
This sequence comes from Streptomyces sp. ID05-26A, assembly GCF_033794685.1. Classification (NCBI taxonomy): domain Bacteria; kingdom Bacillati; phylum Actinomycetota; class Actinomycetes; order Kitasatosporales; family Streptomycetaceae; genus Streptomyces; species Streptomyces sp. ID05-26A. The sequence goes on from NZ_JARAYZ010000001.1 coordinate 1,649,112, forward strand.
TGACGAACGTGATCGGCAGGAACTTCGCGAGCCCGCCCATGCGGCGGATGTTGCCCTCGTCGTTCATGCCGTGCATGACCGAACCGGCACCGAGGAAGAGCCCGGCCTTGAAGAAGCCGTGCGTCAGCAGGTGCATGATGCCCAGCGCGTAGCCGATCGGGCCGAGGCCCACCGCGAGGATCATGTAGCCGATCTGCGAGACCGTCGAGTACGCCAGGACCTTCTTGAAGTCGTCGTAGGCGCAACCGATGATGCAGCCGATCAGCAGCGTGACCGCACCGATGATCATGACGACCAGGCGGCCGTCCTCGCTCAGGTTGTAGAGCGGGTTGGAGCGGGCGATGAGGTACACGCCCGCGGTGACCATCGTCGCCGCGTGGATCAGGGCGGACACCGGGGTCGGGCCGGCCATCGCGTCCGGCAACCAGGCCTGGAGCGGGAACTGACCCGACTTGCCGCAGGCGCCCAGGAGCAGCAGCAGCGTGATCGCGAGGACCTCGGCCGAGGAGAACTCGCTGACGCGGCTGAAGACCTCGGTGTACTGCGTCGTCCCGAGCCTGTTGAACATCAGGAAGATCGCGATCGCGAGGCCCAGGTCGCCGACGCGGTTCATCAGGAAGGCCTTCTTGGCCGCCGATGCCGCTTCCGGCTTGTACTGGTACCAGCCGATCAGCAGGTACGAGGCGAGACCGACGCCCTCCCAGCCGAAGTACAGGGTCACGAAACCGTTGCCCAGCACCAGCAGGAGCATCGCCGAGACGAAGAGGTTGAGGTAGGCGAAGAACTTCCGCCTGCCTTCCTCGTGCGCCATGTAGCCGATCGAGTAGATGTGGATCAGCGAGCCCACACCGGTGATCAGCAGCACGAACGTGAGCGACAGCGGGTCGATCCGCAGTCCGAACTCGACGGTCAGGGCGTTGACGTCGATCCAGTCCCACAGCTTCAGGTTCTGGACGCGTTCCTCGGGGTTCGAGACACCGAGGGTCGTGAAGAACAGCGCGAGCGCGTAGCCGAACGACGCCAGCAGCGTGGCGCTGCCGAGCAGGTGGCCCCACTTGTCAGCACGCCTGCCACTGACCAACAGCACCGCCGCACCGAACGCGGGCAGCGCGAGCAACAACCAGGCGAAGCTCGCGACCCCGCTGGCGACAACAGGTTCCGTCACCGGTGACCCCTCAGTACTTCAGCAGGTTCGAGTCGTCGACCGAGGCCGAGCGACGCGTCCGGAAGATAGACATGATGATCGCGAGGCCGACGACGACCTCCGCCGCGGCGACGACCATCACGAAGAACGCCATCACCTGACCGTCGAGCGAGCCGTTGATGCGCGCGAACGTCACGAGGCTCAGGTTGACCGCGTTGAGCATGAGCTCGACGCACATGAAGACCACGATGGCGTTGCGGCGCACCAGGACGCCGACGGCGCCGATGCTGAACAGCAGTGCCGACAGCAGCAGGTAGTAGGTGGGAGTCACGACTCACTTCCCTTGAGCGCGTGCGCGTCGGGCTCGTGCGCGGTGCCGGCCACCTCGGCGACGTCGTCCGAGAGCGTGGACCTGTCGGTCGCCTCGATGACGTCGAACAGAGACTCCTCCGCGACCGTGCCGTCGGGCAGCAGTGCGGGGGTGGCCACCGAGTTGGCGGTGGCGAAGACGCCGGGGCCGGGCAGCGAGCCGACCCGCTTGCCGTCCTGGAAGCGCTCTTCGACGAGTTCCTTCTGCGTCTTCTTGGCGGGCTTCCCGTCGCGGCCGACGAAGGCCAGGATCATCGCGCCGAGGGCGGCGGTGATCAGCAGGGCCGACGTGAGCTCGAACGCGAACAGGTACTCCGTGAAGAGCTTCGTGCCGATGTTGCCGACGTTGCCACCGTTGGTGGCGTTCGCCTCGGCGAGACCGGCGGGCTCGACGGAGGTCAGCGCGCGGCCGATGGAGCCGACCAGCAGCACGGCGAACCCGATGCCGAGCAACGCGGCCGCGAGTCGCTGGCCGCGGATGACCTCGACGACGGAGTCCGAACTGTCCCTGCCGACCATCATCAGCACGAACAGGAACAGCATCATGATCGCGCCGGTGTAGACGATGATCTGCACGAAGCCGAGGAACGGCGCCTGCTGGACCATGTACAGCACGCCGAGGCTGAGCATCGTCACGACGAGCCACAGCGCGGAGTGCACCGCGTTGCGCGCGAAGAGCATGCCGAGCGCGCCGGCCAGCGCGAGCGGGCCGAGGATCCAGAACGTGATCGCCTCGCCCGTGGTGACGGTGTCGACCACCTTCTGCACGGGTTCCGGCTGCTGGGCCAGGAAGCTGACGAGAAGGCTCACTTCTCGGCCCCCCTGCCCTCTTGGGCCGCCTTCTCCAGCTGCGGCCCGTTCACGTAGTAGTCCTGCTCGTTGTTCCCCAGCCGCATCGGGTGCGGCGGCTGCTCCATGCCGGGCAGCAGCGGGGCGAGCAGGTCCTCCTTGGTGAAGATCAGGTCCTGACGGTTGTCGTCGGCCAGCTCGTACTCGTTCGTCATCGTGAGCGAACGGGTCGGGCAGGCCTCGATGCACAGACCGCAGCCGATGCAGCGCAGGTAGTTGATCTGGTAGTCGGCACCGAAGCGCTCACCGGGCGAGAAGCGTGCCTCGTCGGTGTTGTCGCCGCCTTCGACGAAGATCGCGTCCGCGGGGCAGGCCCACGCGCACAGCTCGCAGCCGACGCACTTCTCCAGCCCGTCCGGGTGCCGGTTGAGCTGGTGACGGCCGTGGAACCGCGGCGCGGTCACCTTCTTGACCTCGGGGTACTCCTCCGTCACCACCTTCTTGAACATGGTGCCGAAGGTGACTCCGAAGCCTTTCAGGGACTCGAACATCCCTACTCAGCCTCCTTACCGGTGGTGACGGCTGCCTTGTCCGCGGGGATGTTGGCGACCTTGACCTTGCGCTTGGGCGCTGACTTGGGGACGACGAGGTCGAGCGGCGGCACGGGGAAGCCGGAGCCCGCGAGCGGAACGCCCTTGGTGTCCTGGACCTTCTTGTCCGGCAGCAGGAACGAGACCAGCAGCACGAGGCCGACGACCACGCCCAGTGCGATGAGCCGCTGCGCCGTGGAGAGCTGCTGGATCGCGCCGGTGCGGATGACCGCGACGGCCATGATCCAGACGAGGCTGGTCGGGACCAGCACCTTCCAGCCCAGCTTCATGAACTGGTCGTAGCGCAGGCGAGGAAGCGTGCCGCGCAGCCAGATGAAGAGGAACAGGAAGCTCAGCGTCTTGCCGACGAACCAGAGCAGGCCCCACCAGCCGGTGTTCATGAACTCGCCGCTCCACGGGGCGTGGTAGCCGCCGAGGAAGAGCGTGGTCGCGAGCGCCGAGACGGTCACCATGTTCACGTACTCGGCGAGGAAGAACAGCGCGAACTTCAGGGAGCTGTACTCCGTGTGGAAACCACCGACGAGCTCCGACTCGGCCTCGGGGAGGTCGAACGGGGCGCGGTTGGTCTCGCCGACCATCGACACGACGTAGATCGCGAAGCTGGGGAAGAGCAGGAGACCGAACCAGCCGGGCGCGAACCCGAGCACGGTGCTCGCCTGGGCGCCGACGATGTCACCGGTCGACATCGAGCCGGTGAACATGATCACCGCGACGATCGACAGGCCCATCGCGATCTCGTAGGAGATCACCTGTGCCGCAGCGCGCAGCGAGCTGAGCAGCGGGTAGGGCGAGCCGGAGGCCCAGCCGGACAGCACGATGCCGTAGACGCCGATCGAGGAGCAGGCGAGCACCACCAGCACGCCGACCGGGAGGTCGACGAGCTGCAGCGCGGTCTGCTCTCCGAACAGGTTGACCTCACCCGCGAGCGGGATCACCGAGAACGCGAGGAACGCGGGGATGCACGAGATCACCGGCGCGAGGAAGAAGACCCACTTGTCCGCGAGGACCGGGCGGATGTCCTCCTTGAACGCGAGCTTCAGACCGTCCGCGAGCGACTGCAACCAGCCGTTCGGGCCCACGCGGTTGGGGCCGGGACGCTGCTGCATCCGCCCCACGACCTTGCGCTCCCAGTTGATCATGAACAGAGTCATGACCACGAGGAACGCGAAGATCGCGACGACCTTGATCAGGATCAGCCAGAACGGGTCGTCCGCGAGCAGCTTCGCGGTCTCGCCGATCTCAGCCGCGTAGATGTGCTGGGTCATTACTTCACCCCACTGACGGAGACGATCGAACCGTGGTCCGCGCCGAGCGTGCGACGCACGGTCACGTCACCCGAGTTGGTGGGCAGCCAGATGACGCCCTCGGGCAGGTCGTCGGTCTCGACCGGGAGCGTGATCGCGCCGCGGTCGGTGGAGACCGTGACGGACCCGCCGGAGGTCAGGCCGAACTGCTGCGCGGTGGTCTCCGCGATCTTCGCGACGACCGGGCGGGCCGTCCCGGCGAGGTTCGGCTCGTCGACCTGCAGCGAGCCGTTGCCGATCAGGCGGTGCCAGGTGGCGAGCACGGCCTTGCCGGCACCGGCCGGGGACACCAGCGGCGCGGCGACGTTGAGCGACGAACCGCTCGGCGTGCCTTCACCGAGGCGGGCCAGGTCGGCGGCCGAGGCGGCGGGCGTCTGCGTGAACAGGTCCGCGTCCATCTCCACCGCGAGGGTGTCGAGCACGCGGCAGTCCGGCAGCGAGCCGGTGCCCTCGAGCGTGGTGCCGAACTCGCGGCGGCGGCCCTCCCAGTTGAGGTAGCTGCCGGCCTTCTCGACCGCCGGGGCGATCGGGAGCACGACGTCGGCGTACGCGGTGACCGCGCTCGGACGCAGCTCCAGGCTCACGATGAAACCGGCCCCCGCCAGCGCCTTCTCCGCGAGCCGCGGGTCGGGCAGGTCGAACGGGTCGACGCCGCCGACCACCAGGCCGGACAGCTCACCGTTCGCGGCGGCCTCGAGGATGCCCGTGGTGTCGCGGCCGGGCGTCGCGGGCAGCGAGCCCTCCTCGACGCCCCAGGTGCGCTCGACCTCGGTGCGCGCGGCGGCGTTCGCGACGTGGCGACCGCCGGGCAGCAGGTTCGGCGTGGCACCGACCGCGAGCGCGCCGCGCTCACCGGCACGGCGGGGAATCCACGCGACCTGGGCACCCGTGCGCTCGGCCAGCCGGGCGACCGCGGTGAACGCGCCGGGGATCACGGCGGCACGTTCGCCGACCAGGATCACCGCACCGGGCTTGCTCAGCAGCTCGACGACGTCGGAAGCGTGCTCCGGCAACGCGTTGATGGCGTTCGCCTCGGCACCGGGCACGCAGGCGAGCAGCGTGCCCAACGTCTTCTCCACGGCCGGGGTCGTGAACTGGCCGAGGTGGAAGACCTTCGTGCCCTTGCGGGCCGCCTTGCGCAGGCGCAGGAAGACGATCGGCGCCTCTTCCTCGGGCTCGAACGCGACCAGCAACGCGGCCGGTGACTTCTCGATGCCCTGGAAGGTGACGCCGTTGTCCGGGTTCGTGAACACCGTGGTGCCGGACAGGAACTCCAGCTCCTCGGCGCTGTGCGGCCGGGCGCGGAAGTCGATGTCGTTGGTGTGCAACGCGATGCGGGCGAACTTCGAGTACGCGTAGGCGTCCTCGACGGTCAGCCGGCCACCGGTGAGGACACCGACGCCGTTCGCTTCACGAGCCGCCGTCAGACCTGCGGCCGCGACCTGCAGGGCCTCGGTCCAGGACGACTCGCGCAGCTCGCCGCTCTCCTTGTCACGGACCAGAGGCCGCTTGATGCGGTCCCCGGTCGTGGCGTAGCGGAAGGCGAACCGGCCCTTGTCGCAGATCCACTCCTCGTTGACCTGCGGGTCGTCGCCGGCGAGCTTGCGCTGCACCTTGCCGCGCCGCCAGTCGGTGCGCTCGGCACAACCGGAGGAGCAGTGCTCGCAGACGCTCGGCGTCGACACGAGGTCGAACGGTCGGGCGCGGAAGCGGTAGGCCGCCGACGTGAGTGCGCCGACCGGGCAGATCTGGATGGTGTTGCCGGAGAAGTACGACTGGAACGGCTTGTCCTGCGCCACACCGATCTGCTGCTGCGAGCCACGCTCCAGCAGTTCGATGAACGGGTCGCCGGCGATCTGCGCGGAGAACCGCGTGCAGCGCTGGCAGAGCACACAACGCTCGCGGTCGAGCAACACCTGCGTGGAGATGTTGATCGGCTTCGGGAACGTCCGCTTGTGCTCGTGGAAGCGGGAGTCGCTGCGGCCGTGGGCGATCGCCTGGTTCTGCAGCGGGCACTCACCGCCCTTGTCGCAGATCGGGCAGTCCAGCGGGTGGTTGATGAGCAACAGCTCCATCACACCCTGCTGGGCCTTGTCCGCGACCGGCGAGGTCAGCTGGGTCTTCACGACCATGCCGTCCGCGACCGTCATCGTGCAGGAGGCCTGCGGCTTCGGCATCGGCCGGCCGCCCATCTCGACCTCGACGAGGCACTGGCGGCAGGCGCCCGCGGGCTCCAGCAGCGGGTGGTCGCAGAAGCGCGGGATGACCGTGCCGAGGCGCTCGGCCGTGCGGATCAGCAGCTCACCCTTGGGCGCGATGACCGTTTCGCCATCGATGACGAGCTTGACGTGACCTTCCGGTACGACAACCTCGGCTGCGATGGGCTTGTCAGGCGCGATGGTCATGCGTTCGCTCCAGCCAGGACCTTGGAGTTCTTGTCGCACAACGCGAGGAACTCGTCCTTGAAGTACTTGATGCCACTGGTGATCGGGCTGACCGCACCGTCACCCAGCGCGCAGAACGAGCGGCCGAGGATGTTGTCGCAGACGTCGAGCAACGTGTCGATGTCGCTCGCCGTGCCGTTGCCCGCCACCATCCGCTGCAGGATCTGCACGAGCCAGTACGTGCCCTCGCGGCACGGCGTGCACTTGCCGCACGACTCGTGCTTGTAGAACTCCGTCCACTTCATGACGGCCCACGGCACGGACACGGTCTCGTTGAAGATCTGCAGGGCGGTGGTGCCCAGCATCGAACCGGCCTCGGCGGCACCCTCGAAGTCCAGCGGCACGTCGAGGTGCTCCGCGGTGAACAGCGGGGTGGACGAGCCACCCGGCGTCCAGAACTTGATCGGGATGCCGTCCTTCATGCCGCCGGCCATGTCGAGGAGCTGCCGGAGCGTGGTGCCCATCGGCGCCTCGTACTGGCCGGGCCGCGTGACGTGGCCGGACAGCGAGTAGATCTTCGGACCGGGCGACCGGTCGCGACCCATCTCGCGGAACCAGTCCGCGCCACCGTTGACGATGAAGGGAACCGACGCGATGGTCTCGACGTTGTTCACCACGGTGGGCGACGCGTAGAGGCCCGAGGTCGCGGGGAACGGCGGCTTGAGTCGCGGCTGGCCACGACGGCCCTCCAGCGAGTCGAGCAGCGCGGTCTCCTCGCCGCAGATGTACGCGCCGGCGCCGGCGTGGATCACGACGTCGAGGTCGAACCCGCTGCCGAGGATGTTCTTGCCCAGGTAGCCCTTGGCGTACGCCTCGCGCACCGCCGCGTTGAGGCGGCGGATGCAGTGCAGGACCTCACCGCGGACGTAGATCGCCGCGAAGTTCGCGCGGATGGCGAACGACGTGATGATCACGCCCTCGATCAGCGAGTGCGGGTCCGCCATCATCGTGGGGATGTCCTTGCAGGTGCCCGGCTCGCCCTCGTCGGCGTTGATGACGAGGTAGTGCGGCTTGCCGTCGCCCTGCGGGATGAAGCCCCACTTCATGCCGGTGGGGAACCCCGCGCCGCCACGGCCGCGCAGTCCGGAGTCCTTGCACTGCTGGATGAGCTGGTCCGGGTGGGCCTTGAGCGCCTTGGGCAGGGCGGTGTAACCACCGGTGCGCTCGTAGGTCTCGATCGTCCAGGACCTGGGCTCGGTCCAGCGCTTGGTGAGAACGGGAGTCAGCGGGTCGACCATTGGTGATCCCCTACTTCTTTTCCGGCAGGGCGGGGAACTCGGCGTTGGCCGGCATGGCCGGCGCGTCCCAGCCGCGTTCCTGGGCGATCTGCGCACCGGCCAGCGTCTCCGGCGCCGCCGACGGGCCGTCGAGGTCGGCGTCGCGACCCTCGAAGAACCCGGCGAGCTGGAGCTCGGCCTGCTTGAAGTCGGTGAGCGGGGCACCGCGCGTCGGGGCGGGCTTCTCCCCCGACTGCAACGCCTTCACGAGTCCCAGGGCCTTGTTCTCGTCCTGGTTGTCGTAGAACTCGTAGTTGACCTGGAGCACCGGGCCGAGGTCGCACGCGGCGAGGCACTCGGCGTGCTCCAGCGTGATCGAACCCGGCGTGCCCGGCTCGCCCGCGGTCTCCTCGTGGCCCACACCGAGGTGGTCCTTGAGGGTCTTGTAGATCGCGTCGCCACCGAGCGCCGCGCACAGCGTGTTCGTGCACACGCTGACGAGGTGCTCGCCGCACGGCTTGCGCTTGTACATCGTGTAGAAGGTCGCGACGGCGCTGACCTCGGCCTCGGCCAGGTCGAGCTGTCCGGCGCAGAACCGGATGCCCTCCTGGGAGACGTAGCCCTCGACCGACTGCACGAGGTGCAGCATCGGCAGCAGCGCACTGCGGGCCTGCGGGTAGCGGGCGATGATCGCCTGCGCGCGGTCCACAGTGGACTGGTCGAAGGTCTGTTCTGGAGCCTGGGTCATCGGTCACACCCACCCATCACCGGGTCGATCGAGGCGACGGACGCGATGACGTCGGCGACCATGCCGCCCTCGCACATCGCGGGCATCGACTGGAGGTTCACGAAACTCGGTTCGCGCAGGTGCACGCGCATCGGCCTGGTGCCACCGTCGGAGACGACGTGGTAGCCCAGCTCGCCGCGCGGTGACTCGACCGGCACGTAGACCTGGCCCGCCGGAACCTTGAAGCCCTCGGTCACCAGCTTGAAGTGGTGGATGAGGGACTCCATGGACTGGCCCATGATCTTGCGGACGTGCTCGAGCGAGTTGCCCATGCCGTCGCTGCCGATCGTGAGCTGCGCCGGCCACGCGATCTTGGCGTCCTCGACCATGACCGGACCGGTCGGCAGGCTCTTCACGACCTGCTTGATGATCCGCAGCGACTGGTGCATCTCCTCGAGCCGCAGCAGGTACCGCGCGAAGCAGTCCGCCGCGTTCGAGGTGGGCACGTCGAACTGGTAGTTCTCGTAGCCGCTGTACGGCTCGATCTTGCGCAGGTCCCAGGCGAGGCCGGCGGAGCGCAGGATCGGGCCGGTGATGCCGAGCGCGAGGCACGCGTCGACGGGCAGGTAGCCCACTCCCGCGAGGCGGTTGCGCCAGATCGGCTGGCCGGTGAGCAGCTTGTCGTAGTCCGGCAGCCGCTTTTCCATGACCTTGACGAACGCGGTGATCTTCTCGACCGCGTCGTCCGGCAGGTCCTGCGCGAGACCGCCGGGACGGATGAACGCGTGGTTCATCCGGAGACCGGTGAGGTGCTCCAGCAGGTGCAGGGCCTCCTCGCGCTCGCGGAAGCCGGAGGTCATGCCGGTGAGGGCGCCGAGCTCCATGCCGCCGGTGGCGAGTGCGACGAGGTGCGAGCTGATCCGGTTGAGCTCCATCAGGAGGACGCGGATCGCCTCGGCCTTGTCCGGCACCTTGATGCCGAGCAGCTTCTCGACGCTCATGCAGTACGCCGCTTCGTGGTGCAGCGGCGCCAGGTAGTCGGTGCGCGTGATGAACGTGACGCCCTGCACCCAGTTCCGGTACTCGAGGTTCTTCTCGATGCCGGTGTGCAGGTAGCCGATCACGCTGCGGGCGTGGGTGACCGTCTCGCCCTCGAGCTCCAGGACCAGGCGGAGCACGCCGTGGGTCGAGGGGTGCTGCGGGCCGAGGTTCATGACGATGCGCTCGTCGTGCACCGCGTCCGCGAGCACCTCGTCCCAGTCGCCGCCGGTCACCGTGTAGACGGTGCCCTCGGTGGTCTTGCGGGAGTCCGCGACCTCGGGGGTCTCGGTGCGCGTGGTGACGTCGTCCGTGCTGTCGCTACCGGTCGCGCTGGTGTTCGTCCCGGTGGTGACGTCCGAAAGCCGCTCGGTCATGAGTACGACCGCCTCTGGTCCGGCGGAGGAATCTCCGCGCCCTTGTACTCGACCGGAATGCCGCCCAGCGGGTAGTCCTTGCGCTGAGGGTGGCCGTCCCAGTCGTCCGGCATGAGGATGCGGGTCAGTCCGGGGTGACCGTCGTAGATGATCCCGAACATGTCCCAGGTCTCGCGCTCCTGCCAGTCCGCCGTCGGGTAGACCTCGACGAGGCTCGGCACGTGCGGGTGCTCGACGTCGACGGCGACTTCCAGCCGCACGCGGCGGCGGTACGTCATCGACGTGAGGTGCGTGACCGAGTGCAGGCGCTGCGGCACGTCGGCGCCGTAGTCGACACCGGACACCGAGCTGCAGAGCTCGAAGCGCAGCGACGGGGTGTCGCGGAAGATCCGCGCGACCTCCAGCAGCGTCTCCGGCCTGAGGTAGAAGGTGATCTCGCCGCGGTCGACCGTCACCTGCTGCACCGTGTCGGCGGGCAGGTCCTTGTCGCCGATGGCGGCGAACAGCTCGTCCGCGACCTCGTCGAACCAGCCACCGAACGGGCGCTCGGCCGGAGCAGCCACGTGGGCGGGCAGGCGCAGGCCACCGAAGCCGGACGTGTCACCGGAGCCGGTGACGCCGAACAGACCCTGGCGCTCCTTGCCCGCGTGGATCGGCGCCTTGGCCTTGGCGTCTGTCGGGTTGGTCTTCTCGAGGTCCTCTCCCGCGCGGTTGACGCTGGAGTGCTCTCCCCCTGGCTCGGTCACTTCTTCCTCGCAAAACGCTCGGACGACGGGATGAGATCGGTGCGGTAGCCCGAGTCGGCGAGCGCCTTGGCGCGCACGGCGTTGAGCGGCTCGTCCATGATCTTGGCGTGGATCTTGAGGATCGCGTCGATGAGCATCTCCGGCCTGGGCGGGCAGCCCGGCAGGTACATGTCGACCGGCACGACGTGGTCGACGCCCTGCACCACCGCGTAGTTGTTGAACATGCCGCCACTGCTGGCGCACACGCCCATGGCCAGCACCCAGCGCGGCTCGGGCATCTGGTCGTAGATCTGCCGCAGCACCGGCGCCATCTTGTTGGTGACGCGGCCGGCCACGATCATCAGGTCCGCCTGGCGCGGTGAGGCGCGGAAGACCTCCATGCCGAAGCGGGCCAGGTCGTACCGCGGCGCACCCGTCGTCATCATCTCGATGGCGCAGCAGGCCAGGCCGAAGGTGGCAGGCCAGAGCGAGGACTTGCGGGTCCAGTTGACCAGCTTCTCGACGCTGACCAGCAGGATGCCGTTCGGGAGCTTCTCCTCGAGACCCATGACTTCCTCAGTTCCAGTCGAGGCCGCCGCGACGCCACACGTAGACGTACGCGAAGCCGACCGTGGCGACGAACAGGACGATCTCCACCAGCCCGAACAGGCCGAGCTTGTCGGCCGCTACGGCGAACGGGTAGAGGAAGACCATTTCGATGTCGAACAAGATGAACAGCATCGCCGTCAGGTAGTACGCGACGGGCATGCGCCCACCACCCACCACCGGCTGCGGGCTCGGCTCGATGCCGCACTCGTACGCGTCGAGCTTCGCCTTGTTGTAGCGGCGGGGTCCGATGTACGGCGCTGCGGTCACCGAGAACAGTGCGAACGCCCCGGCGAGCGCGAACATCAATACGAGGGGGAGGTAAGGGTCCAGCACGCTCCGTCGTCCTTTCCTCGCGGTCGACCGCACCCTAAGGGTGTTGTTCTGCGACCTATTTGTTAGGCGACCCTAACAAACGCTTGTGAAACAGTTCACAAGCTTGTGCACACTGTTGTGAAGTGATTCACAAGGTCGCTCGCCAGTGTAGAACGCCTGTAAATGACCTAGATCACAGGGTCTGACCTGGGGGTTTAACTTGGCTGACACATGCGAAACGGCACCGGCTCGTATTGAGCCGGTGCCGTCACCTATTCGGAGTAATTTACGCGCTGGGAGCGAGCTTCGTGGCGGCCACGATCAGCTTGTCCATTGAGTCGCCGTCCTTGGGGTCGTAGAGGCCCGCAAGCAGCTTGAGCACCAGTTTCATCAGGCGTTTCCGCGGCATTCCGTACTTCGTTGCGGTCCGCATGATCGCCGGATTACCGATGAGCTTCGAGAAGACGTTCCCGAGCCGGTAGTAACTGCCGAGGGCCTCTTCGATGCGGACCGGGTAGCCGTGCAGCGCACGTTCACGGTTGACGCCCGTCCGCGCAAGCGCTTGGACGATGGATTCGGACGCGATCTTGGCCGACTCCATGGCGTAGCCGATGCCCTCGCCGTTGAAGGGGTTGACCATGCCGCCGGCGTCCCCGACGAGCACCATCCCCGCGCGGTAGTGCGGCTTGCGGTTGAGACCCATGGGCAACGCCGCACCGCCGATCCGGCTGGTCGCGTTCTCCTCGCGGAAGCCCCACTCCTCCGGCGTCCCGTCGAGCCAGCTGCGGAGGAGCTGACGGTAGTCCGTCGTCCCGTAGGCCTTGGACGTGCTGAGAATGCCCAGGCCGACGTTCACGCTGCCGTCGCCCATGCCGAAGATCCAGCCGTAACCGGGCAGCAACTGCCCGTCCGGCGCCCAGAGTTCGAGGTGGCTTTCGAGGTAGTCGTCCTTGGTGCGCGGGCTGTTGTAGTACCGGCGGACCGCGACGCCCATGGGCTTGTCGTCGTCCTTCTGCAGCCCGATGCTGAGGGCCAGCCGCGCTGACACACCGTCACAACCGACGACGATGGGGGCTTTGTAGGTGACCGGGTTCTTTTCCGGTCCCTGCTTGGCCTCCACGCCCACCACACGGCCGTTCTCGACGATCGCCTTGGTGACGGTGGTGTGCTCGTGCATGCGCGCACCGGCGGCCTTCGCGGCGTTCGCGAGCATCTCGTCGAAGTCCATGCGAGGACGGACCACGCCGTAGTTCGGGAAGGTGGCCAGATCCGGCCAGTCCAGTTCCATCGTCACGCCGCCACCGACCACGCGGAGACCCTTGTTGTGGAGCCAGCCGTTGCTCTCGCGGGTGTCGATGCCCAGGTCGATGAGTTGCTTGACACCTCGCGGGGTGAGGCCGTCGCCGCAGACCTTCTCCCGCGGGAAGGTGCTCTTCTCCAGGAGGAGGACGTCGAGGCCCGCCCTGGCGAGGTAGGTGGCGGCGGTGGAACCCGCCGGTCCCGCGCCCACGACGATGACGTCGGCGTCCTCGTTGATCCCGCGCCTGCTCATCCAGACTCCCTGCGTGTACCGGTCACAGCTTCTGCTGGCGACTCTAACCGGAGATTGCTGAGGGTTCCGGGGGGTCTGGGGTCGCGCGGGTCGGCTTGAGTTCGTTCGTCGCGTTCCAGCGGGGTTGGTCGCGTTCGGTTGGGTCGGTCGCCTTGCGAGGGTGGTCCCGCAGGTCCAGACGTATCAAGGGCTGGCGATTGGGGCTTGACCTCGAGCCTCTGGCGGGATGCATGACGGCCGGAAAAGGCCGGGCTGAAAAGCGCCCGGCCGTGCCCGAGAAGGTGGCATCCCGCCCACTCAAGGTAAAGCCCCAATCGCCAAGAGCGGGGTGTATCGCTACCCAGAGCACGAGGTTCACACGGCTCGCTGCGCATCGCCACGCCAGGCCCGTAGGTGGCTGGCCTGCGTTTGTGGCTGTCCGGTTGGCACCGCGCGCCGAGCCGCGGCCTTGCGTTCGCGAGTGCCGTCGGCGCTGGGTGTTCTCACGCCTCGGCGGGCTCGTCCGCCTTCGGCTTCGGCTTCGTCGCGCGGTGCAGCGCGACCATGCCGCCGGTCAGGTTGAACCAGGCCACGTCCTCCCAGCCCGCCTGCGAGATGAGCTCGCCGAGCGTGCGCTGGTCCGGCCAGCTGGCCATGGATTCGGACAGGTAGGAGTACGCGGCGGGGTTGCTCGACACGAACTTCGCGATCAGCGGGAGGAGCTTCAGGAGGTAGCGCATGTAGACGAAGCGGAACGGCTTGAAGACCGGCGTGGAGACCTCGCAGATGACCATGCGGCCACCTGGTTTGGTGACGCGCGCCATCTCGCGGAGGGCCACGACGGTGTCGTTGAAGTTCCGGATGCCGAAGGACACCGTCACGGCGTCGAACGAGTTGTCCCTGAAGGGGAGGCGCAGGGCGTCTGCCGCGACCTTGGGGACTCTGCGGTGGGCTCCTGAGGCGAGCATGCCCACGGAGAAGTCGGCTGCCACGCACCAGGCACCTGACGCGGCGTACTCGACGGTGGAGACCGCGGTGCCCGCGGCGAGGTCCAGGACCTTCTCACCGGGGCGCGCGTCGAGGACTCGCCTGCTCCACTCCCGCCAGCGGCGGTCGAAGCCCAGCGTCATGACCGAGTTCGTGCGGTCGTAGCCCTTGGCCACGCCGTCGAACATCTCGGCTACCTCGCGGGGGTTCTTGTCCAGGCCGGCTCGCGACATGTCTAGAGACTAGGTCAGGGGTGCTGAGATCTTCTTCAGGGCACCTTCAGCGCGGTGAGCATGCCGCCCACCGCCGCGTGCCACGGGTACTGCTCGGCTCGGGCCCTCGCGGCCTCCCGTGAGCCCGACTCCAGCAGGTGCTGAGCAGCACGCGCGAAGGCCTCGGCGTGGTCCGGGACCGCCGCTCCGCAGGACGGCTGGACGATCTCCTTCAGGGCGCTGCTCCGGCTGACCACGACCGGGGTGCCGCTGGCCAGTGCCTCCAGGGCCGCCAGGCCGAACGTCTCGTGCGGGCCCGGTGCCAGGGAGAGGTCCGCCGAGGCCAGGAGCGCGGCAACGTCCAAACGCGACTTCACGAAGCCCAGGAACGTCACGGGCAGGTTCGCCGCCCGCTTCTCCAGGGAGGTGCGTCTCGGGCCGTCGCCCGCGATGACCAGGCGGGCGGAGTGGCCCTGTTCGTGGAGTTCGGCGAGGGTGTCCACGGAGCGTTCGACGTGTTTCTCGGGCGAGAGGCGTCCACAGTGGATCAGCAGGTTCTCCTTGCCCTGCAACAGGTCACGTCTCAGGTCTGCCGAGTGACGGCTCGGCGTGAAGGTGGCGAGGTCCACGCCGAGGGGTACCTGGGCCACGTTCGTCGCGCCGATCCGGTCGAACTCCTCGCGGGCGAACGCCGTCGTGCAGACGACGGTGTCGTAGGAGGCGGCCATGCGGCGGTTCGCCCAGTCCGCGCCCCGTTCGGCTGGAGTGCTGGGGAGCACGAACCGGAGCAGGCGGTCCAGGCGTTCGTGGGAGATGACGACGTTCGGGATGTCGCGTTCGCTCGCCCAGGCGCCCATGCCCCGCAGCGTGAGGCGGTCGGACACCTCCAGGCGATCGGGCTTCAGCTGCTCCACCAACGATTTCACGCGCCACGGGTCGACCACCCGATAGCCGCCGGTGTACGGGATCTTGAGCGCGGGCAATGTGATCCGGCGGACACCACCCGGTAGTTCCTCGTCCGCGCGGTGGGCGCCCGGTACGACGAGCACCACCTCGTGGCCCAGCTGTGCGTAGCCGGTGCCCAGGTGGTGCAGCGCCGTGCGGAGACCGCCGGACTTGGGGCCGTAGAAGTTGGCCAGTTGCACGATCCTCAAGCGGCCGCCTGGTGCGTTAGTCCGATGACCGCGGCGTAGTGGCCCATCAGTTCGTCGCAGATCGCGGGCCAGGTGCGGGTCAGGACGGACTTGCGCGCGGCCAGGCCGAAGCGCTTGCGCAGCAGCGGGTCGCGCAGGAGGTCCACGTACTGCGCGATGTCGTCCTCGAAGAGGTAGCCGGTGCGGCCGTGGCGGACCAGGTCGCGGGGGCCGCCCGCGTTCGGGGCGAGCACCGGCAGGCCGGTGGCGAGGGCTTCCTGGACGGCCTGGCAGAACGTCTCGTGCGGGCCGGTGTGGACGAAGACGTCGAGGGAGGCGTAGGCCTCGGCCAGTTCCTGGCCGGTGCGGAAGCCCAGGAACTCGGCGTCGGGCATGTCCTTCTCGAGCTGCTCGCGGTCCGGGCCGTCGCCGACGATGCGGAGCTTCACGCCGGGCAGGTCGTGGAGTTCACGGAGTCGGGAGACCTGCTTCTCCGGGGCCAGGCGGCCGACGTAGCCGATGGTGAGCTCGTCGTTGTGCCCGGGGCGCGGGTGGAAGAGGTCGATGTCGACGCCTCTGCCCCACCTGTGCACGCGCGGGACGCCGTGGTGTTCCAGCGCCTGCACCGCTGAGCTGGACGGGGCGAGGGTGCGGTCCGCCAGCGAGTGGAGGCGTCTGGTCCAGCGCCACGCGGCTCGTTTGGTGAGGCCCAGGCCGTAGCTGCCGGCGAACCCGGCCACGTCGGTCTGGTAGACCGCGACGGTCGGGACGTCGAGCTTGCGGGCCGCTCTGAGGCCGTAGGCGCCGAGCACGAACGGCGAGGCGAGGTGCACAACGTCCGGCTGGAAGTCGGCCAGCGCGTGCAGCACTCTCGGGCTCGGCACGCCGATGGGGAGACTCGTCACCCTGGGCACGTCGACCGTCGACACTCTGACGACCGGCGTGCCGTGGTGCTCGTCGGCACCCGCGCCCGGCGCAACGACCATCGCCTGATGTCCGTTGCGGCGCAGGTGCTCCAGGACCCGGAGCACCGAGTTGGTGACTCCGTTGACCTGGGGCAGGAAGCTCTCGGTCACGATCGCTACGCGCACAGGGACACCATGGGGTGCCCGCATGAAGTCCGCGTGACCTCAGATTTGACGCGGACGGAACACCTCACGTCGTGGCCAGGTGATCGTCGATTCGTCATCTGCGCTTCGGTTTCCGGACACACGGCGCGGTGAAACTAGGCCAGCATGACCGTCTTGTCGTCCCGCCCCGCGCAGCCGGTAGACCCCGGACTGGTGTCCATCGCGCTGGAAGTCGCCGGCCGCCTGGCGAACGACGCCTCGGACGTCATCATGGCCACCGCCGGCCGCGGCGTGCGTCCCGACTCCGGCGAGTCCCCGTTCGACTGGGTCACCGACACCGACCGCACCCTCGAACGCCACACCCGGCGCGTGCTCACCGCCGAGTTCCCCTCGATCCCCGTGTTCTGCGAGAACTCCGACGACGGGGACACCCCGAGCGACTCCGAGTTCCGCTGGGTCGTCGACCCCGTCGACGGCACCGCGAACTACACCGCGGGCATGCCGTGGTGCGCCTACAGCCTGGCGTTGGTGGACCGCTGGGGCCCCGTCGTCGGTGTCGTCGCCGATCCGTACCGCTCGCAGATCTACGCCGCCGCTCGTGGCCGTGGCATGCGCGCGAACGGCACGCCGGTTCGTCTGACCGAACGCCAAGGCGACTCTCTTGTCGTGTGCACCGAGATGACGCGCACCGGGCCGTGGCCTGGCATGGGCGAGTTCATCTCCAAGGCCGCGATAGCCGGTACGGGCGTTCGCGTGCTCGGCTCGAAGTGTCTCGCCGTCGCACAAGTGGCGCTGGGACACGTTGCAGCTGCTGTCCTGCACGGCTACCACGAGTGGGACGTCGCTGGTGCGGTGTCACTGGCCGTGGAGTCGGGAGCGGTCGTGCTCGACCGACGCGGCGAGGGCGCCCAACTGCCCGTGGACGGACTTCTGGTGGCCGCTCCCGAAGCAGCGGACGAGGTGCTGGGCTGGTGGCAGTCGGCGCTTCAGGTCGACAGCTGAGGAAGCTGGTTCTCCAGCATCTCGAGGTGCGTGCGGGCCTCGTCCAACTCCGGGTGGTCGAACATCTGCAGCGCCACCCGTCCGACCTCGTTCTCGAACGCGTGGAAGTCGTGCGTGGCCTTGAGCAGCCGCTGGTAGACGGGGTGCTGCCGGTCGACGGCCCCCAGCGCCCTGCCGAGCTGGGCGATGCCGCGCACGTCGTCGAGCTCCGCGGCGAGCTGCCCGCTGATGCGCTGCAGCCAGTCCTTGGCGGGTGAGTTCGGCACGGTCTGGACCGCCGCGGCGACCCTGCGTGTCGACTCGGAACAGCGTTCGACCAGGTCGGACCACATGTCGAAGGGCTGCTGCGGGAACGGCGGGTGCATCGGCAGCGGCTGCCGGCGCGGCCGCTGGACCGAGCTGCGGATGGCGCCCACGACGGTGCCGACGACGGTTCCCGGGATGCCGCCCAGCAGGACGGCGACGAAGGCGATCGCGAAGAAGGTGATGACGGGCGAGGACGGCGGCTTGTCACTGGGGACGGACGCGTCCATGACCGCGGTGAGGACGCCCATGAGCAGGGTGCCGATCAGGGCACCCCAGAGAGCCGAACGGACGACCACCATGACGTCGATCGTGCCATGTTCATCGGCCGTTCGTGCGGAAACTCAGGCGTCGAAGTCAACCGTGACGCACTCGCTGGTCGGCAGGGCCTGACAGGTCAGCACGAACCCGGCAGCCACCTCCGACTCGTCGAGGGCGTAGTTGCGCCGCATCTCGACGGTGCCCTCGGTGACGAGCGCCCGGCACGTGCCGCAGACCCCGCCCTTGCAGGCGAACGGCAGGTCGGCGCGGACGCGTTGGGCGGCGTCCAGGATCGGCTCGTCGGCGGGCAGCGGCAGGGTGGTCGTCTTGCCGTCCAGCACGACCGTGACGGAGGCTGCCGCGTCGATGACGGCTTCCGTGCGGCGCGGAGGGGGCGGCGGCTCGTCCACGTAGAAGAGCTCGTGATGCACGCGATCCGTCGGCACGCCACGATCGCGCAGCACGGCTGTGGCGTCCTGCACCATCTCGTAGGGGCCGCACAGCCACCACTCGTCGATGGCGTCGAACGGAACGACGCTGCCGAACAGCGCCGTCAGCTTCTCGGCGGTCAGGCGGCCGGTGAACAGTTCGACGTCGCGCGGTTCGCGGGACAGCACGTGGATCAGCTGGAACGTGGCCGGGTAGCGGTCCTTCAGGTCGGCCAGCTCGTCCGCGAACATCACCGTGTTCGTGCTGCGGTTGCCGTACATCAGGGTCACGCGGGCGCCCGTCGCGAGGACGGTCGCGGCGATCGACAGGGCCGGGGTGATGCCCGACCCCGCGACGACCAGGCCGTGGTGCGTGCCGGTGCCGGACGGCGTGAACTTGCCCAGCGGCGGCAGGACCTCCAGCACGTCACCGGGGGCGACGCGGTCGACCAGCCAGGTCGAGAACTGGCCGCCGTCGACGCGGCGCACGCCGATGCGCGGGGCGGCGCCGGTGGGAGCGCAGATCGAGTACGAGCGGCGTTCGTCGCCCTGGCGCACGGTCAGGTACTGGCCGGCGGTGAAGGCGAACTCCTCCGACACGTCCTCGGGCACGTCGAACGTGACGGCCACGGCGTCGTCGCAGAGGCGGTCGACGCGGGCGACCGTCAGCTTGTGGAAGGCAGCCCCTCGCTTCCCATTCTTGGGCGCCACTCAGATCTCCTTGACGTGCTCGAACGGTTCGGCGCAGGCGTGGCAGCGGCGCAGCGCCTTGCACGCGGTCGAGCCGAACCGTGAAATCTCCTGGGTGTTCAGCGAGCCGCACTGCGGGCAGGCGACCTGGCGTGACGGCGGCACCAGGTTCAGCGGGACCGGGCCCGCGGCGACGGGGCCGATGCGCGACGGTGGCGCGATGCCGGCGGCGGCCAGCTTCTCCCGGCCTTCCTCGCTGATCCAGTCCGTGGTCCAGGCCGGGGAGAGCGACAGGCGCACCTCGACGTCCTCGAAGCCCGCCCCGACGAGCGATCGGCGCAGGTCAGCGCCCATCTCGTCGATCGCGGGGCAGCCCGAGTAGGTCGGGGTGATGGTGACGACGACGCGACCGTCCTGAACGGAGACCTCGCGGAGCACGCCGAGGTCCGCGAGCGTGAGGACCGGGAGTTCCGGGTCCCGCACGGCCGACGCGACCTCCAGTGCCGTCGTCACCAGACCGCTCCGGGCAGCGAGCGGTGCAGGTGCTGCATCTCGGCCAGCAGGTAACCCATGGTCTCGGTGTGCACGCCGTCGCGACCGGCCATGCCGGCGACGCGGGCGGCCTTCGTATCCGTCGGGCGGGTGAGGCCGGCGGCGCTCAGCACCGCTTCCAGCACGCCGTCCACTTCGGACCTCAGGGACGCGGGGTCGACGGCGACGCCCTGGAGGACGACTTCGACCTGGTGCGTCGCGAACAGCTCGTCCACGAACGGCCACACGCGATCGAGGCCCGCCTGCATGCGGCGGTGGGACTCGTCGGTCCCGTCGCCGAGCCTGACGACCCACTGGGCGGCGTGGTCGCGGTGGTAGGCCAGCTCCTTGAGGCCCTTCTCGGCGATCGCCTTGAGGACCGGGTCGGCCGAGCCGCGCAAACGTGAGAACAGGGCGAGCCGCCACGACGAGAACACCAGCAGGCGCGCGATGGTCGCCGCGAAGTCACCGCCGGGACCGGGACCGCAGTCGATCTCGGCCAGGTGCACGTTGCGGAACTCGCGTTCGTCGCGCAGGTAGGCGAGCTCGTCCTCGGTCCTGCCCAGCACCTCACCGGCGCGCGTGAGCAGCATGCGGGCCTGGCCCAGCAGGTCGAGGGCGATGTTGGCGAGCGCGATGTCCTCTTCCAGCTCGGGAGCGCGCGAGCACCACTCCGAGAGCCGCTGCGAGTAGATCAGCGCGTCGTCGCCGAGCATCAGGCAGTACGCGGCGAGGGCGTCCTTGTCGACGCCGGCCGGGAACTCGCGGTTCACACCGGTCAGGGCCTCCGAGAAGCCCGTGCCGAACGCCCAGTGCGCGTCCTCGCCACCCAGCAAGGACTCGTATGCGTTGTCGAAGCTCATCAGGCCGACCAATCGCGGGGTGAGGCGTTGTCACTGTGTTTTGCGGGACACCCGCACCCGAGTTTCATAGGTGCGGCACGTCCTCGGGAATCGCGTAGAACGTCGGGTGCCGGTAGACCTTGTCCCCCGCCGGCGCGAAGAACGGGTCCTTCTCGTCCGGCGACGAGGCGGTGATCTCCGTGGCGGGCACGACCCAGATCGACACGCCCTCGTTGCGGCGCGTGTAGACGTCACGGGCGTTGCGCAGTGCCATCTCGGCGTCCGGCGCGTGCAGCGAACCGACGTGCACGTGGTTCAGCCCGCGCTTGCCGCGCACGAACACTTCCCACAGCGGCCAAGACGTGCTCACGCGGCACCTTCCTTACGTGCGTGCTTCGCGGCGTGCGCGGCCGCGGCATCGCGGACCCACGCACCGTCCTCGTGCGCCTTGCGACGGTGGGCGATGCGCTGCTCGTTGCAGACCCCGCCACCCTTGACGACCTGCCAGAACTCGTCCCAGTCCGGCTGGCCGAAGTCGTACTCCCCGCGCTCCTCGTTCCACTTGATGTCCGGGTCGGGGAAGGTCACGCCGAGCGCCGCGGCCTGCGGCATGCTCATGTTCACGAACTTCTGCCGCAGCTCGTCGTTGGTGTCGCGCTTGATCCGCCACGCCATGGACTGCTCGGTGTTCGTGGACTCCGAGTCCGGCGGGCCGAACATCATCAGCGCCGGCCACCACCAGCGGTTCACCGAGTCCTGGACCATGTCCTTCTGCTGCTGGGTGCCGCGCATCATCGTCATCAGGAGCTCGTAGCCCTGACGCTGATGGAACGACTCCTCCTTGCAGATGCGGATCATGGCGCGCGCGTACGGCCCGTAGGACGTGCGGCACAGAGGCACCTGGTTGCAGATCGCGGCACCGTCAACGAGCCACCCGATGACGCCGACGTCGGCGAACGTGAGCGTCGGGTAGTTGAAGATCGAGGAGTACTTCTGACGGCCCTCGATGAGCTTGGTCGTCAGGTCCTCGCGGTCGGCGCCGAGCGTCTCGGTCGCCGAGTAGAGGTACAGCCCGTGGCCCGCCTCGTCCTGCACCTTCGCCAGGAGGATCGCCTTGCGGCGCAGCGAGGGAGCGCGGCTGATCCAGTTGCCCTCCGGCTGCATCCCGATGATCTCGGAGTGCGCGTGCTGGGCGATCTGCCTGATCAGGGTCTTGCGGTAGCCGTCGGGCATCCAGTCACGCGGCTCGATGCGCGCTTCGGACTGCACGGTGCGCTCGAAGCGCAGCTCCAGGTCATCCGCCATGCCCCGATGTTACACCCGAGTGCCGAATCTGCGTAGAACTGTCACAACCGCTGCGATGACGATCCAGACGGACACGAGGAAGGTTCCGACGGGAAGCAAGCTCAGCACCGCCGTGCGTCCGGCGACGCGCGTCAGTTCGGGGTTCGTCTGGTCGTACTCGACCCGCACGTTGTCCCCGACGTTGAGCCCCGCCGGGTACAGCACGCCCTGGGACGGGATGATCACGCGCCCGTCCGGTGTGGCGTAGCGCACAACGGTGCGGTTGAAGGACACGGAGTCGACCTGAGCGACCGCCTGCCCCATCGACCGCTCGATGGCCACGTCGTCACGCCAACAGGCGATGGGCAGGAGCACGCACACGAGCGTGATCACGCCACCGACGACGAACAAGGCCTTGCAGACCGCACGGCGGACGCGCACACCGCGGGGCGACTTGGTCACTGCGTCCTCCACCACAACTGAGAAGTCTAGAGGCGGGCGGATGCCGCGCTTTCAGGTTCGTTTCCATAAAGTCGGAGCGTGACCTCAGCACCGACATCGCGAGCACGGCAGCGAATCCGCGTCCGGTCCCGGCGCGACACCGCCGGTGACCTGCTCGGACTGCTGCCGGACCCCGAGCGCGCGCTCGCCTGGGTGCGGGACGGGTCCGGTCTGGTCGGCTGGGGCGAGGCAGCGCGACTCGAGGTCAGCGGCCCGGACCGGTTCGCGCAGGCGGACAAGTGGTGGCGGGAGTTCTGCGCCCACCTCGACGTCGACGACACGCTGGACGTCCCGGGCAGCGGCCCCGTGGCGTTCGTCTCGATGGCCTTCGCGGACTCGCCGGGCGACTCGGTGCTGATCGTGCCCGAGGTGGTCGTGGGCCGCCGCAACGGCGAGCAGTGGATCACCACGATCGGCGCTTCCGACACCGCGCCGCTGGTAGCGCCGCTCTCACGACCTTCTTCGGTCCGGTACTCGAACGGGCAACTGCCGGTCACGCAGTACCGCGAGGCCGTGCGCAGGGCAGTGCGGCGGATGCGCGGCGGCGACCTGGACAAGGTGGTGCTGGCGCACGACCTCATCGCCGTGACCGACCGTCGGCTGGACCAGCGGTTCGTGCTGCAAGGTCTCGCACGGCGTTATCCCGAGTGCTGGACTTATGCGGTGGACGGGCTCGTCGGGGCCACGCCGGAGCTCCTGCTGCGCCGGACCGGGTCGGTCGTGGACTCGCGCGTGCTCGCCGGCACGACCTGGCCGCACGACGGCGTTTCGGACGAGGAACTCGCGGCGGCGTTGATGTCGTCGGAGAAGAACCTGGAAGAGCACGACTACGCGATCACCTCTCTCGCGGAGACGTTGCGGCCCTTTTGCACGACCATGTCCGTCGAGGGACCTTCGATTTTGAGGCTGCCCAACGTTTCGCATCTGTCTTCGGACGTGATCGGGACTCTGGAGGCGCCGACCTCGTTGCTGCGCCTTGGTGAGGCCGTGCATCCGACCGCCGCTGTGGGCGGGACGCCCCGGCTGGACGCCACTCAGCTGATCTCCCAGCTGGAGGGGATGGATCGCGGGCGGTACGCCGGGCCGGTCGGGTGGATCGACGGGAACGGGGACGGAGAGCTCGGGATCGCGTTGCGGTGCGCGCAGATCTCCGGGTCCACGGCCCGGTTGTTCGCCGGGTGCGGGCTCGTCGCCGACTCGGATCCGGACATCGAGGTCCAGGAGGCGCACGCCAAGATGCGGCCTATGCGTGAGGCCCTCGAAGGGCTTTAGTCACGAAGGCGCGCCAGGCGGTGGTGCCCCTCACCGGCCGCAGTAGGCGATCGGCATCGCCTTCTCGTACTCCCAGAGCAGGATCGACACTCGACCATCGCGACTGTGCGCAGATTTCCCGAATACGGGCTCGTTCGGGCGAAAACGGTGAACCGGGTCAGCCGTGCGGCCCGCCACTGACGTAGATGACCTGGCCCGTCACGTAGTCGGCGTCCTCCGCCGCGAAGAACAACACGGCGCGTGCGATGTCGTGGGGCGTGCCGACGCGACCGCGTGGAATCGACTTCCGCTGCACCTCGACGTGCTCGTCGAGCGTGCGCCCGGCACGGGCCGCGGACACCTTGGTCATCTCCGTCACGATCACGCCGGGGCCGATCGCGTTCACGGTGATGCCGAACGGGGCGAGGTCCAGTGCCGTCGCACGGGTGAAGCCCTCCAGACCCGCCTTGGCCGCGACGTAGTTGGCGCGGTCGTCGTCGACCAGGGCGGAGATGCTGGAGATGTTGACGATGCGGCCCCAGCCTGCGTCGCGCATGGCCGGCGCGGTGGCCTTGAGCATCAGGAAGCTGCCGCGCAGGTGGGTGTCGATCACGGCGTCCCAGTCGGCGAGCGGCATGTCGAGGACCATGTTGTCCCTGGCGAAACCGGCGTTGTTGACCAGGATCTCCACCGGTCCCAGCCGGGTCGTCACCTCGTCGACGGCTCTGGTCACGGCGTCGGGGTCGCTGATGTCGGCGAGCACCGCCAGGGCCGTGCCACCAGAGTCGGTGATCTCGCCGGCGACGTGCGCGCGGTCGGTGAGATCGACCACGGCCACGTGATGACCTTGGGCTGCCAGGGCTTTGGCCGTTCCGGCGCCGATTCCGGAGCCGGCGCCGGTGACGAGCGCGACGCGAGGGTTCACTCGTCGATCGTGCTCGTCACCGGCGTCGTGCGCTACCGACTTACTTGTGCGCGTCCAGCAGTTCGTGCGTCAGCTGGATCTTGGCGCGCGACTTCGGCTCCGCGGCCTTGGCGACCGACAGCGACTTCGAGGCGACGTCGGCCGAACGGCCCGGTGCCTCCGCCGGCTTGCCCTTCGTGAAGAGCCACGTCTGGAACAGCTGGTCGAGCTGCTGGCCCGAGACCCGCTCCGCGGTGGCGATGAACTCCTCGATCGTCGCGTCCGAGTACTTCTTCTCCGCGACCCAGGTCTTCAGGATCTCGAAGAACTTCTCGTCGCCCACGGCCACGCGCAGGGCGTGCACGGCCAGGGCGCCGCGGTCGTAGACAGCGCCGTCGAAGACCGCGCCGGCACCGGGGTCGCCGGGCAGGACGTTCCAGAACTCGCTGTCCGCCGGGTACAGGTCGTAGGTGTAGTCGGCGTTCTCTTGTGCCGTGCCCTCACCGACGTGCTCGGACCACAGGAACTCCGCGTACGAGGCGAAGCCCTCGTTCAGCCAGATGTCGCGCCAGTGGTGCACGGACACGGAGTCGCCGAACCACTGGTGGCCCAGCTCGTGCGCGACCACGTAGGTGTTGGCGCCACGGCGGAAGAAGCCCGTGTCGTAGGTCGGGCGGGTCTGGTTCTCCAGGGCGTAGCCCAGGTTCGGAGTCACGACGCCGCCCTGCGCTTCGAACGGGTACGGGCCGAAGTTCTCCTCCAGGAACTCGACCACCTCGGGCGTGCGCTCGATGCTCGCGCGTGCCGCGTCGGCGTTGTCGCCCAGGCGCTCGGAGTACGCGTTGACGTACGGCTGGCCCGAAGGGGTGGTGCCCTGACGGAGCTCGAACTGGCCGATCGTCAGGAACGTCAGGTACGTCGCCTGCGGCTTGGTGCTGCGCCAGTTCCAGCGCGTGTAGCCGTTGATCTGGCGGGTCTGGCCGACGAAGGTGCCGTTCGAGATCGCCTCGACGCCGTTCGGCACCGCGACGTTGACGTCGAAGGTGGCCTTGTCGGTGGGGTGGTCGTTGGACGGGAACCACCAGGAGGCGATCTCCGGTTCGCCGATGGCCAGGGCGCCGTCGACGGTCCTCGTCCAGGCCGTGAAGCCGTTGCGGTCCTTCACCGTGGACGGGGTGTCCGCGTAGGTGACGACGATCGTCAGGTCCTGGCCCTTGCGGACGCCGCCGCGCGGGGTGAGCGTCAGCTCGCCGTTGTCGGAGACGAACGACGACGCCACGTTGTTGACCCGGACCGACTTCACCTTGAGCAGGAAGTCCAGGTTGAACTGCGTGAGGTCCTCGGTCGCCTTGGCGAGGATCGTGGTCGTGCCCGAGAGCAGGTCGCCGGTCGGGTTGTAGCTGAGCCTGATGTCGTAGTGGGAGACGTCGTACCCGCCGTTCCCGTAGGTCGGGAAGTACGGGTCACCGGCGCCGGGGGCACCTGGAGACGCCGCCAGCGCCGTCCCCGCGAAGAGCGTCATCGCGGCCGCGGACGCCACCGCGGCCGTCGCCTTGGATCTGATCGGCATGCGGCGGACGCTAACCAGACGATCTTGAGGGAGCCACCGACTTACGTATGTTTCCTATCTGGTGAAAACGTTTGACACAGTCGCCTTGAGACGCTGGTGCAGTGCGCGCAGTTCGTCACGTTTTGCCTGCACTTCGACCACTTGGAGGCCTTTCGGTGACGCAATCGCGCTACGGAACTCCTCCTGGTCGTCCACTGTGGAGTGCGGAATTCGGTAGCCCGCGCACAAAGCGGTCAGATCAGCCCCGTGCGGGGTGCCGAAAATCCTTTCGAAACTGCTGCCGTACTCCGGGGCGCCCTGTTCCAGCAATGAAAAGATTCCGCCGCCGTCGTCGTTCAGCACGACGATCGTGAGGTCCGGCAGGCGGTCGGCGAGCAGGCCGTTGCTGTCGTGCAGGAACGTCAGGTCGCCCATCAGCGCGTACGCCGGTCCCTCGTGCTGCCACGCGAGCCCGATGGCCGTGGACACGCTCCCGTCGATGCCCGCGGCACCCCGGTTGGCGTGCACGACGACGTCCGGACGGCGTTCCGCGGCGAAGTCGACGTCGCGGATCGGGTTGGACGAGCCCACGAACAGCAGCGACCCCGACGGCATCGCCTGCACCAGGTCGCGCGCGACCTGCAGGCCGGTCGGCCACGGCGCGGCGTCCAGCAGGTCGTCGACGGCCACGCTGACGTTCTTCACCGCGCTCTGCCACGCCTGCAGCCACTCGCCGTCCACGAAAGCGGGTTCAGGCAGCCAGGTGGACGCGCGGGTGGCGGTGAACTGGACGTCCGGCCACTGCGCCTGATCACCCACGGCGTGGACGATTGGAGTGGCTCCCAGGACGGCCTGCTGACCCCTCGACAGGGTGACGCGCCCCACGACGAGCACGGCTTCGGGCCGCAGGTGCTCCGGCAGGCCCACGTTGAGCAGCAACGACCCGTGACGCAGACCACCCGGAGCGGTCGGCTCGGCGATCACCGGCCAGCCGAGCCGCGACGCCGCCAGCAGCCGCTCCGGACGGTCGTCACCGAGCAGCACCAGCGTGCGGGCGGGCAGGTCGGAGGGGCGGGACTCGACGGTGAACGTGCGATCCGTCTCCGTCCACGGACCACGCTCGGACGACGGCCAGGCGTCGTCCGAGGGCGTCAGCGGCGGTCGGAAAGGCACGTTGACGTGCGACGGACCGTCCGTGGCGATGGCACGGCAGATCAACGACCGCGTCACGGCCTCCTCGGCACCCTCCGGCATGTGCAGCGTCGGGATGCCGAGCACGTCGTGCTGGTTGATCGTCTGGCTGGAGCCGGTGCGGTAGAGGTCGACCGGGCGGTCGGCGGTCAGCGCGATCAACGGCACGTTCGTGAGCTGCGCCTCGATCACGGCCGGGTGCAGGTTCGCGACGGCGGTACCGCTGGTGCACGTCACCACGGCCGGCTCACCGGTCTTCGCGAGGCCCAGCGCGAGGAATCCGCCGCTGCGCTCGTCGATGCGCACGTGCACCGTGAGCAGGCCTTTTTGCTCGGCCTGGTGCAGCGCGAACGACAGCGGGGCGTTGCGCGAACCGGGGCACAGAACGACGTGACGCACGCCGTTGCGCACCAGTTCGTCGACGATCACCCTCGCCTGCGTCGTGGACGGGTTCATCCCTCAATTGTCACCGGGACACCTGAGAGGTCGCCCGCTGGTCTCAGCCTCCGGCGCTTAGAGTCTCCCGCGTGGCAGATCAGGAGCTCTTCGACCCGTCGTTGTGGAAGCCGATCGAGGGCTTCGACTTCACCGACATCACCTACCACCGCGCGCTCGACCAGGGCACCGTCCGCATCGCGTTCAACCGGCCCGAGGTGCGCAACGCGTTCCGGCCGCACACCGTGGACGAGCTGTACCGGGCGCTGGACCACGCGCGGATGTCGTCCGACGTCGGGTGCGTGCTGCTGACCGGCAACGGCCCCAGCGAGAAGGACGGCGGCTGGGCCTTCTGCAGTGGCGGTGACCAGCGGATTCGCGGGCGCAGCGGCTACCAGTACGCCTCCGGTGAGACGGCCGAGAGCGTCGACCCGGCACGCG
This sequence comes from Streptomyces sp. ID05-26A, assembly GCF_033794685.1. Classification (NCBI taxonomy): domain Bacteria; kingdom Bacillati; phylum Actinomycetota; class Actinomycetes; order Kitasatosporales; family Streptomycetaceae; genus Streptomyces; species Streptomyces sp. ID05-26A. Next base: position 1,677,324 of record NZ_JARAYZ010000001.1, read on the forward strand.
CGGGGCGGCTGCACATCCTGGAGTGCCAGCGCCTGATCAGGTTCATGCCCAAGGTCGTCATCGCGGTCGTGCCGGGGTGGGCCGCGGGTGGCGGGCACAGCCTGCACGTGGTGTGCGACCTCACGATCGCGAGCGCCGAGCACGCGAAGTTCAAGCAGACCGACGCGGACGTCGGCTCCTTCGACGGCGGCTACGGCTCCGCCTACCTGGCACGGCAGGTCGGGCAGAAGTTCGCCCGCGAGATCTTCTTCCTCGGCCGCACGTACTCCGCCGAGGACATGTACAAGATGGGCGCGGTCAACGAGGTCGTGCCGCACGCCGAGCTCGAGACGACGGCCCTGCAGTGGGCGCGCGAGATCAACGGCAAGTCGCCCACCGCGCAGCGCATGCTCAAGTACGCGTTCAACCTGATCGACGACGGTCTGGTGGGACAGCAGATCTTCGCCGGCGAGACGACCAGGCTCGCGTACATGACCGACGAGGCCGTCGAGGGCAGGGACTCCTTCCTCGAGAAGCGCGATCCCGACTGGTCGAACTACCCGTACTACTTCTGATCCCTACGATTTCTGGGCAGGTGCCCGTGCTCGACGAACTGCGCGCTGCGCTTCACGGCGGCGAACCCCTGGTCGACGGCCCTCTCGACGGCTGGGAGAAGCGGGCCGTGCTCGGCGTGCCGACCTCCGGGTCGACGGGCGAGCCGAAGACGGTGCTGCTCGACGCGGACGCGCTGACGACGTCCGCGGAAGCCACCCACGAGCGGCTCGGCGGGCCCGGCACGTGGCTGCTGGCGCTGCCCACGAGCCACATCGCGGGTGTCCAGGTGCTGGTGCGGTCGATCGTCGCCGGCACCACGCCCGGCGTGCTCGACATGTCAGGCGGTTTCCGCGCCATGGGTTTCGCGCTGGCCGCCCGGCCGGTGCTGGCCCAGCCCGGCCGCCACTACACCGCACTGGTGCCGACCCAGCTCTCGCGGCTCGTCATCAGCGAGGGACCGGGGCTGGAGGCGCTGCGGCAGTTCGACGGCGTGCTGATCGGCGGGGCCGCGACCCCGCCGAGGCTCCTGCAGCAGGCGCGCGCTCTGGGCGTGCAGGTCGTCACGACGTACGGCATGAGCGAGACGTCCGGCGGGTGCGTGTACGACGGCTCGCCGTTGCGTGACGTGTCGTTGCGCACCGACGACCTGATCGAGATCAGTGGGCCGGTGCTGGCGCTTGGGTACCGCGGCAGCGCGGAACCGTTCGGAGAGTGGTTCCGCACCGGCGACCTCGGGCGGCTGCGCGACGGGCGGCTGGAGGTGCTGGGGCGCGCTGACGACGTGATCGTCACCGGCGGCGAGAAGGTGCCCCCGGTGCTGGTGGAACGGGCCCTGGCGACCGTTGAGGGCGTGCTGGAGGCGTGTGTGGTCGGCGTGCCGGACGACGAGTGGGGCCAGGTCGTGGCCGCCGCTGTCGTCACGCGCGGTGTGGAGCCCTCGGTCGAGGAACTGAAGGCGGTCGTGGCCGAGGCCGTGGGGCGGGTGGCGACGCCCAAGCTGGTGCGGTTCGTGCACGAACTGCCGTTGCGCGGGCCCGGCAAAGTCGACAGGACGGCCGTGGTCGCCTCATTTAGGTGAACCTTTACCGCTGAGGACAACCCTCGCCGCGAAGCGCGCGGAAACTCTGGCCGCGTGCGTTAGCGATGGGGGTTTCTTCATGCGCTACCTGTTACCGCTGGTCGCGGGCGCCGCATTGGCGGCCGGACTGGCGTCTCCCGCCCAGGCGGCCCCGGCCTCGAACGAGTGGGCCGCCGACGTGAGCGGCCGTGCCGTCACGTGGGGCGGTTCGCCTCGCACGGGCCTGATCGAGCTCGGCACGCACAGACTCGCGCAACCCGCCAACGCGGTCACGGCGGCGGTGACCGGCGATGGTGTGGTCGACGTGCGCGGTCTGCGCGCGGACGGGCAGTGGACCGAGTGGCTGGAGGCGCCGGCGACGTTGCCGGTGACCACGTCCACGATCGAGACGCGCGTGGTTTTGAGCGGCGGCAAAGCATCGCGGGTGAAGCTGACGGCGACGCAGGCACCCGTGACCGTGGCGGCGGACGACATCTCCGTTGCCGCTGCTGGACGTTCGTACCGGGTGTACGCGACGCGCGAGGGACTTGTCGGCGGCACCACGGCGAACGGGCACGTGATCCGGTCGCGCGACCACTTCGTGGCGTTGCCGTCGCGGCGTGGGCTGGCGAACAAGAACTCCGGCAACTACAGCGTGCAGGTGTGCGCGTCGAACGGCCGTTGCGAGTGGGCGCCGGTGTGGGACGTCGGCCCGTGGAACACCAAGGACGACTACTGGAACCCGTCCGCCACTCGCGAGATGTGGAAGGACCTGCCGCAGGGCAAGCCCGAGGCGCAGGCCGCGTACGAGGACGGCTACAACGGCGGCAAGGACCAGTTCGGCCGCAAGCCCGCGAACCCGGCCGGCATCGACCTCGCCGACGGCACGTTCTGGGACGGTCTCAAGCTGACCAACAACGCGTGGGTGACCGTGACGTACCTGTGGACCGGTTCCGGTCCTCTGGGGACGGTGCGCACGGCTGCGGCCAACGGCACGGTGAACGTCCGCAGCGGCGCGAACTCCTCGTCCTCGCAGGTGGGGCTGGCCGCGAACTACGCGCAGGTCAGGGTGACGTGCCAGCTCACCGGCGAGTCGGTGTCGGGCACCCAGGGCACGTCGAACGTCTGGTACCGCATCGCGTCCGGCAAGCACATCGCGAAGGCGTACGTGGCGGGCGTCTCGGGCGCCACTGCCTGCTGATACACCCCTTCGGCGGGTCCTCAGGCGTCATACCGGAGGATGTGGGGCATGGCCTCAGTCGTCCAGTGGATCCAGGGGACCCGCCCGCGCACGCTGCCGAACTCGATCGCCCCGGTCGTGGTCGGAGCGGCTGCGGCGCACCACATCGACGAGTTCAACGCGCTCTACACGGTGCTGGCGCTCGTCGTGTCGGTGGCGTTCCAGGTGGGCGTGAACTACGCGAACGACTACTCCGACGGCATCCGCGGCACGGACGACAACCGGGTGGGGCCGTTCCGCCTCACCGGTTCCGGTGCCGCGGAACCCGCGAAGGTGCGGCTGGCGGCGTTCATCTCGCTCGGCGTCGGCGCGCTGGCCGGCGTGGTGCTGGTGGCGTTGTCCGGGTACTGGTGGCTGCTCGGGTTCGGTGCCGTGTGCATCGCCGGGGCGTGGTTCTACACGGGCGGCAAGCGTCCGTACGGCTACGCGGGCCTCGGCGAGATCGCGGTGTTCCTCTTCTTCGGCCCGGCCGCGGTGCTGGGCACGCTGTACGTGCAGACCGGGGAGATCACCGGCATCGGCATCGGGGCGTCCATCGCGATGGGCGCGATCTCGGCCGCGGTGCTGGTGGCGAACAACCTGCGCGACATCCCGACGGACTCCGTGACGGGCAAGCGGACGCTGGCCGTGGTGCTGGGCGACAAGGACACCCGCCGGCTGTACCTGGCGCTGATCGCGGTGCCGTTCCTGATCGCGCTGGGCATGGTCGTGCGGGTGCCGTACGCGCTGCTCGGGTTCCTCGCGGCGCCGATCCTGCTGCCCGCCGTGCGCCGGGTGGCCGCCGGGCGTGGCGGCAAGGACCTGATCCCGGTGCTGCAGTTCACCGGGATCGCGATGCTGGCGTGGGCCGTGCTGGTCAGCGTCGCTCTGGTGCTGGACTGAGGGCTACCAGGCGTCTTCGGTGAACTGCAGGGGCTCGTCGTCGTCCGTCCTGACGGGCTTGCGCGGAGGTGGCGGCGGGGCCGTCTCACCCTTGATCAGCTCGTCGAGGCGGGCGCGGTCGGCGTCGAGTGCCTGGCGCACCAGCGGGTCGTGGGCCGCCTCGCCGGTCAGGACCTGACGCCAGCTGAGGCCGGCGCCGCGTGCGATGCGGTCCGCGAGCTGACGCATCGCCGGTGAGGCGTCGCTCGACTTCGCGAACTGCATCACCCTGCGGATGTCCTCAGTGGACGGTTCCTTGCCCCTGAGGCCCTGCTGAGCGGTCTTCATCGCGCGATCCGTCTCGGCGACGGCGTTGCGCAGGAAGTCCTCCGCCGCGAAGATGTCCGGTGTCCGCCAGGCCGTCATCACCACTTGTCCTCCGTGAAGATGTCCGGGTCGAGCTGGTCGTCGTCGCCTCCACCACGGCGCGGCCGCTGCGCGTCCATGATCTCCTCGGCGGTCATGCCCTCCTGCAGCATCTGGAACGCCTGCTTCATCTTGTTGACGTTCTCCTGCTGCATGGCCTGCACGTCGGGGTCCTGCGCGGCCTTGCCGGAGACGACGTCCTCCCAGGTGAACTCGCCCGCGTCGACCTTGCGCTTCAACGCCTTGAGCTGTTCGGGGGCGTCCCGCTCCTGCGCGGCTCGTTCGACCTGCTGCGCGATCGCCTTGAAGTCGACGGGCGGGACGGGCGGCAGCGGCGTGTCCTTGAGGCGGTTCGCGAGGTCCTGCGCCTCCTTGAAACGCGCGTCGACCTGAGCCTCGGCGGCGCGCAGTTCCGCGGACTTCCAGCTGTCGTTCGGGGTGGTCATCTCAGTTCTCCCTGGCGAAGAGCCCGCGCTGGATCGGCCTGGCGTCACCGCGGATGTCGGTCACCTCGCTGCGCTGCGCGACGGTCCGCCACTGCCGGAAGTCCACTTCGGACAGACCGAGTGCCTGGGCCGTCTCGTAGTTCTCGCCGACGAAGTGCAGCACGGCCTGGTCGCCGAGGACACCGACGATCTCGAACTCCGCGTCGCGGTACGTGCAGAGCGTGCGGACCAGCTGGAGGTCCTCGACGACCGCGTTGGGCACCTCGAGGAACTGGGCGCCGTTCTCCTCGGTGAAGTCCGGCGGAGCGGGGTGGCCGGCGAGCGGGTGCAGCAGGACGTTCCCGGGCGCGGGCCCGAAGTCGACGTCGAAGTCCTGGCCCCGGTAGCGGCCGATCAGTCCACGACGGACGGTCGGCCGGTGCGGAACCGGTGCCTGCCAGTACCTTCCGGGACCGAAGCCCACGTCGGAGGTGGGGATCCACCCGACCTGGCGGTGGAGGTACTTGCCGACGCTGCGGCCGGTGCCGTCCGGTTCGAAGCGCCAGAGTTCCGTGCCCGCCGGGAGTTCGGCGAGCTCCATGACGTACTCGGGGATGGGGTTCGCGCTCGGCGTGTAGCCGGTGCCGGTGAACGGGACCGGGTAGACGCGGGTGGTGCCCATCTTCTGCGCGCCGTCGAGCGTCGGCCCGCCGAAGCTCGTGTCGAAGAGTTCGGTGGTGTGGGCGAGGAAGCGCAGCAGGTACTGCGTGCCGCTCGGCCAGTCCGCGACCTTGTCGACGCCGAACGCCTCCGCGAACTGGTCGGAGGTGCCCTGCGGGAAGTCCTGCCCGCGCGTCACGAACCCGGCGGCCCGGTGCGGCTCGAACTTGCCGGGCACCACGACGTTGCCCAGGTAGAGCTGCGCGATCGCGGGGTGGACGATCTTCTGCAGGATCGTCTCCGGCCCGATGCCGGCCGCCTTGCGCACGGCCTGTGGGGTGCTCATCCCGGGTTCTTCTCCTTCCACCGCGCCAGGAAGTCGGTGCGGTCGACCTGCACGTTCTCGAGCTCGTCTGCGTCTAGCGTGGCCCGGTAGCCGTTGTACTGGTCGCCTTCGAGCCCGTTCTGCGCGGCCCAGACGTACTCGCCGCCCGCGTAGCCCGCCTCGGCCTTGCCGTCGTTCGTGGCGACGACGTTGAACGGCTGGCCGCGCCACGTCGCCGTGCAGGTCTCCCGATACCAGGCGTCCAGGTCTCGTACGGCAACCGTCTTGAGCTCACGGTTGCCGTACGTCTGAAAGCCGTCGTTCTGCTCGTAGGCGACGCCCGGGACCTTGCGGATCCAGACGTGGTCCTCGCCCTCGGCACCGGCGAAGAACGTCTCGCCCCGGTACTCGGCCATCTCCTGGGAGTACTGGGTCATCAGAGCTTCGTCCAGCCGAACTTGCGGTCGTACACGGCGTGCAGTTTCTCAGAGCCGTCCGCGTTGACCTGCCAGATCTCGGCACGATCGGGCAACGGTGTGCCGCCGTCGACGCGCCACTCCGGCATGCCACCCATCGTCGAGCCGGTGCCGGTGAACGGGTCGAAGCCGTCATAGGGCTTCGACGCACCGCCCGCCGCGGCCATCTGCTGCTGCGACGCCTCGTAGTGCGCCTTCTCCTGCGGCGACTGGTACTCGTTCGCCCCGTACGGCCCGGGCTGGGTGAAGTCCGGCGTGTCCTTCTTCGGCCCGCCGAACGGCACGTTGTGCGCCGCTTCGTTCTGGGGGGTGACCTCGTACCGGAGCTGCATCGCCTCCTGCGCGCCCGCGGGGATCGGGGTCCAGCCCTGGCCCTTGTCGTCGAGCGCGAGGCTGTCCCGCAGGCCCTGCGGGGTGTTGACGTCGACCACGTCCTGACCGCGGGCGACCGAGCCGCCCATCTGGTTCTGCCAGGTCTCCTTCTGGCTGCCGGCCGCGTGCGGGGTGTCGGGCAGGTAGGTGCTGACCGCGCTCGGGTTGAGGGCCTTGGTGACGATGTCGCCGCTGCCGACCGTGATCTGGTTGCGGACGTCGGCGACGTGCTGGGCCTCTTGCGGGCTGAGGTTGGTGGAGAGCTCCTGGCTCAGCGCGACGTAGCGGTCGCGGTCGGCCTGGTTGGGCAGGATCTGCTCCAGCTGATGCTGGTAGCCCTGACCCTGCGCCGCCATCGCCGCCGCGTCGAAGTGACCCTTGAGGTCGGGCGCGGTGGGTGGTGGCGTGGACTCGCCGCTCTCGGTGTGGCCGGGGGTGGCGTCGTCGTTGCCGGGCTTGGGGTCGGTGTCGTGGGGGGCCGGGGTGTCGTGGTCCGGCTGGGGGTCGTGGGGCCGGGCGTCCTCGGCACCGCTCGGGTCGGTGTCGTGGGGCTTGGCGTCTTCGGGCCGCGTGTCGGTGTCGTGCGGCTTGGGGTCGGCGTCGTGCGACGGCGTCGCGTCGTGGGGCCGGGTGTCGCTGTCGTGCGGCTGGGTGGACGCGTCGTGCGGCTTGGTGCCGGGGTCGCTCGGCGTCGTGTCGTGGGGCTTGGTGCTGTCCGGCGCGTCGTGGGGCTTGGTGTCGGTCGAGCCCGTGGGCGTGGGGTCGTGCGGACGCGTGCCGCCGTCGTGCGAGGGCGTCGTGTCGTGGGGGCGCGGGGTCGACGGGTCCGTCGGGGTGGTGCTGGACGGCGTCGAGTGGTCCGTGCCGCTGGGGCTCGGGTGTCCCGGAGGCGACGGCAGGCCACCATCGGTGCTGGGCGCGGGGTGGCCGGGAGGCGACGGCAAGCCGCCGCCCGCGCTCGGGGTCGGGTGGCCGGGAGGCGAGGGAAGACCGCCGCCGCTGGGTGGGGCCGTCGCCGTGCCGGAGCCGGCGGTCGGGTGGTCCGGGGTCGGGTGCGTGCCGGGGCTGGACGGAGGCGTGGGCAGGCCGGAGCCGCCGGAGTTCGGAGGCGTGGGCAGGCCCGAGCCACCCGAGTTCGGAGGCGTGGGCAGGCCCGAGCCACCCGAGTTCGGCGGGGTCGGCAAGCCGGAGCCACCGGAGTTCGGCGGGGTCGGCAGGCCCGAGCCACCGGGGTGCGTGCCCCCAGCGCCCGGAGTCGGGTGCGTGGAACCCGGAGTCTGGTGCGAACCCGGCGTGGGGTGCGAACCCGAGGCCGGGTGCGAGCCTGGCGCCGGGTGCGAGCCCGCCCCGGACGGCGGTGTCGGCAGGCCCGTGCTCGGCCGGCCACCGGTGCCGGCGGGCGGTGTGCCCTGGCTGGACGGCGTGCCCTGGCTCGGCGGGGTCGGGAGGCCCGCGCCGGGAGGTGACGGCAGGCCGGTGGGCTTCGCGGTACCGGCCGGGGTGCCCGCGCTCGGGAAGGCCGGGACGCCGCCGGCGCCAGGACGGGAGCCGGAGCTCCTGGTCTGGTCGCCGCCACCTGCTCCTGGAGCCATCGGGGCGCCCATCGGCATCGCGCCGCCCATGGGGGTCTGGCTCGTCGACGGCGGGGCTGCGGCGGGGGCCGCGCCTGCCGTGTGCGTGGTGGTGTCCGGGCGGGGCGGGGCACCGCCGGAACCGGGGTTGCCACCCACGGGCGCGCCGCCGGAAGCCGTGTGAGGCACTCCGCCGCCTCCGCCGCCGCCCAGCGAGGGCGGGGCCGCGGCGGTGGGGCCTGCGGCGGCCGCCGTGTGGGTGGTTGGGGCGTCGGGTGCGGCGGGCAGCGTCGGAGGAGGTGCCACGGGGGCGCCGCCGGGTGTCACGGCGGAGACTGCCGCCGGTTTGGTGTCCTCGGTGCCGCCGGGCGGGGTGTAGACCTCGCGGACCTGTGAGCCGATGTCACGGCCTCGGTCGGCGATCTCGGTGGCCGACTCCTTGATGGAGCCGAAGTCGTCGTGGATGTCGTTGACGGCGTTGCGGACGTCTCGGCCCGCCTCGGCCACCTCCTGGGTGGCGTTCATCGCCTCGGCCAGGGAGTCGGCGTCCTTCAGCTTGCCGATGGCGGAGAAGACGCGGCCGACGGCGTCGAAGAGCGCCTTCACGTCGGAGATGAGCTTCTGGACCGTCTCGATGATGTCCATGACGCGCCGGTAGATCTGGTAGGCGTTCCAGACCATCTCGGCGGCCTTGATCCAGCCCGCGACCGGGATCCAGACGGTGGCGGCGGCTTCCAGCAGCTTGTTGACCAGGTAGTCGAGCAGGCGCGCGGCCTGCTTGCCCAGGGCCTCGGCGCCGGACGCGACGGTGTCGAAGCCCTTCGCGATCAGCTGGGCCACGCCCATCTCGGCGAGCAGGCCGGCCTTCCAGCCGAGCGCGATGTACTTCTCGTGGGCGCGGGCCGCGTCACCGTCCCAGTGGTCGCGCACCTTGCCCACGGCGTCCGTGAGGTTGTACGAGACGTCGTTCATGGCGTTGCCGACCATGCGCCACGCGTCGCCGTCGGCACGGATCTTCGACCAGTCGCCGGTGATCGGCGTGATGATCGCGGACACCAGCGATTCGCCGGTCACGGCCTCGAACACCCAGTTGACCGCCTGGACGCCCCACCCCTGGTCGCGCAGGACGTCGTTCAACGACGCCGTGTCGACGTCGGGCTGCTTCAGCGACGCGCTGACCGGACGCGGCGCGTGGTACGCCGTGGTCACTTCAGCAGCCCGTCGAAGATCCGCCGCTGAGCGGCGTCGATGTCCTCGTAGACCTTCGCCGACGCGTCCACCGCCGTCGCCGCGCCCTCGAGCTTCGACGTGCCGAAGTCGAGGGTCTCGTCGAACAACGCCCTCACGACGTCCACGCCCGGCTGCAGCAACGCGAGCAGGCCCGTGAAGCCCGCCTTGTCGCACGCCGTGGCGTGGACGTACTTGCGGATCGTGTCGAACTCTTTGGCCTCTGTGCGCAGGTACTCGGCGTACGCGCGCAGTTCGGCCGCGTCGGTGAACAGCGACGTCACAGCGTCCCCCCTGCGGACTCAGGTGCTCAGGTCACGCTGTGACGCACGGCTCTCGTCACCAGTTCCCCGAGCGGTGGAAGTTGTTCAGGCGTTCAAGGCACGGATCGAGGTGCATGCCCTGCGTGGCTACCCATGTGTCGTCGTAATAGGTGTTCGCGTAACGCTCGCCGCCGTCGCACAGCAAAGTCACCACGCTCCCGCGCGCACGAGACTGCCGCATCTCGGCCACGATCTGGAACGCTCCCCAGAGGTTCGTCCCGGTGGACCCGCCGACCCGCCGACCGAGCAGGTCCTCCACGTACCGGATCGTCGCGATGGACGACGCGTCCGGCACTTTGATCATCCGGTCGATGACCTCGCCGATGAACGACGGCTCCACGCGTGGCCGCCCGATGCCCTCGATGCCCGAGCCGCGCGTCGCCACCAGGTCGCGGTTGCCGTCGCGCCACGCGTCGAAGAAGACCGAGTGCTCGGGATCGACGACGGCGAGACGCGTGTCGAGCTTCTGGTAGTGGATGTACCGGCCGATCGTGGCCGAGGTGCCACCGGTTCCGGCGCCGACGACGATCCAGTCCGGCGTGGGCGACGGCTCCAGCTTCATCTGCTCGAAGATCGACTCGGCGATGTTGTTGTTGCCCCGCCAGTCCGTCGCGCGCTCGGCGTGCGTGAACTGGTCCATGAAGTGGCCGCCGAGCTCGGACGCCAGCCGCCGCGACTCGTCGTAGAGCGCCGACGGCTCGTCGATGAAGTGGCACTTGCCGCCCTGGCGCTCGATCAGCGCGACCTTCTCCGCCGAGGTCGAGCGGGGCATCACCGCGATGAACGGCAGCCCGAGCAGTCGCGCGAAGTAGGCCTCGGACACCGCCGTCGAACCGGAGGAGGCCTCGATCACGGGCGTACCGCCGGTGATCCAGCCGTTGCAGATCGCGTAGAGGAACAACGAGCGCGCCAACCGGTGCTTCAACGACCCCGTCGGGTGCGTCGACTCGTCCTTCAGGTAGAGGTCGATGCCCCACTCGAGCGGCAACGGGTAGCGCAGGAGGTGCGTGTCAGCGCTGCGGTTCGCGTCCGCCTCGATGATCCCGACGGCCTCGCACACCCAGTGCCTGGTCCTGCTGCAAACACGGTCAACGGAGGTACTCACAGCCCGCACGATAACCGGGCAGACGTCCTACGCCTGGGTGAGAGGACCTTCGTCACCACGCAGTTCGGAGCGCAGCTTGTCGCGCTCGGCCCTGCGCGTCGCCTGGTGGGCGTCCAGACCCGTCGCGACCCGCTGCCGCAGCCCCTTGAAGATGAACAACGAGGCCGGCAACGCCACGACCACGCCGACGGCGAGGGCGGGCAGCAAAGGAACCTTGACCAACATGAGCGCGCCCATCACCACGACCACGAGGCCGAGGCGGGCGAGGACGTAGAGCGTCACATCACGAGCGAGCACCCGTTCAGGTTACGTCGCCTTCTTCGTCGCCGGTGTTCGGGCGCCCCTCGAATCGTGTGGAGAGCACCACGGTCGTACGCGTGCGTGCCACACCGTGGATGCGGCGCAACCGCCCGAGCGCGCGCTCCAGATCGTCGACCGTCGCCACCCGGACCTTGACGATGAACGACTCGTCCCCCGCGACCCGGTAGCAGGACTCGACCTCGTGGAGCTCGCCCAACGCGACCGCGACCTCGTTGTCGTCCGCGATGTCGGTGGGGTGGATGCCGATCAACGCGGTCACGCCCAGACCGACGGCGCTGGGGTCCACGACGGCGTGGTACCCGACGATCACGCCGCTCGACTCGAGCTTCCCGACCCGCTCGTGCACGGCGGACGCGGACAGGCCGACCTGCCTGCCGAGGTCGGCGTAGGTGGCACGACCGTTGGCACGCAGTGCGGCGATGATCTGTCGATCAAGAGCATCCACCGCGACACCTTATGCCCCACGTGTGCGCTCGGGCACCAGCGGTTGCATGTCCGAATCGCGCCGGTCGTCCCTTACTACCTCTTTACCAAAAAACAAGCGTTCGAGTACCTGATGGGTCAGATGCCACGATCAGACCGGAACGTCTGATCTGAGGAGGACGAGTGACTGCAGCCACCGAGCGGCTCTTGACGCCTGGGGAAGTCGCCAATCTGTTCCGGGTCGACCCGAAGACCGTGACCCGATGGGCCACCGCAGGTCGCATCGGATCGATCCGCACGCCAGGAGGACATCGCAGGTTCCGTGAGACCGAGGTGAAGCAGCTTCTTTCGGAGCTGACGACCGAGGCGACTGAACCCGTCCGCCACTGAAACCGTAGTTACCCCTGTGCCGCGGGTAACCTCGTGGCAAAGGGAGGTGGCGACACGATGATCTACCTGCTGGCGGTGATCGGTGCGCTCACCGTGGCTGTGCTCGTGTGGCGAGCTTTCGCCCCGCAGCACTCGGAGTACACCCCAGGCCGCAAGGTGATCGCGCCCGACGACGACCCGGAGTTCCTGCGCAAGCTCGACGAGCAGCGCAAGCGCGACGAGTGAACGGAAAAGGGGCCCTGATCCCAGGACCCCTTTCCGCCACTGTCCGTTACCCGTTCAGGAGTGCGGGAAGTCGTCCGCGACCACTGCGGCGAGTTCCAGCAAGGCCAGACGGGTCTCCGGCGCGAGCTGGTCCAGTGCGATCTCGGCGCCCTCTTCGAGGTGCGTGTCGAACGGCAGGCGGACCACGGCCCGGCATCGCTGCTGGAAGTGCGCGGCGAGCTTGTCGAGGTCGACCTTGCCCGACTTCGGACGCACCGAGTTGATCACGCACACGGACTTCGCGACCAGGTCGCGGTAGCCGTGCGCCTCCAGCCAGTCGAGCGTCGCGGCCGAGGTCTGCGCGCCGTCGACAGAGCCGGACGACACCAGGACCAGCGAGTCCGCCTCGTCCAGCACGCCCTTCATGGCGGAGTGCATCAAACCGGTGCCGCAGTCGGTGAGCACGATGTTGTAGAAGTGCTCCAGCAACGCCACCGTGCGCCGGTAGTCCTCCTCGCTGAACGCCTCCGACACGGCCGGGTCCTGTTCGGACGCCAGCACCTCGAGGCGTGCGGGTGACTGCGAGGTGTACGCGCGCACATCGCTGTACTTCGTGATCCGCGGAGCGTCGCGCAGCAGGTGACGCACGGTCGCCGTGGTCTCGCGCGGGATCTTCAACGCCAGCGTGCCGCGGTCGGGGTTCGCGTCGACCGCGACGACCCGGTCGCCGCGCAGTGACGAGAACGTCGAACCGAGCGTCGTGGTCGTCGTGGTCTTGCCGACGCCGCCCTTGAGCGACAGCATCGCGATCTTGTAGCACCCGCGCAGGGGCTGGTTGATCCGTGCGATCAGCTCACGCCGCCGCACGTCGGCCGGGCTCTCACCCAGGTTGATCGTGCCGCCGGACAGCGAGTGCAGGGACTTGCGCCAGCCGGACGTCGGCGGGCGCTTCTCCTTCTTGATCAGCTGCTGCGACGAGACTTCCTGTGCCTGCGAGCGGTACTGCTGCTGCGGGAAGTTGTTCGGGTACTGCTGGCCGGCGAAGTGGCCGTACTGCGCGGTGTTGTCGGTGTTGTGCGGCCCGGACTGGCCACCGCCCACCGAGTGGGCACCCGACTGGCCGCCGCCCACCTGGTACGCGCCGGACTGCGAGCCGGGCACCGGGTAGGGACCGGACGCGTTGCCGGGAACCTGGTACGGACCGGACGCGGTGCCGGGCACCGGGTAGGGACCGGAGGCGTTACCGGGAACCTGGTAGGGCCCTGACTGGCCGGCCAGGTTGTACGGGCCTGATTGGCTACCGCTGACGTGCTGCGGGCCGGACTGCTGCGGGTCGAGGTAGGCCGCCGCCTGCGGGTCGACGTACTGCGGGCCGGAGCCCTGTTCCTCACCCGGTGGTTGCCATGTCACCGCTGTGGCCCTCCCTGAGCAAGAGGGACCGAGACTTCCCCGACCCCCAGGTTGCGACGGTACGCAACCGGCAACGGTTCCATCGACCTGGGGGCTTAACTCGTTAGAGACCCGCGTACGAATGCAACCCGCTGGTGACCAAGTTGATGAAGAACAGGTTGAACACGTTCAGGGCAAAGCCCCCGACGTTGATCCATGCGGCCCCACGGCCACGCCAACCGGCCGTCGCGCGTGCGTGCAGATACGCCGCGTAGACGACCCACGTGACGAACGCGACCGTCTCCTTCGGGTCCCAGCCCCAGAACCGGCCCCACGCCGCTTCGGCCCAGATCGCGCCGAGGATGATCCCGGCCGTGAACAGCGGGAACGCCAGGACGGTGGTCCGGTACGACATGCGGTCGAGCACGTCGGCGGACGGCAGCTTCGGGAAGCGGTCGGCCTTGCTGTCCTTGAGCAGGTAGAGGATCGAGGTCACGCCGGGGATCAGCAGCACGCCGGACGAGATCGAGATGACCGATACGTGGATCACCAGCCAGTACGACCGCAGCGCCGGCTGAACGGGCGCGGACTCGGCGTAGAGCACGGTGCCGCCGATGAACAGCAGGACCAGGATCGGCGTGAGCACGAACACGCCGAGGCGGCGGATCGGGAACTTGGCCATCAGCACGATCCACGTCACCACGGCCGCGAGGCACAGCAGCGACATGTACTCGTACATGTTGCCCCAGGGCGCGCGCCCGGCCGACAGACCGCGCATGACCAATGAGCCGAGGTGCAGCACCGCACCGAGGACAGTCATCGCGGCACCCATGCGCCCGATGCGCTCGGAACGCGTCAGCTCGGACTTGGGCGCATCCGTGAGGATGTCCGGCCCACCGGATCCGACCAGCGCTTCCGCCTTGCGCGGCGCACGGGAGAAGGCCTGCTCCACGCCGTAGAGCAGGATCGCGAAGAAGTAGACGCCCAGCGCACTGCGGTACAGCCAGTCGCTGTAGGTCGCGAACGTCTCGTTGACCGGCATCAGGACTTCTCCTCGTTCAGCACCGCGCGGGCCAGCCGCGTGAACTCCTCGCCGTATCCTGCCTGGTCAGTACGGGCGAGCCCGCCGACCTCGACCAACGTACGCCCGTCTTCCAAACGGGTCGCACGCACCCACACCCTGCGGCGCTTGACGGTCAGCGAGACCCCCAGGCCGAGGATGATCAGGATGGCGAACGCCAGCACGTAACCCTGGGTCGGGTCGTGCGAAACCTGTAGGGACACCCAGTCGTTCACGGCGTCGAACCGCACCTTGGTGCCGTCGTCGAGCGCGATCTCCTCGCCCAGCGCGAGGTTCTTGCGCGCGACCTTCTGCAGCCGGCCCTGGTCGACCATCTTCTGGTCGATCGAGAAGATCGACTGGCCGCGTCCGTCGTCCACGCCGAGGTCGCCGCGGTACACGTCGACGGCGACCATCGGGTCGTTGAGCGCCGGGAACTTCGAGTTCAGGATGTTGCCGTGCAGCAACGGCGTCGGCGCCAGCAGACCCGTCACGGCGATCTGGTTCTTGCGCCGCGTCTCGGAGTCCGTGATGCCGGGCGGGTCGAACTTCGTGGCACCCTCCGAGGCCAGCGTGAGCTGGTCGGTCGGCAGCCACTGGATGCCCTGCGTGCGCTTCTCGCCGTTGGGGAACGTCACCGTGAACGTCGGCGTGTACCCGTGGCCGAGCAGGTAGACCCGGTCGCCCTCGGTGCGCAACGGGTGGTTGACCTGCAGCGCGTACGGCCGCCACGTGTTCGACGTGAGGTCGTCGCCCGACTGGTACCTGATGTCGGCCTTGAAGCCGACGGGCTGGCCGTTGTCGAGGTACTCGGCGGAGAACTTGCCGATCTCGACGCAGAACGGCGTGAGGTCCGTGCCGTCGACCCGCAGACCGGGCCGGAACTGGTCGTAGTTGAAGATGCCGCCGTTGCAGAACTGGCCGCCGTCGGCCTGGACGATGACCTGGCCCTCGTAGTTGAACATCTTGCCCAGCGCGAACGAGACCAGCAGCCCCAGCAACGCGAAGTGGAAGACCAGGTTGCCGGTCTCGCGCAGGAACCCGCGCTCGGCGCTGACCGTGCCCTCGCCGGTCTCCATCCGCCAGCCGCGCATGGCCTTCTTCGCCCGCCCGAGCGCCTCGTCCGGCGTGACGTCCAACTCGGCCTGCGCGTGGTGCGGCATCCGCGAGAGGTTGCGCGGCGTCAGAACGGGCTTCGCGCCCATCTGCTTGAAGTACTCCCACGTGCGGGGCAGCAGACACCCGACGAGGGACGTGAACAGCAGCAGGTAGATCGCGGCGAACCAAGGCGTGGCATACACCTCGAAGAACCCGAGCTTGAGCAGCAACTGCCCCCACCAGCCGCGCTGGGCGACGTACTCGTCGACCTTGGCCGCGTTGAGCGACAGCTGCGGCAACAACGCACCGGGCATGGCCGCGAGCGCGAGCAGGAACAGCAGTGTCAGCGCGGTCCTCATGGAGGTGAGCCCGCGCCACGTGTTGCGGAGGAAGGCGATCACTAGAGCGGCAACCTCACGACGTCGACGAACGAGTAGCGCAGCCACCCGACGAACTCACCCCAGAGCCCGGTGACCAGCGCGATCCCGACCAGGATCAACAGCACGCCGCCGAAGATCTGCACGTGCCGAGCGTGCGTGCGCAGCCACTTCGTCACGCCCAACGCCCACCGGGCCCCGAGCGCCAGCACCACGAACGGCAACCCGAGACCCAGGCAGTAGGCAAGCACCAGCACGGCCCCACGAGCAGTGGACGACCCGACCTCGGTACTACGCGCAACGGCGAGAACCCCGGCCAGCGTCGGCCCAAGACAGGGCGTCCACCCCAACGCGAACACGGCCCCGAGCACCGGAGCCCCGAACAGCCCGGCGTTGGGCTTGGTGTGGAACCGCACGTCCTTCTGCAGCGCCGGAACGAGCCCGAGGAACACCAGCCCCATCAGGATCGTGACGACCCCACCGATGCGCTGGAACAGATCAGCGTTGAGGAACAACGCGTCCGAAGCCCCAAGGATCGCCATGGACGCCAACGCGAAGACCACGGTGAACCCGAGCACGAACAGCAACGACGCCCCGGCCACCCGCCAACGCCCCTGCCTGGCGGGCTCGTCGGCCTCGACCCGAGGAGCCTCGGCACCGACCAGCCCAGCGAGGTAGGCCAGGTACCCGGGCACCAACGGCACCACGCACGGCGACGCGAAGGAGATAAATCCCGCGAGCAAGGCAACCCCGGTGGCCAGCAGCAACGGCCCGGAGATCGCCAGATCGGTGGGGTTCACAACCCTCAGAGTAGGTAGTTGCCCAGATCACGCCACGACCGGGCATGACCTTTCCGCCCAACACAACGGTTGGGCCAAAAGTACCGACAATTGCCGCTTGTGGGTGACATCACGCTTGCTTAGCGTCAACACATGCGACGCACCCGGCTGGTCCTCCCAGCGCTGACGATGGCAGCGCTGGCACTGTTCGCACAGGTACCGGTCGGCGGCGCGGCCCCGGCGATGGAGTGGCGTGAAGTCTTCAACGAAGACGGCACCATCACCCAAGCCCAGACCCCGAAGGCCCCCAGGGAGAAGTCGGCGGACTTCCGCACCCTGGCAGCGGCAGACGTGGTCCCGGTCCAGGTGACAGGCGACTCCTCAGACCGCTTCGACCTGGTCTTCGTAGGAGACGGCTACACAACAGAGGACCTGGCAACCTACACAGCAAACGTGAAGAGCAAGTGGGAAGAGCTCTCAGCCGTAGAGCCCTTCGCAAGCTACAAGGAGTACTTCAACGTCTGGCAGGTCAACGTGATCTCGCCAGAGTCAGGCGTAGACCACGACCCGACCAAGGGCCTGCTCAAAAACACGGCCCTGGACATGGGATTCTGGTGCCAAGGCCGAGACGCGAACACAGAACGCCTCCTCTGCGTGAACGAGACCAAGGCCAAGGAATTCGCGGCCCTGGCCCCCCAGTACGACCAGGTGATCGCCCTGGGCAACACCTCGAAGTACGGCGGAGCAGGCGGCTCGGTAGCCACCGCATCCGGCTCGAACGCACAAGCGGGCCAAATCGCAATCCACGAGCTGGGCCACTCGATCGGCGGCCTGGCAGACGAATACGACTACCCGTACATCACCTACACGGGCGCAGAACCACGAGAAATCAACGTGACCAAGGACCCCACAGGCGCAAAGTGGGGCGACTACCTGGGCCAGCCTTCCCCAGACGGCGGCGTGATCGCCCCGGTAGAGGGTGCCCGCTACTACAAGAGCGGCCTCTACCGCCCCACCGGCAACTCAATCATGCGAACCCTGGGCAAGCAGTTCAACTCCATCGGCAGGGACGCCATGATCAAGGCCTTCAAGGCCAAAATCCCATCCCTGAACCAGCCGGTAGCCCCGCCAGCCGGATAGCCGCAACGCCGAAGGCGAGCCGTTCGTCTTTCGTCTTTAGCAAGCGGTCCAGGCGGTGGGGTCCCATCACGAGTCGCGCCATAGCTCTTGCTGCATGCCTGGAGGGGTGTCAAACCGCCACGCTTTTCGGCGGTTTGACACCCCTCCAGGCATGTGGCCCGCTCTTGGTGTGACTCGTGATGGGACCCCACCGCCAACGCAACCCTCAAAGCAACCGGCAGCCGCCCAACGCAACAGGCGTGCCATCTACCTACGGGTGGCGCGGGCCCCCTGATCAGATTGCCGGGGGTCTGGGGGCAGCGCCCCCAGGGGAAGCACGCAACGCAACTATTCCTTACTCAACTCATCCAAAACAGCCTGCAAATCCTCAGCCAACACCGGCACAAGAAACACCGCAGCAACCTTATGCTCCTTATCCACAACAAACGTGGAAGGAACAGTATTTGCAGGCAACCCCTTGAATACATTGATAAAACTACGAGAAGAAGCATCATAAATAGAAGGATAGGTAAGCGACCGATCCTTCATAAAATCCCGAGGATGATCCTTCGAAGTCTCTTTGACATCAACCCCAAGCACCTGAGTCCCAGAATCAAACACCTTCTGCATCTCAGGCGCCTCGGTACGGCAGGGCCCACACCAGGCCCCCCAAATGTTGACGACAACAGGCTTACCAGAATAATCGGACAGCCGAACAGTAGCGCCATCCTCGAGCAGAGACTCCCCCTCGAGCCCCTTCAACAACTTCCGCTCCCCAGGCGCATACCGAAGCTCAACCTGCCCCCCAGGAGCAACGAGATAAAAATCCCCAGCCCCAACAGAAGCAGCATCCTTCCCAGTAGTACACCCAGCCAACAACAACACCAACAAGAACAACCGCTTCATGCCCCAGTCACCCGAGGATCAGTAGCCCCAACAGGCTCGGAGTAGGCAATCCGAACAAGCTGCTCCCCCTCAAAAATCAACGAGGTGAGAGAGGCCAAAGAACACTCCCGACGCCGAGGGTCATGCCACATCCGCTTACCCTCGAGAAACCGCCGCACAGTCCAAATAGGCAACTGATGCGAAACGCACACAGCCTCATGCCCCTCAGCAGCAGCCCGAGCCTTCTGCACCGCACCGAACATCCGGTGAGCGATCTCGAGGTAGGGCTCCCCCCAAGACGGCCGAAAAGGGTTCACGAGCTTCGGCCAGTGTTGAGGAGACCGCAGAGCCCCGTCCCCGACCGCAACCTTCAACCCCTCGAACTGGTTGCCGGCCTCGATCAACCGCTCGTCGGTGTCCAACTCCAGCCGATGCGAGTCGGCGATGGGCGAAGCAGTCTGCTGAGCCCGATCCAACGGAGAAGCGACAACATGCACGATGTCGTGGTCGGCGAGGTGCTCGGCCACGGTCAGCGCCTGCTTCTGCCCCCGCTCCGACAGCTTGAAACCGGGCAGACGCCCGTACAGGATCCCGGTCGGGTTGTGCACCTCACCGTGACGGAGCAGATGAACGACGGTGCGGCTCACTTGCGGGCCTCCTTGGCAGCACGAGCCGCATGCGGCAACGCGTCGGCGATCACGGCGAACTCCTCTTCACCCATGGCGGCGTTCACGAACCAGGCTTCGAACGCCGAAGGCGGCGCGTACACGCCCCTCTCCAGCAGCGCGTGGAAGAACGGCGGGAAGCGCCAGGTCTCACAGGCCTGCGCACCCGCGTAGTCCTTCACCTCAGAAGAACCGAAGAACACGCTCACCAGGTTCCCAGCGAACTGCACGCGGTGCTCGACACCGGCCTCGGTCAGCGCGGCCGTGAACAGCGCCCCGAGACGAGTCGCGTTGCGGTCCAGCGCCCGGTAGACGTCCTCGTCCGCGGCACGCAATGACGCCAGGCCGGCGGCCACCGCGACGGGGTTACCCGACAGCGTCCCGGCCTGGTAGACGGGACCGGACGGCGCAAGACGGGCCATCACGTCCGCACGGCCACCGAACGCGGCCGCCGGCAGGCCACCGGACATGACCTTGCCGAACGTGTAGAGGTCGCCGCGCACGCGCTCCAGGCCGAACCAGCCGCCGCGCGAGACGCGGAAGCCCGTCATGACCTCGTCCATGATCAGCAACGCGCCGTCGGCGTCGCAGATCTCACGCAGCGCCTCGTTGAAGCCGGCCGACGGCGCGATGGCGCCCATGTTGCCCGCCGCGGCCTCGGTGATGATGCAGGCGATCGTGCCGGGGTTCTCCGCGAACGCCGCGCGCACCGCCTCGACGTCGTTGTACGGCAGGACGATCGTGTCCTCGGCCTGCGCGCCGGTGACACCGGGCGACGAGGGCAGCCCCAGGGTCGCGACGCCGGAGCCCGCCTGGGCGAGCAACGCGTCGACGTGACCGTGGTAGCAGCCGGCGAACTTGATGACCTTGCGACGCTCGGTGAAGCCGCGGGCGAGACGGATCGCGCTCATCGTGGCCTCGGTGCCCGAGTTGACCAGGCGGACCTGGCGAACCGGCTCGACGCGGTCGATGATCTCGGCCGCGAGGTCGATCTCCCCCTCGGTCGGCGTCCCGAACGACAGACCGTTGACGGCCGCCTTCTGCACCGCCTCGACCACGGCGGGGTGGGCGTGCCCGAGGATCATCGGGCCCCACGACGCCACCAGGTCGACGTACCGGTTGCCGTCCGCGTCCCACAGGTGCGGACCCTCGCCACGCACCATGAAACGCGGGGTGCCGCCGACGGAGTGGAACGCCCGCACCGGAGAGTTGACCCCGCCGGGGGTCAGCGTCGACGCGCGCTCGAACAGGGCCTGGGATCGACTCGCAGTCACGTACCCCAGTCTCACATGTCGGAGTCGGCGGCTTCCTGCGGCCGGGCGCGCACGGCCAGCATGATCTGCCTCACCGCGTCGAGAGCGAGGACCACGGCGAGCGTGGCGGCGCCGGCGGCGGTGCCCAGCCAGTTGCCGTGCAGACGGGTGGAGATCAGCGGCTCGCGGCCCTCGAACGGGTACTCGAGGCGCACGACGCCGCGGTTCCAGCACCACACGGCGGCGATCACCAGCAGGACGATCGCGACGACCTCACCCGCGGCGATGAGCCACCGCTTGGGCTGGTGCAGGCCCGGACCGGCCGGTGGGGCCTGCTCAGGCTCCTCCACCACGGTGTCCGACTCCGGCTCAGTCACGGCCTCTGTCACGCCGCTCACCTTCTCACGACCCGTCGCAACGCCGCGAGGAAGGCTTCCGGATCGCGTGCCCACGCCAGCACCACCGTGCCGTCGACGAGCCGCAGTGGCACCGCCGTCGTCCCCTTGGGCACCGACCAGCCGCCACCGAGCACCTTCGCCCCGGTCGGGGCGCCGACGTCCTGACAGGCCTCGATCATCGCGACCGGCATCTTCTCGCGCCCGAACTGGGCTTCCTCGGCCGTGAGCTCGATGCTGCCGGTCTTGATCCGCAGGTTCACCCACACGACCGCGCAGAGCGTCAGCAGGAGTCCCACGATCGCCCACAGCGCCACGGAGGCGGGCCCGGTGACGAGTTCGACCAGGTACCCGGCCACCGCGAACGCCGGGCCCCACAGCAACGGCCACCAGCTGCTGCCGGACTCGCGGTAGAGCACTAGCGAACGAACCTGTTCGAGGCGGGCAGGAACTGCAGCACGACGGCCGCGACGGTCAGCCCGATCACGACGATGCCGATGGCCACGCTCGGCTGCCAGACCTGCGCGCCGATCGAGATGAAGATGATCGCGAGCATGGTCAGCAACCCGAGCACGGCGAGGATCGTGAGCAGGATGCGCGCCCAGTTCTGGCCGTTGCGCAGCACGACCGCGAACGCGACGTACGGCGCGGCGGCGACCAGCATCACGAACCCGAAGATCACCGCCATGGCCCGCACGCCGAGATCGGCGGCCTGCCGGTCCTCCTCGGTGACGATGCTGTCCTGGGTGACGAAGAAGTCCGCGTTGGCGAGCAACATCACCGGCAGCACGGCGACCGACAGCACGGCGGCCGCGATCCAGATCCACATCGCGGCGGTGATCGTGGCCGGCCGCGGCGGTGCCAGCTCGTGCGGCAGCACCGGCGACAGCGGCGTCATGTAACCGGCGTTCGCGACCTGGTTGACCTGGTACTGCCCACCGGGCGCCGGATAGGGGGCCGCCGGGTTCTGCCACTGCGCGTGGTCCAGCGGCGGTGCCATCTCCGGCGCGGGCGGCATCGGCAGCCCCATGTTGTTCACGGCGGTCACCTCGTACGTCCCGGCCGTCGAGCCGTACTGGTCCTGCCGTCCGTCCTGGTTCGGCTGCCAGGGGTTCGGGTCCTGCGGGTTGCTCACTGCTCACGCACCTCCGCCAGCCACTGTGCCGTACGCGCCTGCCACGTGAAGACGATTGCGAGGCAGATGAGCAGCAACGTGACCAAACTCGACGCGCTGACGCCCACGAACAGGATCCAGATCATGTGCACGACCGCGATGAACGACAACGCGATCCGCGCCCAGTTCCGGCGCTTCAGAAACAGCCGCGTCAGCCACGCGTAGGCCACCACGAAGATCACCGCGACCGCCGACAGCGTGCCCAGGAAGCTCGTGACCTGCCCGGACGTCCACCCGGTCAGCCGCTGGACCTCACCGCGCTGGAACCACAGCCCGGCGGTGGTGAAGAGGACGAAGACCGCGATCGCGAGCCACAGGCCTACCGCGATGCGCACGGTCCGGGGAGTGTCGTCGGTCTTCACGCTGGCTGCTCGCTCTCGGTCAGGTACTCGGTCGACTGCCGGAGGTAGAAGAACGCGAGACCGACCGTCGCCACCAGTGCGCCGGCGACACCCAGCGGGCTGAACGTGAGCTGGTAGAACAGCCCGAGCAACACGGTGATCATGAGCGAGGTGCGGCTCTTCTTCGCCCCGGCCCGCGCCTTGCGGGCGAACCAGACGGCGAGGCCGCCGATCAGCAGCGAACCGGCCAGCGCCGAGATCCACGTGAGGTCGACGTCCCTGGTGATCGTGTCCACCGTCCTCGCCGGATCGGTGTTCGCCTGGACGTTGGCGTCGATCACGGCCTGCCTGATCACGAGCACGAACAGCGCGGCCAGGACGGTGAGCACCGAGCCGGCGACGACGAGCCAGTAGCCCGCGGTGATCTTGCCGGGAGGGCCCGATTCCTTCGGAGACGTCACGATCGCGAACTTAGGACGGCAGGGTCGCGGTGTCCACCGCGCCCCTCTTCCTGAAGTGCGCGGACACCCGGTACATCAACACGATCGCGGACGCGTCCAGCACGGTGGTGACCGCGGTGACGGCCAGGTCGACCGGACGCATTTCGACTCCGAGCTGTGCCGCGATCCCACTGGCCCAGGCGACCAACCGGAACAGTCCGAACGCGACAGAGGCGCCGCCCAGCACGGTCAGCACGATCCGGGCCCAGTTGCGGCCACGCGCCATCGCGTTCGCGAACCGGGTGTACGCGACGACCAGCAGCAGGGCGATCAGCAGTCCGAAGAGGACACCGCCGTCAACAGACGCGTCGATCTGGTCCTGCCCCATCGAAGGGTTCTGCCGCCGCACCTCGG
This sequence comes from Streptomyces sp. ID05-26A, assembly GCF_033794685.1. Lineage (NCBI taxonomy): Bacteria > Bacillati > Actinomycetota > Actinomycetes > Kitasatosporales > Streptomycetaceae > Streptomyces > Streptomyces sp. ID05-26A. The sequence goes on from NZ_JARAYZ010000001.1 coordinate 1,700,653, forward strand.
TGACGAGCATCTCGCGGTCGAGGAGCTGTTCGAGGAACCGCAGCATGCCGACGCACGCACTGGTGATCCACAACCAGCGCGCGACGTCGATCAGCTTCGGGACGGGAGTTACCGGTCCAGCCACCGGGCGGCTTCCACTGCCCAGTACGTGAGCACGATGTCCGCGCCGGCACGACGGATGGACGTGAGCGACTCGAGGATCGAGCGCTCGCGGTCGATCCAGCCGTTGCGGGCGGCGGCCTCGATCATCGCGTACTCGCCGGAGATCTGGTACGCCGCAACGGGAACGTCCGAGATCTCGGCGACCGCGCGCAGCACGTCCAGGTACAGCAGGGCGGGCTTGACCATGACCATGTCCGCGCCCTCGGCGAGGTCCAGCTGCACCTCGTGCAACGCCTCGCGGGCGTTCGCCGGGTCCTGCTGGTAGGTCTTGCGGTCGCCCGCGAGCTGCGACTCGACGGCGTCGCGGAACGGGCCGTAGAACGCCGAGGCGTACTTGGCCGCGTACGCGAGGATGCCGGTGTCCTGCAGGCCCGCGGTGTCCAGGGCGTTGCGGATGAAGGCGATCTGGCCGTCCATCATGCCGCTCGGGCCGACGACGTGGGCACCGGCGCGCGCCTGCGCGACGGCCATCTCGCCGTAGACCTCGAGGGTCGCGTCGTTGTCCACGCTGCCGTCTGCGGCGAGCACACCGCAGTGGCCGTGGTCGGTGAACTCGTCGAGGCAGCAGTCCGACATGAGGACGGTGCTGTCACCCAACTCGGCGCGCAGGTCGCCCAGCGCGGCGTTGAGGATGCCGTCCGGGTCGGTGCCGCCGGAGCCGACGGCGTCGCGCACGGACGGGACGCCGAACAGCATGATGCCGCCGACCCCCGCCTGCACGGCCTCGACCGCGGCCTTGCGCAGCGAGTCACGGGTGTGCTGGAAGACACCCGGCATGCTGCTGATCTCGGCGGCCTCGGAGGCGCCTTCCTTGACGAACATCGGCAGCACGAGCTGACGGGGGCGCACCTCGGTCTCGGACACGAGGCGGCGCATGGCGGGCGTCGTGCGCAGACGCCTCGGCCGGTGAAGTGGGTACACGGCGGACTCCCTGGCTGAAGAGAGTCGAAGGGGCCACTCAAAGGATCTTGAGTGGCCCCGACGGCTTCCTGACTTAGCTGCGGCGCAGACGCTTGGTCTTGCGCGGAGGAGGCAGCGCTCCCTCGGCGCGCAACCGGGCGGCGTGGGCGGCCAGCGCGTCGACCAGCGCGGGCACGTTCGCCTCCTCGGGCTGCACGTCGACCCGGAGGCCGAACTCCCGCGCCGTCTCGGCGGTCTGCGGGCCGATGCACGCGACGAGCGTGCGGGCGTGCGGCTTGCCCGCGATGCCGACCAGGTTCCGCACGGTCGACGACGAGGTGAAGCACACCGCGTCGAAGCCACCGGACTTGATCATCTCGCGGGTGTCGGCGGGCGGCGGCGCGGCACGCACGGTGCGGTACGCCGTCACGTCGTCGATCTCCCAGCCACGTTCACGCAGGCCGGCGGCCAGCGTCTCGGTGGCGATGTCGGCCCGCGGCAGCAGCACGCGGTCGACCGGGTCGAGGATGTCGTCGTAGGGCGGGAAGTCGTTGAGGAGACCCTCGGACGACTGGTCACCCGACGGCACGAGCTCCGGGATGATGCCGAACGAGCGCACCTTCGCGGCCGTGGCCTCGCCGACGCAGGCGATCTTCACGCCGGAGAACGCACGGGCGTCCAGGCCGAACTCGCGGAACTTCTCCCACACCGCGCGGACGGCGTTGGTCGAGGTGAAGACGACCCACTGGTAGCGGCCGTCGACGAGACCCTTGACCGAGCGCTCCATCTGCGCGGGGCTGCGGGGCGGCTCGACCGAGATCGTCGGCACCTCGACGGCGATCGCACCGTGCGAGTGCAGGCGCTCGGACATCGCGCCGGCCTGCTCCTTGGTCCGCGGGACCAGCACTCGCCAGCCGTACAGCGCCCGCGACTCCCACCAGGAGAGCCTCGAACGTGCGGCGGCGGCGGCACCGACGGTGACGACCAGCGGGCCGCCCATCTCACCGGCGTCGGCCGCGACGGCGGCCAGCGTGGTGTCGATGGTGCGCTGCTGGAAGCCGGTTCCCTCGGCGGTCACGGCGACCGGGGTCTGCGGCGCGAGGCCGTTCTCGACCAGGTTCGACGCGGCCTCGGCCAGGTGCGAACCGGTCGCGTGCAGCACCAGCGTGCCGGGCGCGGCGGCGAGGCCGGCCCAGTCCGTCACGGCGCGCACGTCGACCTCGGTGTGCACGCCACCGAGAGCGACGCCCGCGTACGCCGGCACCGCGGTGCCCGAGGGCACACCGGGGACGACGTCGAACGGGATCGTCGACTTCGCGACGGCCTGCGCTTCCTTCACGACCGAGTCGAGGGTCAGCGGGTCACCCGCGACGAGGCGAACGACGGTCGAGCCGTTCTTCGCCTCCGCCACCAGGTCCTTGGCCACGTCGGCGGCCTCGCCGACAGCGGGGCGGACCTCGACTCCCTCGGGCACGGTCGCGAGAACGTCCGCGGGGACGTCCGGGTCGGTGACCACGAGTTCAGCCCTGGTGAGCAAGTCGTGGGCCCGGACCGTGAGCAACCCGGTGTCGCCGGGGCCGGAGCCCACGAAAGCGACGCGTCCGGGGGTCTTGCGTGCGCGGGTCATCAGGGCACTCCCCATCGATTACGCCTCTGGACCGCTGAGAACGGCGGCCCCGAGGTCGAGCAACTCGGCGGCCAGCGCACGGCCGAGTCCCTCAGCTTCGGTCAAGTCACCGGTGGCGGACGCACGGAGGAGATCGTTCTCCGGCGTCGCTGCGACCCCGCGCAGGGAAAGTCGGTACACGACCTTCCCGTCGTCATCGAGGTCTTCCACCACATCGGCCAGCGCGCCGACCGGCGCGCTGCAGCCCGCTTCGAGCGCGGCCAGCATGGCGCGCTCAGCGGTCACAGCGGCCCGGCTGGCCGAATCGTCCAAAGTGGACTGGATCAGGTGCTCGGCGTCGACGTCGTCGACCCGGCACTCGACTGCCAACGCACCCTGTGCGGGTGCGGGAAGCATCTGGATGGGCTCCAGGTTCTCGGTGATCTCGCTCGTGCGGCCGAGACGCGAGATGCCGGCGCGAGCCAGCACCACCGCGTCGAGTTCGCCGTTGCGGACCTTGCCGATGCGCGTGTCCACGTTGCCGCGCAACGGAACGATGTTCAGCCCGAGGCCGAGGGCCTCCAGCTGGGCCGCTCGCCGCGGCGAACCGGTGCCCACAGTGGATCCCACCGGCAGCTCACCGAGCGTGAGACCGTCGCGCGCCACCAGGGCGTCGCGCGGGTCTTCGCGCCGGGGCACGGCCGCGAGCGTCAGACGGGGGTCCGGCGCGGTCGGGAGGTCCTTGTAGGAGTGGACGGCGATGTCGATCTCGTCGTTCGCGAGCGCGTCACGAAGAGCCGACGTGAAGACGCCGATGCCGATCTGCGCGATGGGCGCGTCGGAGAGGTCGCCCGGCGTCTTGATGACGACGATCTCGACCTGGGCTCCGGCAGCCCTCAGCGACTCGGCCACGGTCCCCGTCTGCGCGAGCGCCAGTGCGCTGCCTCGGGTACCGATCCGTAGGGTGCGGGTCACCGCGTTTCACCATCCACAGAAGACTTGGTCTGACTGACAACCCCAGGCGACTGGGGGTCGAGCCCGAACAGTTCGCGGAGAGCCTCCGCGTAGCCGGTACCACCAGGGGCGGAGGCGAGCTCCTTCACCCTGACGGTCGGCGTGTGCAGGAGCTTGTCTACAACGCGGCGCACCGTCTTGGCCAATTCACCGCGTGTCGCGGGGTCCAGTTCGGGAAGTCGCGAATCAAGACGGAGCAGTTCGGCGTCGACCACCTCGGCGGCCCGCTTGCGCAGGGCCGTGACGGTCGGCGTGACCTCGGCGGACCGCTGGCCCGCGAGGTAGGCCCTCACCTCGTCGGCGACGAGCTGGACGGCCAGGCGCGTGTCCTGGCCGGCGGGCGCGTCGGAGAGGCGGCGCTGCAGCGTTTCCAGGTCCACCACACGAACGTTCGGCAGCTCGGCCGCGGCCGGGTCGACGTCCTTCGGCAGGCCCAGGTCGCACACGACCAACGGCCGCGAGCGCTTGCTGATCATGTCCGCGCGGACGACCGTGTCGACCGACCCGGTGCACGCGAAGACGATGTCCGCGAGGTCGATCTCGACGGCCAGCGCGGTGAGGTCGACGGCCGTCGCGGGGACGCCCTCGGCCTTCAGCGACGTGGCGAGACGCACACCGTTGGCCTGCGTCCGGTTCGCGATGACGACCTCGCCGATGCCCGCCCGGCGCAGGTGAGCAGCGGCCAGGCCGCCCATGGCACCGGCACCGACGAGCAGCGCGCGCTTGCCGACGAGCGTGCCCAACTGGGCCTCCGCGTCGCCGAGGGCCTCGGACACGACCGACGCACCGGCGTGGTCGATGCCCGTCTCGGCGTGCACGCGCTTGCCGACGCGCAGGGCGTTCTGGGTGAGCTCGTGGGCGGTCTTGCCGACGGTGCCCGCCTCGTCCGCCGCCGCGTACGCACCGCGCAGCTGGCCGAGGATCTGGGACTCGCCGACGACCATCGAGTCGAGGCCGGCCGCGACGGAGAACAGGTGCTCGACGGCAGCGGCGGCGTAGTGCACGTAGAAGTGCTCGTAGAGCGACTGGGGCTCGATCTGCGCGTGCTGCGCGAGAACCTCGACGACCTCGGACATACCGCCGTGGAACGACTCGACGACGGCGTAGACCTCGACCCTGTTGCAGGTCGACAGGACCATCGCCTCGGAGACGCTGGGGGCGGCGAGCAACTGGCCGAGGACCTTGGACATGTCCGGCTCGGCCACGGTGACGCGTTCCAGGACCGGGACTGGGGCGGTGCGGTGCGACAGACCGACTACGAGCACGCTCATGCACTCACCACGTCTGCCGGAGCCGCCTGGCTCACGCTCACGGGCGAATCACCATCCCGTCCACACCGAGTCCGTTGTTGTCGACCGAGCCGATCCCTGCCGAGACGCTGGCAGCCTCGTCCGCACGTCGAGCGACGTGGAACGACAGGATCTGCATCTCGACCGCCAAGTCAACCTTGCGCACCTCGACGTTGTCTGGAACCTGAAGGACAACTGGTGCAAAGTTCAGAATGCACTGCACGCCCGCAGATACCAAACGGTCGCAAACCGACTGAGCGGCCGGTGGCGGCGTCGCGATGACACCGATCGACACCTCGCGCTCGCGGCAGATCGCGGTGATCTCGTCGATGTGGTTGACGGGGATGCCCCCAACAGGGATTCCGACGAGATCGGCGTCCACGTCGAAGAGGGCGGTGACCGGGAAACCGCGGCCGGGGAACCCGCCGTAGTTAGCGAGAGCGTGACCAAGGTTACCGATGCCGACGACGGCCACCGAGTGGTTCCTGGTGAGGCCGAGGATGCGCTCGATGTGGCTGACGAGGACCTCGACGTCGTAGCCGACGCCCCTCGTGCCGTAGCTGCCGATGTAGCTCAGGTCCTTGCGGAGCTTCGCCGCGTTGACGCCGGCGGCCTGGCTCAGCTCCTCGCTGGAGACGGCCGTCACGCCGCTCTCGGACATGCCCGACAGCACGCGGAGGTACACGGCGAGCCGGGCCACGGCGGCCTCGGGGATCGCGCGGGCGCGCTCCTTGTCGGCAGCCTCTGCAGGGGTGGTGGTCGTCTCACCTTCGCCCCGCTGTGATGCCACGCTCTCCGACCTCCGGGTGTGCTTCACCGCAGGGACCCGCGGCGTTGGTGATGACCACACCGTACCGCTTGTGAACGCACGCACAAAGTCGGTGATCGGGTGTCACAGCGCTGATGACAGGGCGTGACCAGCGCTTCCTCGGTTCATGATCACCAAGGGGTGAGCGCCTACTCCACGGTGAAGGTGACGGAGTGCCATCCCGTCGCACCGTCGGGAACCGGGTCGAGGCGTGCCTGGTCCTGGGTGAACCCGGATTTGTCGGTGGCCCGGCACTCGACCGTGTGACTGCCCCGGGACAGCTCCAGCTCGATCTTCCACATGCGCCACGTGGTGTCGCTGACGTCGGCCGCGAGCTCGGTCTCCCGCCACGGCCCGCCGTCGATGCGGACCTCGACCTTCGCCACGCCCTTCGGCTGCGCCCAGGCCGTGCCCGCGATGACGGCCTTGCCCTGGACCTTGCCCATCCGCTGGGGCCGGTCGATCCGCGAGGAGGTCTTGATCGGCGCCCTCGTCGCCCAGCCGCGCGGGATCCAGTAGCCCTGGTCCTTGGCGAACGTCGTCACGTTGAGGTCGGTGACCCACTTGGTCGCGGAGACGTAGCCGTAGAGGCCGGGGACCACGAGGCGTGCCGGGAAACCGTGCTCGGCGGGCAGCGGTTCGCCGTTCATGCCGATCGCGATCAGGCCGCGTTCGAGCACGTAGTCGAGCGGGCTGCCGGCCGTGAACCCGTCGTCGCTGGTGCTGAACAGCTGGTCCGCGCCGGCCTTCACGCCGGCTTCCCTGAGCACGTCGCCGATCCTGACACCGACGAAGTCGGCCGTGGAGATGTACGGCCCGCCCACCTCGTTGGAGACGCAGGTCAGCGTGACGGTCTCCTCGACCAGGTCCCTGCTGCGGATCTCCTCGAACGTGAGCACCGTGGGCCGCTCGACCATGCCGTGCACCCGCAGCGCCCACTCCTCGGCGCGGATCCGCGGCACGCTCAGCGCCGTGTCGATCCGGTAGAAGTCCTTGCCGCTGGTGATGAAGCTCGGGGTGCCGTCCTTGACGAAGTCGGCGTTGAACGGGATCTCCGGTGCCTTGGTCTTCGGCGTGAGGTCACCGACGGCCTGCCTGCTGCCCTCGACGTCCGTCCGCGCGCCGAACAGCTGCCCCGCGACCCCGGCGAAGACCGACAGTCCGGCGGTGATCAGGAAGCCCCGCCGGCTCTCGCTCTCCTCGGCCTCTTTGTGCAGGTAGCGGAACACGTAAACGCCTGCGGCGGTGCTGGCCACGGGCGCGAGGACGGCGAGCTGGCCGACGTCCGGCCTGGTCACGACGGCCGCGACGCCCACGAAGCCGAGCAGCACGGCCACGAGCGTTCCCGGCGCGGGACTGTTCCGGCTGGCCAGCCCGGCTCCGACGCCGATGGCCGCGAGCACGATCCCCATGCCGATCAGCAGCACGAGCTTGTCGTAGGTGCCGAACGTGGTGACCGCGAAGTCCTTGAGCCACGACGGCGTGAGGTCGATGGCGGCATTGCCCACGGCGAGGTACGGGGAGGCGCTCAGGCCCACGAAGGCCGCCACCAGGTGCCCGGCTGCTAGGGCGGCGACGAGCGCGAGCAGTCCGGCGAGGGCGGCCTTGGCGGGCTTCATGCTTCCCATTCGACACCCGCCGGGCCTTGGTTCGCTCAGGTCGTAAGCCTCCCGTAACGCCTCACCCTCGCAGGGCCGCCCGCAGGCGGTCCTCCTCCACCTTCCAGTACCCGTGCTCGGCCCCGTCGACCAGGAACACCGGCACCCGGTCCCCGTACTCGGCCCGCAGCTCCGGGTCCGAGTCCACGTCCTCGACGGACCAGGTCGCGCCGAGGTCCGCGCAGATCCGTTCGATCTCCACCGCCGCCTCCTCGCAGGAGTGGCAGGAGACCCGGCTCATCAACGTCACGTGGTGGGACATGGGTTCATGCTCCCAAAGGCCTGCGGAGCACCGCGCGCGCCAGCTTGCCGGTCGGCGAGTGCGGCAGGGCCGGGGCGAAGTCCACCACCGTCGGCACCTTGAACTTGGCCAGGCGGGCGGCGCAGTGGGCCACGACCTGGTCGCTCGTCAGCTCCTGGCCGTCGCGCAGGACCACGACGACCTTCACCGACTCGCCGGTCCTCTCGTCCGGTACGCCGACGGCCGCGGCCTCCACGACCTCGGACATCTCGCCGACGACCTGCTCGACCTCGTGCGGGTAGACGTTGAAGCCGTTGACGATGATCAGGTCGCCGGCGCGGTCGACCAGGTGCAGGTCGCCGTCGGCGTCGATGAAGCCGACGTCGCCCGTGCGGAACCAGCCGGACGAATCCGGGCCGTGCGCGCCGTCGGGCCAGTAGCCGCTGAAGATGTTGTCGCCCTTCGCGGACACCAGGCCGGTGCCGGGCTCGTCCTCGTCGATGTCGAGCACCGAGCCGTCCGTGTCGACCAGGCGGATCTCGACGCCGGGCAGCGCCTGGCCCACGGAACCGGGCTTCGGCGTGCCCCCGACCAGCGTGGACGTGAGCACCGGGCCCGTCTCGGTCAGGCCGTAGCCCTCGAAGATCGGGATGCCGATCGCGCCGCGCATCTCCGCGATGACCGCGGCGGGCAGCGGGGCCGCGCCGGAGGTGAACAGCCGGACCGTCGCGAGCTTCTCGCGCAGCAGCTCGACGGGGTGGGCGAGCAGCGCCCGGTACATGGGCGGCACGCCGACCATGGTGGTGACGCGGTGCTCCTCGATGACGTCCAGCACGGTGGACGGGTCGAAGCGCTCCAGCAGGATCGCCGTGGCGCCCGCGCCCGCCGTCTGCAGCAGGCCGGGGCCGAGGCCGTAGACGTGGAACAACGGCAGCGCGAGCAGCACCCGGTCGCCCGCCGTGACGGGAGCGGGGCGCAGCGAGGCGCACTGCGAGACGTTCGCGAGCAGCGCCCGGTGGGACAGCATCGCGCCGCGCGGCACACCGGACGTGCCCGAGGTGTAGCCGAGAACCGCCAGGTCCTCGCCTCCCCGGACGGCCTCGAAGGGCTCGGCCGTCGCGGTGACGTCCGGAACCTCGACCGCCTGGGCGTCGGAACCCTCGCCGTCACCCACGAGCAACGCGGCCCCGGAGTCGGCCAGGATCCGCTGGAGCTCGCGCGGCGGGTTGCCGGGGCCGGTGGGGACCACGACGCCGCCCGCACGGAGAATTCCGAACACGGCGACCACGAACTCGGGGCTCGTGGGCAGCCGTACCGCCACTCGGTCGCCCGGTTCGAGTCCGGAATCGGCCAAACGGCGGGCGAAAGCATCGGTCGCGCGGTCGATGGTTTCCCACGTGAGGCTCTTACCGCTCGCTACGTCGACCAAGGCGACGTGGCTGGGTCCCCGCTGTGCCGAAGCACGGACCAGATCTGACACATTGCGAGCGGAAGTCAACATGGCCTCCTCATGAACAACTGGGCACTGCGAGCAGTCTTCCACGCGTGACGAGCGTCATGAAGTCGCGGTTGGCACGTCTTCACATCAGAACCCGTCCGCTACCTACTACGGAGTAACCACACGTATGCTGCCGCCACGGCGACTCTGTGGAGGTGCCGCGAGCCGATGACCGCGCGGGCACGACCGAACACGATCAGGACCACCCGGACCATGACGGGGGGTCAGCACGACAACGCCGCAGACGAGCCGTGGCAGCTCGTCAAGGCCGCCCAAGAGGGTGACACCGAGGCGTTCGGAGTGCTCTACGACAAGTACGTCGACATGGTCTTCCGCTATGTCCTCTTCCGGGTGGGCGGCGATCGCGCGTTCGCCGAGGACGTGACCAGCGAGACGTTCCTGCGCGCGCTGCGCAGCATCGGTTCGGTCAGCTACCAGGGCCGCGACGTGGGCGCGTGGTTCGTCACGATCGCCCGCAACATCGTGTACGACCACGTGAAGTCGAGCCGCTACCGGCTCGAGGTCACGACGGCCGAACTGCAGGACAACCGCGAGGAGACGAGCGGACCCGAGCAGGAGGTCATGACCGAGGCGACCAACGCGGAGCTGCTCCGGTGCGTCTCACAGTTGGGTGACGATCAGCGCGACTGCATCGTGCTGAGGTTCATCGAAGGCAAGTCGGTGTCCGAGGTCGCGCAGATCATGGACCGCAACGAAGGCGCCGTGAAGGCACTCCAACACCGAGCCGTGAGGCGGCTCGCACAGATCCTCCCGTCCTGGTTGCGGTGATAGCGATCGCAGGGGCGTAACCCAAAGCAGATCAACTTCGTTACTCGGGCTGAGATGGACGGCAAGGGAAGAACACCGCGGTGGCGGCAGACGGAGCACGAGCGATTCGCCCGTGCCGTTGAAGGCGGCCCACAGCCGGTAGGAAACGACGACCTCGCTGAGGACCTCGCGATCGTCGAACTCCTCCGGCGGATGGACGTCGGCCCGGACGCGGAGACGCGCGAACGGATGAAACAGCGCGTGCTCACGGCGCCCCCACCCGAAAAACCAATGGTGCTCCCGTCGGTAAGACGGGTGGGAGCGCGCGCACGAGTGGCAGTCGCAGCGGCCGCGGTCCTCTGCTTGCTGTTGTCCCTCGCCGGTATGAGCGTGCTGCTCAGCCGTGACGCGCTCCCGGGAGACCCGCTCTACGGCATCAAGCGCACGACCGAAAGCGCCTCGCTCGGCCTGACGTTCGACGACGAGGACCGAGCCCTCAAGCACCTCGAGTTCGCCGCGTCCAGGGTCACCGAGATGGAGACCCTGGCCGACCGCGAATCGGACTCGGCAGCCCAGCTCACGGCGCTGACCGACCTGGACGCCGACGCGGTCGAGGGCGCCCGCCAGCTCACCGAGTACGCCACGTCGTCCGACCGGACGGCGCTGCCAGCGCTCAACGAGTGGGCGCTGGCCCAGTACGTGAAGCTCGGCACCCTGCGCACCCGCCTGCCCGACGACGCACGAGCCCACGCCGACACCACGATGTGGCTGCTCGCGAGCATCGCCCAGCGGGCCCACGACCTGGCAGCCCGGGTGAGCTGCGACGCCGTGACCAGCGGTTCCTCCGATCCGCTCGGCCCACTGCCCGCCAGGGACGAGTGCGCCGCGGTCGTCACCGACCCGAGCACGTCACCGGGCAGCAGGCCGTCCTCGGCGCAGCCGAGCGTCTCGAACCCGCCCGCGCCGTCCGGTTCGGTGAACCCGTCCGTGCAGCCCACCCAGTCGGTGGCACCGGGCACGTCGACCGCGCCGTCGGCGAAGCCGGGAACCTCGACTCCGCCCACGTCCGGCAAGCCCGGGATCACGATTCCGCTGCCCCTGCCGCTGCCGAGCATCTCGCTGCCGCTGCTGCCCGGGATCAGCTTCGGCTGAGCACGGCTCCGCGCATGATCGCGAGCTCCACCGGTGACGCCTGCTCGCGCCACCGGTGCTCGACGGCCGCGTAGGTCGTGACGTCGTGCCAACGGCCCTGCGTGTGGAACAACTCGCGCAGGGTCGCCTCCGGTTCGAGGCCGGCGCCGGTCATGACCCCGCTCATCAACCCGTGGTCGGACCGGTGCCCGGCCCACACGCGGTGGATACCGAGCTGCCCGAACGCGTGCGCGAAGAGCAGCCGCCCCGCCTCCGAACCGCACCCCTTCAGCGGCGAACCGGGCAGGATCACCAGACCCGTGCACATGGCGTTGCTGCCGTACTCCTCCAGCAACAGCCCGATCATCCCGGCCATCGTGTCGTCGTCGTGCGAGGTGATGGCGAAGACGAGTTTGCGCGGGGTGGGCGTGTAGAACGCGGCGGTGGCCTTCTCCGGCGTCATCCGCTCGACGCCGAGGTACCGCGTGAGCACCGGACTGCCGTAGATGCGCTGGTAGACGGGCAGGTCACCGTCCTCGAGAGGACGCAACCGGACGTTCTCGCCGATGAGCACCGTCATGGCGCACCGCCGACGAGACGCTCGATGTCGACGTAGTAGCGCCCGGACGGCTGATGCTTGCCGAGGAGGATGCGGCGCGCGGCGTCGGTGACGATCGCACCGCCGAGCATGGTGCCGGACGCGAGCTGCGGCCAGCTGCTCAGCGTGCGGCCGATCTCGGTCATGGCCTGCGTCAGCGCCGGGCTGATCCGCGTCCCGTCGACCATCCGCACCATCAACCCCACCATCTCGGCGCGGTCGAGCCCCGCGACGTCGGCGGCCGTGACGTCACCGACCCGCCCGTGCAGCAACGGCCGGTCCGGTTCGAGGTCGAACCGCTCGACGTCGAGCAGCCCCCGGTCGTTGGTGTCCATCAACACGGGAATGCCCAGCTCACGCGCCCGCTCCCGCACAGCGACCTTGACCCACGCCGTGTCGCACTCCTCCACGACCAGGTCGGCGCCGTCGAGGAAGCCCGCGAGGTTCTCGCCGGTCAGCCCGTCCCGCCAGATCTCGACGTCCAGGTACGGATCGAGCTCGAACAGCTGCCGCGCGCACAACACGGTCTTCTCGACCCCGAGCTCGTGCACGCCGGTGCGCAGCCGGTTGAGGTTCGACAGCCCGAGCCGGTCGAAGTCGGCAAGCCGGAAACTGCCCCCGACCCCCTCCATAGCGGCCGTGAGCGCGGCACTGTTGCCCACCGACAACCCGACCACCGCAACCCGCTTGCCGAGCAGAACCTGCTGCTCCTCACGCGTGATCTTGTTCCGGTTGCGGTCGGTCCGAACGAGCCGGAACTCGTCGCGGGGCAGCACGTGCACCAGCCGCCCACTCCAGGGATAGAACGCCCACGTTCCGTAATCAACCAGATCCCGCTCGCCGAGCACCTCGGCCTTGGCCGCAGCCCACTCGCCAGGGGTCCTGACCCGTCCGGGTTCCCGCGCGGAGATCAGCTCTTCGATCTGGGCATCAATGCAGTCATGAACGGCGGTGACCCGCCCGTTCGCCAGCAACCCGGCGAGCTGGTCCCCTCCGAGGAGTTCAGGCCGCCAGGACTCGCCGTCGAACAGCTCAGCAGGTGCGGATAACGCAGAAACGATCATGTTCACGCGCGGAGTAGATCATCATCGATGCTCCGAACGGAGTACATCAGTCCGTGTCGACCTGACCACACCGAGTGAATGTCTTTGCGGCGCCAAATGGGCACCGCGCGTTCTCGACCAGGTCTGAGCGGGTTTGGCAGGCTGATCGCTACGCTTGGGACATGGCAGGCAAGCGTGATGTGGAGAGCGACCGGCTGGCCGTACTAGCCGGCGAGGCATCGGCAGAGGCGGCGATCCAGGCTGCCGCCATGGCGCCAGAGCTCGAACAGTCGCTGAACGTCCCGCCGGACCTGACCGCAGCGGCCTTCTTCGACGTGGACAACACGATGATGATGGGCGCGTCGATCTTCCACTTCGCCCGAGGCCTGGCCGCGCGCAAGTACTTCTCCACGTCAGACCTCGCAGGCTTCGTCTGGCAGCAACTGAAGTTCCGGGTAGGCGGCCGCGAGGACCCGGAGTCCGTCAAGGCCTCCCGCGAACAGGCCCTGTCGTTCGTCTCGGGCCGCACCGTCGCAGAACTCGTCTCGCTGGGCGAGGAGATCTACGACGAACTGATGGCCGACCGCATCTGGAAGGGCACCCAGGCCCTGGCCCAAATGCACCTGGACGCAGGCCAGCGCGTCTGGCTGGTCACCGCCACCCCGGTAGAACTGGCCCAGATCATCGCCCGCCGCCTGGGCCTGACCGGCGCACTGGGCACAGTCTCGGAATCGGAGAACGGCATCTACACCGGCCGCCTGGTAGGCGACCTCCTGCACGGCAAGGCCAAGGCCCAAGCAGTCCGCTCACTGGCCGCCAAGGAAGGCCTAGACCTCCGCCGCTGCACCGCGTACTCGGACTCGTCGAACGACGTCCCAATGCTCTCCGTAGTGGGCACCGCAGTAGCGGTAAACCCAGACTCACAACTCCGCGAGGTCTCCCGCCGCAAGGGCTGGGAAATCCGCGACTTCCGCACGGGCCGCAAGGCAGCAAAGATCGGCGTCCCGTCAGTACTGGGCGCAGGCGCCCTAGTCGGAGCCGTGGCAGCCACAATGGCCTACCGACGCCGAGTGAAGTAGCAGGCGACCAAGGTCTTTCGTCTTTGTCTTTCGCAGGCGCTCCAGGCGGTGGGGTCCCATCACGAGTCGCGCCATAGCTCTTGCTGCATCAGAGAAGGGGTGTCAAACCGCCACGCTTTTCGGCGGTTTGACACCCCTTCTCTGATGTGGCCCGCTCTTGGTGTGACTCGTGATGGGACCCCACCGCCAACGCAACCAAACTAAGCAACCTGCGGCCGCCCAACGCAACAGGCGTGCCATCTACCCGCTCGTGGCGTGGGCCCCCTGATCAGATTGCCGGGGTCTGGGGCAGAGCCCCAGGGGAAGCACGCAAGGCGACAGCCGCCCGCAAGGTGACCACCCGCAGAGCCAGCGGATCGCAAGGTCAGTCAGCAAGCAACCCAAGCCCTCGCCACCCCCGCTCCCCCTCAGCAGTGAGCAAAACCGCCCGAGACGTACCAATCCGCCGAACCCACCCCCGAGCAAAGAACTCCCCACACAAAAACGCCCCACCACCCCCACCCAAATGCGGCACCCGCTCAGTCCAATCCAGACAGGCCCGGCTGACCACCCGCTTACCCGCCACAAACCCGAGTTCCTTCAGCCAGACCATCCCCGGTTCAGTGATAGCGAGTTCTCCGCTGACCACCCCCAGTTCCAGCAGCCCGGACTTCAACGCAACACCAAGCCGCCCAGCAAGATGGTCGTAACAGGTACGACCACGAGCCATGGCCTCGGAGACGGCAGCCGAGCGCAGCGATCTGGGCCCAGGCTCAGGCCCGGCAAACGCAGCCATCGCCTCCAACAACTCGGCAACCTGCGGCCCAGCCAAAGCGACATACCGATGCCGCCCCTGCCGATGCTCGACCAACACCCCACCCTCGACGAGCCGCGTCAGATGCTCACTGGCAGTAGACGCAGCCACCCCGGCATGCGAAGCCAGTTCCCGCGCCGTCCAAGCCCGCCCGTCGAGCAGGGCACCACAGATAGCGGCACGGGTGGAGTCGGCAAGCAGTCCGGCGACCTGGGCGAGTGCTTCCACTCGACCATTCTGCGACCACAACACTTCGGCCGGCACCGAACCGTCCGGCCCCTACCGTCATCGCCATGAGCGAAGAGCTGCTGAACCTCCCGGTCCCCGCAGTCCCGCCAGGAGAAAGCGGCATGGCCTGGCTCAGGTCGTCCGTGGCCAGGTTCAGCACCGGCCCGGCCCACACCCGCAGACGCGCTCTGACGACCCGCCTCCTGGCAGGAGTGCAGGCCACCACCCTGGACGACCTGGCGACAGCCCTCGGCCTGCCGGGCTCGCTCGACGACATCGCCACGATCGCCCAGAGCTACCACCCCCACCAACCAACGACGGCAGCATCCGACGCAGCGGTAGAACGCCTGACAGCCACACACGACGAGGAGACGGCAGCACGGATCGGCCTACTGGTCCAGGCCTGGGCGGCCACGAACGCCCTCGCAGAACACCTGCGCACCGGCAACCAGGCGCCGCCGGTCCCGATCACCCGCAGACAAAGTTCGCAGGGCATCGTCGAGGTCAGCCTCGAAAACCACCCCTTCGGCCACGGCCCCCACGCCTGCCCAGGCCGAGCCCTAGCCACGCAGATCGCGAAGAACATGGCGTTCAAGGCCATGCACCACCAGGACGACCCGCTGCTCCTCCCCAACGCCTGGGACTACTCGTCAGCCGCAGCCCTGCACCAGGCGGGGTTCACCGCGATCGGCACGACGAGCCTCGGCGTGGCCGCCGCCCACGGCATCCCGGACGGCATGGGCCTGGCCGGTGACCAGGCCGTCGTTCTGGCGAGGCTGCTGAGCACCCTGCCGTGCCCGGTCACCGCGGACCTGGAGTCGGGCTTCGGCAAGCCACCGCACGAGGTGGCCGAGTTGGTCGCCGGTCTCGGCGTCGCGGGTGTGAACCTGGAGGACGGCCGCCCGCACGGCCTGGCGACCCCGGCGGAGCAGGCCGAACTCATCACCGCCGTCAAGGAACGTGCCCCCGGCGTCTTCCTCAACGCCCGGATCGACACCCACTGGCTGGGCATGGCACACGAGGAAACCGAGTCCAGAGCCCGCCGCTACGTCGACGCCGGCGCGGACGGGATCTTCGTCGCGGGCCTGACCGACCCGCACGAGATCGAGAAACTCGCGAACCTCGCTCCGCTGAACGTCCTGGCCCAGCACCGCACCCCGAGAGAACTCGGTGACCTGGGCGTGCGCAGGATCAGCACCGGATCACTGCTGTTCAGGGCAGCCCTGCACCACACCGTCGCGACGGCGCGAGCGGTGCGCGACGGTGGCACGGCACCGGCGTTCGGCTACGACGAGGTGCAGGCGATGATCAGCCGAGGAACACGTTCCGACGCTGGGTGAGCAGCCGGTACAGCGTCTGCTGGATCGTCTCGCGCACCTGGTCGGTCAGGTTGAACACGAGCATCGGGTCCTCGGCCGCGTTCTCGCCGAACACGTCGGTGCGGATCGGCTCACCGAACTCGATGTACCACTTCGAGGGCAGCGGGATGGCGCCCAGCGGCCCGAACAGCGGGAAGAACGGCGTCACCGGGAAGTACGGGAAACCCAGCAACCGGGCGAGCGTCTTGATGTCGCCGATCATCGGGTAGATCTCCTCGGCCCCGACGATCGACACGGGGATGATCGGCACGCCGGTCTTCAGCGCCGCCGACACGAAGCCGCCACGGCCGAAGCGCTGCAGCTTGTAGCGGTCCTTGAACGGCTTGCCGATGCCCTTGAAGCCCTCTGGCCACACGCCGACGAGCTCGCCGGACGACAGCAGCCGCTCGGCGTCCGCGTTGCAGGCGAGCGTCTGACCGCCCTTGCGCGCGAGCGCACCCAGCACCGGCGTGCGGAACACCAGGTCGGCCCCGAGCCCGCGCAACGGCCGGTGCGCGGGGTGTTCGGACGCGATGCCGTACGCCGTCATCAGGGCGTCGAGCGGCACCGTGCCGGAGTGGTTCGCCACGATCAGCGCGCCACCGGCCATCGGGATGTTGTTCAGGCCGATGGTCTCGACCCGGAACCACTTCTCGTACAACGGCTTCAGCGGCGGCATCAGCACGTTCTCGGTGAGGTCGCGGTCGAAGCCGAACTCGTCGATCTGGTAGTCGCCCGCGATCCGCCGGCGCGCGAACGACAGGAGGTCGGTCAGCCTGCGTTCCCAGTCCGGTGTCGCGGACTGCTGCTGCTCCGGTTCGGGAACGACCTCGACGTGGCGCGATCTGCGCGCGGCGTCGCGTTCCGGGTCGTGCAGCGGGATAACGCGTGCTCCTGCCACTGCGTTCATCTCCTCATTACAAAGATCAGCGGAATCGAGCGGCCGCGTCGAGGATGGTCCGCTCTGCGGCATCGACCGTCTCCGGATCGATGAGCGGCTTCAGACCTCGGCCGTTCACGTAGTCGTCGAACGCCTGCTGGGTGGTCCACCGCGGCGTGAACCCGAACTCCTTGCGCAGCAGGGTGGTGTCGACCACGCGCCCCCAGTTGAGGAACCTCATCTGGTCGGGCGAGAAGTCGACGAGCCGGGCGCTCCGGAAGAAGCCTCCGACGGTGGGCACGGCGGCACTGGGCACCGGCAGGTTCAGCCTGCCTGCCCGCCGGATCGCCTGCGACAGCAGCAGCACGCCGTCGCCGCCCACGTTGTAGACACCAGGCAGGTCGTGCAGCGTCGCGCGTTCCAGGACCGCCAGGGCGTCCTCGGAGTGCAGCAGCTGCACACGAGCGTCGTAGCCCAGGACGGTGGGCACGACCGGTAGGGCGAAATAGCGCGTCAGCACCGTGTCGATGCGCGGGCCGATGAAGTTCGTGAAGCGCAGCGTCGTGACGTCGACGTCCGGCCGGCGGCGGCTGAACCCGCGCACGTACCCCTCGACCTCGACCGCGTCCTTGGCGTAGCCGGACGACGGCAGGTCCTTGGGGCCCATGTCCTCGGTGAACACCGCCGGGTCGCGGCTGCTGGACCCGTAGACGGCGCTGGTGGACTTCACGACGAGCTTCCGCACGTTGGGCGACTTCTGGCACGCGGCCAGCAGCTGCATGGTGCCGATGACGTTCATCTCCTTCATCACCGTGCGGCCGGTGGGCCCGGCCGGGCTCGCGGTGACGGAGGCGTGGACGACCGTGTCCACGTTCGCGGTGGAGATGACCTTGCTGATCAGCGGGTTGCGGATGTCGGCCCGCACGAACTCCGCCCGGCCCATGCGGCGCAGCAGGTCGCGTGGCGGCGGTTCGGTGTCCACACCGAGCACGCGCTCGATGTCCGGGTTCGCGGCGAAGCGCGCGGCGAGGTGGCCGCCGAGGAAGCGGCTGACTCCGGTGACGAGGACGACCTTGGGCGTCATGCGACTCCAAGCACGAAGGGCGTGGCGATTGGTCGATGCTACAGACCGATTCGAGAACCGCACGGGGCCGGAACGCCGTCTTGACGCAGGTCACGCAGGCTTTACGGGCTAATCACCCGAACGGCGGCGACCGATCCCGTGTTTCCCGTCGTTCGTCTCAGTGGGTGATACCCGTACCTGCGCAAGCACCCTTGCGGGTACCACCTGAGGGGTCCGGAAACGCAACCGCCGCCGGTCTCCTCACGGAGGCCGGCGGCGGCAGAGCGCATGCGGGCTTACTTGCCGCGCTTCCTGCGCTGGACCCTGGTCTTGCGCAGCAGCTTGCGGTGCTTCTTCTTCGACATGCGCTTGCGGCGCTTCTTGATGACCGAGCCCATGCGGGTTCCTTAGCTCTAGACGTTGCTTTGACTGGCGCGCCCCAGCCTTGGCCGTGTCAAGCACGGCGCGCCGGTAAGCACGATCGGCCTACCAGTCTACCCGGCGGGGTTCGCCAGCCTTCAGCCAGCGTCGAAGTACGCGTTCTCCAGGTAGGCGTGCACCGCTTTTTCGGGCACCCGGAACGACTTGCCGACCCGCACAGCGGGCAGCTCACCGGAGTGCACCAGGCGGTACACGGTCATCTTGGAGACCCGCATCATCGAGGCCACTTCAGCCACCGTCAGGAACTGCACCTGAGCGAGGCCTGTTCGTTCGTTCTCCTTCGCAGGCATACATCACCGCATCCTTCGACACGTGTCGTGCCGTCGGTCTTCCCCACCGACGGTTCGACACGCACGTGCTGCCCTGAGAGTAGCGGGACTGGTGTGACTCCTGCGACGTCCAAAGTGGGGATGCCCCCTCACTTGACTCAGTCCTCGTGCTGACGGCCCAGTTCGACGGAGCGGTCGCGGGCGCTCTCGATGGCCGCGAGCAGGGCCGCACGGACGCCGTGCTTCTCCAGCTCGCGGATCGCCATGATCGTCGTGCCGGCGGGCGAGGTGACCGCCTCACGCAGGATCACGGGGTGGCTCGAGCCCTCGTTGAGCATCGTCGCGGCGCCGACCGCGGACTGGATGATGAGCTGCGAGGCGAGGTCGCGCGGGATGCCGAGCAGGATGCCCGCGTCGATCATCGCCTCGACCAGGAAGAAGAAGTACGCGGGCCCGGAACCCGACAGCGCCGTCACCGCGTCCTGCTGCGACTCCGGCACCACCGCGACCTTGCCGACGGTCGACAGCAGCTCCTCGACGACCTCGAGGTGCTCCGGCGTGGCGTTGGAGCCCCCTGAGACGGCGCTCATGGCCTCACCGACGACCATCGGGGTGTTCGGCATGACCCGCACGACCGGGGTGCCCGCGGGCAGCCTGCGCTCGTACAGGGCCGTCGGCAGGCCGGCGCACAACGAGACGATCAGCGTGCCGTCCCGCAGCACCGGCGCGAGCTCGGTGAGCAACGGCTCGATGTCCTGCGGCTTGACCGCCACGACCAGCACGTCGGCCTTCGCCGCCGCGCCCGCGACCGTGACGGCCTCGAACCCGTACTGCTCGGTCAGTGCCTTGGCGCGGGAATCGTGCTTCTCCGTGAACATCAGATCCGCAGCCGGACGACCGCCCTGCAGCAGCCCGGACAGCAGTGCCTCACCGATCTTGCCCGCGCCGAGCACCGCGATCTTCGTCATCGGTCAAGTCTCACACAGCGGGTGTCAACGCCAGCTGTCGTGCCTGGCACACCAGTCGCCCGGCCGAGTCGATCACCGTGGCGTCCTCGTCGAACCACTGGCCGTGCACCGCCTGGCAGGTGACGTGGATGCGCAGCCAGCCGGGCGCCGGCCGGGCCCGCAGCAACGCCGTCAGCTGCACCGTCGGCGACCAGCCGAACCGGCCGAGGTTGAACGTCACGGGCATCGACAGGTCCCCCGCGAGCAGCGCGAAGTACGGGTCGGGCTGTTCGTCGGTGGGCCGCGCCCAGAGCTTGAGCGTCAGCGGCCCGTCCGTGCGCCGGTCGAGGAACGTCGCCGACTCGCGGTCCACCCGCAGGTCGCACAGGGCGCCCACCCGGTAGATCCCGCCGGTCGGGAACGTCGCCATCTCCACCGACCCCGGCGGAGGCGCAGCTGGCATCGACGGCAGGTTCACGTAGTCGGCCCGGTGCTCGGGGATCCGCCCCGTGGTCACCGACGCCTCGACGCACACCTGGCCGCGCTGCTCCAGCGTCACCGCGACGACCGTGGCCGTCCGCCCCGCCTTGCGCACGTCGGTGCGGACCAGCACGGGCCCCACCTCCGGCGCACGCAGGAACTGCGCGGACACGGCCAACGGATCACCGTCGGCGATCTGAGCGGCCGCACGGGTCATCACCGCGAGAAGAAAACCACCGTGGGGCTTGGGCCCGACGGTCCACTCGGCGGGCAGGGACGCGGTGAAGGTTCCGTCACCGAGCGACCGCACCGCACTGGACTTCGAGAAGGTCATGAGCGGCTGGCCAGCGACCGCAGGAAAAAGGTCACGTTGGCAGGCCGTTCTGCAAGTCGCCGCATGAGATATCCGTACCACTGCTCGCCGTAGGGGACATAAACGCGAGTGCCGAGACGCCGCTGCTCCTCGGGCCGGATGCCGTACAGCATCTGGTACTCGAAGTCAGTTTTGTCATACCAGCGGGCTCGTTCGCCAATGATTTCGATCAGCCGGGGGTCGTGCGTGGCGAACATGGGGTAGCCCTCTCCAGCGAGGAGAACGTTCAGGCACCGCACGTAGTTCACATCAACCTCGGATGGATCCTGAATCGCAACCTCGGGAGGCTCCGCGTAAGCCCCCTTGACCAGCCGAACCCTGCTCCCGGGCCCCGCGAGCCGCTTGCAGTCGTCCAGCGTCCGGTGCAGGTACGTCTGCAGCACTGCCCCGACCCAGGGCCAGCTCCGCCGCAGCTCGTCCAGGACCCGCAACGTGGAATCCGTGGTGGTGTGGTCCTCCATGTCGAGCGTGACCGTCGTCCCGCACTGCTCGGCGGCGGCACAGATCCGGGAGGCATTCGTCAGGGCGAGCGACTCGTCGAGCGACTGTCCGACCGCCGACAACTTGACGCTCACCTCTGCGTTCTCGGCCAGCCCCGCGGCGTGCAGCGCGTCGAGCAACTCCAGGTACGCCTGAACGGTCTTCTCGGCCTGGGCCTTGTCCGTCGTGTCCTCGCCGAGGTAGTCCAGCGTCACCGGCAGACCGAGGCCTCGCACGACCTCGACCGCGTCGGCCGTCGTCTCACCCGCGACGAACCGCTTGACGACATCACGGCTGATGGGCGCGTTGGCGACCAGATGGCGGACCGTCTCGTTGCGAGACGCGGCCATGATCAACGCTCGCAGCGGGTTCACACCCCGAACCCTAACCCGGAGGCGTCACGACGGTGCCGAACGACCCTGGCCTGTCAGCGAGAAAGCCCAGGCCGGGCCTTCCCCGCCTCACCCTCGGAAGCCCAGTCCAGGTGCAGCCGGGCGAACAACAGGGACTCGGCCAGCATCTCCCGCCGAGCCGCCGGAGACCCGGCCCGCCGGGTGTTGACCTCCAGCACGACCTGCCCGTCGAACCCGCCCCGGGCCAGCATCTCGCACAACTCCGCACAGGGCTGAGTCCCCCGGCCGGGCACCATGTGCTCGTCCTTCGGCGCCCCGGACCCGTCGGCGAGGTGGATGTGCCGCAGCCCGTCCCCCATCCGCTTGGCCAGCTCCAGGGCGTCCATGTGCGCCGCGGCCGAGTGCGACAGGTCGAGCGTGTAGTTGGCGTGCCCGACGTCAGTCGGGTCGACGGAAGGCTTGAACGCGTTCATCTCGACCGAGCGACCACGTCCGAGTGGCCGCTTGACCGGGAACATGTTCTCGACCGCGATGGCGATCCCGCTCGAGTCCTCCAGCGACGACACCAGCTCGGCGAACCCGTCCGCGTACTTGCGCTGCCACCGGAACGGCGGGTGCAGCACGACGGTCGACGCCCCCAGGTCCCCGGCGGCCTCCACCGCGCGCCGCAGCCGCTCGGACGGGTCCGGCGACCACACGCGCTGCGAGATCAGCAGGCAGGGCGCGTGCACGGCCAGCACCGGCACGCCCCACCGCGACGACAGCCGGTCGACGGCGCGGATGTCCTGCGACACCGGGTCGGCCCAGACCATCAGCTCGACGCCGTCGTAGCCCAGTTCGGACGCGATCTCGAACGCCGCTCCGGCGGGCTGCGGGTAGACCGACGCCGTGGAAAGCCCGACCGGGATGCGGGAGGTCAACTCTTCACCAGCAGCATCGCCGCTGGTGAGACGGTCACGATGAGGCCCACGAGCACGGCCAGGACGGTGGTCTGCAGATCGTCCGCGCGGCGGATCTTTCGCACCAGCAACACCAGACCCACGGTAACCGCCAGGGCCACCACGAGTGCGGCGGCGGGTACCGAGCGCCACAGGTAGTTGAACGCGAGCCACAGGCCCGCGCCGCCGAGCACGCCCACGGCGAGCTGGCCGATCATGATCAGCCATTCCTTGCCAGCGGAGCGGGGTTCGGCGTCCGCTTCCTCCTCGACCTCGGCGGCGTCGTCGAGACCCGCGGGACCGTCGTCCTCGTCTTCTTCCTCGTCGTCGTCCGCGAGGTAGTCGTCCTCGGCGCGGTAGGCGGCGTACTCCTGCGAGTCGTCGTCCACGTACGGGCCGGGGTGCGCTGCGGTCGACTCCATCGGCGGCATCGACAGATCGGTCTTGGCCTGCGGGTCGTCGTCGCCGAACCAGGCGTCGGGCACGTTGCCCGGCAGCGGCTCGGGCAGCCTCGGCGGCGCGGGCGGCACGATCAGCACGGACTCGGTCTCGAGCGCGGCGATCTTGTCGACCGGCGCCTTCGCCGGGATGCGCGGCAGTTGCTCGGTCATCGCCTCGCGCGGCGGGCCCGGGACCGGCATCTGCACCGACGGGGGCACCGGCTTCGGCGGCCGGGTGATGTTCGTGCGCGACGGCGTGGCGGCCTGCGGGTCGAGCCTCGCCTCCAGGCGGCCGGGCACGTCGGGGCGCGGCATGCCGGAGTTCGACGGCTGGTCGCGGACCTGCGGCACCTGCCGGGTCTGCTCGGCGGCCGCGGGAGGCGGCGGCACGGGCGCGACCGGCTTGGCGGCGGGTGGCGGTGCGGGCTTCGGCGGCGCGGGTCTGCGGACCTGCGGCGGACCGGCCGGCGGCACCGGCAGCTGCTGCGACGGCTGCGGCTTCGGGGGCTGCTGCTTCGGGGGCGCCACCTGCGGCTTCGGCTGGTACGCCGTGCGCTCGGCGGCAGGCGGCGGTGCGGCCTGCGGTTCGGGGGCGGCGCGACGACCCGGCTGCGGTGCGTCGTCGTCGCGGATCGCCATCAGGCGGCCGCTGTCGGACAGCACCCGCTCGATGATCGTCTGGGGCGCGGTCTCCGGCTGCTGGACCTCGTCCTCTTCGTCGGCAGCCCGGCGGCGTCGCCGACGTGGCGCACTCTCTGCGCTGCCGCCGTACTGGGCGAGCAGCTCAGCGACAGTGCGCTGCGTCTGGTCCGATCCGCTCTCTCGACTCATCAACTCCACCGTGCCCCGGTCTGGCCAGTCCGTCCAGTATCGCTCTGGTCCGTCCCGTCAGTGTGGTCCAGCCGTCGGAGGATGACACCCTCCCGGAGCGCCCAGGGGCAAATCTCCAGCTGGGTGAGTGACAGGGCTCGCATTGTGGCCTCCGCGACCAGTGCGCCCGCGACGAGCTGGTGGGCGCGAGAAGTGCTCACGCCTTCCAGTTCGGCGAGGTCACTGGCCGACATCCGGGAAATGAACGCGATCAGCTGCCGCAGGCCCGCGTCGGTGAGCACGCGTCGTGCCCTGGGCCCGGCAGACGATGGCGCGGCCCCGGTGAGCCGCGCCAGCGTTCGGAAAGTTTTTGAGGTCGCAACCACTCGATCGGGTTCACCCGCGCGTTTCAGCTTCCGCGCCACGGGCGCGAGCTGCTCGGCGAGCCAGTCGGTGGTCTCGCGGACCTCCGAACGCCGGGGCGGGTCCTTGTGGAACCGGGTCCTGGTGAGCCTTCCCGCGCCGAGCGGCACGGAGAAGGCCAGGTCCGGGTTCTCGTCCCGGCCGATGGCGAGCTCCAGTGAGCCGCCGCCGATGTCGAGGCTGAGCAACTTGCCCGCGGACCAGCCGTACCAGCGACGGACCGCGAGGAAGGTGAACTTCGCCTCGTCCTCACCGGACAGGACCTTCAGCTCGACCCCGGTCTCGGTGCGCACCCGGTCGAGCACCTCCGCCGAGTTGCCCGCCTCGCGCACCGCCGAGGTCGCGAACGCCATCAGGTCTTCGCAGCCCGACTTCTTGGCCGACGCCTTGGCGGCGGCGACGGCACGAACGAGCTGGTCAGCACCCGTTTTGCGGAGCTGACCCTTGTCGTCGAGCTGCTCGGCGAGACGAAGGATCGTCTTCTCGGACGTCATCGGGATGGGGTGGGCACCACGATGCGCGTCCACCACAAGTAGGTGGACGGTGTTGGAACCCACGTCGAGAACGCCCAGGCGCACGCCGGAAACGGTACCTGGTCGTGTCCGTCAGGACTCGAACTTGTAACCCAGACCCCTCACGGTCACCAGGTGCCGCGGGGCGGACGGGTCGGGTTCGATCTTCGAACGCAACCGCTTGACGTGCACGTCCAGCGTCTTCGTGTCGCCCACGTAGTCCGCTCCCCACACGCGGTCGATCAGCTGGCCCCTGGTGAGGACGCGGCCGACGTTGCGCAGCAGGTACTCGAGCAGGTCGAACTCCTTGAGCGGCAGGCTGATGTCCTGGCCCGCGACGGTCACGACGTGGCGTTCCACGTCCATCCGCACCGGCCCGGCCTCGAGGATCTGCGGGAGCAGGTCCTCGGACTCGCCGCCGCGGCGCAGCACCGCGCGGATGCGGGCGATGAGCTCGCGCGCCGAGTACGGCTTTGTGACGTAGTCGTCAGCGCCGAGCTCGAGACCCACGACCTTGTCGATCTCGCTGTCGCGGGCCGTCACCATGATCACGGGGACGGCCGAGCGCTGGCGAAGCTGCTTGCACACGTCCGTGCCGCTCATGCCCGGCAGCATCAGGTCGAGCAGCACGATGTCGGCACCGTTGCGGTCGAACTCCTCGAGCGCCTCCTGGCCGGTGGCCGCGAGCGCCGCGGTGAACCCTTCCTTGCGCAGCAGGAAGGCGAGCGGATCGGCGAAGGACTCCTCGTCCTCCACGATGAGCACTCTGGTCACAGCTCTCCTCCTGGCTCACCCGTGCCGACCGGCACGAGAGTCGGATTCGGTTCGGTCGCCGCGGCCGGAAGCCGCAGCGTGAAGGTGGAACCCGTTCCTGGCAGGCTCCAGAGCTTCACCTCACCGCCGTGGTTGGCGGCGACGTGCTTGACGATCGCGAGCCCGAGGCCGGTGCCCCCGGTGGCGCGCGATCGGGCCTTGTCGACGCGGTAGAACCGCTCGAAGACGCGGATCTGCTGGTCCTCGGCGATGCCGATGCCGCGGTCGGTCACGGCGATCTCGACGTGCCCGTCGACCAGCCTCCGGCTCACGCTGACCGGACTGCCGGGAGGCGAGTACGCGACAGCGTTGTCCAGGAGGTTCGTCAGGGCCGTGACCAGCAACGACCGGTCGCCCGGCACGACGAACCCGCTCGGCTCGTCGACGTTGATCGAGATGTTGACCGACTCGGCGGCGAGTTTGGACCGCGAGAGCGCCTCGTTGATCACGACGTCGATCTCGGTGTCGGCCAGCTCCGGCAGCTTCTCGGCGCCCTGCAGGCGGGACAACGCGATCAGCTCGGTGACGAGCGCGCCGAGGCGGGTGGCCTCCTGCATGATCTTCGCGCTGAACCGGCGGACCTCGTCCTGGTCGTCGCTCGCGTCCAGCACGGCCTCCGCGAGCAGCGCCAACGCGCCGACGGGGGTCTTCAGCTCGTGGCTGACGTTCGCCACGAAGTCGCGCCGCGTCTTCTCCAGCCGCACGGACTCGGACTCGTCCGTGGCGTCGACCACGATGAAGTCCTCGACGAGCTGCCGGACCTCGGCGTGCACGGCCTCCGGCTGCCGGCCGCCGCGCTGCGAGTCCAGCGGCGAGAGGTCGACGTAGACGACCTCGTTGCTGCTGCGGACCCCCTCGGCGGCCTTGCGGGCACGGTCGTCGACGCGGTTGTTGCGGACGATTCCGAGCTCTTCGGCGCGGGGGTTGTGGAGCACCACGTCACCGAAGTGGTTCAGCACCACGATGCCGTCGTGGGAGTCGTGGACGATCTGCTGGATCAGGTCACCGACCGTGAGCCCTTCCGGCTTCCGGGGGTGCCTGGGGGCGGTGAACCGGCCGACGAAGAAAGCGGCCATCGCGCCGATGAGCACGAGGCCGATCGACACAGCGAGGTAACCCGTTGTGGTCACGAGGCGAATGGTAAGCAGCTCAGAGGTGTCTTGGCCTAGTGCGGAAGCGTGAACCGTGATACCCGCGACACCTCAGTGGACGGTTGTTTTCACCCTGGTCAGGCCCTGTTCACCCAACCGTGTCCTTACACGCGAAAAGGCGCACCCGAACGCCGGGTGCGCCTTTCTCGGAACGGGGTCAGCGACCCTGGTTCGCGACCGCCGCGATGGCGTTCTTCGCCGCGTCGGGGTCGAGGTACTCGCCGCCCGGCTTGAGCGGCTTCAGGTCCTCGTCGAGCTCGTAGCGCAGCGGGATGCCGGTCGGGATGTTGAGCCCCGCGATGGCCTCGTCCGAGATGCCGTCGAGGTGCTTCACGAGGGCGCGCAGCGAGTTGCCGTGCGCGGCCACGAGGACCGTCTTGCCGGTGCGCAGGTCCGGGACGATCGAGGACTCCCAGTACGGGATCATCCGCTTCACGACGTCGAGCAGGCACTCGGTCAGCGGCAGGTCGGGGCCGAGGTCCGCGTAGCGCGGGTCGGTGTCCTGGCTGAACTCGCTGCCGGGCGCGATGGGCGGCGGCGGGGTGTCGAAGGACCGGCGCCAGAGCATGAACTGCTCCTCGCCGAACTCCTCGAGCGTCTGCTTCTTGTTCTTGCCCTGCAACGCGCCGTAGTGGCGCTCGTTGAGGCGCCAGTCGCGCTTGACCGGGATCCAGTGCCGGTCGGCGGCGTCGAGCGCCAGGTTGGCGGTCATGATCGCCCGGCGCATGAGGCTGGTGTGCAGGATCTCCGGCAGGACACCGGCTTCCTTGAGGAGCACACCGCCGCGGCGGGCCTCCTTCTCACCCTTCTCCGACAGGGGAACGTCCACCCAGCCGGTGAACAGGTTCTCCGCGTTCCACGTGCTCTCGCCGTGGCGGAGCAGGACCAAGGTTCCGACAGACATGGCAGCTAGCCTGCCATGCCGACCCGCCTGCCGTACCCCGGCCGGTCACCGTGATCCACGCCATGGGATTCGTCGGTGTAGACGTGGATCTCCAGCCCGTCGGGGTCGTTGAAGACCAGCAGCCACCCGATGCTCGCCTCGATCTCCGGCGAGTGCGCGATGCCGAGTTCGTCGAGATGCGTGATCCAGTCGGCGAGGTCCTCGCGGGTCTCCACGGCCCAGTTGACCGGGTCGAAGCCGGCGATCGCCCGAGCCGTCTCCGGGTTCTCGCGCAGGCTCAGCCCCGCGGCACCCCCGCTCACCCAGCCCGAGACCCCGCGCACGACACCGTCGGCGTCCGCGAACTCCCACTCGGGTGCGAACCCGAAGACCTCGCCGTACCAGGCGGTGCTGCGCCGCAGATCGGTCACCGGGATCTTCACGCCTCTGATGCCCCTGAGCTTCGCCATCCCGGTTGCTCCTTTTCACTGCATACACGGTGCAACGAATGTGGTTAGACTGCGCTCGATGAAGGGCGAAGTCAAGCGTTCGTACAGCTCACCGCTGCGGGAGCAGGCGGCCCTGCAAACGCGCCTGCTGGTGCGTTCCGCCGGCCACCGGCTGTTCACGCGGGACGGGTTCGTGGCGACGTCGATGCGCCGGATCGCGGCCGAGGCCGGGGTGTCCGAACGGACCGTGTACACGCACTACCGCAACAAGGTCGAGCTGTTCCAGGACGCGCTGAACGTGGCGATCGCGGGCGACGAGGAGCCCGTGGCGATGCGGGACCGGCCGGAGTTCACGGAGGTGCTCGCGGTGCCGTCCGCCGGTGAGCTGATCGCGGAACTGGTGCGGCGCAACGGGATCACACTGGAACGGGCCGGCGCGCTGATCATGGCCGGCATCGAGTCCGCCGGGGCCGATGCCGACATGCGACGGATCTCGGACGAGGGCGAGCAGGCGATGCGGGCGAACTGCCTGGCGCTGGCGGAGGCGTTGGTCGCCACCGGGGAGGTGCGGGCGGAGTTCGACGTGGCGGCGGTGGCGGACGTGCTGGTGACAATGTGCTCGCCGCACGTCCATCGGGTGCTGGGCTGGCCTGCCGGCCGCTACGAGGCTTGGCTGACGGCCACGTTGCAGGCGACACTGTTGGACAACTGACCTGGGAGGTGCGCGGCATGAGCGAGTGCGGTGCGCGCGTCCTCGTTGTCGCGCGAGCTCCGCAACTACTTGATTTCCTGCTGCTTGCAGACCTATTTCAAAAAGTTCGCTGCAATTCCGCCTGAGGCGGGTACTTGACGAATACGACGCGGCGACCCACCAAGAGCCGCCGCGTCGCTGAGATCAGGCCTGTTCGCGTGCCCTGAGGTCCTTGCGCAGGATCTTGCCCGCCGCCGACTTCGGGACCGCCTCGATGAACTCCACCACGCGCACCTTCTTGTGCGGCGCCACGTGCGAGGCCACGAACGCCATCACGGCATCACCGTCCACAGAGGACCCCGGCTGGCGCACCACGAACGCCTTCGGGACCTCCTCGCCGTCCGCGTCGCGCACGCCGATGACCGCCGCGTCGGCGATCTCCTCGTGCGTGAGCAGCACGGCCTCGAGCTCGGCCGGCGGGACCTGGTAGCCCTTGTACTTGATCAGTTCCTTGACCCGGTCGACGATCGAGACGATGCCGTCGGCGTCGATCACGGCCACGTCGCCGGTGTGCAGCCAGCCGTCGGCGTCGAGGGTGACGGCGGTGGCCTCGGCGTTGTTCAGGTAGCCCTTCATGATGTTCGGGCCCCTGCACAGCAGTTCGCCGCGCTCGTCCACGCCGACGTCCTCACCCGTGGCCGGGTCGACCAGGCGGCACTCGAGGTTCGGGATGATCACGCCGACGGTGCCGACCGAGATGTCGTCGCGGCCGTCCGGGATGGCGTGACTGACGGGCGACATCTCCGTCATGCCGTAGCCCTGGACGACGCGGCAGCCGATGCGCTTGCGCACCGCGTCGGCGAGCTCCACGTCCAGCGGCGCGGCACCGGAGAACAGCGTGTGCAACGCCGACAGGTCGTAGTTGTCGATGATCGGGTGCTTCGCCAGGGCCACGGCCACCGGCGGTGCGATGTAGACGCGGTCGGTCTTGTGCTCGGCGATCACGCGGAGGAACTCCGGCAGTTCGAACTTCGGCAGCGTCACGACGACACCGCCGATGTACAGGCCGTTGTTCATCAGGACCTGCATGCCGTAGATGTGGAAGAACGGCAGCACCGCAAGAATTCGCGTGTTCTCGCCGACGTCCGAAAGAATCGGTCCGCACTGCACGAGGTTCGCGACAAGGTTGCGGTGCGTCAGCATCACACCCTTGGGCAGCGCGGTCGTGCCGGACGAGTACGGCAGCACCGCGATGTCGTTGGCGGGGTCGATCGTCACCTCCGGCACCGGGTGCGTGTTCGCCAGCAGCTCCGGCAACGACGGGTAGCCTTCGGCGCCGTCGAGCACGACGACGTCGGTCACGCCGGCCTTCGCGGCACCGGGAGCGGCGTTCGGGAGCAGCACCGAGACGGTGAACAGCATCTTGGCGCCCGCGTCGTGCAACTGGTGCGCGACCTCGTCGGGCGTGTAGAGCGCGTTGATCGTGGTCGCCGTGGCGCCCGCGCGCAGGATGCCGTGGAACACGACGGCGTAGTAGGGCGTGTTCGGGCTCAGGATGCCGACGACATCACCTTTGCCAATACCGCGTGCTGCCAGCGCGGCGGCCATTCGGTCGATCGCCCCGGCCAACTGGCCGTAGGTGAGCGTCGCACCGGACATGCCGTCGATCAGCGCAACCCGGTCCGCCCGGTCGGCGATGTCGCCGAACAACAGCTGGTGCAGCGACACATCGGGGATCTCGACATCGGGGTACGGACTGCGAAAGACCATGCGGCGACCTCATTCATTCGCTGTACAGCGCTGTACACCCAGCCTGTGGGCTCATCGTGATCCAGCCCACTGGGCAGGTCAAGGACGACTCAATCGCTACAGATGCGTTACTTTGCGCCGCTAAATACACTCGAATGGAGTAATACAAGCACTTGTGATCGCAAGGATGTATCTGAGAAGTTGATACCGCCTCCGCGAGTCGGCTCCCACGCTTACTCGACGAGCGCGAGGCACCTTGCGCGATTCGTCATCCCCCGTCGAATCGCGTGGCCCGCTTGGGATCCGGAGGCACCCCCCGTCCACGGATCCACTGCAGCGGGGACCTTTGACGCGGGACGGCTCGATGCGACTCCCCCTCTCTCCCGAGCCGTTCCGCGCATCATCAAAGGCACACTCTCAGTAGAACTTGATCACCCTGCTTCGTTCATTCGGGTGACGCGCCTGCGCCGACGCAGCAGGTAGATCACCACCGCCGCGGGCACTCCGAGCGCCACCAGGAACGGCAGCAGGGCGCCGAAGGCGATCAGGATGCCGTTCAGCACCGCGAGCAACGCGCTCCAGCCGCCCGAGAGGGCGCTCAGGAACCCGGCCTCCTCCGGCTTCGGCGGCGCGATCGGCACGGTCGCGACCTGCACGGTCAGCGTCGCCATCGCGACCTTGCCCTTGAGCGACTCGCCGCGCCGCTGCTGCGACTCGAGCTCGGCCTGCCGCTTGGTCAGCTCGGCCTCGATCTGCGCGATCTCGGCCGTCGTCCCGGCCCGCTCGAACAGCACGCGGAGACGCTCGACGCTGGCCTTCTGGGTCGCGATCCGCGCCTCGACGTCGACCAGCTGGTCGGTGACGTCCTCGCTGCGCACCTCGCTGCGGGTGACCTCCCCGACGTTCGCGAGGTCCTTCACGACCCGGTCCAGCTCGGACGACGGCACCCGCACGGTCACGGACCCGGACTTCGCGGTCGAGTTCTCCTGCCCCGCGAACCCGCCGACCGCCGTCGCGCGGTCCTTGACCTGCCCGATCGCCCTCAGCACGTCGTCGCTGCGCAGGTCGACGGTCGCCGTGCGCACCAACTGCCGTTCCTGCTGCTGCACCGGCTGCACGGCCTGCCCGGCGGAGTTCTCCTGCTTCTCCTGCTGCGGCGCCTTCTGCTGCGCCGCCTGCGGAGGCGCGGCGTCGTGCGCCGCGGACCCGCTGCTGTTCGAGCTGCTGCCGCACCCGGCCGTCACAACGGCCAGCATCGCGATTCCCACCCACACCCCTGGTCTGCGCATGCTCATCGGACGGGCCGGGCCCGACCAGGGGTTGCCGCCTAGGCCGAAACGAGTCGCCGGCTAGTCCGAAACGAGATGTTGGAACGCCGCGAGGTTCGCGAGCGACTCCCCGCGCGACACCCGCCACGCCCACTCGCGCCGGATCGCGTCGGCGAACCCGATCTCGAGCAACGGGTTGAAGTCGCCGTCCGCCGCCTCCAGCACCTGCCCGAGCACGCGGTCCAGCTCGTCCGGCGTCACGGCGTGCTTGCCGACCCTGCCGACCAGGTAGATGTCACCCTCGGCGTCGATCGTGTAGTGCACGCCGTAGAGCCGTGCGTTGCGCCGCAGCAGGAACCGGTACACGTCCTCGAACGACTGGTCCGGCCGCCGGCACACGAAGGCCTCGACGACCAGCGCGTGCGCGGTCTCGACGAGCCACACGTTGGTCTGCAGCTTCTTGGTGCCCGGCAGCGTCACGAAGAACTTGCCCGGCTCGCGCCGGTCGTACTTCAGCTCGCGCTCGTCGAGAAAAGCCTTGATCACTGCGTCAACTGACATGTCGCTCAAGCGAAAACCTCCCGGCGGAACACTTCTCCCGCCTCTTGATACCCCGCCAGCAGGGCGTCAGTCGTGCGGTCCCACGAGAAGCGTCGCGCATGCCCCACGGCGTTGCTCGCCAGGTGCTCCCGCTGCGGCAGGGCCACCCCGCTGATCGCCGACGCCCACTCACCGGGCTCGTGTCCGTGCACGAGCACCCCGGACACCCCGTCGTTGACCGCCACGGGCAACCCGCCGACGGCCGCCGCGATCACGGGCGTCCCGCAGGCCTGGGCCTCCAGCGCCACCAGCCCGAACGACTCGTTGTAACTCGGCACCGCGACCAGGTCCGCGGCCCGGAAGACCTCGGCCAGCCTCGGGCCCGGCTGCGGCGGCAGGAAGCGCACCACGTCCGTGATCTGCAGCTCCGCGGCCAGCTCTTCCAGGGCCTTCGGGCGTTCCGTGCCGCTGCCCGACGGCCCGCCGACGATCAGCACGACCAGCTTCGACCGCAGTCCGGGGTCCCGCACGAGCATCTCGGCAGCGGCACGAAGCAGCACGTCAGGGGCCTTCAAGGGCTGGATCCGGCCGACGAACGCCAGCACGATCGCGTCCTGCGGGATGCCGAACGCCTGCCGGGACGCGCGCTGGTCACCCGGCGTGAAGCGGTCGAGGTCGACACCGGGCGGCACGACGGCGACCTTGGACGGCTCCGCGTCGTAGAGCTTGATCAGTTCACCGGCCTCGATGTCGGTGTTCGCCACCAGCCGGTCCGACTCGGCGACGACCTGCTCCTCGCCGATCACCCGCATCCTGGGCTCCGGCGCGTCCCCCTCGGCCAGCGCCAGGTTCTTCACCTTCGCGAGCGTGTGCGCCGTGTAGACGAGCGGCACGCCCCACCGTTCGCGAGCGAGCCAGCCGACCTGCCCGGACAACCAGTAATGCGAGTGGATCGCGTCGTAGTAGCCGGGCTCGTGGCGTGCCTCGGCGCGTAAGACGCCCGCCGTGAACGCGCAGAGCTGACCGGGCAGCTCCTCCTTGCCCAGGCCCTCGAACGGACCGGCGGCGACGTGCCGGACCCGCACGCCGGGCGCCAGTTCGGCCACCGGTGGCAGCTCCGACGACGTGGCGCGCGTGAAGATCTCCACCTCGACGCCGCGCTGGGCCATCCGTGTGGCCGTCTGCACGATGTAGACGTTCATCCCGCCCGCATCACCCGTGCCCGGCTGTTCGAGCGGCGAGGTGTGCACCGAGAGCACCGCTACGCGCTTCATCGGGCGACTCGCAGGAGATCGGCGGTGAACCGCTCGGGCCGCTCCAGGAAGGGCGCGTGCGCGGTGTCGGGGTAGAGGCTCAACTCGGCTCCGGGGATCAGGGCGGCGGAGTACTCGGCGGCGGCAGGGGCGACCACCTCGTCTTGAGTTCCGTGCACGACCAGGGTCGGCACGTCTACGGCCTTCAGCACGTCAGCGCTGCCCACGTCCCTGCGGAACAGCTCACCCCGCACTTTATGGCTCACGGAGGTCGCCGCGGCAGTGAGCTTCGCGACCGTCCCAGCAGGTAGTACGGGTGCCATGGCGCGGCAGAACTCGCTCATCACGGTGTCGTCGGTGATCGCGCCGGGCAGTGCGGCGCGCATCACGGGGCCCGTGGAGCCTCCGGGGCGACCGCGGCCGATCTCGGTGATCGCGCTCACGAACACCAGCGCGTTGATCAGCGCGGTGCCGTGGAAGCGGAGGTAGTCGGTGATGACGAGGCCGCCGTAGGACCACCCGACGACGGTCGCGGGCCCTGTGTGGTCGAGCACGGCCTTCAGGTCGGCGGCCCACCCGGCGGAGTCGCGGTAGTCGCCGAAGTCCTCGGATTCGCCGTGTCCGCGCAGGTCGACGGCGTAAGTGTGAAAATCGGGGAGGTCCCAGACCTCACCCGTCTGCGCCCAGCCGTGGATCAGCACCACCGGTGGCGCGCCGTCCGGACCTGATTCACGAACGGCCAGTCGTCCCCCGCCTGCCGCCGTCACGTGTGTCAGATGCACACAGGTACGAACGACCAGGTCGGGGGACGCATTCCCGCCGGCCCTACTTGATGGCCGACTTCTCCTTCCACTGGGCCCAGGAGAGCTGCCAGTCGTACCAGTCGAACTGGGCGGGCAGCGTCGTGATCGAGCCGGTGACCTCGACCGGGTCGCCGACCAGGGCCGAGTCGTAGTACGCCTTCGCGTCGGCTTCCAGCAGGTTCGCGCAGCCGTGCGAGGTGTTGTTCGTACCGATGTTGCCGGCGTTGTCGTTGTTCTCGTGGATGAACTCGCCGTGGTTCGAGAACCGGACGGCCCACTTCTTCACGACGTTGGTGTAGCCGTAGCGCGGGTTGTCGAACGAGAACGTGTCGTTCTTCGACATGACCACGAACGTGCCGTTCGGCGTCGTGAGCTCGGGGTCGGCGTCCTTGCCGAACGACGCCGGGTAGTCCGCGACCTGCGCGCCGTCCCGGAACACCTTGAGCCGGTGCGTCGGGTTGTCGATCTTCACGACCTGGTTGCGGCCGATGGTGAAGTCGCTGGTCACGTCCGCCTTGCCGAACGCACCGCCGCCGTAGTTGACGCCGTAGAGCTTGGCCTCGACCTTGATCGTGGTGTTCGCGGGCCAGTACTTCTCCGGCCGGTAGTGCACTTCCTGCGAGCTGAGCCAGGCCCACGAGCCCTGCACGTTCGCCGAGTTGGTGACCTTGAGGGCCTTCTCGACGGTCGCCTTGTCCTGGACCGGCGCCTCGAACTTGACCATGATCGGCGCCGCGACGCCGACGGTCTGGTTGTCCGACGGCCAGAGGGTCGCGCGGGTCTGCGAGCCCGGCGCGACGGTGGTGAACGAGCCCTTGAGCTCGACGGGCTTGCCATCGGTGCCGACGGCCTTCCCGGTGTAGCTGTACGTCTTGCCGTAGCCGAGCGGCTCGGCCGTCGTCCAGCCCGACTTGTCCTCGGTGAGGGTGCCCTTGACGTCGGCGCCCTCGGGTGACTTCAGTGCGACGGACTCGATCTTGCCGTCCACCACGGTGACCTGGACCGGGGTCGTGACCTGCACGTCCTTGGTTCCGTCGACCGGGGACACGGTCACCTTCGCGGACGGCAGTGAGCTGTCCGCCTTCGGTGACCCCGCCTCGACACTCGAGCAGCCGGTCAGCAGCGTCAGTCCAGCGACCAGCGCGACAAGTGTTCTCTTCACGGTTTCGACCTCCCACCTTGGTGGACGTCCAGAACCCCAGGAGGGTGCGAGTGACGTCGGTCACACCCAGGGCGGCGGCCTACGATCGAAGTCGTGAATCGACCTGTCGCAGTTGTGACCGGAGCCAGCGCGGGCATCGGCGAGGCCACCGCCCGGCGGCTCGCCGCCGAGGGTTTCCACGTCGTGCTCGGCGCACGTCGCCTGGACCTCCTCCACGTTATCGCGAAGGAGATCGACGGGACGGCCATCGAGCTGGACGTCACCGACGAAGCCTCCGTCGCCGCCTTCGCGGACCGGGTACCCGAGGCGAACGTGCTCGTGAACAACGCGGGCGGCGCTCGCGGGCTCTCGACCGTGGCCGAGGGGTCCGCGGACGAGTGGCGCTGGATGTGGGAGGCGAACGTGCTCGGCACCCTGCTGGTGACCAAGGCGTTCGTCCCGAAGCTGATCGCGTCCGGGGACGGGCACATCGTGTCCGTGACGTCCATCGCGGCGTACGAGGCCTACGACAACGGCTCGGGCTACACGAGCGCCAAGCACGCCCAGTCGGCGTTGCACCGGACGCTGAGGGGCGAGCTGCTGGGCCAGCCGGTGCGGATCACCGAGATCCAGCCGGGCATGGTCGAGACGGACTTCTCGGCGAACCGGTTCGGCGGCGACACCGAGCGCGCGGCCAAGGTCTACCAGGGCATCACGCCGCTGGTCGCGGACGACGTGGCGGACGTGATCGCGTTCGCCGTCACCCGGCCGTCGCACGTGAACCTCGACACGATCGTGCTCAAGCCGCGGGCCCAGGCCTCCGCGACTCGGGCACACCGGGAATGAGCAGTTCCACGTCGAGCTGACGCAGGACGGGCTGGATCGGGTTCGCGAACCCGGTCGAGCCCGATCCGGCGACGTACAGCCCCACGACGAGGTTGTCGGCGTCGACCAGCACGGCCCCGCTGTCGCCGTGGTCACCGAAGCGCTCCGACGAGTGGACGCGGATCTGGTCGCGCAGCGTCCGGACACCGATGCCGTCGCCGAAGTCGAGCCTGATCGTCGCGTCCGCCGACTCGATCACGCCGTAGGTGAGTCCGGTGGTGCGGCCGCGTTTGCGCACGGTCGAGCCGATCGTCGCGGGCGCGCTGCCCGTGATCGCGCCGACGTCGACCACCTCCGCGCGGAACGGCCGGGCGCCCATCCTCAGCGCCGCCGCGCACACCGCACCCGCGAGCGCCGCCCGGTCCAGCACGCCGATCACATCGGCGCCGGGCACCCCACCGTCCACTCTGGACGGATGCACGAACTCGTCGCCCACCGCCCACGAGTCGTCGACGCAGCCGACGTGGAACGTGGTGAGCCCCAGCACCTTCCGCTGCTCGTCGCGCGTGACCACGAACGCGCCGAGCGTGCCGGCGATCACGAACTCGCCGGCTCGCTCGACCTCCGGCGGCACCACCCGGAACGACCGGGCGGGCCCGATGCCGATGCCGCCGCGCAGGATCGAATGCCGTTCCACCGCAACGGGTTGCTCGTCGCTGACACGCGTCATCCCGGCGCGGTGCAGCACGATCGACTCGGCCACGACGTCGGTCGGCACGCCGCGGACCTCGACCGGGATCTGGTCCGGCCGGTCGGGTCCCTTGGCGCACACGTAGACCACGATCGCGGCCTTGCCCGTCGGGCGCCCACCGGTGACCTTCTCGCCGATGTCGACGCCGATCACGCCCGGCCGCGACAGGAACTCGTCTTCGACCATCCGCTTGACCGGGCGGATGACCGCCCGCACGTTCTCGTCGAGGTAGCTCATAGCGACCTCCCGCTCCGCCCCTGCTTGTTCAATGAAACACGCCAAGTAGCGGTTCGTCACACGGAGTCACCCGAACAGAGCTAGAGCTGAACGCCTACGAACACCGGCTCCGGGTGCAGCTCCACGCCGAACGCCGCCCGCACGCCGTCGCGCACCTCGCGCGCGAGGTCCAGCAGGTCCTCGGTCGACGCGCCGCCGCGGTTCGTCAGGGCCAGCGTGTGCTTGCCGGACAACGACACCCGGCCGCCCGGCCCCTGGTGCCCCTTGCGGAAGCCCGCCCGTTCGATCAGCCACGCGGCCGAGAGCTTCTTCTGGCCGGGGCCCGCGGGGTAGCTCGGCACGTCGACGTCCGAGCCGAGGCGTTCGGCGATGCGGATCAGCACACCGTTGAACGTCGAGTCGTCGATGATCGGGTTGGTGAAGAACGAGCCGGCGCTCCACGTGTCGTGGTCGGCGGCGTCGAGCACCATGCCCTTGCCGCGGCGCAGTTCGAGGACGGCCTTGCGAGCCTCGTCGGCCGGCACGCGATCCCCTTGCGCCACACCGAGAACGCGCGCGAGCTCGCCGTAGCGGATCGGTGCGGACATGCCCCCGGAGGTCAGCGTGAACCTGGTGCGCAGCACGACCGCGTTGTCCGTGCCCTTGAGCGTGCTGGTGCGGTAACCCAGGCCCAGCTTGGCGGCGGGCACCTGGTGCACCTTGCCGCTGCGGCGGTCCAGCAGGTCGACCGACTGCAACGCCTGGGAGATCTCGACGCCGTACGCGCCGACGTTCTGCACGGGCGTGGCGCCGTTGAGGCCGGGGATGCCCGAGAGGCACTCCAGGCCGCCGAGGCCCTGCGCGACCGCCTCGGCGACGACCGCGTCCCACTCCTCGCCCGCCTCGACGGTGAACTGGACGATGCCGCCGCCCAGCGGGTCGAGCCGGAAGCCCTTGGTGGCCACGTGCACGACGGTGCCGTCGAAGCCGTCGTCGGAGATCACGAGGTTGGACCCGCCGCCGAGCACGAGGACCTTCTCGTCGGCTGCGGCGTCGGCTGTTCGCACGGCTTCGACCAGCTCAGCGGCGGTCGTGGCGTGGACGAACCGCGCGGCCGGGCCACCGAGTCGGAGCGTGGTGCGCTCGGCCAGAGGTACGGACTGCGTGGTGGTCACAGACGTCAACGGTAGCCTCCGCGACATGGCACGCCGCATCGAGCACCACACCACGTCACCCCATTCGGCGGAGAAGGTCTTCGGCGCGATGGTCGACGAGACCTATCTGCGGGACAGGCTGGCCGAGATCGGCGGCAAGGACGCCGCGCTCGTGTCGTTCGACCAGACCGACGAGCGGACGTCGTACCAGCTCAAGCAGGGTGTCCCTGCCGAGCACCTGCCGTCGGCGGTCAAGGCGGCGCTCGGCGGCGACCTGGTGATCCAGCGCACGGAGACGTGGGCCGCGGGCGCCGGCACGGTCGAGGTGCTGATCAACGGTGTGCCCGGCCGCCTGGAGGGTTCCTTCACCGTCCTGGACAACGGCTCCGGCTCGAAGACCACCCTCGCGGGGGAGGTCAAGGTCGGCATCCCGTTCCTGGGCGGCAAGCTCGAGAAGCTGATCGCCGAGCAGGTCGTCGTGCTGCTCGACAAGGAGAGCGAGTTCACGTCCGGATGGCTCGCAAACCGCGGCTAGCGGCCGGCCGGGCCCGTGCGCTCGGCCTGCCGACGCGCGGCACGACCAACCCGAACCGCCTGCGCCGGGTCGACCGGTGGATGACCGGCACGCTGTCCGGCCTCCTGCTGGACGCGACCGATCCGCTCGTGGTCGACCTCGGGTACGGGGCCACGCCGATCACCACCGTCGAGATGGCCGCACGCCTGCGGACCGTCCGTCCCGACGTGCGCGTGCTCGGGCTGGAGATCGACCAGGACCGGGTGGACGCGGGCAAGGCCGTGGCGGACCCGCCGTTGCTCGACTTCCGGCGCGGCGGTTTCGAACTGGCCGGTGCGCGGCCGGTGTTGTTGCGCGCCTTCAACGTGCTGCGCCAGTACACCGAGGAGCAGTCGTTCGAGGCGTGGGACACGATGCTGTCCCGGATGGCGCCCGGCGGCCTGGTCGTCGAGGGCACCTGCGACGAGATCGGCCGCCGCTGCACGTGGGTGACGTTGAACTCGGACGGCCCGCAGACCTTCACTCTGGCCGTGAAGCCGTCCGCCATCGAGGTGCCCTCTGATGTCGCCGAACGGCTGCCCAAGGCATTGATCCACAAGAACGTGCCGGGCGAGCGCGTGCACGCGTTGCTGGCCGAGCTGGACGCCTGCTGGGCGACCGCGGCCCCGTTCGCCCCGTTCGGGCCGCGAGCGCGCTGGGTGGAGTCGGCGCGGCTGCTGGTGGAACGCGGCTGGCCCGTGCTGGACGACCGGAAGCGGTGGCGGCTCGGCGAAATCACGCTCGAATGGGCGGCCGTGGCGCCCTAGGGTGGGTCTCGTGGACTACGTCGCGCAGATCGAGAACCAGGCTTCGCTGTTGCGTTCGGCCGTCGTGAAGGCCGGTCCGGACGTCCCCGTCCCTTCGTGTCCTGAGTGGACGGTGCTCGCCCTCGTGCGGCACATGGCGGAGGTGCACACCTGGGCGGGACAGGCCGTCGTGACGGCACCCGAGGACGGGCGGCCGAAGTGGCCGCACGCGCCGGAGGGCTTCGACGAGACGCTCTCCTGGTGGGAGACAGGGCTTTCCACGCTGCTGGACCGCCTGCGCGAGGTGCCCGCCGACCGTCCCGCGTGGACGTTCCACGGTCCGCAGGTCGCCGGCTTCTGGTCGCGCAGGCAGGCGCACGAGACGTCGATCCACCGCCTGGACGCCGAACTGGCCGTCGGCCACGACCTGCCCTCGCTGACGTTCGACCCGGAGTTCGCCGCGGACGGCATCGACGAGTACCTCACCGTCCTGGTGGCGCGCCGGATCGAGCTGGGCTTCCCGGTCACCGCCACCGGCCGGCTCCTGGTCCACGCCGCCGACGCGGGCCGCACCTGGGAGATCAGGTTGACGGAGGGCGAGCCCCTGGTCGTCACCGCCCCGCAGGACTCGGCCTTCGCCGAGGACGCGACCCTCGTGGGCACCGCCGACTCGATCTACCGCGCCGTCTACGCCCGCCCCGGCCACGCGATCGTGACGGGAGACGAGTCGCTGTTGGCGGGTCTGCCCAGGCCGTGAATACTTCTGCGGCGTGTCATCGCCTGAACGTCGCTATGTGATCACCTTCGGCTGCCCGGACCGCACCGGCATCATCGCGAGGATCTCGTCGTTCCTCGCGGACAACGGCGGCTGGATCGTCGAGGCCGCCTACCACACCGATCCGGAGACGGGCTGGTTCTTCACGCGCCAGGAGGTCCGCGCGGACTCCCTGCCGTTCGGCGTGGACGAGCTGCGCGAGCGCTTCGCCGGCGTCGCCGCCTCGCTGGGCGCGCAGTCGACGTGGACGGTGACCGACACGGGCTCCCGCAAGCGCGTGGTCATCCTCGTCTCGAAGGAGGGCCACTGCCTCTACGACCTGCTGGCCCGCGTCGCCACCGGCGAGCTGGACGTCGAGGTGTCCGCGGTCATCGGCAACCACCCGGAACTGGGCGACATCACGCGCGCGCACGGCATCTCGTTCCACCACGTGCCGTTCCCGGCCAACGACCCCGAGGGCAAGCAGGCGGCGTTCGCGCAGCTGCGCCAACTGGTCGAGAAGCACGACCCGCACGCCGTGGTGCTGGCCCGCTTCATGCAGATCCTGCCGCCGGAGCTGTGCGCGGCCTGGACCGGTCGCACGATCAACATCCACCACAGCTTCCTGCCGTCGTTCATCGGCGCGCGCCCGTACCACCAGGCGCACCGCCGCGGCGTGAAGCTGGTCGGCGCGACCTGCCACTACGTGACGGCCGACCTGGACGCGGGGCCGATCATCGAGCAGGACGTGATGCGCGTGCACCACGGCGACTCGGTGGCGGACATGGTGCGCAAGGGGCGTGACATCGAGAAGGTGGTGCTGGCGCGCGGGTTGCGGTGGCACCTGGAGGACCGCGTGCTGGTGCACGGCAACCAGACGGTGATCTTCTAGATCGAGACCGTGCCTTCCGCCACGAGACGGCGGAAGGCACGTCCGCGTTCGTCAGATCTTGTTCGCCGCCATCCCCACCGCCTCCACGAGCCACCCCGCGTCCGCCGCCGACATCACCGCGGGCGGCGTGAAACCGACCTTCCGGCCGCGGAAGTCGGCCAGCACCCGCCGTCGCAACAGCTCACCGGTGAACACGTCGGCGGCCTTCTGGTCCGGCAGTTCGACGCCGAGCAGGAGCCCCCGCCCGGTCGCGTGCGCCTTGCCCGACACGACGGCACGCAGGCCGTACAGCAGCTCGTCGCCCAGCAGTTTGGCGCGTTCGACCAGGCCCTCGGAGGCGGTGACGCGCAGGGTGGCGTTCACGGCGGCGGACGCCAGCGGTGACACGGCTTCCGAGCCGCGCCACAACGGCACCTCGACGTCGGCCGTGGCCACCACGGCGGCGATCGGGAGCACGCCGCCGGACAGCCCCTCGCCCACCAGCATGATGTCCGGCGTCACGCCGTCGAGGTCGACGCCCCACCACACGCCGAGACGCCCCAGCCCGGACCGCGTCTCGTCCACGATGAGCAGGGCGCCGGACTCGCGGCACACCTCCGCCACGGCGCTCAGGTAGCCCGTGGGCGGGAGCGCGGCGCCACGGACCGGTTCGAGGAGTACGCACGCCGGTGGTCCGGAGGCCAGGGTGGAGCGCAACGCGTCGATGCCGCCGTACGGGACGTCGCCGGTGGTCAACACACGTGGACGGCCGTTCGCCTGTGCGAGGGCCACGGCGAACTGAGCGGCCTCGGAGGCCGAGGCGAAGGTGTGGATGTGGTCGAGGCCGTTCGGGGTGACCAGGTCGAGCATCAGGCGGTCCAGCAGCGACGGCCGGCGCACCTGGCCGACGACGGCCTGCACGACGGCCGGGTGGGCGTGGCCGAGCAGAGGGACTCCGTACCCACCGCAGTCCAGGTATTCGACGCGGTGGGGGTCTACCACTCGTGCGCCTCTGGCAGCGCATCCGGTCATCAGTTCGGTGGCCATGGCGGGGAACCTTTCCTGGGCAGCGCGGCCCGAGGCCGCTCGTCGGGAGGGCGAGCGGACCTGTGTTCCCACCTACTCATTCGGATTCCGGGGCACGGTGGTTCGCCCGGGGCATAGGCTTTTTCCCGTGCGGATCGAAATCACCGACCTCGACCAGCTGCGGGCAGCTCCTGACCTGCGCAAAGCCGTCATCATCGGGCTGGACCTCACTCGCGAGGACGTGCGGGTGCCGCTGGACGGCGCGCTGCTGCTCGGCTGCGCCC
The DNA here is from genome assembly GCF_033794685.1 of Streptomyces sp. ID05-26A. Taxonomy (NCBI): domain Bacteria; kingdom Bacillati; phylum Actinomycetota; class Actinomycetes; order Kitasatosporales; family Streptomycetaceae; genus Streptomyces; species Streptomyces sp. ID05-26A. The sequence goes on from NZ_JARAYZ010000001.1 coordinate 1,743,157, forward strand.
TCAGCGAGACCATGCAGCGCCGGGCAGAGGCCGCGGGAGCGTTGATCTTCCCGGTCATCCCGGACCTGCCCTACGACGTGTACCGGTCGGCGCTCTACACACCCGCGGAGCTGTTCAAGGGCTTCGACCCGGCCGATCCGAAGTCGTACGCCGACACCCCGGACGCGGAGATCTACCGGCACAGCAGGCAGCAGGGCCACCACCCGGACCCGTTGCACGCGCTGACCGAACGCCTGCACGACCACTCGATCACCGAGGCCCTCGACGACACGCTGACGGGCTCACCGGTCGCGGTCATGGGCGGCCACGCGCTCGCCCGCGGTTCCGACGGCTACCGCAACGCCGTCGCGCTCGGTGCCGCGCTGGGCAACGCGGGCTTCACCGTGCTGACCGGCGGCGGGCCGGGCGCGATGGAGGCCGTCCCGCTGGGCGTCCGGCTCGGCGAGGTGAACACGGACGTCCTCGGCGCCATCGCGCAGGCGCCGTCCTTCGGCCACGACGACGAGTCGATCGGCCGGTGGCTGGCGGCGTTCCCGGAGATCCCGAGCTTCGAGACCCCGCGCACGATCGGCATCCCGACCTGGTTCTACGGCCACGAGCCGCCCAACCCGGCCTGCGAACTGCACGCGAAGTACTTCGCGAACTCGGTGCGCGAGGAGGGCCTGCTGACCGTCGCGACCGGCGGCATCGTCTACACGCCGGGCAAGGCGGGCACGGTCCAGGAGGTCTTCCAGGACTTCACGCAGAACTACTACGGCAGCGTCGGCCCGGCCGCGCCCATGATCTTCCTGGGCAGGGCGTTCTGGACGGACGAGATCCCGGCCGCGCCGCTGGTGATGAAACTCGCGGCGGGCCGGGAGGCCGAGCAGTGGATCCTCGTCACCGACGACGTGGACGAGGCGATCGCACTACTGCAGAAGTACCAGTCCTAGCTACTGGTAGCGGTAGCCCGTGCCGATGAGCTCGACGTCGCCACCGGCGCTGCGGTCCCAGGTGCAGGGCCAGCCGTTCAGCACGCTGTCCTCGTAGTAGTCCTTGTTGCACTGGCCCCAGTTGCCCTTGCCGAGGCTGGAGATGCAGGCACCGTTGCGGTACAGCGAGCCGTTGCGGAGGTTCTCCCAGTACACACCGGCGGACGCACCGTCGGAGTCCTGGTCCTGCACCCACCAGTGGTCGCCGCCCTTCTCGTAACAGATCTCGACGGCCGTGTAGGAGTGGCACGTCAGCTGCGAGCGGGGCGGCAGCGTGCCGGCGACGGCCAGCTGGATGCCGTCCGCCGCCGCGGCGACGTCTGACACCGCCTGCACCGGTGGGGCCTCCGCCGAGGCGGACGCGGGCATCATCGAGCCCATGACGGCCAGGAAGGCCATAGAGAAAGCAAGCACGAGCCTGCGCATAGAGGTTTCCTCCAGTTTGTAAGGGTTCCCGCCTCGGAGGAGGCGGAAGTCGAGTGGGCTCAGCCGATCTCGCCGAGCGGAACGGCGAAGATCGCTCGCCGGTCGATGAACGTGCTGCGGTCCTCGGTCCAGGCGTGCTCGGAGACCGTCCAGAGCTTTCCGGCGGTGATCCCCGGGCCGTGCTCGTGGTAGAGGTCCTCGCCGCCGATGGCCCAGCTGTTGGTGCTCGTGGCTCCGCCGAGGGAACCGAAGTGCATCCAGCTGTGGTTGCGGTTCGAGCTGCGGCCCAGGTAGTAGGTGTTCTTCCAGGTCTGGACGCCCTGGAGGTTGCTGCGCGGCACGGTGACCACGTCCTGCGGCACGGCCTTGCCGTTGCTCAGCGTGAGCTGCCGGGACGAGGCGTCGACGCGGTAGCGGACCACCCGGCCACCGTCGACGGCGGCGTCGGTGCTGCGGTCGTTGCGGTACTCGCCGACGACGAGCGTGTCCGGCGTGGAACTGCGGTCCAGCGACAACGACGAGAAGCACAGCTGGGTGGCGCTGGGCAGCTCGCACTCCGTCTGCACCGGCTGCCGGTACCAGCCGACCTGCGGCAGCACGTACTTGTAGTTGTAGGCGTAGTAGTTGCTGCCGCTCTTGCCGATGCTGTCCTGCGCGTCGGACACCTCGAGGAGGCGTTCGACGTCGAACACGCGCAGGCCGCCGGAGGTGTCGGCCACGTAGAGGTAGTGGCCGAGCCACGCAAGGCCGCCGGCGTGGATCGGCACCGCCTTGTAGTTCGCGTTCGCGGTCGGCTCGACCAGCAGCACGTGCCGGTACTTGCGGTTCTTCATGTCGACGAACGAGATCCGCACGCCCTTGTCCGGCCCGGAAGCCTTGTAGTGCCAGCTGACGAGCAGGATGCGGTTCTCGCCCCACAGGCCGTCGTCATCCGCGTCCGACGAACCGGTGACGCCCTGCGGGATCCAGTAGTCGACCTTGCTGTCACCGGGGTCCCAGCAGAACTTCTCGCTGCTGTGCAGGATCTGCCCGGACGTCAGCGGGTAGTCCGTTCGGTCGTAGTTCTCCGGGAGCGCCTGCTGCTGCGCGCTGTTGCAGGACGCGATGTCCCGGTTGGCGTCCCGCAGCAGTGCGGCGACCGACGTCGTGGTGCCGACCGCGCTCTGCAACTGCGCGGCGGAGGACTCCAGACTCCAATCGGGCGTCAATGCGAAAGCACCCGTTGGGCGGCTGTGGATTAGATCGTCCGCCGCCTCTTGTGCCTGCACGGGCAACGTCGCGCTCAACGCACCCGTCAACGCCACTAGAAGTGCTGTGCGCCAGCGTCTGGTCATCATCGCTCCTGCTCAGGCCGAAGTCGTTGCGGCACCAGGTTTAGAGCGGGTTGAGTTGATCAGGCAGGGGCGCAGGCGCTGTTCAATCAACTCAGATCAACTGGGGAGTCCGAGTGGGTAGACGAGAGCGGCCGATCGATCCCGAGGAAGGCGCGGTCCAGCGGTTCGCCTGGGAGTTGCGGCAGCTGCGGGAGAAGGCGGGCTCACCGAACTACCGGACGCTCGCCCAACGCGCGCACTACTCCGCCACCGCGCTGTCGCAGGCGGCCGCGGGCGAGCAGTTGCCGTCGCTGGCGGTGGCGCTCGCGTACGTCCAGGCGTGCGAAGGCGATGTGGACCATTGGGAGCAACGCTGGCGCGAGGCGGCCAAGGGGGACGACGACTCACCGCCGTACCTCGGGCTGACGGCGTTCGGCATCGGTGACGCGGACCGGTACTTCGGGCGGAACGAGCTCGCCGCCGACATCACCGCCCGCATCCGGCGGCAGCGCGTCGTCGGCGTGTTCGGGCCGTCCGGGTCGGGCAAGTCGTCGTTGCTGCACGCCGGGGTGCTGCCCGCGCTGACGGACTGGACGGTCGTCACCGCGACACCGACGACCTGGCGCGGCGGCCAGGCCGATCTCGTGGTGATCGACCAGTTCGAGGAGCTGTTCACCCACTTCGACAGCGCGGTCGACCGGGAGGCGTTCGTCGCGTCGCTGCTGGACGGCGACCGGCGGGTGCTGCTGGCCGTGCGAGCGGACTTCCTCGGCCACTGCGCGACGGTGCCCGAACTGGTGGAGGCGTTGCGCGACGCCCAGGTGCTGGTCGGGCCGATGACCGACGAGGAACTGCGGGCCGCCGTCGAACTGCCGGCCGAGCGTGCCGGGCTGAAGGTGCATCCGGACGTGCTCGCGGCGGCGATGGCCGACGTGCGCGGGCAGTCGGGCGCGCTGCCGTTGCTGTCGCACGCGCTGCTGGAGACCTGGCGAAGACGCGACCGCGGCCGGTTGACCCTCGAGGGCTACCGGGCCAGCGGTGGCGTCACGGGAGCTGTCGCCGCCACGGCCGAGAGCACCTATGCCGAGCTGTCCGTCCGTGGACGGGCCGTCGCGCGCGCTGTGCTGCTACGGCTCGTGCAGACGCACGACGACGTGAACGACCTGCGCCGCCGAGCACCGCTCGACGAGGTGATGGCTGCGGGCAGGCCGTCTGACACCGCACACGTCGTCAACGTCCTCGCGAACGCACGGCTGATCGTCGTCGCTGATGGCGTTGTGGAGCTCGCGCATGAAGCTCTCGTGCGCGCGTGGCCCCGGTTCCGGCAGTGGATCGACGACGACCGGGAGTCGTTGCGGCTGCATCGCGACTTCACCACCGCCGCGACGGCCTGGCAGTCGGCCGGCCGCGATCCCGGTGAGCTCTACCGGGGTGCCCGGCTCGCCGCGATGCGGGACCTGGCCGGCCGGATCGAGTGGCCGGTGTCGTCCAACGAGCTGGAGCGGGAGTTCCTGCAGGCTGCGGTGGACGAGGAGAACGCGTCACGGCAGGCGGCGAACCGGCAGTCCCGTCGCCTGCGCACGCTGGTGAAGTCCCTGGCCGCGTTGACGGTGGCGTGCCTGGTGGTGACGTCCGTGGCCGTCGTGCAGGGCAACGCCGCGCTGAGGGAGCAGCGGGTCGCCGAGTCACGTCAGATCGCCGTGCAGGCACAGGACCTCAGCGCGTCCTGGCCGGATGCGGCCGCACAGCTCGCGGTGGACGCCTATCGCAGTTCAGCGACCGCCGAAGCACGCGGAGCGTTGCTCAGCACCGCGGCCTACAAGCCCGCACGCACGGTGTTGAAAGATCATCGCGGAACGGTCCGTGCGGTCGCGTTCAGCGCCGACAGCTCGTTGCTGGCCACCGCAGGTGATGACCACTCAGTGCTGCTGCGATCGCCTTCAGCCGTTGCGGCACCGACGGTTCTGACGCAGCACAACGGCACTGTGCGCGCGCTCGCGTTCATGCCCGGCGGCACGACACTCATGTCCGCAGGCGATGACCGGCGAATCATCTTGTGGGACACGAGAACACACCTGCCGTTGCGGACCATCTCTCTCGACGCCGAAGTACGAGCCCTCGTGCTTGCGGCAGACGGCACAACGGCCGCAGTGGCGACGGCAGACGGCCTGATCTCGTTGTGGCGCACGGAGGACTGGACGCTAACGGGCACGGTCCTGCACGAACTGGGTGACGTACACGCGTTGGCGTTGAACGGATCCGTGCTCGCCGCAGGTGGCGAGAAGGGCACATTGGTGGTGGAGAACGGCGTCCCGCACACGTTCACCGACCACGTGTCAGCAGTCCGCACAGTCGCGTTGAGCCCTGACGGCCGTGTGCTCGCTTCTGGCGGTGACGACCATCAGGTGGTGCTGCGCGTGCTCGCGACCGGCAAGACGTCCGGGTTGCGCAGGCACGTCGGCGGTGTGCACTCGGTGCAGTTCGACGCGACCGGCACCAAGGTCGTCTCGACCAGCGACGACGGCAGCATCCGCTGGTGGACGGTGCCCGACGGCGGCTGGCTGACCGGGTTGATCACCCGCACGCACCCGTTCTACGTGGCGGCCCTCAGCCCGGACGGCCACTGGTTCGCGGCGGGCGGTGACGAGAGCGTGAGCCTCTGGAGCCTGCCGCTGCCGCCCCTGACCGGCCACACCAGTCCCCCGGACGGCATCGCGCTCTCCCCGGACGGCGCGGTGCTCGCCACCGGCGGCCGTGACCGGATGGTCCTGCTGTGGAACCGCGAGGGCAGGCAGATCGGCCGCATCGACGTCCCCGCGCACGTCACGGCGCTGGCGTTCCGCAACGCCGGCGAGATCGTGGTCGCCGACGTGCGCGGCGTGCTGTCGTCGTGGCGGACCGACGGCCAACTCCTGCACACGTGGCAGGACCATCGCGGCGCGATCAGGAGCCTCGTCGTCGCGGGCGACCGGGCGGTGACCGGCGGCGCCGACGCGGCCGTCGTGGTGCAGGACCTGAACGCCACCGAACCGGGCCGCGCCCTGCCCACCGCCCACTCGGGCCCGGTGAACACCGTGGCGCTGCTGGGCGACCTGATCGTCTCGGGCGGAGCCGACGGCCGGGTGCTGCGGTGGGCCGGTGACCAGGTCGAGGTCGTCCGCGAGACCGGCCCCGCGGTGAAGTCGATCACCGCCGTGCCGAACACGGACCTGCTGGCGGTGGGCGACGCGGGCGGCGAAGTGGCCCTGTGGGACCGCAACGGCAAGGCGCGCACACTCGTCACCGGCCGAGGCGCCATCGGTGCGGTCACCGCCAGCCGCGACGGCACCACCGTGGCCGCCGCCGCGAACGACAGCCTGATCACGCTGTGGCAGGTCGCCGACGGCACGCAGGTGGCAACGCTGACCGGGCACACCGGCCCGGTCAACGCCGTGCTGTTCGACGCCGACGGCGACCTCACGTCGTCCGGCCCGGACCCGCGGGTGATCAGGTGGGACCTCGACCCGGACCAGGTGATCGCCCGCCTGTGCGCCTCGGGTTGCTAACGAGCCAGGTCAGGCAGCACTTCGGCCCCGGTGAGCTTCATCAGCACGTCACCGGGGATGAGGATCTTGCTGCCCCGGATGCCGCTGCCCACGATCAACTCGGGGGCGGCGGCCACCTCGGGCGAGACGAGGATCGGCCAGTCCGCGGGCACCCCGACGGGCGTGATGCCGCCGTACTCCATGCCGGTCAACGCCACGGCCTCCTCCATCGGCGCGAACGACGCCTTGCGCGCGTCGAGCCGCTTGCGGATGACACCGTTCACGTCCGCGCGCATGGTCGCGAGCACCATGCAGGCCGCATAACGGACCACGTCACCCCGCTTGCCCGCGACGACCACGCAGTTCGCGGAGGCTTCGAGCGGCGACCCGTAGTGCGCGCAGAACTCGGCGGTGTCGGCGAGCGTCGGATCGATCTCGGCGACGGCGACGCGATCCGCGCCGTCCAGGGTCTTGAGCGCGGCCGCGACCGGCTCGGGCACGAGGTCGAGGCGGGAAAGCACAGGTACGGGTTCGAGAGACCCGGCGATGGTCCACACGGTATCCATTGTCGCTGCTCCGCAGACTCCGGCGAATTCGCCTGGCAGCTGGTCGTCCGGCCCCCGCGAATTCGCTGCCCATCCTGTCAAAAGCTGTTTGACTTTGACGCTGCGTCAACCTCTACCTTCGATTTCAGAGCGCGAGGGGAGAACCGAAATGGCCTGGTCGATCGCCCAGGTGGCCCGGATGTCGAAGGTGACGTCCAGGACGCTGCGGCACTACGACTCGATCGGCCTGCTGCCGCCGGCCTGGATCGGCGACAACGGTTACCGCTACTACGAGAAGGAACAGGTGCACCGCCTGCAGCAGATCCTGCTGCTGCGCGACATGGGCCTGGGTCTCGACGTGGTGGCGGAGATGTTGAGCGGCACGAACCAGCTGACCGTCCTGCGCAACCACCACCAGTGGTTGCGCGACGAGCAACAGCGGCTGGACCGCATCGCCAACACCGTCGCGCGAACGATCGCAGAACTGGAAGGAGGGGACGAGATGAAGATGGAAGAGCTGTTCGACGGCTTCGACGCGAAGAAGCAGGAGCGGCACGAGGCCGAGCTCGTCGAGCGCTACGGCGAGGGTGCACGGGAGCACATCGCGGAGAGCCGCAAGAAGATGAAGGGCTGGACGCGCGCCGACGCGGACCAGTTCATGGCCGAGTGGCGGGACGTCGCGGAGAAGCTCGGTGCCCTGTACACGGAGGGTGCGGCGATCGACGCTCCGCAGACGCAGGAGCAGATCGACCGCCACTACCGCTGGATCTGCCTGAGCTGGACGCCCAACCGGGAGTCCTACAAGGGCCTCGGCGACCTGTACGTCGACTCGGACGAGTTCCGGGTCAACTTCGAGGTCGACGGTGGCGGCAACATGGCCGAGTGGACGCGTGACGCCATGGCGCACTACGCCGACACGCGCCTCTAGGAAGATCACCGGGAGCTGCAGATCCCGGTGATCACCCCAGGTCGAAGGCCTTCAGAGCCGCCCGGTTGAACGCGGCCAGGTCGTCGGGGTTGCGGGACGTCACGAGCGTCCACCCGTTCATGTCGCACACCCGGACCTCTTCGTCGGCCCAGTCACCACCCGCGTTGCGGATGTCGGTCTGCAGGCTCGGGAACGAGGTCAGCATCTTGCCGCGCACCACGTTCGCCTCGACGAGCAGCCACGGTCCGTGGCAGATCGAGGCGATCGGCTTGCCGGCCGCGACCAGGGCGTGCACGAGTTCGACGGCGTCGTCCTCCATGCGCAGGAAGTCCGCGTTGGCGACACCACCGGGAATGACCGCGCCGACGTAGTCGTCGGCACTGGCATCGGCGAACGTCGTGTCGACCGGGAACGCGTCGGCGGGCGTGAGGTGGTGGAAGCCACGCACCTCACCGAGCTTCGGCGCGAGCAGGCGCGGTACTCCGCCGGCCTTCTCGACGTGCGCCCACGGATCCGTGAGCTCGATCTGCTCGATGCCTTCCGACGCGACGAGGAACGCGATCTTCTTCTGTTCAGCCATGCACTTCGGCTACCCGGCGAAGAAGGAGACCAACCGGTGCCGGATCTCGGTGCGATGGGTGACCATCGGCGCGGCCGAGTCGATCAGCCACAGCTCCCCGTCGGGGAACGCCGCCGCCGTGGCCTTCGCCACGTCCTCGGGGTGCAGAGGGTCGCCGACAGCCCCGATTACCAGCACCGGAGCAGTGACCGCAGCCAGCAAGGAGGCATCCGCGACCGCGACCTGACCCGGCAACTGTGTGGCGGCGGCTTCGAGCCTGGTCAGCGCGGCGCGACGCTCTGCCACGTAGGCCGGCGGGCCCGTGGTCAGGTCCGCGAGCTGCTGCAACGTGAACGACGGCCGGGGCTGGTCCAGCACGGCGGGCAGCAGCAGGGCCACCCGCGCGAAACGATCGGGTTCGACCGACAACAGCCGCACCAGCGCACCGGCGCCCAGCGACACGCCGATGGCGTGGTCAGCGGGAACGGTGCCCAGGTCGGCCGCGATCCGGCCGTAGTCCCAGTAGCCCTCGGGCGCGTCCGGGGCGTCGCCGTGCGACGGCAACGTCACCACGACGCGGGTGCCGGGCAGCCCGGAGGCGGGGATTCGAGCCTCACCGGGCGTGGCGCCGAGCCCGTGGGCGACCAGGGTCACCGGTGAGCCGGAGCCGTACGGGTGGGTGATCACCAACGCGGGCCGCGCTGGACCTCGATCAGCTTGGGGCGCACGTCCACCATGTAGACGAGCACCGCGATGAGGCCGGCCAGCCAGAAGATCGACCCGACACCACCGGGTCCGAACAGCAGCAACGCCGCCGTCCCACCGCCGGTGATGCCCAGCCAGGCGGGCTTGGTCATGCGCTCGGCCGCCGTGTAGGCGTCCACCCGCTGGGTCAGCGCGTGGAAGAAGGCGAACAGCCCCACCACGGTGAACACCACGTCAAGCGCGAAGTACACGACGGTGTCGAGGTACCAGATGCTGAAGATCGGGATGTCGAACACCTCCCCAGACTACGTGCACGTACGCCGGGAGGGGAGCAGCCCTCGCGGACTGCTCCCCTCCCGGTGGTCTCAGAGACTCACTTGGCGGTGTTCGGCGTGGTCTTCTTCGCCGTCGTGGTCGTGGTGCGGGTCGTCGTCGCGGGCTTGCGCGGCGCCGTGCGGTTCGCGGTCTTGCGGGCGGTGCTGCGGACCTCGTGCGCGGCCTCGCCACCGACCTCGACGATCTCCTCCGCCAGCTTCTCGGCGGCGTCCTCGACCTCGTGGGCGACCTTCTCGCCGACCGAGCGGGTGCGGCGGGTGACCTTGCCGAGGACGTCGTCCGCGATCACGCGGGCGTCGGCGGCAGCGGACTCGGCGCGCTTCTGCGCGGCCTCGACGGCCTGCTCGACCTGCTCCACGGCCTGCTTGACCTGCGGCTGGGCCTTGATCTGCTCCAGCGTCTGCTCGCCCTGGTCGGCGAGGTAGGTGTACAGGTTCACCGCGGAGGCGGTGTAGGCGTCGACCAGCTTCTTGAGCTCGGCCGGCTGCAGCTTCTCGCGCAGGTCCTTGAGCTCGTTCGGGATGTCGACGGCCTGGGTGCGGGCCTCGTCGGCACGCTCCTTGGCCTTGCCGAGGGCCTCGACCACGGCCTTGGCGGCGAGGTCACCGGCACCGAGCGCGGCGAGCAGCGCCTGGCGTGCGGCGTGGGCGCCCTGCTCGGCGGCCTTGCGAACGTCGTCCTGGGTGAGCTTCGGCATGGAGATCAGTCCTCCTTGTTCTTGGCGGTGTTCTCCCGCCGGAAAGATTCGTAGACGTCGAGCAGCACCTGCTTCTGCCGCTCGTTCAGATCGGTCGCGGCGACGATGGCGTCCGCCAACGCACCGCCTTCGCGCTGCTGGAGGATCCCGGCCTCGACGTAGAGCACTTCGGCCGAGATGCGCAGCCCCTTGGCGATCTGTTGAAGGATCTCCGCGCTGGGCTTGCGCAGTCCTCGCTCGATCTGGCTGAGGTATGGGTTGGAGACACCCGCCTGCTTCGCCAACTCCCGCAAGGAGATCTTGGCGGTGTTGCGCTGCTCGCGGATGTACTCACCGATGTTGCGGCCGAGGTCCGCGACTGCTTTGTCGATGGACTTGTCCACTGTTCCCGCTCCCGTTCCTCGTGCCACCAACTACGTTAGCGACGAGTGCTAGCAGTTGCAAGCACCCTGCTAGCAATCGCTGCGTGTGCTCCGCCACAGGGATACCGTGGGGGTGACATGGACGACGCGGTGGCCTTGCGGGCCGAGCTGGCGGACCACCTGCTCGGCGCTGGCGTGCTGCGCGATTCCCAGTGGCACAAGGCTTTCACCACCGTCCCGCGGCACGAGTTCCTGCCGCGCTTCTACCGTCAGCTGCACAGCGGCGACTGGGAGCGGATCACCGAGGGCGACCCCGGCTGGCTCGGCCTGGTCTACGCCGACCGGGTGTGGGTTACCCAGTTCGACGGCGACGACACGGTGACCGGTGGCACACCGACCTGCTCGTCGAGCATGCCCACGATCATGGCGATCATGTTGGAGGCACTGGACGTCCACAACGGACAGTCGGTCCTCGAGGTGGGCACCGGCACCGGTTACAACGCGGCTTTGCTTTGCCACGTGGTGGGTGCGGACAACGTGACGACGATCGACGTCGACCCGAACATCTCCGGACGGGCACGCGAACGCATGCACCGCAACGGTTTCTTCCCGACCTGCGTGACGGGCGACGGCGCGCTGGGCCACCCGGAGCGCGCACCGTACGACCGCTTGCTGGCCACCTGCTCCGTCGCGACCATCCCACCCGCCTGGCTGGAGCAGACGAAGCCCGGCGGTCTGGTGGTCACGACGCTGCACCGCCCCATCGGCGCCGGACTGGTGCTGATCGTCTCCCGCGGCGACGGCACCGGCGAGGGCCGCGTGCTCCCCGAGGACGGGCGCTTCATGCCGTTGCGCGCGCACGCCCGCCCACCGGCGGTGAAAGGGACAGGCACGTTCGACCGTCGCACCACGACGGTTCCGTTCACGACGGTGCTCGACCCGGCCAGTCCCTTCGAGTTCTTCGCGGGCATCTCACTGCCGGAGGTCGTCGCGGGGCCCAACTGGTTGGCCCATTCGGACGGATCCTGGGTGCACCACCGCGGCTCGCACGTCCACCAGGGCGGCCCGCGCCGGCTGTGGGACATCGCCGAGGACGCCCTGGTCGCATGGCACGACCTGGGCAAACCCCGCCGCAACCAGTTCGGCGTCACGATCGGACCCGGCGGTCAGCACCTCACCCTGGGGGAGCTGAGCTGGCATCTGTGATCAACAAACGAACGTCACGACACGGGTCACTGAATCGACCCCGGGCGGATGCGGTGCGTCATGATTCGACGCATGTCGAGATTCCGTCAGCAGGCGTTGCTGACCGGCTGCGTGCTGACCGCGTTGCTGACCGCGGCCGGGCTGTTCGTGACCGACCACGGCATCAACCCGCACCTGTGGCTGATCGTGCTCGCGGTGGCGTTCCTGGGCTTCCTGGCGCTGCTCGACCCGTGGGTCCGGCGCAGGCACAACGCCGCGCTGAGCACTGACGAGCACCTCGACGCGGCGTGCCGGGCGCTCGCCGTCGGCCTGCAGGCGCAGTGGAACGAGGAGGTCCGTTCGCGCGGCCTCACCGACCCGGACGTGCTCGACCTGCACTGGATCGCGCCCGAGCTGGACGTGAGCGACGAGCCGGACGCCCCGCCCGGACGCAGCGACGCGGTCGTGGGCGCGTTCGAACGGCAGATCAACCGGCGGATGGTGATCATCGGCGAGGCCGGCACCGGCAAGTCGACGGTCGCGATGCTGCTGACGTGCGGCCTGCTCGACCGCTACGACGGCGGCATGGTGCCCGTCCTGCTGCCCCTGTCGACGTGGAACCCGGCGGTCGAGGACATCCGCACGTGGCTCACGCGCAGGCTGTACGAGGACCATCCGGCGTTGCGCAACACCGAGCTGTACGGCAGCTACGCCGGTGATCTGCTGATCGAGCAGCACCTGGTGCTGCCCGTGCTCGACGGCCTCGACGACATCCCCGCCCACCAGCGCGCGGACGCTCTCTCCAGGATCGCCAAGGCCTTCCCCGCGAAGCGGCCGATGGTGCTGACATGCCGCACGGACGAGTTCGCTTCGGCCGTCCGCCTCGCCGGTCCGCTCCCCGGCGCGGACGTCGTCGAACTGGCCCCGCTCGACCTGGACGAGGTCGCGGCCTACCTGCGGGCGAGCGCCGACAGCTGGGGTGCGGCGCGCTGGGAGCCGGTGTTCATCCAGCTGCGCGAGGAACCGGACGGCAGGCTCGCGGACGCGTTGTCCACGCCGCTCACGATGTGGCTCGCCAGCATGGTCTACGCGGACAGCGAGGCCGAACCGACCGAACTGCTCGACCGCGGCCGTTTCCCGGACGCGCGGTCGATCTCCGACCACCTCTGCGACGAACTGGTGTCGCGGGCGTTCGGCAACAGGGCGTTCGCGCACCACGCCAAGGCCACGCAGGTCTGGCCCCGCGACCGCGCCCGCAAGTGGCTCGAGTTCCTGGCGCACGAGATGCGGGACCGGGGCATCCGCGAACTGGCCTGGTGGGAGCTGCGCCGGTCGGTCGGCAACACGTGGCTCGCGTTGCTCGGCGCGCTGGTGCTGGGTGCGATCGGCGGGTTCGGCGTCGGCTGGCTGATGGCGTACTCGATCACGCCGTCACTCGCCCCGATCACCGGCCTGGTCGCGGGCATCGGCGTCGGCGCGGCGGCACTGACCGCCTCGCACGAGCGCAAAGCCAAGCCACGCCTGGGAATCGCGCGCAGTCTGCTGCTCGTACCTGGTGTGCTCGGGCTCGCCGCCGGGCTGGTCTTCGGTGCCCTGTACGGACTTTCCGCCGGACTCGTGGTCGGCCTCGGCATGGCCGTGGCGATCGCGCTGCGGTTCGCGTTGTCGAGCGCCGCCGAGCTCTCGCAAGCCTCCAGTCCTCTGTGGACGATGGCGCGCGACCGGATCGCCGTGTGGACCGGATCTCTCGTGCTGGCCGTGGTCTTCGGTTCTGCGGCAGCACTGGTGTTCGGTCCCGGCCAGACCGGCATGGTCGGGCTGGGACTCGCGTCCGGGCTGATGCTCGGGTTCGCGCTCGCCGTCCTGCACCTGCGCTGGTGGTGGTTCACCGTCGCGCGGATCTGGCTGGCACTGCGCGGAAAACTCCCCTGGGAGCTGATGGTCTTCCTGGAGGACTCGCGCAAGCTCGGCGTGCTCTGCCGGGCGGGAGCCTGCTACCAGTTCCGTCACGGACTGGTGCAGGACCGCCTGGCAGAGCACGAGGTGATCACTCGGTCCGCAGGCCAAGTGCTCCGGTCGCCCTTCTCAGCGAAGGCAACGTCAGAGCAGTGACCGCGAGCACCAGCGCCACCGAGGCGCCGGTGAGCGTGGCGATGCCCGCCCAGTCGTAGGCGACCTCGGCGTCGAACACCCGCGTGACCATCACGCCGAGCAGCACACCGGTGCTCACCGCGATCGCCGTCGACAACACCAGCGGCACGCCGTTCTGCCACACCAACGACCGCGCGAGTACGCCGCGCGGCACTCCGCTGGCCGCCATGACGGCGAGCGAACGCCGTCGTTCCCGCACCTGTTCCAACGCCATGACCAGCAACGACGCGCCCGCGAGCAGCAGGGTGAGCACCGAGCCCGCGATCAGTGCCCGCCGGACCGCGTCGAAGATCAGCTCGACCTCGGCCGTGTCGTCCTGGCCGTAGAAGTAGGCGTGCACCCGCCAGCTGTACGGGGCGATGGCGTTGCGCATGTGCTCGGCGGCGTCCGGCACCGCGAGGTCCAGCTCGGCCTGGAACTGGGGTGTGCCCGCGGAAAGGTCGAGGCCCTCGGCCGCAGCCGGGGTGAGGAAGAGGCCGGCCGAGATGCCGGGCACCTCCTCGAGCCGGGGCACGGTCCACGCGCTCTTGCCCTCGACCATGACCACCTGGCCGGACTCCGCGTCGGCCGAGCCCCGCAAGAACCGCACGAGGTACGCCTTGCCGTCCGTGCAGTCCGTGACCTCCGCCTGCGCCTTCAGCGCCGTGCACGTGCCGACGGAGACGTTCGTCGTGCGCCCGTCCGGCAGCTTCGCGAAGGTGCGGTCGAGCACGTGCACGGCCCGCACACCCTTGCTGGCCGCCACCGCGTCCCTCATCGCGGCGGTGTCGAATTCCTCCTTGGGCGTCAACGCGACGAAGTTGTGGACCACGTCCCGTTTCTCCTCGGCGACCACGTCCTTCTCCACACTCGCGATGATGACCTGCAGCGTCACCGTGCCCGCGAGCACCACGCCCACCCCGCCGACGACCCGCGCCGCCGTGCCCGCGTCGAGCTGAAGCCTGCGCAGCGCGAGTTGCAACGCGGGTGTCCCACCGCGCATCCAGTTCACGACCCGCTCCACGAGCCACGGCAGCATCACCGGAATGCTCAGCATCAGCAGCACCACACCGGCGATCACGTAGAACTGGAACTGCGAGTCCTTGTCGCCGATGGCGCCGAACTGGCTGACCAGCAAAGCGATTCCGGCGACCGTCGGCACGAGGCGCCACCACAGCCTGCGCCGCACCGGCTTCTGGTGCCGGACCACGCCGAGCGGTTCGATGATCGTGCGGCGCATGGCGAACAGCGACGTGAGGACCGCGAGCACCGGCACGGCCACCAGCACCAGCGCCGCGAGTTCCGGCGTGGGCAGGAGGTCGGCGGGGAAGATCGCGACCTCGGCGACGGAGATGTCGTCGGCCAGCGGCCGGGCCGCGAAGAAGAACCCGATGCCGAACACGAGCCCGGCGAGCGCGCCGACCAGCGTCTCACCGGACGCGATCAGCCGCACCCGGCTCGCGGCCGCACCGACCAGCCGCAACGCCGCGAGCCTGCGGTCGCGCTGGGCCGCCGCGAGCCGGGTCGCCACGCCGACGAACACCAGCACGGGGAACAACAGGACGACGATGCCGACCAGGCTGAGCATCCACAGCACCGGGTCGAGGCCCTGGCGTTGGTAGGACTGCCCGAACGCGTAGACCCTGTTGCCCTCCTGCTCGGTGATCGTGGCGTCGCCCGCGTAGAAAAGGAGGTCGTGCGGGCCGACCAGGCCAGCCTGGCTGATCGTGCCGATGACCTTCTGCGGGAACCGCGGCCCGAGCAGTCCGCCGTCCGGTGAGGTGAGCAACTCCGCGAGAGCCGGTGACACGACGATCTCGCCGTCCCGCGGCAGCCGCTCGAGCCCCGGCGGCACCGGGGCGTTCTCCGCACGCACGTTGACGTAGTTGCCGGGGATGTCCAGCGAACGGAAGTGGACGTACATCTTCTCCAGCAGCAACGGCGCCGGTCCGGTGCCCTGCTCGACCTCGTTGAGGGAGTCCGCCCGGTCGTCGCGCACCTTCAGCGCGTTCGGGATCGCGGCGGCGAGCAGCAGCACGGCCACGCACAGCCCGATGCCGACGCCCTGCAGCACGAGCCGGCCCCACGACTTCCGGCTGCCCCCGACAGCCAGCCGGACGCCGAGGGCCAGATCGCCGATCACCTGTTTCATCGAGCGAACTCCGCGTCCCTGGCCTTGCCGTCCCGCACCACGACCTCGCGGTCGGAGTAGGCGGCGACACGGGCCTCGTGCGTGACCAGTACGACAGCGGCACCGGTCTCCCGTGCGGCAGTCGTGAGCAGGTGCATCACCCTCTCGCCGTTGAGCGAGTCGAGCGCGCCCGTCGGTTCGTCAGCGAAGATCACCTTCGGATCGGTGACCAGCGCACGGGCGATCGCCACGCGTTGCCCCTGGCCGCCGGACGTCTCGCCGGGCCGCTGGTCCGCGACGCCGTCGACCTCCAGCTTGGCCATCCAGTCCTTCGCGAGGCGCTCGGCGTCCCTGCGCTTCCTCCCGCTCAGCCGCAACGGCAGCGCCACGTTCTCCAGGCAGGTCAGTTCCGGCACGAGCTGGCCGAACTGGAAGACGAACCCGAAGTCGGTGCGCCGCAGCTCACTGCGCTCGCGGTCGGACATCGAGGTGAGCTCGCGGTCGCCGTAGCGGACCACACCGGAGTCCGGCGGCAGGATGCCCGCGATGCAGTGCAGCAGCGTGGACTTGCCGGAACCGGAAGGACCCATCACCGCGACGATCTCGCCGGCGCGGATGGTGAGACCGGCCCCTTCGAGCGCGTGCGTCTTCCCGAACGACTTGTGCAGGTCCTGCGCGACCAACAGGCTCATTTCCCGACCTCCACGGCCAGCTTGTCGAGGCGGGCCGCGGTCAGTTCGAGCCACCGCAGGTCGGCTTCGAGGTGAAACAGGGCGAAGTCGCAGATCAGCTGGTCGGCGAGGTCGCCGTCCGCCTTGCGCCTGGTGAGCTCGCGCATGGTCCCCAGGTGCGCCGAGCGCTGGACGTCGAGCACGTCGGTCGCGCTGCGGCCGGACAGCAGGGCCAGCACAACCTTCGAGTAGAGGGTGTTCTGGAGGTACGGCTCCGGCTTCTCCGGTGTGCCGAGCCAGCGCTCCACGTCGGTGACCCCGGCGTCCGTGATCGCGTACCGCTTGCGCTCCGGGCCGTCACCCGCCTCGACGCCCGCCTCGCTCACGAGGCCGTTCTTCAGCAGTCTCGACAGGGTCGAGTACACCTGTCCGTACGCCAGTGGCCGGTCCTGACCGAAACGCTCGTCATAAGCGCGCTTCAGGTCGTAACCGTGCCTTGGACCGCCTTCCAGCAGGCCCAACAGTGCGTGTCCGATCGCCATGCGGAGCACTATACACACGGTGTATACACCCGATGTAGTCATCGGATGCACTGACGGGCGACCGCCGTGGCGCCTACAGTGGTGGGGTGACTGGTCTGACTGTCGGCTGGGATCACGACGTCGAGCTGCTGCTCGACTTCCTGAACACTCGACACGTACTGGACAGTGAAGCCTCCTGGCGCGCATGGGTGACCGAGCGCGGCCTCGGGCGGAGCAGTGAAATCGCGCAGGCGCGCGCCGCTCGTGCGGCGCTGAGGTCGTCCATCGAGGGGTCCTCAGGGCCTCAGACGGCAGCGGGCGTCGTCCACATCGAGCTCACCGACGGCGTCCCGGTGCTGTCGAGCTCGGACGCGCTCGGCGCGGTGCTCGCCGCCTCGGCCCGCCTCGCGGTGCTCGGCTCGTGGGAACGCTTCAAGATCTGTCCAGCCGATGATTGCCAACGTGCGTTCTTCGACCGTTCGCGCAACCGCTCGCGCACCTGGTGCTCGATGCAGGTCTGCGGGAACCGCGAGAAGGCCCGCACCTTCCGAAAACGAACCAGAGCTCAGAACAGCACGTTGGCCACGGTGTAGATCACCAGGCCGGCGAGCGCACCGACCACCGTTCCGTTGATCCGGATGAACTGCAGGTCCCTGCCGACCTGCAGTTCGATCTTGCGCGAGGTCTCCTCGGCGTCCCAGCGCTCGACCGTGTCCGTGATCAGCGTGGTGATCTCCGCGCGGTAGTTGCCGACGACGTACCCGGCGGCCTGCTCCAGCCAGCCGTCGACCTTGGCGCGCAGCTCCGGGTCGTCGGTGAGGTTCGTGCCGAGCGTGATCAGCCCCTGCGTGACGCGCTTGCGCAGCTCGCTGGACGGGTCCTCGGCGGCGTCGATCAGCATCTTCTTGGCCGTGCCCCAGGCGCTGCTGATCACCTTCTGCACGTCCGGGTGGTTGATCACCTGCTGCTTGACCTGCTCGGCCTTCTGCATCGTGACCGGATCGCTCTGCATGTCGGTCGCGAACTCGATCATGAACTGGTCGACGGCCAGCCGCATCGGGTGGTTGACGTCGGTCTTGACGGCCCACGCGAAGTTGACGAGCTCTGCGTAGACCTTGTCGCCGAGCAGCGCGTCCACGAACTTGGGCGACCACGTCGGCGCGCGGTCCGTGACGATCAGGCTGACCTTGTCGGAGTTGTCGCGCACCCACTCGTAGGCGCGGTCGCACATGAGGTCGACGAGCTTGTGGTGCGCGCCGTCCGTGAGCACCTGCTGGAGCAGCTTGCCGAGCGGCGGCCCCCACGGCCTCGCGGTCACCCGCTTGACGATCGCCTGCTCGAGAACGGCCTGGACCTCTTCGTCCTTGAGGACCGTGATCGCGCCCTTGATGACGTTCGAGAGCTCGTTGGTGATCCGTTCGGCGTTCTCGGGCTGCTTGATCCACGCGCCGGCCCGTTCCGCGATGCCCGCCCGGCGCAGCTTGTCCTGCACGATCTCGGGGCTCAGGAAGTTGACGCCCACGAAGTCGCCGAGCGTCTGGCCGAACATGTTCTTGCGCTCGGGGATGATCGCGGTGTGCGGGATCGGCAACCCCAGTGGCCTGCGAAAAAGCGCGGTGACGGCGAACCAGTCGGCGAGCGCGCCGACCATGCCGGCCTCCGCGGCGGCCCGCACGTAGCCGACCCAGGCACCCTCGAAGGCGTGGGTGCCGAAGAAGATCACCGTCGCGCCTATCAGGAAGCTCGTCGCGACGAGCTTCATCTTGCGCAGGTCCGTGCGCTTCTGCTGGTCAGCGGCGGTCAGTTGCTCCACAACGCCATTGTCCGTCAACTTCCGGATCCAGGTGCTGAGCTTGCCGCTTCAGCTCCACTTCCGGATCGCGTTTCCGCCCACCACTGGCTGCCGTGGACGGGGCCGCATCAACCGTTCGCGCTCAGGCGGCCGGTTCGGGCACGTCGACAGGTACCCACGCCGAGCGTGCGCGGTTGCGCACGTTGATCCCGGCGACGTGATCGGCTGGCCCAGCGAGGCCGCACTGACGACAGCGAAAGCAGTCGCGACTCAACCTGTTGTCGCGAGCTGTGAAACCACATCCCGGGCACATCTGGGAGGTGAAACGGGCGTCCACGGTGATCACCTGGACTCCAGCCCGCTTCGCCTTGTACTCGATGAACGTGCCGAGTTGCCTGAACGGCCAGGAAGAGTGGGTGGCTCGCTGGTCGCGGCGAGGCCGTACCCGATCACGAATTCCGCTCAGGTCCTCCAGAGCGATTCCGCGCCCGGTGCGTTGCGCGACAGCCACCAACTTCTTGGCGATTTCATGATTGACCTGAGTCGCATGACGGTGTTCCCGGCGGGCCCGCCGGCGCAGACGACGGACGGCTGCTCTGGTGCGCCTCGCCTGCAACTCAATGCGCTTTCGCGCGTGCCACCGCCTGTACCTCATCAATCTGCGGCCCTGAAAGTTCTCACCATCCGACGTGGTGGCCAAGTTGATGATCCCGCGGTCCACTCCGAGCCAATCGCCCGGCGCGGAGGCCTCGGGTTCCGGCACCTCACAGGTGGCGATCAGCAACCACTTGCCAGATCTCAGCACCAGGTCGGACTCCCCCTGCCGATGCGAACGAAGCAACGCGAGTTGCTCGGGGTGCCCGAGGAAGGAAAGCCCCTTCACTCGGCCCACCACAGTCCAGATCGACACAGTCATGGCGTCAAAGCGCCACGAAAGAATGCGGTCGTCGAACGGCTGCGCCGCGCACTCGCGAAACCTGATCGCTTTTCCTTCGGCCTTCACCCTGCGCGCACCGGCCAGGCTCCCGGTTCGGATCCTCGCCTTCACGCTGGCGTAGGCGTCAACAACCTTCTTCACCGTCCGCACGGCGGCTTGAGCTCCGAGCCCAGCTTCCCGCATGTCTCGGTAGACCAGCTTTTGCAGATCATTTCGAGAACTCACGCCACACTCGAATGCGATCTGCGATGCACGGTCCGCGGCGGCGTTGCACACATGCAGGGTCGCGGCCAGCGCCGCAGCCTGCGCCGCGCTGGGCAACAGGCGAACCTGCACCACGACCTTCATTCAGCAAGTATGGAACATACGTTCGATGAAACGCTCGCCGGGCCAGTCGACACGTTGATTTCTCACACTCAGAGGGGCTGCACTTCCCTCGGCACGCGATACAGGTGAAGATCCTGCCTTGTGCGGGTACCAGCGCTAGTTCCTCGGTTGCAGCCGTTCACGTCGACCATCTTCGCGGAGATGACGGCGCTGGCCGTGCGGCACGACGCCGTCAACCTCGGTCAGGGTTTCCCCGACACCGACGGTCCGCCGTCGATGCTCGCGGCGGCCCAGTCGGCGATCGGGTCGGGTGTGAACCAGTACCCGCCGGGTCCCGGCATGCCGGTGCTGCGCCGCGCCGTCGCCGCCCACCGCTCGCGGTACGGGCTCTCCTACGACCCCGACACCGAGGTCCTGGTGACGGTCGGTGCCACCGAGGCGATCGCGGCCTCGTTGCTGGCGCTGGTCGAGGCCGGTGACGAGGTGATCCTGATCGAGCCGTACTACGACTCGTACGCCGCCTCCGTCGCCATGGCGGGTGCGACGCGGGTGACCGTCGGTCTGCGCGAGGACGCGTCCGGCCGGCTGGCGCTGGACGTGGACGCCCTGCGCGCCGCGGTGACGCCTCGGACGCGGGCGATCCTGGTCAACTCGCCGCACAACCCGACCGGCACGGTGTTCCGCTTGGAGGAGCTCCAAGCGATCGCGGCCCTGTGCGTCGAGAACGACCTGCTGGCGATCACCGACGAGGTCTACGAGCATCTGGTGTTCGACGGGCTCGTCCACATCCCGCTGGCCTCGCTGCCCGGGATGGCGTCGCGGACGTTGTCGATCTCCGGCGCGGGCAAGACGTTCAACTGCACGGGCTGGAAGATCGGCTGGGTCTGCGGTCCCTCCGAACTGGTCGGCGCGGTCCGTGCGGCCAAGCAGTTCATGACCTTCGTCGGCGGTGCCCCGTTCCAGCCCGCCGTCGCCCACGCCCTGACCGCCGAACTGGACTGGGTCACGTCGCTGCGCGATTCGCTGGCGTCGAAGCGCGCGCGTCTGGCCGAGGGTCTTCGGGCAGCCGGTTTCGAGGTGCGGTCGTCCGAGGGCACGTACTTCATCTGCGCCGATGTCAGGCCTTTGGGTTACGACGACGGCCTGGCGTTGTGCCGCGACCTGCCGGCCAGGATCGGTGTCGCGGCCGTGCCCGTCCAGGTGTTCACCGACCGTCCCGAGCAGTGGAAGCACCTGATCCGCTTCGCGTTCTGCAAGCAGGACGCCGTGATCGACGAAGCCGTGGAACGCCTCCACAAGCTGTAGTTGTCCACAGGTGTGGATGAGTTTCTCCACACCTGTGGACAACCCACTTTCGGGTGAGGTGTGGAGCCTCCGCGCCGGAGTTCGACTCCAAATGGCATGGACTCGAACACAGAGGTTCTCGTGGCGTGGCGTTCCGGCCTCTCGGGCTGGGACGCCCTCGTCGACCGCTACTCGCGCCTGGTCTGGTCGGTGCCCAGATCGTTCCGCCTGAGCCAGGCCGACTCCGCCGACGTCTACCAGTGCACCTGGCTCTGCCTGGCAGAACACCTGACACGCCTCCGCGAACCCGAACGTCTCGGGGCGTGGCTGGTCCGTACCGCCACGCGCCAGTCGCTGACGGTCCTGCGCACCCGTGGCCGTGAGGTCTCGTACGACCTGTGGGAACCGGAATCCGCCCTGCCGACCCCCGACGAGGTCGCGATCACCCACGATCGGCAGCGCCGCCTGTGGTCCGCGCTGATGACCTTGAGCGAACGCTGCCAGCAACTGCTGCGGATCGCTGCCCACAGCCCCGAACTGAGTTATGCACAGGTTGCCGCCGCCCTGGGGATGAAGCTGGGGAGCGTTGGCTCCACCCGCAGCCGTTGCCTCGCTGACCTGCGACGGAAGGTGGAGGGCCTGCGATGAGGGACTCGCTGCTCGACGAGATCGCCGACCTGTTCCGCTCGGACACCCCACCACCTGCCCTGACCCCGAGCCCGACTGGCCTCGAACCCATGGAGGCCGTCCAAGAACCGGTCCGCGGCCCCTCCCACCAGCTGGTGTTCCACCTCGGCACCGGCCGCCTGCACCTGCGGGTCGACTCCGGCCGGCTGACCGGCGTGCTGGACGACAGCGGCCTCGCCGTCGAGGTCCACTCGCCGTCCTGCGTCCAGGCGCTGCAGCCGGACGCCGAGGGGTGGTTCCGCACGACCGTCAGGCCGGGCCCGGTGTGCGTGACGGTGCCCGCGCTCGGCATGACGACGGGCTGGTTCGTCGCATGAGCGCCAGCGCCGATCCTCAGGCCACCATCGCCACGACCGAGGTCCGCGGCACCCGAGACCAGCGCGCCGACGCCCTGCACGACCTGAGCGTGGCCCACGTCGAACTCGGCCACCTCGACGTCGCCGCCCGGTTCGCCCGGCGCGGACTGCGGCTCACCGGGGAGGCCCGGTTCCACCTCACGCTCGCGTGGATCGACCTGGATCGCGGGCGCCGCACGCAAAGCCTGCAGCACCTCGACCTCGCCACACCTCACCTGCGCGGCGGGGAACTGGCGCGGGCGCGGTGCCTGCGCGGGCTGCACCTCTGCTCGGCGGAGCCCCGGCTGGCGATCGCCGAACTCACGGCGGTCATCAGGGAGTTGCGCCGGTACGGCGACGAGCGGTGGCTGGCCAACGCGCTCGTCGGACGCGGGATAGCGCGCTGCTCCGCGTTGAAGCTCGCTCAGGCGGAAGCCGACTTCACTGCGGCCCAGACGCTGTTGCGGGCGTTGGGCGAACCAGGGCGGGCGGCGATGTGCCTGCACAACAGGGGTTTCGTGGCGATGCTCGCCGGCAACCTGCCACTCGCCCTGCGCAGGTACGAGGAGGCCGCGAAGACCGGCCTCGACTCGACGAGCCGGCCAGAGGCACTCGTCGACAGGGCCGAGGCACTGCTCGCCGCCGGGCTCACGGCGGAGGCGCGACGGGTGCTGGCGCCCGCGATGGTTTTGCTGGGTCGTTGCAACAGGCACGTGCCGGAGCTGGCCGTGCTGAGTGCGCGGTGTGCGTTGCGGGACGGGGATCCCGGGCCCGCGAGGAGACTGGGTGGCTCGGACGTCGAGTTCATGCTGGCCGCCGGGAAGCTCGACGCCGTTGCGGCGCACAGGTTTCGCGGGCCGGTGCAGACGCGGGCACTCGGATGGCTCGCGCAGGCCCGGCGGTCGGATCGCCGAGGTGCGCTGGCCGCGTGCCGGGCCGGGCTCAGGCTGCTGGACGAACACCACGGCGACTGGCCCCGGCGCGAGCTGACCGGGCACGCGCTCGGGATCGCCAGGACCGCTCGCGAGGTGCTGCACTGGTCCGAGCACCATCGGGCCTCGGTTCCGTTGCCTCCCAACGAACCTGGCCTCACCCAGGCCCTGAGCGAGCTGCGGCGGGCGAAGGCGTTCGGACTGCCGCTGGAGGCCAGGGAACGGGACGTCCGGAGGCTGACCCTGGCGTCCGCCGCTCGCACGAGAGCGACCACGACGACACCGGACCTGCCGCTGGTCAGCTTCATCGTCCACGAAGGACAGACGAAGGCGGTCACGGTGATCAACGGCCGCGCCCGGCTGCGCGTGGTTCCCGACCCCGCCGAACTCGTCCGCACGGCCACACTCGCGCTGCAGGCGGGCCGTCCCGTCACCTCCGACCTGCTGCCGGACGCGGAGGAGGTCGTCGTCATCCCGGACGGTGTGCTCGACCAGATGCCGTGGGCCGCGCTCGGTCGCCGGGTCCACGTCATCCCGTCGCTACGGCATTGGAGGCCCTCCCATCACCCCGGCCACCGAGTGTGGGTCACCGGCCCCGGACTGCCCACCGACGAAGTGCCCGCGCTCCAGCGGGAACACGGCGGCATGATCGTCAAGTCCACTGTGGAGTCGACCCTCAGGGCACTGGAGGGCGCCGGGGTCGTGCACATCGCGGCGCACGGGCACGTCAACCCGGACAACCCTCTGTTCTCCCACGTCGACCTGGCGGACGGCCCGCTCTACGGCTACGACATCGCCAGGATCGAGAACCCGCCCGACGTCGTCGTCCTGTCGGCCTGCGAATCGGGCCTCGCCCGCGCGTTCCTGGACGCCGGCACCAGAGCCGTCATCGCCACCACCCTCCGCGTGCCGGATGCGCTGGTCAGCGAGGCGATGACCGAAGTCCACCGCAGGATCGCCCACCCGGCGGAGGCGGCGAGAGCGGTCGCCCACCTGGGCTTCAGCTGCTACGGCACCGGCACGAGGGTCGCGGCGTGAAGAGCGGCGGCGAAGGACGTGCCGGTGCACAGCTGCTGCGCGGTCCCGACCGTGGCCGGCACGTCGACGCCGGGCGCGACCACGTCGACCCAAGGTCCGTGGCCCGAGAACGGAGCCGCCGTACCCACCGCCGTCACCGCGGGCAGCGCGGCGGGCCACCACGGGCGTGCGGAACCGCCGTTGCCCGCCGCGGCCACCACGTTGCGACCGCACGAGGCCAGCACCGGCGGGCACTCGTCGTCGAACGAGTAGGTGCCGGACGCCACCAGCACCATCGGCAGGTCACGGGTGGCGCGCAGAGCGGCGGCCAGGGTCAGGTCGTCGCCGAAACCCGAAGCGCCCAGGACGGGGAACGGACGCACAGAGGCGCCGTGGTGGCGGAGGACACCGGCGACCAACGAGCCGTGCGGGGCGTCGAGAGGGGTGTCGAGCAACGCCACCGTGCCCTCGCCCAGCAACTCCGGGATGCGCTCGCCGATCACCGGGCGGGAGGTGCCGATCATGATGGGGCAGGCGAAGTGGACGTGGTTCGGCGTCGCGCCCACGTCCACGGCGATGTCGACGACGCGCGTTCGTTCGGAGGCCTTCAGGTGCATGCGGATGACACCCGCAACGATCTCCTCGTGCGAGTAGACGCCTCGCAAACGCTTGCGCACAGTGGGTGCGTCCGCTGGCAGCACCACCAGTTCCCCCGAACGGAGCAAGCACTCGTTTGACCCCGCCTGATCATGCACGACCACGGGGCCCAGCTCGCGGGAGACGTGATCGACCAGCTCAGAGAGGCTGTTGACCTGCTTCGGCGCGTCCACATCGGACACCATCCCCCGCCGCGACACGGTCCACAGGGGACTGAGGCGCAAAGTCACTCGATCCGATGACGACACTGACGGTGTTCATGCCTGATCAGGGCAACACGGACAGCCGCACGAGACCGCCCTTCCGGGTGTTTCGCGCCGAGTTGGTTCGCAAAGTCACTCACCGGTGCTAGACATAGCTCTACGTCGACCTCCGACGGCGCTGTGCGTTGAGGGTGACCCGAAACGGTGGACGGGTGGTGATCCTGTGGCAGGTGGTGGAGTTGGCGCACTGCTGCTGCGGACCGCTGCGCTCGGCGGGCTCACCGCCGCCGCCTGGCTGCTGAGCGGCACGACCGCTTCCGCCAGTCCCGAGGAACCGCCGGCCGTCGAGATCACCGCCGAGCCACAGGCCGAGGCCCCGAAGCTGTTCGAGGACCCCGCCGGGTGGGCCGAGGCCTTCACGGCGTCGATCGTCGAGAAGCACCAGCCGGCCGAGCTCATCCGGCCGCCGGTCGTGACGGAGCCCGAAGAAGAGCCCGAGGAGCCCGACGAGGGCCCGATCCTCGACTTCACCGGTGGCTCGAACAGCAACACGCGTTCCGGCACCGTCACGAACCAGGCGCCGCCCGAGGTCGTCCAGGCCAAGGCCAAGGTACGGGCGGCCAAGATCGCGGCGAAGATCGCCGCCGAACTCCCGCCGCCTCCTCCGCCACCCGCACCCGTGCTGGTGGCCAAGAAGGCCGTGCAGCTCCTGCCCGATCTTCCGGTGCCCGCTCCCGTGAAGACCGAACCCGCGCCGGCGAGCGACTACAACTGGTCCACCCCCGGCCCGGACGCGCCGCTGCCCGCACCGCAGCAGGCCCCCGTGGTCGCGACGGCCTCCGTGTCGTCCGGCCACACCGACAACTCCGGCGGCACGCGCGGCGTGCTCGCTGTTCTGACGTCGCACAACTCGCTCTTCCCGCCCACCACGTGGTCGGTCGAGGAGCGTCGCGACGGCACTGCTCCCGGCAGCATTCCGGGCCTGCCCGCCACGTCACCCGACTGAGTCCGACAGGACCAGTCTGCCCTCTGCGCGATTTGTGACCGTCTAGTTCCGTCGCGCCAGTAACTCATCCTCTTATTTCCCGTTGTACGCAAGGAACCCCAGTCTTCCTGACCTGCCAACCGCGCCCTGGCAGGTCGGGTCTGGTCCGAGTGCCGCGCTGCCCCCGCAGTCTCGGACCACACGGGAAACCTGCGGACGGGGGACGCCAATCCCTGGGTCGTCCCCCGCCGCAGGCCTCTCGTTGGCAAGTTCGTCGGCCCGGTCTCCACCGCTGTGGGAGACCGGGCCGACGTGTTTCACGCGACCGGCACGGACAGGTCGGCGTCCGCCGCAAACCCTGTTCCTGCAACGGATGCAGCCACCACACCCAAACGGGCGATAGCTTCGCGCAGCACTTCGGGTGACTGCGTGTACGGCACTCGGAGCATCTGCTCGCACCCGCCGTGCACCGCGAAGCGGGGACCTGGGACGAGCCGCAGACCGTGGTTCTGCGCCACCACCGCGATGCGCGTGCTCACCGGCCCGTCGAGCGCACACCAGATCCCGAGCCCGCCGGCCGGCACGTCGAACTTCCACTGTGGACAATGTTCCCGCAACTCCGCGACCGCCACGTCCCGTTGCGCCAGGGCCTCCTCACGCCGTTGCCGCAGAACGCTTTCCGGCGACTCCAGCAACGCGGCCAGCACGAGTTGCTCGAACACCGGCGTGCCCAGGTCGATCGCCGCCCGCGTCGACAGCAGCCGGTGCACGATGTCCGCGGACGCCCTGATCCACCCGATCCGGAGTCCACCCCAGTGCGACTTGCTCGCGGATCCCAGCGTCACCACGGAATCCCCGCCGAACGCGGCCATCGGCAACGGTTCCGGCGAACCGTCCAGCGCGAGCTCCACCAAAGTCTCGTCGACGACCAACGGAGTGCGCGCTTTCCGCAGCACGGCGGAGAGCGACTCCCGCGCCTCGGACGACATCCGCAGCCCGGTCGGGTTCTGGAAGTCCGGGATCAGGTAGGCCAGCCGGGGTCCCGCCTGCCGCAGCGCGGCCTCGAACCCGTCGAGGTCCCAGCCGTCCGCCAGCATCGGCACGGGCACCGGGATGCCGAACGACGCCCGCACCGCCTCCAGCGCGTTGGGGTAGCTCGGCTGTTCCACCAGCACCCGGTCGCCGGGCCCGACGAAGAGCCGCAGCACCAACGCCCACGCGTGCTGCGCCCCGGACGTCACCACGATCTGGTCGGGTGAGGTCGGCAGTCCCCGAGCCGCGTACCGGTCGGCGATCCGCTGCCGCAGCACCGGGAGCCCCCGTTCGTCGTACCCGTGCGACGCGAGGTGTTCCGGCATCTGGCCCATCGCCACCTCCATGGCGAGCCGCACGGACGGCAAGGCGGGCGGGGCGGCGCGGGACAGGTCGATCAACGTGTCGTCGCCCCCGGTGATCCCGCCCCCGCCACCGACGGGTCCGTTGATCCACGACCCGGCACCGCGGCGCGACTCCACGACCCCGTCGGCCCGCAGCTGGTCGAGTGCCGCGGTGATGGTGGTGCGGCTCACGGGCAGCGCCTCGGTGAGCTCCCGTTCCGACGGCAGCCGGGTCCCGACGGGCAGCCGTCCGTCCGCGACCAGCAGTTTCATGGCCGCGACGAGATCAACGGCGCACTGCCGGGGCCCGCCACGACGCCACTCGCCGAGCAGCCTCGCGAGCCGGACACCGGACATACGTCCACCTGGTGGGAGCATGAGGCCAATTATGCCAAATTGGCTATGGATTACCAGGCCAATCAAGGCGCAACATGGCCACATGGCCTCCATGACCGCACTCCACCAGGTCTCCGTCCGGATCTCACCCGCCCGTCGCCTCCCGCAGCTCGCCGCAGGGCTGTGGCTCTACGGCGCGAGCATGGCGATGCAGATCCGCGCGACTCTCGGCCTGAACCCGTGGGACGTGCTGCACGAGGGCCTCACGAAACTCACCGGCCTGAGCTTCGGCCTGATCACCGCCATCACCGGCGTGCTGGTGCTGCTGCTGTGGATCCCACTGAGGCAGAAACCCGGCATCGGCACGATCGCGAACGTCGTGGTCATCGCCGTCAGCGTCGACGTGACGCTCTCACTCCTGCCCGCGCCGGAGGGACTGCTGCCCAGGATCGTGTTCCTGACGCTGGGCATCGTGCTCAACGCGGTGGCGTTCGCCGCGTACGTCGGCTCCCGCCTCGGACCGGGCCCGCGCGACGGCCTGGTCACCGGATTCTGCCGCCGCACGGGGATCTCCCTGCGGCTCACGCGGACCGTGCTCGAACTGCTCGTGCTCGGCACCGGCTGGCTGCTCGGCGGCACGGTCGGCATCGGCACGGTCCTCTACGCGCTCGGCATCGGACCGCTCGCGCAGCTGTTCCTGCCCGCGCTCACCTGGCGCGAGCGCTCGCGGCCCGCTTGCGAATCTCCGCGTACGTGACCTCTCGCTCCGTCAGCACCTCGGCCACGATTCCCTTGCCCTGCAACAGAGCCAGCAGGATGTGTTCCACACCGAGGTAGTTGTGGCCGAGGTCGCGCGACTCGCGCAGCGAGTTCTCCAGCGCCTTCTTGAAGTCCGGCTCCAGCGGCATCCCGAACCACCGCCGGCGCGGCCCCGGTCGCAGCACCCCGGTACCGAGCGACTGCTCCGCCGACTCGATCACCGCGTCGACGTCGATCCCCAAGCCCCGCAACGCTTCCGCGTCGGCCTTGGTCAGGCCGCCCTTGCGCCGGTAGTCCCGGAACGCCGCTTCCAGCTCGTCGCGCGGCAGGTCGAACCCGGCCAGCACCGGCGCGCCGAGCACCGCCAGCAGCAGGTGCTCCACACCGACTTCGGCGGCATGAAGCTCTTCCGCCTCCCGCACCGCGGCCTTGACCGCCTCACGGGCTTCCTTCGTGAACCGCTCCGCGATCATCATCGCCCCCCGTGCTTCTTGTGGACCGCCTGGCGGGACACCCCGAGTTCCGCCGCGATGTCCTGCCACGACCAACCCTGGGCCCGCGCACTGCGGACCTGGGCCGCCTCCAGATGTTCAAGCAGTCGCCGCAACGCGCTGACGGCCCGCAACCCGACCTTCGGGTCACGATCCCCAGCCGCTGTGGCGAGATCCGTCGCTTCCGTCATGATGTCAACGTACGTTGACAATTCCCATCCGTCAACCAATGTTGACACGTACGGTGGCAGCGTGAAGATCGAGACCGCTGAGCAGGGGGCTCCGGGCCGGGTCACCGAGGATCGGATCAGGGTCCTGCCGAACGCCGTCGTGGTGCTCGACGGCGTGACGTCGCGAACCAGGCCCCCGGACCGCAACGGTGGTTGGTACGCCTCGAAACTCGCCGACGCGCTCGCCGAGCTGATCAACGACACCGACCCGTTGACGGACGTCCTCACCCGAGCCATCACGAACCTCGTCGAGGAGCACGACCTGGTCCCCGGCGACTCGCCCGCCGCGACGGCGTCGATCGTGCGCTGGAACGAGGAGACCGTCGACGCGCTCGTCCTGTGCGACACCCCGGTGGTCGCGTTCGGACAGTCCACCCGAGTCCTAGAGGACACCCGGCTCGAAGACCTCCGGCCCGACCCGGACATTCTCAGGTGGAAGAACAAGCCCGGCGGCTATTGGGTCGCGGAAGCCGATGCCGCGGCCGGACTCGAGGCCCTGACGACGACCTGGCGTCGCGAAGAGACCGAGAGTGTGATCGCTCTCACGGACGGCGTCTCCTGCGGAGTCTCCGACTACGAACTCTTCGCGTGGGAAGACCTGAGGCAATTGCCTTTGGGCGAAGTGCTCGACCGAATCCGCGAAGCAGAACGCGGTGATTCGGAGCACACGCGTTGGCCGCGGTACAAAACACACGACGATCAGGCGATCGCACGAATCAGCTTCAGCACATGACGAAAAAAGCCCCGCAGAAACTCTGCGGGGCTTCTTTCGAAGGAGGTATGGCCAGGGGCGGGGTCGAACCGCCGACCTACCGCTTTTCAGGCGGTCGCTCGTACCAACTGAGCTACCTGGCCATGAGAGAAAAAGCGACCCAGACGGGACTCGAACCCGCGACCTTCGCCGTGACAGGGCGACGCGCTAACCAACTGCGCCACTGGGCCTTGCTCTTGCTTGTCGTACTGTACTGCATGCAACGTACTGCATGTTACTGCGTGCCCCCAACGGGATTCGAACCCGTGCGACCGCCTTGAAAGGGCGGGATCCTAGGCCGCTAGATGATGGGGACTAGCTGGTCTCTGGAAGCATCGTAAGCATATGCCATGGGTCCGCGCACCTCCAAAACGGGGGTCCCACTTATGCGCTGACCTGCCCAAACCCCCTCCAGGCCCGGATCGGCCAGATCAACAAACGCCTGTTCAGGGCTGTTCGGGCCCGTCACGCGGGTTCAGACGCAGTTTGTGATCCAGACAACTCCCACCGGGGAGACGTCACGCAGGGCAGCACGTGGCCCAGAACTTCGCGGATCCGCGAGGGGAAGTCCGCGCACTCCGTCGTCGCGGAGGAGATCAACCGCGAACCGAGAGCCGCGCTGCACAACGTCCGCGCGACGGCCTCCGGGTCCACGCCGGGCAGCAGATCCCCGCGTTCAGCCGCCTCGATCACGTACGTGGCGACGAGCTTCTCCCACATGACGTGCGTGCTCGGGACGCCCGGATACCCGACCTCACGATCGGCGTTGAGCCGCACACCGGCGCGCAGCACCACGTCGGCGGCCATCCGGTCGGCCGACTCGGCGAACATGCCGTGCAGGGCGCTGAGCGGGTCGACGCCGCGCAGCCGCCACGACTCCCTCATCCGCGCCCAGAACTCGCTCTGCCGCTCGATGAGGGCGTCCGCGACCGCTTCCTTGGAGGCGAAGTGGAAGTAGAACGCGCCCTTGGTCAGTCCGGCGCGCGCGAGCACGGCGGTCAGCGACGTCCGCTCGTAGCCGAGCCGGTCGAACTCCTGCGCCGCGGCGTGGAGCATCGCCTCGCGTGTCGCGTGCGCCCGGTCCTGCTGGGGCATGGGTGAAGGTTAGCCGTTGCCGCTAAAGAGACCCGTGGGTATGTTTCGAGATGCGGCCCTGTTCTGCAGACGCGCTCCGGGGGGTGCGCGCCTGGAGTCAGGGCCGCCTTCGCGTACGCAAGACCTTCACCGTTGCGCCGGTGGCATCCCGCCGTCCTCGCCGGGTGACAGCCCCAGCATGTCCAGCAGCATCCGGCAGTCCTCGGTGCCCAGGGCGCCTCGCGCGACCGCGAGCCTGGCCCGGTGGACCTGTTGGTCGGAGAGCCGCGAGGGCTCCCCGCTGCGCTGGGCCGGCACGTTCGGCCCGCCCTGTCGCGACACGCCGTCGTCCTGTGTGAACAGGAACTTCCGAACTTCCAGTGACCCGCTCATGAGCACCCTCCCCGACTTGAGGTTGGCGCGAGGCTAAGCGACCTGGGACAACGGCCGCAGCCCCCCGCAGAGTGATTCCATCGACACCCAGCGTTACTTTCCGTACAGGTGCGGGGTGTGTCCGGTGGGGAACTGGCCAGTGGATGATGAGCAGATGACTGACCCCACGCCGGAGCCTTCCCCCGATGCAGAGGGCCAAAACGCGTCCGAGATACCGACTTCCGCCGAGCAGGAGGCGATCTTCCAGGCGCTCAGCGGCATCAACCTGAACACGATCGACGCCGACATCGAGTCGGCGTTCGGTTCGCGGATGGCCGAGCTCGACAAGATGCTCGAGGGCCTCGACGAGCTGGTCAACAAGATCGAGGGCGACCTCCAGAACCTGGACCAGCCCAAACCCGAGAGTCCTCAGTAGATCCCTTACCCCAGGGGGGTATAGACTCGGAGCTCCGAAGAGAGAAAGGGCTCCGATGTCCGTCAGCGCCACCTACACCGTCACCGGCATGACCTGCGGCCACTGCGTCAGCTCCGTCACCGAGGAGCTCACCGAGGTGTCCGGTGTCACCGGTGTCGACGTCGTCCTGGAGACCGGCGCGGTCACCGTGACGAGCGACCGCGAACTCGACCGCGCCGAGGTCGTCGCCGCCGTGACCGAGGCCGGGTACCAGGTCGCATGACCACCACCGAGCCTCGTCACGTCGAGCTCAGCATCAGCGGCATGACGTGCGCTTCCTGTGCGAACCGCATCGAACGCAAGCTGAACAGGCTCGACGGCGTCTCCGCCACCGTGAACTACGCGACCGAGAAGGCCAGCGTTCAGTTCCCGGACAACCTGCACGTGGACGACCTGGTGTCGACCGTGCGCGCGGCGGGGTACGACGCCGAGGAGCCCCAGCCCGAGGCTCCCGAGCACGACGAGGCCGGTGAGCTGCGGCTGAGGGTCACCCTCGCCGCGATGCTCGGCGTGCCGGTGATCGCGTTCTCGATGGTCCCGGCGTGGCAGTTCCCCACCTGGCAGTGGGTGTCGCTGGCGCTGGCCAGCGTGGTCGTGTGGGTGTGCGGCTGGCCGTTCCACCGAGCGGCCGTCGTCAACGCGCGGCACGGCGCCAGCACGATGGACACCCTCGTGTCGATGGGCGTCACGGTCTCGTACCTCTGGTCGCTCTACGCGCTGGTGTTCGGCGAGGCCGGCATGATCGGCATGCGGCACGAGTTCAGCCTGCTGCCGCGCCCCACCACCTCCGGTGACATCTACCTGGAGGTCGCGGTCGGCGTGACCGTGTTCCTGCTGCTCGGACGCTGGCTGGAGGCCCGTTCGAAGCGCAGCGCGGGTGCGGCCCTGCGGTCGCTGCTCGCGCTCGGTGCCAAGGACGTGGCGGTGCTGCGCGACGGTGCGGAGACCCGCGTCCCGATCGGTCAGCTCCGGGTCGGCGAACGGTTCGTGGTCCGTCCGGGTGAGCGCATCGCCACTGATGGCGTAGTGACCGACGGCAGTTCGGCTGTGGACCGCTCGATGGTGACCGGAGAATCGGTGCCGGTCGAGGTCGGCGAGGGCGATGCGGTCGTCGGCGGCACCGTCAACGCGGGCGGCAGGCTGATCGTCGAGGCCTCGTCCGTCGGCGCCGACACCCAGCTCGCGCGGATGGCGCGGCTGGTCGAGCAGGCCCAGGCCGGCAAGGCCGAGGTGCAGCGGCTCGCGGACCGGGTGTCGTCGATGTTCGTCCCGGTCGTCGTGCTGATCGCGCTGGCGTCGTTCGGCGCGTGGCTGCTGGCCGGACGTCCGCTGGAGTTCGCCGTGACGACCGCGGTGGCCGTGCTCGTGATCGCGTGCCCGTGCGCGCTGGGCCTCGCGACGCCGACGGCGTTGCTCGTGGGCACCGGCCGCGGCGCCCAGCTCGGCATCCTGGTGAAGGGTCCCGAGGTGCTCGAGTCGACCCGCCGGGTCGACACCGTCGTGCTGGACAAGACCGGCACCGTGACGACCGGGCGGCTCACGCTGGTCGACGTGATCCCCGCCGACGGCGAGTCGCGGGCCGAGGTGCTGCGGTTCGCCGCGGCCGTGGAGAACGCGTCCGAACACCCGATCGGCGCCGCGATCGTCCGCTCCGTCGACGACGTGCCGGCCGTGTCGGACTTCGTTTCCACGGACGGCGTGGGTGTCAGCGGAACGGTCGAGGGCCGGCGCGTCGTCGTCGGCCGGGTGCGCAACGTTTCGCTGCCACCGCAGTTGACCGAGGCCGCAGTTGCCCACACAACTCGGACAGTCGTCGCGGTTTCCTTTGATGACAAGGTTGTCGGCCTCGTCGTCGTGTCGGACGTCGTGAAACCCACGTCCGCACAAGCGATTCGGGAACTGAAGCAGCTCGGATTGCGCCCAGTGCTGCTGACCGGCGACAACGCCTCCGTGGCGGCAGAGGTCGCGGCCGAGGTGGGCATCGACGAGGTCATCGCCGACGTCCTGCCGTCCGGCAAAGTCGAAGCGGTCCGGAATCTCCAGGCACAGGGCCGAGTCGTGGCCATGGTCGGCGACGGCGTGAACGACGCGCCGGCCCTCGCGGCCGCGGATCTGGGGCTGGCCATGGGAACCGGCACCGACGTCGCGATCGAGGCGAGCGACCTGACCCTGGTGCGCGGCGACCTGCGTGTCGCGGCGGACGCGATTCGGTTGTCCCGCAAGACTTTGAGCACCATCAAGGGGAACCTGTTCTGGGCGTTCGCCTACAACGTCGCTGGACTCCCGCTCGCGGCGCTGGGACTGCTGAACCCCATGATCGCGGGGGCCGCGATGGCCTTCAGCAGCGTGTTCGTTGTTACCAACAGCTTGCGACTACGGGGTTTCCGGTCATCGGCAGCTTGAGAATCTCGGTGCGAACTCTCCCCAACGAGCGCGTGCGCATGCAACAATCCAAAAGCTGACACACCCCCGGTCAGCGCCTGTGGAGATCCCCTCCGGCCCCCGCGTTCCTCCCCCTGGCGCGGGGGCCTCTCCGTGTCCCGAGGCGCCCGCTCGGAGATCCACTCTGAGTAGAGCCATTTACACCTTGGGGTGACCCGGCTCACAGGGGTTTGGCTTCCGTGACCGAGCCGTTATCGTGTGCCGGTGCCTATCGGATCCCTCGGACGCTCCAAGTCCGGCCGTCACCGTCCTGCGGACGAACCGCAGGAGCCGGGGACGTCGCCCGACGAGGAGCTGACCTCTTACCTGGCCGCCCTGGCCCCGGACGCGGACAACGAGACCACCGCGTCGGGCTTCGGCAACGCGCAGGTGTATCAGCTGCGGCTGCAGCTGATGGCCAACGAGCAGCTCAAGGAACTCGCTGCCGAGCGCCAGACCTCCCCTCAGGCTCTCGCCACGGAGTGGGTCATGCAGCGCCTCGAGTGGGAAGCGCGCCAGCGCGGCCACTAAACCCAGAGCAAACGAAGAAGGACCCTCGACCGAGCCCGGTCGAGGGTCCTTCTCACGTACGACTCCATTGCGGCGTATTACAAACTTCAGACCGCGCGGACGTTCTGAGCCTGCGGGCCCTTGGTGCCCTGGCCGACCTCGAACTCCACTCGCTGGTTCTCCTCCAGGGTGCGGAAACCCTGACCCTGGATCTCCGAGTAGTGGACGAAGACGTCAGCGCCGCCGTTGTCCTGGGCGATGAAACCAAAGCCCTTCTCGGAGTTGAACCACTTGACAGTGCCCTGTGCCATGTACCTGCCTCCATCGCAGGAAAGCTTGGGGCTGCACCGTGCAACCCCGGCCGTCCCGGGGGCGTTCGGCAAACTCGCGGAGAGCGCACCGCACGCCCGCGTGTCGTTCCGCGAGCGTGTGAAGCACGAACACAGAAACCACGGCCTGCGCGGGTCAGCCTAACGTGTGATTGGTCATAGCACTACAGGTCATTACCGGCCAGTTGCATGCCTCAATAGGAGGAAAGCCGCTGGTCCGGGTGGGTGATCGCGATTTCCCGAGCAACGTGTTCCGCCGCCGCGCGTCCTCTTCAGCATTGGACGAGGGGATCTTGGGGGAGTACGTGTTCCGGCCACTGATTTTGGCTCTGCTGCTGGGATTGACCGCCTGCGGTGCCGCACCCGATGGTGCGTCCGGCACTGGTTCGCCGACCTCTGCTCCGACCGGGCAGGCGAAGGCGAAGGGCGTACTGACGGTGACTCCGGCGACGGGTGAGGGGATCAGCCCGGCCGGACCATTCGAGGTCGGAATGACGGGTGGCGCTCTGACCGCCGTCGCGCTAACGGGTGCCGACGGGCGGGTGGTGAAGGGGGAGCTCACCGCCGGCCGATGGGTCGCGACCGAGGACCTGGGCTACGACAAGGCCTACACGTGGTCCGGTTCGGGCAAGGGTGAGGACGGCGTGGAGGTTCCCGTCTCGGGGGCGTTCCGCACCATCAAGCCGCAGCGGCTCACCAGCGCGAAGCTCAACGTCGGCGACGACCAGACCTACGGCGTCGCGATGCCGTTGAAGGTGACGTTCAGCGCGCCGGTGCAGGACAAGGCTTCGGTGCAGAAGTCGATGACCGTCAAGACTTCCGTGCCGACCGAGGGCGCGTGGGCGTGGCTGTCGGACACCGAGGCGCACTGGCGGCCGAAGGAGTACTGGCGGCCGAACACCGAGGTCTTCCTCGACGTCGCCGTCTACGGTGTGCCGTTCGGCGGGGGTGCCTACGGCAAGGCCGACATGCACGCGCAGTTCAAGATCGCGGACCGCGCGCTGGTGGTCAAGGCGAACACCCAGACCAAGCGGTTCGAGATCTACCGCGACAACGTGCTGCTGCACGACCTTCCGGCGTCCTACGGCAAGGAGTCCGACCCGGGCAGGGTGACCCGGTCCGGCATCCACGTGGTGCAGCAGAAGGAAGCCGCGCGGAGGATGAAGAGCACCACGTACAACTACGACGTCCCGGTCACCTGGGCGGTGCTGATCTCCCAGAACGGCGAGTTCGTGCACGAGAACGACAAGACGATCCCCCAGCAGGGCAACGTGAACGTGTCCCACGGGTGCGCGAACCTGTCCGGCCCCAACGCCAAGATCTTCTACGACCTGACGATGATCGGTGACCCGGTCGAGGTCGTGGGTTCCTCGGTGCAGCTCGGGCCGGCCGACCGCGACTACTGGGACTGGACGCTCGACTGGGCGGCCTGGACCGCCAAGTCCGCAGCTATTTCCTAGCTCTTCTCGGTGATGGTGGGTGGCTGCGGGATCTCGTACCCCGACGGACCGACGTTGCGTTCGAGGGCCCGCTTCCACTCACCGCTCGAAATCATCTTCTCGATGGCCTCGTTCACCGCGTCGCGCGACTCGCCGTCGCCCTTCGGCACGCCGATTCCGTAGCGCTCCTTGGAGAACGTCTTGCCGACGAGCTTGAGCAGCTCGGGGTTCTCCGCGGCGAACCCGGCGAGGATGACCTCGTCGGTCGAGACGGCGTCGACGTTGCCCGCCATGAGAGCGATCACGCAGTCGGAGTACTGGCCGTACTCGACGAGCTGCACCTGCTGCGAGAAGTCCGTCTTCACCTTCTGCGCGGAGGTCGATCCCTTGACCGAGCACAGCTTGCGGCCGTTCAGCGTCTCCGGGCCCTGGATGGAGTTCTCGGTGTAGCGCACCAGCATTCCCTGGCCCGTCTCGAAGTACGGGCCGGCGAAGGCGACCTTCTCCTTGCGGGCCTCGGTGATCGAGTACGAGGCGATGATCAGGTCGGCCTCGCCGTTCTCGAGCATCGACTCGCGGGCGGCACCGCGAGCCTCCTTGAACGTGATGCCGGTGTCCTTCACGCCGAGCTCGTTCGCCACGTACTTGGCGACGTCCACGTCGAAGCCGACGTACCGGCCGTCGAGGCGCCGTTCGCTCAGGCCCGGCTGGTCGTAGCGGATGCCGATGGTCAGCTTCCCGGAGTCGGCACGTCCGATGACTGTGCTGGTGTCACCGCTCCCACAGGCGGCGGCCAACACCGCAACGGCAGTCAGGAGCGCGGCACGACGGATCACGACAGGCCTTCCGGGGGTGGTCTGGATTCGTGCGCAATGCTACGGACCTGCGGCGATGATCGACTGTGATGTATGACAACTACGGAAGTCTCGCCTTGCTCGGTGTCACATGCTTCCCGTGACGTTCGATCGCACGCCGCGGATGGCCGGGAGGAGCCAGCCTCCTGATCTTGCCCGGCACCATAAGCGCAGCTCGGCGCATGATTCGCAGCCATCGATCAGCGTTTTTGTACGGCTCGCGACCATGTAGTTCGAGCGCCCAGTCGGGTAGCACCGAGTACGCCAGGTGGCCTACGAGAACCCGGTACACGGGCAGCCCGTGGCGGACCCACCCTTGCACGGGTGGTCCGTGCAAGAAGTCGTAGATCACATCGGAATCGGGCGTTCGGCGCAGAACGGGACGCATCCGGTCGAAGTATTCGGCCATTTCAAGCCTGGATCCCGGTACTTCATCCGGGTGCAATCCCACCAAAGCGGCGGCAGATCGCTGTTCGGCGTAGTAAAGGTCCTTCTGCCGCTCCGACAGTCCGTACCCCGCGCGGTCGAGCACCGTTTCGAAGCAGGAAACCTCCGAGCAATGCACCCACAACAGCAGCTCGGGTTCGTCGACGCGGAACGTCCTGCCGTCCACGACGCCGCGGAGGTTCCGGTGCGTGGCGCGCACCCGTGCCGCGGCGGTGGCGATCTCCTCGTCGGTGCCGTAGACGCCGAGGCCGACGAAGTCCGCCGTGCGCTTGAGTCTGCCGAGCGGATCGGCCTGGAAGTTCGAGTTCTGGACGACACCCGCGACCGCCTGGGGGTGCAGGGCCTGCAGGTAGAGGCTCGCGATCCCGGCGATCCACATCGTCGGGTCGTCGTGCATCTGCCAGCTCACGGAATTCGGATCGGGCATGCGGACATCGTCCCGCCTCGCCAGGATGAAGACCATGGACCTGGACCAGGCACGGGAAGTGCTCCGCAGTCAGCACCGCGCGGTGTTCTGCGCACTGAAGTCCGACGGCACGCCGGCCATGTCGCCGGTGCTCGTCGCACTCGACGACAACGGCGACGTGCTCGTCTCCACACGAGCCGCCGCGTACAAGACGAAGCAGGTGCAACGCGATCCGCACGTCTCGCTGTGCGTGCTGCCGGACAGCTTCTTCGGCCGCTGGATCCAGCTCAACGGAACCGCGACGGTCGTCCCGTTGCCCGAGGCCATGGACCTGCTGGTCCAGTACTACCGGACGATCTCCGGCGAGCACTCCGACTGGAACGACTACCGGGCGGCGATGCAACGCGAGCAACGCGTGGTCCTGCGGATTTCGCTCACCTCCGCCGGACCGGACAAGACGGGCTGAGCCTGTAACACCGTTAGCGGGCGCAACGATTCCACGGGGACGGCGGCTACCGGGCAGGCGGAACCTGGGGAGCGGAAGCGATGACAGGTGTCAGACGCCGCGGCTACTTCGCAGCCGCGGTGGCGGTGATGGGCGCGGCCCTGATCGCGGCTTTGTTCTCGGCACCCCCGGACAAGCCCGTCGACATCCGCCTGGTCGCTCCGCCGCCCCTGCCGCCCGAGGTCGTCACCGCGACCGCCACGACCACCGTCTCCGCCGTCGGGGTCCAGCGGCCACCGCCACCACCGCCTCCCCCTCCGCCGCCGCCCGCACGAGGGGATGCCGACCGGCCGCCACCGCCGCCTCCTCCGGGGCACAGACCGCCGCCGCCACCGGGAAAGCCCAGACCGAACCTGTACGACCTGCTGCGGTGTGATTCGAAGCTCCTCGGCGACGACCTCAAGCACTGCCTGCAGTGGCCGCTCGACGCCGACGAGTTCTGCGAGTTCCTGGAGGAGCACCAGCTCGAACCGACCGACGTGCGTGGTCCCGGCAACGGCCGGTTCGACCGGTTCGAGCTGAGCTGCGACGAGAGTTAACCCTTGAGCTGCCGCAGTGTCGCGAGGTTCGCTTCCGCCAGCGCGCCGAGCAGCTGCGCCTCACCGAGGTAGTGGTCGTCGATCAACGCCTCGACCTCGTCGTCGTTCATCGCCGGCACGATCCGCGCGGCCATCCTGTTCATGTTGCGATAGCTGCCCTGCAACAGGAACGGCTGCTCGGACGGGTCGGCCGCGGACGCGATGTAGGCCTGGTTGACCTTGAGCACGACCTGCTGGATCCGTCGCAGCTTCCGGACGACGGAGAGCATGCGTTCGAGCTCGACGGTCTCGTACTCGTGGCGGACGCTCTCGCCGTTCGCCAGGCGCACCAACGGTTCCACGTCGACACCACCCAGGGTCGGGTTCGAGCCGGACGCGTTCTCCAGGTAGCTCAACGCGAACAGCTCATCGCGACCGGACAGCACGTCACCGAGGTTCCACACGTCCGCGCGGTTCGCGAGCATGTCGGGGACGCGGAACGCACGACCCGTCTCGGTGTACGGGTTTCCGGCCATCGACACGGCGAAGCGCTTGCCCCGCAGGTCGAACGTCTGCGGCTCGCCGTCCCAGACACCCTCGACCCTGCGCTGGGCGTCGCACAGGGAGATGAACTTCTGCAGCAGCTCCGGCGAGGTGTGCTGGATGTCGTCCAGGTGCAGCAGGACGTTGCTGCCCAGGGCGAACGCGAAGTTGATCCGCTCGACCTCCTGGCGCGCGGTGGCGTTGGGTGCCTCCGCCGGGTCGAGCGAGGTGACGCCGGTGCCGAGCGCCGGGCCGTTGACCTTGACGAACACCATGCCCAGACGGTTCGCGACGTACTCCATGAGCGTCGTCTTGCCGTACCCGGGCGGGGAGATCAGCATCAGCAGGCCGGTGCCGTCGTTGAGCTGCTTGCTGAGGTTGTCGCCGATCAACGGCAGGTAGACCTCGTTCAGCAACCTGTTGCGCACGAACGTGTTCAGCACGGCGGGTTTGTAGTCGTCGAGCCTGAGCCTGCGGCGTTCCTCGGCGAGCAGTTCGTCGCGCTTGCGCTGGTAGGCGCGGAAGGCGGGGACCTGTTCGGAGCTGAAGGTCCTGAGCCTGGTGAGGGTTTCGTCCAGGCGCAGGTCCATCGACTGGTTGTGCACGCGCGGGTGCGTGCCGAGCAGGCCCGTGACGGTCTCGGTCAGCGACGCGCTGGAGTCGTAGCGCGGCAGGTCGGTGAGCAGGACGGCGACGACCTCGGGGAACTCCGGGCAGTCCTCGTCCTTCAGGAACGCGTGCAGCCAGGCCTCGATCAGGTCGCGGTCGTGGAGCTCCTCGGTGACCACCGCGCGGAACCTGTCGATCACCGCGCGGGCGGCCTTGCTGGTGACGAATCCCTTGGGCTCGCAGGCGAGTTCCTCGAACAGGTACTCGGCGGTGAGCTCCTCGAGTCCGAACTGCCCGCACAGCTCGGGAATCCCGTGCGTGCCACCGAAGATCGTGCGGGCCCTGGCCAGTGACTCGGCCTTGCGCGCCCACACCGCGCGCTGGTCCGCCGGCTGTTCCGACCAGAAGACCTGCGCTTCGGCCCGTGCCCGCGGCGGATACCTCAGCAGTCCGGCGCCGGCGTGAAGTCGTTGCAGGACAGCGAGGATCTTCTCGGCGTCGTGGTCGTGGACGCCCTTCTCGTAGCCTTCGTCGTAGCGTTCCGCGGCGGCGTTCGTGACGTCCGTGCGGCCTTCGGCGAGCAGGCAGCCGGCGAGGTGCTCGGACCGGTAGACGTCCTGGGTTTCACTCACCAGCAACTGGTCCCAGAAACCCTTGGTCCGCGCGAACTCGCCGTCGGTGACCGCGCTGCGGTAGTCGGTGCCGGTGACGGCGTAGAAGAGCTTGCCGTCGCGGGGCACGAGGGTGAGGTTCATCGGCTCGGTCGTCACCGGGAAACGATGGCGGCCGAGCACGATCGACGCGCCGTCGTACAGGTCGGTCCGGTCACGCAGTGCCCGGCCTCCCTCCTGCCGGGCATCGCGCAGACTCGCGTCGAGCTCGTCGGCCCGGACGTCGCCGAGTTCCCTGAGCTGGTCGGCGACCGTGCGGACCTTGGCGACCATCGGGTCGCCGGCGAAGTACGTGTTGATCTCGTCGGTCGAGGTCAGCTTCCCGATGCGACGGCGGATCGTGCCGAGCACCCGTTCCGCGGACTGCACGAGCCGGTCGGCTCTTCTCGCCCCTTCGTCGAGCAACGTCTGCTTGCGGGCGGAGAAGGCCTCGTAGACGTCCGTGCGCTTGGCACCGATCTGGGCGAGGAAGTCGTCGAACTCACCGAACCGCGACTCGAGGTTCTCCAGTTGCAGCAGGAGCCGGCCGAGCTGGTCGTCGCAGCGTTGCGGGGTGTCCGCGACCGACAGCGCGCCCGTGATGGACTGGCCGAGCAGCGCGAACTCCGCGGCGAACTCGGCGCGGCCCTCGGCGTTCGCGAGCTGGGTCCGCCGTCCGTCCACAGTGGCGCGTGCGCGGTTGACCGCGGCCAGCACCTCGCCGATGCTCGCCAGGATCTGCGTGCGGGTCGTGGTGTCGGCGGCGTCGAGCGTGCTGACGACCTCGGTCAGCACCTCCAGGCCGGTCTGCTGCTGTGCGAGCCGTTCACGCAACGGCTTCGCCTCGGCGGCGGTCCTGAGCTCCGCGGCCGCGATCTGCTCGATCTCCTCGTGGTACTGGGAGAACGCGCCTTCACCGCTGAGGAACGCGACGGCTCTGCGTGCGGACGCGCCGAGCTCCTCGACCAGTTCGGCTTCTCGCCGGTCGATCTCCTCGACGTCGACGTACTTGAGGTCCTTGAGGGTGATCAGACGGCCCTGGGCGGACCTGAGGTCGGCCAGCAGCCGCACCCACTCGTCGGCACTGCGCGGGGCGGCAGACCTGGCGAGCCTGATCAGGCTGGCCAGTTTCTCCCCGGCCTCGTGGAGCTGCCGGGCCGCGTGCTCGGTGAGCGTGCGAACGGCCTCGAACTCGTCCAGCACCTGCTCGGCCGTGGCGCGGACGGCCTGGACGTCCTGCTTGAGGCCCAGTTCGTCGAGCCAGTGCACGCTGTCGACCACCCTGGTGCACAGGGCGATCAGGCCCTCGAACACCGGCGCGCTCGGGGTCATCTCGGCGCTCATCCTGGTGATAGACAGGCAGTCCGAGATGCC
Source organism: Streptomyces sp. ID05-26A (assembly GCF_033794685.1). NCBI lineage: Bacteria > Bacillati > Actinomycetota > Actinomycetes > Kitasatosporales > Streptomycetaceae > Streptomyces > Streptomyces sp. ID05-26A. Next base: position 1,785,786 of record NZ_JARAYZ010000001.1, read on the forward strand.
GCGGACGAGTTCGGCGTTGCCGATGCGGGCGAGCGGGCCCGCCTGGTCGGGCAGCACCTCGTCGGCCATGAACGGCGTGCGCCAGACCTGCATCGGGTGCACGCGCACCGGTTCGGAACCGGTCTCGCGGAAGACCACCAGCGTGCCGTCGGCGAAGAGCGAGTAGCCGTGGCAGGTGATCGGGGTCGCGACTTCCTTGCGGATCACGTTGTAGGGCAACAGGAGGCTGCGGCCCTCGCGGCGGGCGTGGTAGACGAACAGCACGTCCTCGCCGTTCGCCGACCTGACGACCCGTTCGAACTCCAGCTCGTCGGTGTCGACGTCGAACGTCTTGTCCGCGCCCGTGACCAGGTAGAACCCGCCCGGGAAGATGATGCCCTGGTCCTCGGGGAGCCGCTGGCAGGCCTGGCCGATGCCGTCGAGCCTGGTGACCTCCTTGGTGCGGGTGTTGAACACCAGGTGCCGCCACGCCGTCTCCTTGTACGGCAGGATCTTGAGGAGGATCAGCGGGCCGACGCGGGCGTAGTGGATCTCGGCGTCCGCGAGGCTCTGCAACGGCTCGTCGACGGGCTCGGAGTAGACGCCCTCGCCGGACTCGGTGTTGTCCTCGATCTTGACGGTCAGCGTGCCGCCGACCGTCTCGACGAACACCTCGTTGTCGATGGCGATGTGCGGGTGCCGGCCGAGCACGTGCTGCTCGCGGGTCGTCTCGACCCACGTGAAGTCGTGCGCGGGCGGGAAGACGTGGTCGCGGTCGCCCAGGTCGTCGACGTAGGTGACCGAGCCGTCGACCTTGACGTCCCAGCGCAGGACCTTGATGTCCTCGATCCGCGTGCCGGTCTGGAACACCGCGAGCAGCCGTGACTCGACGATGCGCAGCTGGAGCAGTCGCGTCTCGCGGTAGTAGCGGTACAGCTCGGCGAAGTCGTTGCGGAACCTCGGGTCCTGGAGGAAGTCGGCCTCGACCGTGCCGAAGTCCCTGCCGTGTGCCGCGAAGACGTCGTTGACCGCGGTCTCGGGCTTGAGGCCCATGAAGACGTTGTAGCCGAACAGCATCACGTCGCCGAGTGCCACGATGTCCCGTGGTACGCAGTTGTTCTCGGTGCGGATGCGTTCGGTGGACACGAGTTCGAGGGCCGTGCTGCCGAACGTCTCGACGCGCTGGGCGTTCAGCGCTTCCGTGTTCCGGGCGAGCCCGGCGGCCTGTTCGGCCAGCCGGGTCCGCAGCACCTCGTAGGTTCCGGCGTCCAGACCAGAAGGGTTGGACACCGTCATGCGTTCTGGCCGTTGTTCTTGGCCATCTGGGTGAGCGCGATCGCCGCGGCGATGTTCTGCGCGTCACCGGTCGTGAACGAGCTGAGGATCTTGGTCAGGTCCTCGGGGAAGTTCGACGTCCCGTCCATCCACTTGGAACCCAGCGCCTGCACGACGTCGGAGTTGCCGACGAAGCTGTCGACCTGCTTGCCCGCCGTGATCGAGCTGGCGATCCTGTCGAAGAACATCGTGTCGCCACCGACGATGTCGATGTCGGCCTTCTCCAGGCCGGCCGCGAGGACCATGGCCTGGGCCTCGGCGATCTCACGCTGCACGTCGATGCCCCTGAGCCGGATCTCCTTCTCCGCTTCGAGGCGCAGTCGGTACTCCTCGTGCTCGCGGGTGGCCGTGTCGAGCGCGGCCATCGCCTCCGCCTTGTGCGACAGGCCTTCCGCCTCACCCTTGAGGCGTTCCTTGATGCCCTCGGCGTCGGCCAGTGCCTTCTCGCGGTCGACGACGGCCTCGGCGCGACCGAACGCCTCGGAGGCGGCGGCGTCGCGTTCCTTGACCAGGGCGTCCGCCAGCCCCTTCGCGGCGGCCTCGGCCTGCGCACCCTCCGCCAGACGGATCTTGGAGCGGGTGTCCAGTTCGGCGGCCTTGTTGCGCGCCTCGGCGAGCACGACCTCTTCCCTGGCCTTGTGCTGTGCCGACTGCTCGGCGGCTTCGGCGGCCTTGATGTCCTTGACCAGCGACTCCTGCGCCTCGGCCTCGGCGCGGATGATGATCTGCTGACGGTCGCGCTCGGCCTCCTCGACCGCACGCAGGCGCTTGATGTTCTCCTCCTGCTCGGCCACCGTCTTCTCGACGGCGACGCGCTCACGCACCAGGTCGGCGATCGCGCGGCGCTCGTGCTCGAGCTCCTTGTCCTTCTCGATCATGCGCAGCGAGGTCTCGCGTTCGCGGGCGATGACCTCCAGCATGCGGTCCTTCTCGATGCGCTCGGTCTCGACGGCGATCACGCGCTCGCGGTTCTTCTCGGCGACGGCGATCTCGCGGGCCTTGTTCTCGGTCTGGATGCCGAGCTGTTCCTCGGTGCGGATGAACGCGGTGTTGGCCTTGAGCCGTTCCTCGGCCTGGACCTTCTGGGTCTCCGCCTCCTGCTGCGCGCGGGCCGTCTCGATCGCGCGCTTCTGGTTGATCTCCGCGTCGGCCTGGCGCCGTTCGAGCTCGAGGATCGCCTCACGCGCGTTGACGTTCTGGCGCGTGATCTCCTTCTCCTCGTTGCGGGTGAACTCGTTGGTCTTGACGTGCTCGATCGCGGTCAGCTCGGTGATCTTGCGGATGCCCTGCGCGTCCAGGATGTTCGCCGGGTCGAGCTGCTTGAGCGGCGTCTGCTCCAGGTAGTCGATGGCCGCGTCCTCGAGGCTGTAGCCGTTGAGGTCGGTGCCGATGACCTGCACGATCCGGTCGCGGAACTCGTCGCGGTGGGTGTAGAGGTCGACGAAGTCGAGCTGCTTGCCGACGGTCTTGAGCGCCTCGGAGAACTTGGCGTTGAACAGCTCCTGCAGCGTCTGCTCGTGGCTCGCGCGCTCGGTGCCGATCGCCTGCGCGACCTTGATGACGTCCTCGACGGTCTTGTTGACCCGCACGAAGAACGTGATGCGGATGTCCGCGCGGATGTTGTCCTTGCAGATCAGGCCCTCGTTGCCGGCCCTGCGGATCTCGATGGTCTTCACCGAGATGTCCATCGTCTCGCACCGGTGCAGCACCGGGAGCACGACGGTGCCCGTGAAGGTCACGTCGACCTTGCGCATCTTCGAGACGATCAGCGCCTTGCCCTGTTCGCACTTCTTGAAAAGTCTGCTCAGCGTGATCAACGCCAAGATCAGCACGACCGCGCTCACGGCGATCAGAACGATCAGCCCCGTGGAGATCGCACCCATGTTCAGCCCCCTGTGGTGATGTCCACGACCCAGAAGAACTCGCCCTCTGCGTCGTAGTCGAAGATCAACGCGGTCTGTCCCGCTTTGAGTTCGGTGCTCTGCGCCGCTCGCACCTGAACGACCGCCGTACCGCCGTCGTCGGCGGTCACCTCGGCCTGCCCGTACTGCTCGGTGACCCTGGAGGTCCTGACGACCGCGGTGCGGCCGACGAAGTCGTTGCGGGACGCCGGTTTCTCCGGTTTCGTCCAGTTCCTGACCGGGATGAGAAGGATCTTCGTGACGAGCGCGCCCACGAGCAGCGAGCCCGCGAGGACCGCGTACCGGAGCTTGCCCTCGGGCGTGTACACGGTGCCGACGAGCGCCGCGAACCACGTGATCACGATGAACATCGAGATGGAAATCGGCATGACGGGGGCGTCGAAGTCCAGGCCCACCAACGCCACTGTGAGCCAGTAGGCGAGCACTATGAGCAACAGCAGGCTGAACAGCACCGTCGGAAACGCCAGCGCGGCAGCCAGGAACTCGGTCATCATCGCCCCCCTTCTCGACATTCTGATGCGCCGAAGGGCCGTTTCGTTGCGTTTTCGGGAATGATCGATGGAAATCGATGGTTGCCCCGACCATGGACATCGGGGTGCAGGGGCTCAACATCGGTGACACGGCAGGACCCGACGAGACGCGGAGGCTCGCCCAGCTGGCCGAGTCGCTCGGCTACCGGTCTTGGTGGGCGTCCGACCACGTGGTGCTGCCGTCACCGCGCGTCGACCCGTCACCGTCCGAACCGGACACCGTGATCGTGGATCCGCTGGCACACCTGAGTTATGTGGCGGCCGTCACGTCCACCCTGGAGCTCGCGACCGGGATCGTGATCCTGCCCCAGCGCAACCCGCTCGTGCTCGCGAAGCAGGTGGCGTCGCTGGACCTGCTCAGCGGCGGCCGGTTCACGCTCGGCGTCGGCGCGGGTTACCTCGAACCGGAGATGACCGCGGTCGGAGCGACGTTCGCCGATCGGGGCGCGCGGACCGACGAGTACCTCGACGCGATGGACCAGCTGTGGCACGCGGAGGCGCCGTCGTTCGCCGGGAAGTTCGTGTCGTTCGCCGGCATCGACGCCCATCCCCGTCCGTCCAACGTGCGCGTGGTCGTCGGGGGGCACAGCCCCTCGGCGTTCCGGCGGGCCGTGACGCGCGGGCAGGGTTGGTTCGGCATCGGCACGCCCGACGACATCCGCGGCCACCTGGCCCGGTTCCCGGAACGTCCCTCAGGCTTCCGGATCAGCGTGTCCGCGCAGGTCCCGCTCACCGCCGAGGTCGTGCGCGAGTACGAGGACCTGGGCGTGGACGAGCTGGTGATCTACCCGCCGATGTTCGACGGCACCGTCGACGAGGTGCTGCGGCGCAACGCGGAGTTCACCGGCTAGCCTCGGACGTCGTGATCCCCGTCGTCGTGCTCGCCGGCTTCCTCGGTTCCGGCAAGACCACCCTGCTCAACCACCTGCTGCGCACGTCCGGCGGCACGCGGATCGGCGTCGTGGTGAACGACTTCGGGCAGATCAACATCGACGCGTTCTCCGTCTCGGCCCAGGTCGACTCGATGGTGTCGCTGTCGAACGGCTGCCTGTGCTGCGCCGTCGACGGCACCGAGCTGGACGGGATGCTGACGCGGCTGGCCTCGGCGGACCTGGACGTCATCGTGATCGAGGCGTCCGGTCTGGCCGAGCCGGCGGCGATGGTGCGGATGGTGTTGCAGGCGCCGGGGGTGTCGTACGGCGGGCTGATCTACGTGGCCGACGCGGTGGAGCTCTCGGCTGTCCCGCACCTGGAACGCGACCTCGCGCTGGCGGATCTGGTCGTGCTGAACAAGGTCGACCGCGTCTCGTCGTTGCCTTCGCTGCCCTGCTCGGCTCCGGTGCTGCCGGTGTCCTACGGACAGATCGACCCGGCGTTGCTGTTCGAGGTGCGCCCGCCGGACCTGGGGCCGCGTCAGCTGTCGTTCGACGACCTGGACGACCACTCCACGCACGCGCACGCCTCGTACGACAGCGCGTCGTTCGAATGCGCGGAGCCGTTGCACCCCAAGCTGTTCATGGACTTTCTTTCGGCTCGACCCGAGGGATTGTTCCGCGCCAAGGGTTTCGTGCGGTTCCCCCTCGGCACGTTCATGCTGCACACCGTCGGCGCGTACGTCTCGTTCACCGAAGTCGACGACGCCCCGACTCAGCTGGTGCTGATCGGGGCGGGCATCGATCCGGAGGTGCTGACCGACTGGCTGCTGGCGTGCGTCGCGGACGGACCGGTCACCGAGCAGGACATGCTCTGGGTGCTCCGGTACGCCCGCTGACGCCTTTTGGTGACTACTTCTTGCAGAACGCGGTGTCCATCACGTCGAACATCTGCTGGAACTTCTTCATGGGGTCGTCCCCGAACGTGCCGGGCAGCGCGGTGAGTGTGATCGCCGCGTTCTTACCGCTGTCGGTGGCACCGCCGAGCGACGCCCAGCCGTGGATCGACCCGCCGTGCCCCCACCAGACTCCGCCGCAGCTGAGCTTGGTGGCCTCGAGGCCGAGTCCATAGGCGCTCTTCTCGTCGACGGTGACGGTCTTGCGCATCTCGTCGAGCTGAGGCTTGTTCAGGACCTTGCCCTGGAGCAGGGCGTTGTAGAACTTGGCGACGTCCTTGGGCGTGGAGACCATCGCACCGGACGCCCACGCGGCGGACGTCTCGATCTCCGTCGCGTTGACCACCTTCGACTTCGGGTCGAGCAGGTCGCTCAGCGCGTAGGCCTGGGCGTGGCGGCCGCGGATGCGTTGCTCGCCCTGGGCCGGCCAGTACGTGTCCTTCAACCCGGCCTTGGCGATCACCTTGTCGATGGCCTCGCCGACCGGTCGTCCGGAGGCCTTCTGGATCAGCAGCCCGGCGACGACGTAGTTCGTGTTGCTGTACTCGTACTTCTCGCCCGGCTCGAACCTCTTGGGCTGCTGGAGGGCCACGTCCAGGAGGTCGTGCGGCGCGAAGTACCGGTCGCGGATGTCGGCGATCTTCGGCACCCCGACCTGGATCACGTAGTCCGGCAACCCGCTGGTGTGCTGGAGAACCTGGCGCACCGTGATGCGGCTGTCCTTGACGTGCGGCACGTACTGGTTGACCGGCTTGTCGAGCTCGACCTTCTTCTCGGCGACCAGTTGCAACGTCGCCACCGCCACGAACGACTTGGTGATGCTGCCGATCCGCACCTGCCCGTTGACCGGCGCGTTCCCCCTGGCGTGGTTGTCACCCCGCACGTGCGCCTCGACGCCGGGCGTGCCGTCCTTGACGATCTGGTCGAGCTGCTGGGGGACAAGGAGAGTCAGCGCCGTGAGCGCGGCCGCGGCGATCACTTGGCACCACACAGAGCAGCGTCCACAGTGGCCAGCATCGCGTCGTGAGCCTTGCCGGCGTCCTCCGGCGTGTCCTGGAAAGTACCCGGCAACGCCGTCACAGCAACAGAGAACGCCCTGCCGTCCGGCGCGACACCGCCACGCGTCTCGTACCCGTGGATGTCACCACCGTGACCCCAAGCCCGCCCACCGCACGAAAGCGGCGTGCTCGCGATGCCGAGGCCGTACTCCACACCCGACCACATCTCGCCCTTGGTGTCGACGGTCTTCTGCATCTCCGCGAGCTGCGCCTTCGGCAACAGCTCACCCTTGAGCAGCGCGCGGTAGAAGGTGTTGAGGTCCTTGGTACTGGAGATGATCTGGCCGGCCGCCCAGCCCCAGCTGGGGTCGAGCTCGGTCACGTCCTCGATGCCGTTGCCCGTCTTCGAGTACCCCCGCGGGTGCTTGCCACGAATCGTCTGCTCACCGACACCGGGCCAGTAGGTGTCCTTGAGCTTGATCTTCTGGATGATGCGCTGGTCGACGTTCTCCGCGATCGGCCGCCCGGTGACCTTCTGCGCCAGCAGCCCGAGCAACACGTAGTTCGTGTTGCTGTACTTGAACTTCTCGCCGGGCTCGCCGGTCTTGGGGTGGGCGTTGCCGATGTCCAGCAGCTCACGCGGCTCCACGTAGCGGTGCCGCACCTCCTCGAACTTGTCGAGCCCCATGAACTCGGTGTAGTTCGCGAGCCCGCTGGTGTGGTTGAGCAGCTGCCGGACGGTGATCCGGTCGTCCTTCACAGCGCCGGGCAGGTAGTGGTTGATCGGCTTGTCGAGCTCGACCTTGCCCTCCGCCACGAGCTGCATGACCACAGTCGCCACGAACGCCTTGGTGTTGGAGCCCGCCCGAACCTGCCCGTTCCTCGGCACCGGCGTCCGCTTGCCCAACTCGGACGTACCCGACGTGTAGGCCGTCGTCTTACCGTTGGCCTCAGTCGTGGTCCCCAGCGCCGCCGGAAACTTGTGCTGCTTCGTCAACCCGTCGAGCTGCCTCTGAACGGTGGTGGGCGACGCGGCCATCGCCGTTCCACTGAACAACATGGCCGCCGCCAAGACTCCAACCAGCGTCTTCTTCATCCTGTGCCTCCCCTTGCCGTGGTGAGGACAGATTTCCAATCAAGTGGGGGTCAGCGCAGTCACGCACGCTTCCGTTCCCGAGGTGGAGCAGGCTCTACCTCAGTAGCGAACGTCGCTCTGCAAAAGCGGCGGATAGACACCCGAAGCCTCGCCGTCGACCGTCGTGCCGGCGAACTGCAACATCGCCCGCAACTCCCCGTGCAGGTTCGCCGGATAGTTGAGCTCGGGCCGCGACACCTCATCAAGCCTGGTGACCTGTTCCGCGGTCAACACCACCTCGTCGAGGTTGCTCTCGAGGTGCTCCAGCTTCCGCGCACCGATGATCGGCACCACAGTGCCGCCCCGCTGCCGAAGCCAGGCCAACGACACAGCCGCAGCAGCAACCCCAAGCTCGTCGGCGATTGCGGTCACCACATCGATGACCTCGAACTCCCCGTCGCTGGGCCCCCCGACGAACTTGACCCGCTCCGAGTCGCTGACCTGCACGTTCCTGCGGTATTTGCCGCTGAGGAACCCGTTCTTGAGCGGACTCCAAGGCACCAGCGCCAACCCCAGGTCCCTGCTCATGGGCCCGATCTCCCCCTCAACGGTCCTCGCCAGGAGCGAGTACTCGACCTGCAACGCGATCAACGGCGTCCACCCGCGAAGCAGCGCCATCGTCTGCGCCTGAGCCGTCACCCAAGCAGGCACGTTGGAGAACCCGATGTACCCGACCTTGCCCGATCCCACCAGATCGTCAAGAACCCGCATCGTCTCCTCGACAGGCGTGTTCCGATCCCAGTTGTGCATCCAGTAGAGGTCGAGGTAGTCGGTGCCGAGCCTCCGCAGGGTCTCGTCGAGCTGCCTCTTGACGGCGCCGCGTCCAGCTCCGCCACCGTTTGGGTCGCCAGGATGCATGTTGCAGAAGAACTTGGAGGCCAACACGACCCGGTCCCTGTTCTTCCGGGCCTTGAAGAAGTCGCCGAGAATCTTCTCCGAGTGCCCGTTGGTGTAGAAGTTGGCGGTGTCGATGAAGTTCCCACCACGATCGAGATAAGCCCGAAGGATCTTCTCGGACTCCTCGACACTGCTGCCGGCGGCCCCGGGGTCCTCGCCGAAGGTCATCGCGCCGAGGGCGAAAGGGCTGACGCGGAGGCCGGAGCGGCCCAGGGTGACGTAGTGGTCGAGTGGCATCTTCGTGACTCCTCGGGATCGTTGGCTGACACCTCCAATTCCAGCGCTCGCTCGCCTTGTCCTGGTACTCCGATCCGGCCTGCTTCTTGCCTGATCCTCTTGGGTGTTGTTCGGCGGGCTGGTTCTGACCGTGGTGGTCGTGCGTCAACCGTGAGGTTGGGAACCCGGAGGACATGCGGAGGGGGAGATCGGTAGGCTGTCCCGGCGAGGGCTGCTAGCTCAATTGGCAGAGCAGGAGACTTTTAATCTTCGGGTTCAGGGTTCGAGTCCCTGGCGGCCCACCAAACCCCCAGGTCACAGGCCTGGGGGTTTCACATCTCAAGATCGCTGGCACACCTTTGATGCGCCCTACTCCCTAATTCTCAACTTCCGGGGCCAAGCACCGACCAGACGTCCACGACCAGCGCTGCTGCGACGGGCCGTTGCTCGCGCTGGGCGAAGACGCGTTCCTCGCCACGATCGCCCTGGACTGGGCGCTGTGCCAGCAGTTCCGTGCGTCCCAGTCCGGTAGCGGTGAGCACGGGCGTCCGGGAGCCACAACCGCGTTCCACACCGCACCCAGGAGGTCCGTCGGCAACCGACCAGCGCAGCCGCCGGGTTCGGAGGGCATGCTGGCGGTCATGGATCGTGAGCATGACGTCGTCCTCTTCGGCGCCACCGGGTTCGTCGGGGCACTGACCGCCGAACACCTGGCCAGGTACGCCCCTGCGGGCGTGCGGATCGCGCTGGCTGGGCGGTCGGCGGACAAGCTGGCCGCCACCCGGGCCGGGCTGCCTCCGGCGGCGCGGGAGTGGCCGCTGATCGTCGCCGACTCGCGGGACCCGGCCGGGCTGGCTGCGCTGGCCTCGTCGACGCGGGTGCTGGCCACCACCGTCGGCCCGTACTTGCGCTACGGGTTGCCGGTCGTCGAGGCTTGCGCGCGTGCCGGTACGCACTACGCGGACCTGACCGGTGAGGTGCTGTTCGTCCGCGCCGCGATCGACGCCGTGCACGAACTGGCCCTGGAGTCCGGCGCTCGGATCGTGCACGCCTGCGGCTACGACTCGATCCCGTCCGACCTGGGCACGTTGATGCTGCACGAGCGGGCCGAGGCCGACGGCGCCGGTCAGCTCACCGATGTGCGGCTGGTGGCCACGGCCAGGGGCGGGTTCAGTGGCGGCACGATCGACTCGCTGCGGGCACAGATCGAGGCCTATGAGAGCAACCCAGGTCTTCGGCGCGTCGCCGCAGACCTGCACGCGCTCAGTCCCGACCGCGCCGCCGAGCCGACGCCGGCCCAGCCCCGTGACGCGGGGATGCCCTCCCGAGCCGCCGATGGCTCATGGCAGGCGCCGTTCGTCATGGCCCCGTTCAACACGCGCATCGTGCGACGCAGCAACGCCTTGCTCGACTGGGCCTACGGGCCGGCGCTGCGCTACGGCGAGGTCATGGGCGCAGGGTCGGGCGTCACCGGAGCGCTCATGGCGGCCGGCATCACCGGTGGGTTGGTCGGGCTGGTCGGCGCGATGTCGGTCAAGCCCGTTCGCGGCCTGCTCGACCGGGTGCTGCCCGCACCCGGCACCGGGCCCGGCGAACAGGCCCGCGCGAAGGGCTGGTTCCGCTCGGTGCTGCACGCCACCACCAGTTCGGGGCGCCGCTACCGGGCCACGGTCGCCGGGCCGGGCGATCCCGGCTACGCGGCCACGGCCGTCATGCTCGGGCAGAGCGCCCTCTGCCTGGCCCTGGACGACCTCCCGCAGCGGTCCGGCTCGCTCACACCGGCGACGGCCATGGGCCGTGCCCTGATCGACCGCCTCCGCATCGCCGGACACACCTACGACGTCACGGCCGCCTGACCCATTACTTCGCTCCGCAGGAGCAGAAGGGGCCGACGTTGAACGCCAACGCCGGCCCCTTCTGCTCTGCCATGAACAGACGTCAGTGCACCATCACGTCGCCGGACGACGTGGTCCGGTTCGGCAGCAGGACCGCGGCCACGATCGTTCCCACCGCCAGCACGGTGGCGATCACGAACGCCACCCTCATCCCGCTCAACTGCGCCGAAGCGGCGGCCACGCCGTCGGCCACCAGGGAGCTGGAGCGGGCCGACATCACGGTCACGACCAGAGCGGTGCCGAGGGCCGCCGCCACCTGCTGGAGGGTGCCGAGGATCGAGCTGCCGTGCGGGTACATGTTCGACGGCAGTGCGCCCATGCCCAGGGTGAAGATCGGCGTGAAGGTCGCTGCCAGGCTCACCATCAGCAGAGCGTGCAGGGCCAGGACCTGCCAGTACGGCATGGTCATCGAGACCTGGGTGAAGCCGGCCAGGGACAGGACGATGCCGATGGAACCGGGGACGACCAGTGGGCGGCTGCCCAGGCGGTCGTAGATTCGGCCCACGGTGGGGCCCAGCACGCCCATGGCGAGGCCGCCCGGCATGAGGAGCAGGCCCGTCTGCAACGGGGTGAGGCCCCGCAGGTTCTGCAGGTAGAGGGGCAGCAGGATCATCGAGCCCATCATGGCGAGGAACGCGATGCACATGAGGGCCAGCGCCAGCGCGAAGGTGCGGTGGGTGAGGGTTCGGAGGTCCATCAGCGGGGCGCCGGTTCGCTGCAGTTTGAGCTGGCGGAGCACGAAGAACGCGATGGTGGCCGCGCCTGCCACGACGATGCCGATGCTCGGGCCCAGGTTGGAGTGGCCCTCGCCGAAGAGGCTCAGGCCGTAGACCAGGCCGCCGAAGCCCAGGGTTGCCATGGCTGCCGATGCCCAGTCGAGGGTGCTGACCTGGGGTTCGCCGATGTTGTCGAGGTGGCGGAGGCCGAAGTACGTCACCGCGCCCGCGATCGGGAGGACTGCCACGAAGAGCAGGCGCCAGGAGCCGAGCTGGAGGATCAGGCCTGAGATGGCCGGACCGAGAGCCGGGGCCACCGAGATCGCCAGGGTCACGTTGCCCATCACTCGGCCGCGGTCCTGTTCCGGGACAACGGTCATGAGCGTGGTCATGAGAAGCGGCATCATCACTGCGGTGCCTGCGGCCTGCACGATGCGGCCCAGCAGGAGGATCGTGAACGTCGGCGCTACCGCGGAGAGTGCGGTGCCGGCCAGGAAGACGCCCATGGCGATCGTGTAGCCCTGGCGGGTGGTGACTCGCTGCAGGAACCAGCCGGTGACCGGGATCACCGCGGCCATGGTGAGCATGAACGCCGTCGAGACCCACTGGGCGGCCTGTTCGGTCACGTGCATCGACTCCATCAAGCGTGGAATCGCGTTGATCATCAGGGTCTCGTTGAGGATCACGACGAACGTCGCCAGCACCAGAAGGCGCACCACAAGCGGTGTTTTACCCCCTCGTGTGGTGGGTCGGTCTTGGATCGCAGCAGGCATGTCAGGCCCTCACTCGGTTGCTGGCATCAGGTTCTTCGTGACACCGGAGAAGACCTGCAGCGTCGAAGGAACTCATCGGTACGCCCGAGTCTCCCTCAAAGTCGCGGTGGTCTCATCCGGGTTTTCGGCTTCTACCTGTGCGTCGAACGGGCAGACCTGGAATCGACACGGTGCTCTCTAAGTTTTTCGGCATGGGGTTGATCACGAAGTACGACCTGCCGGGTGTCCAGGTGGCCTTGCTGGCAGGTGGGGAGGTCCAGGGCGAGGCAGCGGACGAGGTGTTCCGGGTCGGGTCGATCACCAAGCTCTGGACGGCGACGCTCGTGCAGCAGTTCGTGGACGAAGGTCAGTTGGACCTCGACCAGCCGGTTCGCCGGCATCTGCCTGGGTTCGACCCGGCTCTCACCGCTCGTCATCTCCTCACGCACATGGGCGGCATCGCGCTCGCGTCGGAGGACCAGGTCGTCCCGCCCGGAACGGTCTTCTCCTACTCCAACAGCGGGTTCGTCGTGCTGGCGCGGCTGGTGGAGGCGGTGAGCGGCCGGCCGTTCGACGACGTGCTGCGCGAACGGCTGGTCGAGCCGCTCGGGTTGCGGACCGTGGTCACCGGGGTCGGTCACGGCACGGCGCCCGGCGCGTCGGACATCGCGATGAACGCGCGGGAGCTGCTCGAGTTCGTGAAGCTGCACCTCGACGACCCGGCACTCGCGGTCCTGCGGGAGGTCCAGGTCGACGCCGTTCCCGACTTCGGCGGCGGGGTCGTCGGGTGGGGGCTCGGGTGGATGCTCTACCGGGACGACGTCGTCGGGCACACCGGGGTGGCGAGGGGGCACAGGGCTTATCTACGCGTGGTACCGGAATCCGGCACTGCGGTGGCCGTGCTGACCGACTGCGCGAACAGCGAACTGCTGGCGCACAAGGTCTTCACCGACCTGTTGACGGACGTCACGACGGAAGCACCGCCCACACCTGCGGAAAACTCCGGGCCGATCGACGCGGCTCGGATGTGCGGCACCTACCGCACTCAGTTTTACGACATCACCCTGGACGAAGAGACCCTGATCTATCAGCCGCGTACGGATCTCGGCCAGAAGAAGAGGGTCGAGGTCGTGCGGCACGGCGACAGCTCCGTCATCACCGTCGAACCCACGAGCGACGGACATCAGGTGTTCTCACTGGTCGGCGAGGACGAGGAAGGACGAGCTCGGTTCCTGCACAACGGGTCGGTGGCCTATCGGGTCTAGGACCACGGGCCGAGAGGGAAGTCGGACCGCAGGCCGATCACGTCCCGTCACAACGGTGACAGCGTCTACGACCATGAGGTTTCCGAACGGGTGGGTTGGTGGCGCGGCGCTGATCGCCGGGCCGGTGCTGTTGCTGGCGGGCACGCTGTTGCGGTCGCCGTTCCACTTCTTCTTCCCCGACCAACTGAGGGCGGCCGCCGAGCATCCCGGGGTGATGCAGGCGGCGTACACCGCATTTTTGGCTGGCAACGTCGTGATGTGGGCGGCGGTCGCGTACCTGGCGCAACGGATCGGCGTCCGAAGTCCCCGGTGGGCGGCCTGGGGCGGGGTGCTGGTGACGGTCGGGCTGTTCGCGCGGACCTTCCACGCCGGGGTCGACCAAGCGGCCTTCAGCGCCACCAGGCACCTGGGCGTCACGCAGGCCACCGAACTGGTCGCGCGCGGGTACGGCGACCTGCACCTGTTCAGCTTCCTGTCCTTCACGATCATGTTCGGCTGGTTCGTGCTGGCGATCGGGGCGTACCGCGGCGAGGTGCTCGGCAAGGTCCGGGCGGTGGCGCTGGCGACCATGGGACTGCTGCCGCTCGGCGTCCTGAAAGGCACCGAGGTGTTGTCGATCGTCGGCACGATCGGGCTGTGCGTTGCCTTGGTGCCGTTGGGAATTCGGACGTTGCGAGCACAGCCGCGACCCACGCGGAAGAACGTGCTGACGGCCGTGCCGATCGCGTTAGGACTCGGGGCGCTCGCGGTGCTGAGCACCATGGGATGAGGCGAACGGCAGCGCGAACCAGAGGCCGGTGAACACGGCGAACGCCAGCGCCCCTACCGCCACGGCAGGCCAGCCGCCGAGGACCACCTCGGCGAGGAGGAGAACGGTGCCGGTCATCGCCAGGGCCAGGAAGGCGAGGCCGGCCAGGGCGAACGTGTTGCCGTGCCGGACCACGTCCTCGCGGCGGCCCTGGCGGAACAGGACCCGGTGCCACGCGGCGGGCGCGGTGAGGAACGCGACCGCCACCGCCGCGCACAGCACCGTGACGAGGTGCGTGACGCGGATGTAGCCGCTGACCGAGGTGTACTTCTCGGTGAAGGCGATGGAGAGCAGGAAACCGAACAGGATCTGCACGCCGGCCTGGGCCACGCGCAGTTCCTGGAGCAGCTCGTTGATGTTGCGGGCGAGTCTGCGCTGATCGGACTCCTCAGCTTCACTCATCACCTGCGCTTACCCGCGTTCCGCCGGTTGAAACGCCGCAAGGGATCAGAGCGTCGCCTGTCAGACCTTGTTGATCACGAAGAAGTCGGTGACGAACGCGACGGGGTCACCCGCGGTGTTGCGGCCGACCCACGTCGGGTAGACGCCATCGCCCCAGCCCGTCGAGAACGCCACTACGTTCAGCCCCGACCGCGGCTCGGTCACGTTCGCCGGGCCACGGCCGCCGCCCACCGCGCCGAGCGCGTCGATCAGGTCGCAGTTGCCCAGTTCGTCGTCGCTGACCAGGCGGTCCAGCACCGAAGCGGCGGCGAGGTCGAAGAACGCGCCGGTGCTCGACTTCACGTCGTACCCGAACTCCGGCATCACCGGCAGCATCGGCACGTGCTCGCCCGGCATCACCGCGGGCCGCCACGAGTACGCGGGCTCGTCGCTGATCGTCACCCTGGCGGCCGCGACCCGATAGCCCTGCCGCTCGTCGGGGACACCGTCGCCGTCGATGTAGGAGACCAGCGAGACCGACACCGGGTACTTGCCCGGCTCGACGGCGTCGGTGAACGCCTCGGCGTCCTCCGGCCACACGACGAACGGGTCTGCCGCCACGAGTCTGCCCGTCGGCAGGGCCAGCTCACCCACCTCTTCGACGGTGATGACCTGCTGTTCGCCGCCACCTGTCGACGTGCCCACCGGCCCGTCGACGAAGAACCGCTCGAACCCGGACCTGATCAGTGCAACCGCCCCCATGAGCTAGGCCACCTCCGACTGCATGTTGGCAGAAGGCCCTGACACCCGATCGGGGTACCGGGGGTGTTCGCCGTGAGTGAAGACCCCAGTTGCCGCAACGAATCCGCTGCCACGCTGGTCAGCATGGGGACGATCGAAGTCGTGCTGGGCGACATCACTCGACAGGAAGTCGACATCATCGTCACGGCGGCGAACGAGTCCCTGCTCGGTGGCGGCGGGGTCGACGGGGCGATCCACCGCGCGGCGGGGCCGCGGCTCGCGGAGGCGGGCTCGAAGCTCGCGCCGTGTGCTCCGGGCAAGGCCGTCGCCACTCCCGCGTTCGACCTCGCGCCGGTCGAGCACGTGATCCACACGGTCGGGCCGGTCTGGGAGGGCGGCTCGCACGGTGAGGACGAGGTGCTGAGGAGCTGCTACGTCGAGTCGTTGCGGCTGGCGGGCGAACTCGGCGCGCTGAGCATCGCGTTCCCGGCCATCGCGACCGGGATCTACGGCTTCCCCGCCGGACGGGCCGCGCGGATCGCGGTCCAGGCGATCCGGTCGCTGCCGATCGTCGACGAGATCCGGCTGGTGGCGTTCGACCAGGAGACGTACGACCTCCTCGCCCGGAGCGTGTGACCGAGGTCTCGACAACGAGGCCATCGCGGTCACTCTCGGTGAAGATCACGGCAGGTCAGTGCCGTAACCTGAAGGGCGTGTCCGTTCCCTCCACGCTGAAGATCGGCCCGTTCGCCGTCGACCCGCCCGTTGTGCTGGCCCCCATGGCCGGCATCACCAACGTGGCGTTCCGGCAGCTGTGCCGTCAGTACGGGGCCGGGCTCTACGTCTGCGAGATGATCACCGCGCGTGCCCTGGTCGAGCGGGACGCGATGACCATGCACATGATCACGTTCGACGAGGGCGAGAGCCCCCGGTCGATGCAGCTCTACGGCGTGGACCCGAAGAACGTCGGCGAGGCCACGAAGATGATCGTGGACGAGAACCTCGCGGACCACATGGACATGAACTTCGGCTGCCCGGTGCCCAAGGTGACGCGCAAGGGTGGTGGCGCCGCGCTGCCGTACAAGCGCGAGCTGTTCCGGCAGATCGTGCGGGCCGCGGTCCGCAACGCCGGGGACATGCCGGTCACCGTCAAGTTCCGCATCGGCATCGACGACGACCACCTCACGTACCTCGACGCTGGCCGCATCGCCCAGGACGAGGGCGCACAGGCCGTGGCACTGCACGCGCGCACTGCGTCGCAGCGGTACTCCGGCAAGGCGGACTGGACGGCCATCGCGCGGCTCAAGGAGGCCGTCACCAGCATTCCGGTGCTGGGCAACGGTGACATCTTCAGCGCCCAGGACGCGCTCGACATGGTCGCCGAGACCGGCTGCGACGGCGTGGTCGTCGGGCGTGGGTGTCTCGGCCGACCGTGGCTCTTCCGCGACCTGCAGGCGGCGTTCCGCGGCGAGCCGATTCCTGAGGGACCGAGCCTCGGTGAGGTCGCCGAGGTCCTGCGCCGGCACGCCCAACTGCTCGCGGCGCACGACGGTGAGCACAAGGGTCTGCGTGACCTGCGCAAGCACATGGCCTGGTACTGGCACGGCTTCCCGGTCGGCGGGGACACGCGCAGGGCGTTCGCGATGGTGTCGAGCCTGCAGGAGCTGGACGACCTCATCGGCACGCTCGACGGGAGCGTGCCGTTCCCCGAGAACGCCGAGGGGCCGCGCGGCAGGCAGGGTTCGTCGGCGAAGGTCGTGCTGCCCGAGGGGTGGCTGGACGACCCCGAGGACGCCACCGTTCCGTCTGGCGCGGACGTGATGCACTCCGGTGGCTAGACGCATCGTGGTCCTCTTCGCCGCGCTCGCGCTTCTCGCGGGCTGTGGCGGGCCGGTCGCGGGCACGGCACGGCCGGTGCAGCTCAGCGACGGCGACCGCGTCAAGTTCAAGGACTACTACGCCCGCGTCAACAAGGCGGGGGACGAGAGCCCGGCGCAGCAGGCGAAGCTCCTCAGGGACACACAGCACCCGGACTTCCGGCAGAAGGCGTGCGACCTGCGCGGCGCGACCATCAGGGTCGACCCGACGTGGACGACGCTGCGCATGGACGCCGACTGGGCACCCCCTGGTGAGAAGGTCCATCCCCGCGGTGACGTCTACGTCGTCGCCGTCACGATCACGCTGCGCCAGCAGGACCAGACGATCGGCAGCCAGATCGGGTCGATGCACGTCGTGCTCCTGGACGACGAGGTGTACGGGTTCGCGCCCTGCCTCGGTGGCTGAACGGGTTGTTGATCTTCCAAGCTCACTGGATCGGAGCAGTTGACGGTCAACCGGACGGGGGAAATCCCGCCCGGACGCGTCCTTCTAGCTCAAGCGCCGCCTCTCCGGGGACGACACCTGGCAGGTAAGGAGGTGACCGCGATGACCGCGATGCGACCCGAGACCGCAGAGACCCAGCAGGCCGACGCCCCAGTCGACAAGCAGGGTCCCGGCCTGGTGGGGCTGCACGAGTCCATCGCGACGTTGCTCGCCTCCCGCGGCCAGTGGCGCCAGGCGTACCAGCACCTGCGTTCCGCGCTCGACCTCGTCCACGCGGACCAGGTCGAGGAGCCGCACGTTCCGGAACAGCTGCGCCGCGAGGTCGAACTGCTGCGCCGGGAGCACGCCGAGGCACGCGAGCAGAGCCTGCGCGACAGCCTCACCGACTCCTACAACCGCCGTTACCTCGACCAACGGCTGATGGACCTGCTGACCGAGCACGGAGCGTGCCGGCACGGGCTCGCCATCGCCCTGATCGACCTGGACTGGTTCAAGCAGGTCAACGACACCTTCGGCCACCTCCTGGGCGACCGGGTGCTGCAGCGCGTGGTCGAACTGCTGCAGCAGGACCTGCCGGAGGGTGCCTTCTGCGCCCGCTACGGCGGCGAGGAGTTCGTGCTCGTGCTGCCCCGTGTCGACGCCTCCAGCGCCGTGGAGGTCGCCGAGGCTGCCCGCGAACGTGTCGAGCGTCACCCCTGGGGGGACGTCGCGCCGGGGCTTCGTGTGACCGTGAGCGCGGGCCTCGCCTACGAGCCCGCCGCGGGCGAGGCGCCGGAACGTCCGGCGGTCAGCGCCGAGCAGCAGTTGCTGCGCGCCGACAGTCTCCTCTACACGGCCAAGCAGTCGGGACGCAACGCGGTGGCGTACCGTGCCGACGGACGGGTTCGCCTCGCAGGAGCTGCCTCGGGCAGGCGTGCGATCACCGAAACACGTGTTCTCGGTTACTACTGAGTGACCTGGCTCACCCGTTCAGGGCAAGCGTCCTACTCGTAATCGCGTACAGATCGCAGCTGTATCACCCGGAGTGGTCGTCAGATCTCGCCTACATCCGTAGTATCGCGGGCGCAACTGACACGCCGGTGATGCAACCCTTGTGTCCCGGTCGTCGTCACTTCGTAATGACGAACCGCTTTTGCTTCTGACCCAGAAGGGAGATTGGGTGCCCGACGACCCCCGACGTGGCGGCCCCTCTTCCCGTGGTGATCAGGATCCCCAGCACGACCAGCCGACCGGCCGTAGACGTCGCTCGATGGAAGGCTCTGGGGGCCTGAGCGTCTCGGAGCTCATCGAGCAGCACAGCAGGACGAACATCCCCCGGCCCGTCCCGCCAGGCTTGCCCGAGGAACCCACGACAGGCAGGCGTGCCCTGCCCGAACCACCGGCGGCCACCGGCAGGCGTGCACTGCCTGATCCCCCGGTCCACCAGCAGCAGCCTCCTCAGGCACCGCGGCAGCAGCCGCCCGCAGCTCACCGGCCTGGTGAGCAGACGGGCACGCGCCCGCGGCCGGAGCAGGCCGCCCCGCAGAACTTCACCGGCGACCCGGCCGGCAGGCGGCGCAGGAACGACGCGCCCGCCGAGCCGAACGGTGCCGGTCAGCGCCCGAGGCCCGCACCCGGTGAGAGCACCGGACCGCGGCCGAGGCCTGCCCAGCCCCCGGCTCAGAACCCCGAGCAGAGCGGCGCCTACCGGGTTCCCGGTGAGCAGACCGGTCAGCGCCCGAGGCCCGACGCGACGGGCATGCAGCGCCGTCCGGTCCCCGGTGAGCAGCCCGGACAGCCCAACGGCGCGGTCCGGCGCCCCGCTCCCCAGAACGGCACCCCGGGCGCCCCGCCGCGCAGGCCCGTCCCCGGCGACGTCCCGTCGTCGAACGGCGTCCCGCGCCCACCGGCTCCCGGTGAGGTCTCCCAGCCCGGCCCGAAGCGCCCGCCTGTTCCGGGTGACGTCGCCGCGAACGGCATGCCCAGGCCGCCGGCTCCCGGCGACCCGCGGCGGATGCCTCCGGGTGACGCGCCTTCGTCGAACGGCGTCCCGCGGCGTCCCGCGCCCGGTGGAGCGCCTGAGGCAGGCCTGCCGAACGGCACGGTCCGCCGACCGGCACCCGAGGCGAACGGGGCACCGCCGCGCAGGCTCATGCCGGGCGACGCACCGTCGTCGAGCGGAATCCCGCGCCCGCCGGTCCCCGGCGAGCCCAACGGCCTCCAGCGTCCCCCCGCGCCAGGAGGGACGCCGGAAGGCCCCGCAGCCGGTGCACCTCGTCGCCTCCTGCCAGGCGACGCACCGTCTTCCGCCGGCATTCCGCGTCCTCCCGTCCCCGGCGAGGGGCCGGAAACCGGCCGCCGCCCCATGCCCCCGAACGGGGACGTGACGGGCCGGCAGCCGATGCCGTCGCGCGCGGAGTCGAGCGGTCCCCGGCCGATGCCCCCCAGGGCGGAGTCGAGTGGTCCGCGTCCGATCCCCGGCGGTCTCGCGAACAGGCTCAACGAGCCCGTGGACGAGCCCAAGGCCGACGCGCCGGGCCCGGAAGCCACCCAGATCGCTCCGGCGGCGGGTGTGGCCAAGGTCGAGAAGCGCGAAGAGATGGACCCGCTGAGCCTCACCACCGAGATGGAGGCGATCGGCGACGACGTGAAGAAGCGTCGCGAGGTCGACCACACTCTCGCGCGGTTCTCCGCGGTGCACGACGAACTGCTCGAGCAGGAGCGCCAGCGCAAGGAACGGCGCGCGAAGCTCATGCCGTGGGTCAAGGAAGGCGACGACGACGATCTCGTCGACGAAGCGACCCAGTACGCCGAACCCGTCGCTGTCAGCGAGGAGGACGGCGAACAGCGTCCCGTCGGCCGCACGCCGCAGCAACGCAAGTTGATGCGCACCGCGCGGATCGGCGCGATCGCCGCCGCGGCCGTCGTGTTCACGTCGACGGGCATCGGCTGGGGCGCCATGAAGTGGGCCGACTCCAAGATCCAGAGGATCGACGCGCTCGGGGGCAACTCCCAGGCCGTGCAGCAGGCCGAGAAGCAGCTCGGTGACGAGAACTTCCTGCTGGTCGGCTCGGACACCAGGGCAGGGGCGAAGGCCGGCGACAACGTCGGCACCCAGGCGCAGGAGGGTGGCGCGCGGTCGGACGTGATCATGCTCGCGCACATCCCCAAGGACCGTAAGCGCATGGTGATCGTGTCGCTGCCGCGTGACGTGCGCGTCGACCGTCCGGCCTGCCGCACCTACAACCCGGACAACGCGCAGTACGCGGGTCCGCTGGCGCCGGCGCAGGGGGTCATGGCGAACTCCGTCTACAACGACGGCGGGCCCGAGTGCGTGGCCAACATGATGACCCAGATGACCGGTCTGAAGATCAACCACTTCGTCAGCATCGACTTCAACGGCTTCCGCGAGATGTCGACGGCGATCGGCGGCGTGGAGATCTGCACGCCGACGAAGATCGTCGACGACGAGCTCGGTGTCGTGATCGACAAGGCCGGCAAGCACGTGCTCAAGGGTGACCAGGCGCTGTCGTACGTCCGCGCCCGCAAGGTCCAGGCCCAGGGCGACAGCGGCACCGACTTCGACCGCATCAAGCGGCAGCAGGGTTTCCTGTCCGCGATGCTGCGCCAGGCGCTGTCCAACGAGGTGCTGCTGAGCCCGACCAAGCTCAACAACTTCATCAACGCGCTCACGAAGTCCACGGTCGGCGACAACATCGACGTCGCCTCACTGCTGGAGCTCGCGAACTCGTTGCAGAGCCTCGAAGCGGGCCGCGTCTCGTTCGTGACGATGCCGCACTGGACCGACGAGGGCCCGACGAAGTCGAACAACGACAACATCGAGCGTCTCAAGGACGACGACATCAAGGCGCTGTTCCAGACGATCATCGACGGAACGCCGCTGCCGCAGGAGAAGACGGCCGACCCGAAACCCGGTGACGCCAACGCTCCCGCTCAGCAGCCCGGCACGCTGGTCGATCCCAAGGAAGTCAGCATCCAGGTGCTCAACGGCGACTCGACGAACGACGGCGCCGTCGGCAGGACTGCGAACCAGTTGCAGCAGCAGGGCTTCAACGTCGTCAAGCGGGGCAACGCCCCGGAGCAGGCGCCGAAGACGATCATCAAGTTCGCCAAGGGCAACGAGAACAAGGCCGCGACGCTCAGGGCCGCGGTGCCCGGTGCGGAACTGGTCGAGTCGGCCGACATGGGCGGCGCGGTCCAGTTGGTGATCGGCAAGGGCTTCGACGAGAAGGTCCAGGCGCCGAAGGCGGGTGGCCAGCAGGGCACCGCGCAGGGACAACCGCAAGGTCAGCCCGGCAACGATCTGTCCATTGTGAACGCGGCACAGGACCCCTGCGCGGCGAAGTGATTCGCCTGGGGTTCACCTCGGGTTCATCCTGGCATGTCGCTGCCGCGATGGTCGGGACGTAGGCTGAGCGCCATGCGCGAGGCCTACCACGACTCTCTAGAAGAGCTCGCCGAACGACTGGCCGACATGACCGGCATGGTCGCCGAGGCGATGCAGAACGCGACCGCAGCCCTGCTGCAGGCGGACCTCGGTCTGGCCGAGCAGGTCATCAGCGGTGACCAGAAGGTCGACGACGTCCGCTCCAGCATCGAGGAGCAGTCGTACGCGCTGCTCGCGTTGCAGGCACCGGTCGCGACCGACCTGCGCACGGTGCTCGCGGTGATCCACGCCGCCGAGAGCGTCGAGCGCATGGGCGACCTGGCGCTGCACGTGGCCAAGGCCGCGCGCCGCCGGCACCCGGCGTCGGCGCTGCCCGAGGACGTTCAGCCGTACTTCAGCGAAATGGGCCAGATCGCGGTCAAGCTCGCGACCGAGGCCGCGGAGATCATCCGCAACAAGGACGTCGACCGCGCGCGTGCCCTCGAGGACGAGGACGACGCGATGGACGACATCCACCGCCACCTGTTCTCCGTGATCATGGACAAGGAGTGGCAGCACGGCGTCGCCGCCGCGGTCGACGTGACGCTGCTCGGCCGCTTCTACGAGCGCTACGGCGACCACGCCGTGTCGGTCGCCAAGCGCACGGTCTTCGTCGTCACCGGCCGGATGCCCGGCTACGGTGGCGACGAGAACCTCTAAAGTCCCTTAACGAAACTGCCCATCGCGTTCGGCGACCAGCTCCGGATCGGCGTAAGCCTCGGAGAACTCGGCGAGCACGGTGGGCAGTTCTTCGTCCCACGTCGCCCGCGCCTCGTCACGCGGCAGGTCCCGCGCGTCGACGGTGAAGTACGCCCACGCCCGCACGATCTCGGGCAGCAGCGCCAGATCCGCGTCGGACACGTGCAGCTTGGCGGCCACGTCGAGGATCAGCACGGCGGTCAGCGACGCCGGTCCGTAGACGACGGGATCGCGGTTCTGTTCCACCGCAGAGGAAGCGACGATCCGCGCGAACGCCCGTGCAGCCTCGACGTCGGCGATTCCGTGCTCCGAGGCCAAGAACGCGTCGACGACCTCGTCCGTCCTTTCCGGACTGATCGTGGGGATCTCGTATTCCGTGGGCACCAGCGTGCTCACACGGGCGTCGGCGAGTGCGATCAGCTGCACGGGGTGGCGCACGTCCTCCTCGCCCATGAGGCCCTCCTCGGCCTCCTCGTCCGGCCCGTCCGCCCAGAACTGCTCGACGTCCGGCCACACGCGGTCGTAGACGTCGCTGGCGCTCAGGGCGGTGATCCCGTCGCGGAACGCGTCGGGCGTGGAGGCGATCATGTCCTCCAGCAGCGCGACGGTGCCCTCGTCCGGCGTCGAGAACAGCTCGATCGCGGTGGCCCCGAGCACCGGCTGGCGCATGAACAGCACGGTCTCGCCGACGCCCGCGCGTTCCTGGGTGATCGCGATGACCTCGACGTCTCCCAGCAGGTTCGTGACGAGGAAGGCGTCGCGGAAGTCCGGGACGGTGCCGGCGACGAACCACGGGGGCTCGGCGACACCGCGGGCCGCGACGACATCGGCGGCGGCGGCCGAGGCGGCCCGGTTTTCCTCGGAGCCCACGCCGGAGAGCGCGCGCAACGCGGTGAGCGCCGCGGGGTCGTCCATCTCCTGCAGCGCCTCGATCAACGGCGCGGTGCCGGATCCGGCGAGCCAGAGCGTCGCGTAGAGCTCGCTGGCCCAGGCGTCCGCGAGCAACCAGGACTCCGAACGCACCGCGGCCGCCGACTCGAGCAACGCCCCGTACGGGGAGTTGTTCTCGGGCCTGCGGCCGGGCGCCTTGCCTTGCTTCTTCTTGCGGGACTTGCTTTGCGGGCTCACCCGCAGCAATTTAGTCCACCCCGCGGATTTGGCCGAACCGGCCGGAGATGTGCTCCTCCGTCAGGCCATCAGGGTGTTGAGCTCACCCGCGAGCTGCGCGGCGATGCGGGCGTTGTCGGCCGGAGCCTGGACCAACCAGTCCTGGCCGTCGGAACCTTTCCTCTTCTGCGTCAGGTAACGACCTTGGTCCGTGTCGAACCACGCGACCTGCGGCGCGCGGAGTTCCCGCCCGTCGCGTTTCCTCGCCACGACGCCGAACTGCCCGACCCTCAGGCGCGGGCGTTCGGAGATCGCTTCCAACGCCCTGGTCTGCGATTCGGCGGGTGACTGGGTGCGCACGCTGCTCAGATAGGAAGAGGCCTGGTAGTCCTCTTCTCGTCCGCGCTTCGGCTGTTCCTTCACCGGCCGCGGAATGCTCAACGACTGTCCTGGGCCTGGTCGCTCGTTCGGCACGAGGTCCACAACGGACCGGATGAGCTGCGGCGCGCGGATCAGGTCGACCTTCATCATGCGGTCGTCCAGCACGGCGAGGGCGGCCTGTTCACCGGCCGCCCCACCTCTCGCGAGCAACTGCACGTCGCGGTCGGGGTCGAACATCGCGATGGCGTTGACCCCGAACTCGAAGCGGACCAGCAAGGTCAGCGCTTCCTCGATCTCCCCCACGACTCGGCCTCGGCGCGCCAGACCGCGGTTGCCCAGTTCGTTGTAGACCGCGTTGCGAATGCTGCGGCGTTCGTCGTCGGTCTGCCCGAAGTAGGGAAAGTCGAACGGGTACGGGCGGCTACCGAGCCTGAGGTCCTCCCAGAGGATGTCGGCAGCCGCGTGGGACAGCGAGAACGAGTACACCGTCACCCACCGATCACCGGCGGCGCGACCATCGTGTTGTCACCGAAGACGTCGTCCGCCTCGACTAGGTAGGACGGAGCCTTGTGCTCGAGGTCGTCGTCGCCCTGCCCCTTGCCGGCGCCTGCACCCATTCCGCCGCCCATGCCACCCGCACCGGAGGGGCCGCCACGTCCCGCGGCACCCGAGCCGGAGGGACCGAACCCTCCCTGCTGGTTGCCCATGACGCCGGCGGAACCGCCGGGCCCGAAGCCCGCCTTGGCCGCCGCTGCTCCGCCGAAGTTGCCAGCCGCGCCAGGACCGCCGCCAGGGCCGCCCCCACGACCGCCGCCGCCTGCGCCACCTCCGGCACCACCGCCAGCGCCGCCGCCGGCCCCGCCCTGACGTCCGCCGCCGGGACCCTGCTGACCGGAGAGACCAGGGCCGGTTCGTCCAGGCAGGCCGGGGCGACCCGGGCCGTTCGGTCCGATGGGAAGCCCTGTGCCGCCAGGGCCGTTGGCGTTGGTCAGGCCGTTCTGGCCCGTCTGGCCGCCCTGCCCTCCTGGCTGGTACGTCGACCCACCGGGACCGACCTGCGACAGGTTCGTCGAGCCGTTGTCACCGCCCTGTCCCACTCCGCTCGGCGGGGTGTAGCCGCCCGGCGGGGTGTTCGGCCGGCTCGGGGGAGGGCTGAAGGGCGGGGGTGGGGGCGTGGGAGGAGGCGTGGGCGGGGGCGTGGGACCGCCGCTGTCCGCCACGGTGGGCGGCGCCGCGAACGCGGGCATCGTGGCACTCGACTGCTGGAAGCTGCTCGACATGGTCGACATGACCTGAGCGGCGTCCTCGTGGGCCTTCTGCTTCTCGTCGAACTTCGCCTGGATCTTGTCGACCGTGTCGGCCACCTCCCAGGGAGGAGCGGAGAAGAAGTCCCTCAACGCGTCCTTGGTGCTGTACTGAACCGGCGCCGGCATGCTGTGCTTCGCCAGGCTCGCGGCCTGCTCCTGCTGGGAGAGCTGGTTACCGGTGAGCTGCGCGGCCTGAGCCGCGTTGCCCGACCACGCGGCAACGTTGGTGAAGTACCCCTGCGCCTTGCTCGCCGCCACACCGTCCCAGGAGTCGCCCGCGACCGTGGTCGCGTTCTGCAGGTCGGCCTGCAGGGTGGCCAGCGTGTTGCCGATCCGGTTGAACGCGGCCCCCTGGGCGTTCGCCGTGCCGGGCTCCATGTTGTCCGTGACCATGGCCTTGAGCTGGTCGTGCGGATAGCCCATGTAGTACGAGCACGCACTGCTCATCGGCGGCCGGTACGTCTCGACCTGCTGCCGGAGTTCGCGGTTCTGGTCCTCGCGGTACTGGTTCGCCTGCGCCTTGTACTTGAAGTAGTCGGCGATGCTGTTGAACTGACCGAAGAAGCCGGGGTCGTTCTTCCGCCCCTCTTCCCACTCCCGCATCAGCTCGGCTTCGCGGTCCCCGGCGTAGGTGGACTGCCGCGCCTGGCTGTTCGGCTGCGGCGCGC
Source organism: Streptomyces sp. ID05-26A (assembly GCF_033794685.1). NCBI lineage: Bacteria > Bacillati > Actinomycetota > Actinomycetes > Kitasatosporales > Streptomycetaceae > Streptomyces > Streptomyces sp. ID05-26A. The sequence goes on from NZ_JARAYZ010000001.1 coordinate 1,812,094, forward strand.
TCTGCGGACCAGTCGTCGCATTCGGATACGTCATGGCTCCCCCTCCGAACTACGGCAGATTCGGCTCGATCGCCTCGGCGACGCTCTGCGACGCCGCGCAGGACCCTTCCAGGCCAGGACCACTTGAATTGACGTCAACGCGTGAAGTAGCCGTTAGGCCGATAGAGACCGCACACGAAAAAGAAGAAAGCGTCTTCTTGATCAGCTTGGCCTCATGCGTTCCCACCTTGATGTCAGATGGCTCCGAGTTCGGCCCCAGCACATAGTCTTTGAGGCCCTGAGTCGCATAGGTACCGAGCCTGACAAGCGTACGATCCTCAGTGCGCCACTGGCAGCTGTTCGCATCCACTTTTTCCGCAGCCGTCAGTTTGAGCCTGGCCACATCAGCCGCCTTCAACAGCGAACACGGGTCGACGTTCGCAATGCCGCTGCCGCTGTTACTGGACGACGAGGCAGGCGAACTCGCGGTGGTCGCCGATGGCGTGTCTCCAGGAGTCGCCTTGCCAGGTTCTTCGCTGGAGCACCCAGAGAGCGCGAGCCCGAGAACAGCGACCGGCAAGACAACGCGTAGCTTCAAAATCATGATCACCAGTGGCTTTCAGTCGGTGTTCCGGAAGGAGCTCGCGTTACTGCTGTCGACATTCTCATATGTCTGAAGAACCGTCTTCATCGCCGCAAGCGCGTCATCAAGCGCAGTCTTCAACTGCTCGATCGCGGGAACGATACCTGTAGTTCCCGCCCCACCCGTGGCGCCTTCATGGTTGTACCTGCTCAGCGTCTTTCCATCCGGACTCGTACCGAGCTTTGTCTCTTGAACAACATCGTTCAAGTCCTGGTCCATGGCGTAGACGTCGTCCAACGCTCGCTGGATGGCGGCGACGTAGGCCTTGGCGCCTTCCTGGCTGACCTTGAACCCGCCCGACGAGGCCGCGTCCTTCAAGCCCCGCATGCTTTCGGTCATCGACTGCATCGACGCCTGGCTCCACGCGCCGTCCGCTGGCCGCACGACTACCCCCTGTGCTCACACGCTCCCGGACAGGACCGTACCGCCATCTGGCGGGGTCTGTCCCGGCTATGACGACACAAGTACCGGTGTGGGTTTCACCAATCAAGGAAGTCCACGCGATAACGACTACTACTGCCGGTTCGAATTCCAACCGAGGCCAGGGAAACGAAAACCGGCCTGGGCGTGCATGCCCAGGCCGGTTGACAGCTCTGCACGAGCCTCGCGCCGCGGATTTAGCCGAACCGGCCCGAGATGTAGTCCTCGGTCGCCTTCTGGGTGGGGTTGGAGAAGATCTTCTCCGTGTCGTCCACCTCGATCAGCTGCCCCGGCTGACCGACACCCAGCAGGTTGAAGAACGCGGTCTGGTCCGACACACGCGCGGCCTGCTGCATGTTGTGAGTCACGATGACGATCGTGTACTCCTTCTTCAGTTCCGTGATCAGGTCCTCGATCGCCAGCGTGGAGATCGGGTCCAGGGCCGAGCAGGGCTCGTCCATGAGCAGCACGTCGGGCTGCACCGCGATGGCACGCGCGATGCACAGACGCTGCTGCTGACCACCGGAGAGACCGCCGCCCGGCTTGTCGAGCCGGTCCTTGACCTCGTTCCAGAGGTTGGCGCCGCGCAACGAGCGCTCCGCCACCTCGTCGAGCTTCTTCTTGTCCTTCACACCCGAGAGCCGCAGGCCCGCCACCACGTTGTCGCGGATGGACATCGTGGGGAACGGGTTGGGGCGCTGGAACACCATGCCGATGGTGCGGCGCACCTCGACCGGGTCCACGGTGGACGTGTAGATGTCCTCGCCGTCGAGCAGCACCTTGCCCTCGACGCGGGCGCCGGGGGCTACCTCGTGCATGCGGTTGAGCGACCGGAGCACGGTCGACTTGCCGCAACCCGAGGGGCCGATGAACGCGGTGACGTTCTTCGGCGGCACCGCGAGCGAGACGTTCTCCACGGCGTGGAACTTGCCGTAGAAGAGGTTCAGGTCCTTGATGTCGAGTCGCTTGGCCATGTCCGCCCGCTCACTTCGTCTTCGGCGCCAGCGCCCGCGAGATCACGGTCGCCAGGAGGTTGAACAGGGTGATGAGGACGACGAGGGTGATCGCCGCGCCCCAGATGCGGTCGAAGCCCGCCGCCGTCGGGTTGTTCCGCTCGTTCACCATCATCAACGGCAGCGACGCCATCGGGCCGTCGAAGAGGTTGTAGTTGATGAACGGCGCGTACGCGGCGAGCACCAGCACCGGCGCGGTCTCGCCCATGACGCGGGCGAGCGCCAGCATGATGCCGGTCAGGATGCCGGACAGCGCGGTCGGGATGACGATCTTGACGATCGTCTTCCACTTCGGGATGCCCAGCGCGTACGAGGCTTCGCGCAGTTCGTCCGGGACGATCTTGAGCATCTCCTCGGTCGTGCGCACGATGACCGGCACCATCAGCAGCACCAGGGCGAGCGACACGGCGAGCGCACTGCGGCCGAGGCCGAAGTACGTGATCCACACGGTGTAGACGAAGAGCGCCGCGACGATCGACGGGACGCCGGTGAGGATGTCGACCATGAACGTCGTGGCCTTCGCCAGCTTCGAGCGGCCGCCGTACTCGACGAGGTAGATGGCGATCATGATGCCGATCGGCACCGAGATCACGGCGCAGACGAGGCCTTGGACCAGCGTGCCGTAGATCGCGTGGTACGCGCCGCCACCCTGCTGGCGAGCCAGCAGGCCGGACATCGACTTCTGCCACCAGTCACCGTCGAGGATGACCGGGAATCCGCGCTGGATCACGGTGTACAGCACCCACACCAGCGGGATGATCGCGATCAGGAACGCGCCCCACACGAGCGCGGTGGCGATGCCGTTCTTGATCTGGCGGGAGGTGCTGACCTTCTGGAACGTCGGCGGCGTCGCGAGGCGCGTGGGGTCCGCGAGGTTGGTGCTCACTCGTACTCCTTGTGGCCGGCGACGATCGAGCGCGCGATGGCGTTCACGACGAAGGTCAGCACGAACAGCACCAGACCGGCGGCGATGTAGGCGCCTGCCGAGCGCGGGTCGTTGAACTCGGGTGCGGCCAGCGCGATCTTCGAGGCGAACGTCGAGCCGCCGTCGAACAGCGACCAGCCGAACGACTGGGTGGCGGTGCTCAGGATGATCGCGACGGCGATGGTCTCACCCAGCGCGCGGCCGAGGCCGAGCATCGAGGCGCTGACGTAACCCGCCTTGCCGAACGGCAGGACGGTCGTGCGGACGACCTCCCACTTGGTCGCGCCGAGCGCGATCGCGCCCTCGACGTGCATCGTGGGCGTGCGCTCGAAGACCTCGCGGCTGACGGCCGTGATGATCGGCAGGATCATCACCGCGACGACGATGCCCGCGGTGAAGATGGTGCCGCCGAGCTGCACGTTCACGTTGCCCTTGGCGAAGATCGGGATCCAGCCGAGGTGCTCGATCACCCACTCCGAGAACGGGAAGAGCACGGGGCCGAGCACGAACAGGCCCCAGAGGCCGAAGACGATCGACGGCACGGCCGCCAGCAGGTCGATGACGTAGGCGAACGGCCGGGCGAGGTTGCGCGGCGCGTACTGCGTGAGGAACAGCGCGATGCCCAGCGCGATCGGCATGGCGATCAGCAGGGCCAGCACCGCGACCACGACGGTGACGAGCGTCAGGTCGAGGATGCCGAACCGCAGGTTCGTCGGGTCGGTGGTGTTCCACTCACGGCTGGTGAGGAAGTTGACGTTGTCCAGTCCGAGCGACGGGATGGCCTGCAGGATCAGGAACAGGCCGATCGCGCCGATGAGGACGACGATGAAGACACCGGACCCCGTCGCCAGGCCCCGGAAGATGCGGTCGCCAGGCCGGACGTGAGGTGCCTTGGTCGTTACTGGAGCTTCCGGTGTCGGGGGAATCGGAGCCTCCGAGGCGTGGGGAGCAGCCGCGACGCCCCGCTCCGCACCGGTGTCACCGGGGCGGGCGGGGCGCTTGGCCACGACGGGATCGTTCATCGCGTCAGCGTTGGCCGAAGTCTCGCATCAACCTCAGGCGATCGCCTTCACGGCGGTCAGGAGCTTGTCCTGGAACGCCTTGGGCAGCGGCACGTAGCCGGCGTCGGCGAGCTGGGCCTGACCGGTGGTGGCGGCAACCGTGAGGAACGCCTTGACGGCCTTCGCGGTGTCGGCGTCGTAGCCCTTCGAGCACACGATCTCGTAGGTCGCGAGCAGGAGCGGGTACGCACCGGCGGCCTTGGAGCCGTAGATCGAGTCGAGGTCGAGGACCAGGTCGTTGCCCTGACCCTTGACCTTCGCGCCGTCGATGGCCTTGCCGGCCGTCTCGGCGGTCAGCTCGACCGCACCGGCACCGGAGTCGATCTTGGCGATCGAGAGCTTGTTGTCCTGAGCGAAGGACCACTCGACGTAGGTGATCGCACCGTCGATGGAGCCGACGGCCTGGGCGACACCGGCGGACTTCTCCTTGCCCTCGCCGACACCACCCTTGAACTGCTTGCCGTCACCCTTGGTCCAGCCACCGGCGACCTTGAGGTACTTCTGGAAGTTGTCGGTGGTGCCCGACTCGTCCGAGCGGTAGATGACCGCGATTTCCTTGTCCGGCAGGGTCGCGGAGCCGTTCAGCGCCTTGATGGCCGGGTCGTTCCACTTCTTGACCGCACCGGAGAAGATCGCGGCGGTGGTCTTGGCGTCCAGCACGAGGCTGTCCACACCGGACACCTTGTAGCCGACGGCGACGGGGCCGAAGACCAGCGGCAGGTTCCACGCCGGGTTGGTCTGGCAGCGCTTGGCGGCGGCCTCGGTCTCGGCGCCTTCCTTGAGCGCGGAGTCGGAGCCACCGAAGTCGACCTGGCCGGCGTTGAAGTTCTTCACGCCCGCGCCGGAGCCCGACGGGTTGTAGGCGAGGTCCACACCGGGGCAGGCGGCCTGGTAGGCCTGCACGAACGCGTCGACCGCGTTCTTCTGCGCGGAGGAGCCTTCAGCGTTGAGCTTGGTCTTCCCACCGCACTCGACGGGGACGGAGGCAGCGTTCGACGCGGTGTTGTTCGTGCCACCCGTCGGAGCGTTGTTGTCACTGCCACACGCACCGAGCAGCAGCGCGCTGGCCGCGACGAGGCCGAGTACGGCACCGTGCCGCTGGATCTTCACCTGGGTCCTCCACCTTGCGGAAGCATTTAGCGGTTCGCGACGAACCCGCCGCTCGCTACGGAAGGTAGGTAGCCAGAATGGACAACCCACCTTGACCAGGTGAACGAGAGGTGAACACAGGACGGGAAGTGACGGGTCACACGGCCGAAAGAGTGAGTGCGTGACCAGCGCGTATGCGTTTTGTGACGGTACGTTGACTACCGCGCGTACTGGACGTCTGCGTCCCAAAGGGTGAAGCCGAGCTTCGTGTAGACGCGGACCGCCGCCGTGTTGTCCGACTCGACGTAGAGCATGACTTCCTTGACGCCCTGTTCCCGCAGGTGACGCAGGCCGGCCAGCGTCAGCGCCCTGCCGAGACCACCGCCCTGGCGGTCCGGGTCGACGCCCACGACGTAGACCTCACCCAGTTCGGGCGTGTGCACCTTGGTCCAGTGGAAGCCCGCCAGCCGGTCCTCGGCGTCGAACGCCAGCAGGAAGCCCTCGGGGTCGAACCAGTCCTCTTCTTCTTTGGCGCGCACGTCCTCGATCGACATCGCGCCCTGCTCCGGGTGCCAGTCGAACGCACGGTGGTTCACGTAGACGACCGCGGCCTCGTCCTTGCCCGCGACGAACGACCGGAGGGTGACGCCCTCGGGCAGCTTGGGCTCGGGCAGGTCGTTCTCGACGCGCAGCCGCATCCGCAGCAGTTCGCGGACCTTGCGGAAGCCGAGCTTCCCGGCGAGCTTCTCGGCGTCCGGGTGGCCGCCGTGCGCCCAGATCCGCAGGGACTCCTGCGGGAGCGCCTTCACCAGTGCCTCGCCCACGCCCTGATGGCGGTACGTCGGGTGCACGGCGAGCTCGGCGACCTTGTTGCCGCCGGAGTCACCGATCAGGTCGACGTGCGCGTATCCGGCGAGTTCGCCGTCCAGGTGCGCGAGGAGGTGCCTGCTGCCGGTCGCGCCGGGGCGCATCCGCAGTCGCACGGCCTCGCCGACCGGGGCCACGCCGTCGGTGCCCCTGGCAGCCTCCAGCAGACCCGTCACCTCGGCGGCCTGGTCGGCCGTCAGCTCCTCGAACCAGCTCAGTTGCGCCACACAGGCGAACCTACCGCGCGATCAAACGCTCATCCAGGACGCGGACGGAGTCGTCGATCTCCACCTCGGCCATCTCGGACGGGCGGCGGGACGAGCCGGGACGCGGCGGGCGGACGAACTTGTAGCCCACGTTGCGGACCGTGCCGATGAGCGCCTCGTGCTCGGGGCCGAGCTTGGCGCGCAGCCGTCGCACGTGGACGTCGACCGTGCGGGTGCCGCCGAAGAAGTCGTAGCCCCAGACCTCCTGCAGCAGCTGCGCGCGGGTGAAGACCCGGCCCGCGTGCTGTGCGAGGTACTTGAGCAGCTCGAACTCCTTGTAGGTGAGGTCGAGCGGGCGGCCCTTGAGGCGCGCGGTGTAGGTGGCCTCGTCGATCACGAGGTCGCCGAGCTGGATCGCGCCGTCACCACCGGGCGCCGTGGTGCCGCGGCGCGAGCGAACGAGTCGCAGGCGGGCGTCGACCTCGGCGGGGCCGGAGTTCGGCAGCAGGATCTCGTCGACGGACCAGTCGGAGTTGACCGCGACCAGACCGCCCTCGGTGACGACGGCCACGACGGGCACGTCCACACCGGAGGAGTCGAGCAGGCGGCACAGCGACCGGGCGCCGACCAGGTCCGTGCGGGCGTCGACCAGCACGATGTCGTGGGGGCCGGCCTCGAGGAGTGCGGACACCTCGGGACGCAGCGGGCGGACGGCGTGAGGAAGCAGAGCCAGAGCGGGAAGCACAGCCTCCGGGTCGGGGTCTGTCGTCAGCAGCAGCACGTCGATGCTCATCGGGGTGCCCTCCAAATCGGCCGTGGTCAGGTCACCTCGACCAGACCAGCGGCGTACGGTGACCGGGCCCCGTTGCCTGCGGATGACGGAGACAATACCGGTGCACCCCGAGAAAGTCCCAGGTCAAGAAGCCGTGCTCACATTTGTTTCCACAGGCGTCATGCCTGTTACATCCACGTCACACGACGGGGTGCTCCTGCACGGCGTCCACCACAAGTGTGAAAGCGACGTCGCTTTCGTTGTGGGACATGGGTTCACGAACCACGTGCGGCGGCCGCACGTGGCCCGCGTGCTCGCCCGGCTGGCCCGTCGGGCCGGTGTCGTCGCGTTCGACTTCCGCGGCCACGGACGCTCCGAAGGACGCTCCACGGTCGGCGCGGACGAGATCCACGACATCGAGGCGGCCGTCCGGACGGCCCGCTCGCTGGGTTACTCGAAGATCGCCACGATCGGGTTCTCGATGGGCGCGTCGATCGTCCTGCGGCACGCCGTGCTGGGGGAGACGAGGCCGGACGCCGTGGTCTCGGTGAGCGGCCCGGCCCGGTGGTGGTCGCGCGAGACCGCTCCCATGCGCCGGGTGCACTGGCTGCTGGAGCAGCCGCACGGGAAGCTCGCCGCACGGGCGCTCGGGGTTCGACTCGGCGGTAGCTGGGTACAGGCGCCGGAGAGTCCGCTCGAGGTGGTCGGGCGCATCACGCCGACCCCACTGCTGATCGTGCACGGTGACCTGGACCACTATTTCTCAGTGGAGCACGCCAGGTCGTTGCACCGCGCGTCCTCAGGACATGCCGAGTTGTGGATCGAACCCGGCATGCGGCACGCGGAATCGGCCGCGACTCCAGAACTGGTAGACCGGGTGGCGGCATGGATCGCCGTTAACGTCGAGGACGAGGGATGACTGCGCAAACCCCTGCACGGCCGCGAAAGAAGAAGTCCCGTCGCGGGAAGTTCCTCATCATCACGGTCATCGTGCTGGGCGTGCTGCTCGTGGCGGCCGACTTCGCCCTGGCGGCGGCCGGCGAGTACCAGATCGCCCAGCGGATGCGGGAGAAGCTGCAGCTCAGCGAGGACCCGTCGGTGCGCATCAACGGGTTCCCGTTCACGCTGCAGGCGTTGCGCGGCGACTACAAGCACGTGGAGATCCGCGCGTACGGCGTGCCGATCCGCAACGAGCAGCAGAACGTCGACCTGCGCGACCTCGACGTCGAGGCCGACCTGCTGCACACCCGCGTCGAACTCGCGGACCTGCTGGCGGGCAACGTCTCCAAGGCGACCATCGACACCGTGAAGGGCAGCGTCCGGATCAAGGCGCTCGACCTGAACCGGCTGGCGAACCAGGTGACGCCGTTCGACAAGCTCTCGATCGAGCCGGACAACCGAGTCGCAACGACGACCCCGGTCGACCCCAAGGCACCCAAGACGACGGCCGCGGTGAAGCTCTCCGGCCAGACCAACGTCGCCGGCAAGGTCATCACGCTCACCGCGTACGGCCAGATCGCACTGGTCAGCGGCGCCATCCAGATCAACATCGACGACATCGAACTCGACGACGCGTCGCTCAAGCAGATCATCCCGCAGCTGCGCCAGGCGCTCGCGATCAAGATCGACCCGGGCACGCTGCCGTTCGGCGCGACGCCCACCGCCGTCGAGGTGGAGAGCGGTTCGTTCAAGCTGTCCGGCGAGATCGCGGATGTACCGTTGGTCCAACGATGACTGGTGTGTGGGCGCTGCTGGGCGCGCTGGCCGTGGCCGGCGCGATCGGTGTGCTGCTCAAGGTCCGCGAGGGCCGCATCTCTTCTCGTTCTCCTAAGCCTTCCGCCGACCTGCCCGCTCCCGTGCGCGACCTGCTCGCGCCGGGGGTGACGCTGGTGCAGCTCTCCACCACGTTCTGCGCGCCGTGCCGGCACGCGAAGGTCGTCCTGCGCGACCTGGCCGACCGCACGGACGGCCTCACGCACGCCGAACTGGACGTCACGAACCTCCCGGACGTCGCGTCCCAGCTCGGCGTCATGCGCACCCCCACGACGCTGGCCCTGACGGCCGACGGCACCGAGGTGTTGCGAGTCGGCGGAGTGCCGAAACGCGACTCGTTGCTGACCGCGCTGCGCCCGCATTTGCCCTAATCCGGTCGGGTGAACCTGCGCTGTTCCATCAGTTGGACATACCTCCCGCACCGAGGGATTGAGGGCTACCCTCGCTGCCATGACCTTGCTGCTCACGAAGCGACGCGCGGTTGATCTGTGCCGCGTGCGCAGCAGCCTGTGTCGCACGACGAGCTGAATCGGGCTGCTTGACGCCCATCAGCTACCTCTGCCGGACTGAATCCACTCGTCCGTTTGCCCGGAGGTCGTCGTGCCCAAAGACTCCCCTGTAGACCCGCGCGGACCGCGCTTCTCCGCCTGGATGACCACCGTCATCCTCGCGATCGTGTTGCTCACCGGCTGGTGGCGTCTGCTCGCCGCCCAGACGGTGCTCTTCGCGATGTGCGCGTTCATCTCGTTGAAGTTGAACCCGTGGGGTCACGTCTACCGCTACGCGATCCAGCCGCGCTTGACCCCGACCACCGAACGCGAGGAAGCAGCCCCGCTGCGCTTCGCCCAGGGTGTCGGCTTCGTCTTCGCCCTGATCGGCACCCTCGGCTACGCCACCGGCCTCACCACGCTCGGCATGGTGGCCACCGGTTTCGCTCTGGTGGCAGCGCTTCTCAACGCGGCGCTCGGCCTCTGCCTCGGGTGCGAGATGTACCTCGTTCTGCGCAGGTACGTGCCTGCCCTCGCTCGACCGCAATAACGACACGCACTACTACAGGAGCAAAGTCCCATGAGCCGTGAGAACGTGCTGGTCTCGGCCGCCTGGTCCGAGGAAAACCTCCAGGCGCCCGGCGTCGTGTTCGCGGAGGTCGACGAGGACACCACCGCGTACGAAGGCGGCCACATCCCCGGCGCCGTCCGGATCAACTGGAAGACGGAGCTGCAGGACCCGGTCCGCCGCGACTTCATCGACCGCGAGGGCTTCGAGAAGCTGCTGTCGGCCAAGGGAATCTCGAACGACGACACCGTCGTTCTCTACGGCGGCAACAACAACTGGTTCGCGGCCTACGCGTACTGGTACTTCAAGCTCTACGGACACACCAACGTCAAGCTCCTCGACGGCGGCCGCAAGAAGTGGGAACTCGACGGCCGCCCCCTGGACAAGGAGGACGTCTCTCGTGAGGCCACCTCCTACTCCGCCCAGGAGCAGGACCTGTCGATCCGCGCGTTCCGCGACGAGGTCGTAGAGGCCATCGGCAACAAGAACCTCGTCGACGTGCGCTCCCCCGACGAGTTCTCCGGCAAGCTCCTCGCCCCGGCCCACCTCCCGCAGGAGCAGGCGCAGCGCGGCGGCCACATCCCGTCCGCGGTGAACGTCCCGTGGTCCAAGGCGGCCAACGAGGACGGCACCTTCAAGTCCGACGACGAACTCCGCGAGCTCTACGCCGAGGCGGGCTTCGACGGCAGCCGCAAGACCATCGCGTACTGCCGCATCGGCGAGCGCAGCTCGCACACCTGGTTCGCCCTGCGCGAGCTGCTCGGCCACGAAGACGTCAAGAACTACGACGGTTCTTGGACGGAGTACGGCTCGCTCATCGGCGTGCCGATCGAACTCGGTTCCGGCAAGGAGGCCTGATTCCCATGTCCAACGGCTGCGGCGCCCCCACCCAGGGCGGCACGATCGACGCGAACACGACAGAAACCGTGCTCGAGGGCAAGGTCGTCTCCGACGGCACCCCGGTAGGCGGAGCCTTCGTCCGCCTGCTCGACTCCACCGGCGAGTTCACGGCAGAGGTGGTCACCTCCCCGGAGGGCGACTTCCGCTTCTTCGCGGCACCGGGCAGCTGGACCGTCCGAGCCCTGCACCGCACGGGCAACGGCCAGGCCGCCGTCTCGGCCTCCGGCCCCGGCGTGCACGCGGTACAGATCGCAGTCGCCTAGACCTGGTCGGTACGACGAGGGCCCCGGCGGTGCTACACCGCCGGGGCCTTCCGCGCTCCGCACTCCACCGCGATGCCGGAGGCGAGCAGTCCGTCTTTGTCTTTCGCAAGCGGTCCAGGCGGTGGGGTCCCATCACGAGTCGCGCCATAGCTCTTGCTGCATGCCTGGAGGGGTGTCAAACCGCCACGCTTTTCGGCGGTTTGACACCCCTCCAGGCATGTGGCCCGCTCTTGGTGTGACTCGTGATGGGACCCCACCGCCAACGCAACCAAACTAAGCAACAGGCAGCCGCCCAACGCAACAGGCGTGCCATCAACCCGCTCATGGCGCGGGCCCCCTGATCAGATTGCCGGGGGTCTGGGGGCAGCGCCCCCAGGGGAAGCACCCAGCAGCGACCCGCCACTCGCTAGGTGACCACCCGCAAGGTCGCGGAGCGCAAGGCGGACCACCCGCAAAGTCGCGGAGCGCAAGGTGACCCTCGCCAGGTCAGCGGACCGCAAGGGCGACCACCCGCAGAGTCGCAGATCGCAAGGTGCCCACGGGACAAGGTCGCGGACCACAAGCCAACACCCCACCCGGCCAACAGACCGCAAACATGACCACCAACCGCACCCCCTCCAACCGCACCCCCGGTGTCCTCCACCACCACAACCCTGCACGTCACCACCAGCGAGATATCCTCTCCACCGTGGAACACATCTTCACCGGACTCCTGGTGCTAGTGACGATCGCCGTGACGTGGTTCGCCGGCTACGTCGTCTACCGCCTCTACTCCGACCAGCGATGAGCAGCGGCGACGAGGCCATCCGCCTGGCCGAGGAACGGGCAGCCGCCACCAAGGCGCGCAACCTCCCGCAGTTCGACGACATGCCCGTCCCGGGTGACACGGCGAACCTGCGCGAGGGCGCGAACCTGAACGACGCACTCCTGGGCGTGCTGCCGCTCGTGGGCGTCTGGCGTGGCGAGGGCGAGATCGTCTACCCGACGATCGACGGCCCGTTCCGCTTCGGCCAGCAGATCACCTTCGCTCACGACGGTCGTCCGTTCCTCGTGTACGAGGCGCGGTCGTGGCTGCTCAACGAGGCGGGCGAGGTCATTCGTCCGGCGGCTCGGGAGCAGGGCTTCTGGCGGCCGCAGGAAGACGACACGATCGAGCTCCTGCTGACGCACAACACGGGCATCGTCGAGCTGTACTACGGCAAGGTGCGCACCCAGACGTCCTGGGAGTTCGAGACGGACGCGGTCATCCGCTCCGCCACGGCCAAGGACGTCAAGGCCTCGCAGCGCCTGTACGGCGTGGTGAACGGCGACCTCGCGTACGTCGAGGAGCGCGCCATGATGGGCCAGGAGATGCAGCCGCACGCGTCGGCGCACCTCAAGCGCATCGTCGGCTAGTTGGATCGTTGAACGATCCCTCGATCTGGAGTCGCCCGGCTAGCTGGATTGTTGAACGATCCTTCGATCCTTCGAACCGGAAGCGCGTGGCTCGTTGGATCGTTGGACGATCCGACGAGCCCGACCAGGTCGATTGCGGGATTGTTGAACGATCTGCGTGTCGGATTGTTCAACAATCCAACGATTCCCCGTAGCATGTACCCATGCTTCTGCGGCGTTGCGGAACCGACGCACTCCTGGTCGAGGTCGACTCCCTGAGCGAGGTCGCGGCCGTCCGCGCAGCCCTCGAACACCTGGACGGCGTCGAGGAACTGGTCCCCGCCGCCCGAACGGTGCTGGTCAAGGGCGCGCTGACCCAGGTCAGGGAAGTTCTCCGGACGGTCGACCTGACCGGAGCCCCCACCACGCACTCCCGCGAGATCACCATCCCGGTCAGCTACGACGGCCCGGACCTGGACCTGGTCGCCGAAACAGCCGGCATCACGACAGCCGAAGTCGTCAAGCTCCACACCGACGCCACCTACGAGGTCGCGTTCTGCGGGTTCGCCCCGGGCTTCGGCTACCTCACCGGCCTCCCCGAGGTCCTCCGGCAACCCAGGCTCGACTCCCCGCGCACGAAGGTCCCGCAGGGCTCCGTCGGCATCGCGGGCGAGTTCACCGCCGCCTACCCCAGACCGACACCGGGCGGCTGGCGGCTCATCGGCCGGACCGAGATCACGCTGTTCGACGCCAAGGCCGAGACCCCCGCACTGCTACAGCCGGGCGACCAGGTCAGGTTCGTGGTCGCATGAGTCGCAAGATCACGATCATCAGGACCGGCCCGCAGGCACTGGTCCAGGACCTCGGCCGCCCCGGCAACGCCCACCTGGGCGTGCCCCCGTCCGGCGCACTGGACCAGCACTCCCTCAAGCTCGCCAACCGCCTGGTGGGCAACGCCGAGGGTGCGGCCGGGCTGGAACTCCTGCTCGGCGGCCTCCGGATCAGCGCCGGCACGAGCTGCACGGTCGCCGTCACCGGGCCGTCCGTCGAGGTCCGCGTCAACGGCAGGCTCGCCGACTCGCACCACCCGATCCACCTCGACCAGGGCGACACCCTCGAGATCGGCACCCCGGACACCGGGCTGCGCACCTACCTCGCGATCTCCGGCGGCGTCGACGTGCCACCGGAGCTCGGCAGCCGCTCCACCGACCTGCTCTCCGGAATCGGTCCAGAACCCTTGCAGGACAACGACGTCCTGCATCTTGGGACGCCTGGACTGCCCGAAGGTGCCGATGTCGTGCCACCGCACGACGCGCTGCAAACGTTGGTCATCCCGATCAGGCTCGGGCCGCGCGACGACTGGTTCGACGAGGCGGAAACCCAGCTGCGGCAAGGCAAGTGGACGGTGTCGGACCGCAGCAACCGGGTGGGCGCGCGTCTGCAGGGCACGAAGCTGAATCGTCGTGACGGGGAGATTCCCAGCGAAGGGATGATCACCGGCGCGGTCCAGGTGCCGCCGGACGGGCAGCCCGTGGTGTTCCTCAACGATCATCCGACCACCGGCGGTTACCCCGTGATCGGCGTGGTGGACAACGATTTCCTCGGAGCGATCGGACAGGCGCGCCCCGGCACGGAGGTCAGGTTCCGTCCGATCGACTGAAGACAGCGTCGTTGACGAGAGTGGTCCAGACCAAATACCGTAACTGCCAGCCGCCGCGGAATCTCTACCAAACTGGAGTTCCGCATGCGCCGGATCCCTGCCCTGTTAGCAAGTCTGGTAGCACTCCTAGCCTTGGCGGTCCCTGCACAGGCCGCCACGGGCATCACCGCGACCTTCTCCCGCACCGGCACCACCGGCAAGTTCGTCGTCGCCAACGCGAGCACCACCGCGCTCAACGGGTGGTCGGTCAAGTTCGACCTGCCCGCCGGCGTCACGGCGAGCAGTCCGCAGAACGCGACGATCGCCCAGAACGGCACGCGAGTGACGCTCACTCCGGCCTTCTACATCAACAACCTTCCCGCCGGACGCAACACCGAGCCCTACAGTCCGACGTTCACGCTGAGCGCTGCGGCCGACCCCACCGGCTGCAAGATCAACAACATGGAGTGCGACGGCAGCGGCACAGCACCACCGGCGCCGACCGGACTGACCGCCGACTACTCGGTCGCCGCAGGCACGGCGAAGTTCATCGTCCGCAACCACGGGACCGCCGCCGTCAGCGACTGGTCCATCTCCTTCACGCTGCCCAACGGCGTGACGGTCGGCAACGGCCAGAACGGCACGGTCAGCCAGAGCGGCAACCAGGTCACCGTCACCCCGATCTACTACAACAAGACCATCAACGCGGGCGCCAGCACCGAGCCCTACAGCCCGACGTTCTCCATCAGCTCGAACGTCGACCCGGTGACGTGCCGCGTCAACAACGCCAACTGCGACGGCAGCGCCGACACACCACCAAGTGTCCCAACGGGTCTCACGAGTCCGAGCAAGACCACGCGCACGGTGAGTTTGCAGTGGAACGCGTCCACGCCGGGTTCGTTGCCGGTCGCGAGCTACGACGTCTACAACGGCTCCACCGTCGTCGGCACCTCCACCACGACGTCCACGATCGTCACCGGCCTGAACCCGAACACCGCGTACTCCTTCACGGTGCGGGCGAAGGACACCAAGGGCGCACAAAGCGGACCCAGCGCCGCCGTCAACGTCACCACCAACAACCCCGCCAACGACACCACGCCACCGACCGCGCCAGCCAACCTGCGTGCGACGGCCAAGGACGCGGGCAGCATCACGCTGGCGTGGAACGCCTCCACGGACAACAGCGGGATCGCGAACTACGACATCTATGTGGGTTCGACCGTGAAGACGACGGTCGCGAGCACCACCGCGGTGATCACCGGCCTCGCGCCGTCCACGAGCTACACCTTCACCGTCAAGGCGAGGGACCTCTACGACAACGTCTCCGCCGCGAGCAACGCGCTCACTGAGCGCACCAACGACATCGTCGGTGGCTACGCCCGTGTCGGGTACTTCGTGCAGTGGGGCATCTACGGACGCCAGTACTTCGTGAAGGACATGGACGCCGCGAAGATGACGCACGTCAACTACGCGTTCGGCAACATCGACCCCGTCAACCTGACGTGTCTGCACGGCGTCACGAAGGGCACGAGCCCGAACCCGCAGGACCCGAACCAGGGTGACGGCGCGGGGGACGCGGAAGCCGACTACAGCAGGCCGATGAGCGCCGCGCAGTCCGTCGACGGCGTCGCGGACAGCGGCTGGGAACCGTTGCGCGGCAACTACAACCAGCTCAAGAAGCTCAAGGCGAAGCACCCGAACCTCAAGGTGCTGATCTCACTCGGCGGTTGGACGTACTCCAAGTACTTCTCGGACGTCGCGGCGACGGACGCGGCACGCAAGAAGTTCGTCTCGTCCTGCATCGACGTCTACATCAAGGGCAACCTGCCCGTGTACAACGGCGCGGGCGGTCCCGGCAGCGCGGCGGGCATCTTCGACGGCATCGACCTCGACTGGGAGTGGCCGGGCGCGGAAGGCCACGCGGGCAACCACTTCGGGCCGCAGGACAAGGTCAACAACACCCTGCTGATCGAGGAGTTCCGCCGGCAGTTCGACGCGCTGAGCACCACCACCGGCAAGCGCTACCAGCTCACCGCGTTCACCCCGGCCGACCCCGGCAAGATCGAGGCGGGCTGGGAGCTCGGCCGCGTCGCGCAGTCGATGGACATCTTCAACGTCCAGGGCTACGACTTCCACGGCTCCGGCAGCGACAACTCGTGGGAGCCCAACCGCACCGGCCACCAGGGCAACCTCTACCCGGACCCGGACGACCCGTACACGACCAAGTTCAGCGTCGAGAGCACCGTGCAGGCCTACCTCGACGCGGGAGTGCCGTCGCGCAAGATCACGCTCGGGCTCGCGTTCTACGGCCGTGGCTGGCAGAACGTGGCCAACGGCGGCAAGAACGGTGAGTGGCAGACAGCGGGAGGTGCGGCTCCCGGCCAGTTCCCGGAGGAGTCGGGCACGCGCGGGTACGCCAACCTCGTCGCCTCGGTGCCGAACTGCACCGTCTTCCACGACGAGGTGGCGGTGGCGACGTCCTGCTACACCGGCAACCAGTGGTGGACCTTCGACGACGTGTGGTCGATCCAGAAGAAGACCGCGTGGCTGAAGTCGAAGAACCTGCTGGGCGCGATGTTCTGGGAGATGTCCGGTGACCGCGGCCCGTTGATGGCCGCGGTCGACGCCGGACTCAGGTGAGGATCAGTACTCCGACTCGTACAGGCCCTGCAGCTCGGTCAGCAGGGCCGACGAGTCGGGCAGCTGCTTGCCGTCCAGCACCGTCACCCGCGTGATCTTGCGGACGCTGGAGCAGAGGAACACGCCCTCGGCGTCGTAGAGCTCGCCGGTCTGGATCGGCTCCACGAGCACGGTCCAGCCGGCGCGCTCGGCGGCGCGGAACAACGCGTACTGCGTGGTGCCGGGCAGGATGCCGAGCTTCGACGGAGGCGTCACCAGGGTCCTGCCGCGCACCAGGATCAGCGTCGAGGTCGGGCCTTCGAGCACCGAGCCGTCCGACGTCGTGAAGACGACCTCGGCGGCACCGCGGCGCTCGGCCTCGCGCAGCGCGGCCATGTTGATCGCGTACGACAGCGACTTGGCGCCCAGCAGCAGCCACGGCGCGCGGTCGGCCAGATCGGCGTCGATGCCCCGGTCGAGCGTCACCGCGGACAGGCCCTCGGCGCGCTGCTTGAGCACCTTCGCGCCGATCTCCATGCCGAGCGCGAACCCGGTGGGCGTGCCGTCGCCGCCCTCGACACCGCGCGTGTAGATGAGCTTGAGGGCGAACTCCTGGCCGCCGGCCCAGTTGCCGATGACGAGCTCGACCGCGCGCTCGAACTCCGCACGGGGAGGGGGCGCCATGTCGAGCATGGCCGCGGACCGGTCGAGCCGGTCGAGGTGGGGCGTGAGTTCGCGGGGCTTCCCGTCGACCACGAGGATCGTTTCGAACACGCCGTCACCGCGCATGAGTCCCAGGTCCTCGACGCGGATCTGCGGCGAGTCGGGGTCAGCGAGGGTTCCGTCGAGCAGTGCCAGCACGCGCATGTGAGCGAGCCTACTAACATCAGTGATGTGGAGACCGCAAGAGGCCTGCGCAAAACGCTGCACGACCGCGGTATGCGAATGACGCCGCAGCGTCAGCTCGTGCTGGACGCGGTCAGGTCGCTGGAACACGCGACACCCGAGCAGATCTGTCAGCGCGTCCAGGAGACGGCGCCGACGGTCAACATCACCACGATCTACCGGACGCTCGATCTTCTCGACCGGCTCGGACTGGTTCGGCACACGCACCTTGGCCACGGTGCGCCGAGCTACTCGGTCGACGATCACCAGCACGTGCACCTCGTGTGCCACGTGTGCGGCTCGATCCAGGAAATCCCGTGTGAGCTTCTCGACCCGTTGGTCGGAACATTGCGGGAGCGCGACGGGTTCGAACTTGATGCAAGCCATCTCGCGCTGTCCGGCACGTGCCGAGACTGTTTGAAGCAGGAGCAGGAGACCGAGTGAGCCTCCCCGGAGCCGTCCCGCCGCCCGACGATTCCACCGACGCAGGCGTGGCCTGGCACTACGGCGACCCGTTCGCCGAACAGCGCTCGGCCGTCCGGTCGGTGGTCGTGGTCGACCGCTCGAACCGGGGTGTCATCGCGATCCCGGGCGAGGACCGGCTCAAGTGGCTGCACCAGCTCACGAGCCAGCACTTCGAGCAGCTGGGCGAGGGCGCGTCCACCGAGGCGCTGATCCTCGACGCCCAGGGCCGCCTGGAGCACCACATGGTCGTCGCGAACGTCGGCGGCACGGTGTTCCTCGACGTCGAGAAGGTCGACGACCTGCTGGCGTACCTGAAGAAGATGGTCTTCTGGTCCAAGGTGGAGCCGCGCGACGCCACGGCGGAGTTCGCGCTGCTGACGATCACCGGGCCGGACGCACCCGCGTTGCTCGAGAAGCTCGGCATCCCGCAGCCGTCGCACGTGGACGCGCTCGGCGAGGGTTTCGTCCGCCGCACCTCGTGGCCCGGCCAGAGCTCGTTCGACCTGCTGGTCCCGCGCGACGAGAAGGCGGCGTGGTGGCAGCGCGTCACGGACGCCGGCGCACGCCCCGCGGGCAGCTACGCGTTCGAGGCGCTGCGGGTCGAGTCGCTGCGCGCACGGCAGGGCATCGACACCGACGAGCGCACGATCCCGCACGAGGTCGGCCTGATCGACCCGGCCGTGCACCTGAACAAGGGCTGTTACCGCGGCCAGGAGACGGTCGCCAAGGTCCACAACGTGGGACGCCCGCCCAGGCGAATGCTCCTACTCCACCTGGATGGTTCTGCCGACGCCCAGCCGGAGACCGGTGACCCGGTCACGCTGGACGGCAGGGTCGTGGGCCGGGTGGGCAGCGTGGTGCTGCACCACGAGCTGGGCCCGGTCGCGTTGGCACTGGTCAAGCGCTCTGTACCGATCGACGCGGAGCTGGTCGCCGGGGCCCCCGAACGGGAGGTCCAGGCACGAATCGACCCCGACTCGGTGCCCGCTGACACACCCGGTCTGGGCCGGGAAGCTGTTCGCAACCTGCGGGGATGACCCCCTAGAGTCGCGCCTATGTCCCTGGGCACGCTCATCACTGTCGCTCCCACCGGAGCGGAGCACGCGAAAGCCGACGTCCCGCAGCTTCCGGTGACCCTGGAAGAGCTGGTATCGACGGCGCAGAGCTGCGAGCAGGTCGGCGCGGCGATGATCCACGTCCACATCCGTGGCGAGGACGCGAAACCGTCGCTCGACCTCGGCCGGCTGAAGGCCACCGTCGAGGCGCTGCGCTCCGAAACGAACCTCGTCGTGCAGCTGTCGACCGGCGGGTCGGTGCACGACCCCGAGGAACACCGGCTGCGCGTGCTCGAGGCGATGCCGGACTCGGCGTCCTGCACGATGGGCACGGTCAACTTCGGTGACGACGTGTTCATGAACCGCTGGGAGTTCATCGTCTCCCTGCACAAGGGCATGCAGGAACGCTCGATCGTCCCGGAGTACGAGATCTTCGACATCGGGCAGCTCGCGTCGCTCAAGCGCCTGCTCGACCAGCACGGCCTGCCCGCGGGCGGCCACGTGCACGTCGACTTCGTCATGGGGGTGCCCGGCGGCATGCCCGGTGACGCCGCGACTCTGGTCGCCGCAGTCAGCGCTCTGCCGGACGGGGCAACGTTCTCCGCCACCGGGATCGGCCGGACCACCCTCCCAGTGATGTTCACCGCTTTGGGTGCGGGTGGCCACCTTCGAGTGGGTATGGAAGACACCGTGAGCTACTCGCGGGGGGTGCCGGTGCGGGACAACGCACAGCTCGTGGCACGTGCCACGGGTCTCTCCAAGATCGCCCAGCGACCCGCTTTGACCCCGGACGAGGCGCGAAAGCTGCTGGGCGTGCACATTTGAGACAAGTTTGGTGCATGGGATGTGTTGGCGGGTAGGGAGGAACTACCGCAGGATGGACACGTGATCGAGGTGCGTCCTGGCGGGCGCCGCCGAATCGACAGGGTGCTCGCCCCCGACTACACGGAGGGCGTCGAGCAGCGCCCGCTCGTCGAGGTGCGCGAACTCCGCGACGAAGCTGCGCAGGAAGAGACAGATCTGTCCTACCTGCGGCGGCTGTTGCACGCGCGCATCGACATCGTGCGGGCGGAGCAAGAGCGCCGCAGCTCGGGTGGCTCGGCCGTGGTCGAGCAACTGGCCACCATCCTCTCCACGAACGCCGTGGGTCCCGCGACCGGTCTAGGCCGGTACCAGACCCATGAGCCGTCACGTGCTGATGCGCATCAACGGCACGTCGAGGCGCTGATCTCCGACGTGGACCTCTCCGACGTGAGCTCCCTGGACGACTCGAAGCTCGGCGAGGTGCTGGAGACGTTCATCTCGGAAGAGGCGTCCGTGTCGGTGCGCCGACGCGAGGTGCAGGTGGTCGTGGACCGGCTCAACGCCGAGATCGCCGCCCGCTACCAGCGCGGGAGTGCGTCGGTGGACGAGTTGCTGGCCGCCGAGCGCGGGCACCGCCGTCCCAAGAGATAAGACGACCTTTCCACTTTCTGAGCAGCCGACCTAGCGTGCCCCCATGGGGTATCGCTGGGTCGTGCTGTCGGTGGGTGCGTTGGCTCAGGGCACGAACGCGGCCGTCTTCCTCGGCCTGCCGGCCATCAGCCCGCAGCTCCAGCAACACTTCTCACTGACGTTGCCCCAGGTCGGGCTGCTTCTCGGCGCGGTCAACCTCGGCACGATGATCGCTCTCGTGCCGTGGGGAGTCGTCGCGGACCGACGTGGCGAACGGCTCGTGATGACCATCGGCGGCGTGGGTGCCGCAGGGTGCCTGCTGTCTGCCGCACTGGGCAACGCCTGGATCGCCGGACTCGCCCTGCTGGGGGCCGGGCTGTTCGGAGCCAGCGTCAACGCGGCCAGCGGCCGGGCGGTGATGTCGTGGTTCGGCAAGGAGTCACGCGGGCTCGCGATGGGCGTCCGGCAGACCGCGACCCCGCTCGGCGCGGCCCTCACCGCGGCCGTCCTGCCCGGCATCGCCCTCTCGTCCGGGGTGCCCACGGCGTTCGTCGTGCTGGCGGGAGTGACGGCGTTCGTGGCGCTCGCGGTCGCGTTGCTGGTCAGGGAACCGCCTGGCGCGATCCGGGCGGGCTCCGAGCACGGGCTGGTGCTCAAGGACCCCCGGTTGCTGCGGTTGTCGCTGGCCAGCGGGCTGCTCGTGGTGCCGCAGTTCACCGCCACCGCGCTGACGGTCCCGCTGCTGCACGAGCACCGCGGCATGAGCGTCACGGCGGCCGCGGCCGTCTTCGCCGTCGCGCAGGTGCTCGGCGGTGCCGGACGGCTGGCGGTCGGGGTGTGGTCGGACCGGGCACGCAGCAGGATCGGACCCCTGAAGATCGTCTCGGTGCTCACAGCGGTCGGGTTCGTGCTGGTCGCGGCACTGGACCAGGCCCCGTTGCCGCTGCTGATCGCGGTCCTGGTGCCGACCTCGCTGTGCGCGCTGTGCTGGAACGGGCTGGCGGTCACCGAGGCCGGTGAGCTCGCGCCGGACGGGCGCAGCGCCACGGCGATCGCGATGCAGAACTCGGCGAACTACCTGAGCGCGGCGGTGACCCCGTTCGTCGCGAGCTTCGTCGCGGTGTCGGTGGGGTGGCCTGCGGCGATGGTGCTGGCGGCGGTGGCCGCCGTGGTCGCGCGGGTGCTGCTTCAGCCGTGGCGTTCCCTGCGGGCCAGCTCGCCCCAGAACTCGCGCAGCGCCTCGTAGCGCAACGCGACCTCCTCGGCGTCGTCCGCTTCGAGGGCGTCGAGGATGGCGTTCACGTCGGCCGCCGACGTGTCCTCCAGCAGGTCCTTGTCCTCCAGCAGCTGCACCAGGCCGCCGTAGTCGAGCTCGACGGCGGAGTGCGGGTGGAAGTGCTCGAGCCAGCGGCCGGTGTCGGAGAGGACCTTGGCCGGCCCGTCCTCCCCCAGGGAGCGCTTCACGGTCTTGAGCGCCCGTGCGACCCGTCGGCGGGCGTCGGCCATGGCCACTCGCCACGACACCTGCCGTTCGGGGTCGTCCTGGGCGCTGGCGAGCACCACACGGCGCTGGGCGGGGTCGACGAGGGCGAACCACGGCAGCGGGATCGTCCAGGTCGTGGAGATCACGTGGACCGCGCCTGCGGAGAGTTCGGCCATCACGGCGGACGCGCGCGCTCGGACCGTTTCCGGCGAGAGGTTGAGGGCGGCGTCCTGGAGGATCGGCGGCGCGGACGCCAGGAAGCCCACCAGAGCGGCGGCGGAGCGGGCCCGGAGGTCCAGCGGGCAGACGAGCGGCCCCGGTCCGACGCGGGCGGCCTCGGAGGTCGGAACCTCGGCCGGACTGATCGTCATCACGTCGAAGGACTCGCCCGGGAGGAGCTTTCGTCCCAACTGTGATCGCAACCACAGCTCCCGTTCCCTCTCGCCTACCTCCGAGCGGGGGATCGGGCCCTCTTCCAGGGCTTTTTCGACCTTGGAAGCTAGCGTTGCGTCCAAGACCGATAACGGTTCGTACACCCGTAGGTAGGCGACGAACGGTCTGGGCACGTGTGCATCCTTCCACGCGAGGGGGGCCATGAGATTTGGCGGTACGTGTCACGCCTACCGCGTCGCGAGGAACCCCATCGGCACGGTACGGTAGTTACCAGGAATCAGTTGTCGAGACGAGTGGGGCCGCCGTTCCCCCGGCCGCCCCCGTCCCTGTGCGAGGGGGTCGAGCCATGGGGCGCGGCCGAGCTAAGGCCAAGCAGACGAAGGTCGCCAGGGAGCTCAAATACAGCTCTCATGAGACCGACTTCGCTGCGTTGCAGCGCGAGCTGTCAACTGACGAAGGGTTGCCGAACGGGAGTGGTGGTGGCGATGAGCCACACGACGACCCGTACGACGACTACGACGATTACCGTCGCTGAATTCAGCCTTCGGAGTTCAAGGGTTGGGCCACCGGTGACCCCGGTGCCCAGCCCTTGAACTCTGAGGGCTCTTTCAGAACGCCCTGGCGTACTGCTTCGGCGCCCTGACCTCCACACCCAGCTGCTGTGCCGCGCGCAGCGGCCAGTACGGGTCGCGGAGCAGTTCGCGCGCGAGCAGGACCAGGTCGGCGGAACCGTCCGTCAAGATCTGTTCGGCCTGCTTCGCCTCGGTGATCAGGCCGACCGCACCCGTGGGCACGTCTGCCTTGCGTCGCACCGCTTCGGCGAGCGGCACCTGGTAGCCGGGCCCGATCGGGATGTCCGCCTGCGCGGTGTTGCCGCCGCTGGACACGTCGATCAGGTCCGCACCCGCGGCCTTGAGCGCCTGTGCCAGCACGACGCTGTCGTCGGCCGTCCAGCCGTTGTCGACCCAGTCGGTGCCCGAGATCCGAACGATCACGGGCACCTCCGGGCCGACCGCTGCCCGGACGGCCGCGGTGACCTCGACGGGCAGGGCGATGCGTTCCTCGATGCTGCCCTCGTTCGTGAGCGGCGAGTAGAACTCGTGCAGCAGGTAGCCGTGCGCGGCGTGGACCTCGAGGACCTCGAACCCGGCCTCGATCGCCCGCAGCGCGCCGTCGACGAACGCCTTCACGATCTGCGTGGTGTTCGTCAGCTTCTCCGGCTGGTTGCCACCGGGGAACGGCTCGGTCGTGGGCGCCACCGGCACCCAGTCGCCGATCGCCTTGCGCCCGGCGTGCGCGAGCTGGATCGCGGGCACCGCGCCGTGCTCCTTGATGAACGCCGTGATGGGCTTCCAGGCCTCGACCTGCGCGTCGTTCCAGATGCCGGTGTCCTGCGGCGAGATCCGGCCACGCGCCTCCACGGCCGTCGCCTCGGCCACGACGAGGCCGGCGCCACCGACCGCGCGGGAGCCCAGGTGGACGAGGTGCCAGCTGGTGGGCACGCCGTCCTCCTTGTCGACCGAGTACTGGCACATCGGGCTGACCGCGATGCGGTTCGGCAACGTGACCGAGCGCAGGGTCAGCGGGGAGAACAACAGGCTCACGGGAGCTCCTCGAACGTTCGTAGACCTAACTAATTGTTCAAGGAACCGGCTCTGCGGGTTGTTCCCCGCGATGGGGTCGTCTCAGTCACTGAACAGCGACGCAGAGACACGGGCGGGCGTGAAGCCCGGCGGCCAGATCGTCTTCCGGTCGACCCTGGCTCCGGCGAGGGCCGCCTTGTCCAGGTTGTCGGCTCGCATGTCGGCACCGCGCAGGTCCGCGTTCGTGAGATCGGCGGCGCGCAGGTCGGCGCCCTCCAGGCAGGCGCCGCGCAGGGAGGCCTCGCGCAGGGAGACCCCTCGCAGGTCGGTGCCGCGCAGGTCGACGTGGGACAGGTCGAGCGCCTCACCCGGCTGCCGGGTGAGGATCGCCAGGGCCGCCTCGACGTCCGGCGCCGGGCTCTCGCCGACCGGTCGCGACGGGTGCTCCGAAGCCGTCCAGGGTGATCGCTCGCGCAGGAAGTCCCCGATGGTGACGTCCACGAGCAGGCGGCTCTTCGCGGAGTCCTCCGCGATCTGTTCGAGCAGGTGGAGACCGTCGACCCTCAGCTCGGCCTCGTCGCTCCCCAGCAACCGGACGGCCCGGCGGTACCCGTCGACGAGTTGGCCGTCCCTGACCTGGAGCCAGGCCAGGGCACCGGACGCGAGGACCAGCATTGCTCCGGAGAACGACGGCAGCGGAGCGGTCGGCGGCACCAGAAGGGCGACACCCAGCGCGAGCAGGGCAACCGCTCCGAGCCTGAACATCCGCTTGCTCACGGAGAGTCATCTTCGCGACCGCATCCGCCCGGCGGTATCCGCTGTTGGAGTTCAGCTCAAATAACGGACCTGCTTGATCTTGCCCTCCTGCACTTCCTCACGGGCCCGGGAGATCTCGGGCCGGTGCGACACCTCCGGCACACCGACCTCCCACCACGCCCCCGCCTCCGTCCACGACGACGGGTGCGTGCGGATCACGACCACGGCGGGACGCCTCTCCGCGACGGACGCTTCGCGCGCCTTGCGGTAAGCGCCTTCCAGGTCACCCAGTGAGTCCACGGTGAACACCGCGCACCCCATGGCCGCGGCGTGGGCGGCGAAGTCGGTGCGCGGGGGTTCGGGGTGTGCCGAGGTGCAGTCGGCGTAGAGGTTGTTGAAGCCCGCGCCGCCCTGGCCCGTCTGCAGGCGGTGGATCACGGCGTACCCGTCGTTGTCGCAGACCACGGCCACGAAGCCGTGGCCCGCGAAGGCTGCGGAGAAGAGCTCGGAGTTCAGCATCAGGTAGCTGCCGTCGCCGAGCAGGGTGGTGACGACGCCCTGGGTGTGGGCGATCGCGGCACCCCAGGCGCCGGCCAGTTCGTAGCCCATGCAGGAGAAGCCGTACTCGACGTCCATCGTGGACTCGCCCGTCGCCCGCCAGCCGCCGATCAGTTCGCCGGGGAGGCCGCCGGACGCGGTCATGACGTAGTCGGTGGGCTCGCTGACGTCGTTCACGACGCCGACCACCTGGGCGTAGGTCGGGAGGTCGGTCGACGGGGTGCGCAGCTTCGTGATGTGCGCGTCCCACTTCGTGCGTTCTGCCAGCGCCTTCGACGCCCATTCCCTCGGCGCCTGCCAGGACCCGAGGACGTCGGTGAGTTCGCGCAGACCCTCGTCGGCGTCGGCCACCAGGGCGAACGCGCCGTGCTTCACGGCGTCGAAGCGGGCCGCGTTCAGGGACACGAGGTGCGCGTCCGGCGAGAAGACGGTCCAGGACGCGGTCGTGAAGTCCTGCAGCCGGGTGCCCACCGCGATGACCAGGTCGGCCTCGCCCGCGAGGACGTTGGCCGAGGTCGAGCCCGTGATGCCGAGCGGACCGGCGTGCAGCGGGTGCTCGTGCGGGATCAGGGTGCGGCCGGCGGTGGTCTCGACGACCGGGATGTCGTGCTGCTCGGCGAAGCGCAGGGCCCGGCCCGCCGCACCCGAGTAGCGGACGCCACCACCCAGCACCAGCAGTGGGCGGGACGAGGTGCGGATCGCCGACGCGGCTTCGGCCAGTGCGACGAGATCCGGGCGCTGGCGCAGTGGGCGGTGGACGACCGGTGCGAACAACGCGTCGGGGAAGTCGTAGGACTCCGCCTGGACGTCCTGCGGCAGCGCCAGGGTCACCGGGCCGCAGTCGGCCGGGTCGGTGAGGACCCTGGCGACCTGCGGCAACGTCGACAGCAGCTGTTCGGGGCGGGTGATCCGGTCGAAGTAACGGCTGACCGCGCGGAACGCGTCGTTGACCGTCGCCGTCGGGTCGTGGAAGTGCTCGACCTGCTGGAGAACGGGGTCCGGGGCACGGCCGGTGAACGTGTCGCCGGGCAGGAGCAGCAACGGCAGGCGGTTGGCGTGCGCGACTCCGGCAGCGGTGACCATGTTCAGCGCGCCGGGGCCGATCGACGACGTGGCGACGCCGACCTGGCGGCGGTGGGTGGCCTTGCTGATGCCGACGGCGGCCAGGGCCATGCCCTGCTCGTTGTGGCCGCGCCACACCGGGATCCGGTCGCGGACCTCCTCCAGCGCGTTGCCCAGGCCGAGGACGTTGCCGTGGCCGAAGATCGCGAACACGCCGGGGAACAGCGGCGCCCGCGAGCCGTCGAGGAGTTCGGTGTGCTGGGCCAGCATCCAGCGGACCAGCGCCTGCGCGGTCGTGAGCTTCACTTGACCCGCCCCTCTGCGGTCGTGACCGGGCAACGGGGGTCCAGTTCCTGGCTCGCCCAGCTGTCGCGGATCCAGGTGTGCGCCGGGTCGTCGCAGAACGCCATCGAACGCTCAGGGCCCGGACCTGCGAGAACGTTCAGGTAGTACATGGGGTAACCCGGCGCCGCGACGCACGGGCCGTGGTAGCCGCGCGGGATCAGGAAGACGTCACCGTCCCGCACCGTCACGTCCTCGTCGATCGAGCCGTCGTCGGTGTACGTGCGGTGGAAGCCGAAGCCCGTGCGGGACGGGGTGACCTGGTCCCGGTCGGCGATGCGGAAGTAGTAGATCTCCTCGTTGTTCACCTCGCACGGTTCGGACTCGTCGTGCTTGTGCGGCGGGTACGAGGACCAGTTGCCGTCCGGGGTGATGAGCTCGCACGCGTTGAGCTTGTCCGCGTGGTCCCAGACGCCCGGAGTGCCGAAGTTCGTGACCTGGCGGGTCGCGTTGCCGGAGCCGCGCACCTCCACGGGGACGCCGTCGGCCGGGCCGTACTTCGGGGTCAGCTTGTTCTCGCAGCGCGCCATCGGGAGGGCGACCTCGCAGCCCTCCTCCGTGGCGAGACGGACCGTCTCGTCTCGCGGGACGTAGGCGAAGTCCGTGACGCGGGTGAAGACCGACTCGCGGCCCTGCAGTTCATAACGCTCGTCGTTGACCTCGACCGACAGCGACCCGGCCAGCGGCAGCACGAACGCCTCGAACTCGCCGGTCTCGATCGTGCGCGACCCACCGGCCTCGATCCGCAGCACGCGCAGACCGGTGTAGGCCCAGCCCGCGTCCTCCGGGGTCAGCGCGATGACGTCGTCGGAGGTCGACAGTGTCCCGTGTGGACGGTGCAGGGTCATTCCGTGATCCCCTTCGCGGTACGGAGGATTTCGGCAGCGGCGGCAACGGCGGCGGCGACGTCACCGTCCGGCGGGTAGAGCAACGCGCGTCCGACGACCAGGCCGCGCACGGTCGGGTGCTGCAGCGAGCGACCCCACGACTTGAGGTCGTCCTCTGGCCGTTCGGACGGAACACCGCCAAGCACCAACGCAGGCAACGCGGTGGTGTCCAGCACGACTTCCGGTTCCTCGGGCGCGGGCAGCTTCAGCCAGGTGTAGGCCGAGGTGGCGCCAAGTCCGGCGGCGACGGCGGAAGCGCGCGAGAGAGCGGCGGCATCCTTCTGCAGCACCAGTTTGTCGTTGTGATCACGCTTGTACGGCAACGGTTCGACCATCGCCATCAGGCCGTGCTCGGCGAGTTCGGTGACGGCCCGCGCGCAGCCTTCCAGCGTCGGGATCGTGCCGGGGTCCGAATCGACCAGGCGCAGCAGCATCTTGCCGCCGTCGAGCCCGAACGTCGCGATGGACGACGCGTCGTACGCGGTGAACCTGTCGTCGATCTCCCAGTCCGCACCGGCCAGGCCGCCGCGGTTCATCGAGCCGATGACCACTCGCTCGTTCAGGCCGTCCAGCAGCAGCAGGTCCTCGATCACGTCCGGCGTGCCGAGCACACCGTCGACGTCGGGGTTCGCCAGCGCCGTCAGCAGACGGGACAACAGCGACCGGCGGTCGGCCATCGCCAGCGGGTCGCCGCCGACGCCGAGGGCACCGCGCGCCGGGTGGTCCGCCGCGACCAGGAACAGCGTGGACTTGCCGTTCAGCAACGAGTGGCGCCGCTTGCGCGACTGGTAGGCCCGTCTGATCGAACCGGGGTCCTCCGCCCGCCGCCACAACAGTTCGCGCCACTGGCCGTCGGTGATCACAGCAGTTCCTCGATCTCTTCCTGGTCGGGCATCGCGTCCGCACAGGCCAGCCGGGACGCCACGATCGCGCCCGCCGCGTTGGCGTAGCGGGCGATCTTCACCGGGTCCCAGCCGGACAGCAGGCCGTGCACCACGGACCCGCCGAACGCGTCGCCGGCGCCGAGGCCGCAGACGACCTCGACGGGGTTCGGCTCGACGGTCCACCGGCCCTCGGGCGTCGCGACGAGAACGCCGTCGGCACCCTTCTTGACCAGTGCCAGCGAGATCCCGCGGTCCAGCAGTCGTGAAGCGGCCTCGTCGGGATCGGACGTGCCGACCGCGATCTCGCACTCCGTCCGGTTGCCCACGGCGACCGTCACGTGGTCGAGCATCCAGCTGATCTCGGTCCGCGCGGTCTCGACGTCCGGCCAGAACATCGGCCGGTAGTCCAGGTCCAGCACGGTGTGGCCGCTCCGGGCGCGGTTCGCCAGCATCATCCGTTGCGAGCCACGAGAAGGTTCGGCGGAGACGCCCGTGCCCGTCACCCACAACAGCGGGACCTCGCGCGTGAGCGACCACGGCACGTCGTCCTCGCCGATCGTCATGTCCGGCGCGGTCGGCAGGCGGTAGAAGAGCAACGGCGGGTCCGCAGGCGGGTTGAGCTCGCAGAACACCACCGGTGTCAGCAGATCCGGTGAGGTGCCGACGTACTTCGACGAGACGCCGAAGCCCTCCAGCGCCTCGCGGACGTAGGTGCCGAAGCCGTCCGGGCCGACCTTCGTCAGCACCCCGGCACGACGGCCGAGCCGCGCGGCGGCGACCGCGACGTTGGTCGCGGTCCCGCCGAGCGACTTGGCGAACGTGCTGACCTGGGCCAGCGGCACCCCGGACTGCTCCGGGTACAGGTCGACCCCGACCCGGCCGACGGTCAGCACTTCCAGAGAGGTCACGCCTCGACACCCCGCAACTCGTGCTCCAGCGCTTCGAGTTCGGCACCGCCGGCCATCTGCTTCGTGAGCTCGTTGATGTCGATCTCGGACTTCTCGTAACTGCCCAGCGCACGGCCTCTCTTGAGCAGGAGGAACCGGTTGCCGACCGGATAGGCGTGGTGCGGGTTGTGGGTGATCAGGACGACGCCGAGGCCACGATCACGTGCCTGGGCCACGTACTTCAGCACCACTCCGGCCTGCTTCACGCCGAGAGCCGCCGTCGGTTCGTCGAGGATCAGCACCTTGGCGCCGAAGTGCACGGCGCGGGCGATGGCGACGCACTGCCGTTCACCACCGGACAGCGTGCCGACCGGCTGCTCGACGTCGCGGAGGTCGATGCCCATGTCGGACAACGCCTTCTTGGTGATCTCCTTGCCCTTCCTGCGGTCCAGGAAACCGAACTTCGTCGTCGGTTCCGAACCGAGGAAGAAGTTGCGCCACACCGACATCAGCGGCACCACCGCGAGGTCCTGGTACACGGTCGCGATGCCGCGGTCCAGGGCCTCGCGGGGCGACGAGAAGCGGATCTCCTCGCCCTCGACCTTGAACGAACCCTGGTCGTGCTGATGGACTCCGGCCAGGATCTTGATCAGGGTCGACTTCCCGGCGCCGTTGTCGCCGAGCACGCAGGTGACCTCACCCGCGTTGACCACAGTGGACACATCGCTGAGCGCGATGACGCTGCCGTAGGTCTTGCCGATGTTCTCGGTCTCGATCAGTGACGTCATCGCCTGACCCTTTCCGCCCGGCGGCGCAGCATGTTGTTGACCAGCACGGCGGCCAGCAGCATCACGCCGAGGAACAGCTGGAACCAGTCGCTGTTCCAGCCGGCGTAGACGATGCCCTGCCGGGCCATGCCGAAGATCAGCGCGCCGATCGCCGCACCCACCGCGGAACCGAAGCCACCGGTCAGCAGGCAGCCGCCGATCACCGCCGCGATGATGTACTGGAACTCGAGGCCGATGCCCTGGTTCGCCTGCACGCTCGCGTACCGCAGGATGTTGATCGAGCCGACGAGCCACGCGGCGAACGCGGTCGTCATGAACAGCAGGATCTTCGACCGCACGACCGGCACACCGACCGCGCGGGAACTCTGCGCGGCGCCGCCGATCGCGAAGATCCAGTTGCCGAACTTGGTGCGCATCAACACGGTCGACGCGATCACGGTGAACAGGACCCACCAGATGATCGACACGTAGAAGCTCGTGCCGCCGATCTGGAACGTCGAGGCGAACAGGAACCCGGCGGACTCGTAGCCCGCCGCCTCCCGCATGCCCGACACCTGCACGCTGCCCGTCACCAGGCGCGTGATGCCGAGGTTGAGGCCCTGCAACGCGAGGAAGCTGCCCAGCGTCACGATGAAGCTCGGCAGGCCTGTACGCATCACGAGCCAGCCGTTCAGCGCGCCCACCGCGAGTGCGAAGGCGAGCGACACCAGCAACGACAGCCAGACGTTGAGTCCCAGCTGGGTGGCGAGGAGAGCCGTGACGAGCGCGGTGGACGCGGTCATGACGCCGGCGGACAGGTCGAACTCGCCGCCGATCATGAGCATCGCCACCGCGACCGCCATGATCCCGAGCATCGAGGCGTCGTCCAGCCAGGTGGCCGCGCCTCCGATGCTCAGGAACTGCTCGGTGACCACGGAGAAGAACAGGAACACCAGCAGTGCGCCGAGCATCGCGCCGATCTCAGGGCGCTTGATCAGCTGATCCATCGCCTTGGGCTTGCCCAGCCGTTCGTCGGCAGCCGGTGGAGCTGTGGCTGTCACGGTCATCTCCCCGCCTCCTCCTTACCTCTTGCCGTTCTTGGCGTACTCCGCGACCTTGTCCACGTTGGACTTGTCGACGAAGCCCGGACCGGTGAGGACGGGCTTGCCGCCACCGAGCGTGTTCGCGTTGTCCTTGAAGAGCTTCAGCATCACGATCGGCAGGTAGCCCTGCTGGTACTGCTGCTGGTCGACGGCGAAGAGCACGTCGCCGGCCTTGATCGAGCTGACCACGTCGGCGTTCAGGTCGAACGTCGCGACCTGCGCCTTCGAGCTCGCGCCCTTGATGGCCGACGCCGCGTTCACGGCGACCTGGGGGTTGAGCGCCAGCACACCGTCGACGGCGGTGTCGGACTGCAGCTTGGCCTTGATGCGGGCCTCGACGTCCGTGGGGTTGGAGATGTCGACCTGGAGGTTCTCCACCGCGCCGCCGAAGCCGGTGCGGGCACCGTCGCAGCGCTGGTTGAGGCCCGAGTTGCCGGCCTCGTGGATCACGCAGAGCAGCTTGGTCTTCCCGGCGGCCTTGAGCTTCTTGCCGGCTTCCTCACCGGCGATCGTCTCCTCCTGGCCGACGTGCGCCATGGCACCGAACTCCGCGCTCTTCGCGCTGCCGGAGTTGATCGTGATGACCGGGATGCCGGCCTTCACCGCGTTCTCGATGGACGTCTTGAGCGCGTCCGGGTTCGCCATCGACACCACGATGCCGCCGACCTTCTGCGACACGGCGTTGTCGATCAGCTTGGCCTGGGCGCCGGGGTCGCCGTCGGAGTTGTAGGTGACGCCGACGCCGAGCTGCTTGCCCGCGTCCTCGGCGCCGACCTTCACGACGCTCCAGAACGCGTCACCCGCGGTGCCGTGCGTGATGACGGAGACCTTGAGGTCACCCGAGGCGGCCGGTGCGTTGTTGCCGCCTGTGTTCTGCGACTGCGTACCCGTGGGGCCGCTGCACGCGGCGAGTAGAGCAACACCGGCGAGAGCGACGCCCGCACGGATGACCAGACGAGACTTCATCGTCTCCAGTCCCTTCAGAGGATCTTGCTGAGGTGCGCAAGACTGCGCGCGGTGTCCTGAAGTGGCTTGTCCACGGGACTTCCGTCCTTGAGCCGGGTGTCCTGCTCAAGCACGAACCAACCGGTGTAGCCCGCCTCTTGAACGAGCTCCACCAGCGCTTCCACGTCCACGTCGCCGTCCCCGAGCGGCACGTAGATGCCCTGTTCCACGGCATCGGTGTAACTGAGCTCGCCGCTGCGCACCTTCGCCGCGATCTCGTCACGCACGTCCTTGAGGTGCACGTGACCGATCCGGTCCGGGTAGCGGCGCGCCAGCTCGACCGGGTCCGTGCCACCGATGAGGAGGTGGCCGGTGTCCAGGCAGAGCTGGAGATCGGAGTCCGCGAGGAACCTGTCGACCTCCGCCTCCCGCTCGACGTGGGTGCCCACGTGCGGGTGGAGCACGGTTTTCAGGCCGTGCGTTGCGGCGATCTCACGGATCTTCGCGCAGGTGCCGACGAGGGTGTCCCACTCGTCGTCGGTGAGCTTCGGCGTCTCGTCGTAGCCGTCGAGTCCCGTGGCGGCGGCGAGCACCAGGACCTCGGCACCACCGGCCTTCAGGATCGCGGCGACGCGGTCCGCTTCGTCCAGAGTGGACTGGACGTCGGTGTGCAGCGTGACGGCGAGGAAGCCGCCGACGAGCCCGAGTTCGTGGCCCGAGAGCAAGGTCTTCAGCGCGGCGGGGTCGGCCGGGAGGTAGTCCGGCGGACCGAGCTCGGTGGCGGTGAGGCCGAGGGAGCGCATTTCGCTCAGCACCGTCTCGGACGGGAGCACGGTGCCCCAGCCCGGTACCTCGCACACACCCCAGGAGATCGGTGCCCCAGCGATCTTCGCCATGCCTAGTTCCCCTCGATCCTCACCGGTGCGCCGCTGCGGCGCGACTGCTCACAAGCTTCTGCCAGGCGGAGGCTGATCAAACTCTCTCGCGCCGGGGACGGGTTCGCGACCTCGCCCTTGATGACCTGCGTGAACAGGTTCATCTCGTTGACGTACGCGCGGTGGAAGCGCTCCGGGAAGCCGGGGTAGGCGTCCGCTCCGGCCACGTGACCGCCGGGCTCCAGCGAGTTCAGCGGGGTCTTCGGGTCGACACCCGCGACCAGCGAGTCCTTGCTGCCCAGCACCTCGATGCGGTGGTCGTAGCCGACCGGGTCGTGCCGTCCGCCGGCCAGCGTGGCGTGCGCGCCGCCCGCGAACTTCAGCATCACGACGGCGTTGTCGACGTCGTCGGCGTCCGCGAACGCCTGGTGCACCAGCACCGAACCGCTCGCGTAGACCTCGACGACCGGCTCGCCGACGAGCCACGGCACGCAGTCGAGGTCGTGGATCAGCAGGTCGCGGAAGATGCCACCGGAGGCGGGCAGGTAGGAGAAGTCCGGCGGGTTCGCGTCGTTGCCGACGGCCCTGACCAGGTAGATGTCGCCGACCTCGCCTGCCTTGATGCGGCGGTTCAGCTCGTAGATGGCGGGATCGAAGCGGCGCTGGAAGCCCACGAGCACCTCGACGCCGGACTTGTCGACGTCCGCGATCAGCGCGGCCATCTCGGCGACGTCGCTCGCGATCGGCTTCTCGCACAACGTGGGAACGCCCTTGCCGATCGCCGCGCGCAGCATCTCGGGGTGTGTGTTCGTCGGGGTGGCCAGGAGCACCCCGTCGACGTTGCTCAGCAGCGTGTCGAGGTCGTCGACGGCCTTGGTCCCGGCGAGCTCCGCAGACGCCTGCGCTGCCCTGCCGGGCACCGGGTCGAAGAGAAGCACCTCGTCGACTCGATCCAGTGCGGCGAGGTTGGTCGCATGCATGGTGCCGATCCTGCCGACACCCGCTACTCCGATCCGCATCGCAGGTTTCCCCTGTTCATCGACTTGAAGCGTTAGAGCGCTCTATTGGTTGGAGCGCTCCAATGCTGTAACTTCGGCCACAGGGTGTCAAGAGGGGAGGTGGTTGCGAAGTGGTCAGGCCGACGATGGAGGACGTCGCTCTGCGGGCCGGCGTGTCCCGTGCACTGGTGTCGCTGGTGATGCGCGGTTCACCCAAGGTGAGCGAGCTGCGACGCAGCGCAGTGCTCAAGGCCGCGGAGGAGTTGGGGTACTCGCCGCACGCCATGGCGCGGTCACTCGCCTCGCGCACGTCGACCGTTCTCGGCGTGATGGTGTCCGACCTGCACAACGCGTTCTTCGCGGAGGTCGTGGACGGCATCGACGAGGTCGCGCGCGAGCAGGGCTTCGACATCATCATCAACACCGGCGGCCGCTCTCCCGCCCGGGAACGCCGGGCCCTGGAGTCGCTGCTCTCCTTCCGCCCCGCCGGGCTCATCCTGCTGTCGCCGGTCGTTCCCGCACTCGCGATCGGCAAGGCAGCCGAACAACTTCCCGTGGTGCTGGTCGCACGTTCGTCTCGTGTCTCCACTGTGGACACCGTGAACGACGACGGCGAGGTCGGCGCGCGACTGGCCGTCGACCACCTGGTGTCCTTGGGACACAACCGGATTGCTCATCTGGACGGCGGCGAAGGCACTCAGGCCGGGCCACGTCGACGTGGGTACGTCGCCGCGATGGAAGCGCACGGGCTCGTGCCGCAGGTCGTGACTTCCGAGTACACCGACGCCGCTGGCGCGCGGGCCATCCGGGGATTGATCGCCGACGACGCCCTGCCCACGGCCATTCTGTCCTGCAACGACTTCAACGCCGTCGGTGCGATCTCGGCACTGGAGGACGCCGGGTTGCGCGTGCCTGCCGACGTTTCCGTCGTGGGGTACGACAACACCTCGCTGGCCGCGTTGCGCCACGTCTCCCTGACCACGATCGACCAGCCCCGTGCCGAGTTCGGCCGGTTGGCCGCCGACGCGCTTCTGCAGCGCGTTCGTTCCGAGCGCACCGAACCGGTGCGCCATCTCCTCACTCCCTCGCTCGTTGTCCGGAACACGACAGCTCCCCCAGGAGGACCGCGTTGAGCACCATCCCCCACTGGATCGACGGCGCCCGCACCACCGGGGTGTCGTCCCGGACCTCTGACGTCTTCAACCCGGCCACCGGCGCCGTCGCGGCTCAGGTCGTGCTGGCCGAGCAGGCCGACGTCGACCTCGCGGTGTCCTCGTCGCTGAAGGCCGCGCAGTCCTGGTCGGAGTCGTCGCTGTCGACGCGGTCGCGGATCCTGTTCGCCTACCGCCACCTGCTGCACACCCATCGCGACGAGCTCGCCGCGATCATCACGTCCGAGCACGGCAAGGTGCTCTCGGACGCGGCCGGCGAGGTGCAGCGCGGCCTGGAGGTCGTCGAGTTCGCGTGCGGCATCCCGCAACTGCTGAAGGGCGAGCACTCCGAGCAGGTCTCCCGCGGCGTCGACGCGTACTCGTTCCGGCAGCCCCTCGGCGTCGTCGCGGGCATCACGCCGTTCAACTTCCCCGTGATGGTCCCGATGTGGATGTTCCCGATCGCCATCGCGACGGGGAACACGTTCGTGTTGAAGCCTTCCGAGCGCGACCCGTCGGCTTCGCTGCGCCTGGCCGAGCTGTGCCAGGAGGCCGGACTGCCCGACGGCGTGCTGAACGTCCTGCAGGGCGATGCCTTCGCGGTCAACGCTCTGCTCGACCACGCCGACGTGGCCGCGGCGTCGTTCGTCGGCTCGACCCCGATCGCGCGGCACGTCTACTCGCGCGGCACGGCGGCCGGCAAGCGCGTGCAGGCCCTGGGTGGTGCCAAGAACCACATGGTCGTGCTGCCGGACGCCGACCTCGACGTGGCCGCGGACGCTGCCGTTTCCGCTGGATATGGCTCTGCGGGCGAGCGGTGCATGGCGATCTCGGTGGTCGTGGCGGTGGGCTCGGCGGGTGACTCGCTCGTTGAGAAGATCGCGTCGCGGACCCGTGAGCTGCACCCGTCCGTGCTGCCGGGCACCGACCCCGCCGCGCAGATGGGGCCGTTGGTCACCGGCGTGCACCGGGATCGTGTGAAGTCCTATGTGGACGCGGGCGAGGCCGCCGGTGCGTCCCTGGTCGTCGACGGTCGTGGTTACGCGCCCGAGGGGCACTCGGACGGGTTCTGGCTCGCGCCGACGTTGTTCGACCACGTCACGCGGGACATGTCCATCTACACCGACGAGATCTTCGGGCCGGTGCTGACGGTCGTGCGTGCCGAGACGTTCGAGGACGCGCTGGAGTTGGTGAACGCCAACCAGTACGGCAACGGCACGGCGATCTACACGGGTGACGGGCTTGCTGCTCGTGAGTACCAGCGGCGGGTGCACGTCGGCATGGTCGGCATCAACGTGCCGATTCCCGTGCCGATGGCCTACTACTCGTTCGGTGGGTGGAAGGACTCGCTGTTCGGGGACACGCACGTGCACGGGGCTGAGGGCGTGAAGTTCTACACGCGGGCCAAGGCCGTGACGTCTCGGTGGCCGCAGCAGCACGGCGTGAACCTGGGCTTCCCCACGCACGGCTGATCCGTTCAGAGCAACGGCCGCCCTGTCCGCCTCAAGCGAACAGGGCGGCCGTTTCTATTTGGTACGAACCACTTTCCACCTGAACAGCTCGCTGATCTGGACAGATGAACTAAGCGAACGATTGTCCTGCTGAAATCACGACCAATTTCGCTGATCTTGGAATATCCGCGCGCGATGGATCGACTCGACAAAGGTGCTGGACACGGAGGTAAGATCCGCGTTCACACCGCCGAACATCGCTTCCTTTCTCGCGGACGCCGCAACGTTCGTTACACCGAGAAAGGGAGAAGAACGCCCTCAGCAGGAGGACCGAACACGATGTCGCCCAGTGAGGACGACAGTCCTTTCGCGACGGCATGCCGCGCCAGCACCCGTTCCGAGTACCTCTGTGCACTGAACCAGTTGCGCCTGTCGAGAGAGCTTTCGTTCCAGCAGGTCTCGGCCAACGCGGGTGAACGCGCGTTGGCGAAGAGCAGCGCACACGCGATGTGCCGCTATCGGTTGCCCAAGCAGGAGGCCACGCTCAGAGCGTTCCTGACCGGCTGCGGAGAGCCGGAGGAGGCGCTCGACCGCTGGGTGGAGCAGTGGCGGCGCGTGACGGCCTCCCGCGCCAACAGGAGGCCGCACCCCGCTGCTCAGCTGGTCCAAAGCTCGGCCAGGGGTTCAACACCACCGGAATGACGCTCCGGCGCGTGCGCGAGCCTAACGTTCCGGCAGAACGCCGACCAGGAAGTTGGACAGAATTAGACGCGGTCAATACGACCAATTGTCGACAGCGTGGTCAGCGACACCGGCGAAGTGGTCAGCGACTGGACACCTGGACTCCGTCGGACGGAGTTGGACGCCGTTGCACCGAGGACATGAAAAACCTGGACGGCGATTCAGTTGGCAATCACCCGTGTGAGTGACATCCTCGTGGTCAAGCCGTTATGCCGCCGAGTTCCGCAGCAACGCCAATTGCCTGCGAACGCATTCCGCGCATCCGGTTCGTAGCTGTTCCCGCACCAGCTGGTCCCCCCGGCGCACGGTGACGCGCCGAGCCCCTTCCAGGAGTTCTGATGACCACCCCTACGCCCTACAACGGGGTTCCGCACCCCCGCAGGCGCTGTTCCCCCTCCGGCACCAGCACGGTCCTGCTGGCGTCCGCCGCCTTCGTCTTCACCGCGTGGATGCTCGCGCACGACCACTCGCCGGTCGTCTCCGTGTCGACGACCGCCGCCGTGCTCGCGGTGACCATCACGCTGAGCCGCAGCCGGCCGTTCACCGCGAGGTTCGGACCGCTGCCGCCGGCGGGTTCGATGGTGGTCTGGGAGGACGACCAGCGATGACGGGCACCGAGGGCGACACGCTGGACCGGTTGAACCGCCTCTGGCCGCAGTTGCTGCTGGGCCTGTCGAGACCGGGCCGGCGTGCGGAGGCGATCGCCGCGTACCGCGAGGTCCACGCGATCCTCGAGGCGGAGCTCGGCACCGGTGCCGAGCAGGTGCGGCCGTTGATCCCGACGTCGACCACCGAGCTGCGGGCCGCGACCGAGGCCGAGTTCGTCGCGCTGCTGCGGAAGATCCACGCGCGGTCCGGGCTGACGCTGCCGGAACTCTCACGGCGGGCGGGTGCGGTGACGTTGCCACGCAGCCAGACCTACTCGTTGCTCAAGCGCGACAAGCTGCCCACGAAGCCCGACCAGGTGCGGGCGTTCGTGAGCACGTGCGGGTTGTCCGAACCGCAGGTGGCCCGCGTGATGGAACTGTGGGCGACGTTGCGCGAGCAGACCGAACTCGCGGTGCGTGGGCCGGAGGACGACAAGCCGTTCGCCATCCTGATCGTGCGCAGCGCATGAGAAAGCCCCCGCCGGGAGAGCGGGGGCTTTCGCGTGCGATCAGGCGTCGACCTTCTCGCGTTCCTCGGACGGAGCCACGGGCGGCTTCGGCAGGAACCTCTTGAGCAGCGGGAAGAACAGAATCACCAGGATGACCACGTAGACGACGATCGCCATCGGGCTGTTGACCAGGCCGGTGAGCGAGCCGTCCGAGAGCTGCAGCGAGCGGCGCATCTGCTGTTCCGCGGCCGGGCCGAGGATCACGCCGATGATCGCGGGCAGCACCGGCAGGCCGTAGCGGCGCATGCCGAAGCCCAGCAGGCCGATCACGAACATCAGCAGCAGGTCGAAGATGTCCGCGTTGACCGCGTAGGCGCCGACCGAGGCGAAGAACAGGATGCCCGCGTAGAGGTACGGGCGCGGGATGCGCAGCAGCTTCGCCCACAGCGGGGCCAGCGGCAGGTTCAGCACCAGCAGCAGCGTCAGGCCGATGAACAGCGACGCGATCAGCGCCCACACCAGGCCGGACTCGCGCTGGAACAACAACGGGCCGGGCTGGATGCCGTACTGCTGGAACGCCGCGAGCATGACTGCCGCGACCGCCGTGGTGGGCAGGCCCAGCGTCAGCATCGTGACGAGGGTGCCCGCGGCGGAGGCGGAGGCCGTGGACTCCGGGCCCGCCACGCCTTCGATGGCGCCCTTGCCGAACTCGTCCTTGTGCTTGGAGAGCCGCTTCTCCGTCACGTACGACAGGAACGTCGGGATCTCCGCGCCGCCGGCCGGGATCGCGCCGAACGGGAAGCCGATCACCGGGCCGCGCAGCCACGGCTTCCAGGTGCGCTTCAGGTCCGCCTTCGAGAGCCACGGGCGGCCGACGGGGATCGGCTCGAACGGCTTGCGGCGCAGGTGGGCCGCGACCCACAGGGCCTCGCCGACCGCGAACAGGGCGACGGCGACCACGACGATGTCGATGCCGTCGGCCAGGTGCAGCGAGCCGAACGTGAGGCGCTGCTGGCCGGTCATCTCGTCCAGGCCGACCAGGCCGAGGGTGAGACCGATGAGCAGCGACGCGAAGCCGCGGATCCGGGAGGCGCCCAGCACCGAGGTGACGGCGATGAACGCCAGCACCATCACCGCGAACAGGTCGGGGGCGCCGATGTCGACGGCGTGCTTGGCCACGAACGGGGCCAGCAGGACGATCAGGATCGTGCCGATGATGCCGCCGGTGAAGTGACCGATGGCGGCGGCGGCAAGCGCTTGCGCTCCTCGTCCCTTGCGGGCCATGGGATTGCCCTCGAACGCGGCCACGACCGCGGCGCTCTCACCCGGTGTGTTCAGCAGGATCGACGTGGTCGAACCGCCGAACATGCCGCCGTAGTAGATGCCCGCGAACATGATGAACGCGCCGGTCGGCTCCATGCCGTAGGTGACGGGCAGCAGCAGCGCCACCGCCATGGCCGGGCCGATGCCCGGCAGGACACCGATCGCGGTGCCGAGCAGCACGCCGACGGCGGCGAGCAGCAGGTGTGTCGGCGTCAGCGCGGTCGCGAAGCCGTTGAGCAGTTGTTCCACCTAGAACACCTCCATCAACGGGCCACCGGGGAGCGGGACACCGAGCAGGTTGTTGAACATGACGAACGTGAAGATCGACAGGCCGGCCGCGATCAACGGGTCGCGCACCAGGTTGCGGCTGCCCAGGGCGTAGGCCGCTCCCCAGAACAGGATCGCGCCGGAGATCGGGAACCCGACGACGCCGATCAGCACGGCGTTCGCGAGGAAAGCACCGCACAGCAGCAGAACCGTGCGCCAGTCGGCGGGTGCGGACAGGTCGACGTCCTCGCCGGCCTCCGCCTCGCCCTTGCCGCCACGCAGCACGTCGCGGGCCAGCAGTGCGGCGACGAGCAGCAGCAGCGAGCCGACCAGGATCGGCACGGCCTTCGGGCCGACCGGGCCGCGCTGGGCGAAGTCCGTGGGGATCCGCAGCGCGTCGGTGAGCACCAGCACGCCGAGCACGACCAGAAGGGCGCAGATGCCCAGCTCGGAGTGGTCGCGGAGCCACTGTTTGGGCCCCGGCTTCGTCACGGTCGTCATGCCAGCCCCAAGTCCTTCAGCACCGTTGCCACCCGCTTGTTCTCGCTTTCCAGGAAGGTCCCGAACTCGTCTCCCGGCGCGAAGGCGTCCGTCCAGCCGTTGCGCTGCAGGGCTTCCGACCACTGCGGCGTCTTCTGGAGGTTCTGGAACACCTCGACCAGCTTCGCCTTGTCGGTCGGTGAGATGCCGGGAGGAGCGACGATGCCGCGCCAGTTCGTGAACTCGACGTCCACACCGGCCTGCCGCAGCGTCGGCGCGTCGATGCCGTTGATGCGGTCCTTGCTCGTCACCGCAAGCACCCGCAACGTGCCGGCCTGGATCTGGTCGCGGTACTCGCCGACGCCCGAGACGCCGAACGCGACCTTGCCGCCGAGCACCGACGCCAGCAGCTCGCCACCGCCGTCGAACGGGATGTAGTTGACCGTCTTCGGCGGCAGGCCCACGGCCTTGGCGATCAGCATCGGCGCCAGGTGGTCGGGGCCGCCGGGAGCCGAGCCGCCGCCGACCGTCACGGTGCCGGGGTTCGCCTTCCACGCGTCGACGAGTTGTTGCATCGACGTGTACGGCGAGTCCTTCGCGACCACGACGATGTCCGGTTCCTCGATCAGCTTCGCGATCGGGGTGGTGTCGAGCAGCGAGTTCGGCGACTTGTTCGTGTACACCGCGCCCACGACGCCCAGGCCCATCGACATGATCAGCTTGCCGTTGCCGCGCTCACCGACCGTGCGGCCCAGTCCGACCGTGCCGCCGGCGCCGGGGAGGTTGAACACCTCGGCGTTGCGCAGCAGGTCAGCGTCTTCCATGGCCTTCGCCGCCGTGCGCGCCGTGATGTCGTAACCGCCGCCCGGCGAGTTCGGCACCAGCACCCGCAACGCCCGCACCTGGTTGCTCTCGCCGCTGTCCGCACCCGGCGTCAGCAGCGGTGGCACGAGCAGGACGGCGAGCAACGCTGCCGTCACTGCCACCCACACCTTCACCGACACTGTGATCCCCGCCTCTCGTCCGCGTGGTTGGACATGTTGCTCTCGTGTAAACCTTGATGTCGCTCTTGCGCTTCTAAGGTTTCTTTCGGTCTTTCTGGTCACGGGAGGTCGCATGCGTCGCAGCCGTTCCCTGGCCAGTCAACTTCTCGCATGGCAACTCGTAGTCGTCACGCTGCTACTGGGCGCGGTGGGCGCGCTGACAGTCGTCCAGACGGGCAGCAACTTTCGCTCCAACGAGGAACGCCGGATGCTGTCGGTCGCCGAGACCGTCGCCGCGAACTCGCTGGTCCAGGAGCGGATGGGCAACTGGCGTGAGCTGTCGGCGCCCGCCGAGACGGCCCGCAGCCTGTCCGGTGCCTCCTACGTGCTGATCCTCAACGACAAGCGGCTCGTGATCGCCTCGCCGGACCCGTCCCAGATCGGGTCCACTCTGGACACCCGCACCACCGCGCTGGAGGGCCGCTCCTGGACGGGCTCGGTCCGCGACTCGATCGAGGCGCACGTGCCGGTGTTCGACCCGCTGAGCCGCCGGGTCAACGGCATGGTGATCGCGGGCGCGGAGGATCCCGGGGTGTTCGCCGGCGCGCTGGAGCAGCCCGTCGACGTGCTGCGCTACCTGGCGATCGCGCTGATCATCGGCGTCACCGGGTCGTTGCTGCTGGCCCGCCGGGTGAAGAACCAGACGCTCGGGCTGGAGCCGCACGAGATCACCGCGCTGGTCGAGAACCGCGAGGCGTTGCTGCACGGCATCCGCGAGGGCGTCGTCGGGCTCGACGGGCAGAACCGGATCACGCTGGTCAACGACCACGCGAGCGACCTGCTGGCGTTGCCGGAGGACGCGGTCGGCCGCTCGGTCGAGGAACTGGAGCTCAACGACCGGCTGCGGGACGTGCTGACCGGCCGCGCGACCGGCGTCGACCAGCTGGTGCTGCGGCAGGGCGTCGTGCTGACGTTGAACCGCATGCCGATCGACGGTGGCGAGGGCGCGGTCGTGACGTTGCGAGACCGCACGGAACTCCTTGCGCTGCAACACGAACTCGACGCCTCGCAGCACGCGACGGACACGTTGCGGGCGCAGGCGCACGAGTTCGCGAACCGGCTGCACACCATCGCCGGGCTGATCTCGTTGAAGGAGTACGACGAGGTCACCAACTACGTTCACCAGATCAGCACGGCGCAGGACCAGTGGCGGACCGAGGTCGGTTCGTCGATCGGCGACCCCGCCGTGGCCGCGCTGCTGATCGCCAAGGCGTCGCTCGCGGCCGAACGCGGCACGGCGTTGCGGCTGGGTCCGGACAGCGTGCTGGGCAGGGTCGACGAGGCCCTGTCCGCGGATCTGGTGATGGTGCTGGGAAATCTCGTCGACAACGCGCTCGACGCGCTGAGTTCGTTCAGCGCCAACGGAACTGGGAAGTGGATCGAGGTGGGTGTGATGCAGTTGGACGACGAGGTCCAGGTCGTGGTGCGCGACTCCGGTCCCGGGGTGGCACCGGAACTCGCGGAAGAGGTGTTCCGGCACGGGTTCACGACCAAGGCGGCATCGCACGGCGAACGCGGCATCGGGCTCGCGCTGATCAGGCGGGCGTGCCTGCGGCGCGGCGGTTCGGTGACCGTGTCCGGTTCGGTCTTCACGGCAAGGCTGCCCTGGTGATCCGGGTGCTGGTCGTCGACGACGACTTCATGGTGGCCAAGGTGCACAGCGGGTACGTCGCGCGCACCGGCGGGTTCGAGGTCGTCGGGGTCGCCCACACCGGCGGGGACGCGTTGCGGCTGGTGCGGGAGTTGAAGCCCGACCTCGTGCTGCTCGACGTCTACCTGCCGGACGTCACCGGGCTGGAAGTGCTGAAGTCGTTGCGCGCCAACGAGGATGTGGACGTCATCGTGATCACGGCGGCGACCGACGTCGAGACCGTGCGCAGTGCGATGCGCGGTGGCGTGCTGCACTACCTGATCAAGCCGTTCGACTACTCGGCTCTACGTGACCAGCTCGCGCACTTCGCGTCGTTGCGCGAGAAGCTGCATCGGCTCGACTCGGCCGGACAGGCGGACGTGGACCAGGTGTTCGGCGCTCGGCCCACCTCGAAACCATTGCTGCCCAAGGGTTTGACGCCGGAAACCGCGCGGCTCGTGGAGAACGCCCTGAGGGCGCATCCGGAGGGGCAGTCGGCGTCGGAGTGCGCGTCGTCGACCGGGGTGGCCCGGGTCAGCGCGCGCCGGTACCTGGAGCACTTCGTGTCGATGGGACGGGCCGAGGTCCGCCTGCGGTACGGCGGAACCGGCCGGCCCGAACGGATCTACGCGTTAGTCCCAGGAGCCTGAACGGCCGCGGCCGCGCTTGGTGTCCGCACGGCGCTTCTTCGAGGCGATGCGGCGCTCCTGCGAACCCCTGGTGGGCTTGGTCGCCCTGCGCACCGGAGGCGGCGGCGCGGCGGCCGCCCGCAGGATCGCGGCGAGCCGTTCCCGGGCCGCGGCACGGTTCTGCAGCTGCGCGCGGTGCTCGGAGGCGGCGATCGTGAGCACGCCGTCGACGAGCCTGCCGGCCAGCCGGTCGAGCATCCGCGCCTTGAGGTGCTCGGGCACCGACGGCGAGGCAGCCAGGTCGAACGAGAGCTCGACGCGGCTGTCCGCCGTGTTCACTCCCTGC
This sequence comes from Streptomyces sp. ID05-26A, assembly GCF_033794685.1. Lineage (NCBI taxonomy): Bacteria > Bacillati > Actinomycetota > Actinomycetes > Kitasatosporales > Streptomycetaceae > Streptomyces > Streptomyces sp. ID05-26A. The sequence continues at coordinate 1,856,212 of NZ_JARAYZ010000001.1, forward strand.
CCGCCCGGCCCACCTGACCTGGAAAAACGTTCGCGCAACTCGGACGCCGGCAGCACCAGCGTCCTCGTCACGGTCACGTCGTTCATGCCTCCAGGTTAGAAGGTCAGACCCGGAAGTGTCGCGATCTTTATCAGTTCCTCGCGGTTCAGCAGCGGCGCGGACCTCTGCGGAACGCCCCCCAGGTCGGGCTGGCCCCACACCGCGTCGCTGAAGCGGCCGATGTTGTCGCTGCTGAGCATGATGGTCGTGCCGTCGGGGCGGATGGCGTCGACGTACAACACCTGCGCCCCTGGGGTCGTGCTCGGCAGCTGGATGCTGCGGATCCTGATGCCGTCACGTTCCTCGATGCGGCACGACGGATCGTCGCAGTTGCCCATCTCGGAGCGCGTGGTACGGCCGATCGCGATCGTGACGCCGCCGACGCCCTGCGCGTCCCGCAGCCTGGCCACGGCTCGTCGCTTGTTGTCGGGCGTGTTGGTGTCGCGGGTGAAGAACACGAACGCCTGCGCCCTGATCTCGGGGACGTCCTCGGCGGTGATGCCCGGCGGAAGCCGGTAGCCGCTCCTCAGCAACGCCGTCAGCTGGGCGTTGCGGTCGACCACACCCCCGGAGTCCTGGGACATCGCCGGTGCCGACGCCTTGTGCGGCACCGCCGCCAGGTACCCGGTCACGCCGACCCCGGCGAGCAGCGTGAACACCATCGCCCCCGCGAGCGCCGTGCGCCGGCGGACGAGCTTGGTCTTGCCCTTGCGGATCACCTCGGAGGTGTGGATCCGCGACACCGGCTCGTTCTCCAGCAGGTCGCGCAACGCGGCGAGCCCCTTGGCGGCCTGACTCTTCACCGTGCCCTCCGTCCTGCCGAGGATGCGGGCGGTCTCGGTGATGCTCAGGTCCTCCCAGTACCGCAGCACGACGACGGCGCGTTGGCCCGCGGGCAGCGCGCCGAGGGCCTGGCGGAGGTCGAGGTCCGTGGTGGCGTCCGTGACCGCGCTCTCGGGCACGGCGTCGACGATGCGTTCGCGCTGGAAGAATCCGCGCCGCGTCTCGTCGATGGCGGTGCGCACGAGCACTTTGCGGGCGTAGGCGTCGACGCTGTCCTTGCGCACGCGCGACCAGGCCACGTACATCTTGATCAACGCGGTCTGGACGATGTCCTCCGCGCGATGCCAGTCGCCGCACAGCAAGTAGGCCGTGCGGCGCATGACGAGAGCGCGTGCGTCGACGAACTCCCCGAACTCGCGGTCGCGGTCCAAGTGCCCCTCCTCGGTCGCCGCTTAGTACGCGGCGACCGGTTCAGGAGGTTGCCTCAGAAACGCGGGTGATCGCCAACGAGCTTGGCGCCGCCCTCTTCGGACTTGGTGATCTCGCCGAGCACCCACGCCGGCACGTGGCGGGCGGTGAGGACGGCCAGCGCGCGGTCGACGTCCTCGGGCGCGACGACGGCGACCATGCCGACGCCCATGTTGAACGCCTTCTCCATCTCCTCGCGCTCCACGCGGCCGCGCTGGGCGATGAGCTGGAACACCGGCGCGGGCGTCCAGGTGCCGCGGTCGAGCGTCGCGTGCAGGCCCTCGGGCAGCACGCGGGCCAGGTTCGCGGCCAGGCCACCACCGGTGACGTGGGAGAAGCAGCGGACCTCGGTCTCGGCGATCAGCGCCAGGCAGTCCTTGGCGTAGATCTTGGTCGGCTCCAGCATCTCCTCGCCGAGGGTGCGGCCGAACTCCTCGACGTGGCCCTCCAGCGGCATCCGCGCGATCTCCAGCAGCACGTGCCTGGCGAGCGAGTAACCGTTGGAGTGCAGGCCGGACGAGCCCATCGCGATCACGACGTCGCCGTCGCGGACGCGCTCGGGGCCGAGCAGCTTGGAGTGCTCGACGACGCCGACGCCGGTGCCGGAGATGTCGTAGTCGTCGTCGCCCATCAGGCCGGGGTGCTCGGCGGTCTCGCCGCCGAGCAGCGCGCAGCCGGCCTGGACACAGCCTTCGGCGATGCCCTTGACCAGCGACGCGATCCGGTCGGGGACGACCTTGCCGACCGCGATGTAGTCCTGCACGAACAGCGGCTCGGCGCCGCAGACCACCAGGTCGTCCACGATCATGGCGACGAGGTCGATGCCGACGGTGTCGTGCTTGTCGAGCGCCTGCGCGATCGCGATCTTGGTGCCGACGCCGTCCGTGGACGAGGCGAGGATCGGCTCCTTCCAGCGGTCGAGCTTGAGCTGGAACAGGCCGGCGAAGCCACCGATCCCACCGAGCACCTCGGGCCGGTGCGCCTTGGCCGCCCACGGCTTGAGCTTCTCCACCGCCTCGTCACCTGCGGCGATACTGACTCCGGCGGCGGCGTAGGTGGCCTTGGCGCTGTCGGTCACGTCAACTTCTTCCACTTGGATCTGGGATGCGTAAGGACGTACCCAAAATCAGGGACGTCGGAGTGCGTCTTCGGCACCATAGCCGCTCGCCAGAACGGGAGCCGCCGAGCCCGAGACTCCCTTGAGGCCTTCGAGCAGGTGCTTGCCGATGAGCGCGTCCTGCGGCAGTTCGATCGGGTACTCGCCGTCGAAACAGGCCGAGCACAGCCGCGACTTGGGCTGTTCCGTGGCCGCGACGAGCTGCTCCAGCGACACGTACCCGAGCGAGTCGGCGCCGACCGAGCGACGGATGCCGTCGTCGTCCAGGCCGTTCGCGATGAGTTCCGCCCGTGAGGCGAAGTCGATGCCGTAGAAGCAGGGCCACTTGACGGGCGGCGAGGCGATCCGCACGTGCACCTCGAGCGCACCGGCCTCGCGCAGCATGCGGACGAGCGCGCGCTGGGTGTTGCCGCGCACGATCGAGTCGTCCACGACGACGAGCCGCTTGCCGCGGATCACGTCGCGCAGCGGGTTCAGCTTCAGCCTGATGCCGAGCTGGCGGATGGTCTGTGACGGCTGGATGAACGTCCGGCCGACGTAGGCGTTCTTGACCAGGCCCGACCCGTACGGGATGCCGCTTGCCTGCGCGTAGCCGATGGCCGCGGGCGTGCCGGACTCCGGCACCGGGATCACCAGGTCGGCCTCGACCGGGTGCTCCTTGGCGAGGCGGCGGCCGATCTCGACGCGGGTGGCGTGCACGCCGCGTCCGGAGATCGTCGTGTCCGGCCGCGCCAGGTAGACGTACTCGAAGATGCAGCCCTTGGGCTCGGGCGTCGCGAACCGGGTCGACCGCAGGCCGTCCTCGTCGATCGCGATCAGCTCGCCGGGCTCGACCTCGCGCACGAAGCTCGCGCCGACGATGTCCAGTGCCGCGGTCTCGCTCGCCACGACCCAGCCGCGTTCCAACCGGCCGAGCACCAGCGGGCGCACGCCGTGCGGGTCGCGCGCCGCGTAGAGGGTGGACTCGTCGGAGAAGGTCAGGCAGTACGCGCCCTTGACCGTGGGCAGCAGCTCCAGCGCGGCCTGCTCGATGCCCTTGTCGGCCGCCGCGTGGGCGAGCAGGCCGCAGAGGATGTCCGAGTCGGTGGTGGCGCCGTTGCGCTCGACGATGCCGAGACCCTTGGCCTTCTCCAGCAGCTCGGCGGTGTTCACCAGGTTGCCGTTGTGGCCGAGGCTCAGCGCGCTGCCGGTGGCCGTCGTCCGAAACGTCGGCTGGGCGTTCTCCCAGGTCGTGGACCCGGTGGTGGAGTAACGGCAGTGCCCGACGGCCACGTGGCCCTTGAGGCTCTGCAGGACCTGCTCGTCGAACACCTGGCTGACGAGACCGAGATCCTTGAAGACGACGACCTGAGTCCCGTCGCCGACCGAGATGCCGGCCGCCTCCTGCCCGCGGTGCTGCAGGGCGTAGAGGCCGTAGTAGGTCATCTTGGAGACGTCTTCACCCGGAGCCCAGACGCCGAAGACGCCACACTCCTCACGGGGTTCCTGTTCGGACTGGGAATGGTCGTCGACCACCGAATTGGCTCCCTCACGAATGGGGCTGGCTGCATCCCGAGTGTAAGTGGCGCACCCTGTGCTAGACCCCCCTCAGACCCCTGGTGAGGTGATGAAACTCATGCCTTCCGGCACTCTTGGAGCGTCAGCGGTAGGCCGTTCAGGTACTCGAAGCCGTCGGACACTTCCCGCGCCGCACAGATGATCTCGTCGCCCGTGTTCGCGGTCACGCCGCTCGCGAAGTCGCCCAGTTCCACGAAGGCGTCCTTGAACGCCTCGGGCTCGGGTGCGCCGGACGGCAGCTCGCCGACCGGTTTCACGTACATCCGGGTGGCGCAGATGACGTCGCTGTAGCCGTCGTAGCAGGTGTTGATCCGGGTGACCTCGAAGCGGATCTCGTCCTCCCAACGGCCGCAGCCGGTGAGGACGAGACAGGCCGCGAGCACCGCGATGATCTTGCGCATCAAGCCTTCCTGCACCGGAACAGCTCGGTGGTGATCGCGTTCGTCTGCAGCGCCCCGATGGAGCGTTGCTTGGCGAGGCAGATCACCTCGTCCCCGACCTCCACCTCGCCGTCGATCTCAGCCGGGTGCACGCTCGTACCGGTGAACTGGTCCTTCCGGTAGGCGCCGGGCAGTTCGCCGACGAGTTCCAGCCGGAGACGCGGTTCGGGAGGGGCGGTGTCGTGGAAGGTGTAGACCTCCTCCTCGGCCACCTCGAGGCGGACCTCTGCCGACCAGTCGCCCGCACAGCCCGTGAGCGCGACGCATCCGGCGAGCGCCAAGACGATCTTGCGCATCATGCCTTCCTGCAGGAGACGTGGGTGCGGATCACGGTCGCCTGCGTGTAGCCGTCGGTCTCCTGCCGCGCGCTGCAGCGGACCTCGTCACCCTCACGCACCTCGCCGGAGACCTGGAATCGCTTGACGACCTGCGGTGTCAGGGTGTCCGGCTCGAGGATGTCGCCGGGCACCTCACCCACGAGTTCCATGCGCAACGTGTCGTCCTTGCGGTCGTACCCGGCGCCGACCTCGTAGACCTTGACGATCTCGAACTCGACCTCCTGCTCCCACTCGGCCGCGCCGCAGCCGGACAGCGCCAGACATCCCAGGAGGATCACGACGATCTTGCGCATCAAGCCTTCTTGCAGCTGTTCAGGTGCGTGACGACATTCGAGTTCCCGAACGCGTTCCCCTTCTCCTGCTCCACCTGACAGACCACCTCGTCGCCGACTCGGGCACCTTCGACCTTCGAGGCCTGCATCGACTTCTTCTTCAACATCTCGGGTTCGAGCGAACCCTTGGGCGCATCTCCCACCAGTTCGAGGTCGAAGAACTCGGTCGGGGTGCTGTTGTCGAAGGAAATGATCTTGTACCGAAGCTCCTGTTGCCACGACGCCGCACATCCGGTCAGCAACAGACAGCCGAGCAACACCGCAGCGAGCTTGCGCATCAGTGCCCCCGTCCGACCTGGAGGACGTCCAGCACGCGCCGATCGCCGGTCATCTCCTTGAAGTTCATCCGGTTCCAGAGCCAGAAGTAGACGACCTCTGCCTCGCCGGTCACCTGCGCGTCGCCCTCTTCGCCCGGGGCTGCGGCGCGCAGTTCGGGCACCTCACCCGCGACGAGGGAGATCAGCCACGACTCTGGAACGTCTGTGGGACGCACCGCCGCGGTGCCGGTCACCGTGCTCGGTACGTCGCCGTCGAGGTTGGCCGCGACGATCGTGCTCAGCACCTCGTCGATGCCGTCGGCGCAGAGGTCGGCATCCGTGGCCACGACCTGGCGGACGACCGTCTGCGCGTCGAACCGGCGCAGCACCGTCTCGTGCGCGATCCGGCGGTGCCACACCCAAGCCAGATCGGGCGCGGCCGGCGAGAACGTCCACACCGGGCGATTTCCCGGCACAGCGGCCAGGATCTCCGCGGCTGCGGCGAGCTGCAGGTCGAGGTACTGGAGCGGCGACAGGCCCGCGGGCGGGGGCGACGGCCGCATCGCGGTACGGCTGCCGGTGCGCAGGTACTCGGTGGAGGTCTCCAGGAAGCGCGCGAGGTGGATCACCAGGTCCTGGACGGTCCAGCCCGGCCGGGTCGGTACCTCGGCGGCCGGATCCGCGTCCGCCACTGCCTTGCGGAACAACTCCGCCTGCTCGATGAACACAGCGGTCCACCGCTGGGCCGTCCACCCTGTCTGCACCATGAACGACATCGTGCCCGAAACCGTCCTCCTGCGAAGGGGGAACCGACCATCATGTATCTGCGTCGCATTGATCGGTGACCAACAGGGGGTGGCGATGTTCGGCGTTGAGCCAGAGCTGCTGCGCAACGCGTCCAAGGAGTTCGGCAACGGCTCCGACGCGGTGCGCGAGGCGGCGGAGATGATCTCGATGCTCCAGCTCGACGCGGGCGCGTTCGGTGAGGTCGACGCCGCCGCGGAGTTCGCGGACGCGCTGTCGAAGTTCGTCGGCACGCACTCCCAGGACCTGCAGCGCGGTTCCTCCTGGTTCACCGACGCGGCAGAGGGTCTCGTGTCGAACGCCGAGGCCTACCAGCGCACCGACGAGGACCACGCGGCAGCGCTGAAGAAGCTCTTCTCGGGACTTGGGGGCGGTCAGTGAGCTACACGGATCCCGAGAGCCTGTACGGCAGGCTCGCGTCCGGCGACGTCGGCCGGATCGCCGCGGCCGCCGACCCGATCACCGGCGCGATCAGCGCGGTCGGTCGCGCCGGTGAGTCCGTCGCCAACGGTGGCAAGACCGCCGTGAGCAGCTGGACCGGTGACGCGGCCTCCAAGTTCACCGCTCGCGCCCAGCTGTCCGCCACTGCTGCCAAGGCCGCTGCGGAACGCCTCGGCGCGGGTGTGGACATCGTCCAGGCCGCTTCGCGTGCCTACGGCCAGATGCGCGGCGCCGCAGACCAGGCGATCGGCGTGTGGCGCGGCCGCCCGCCCGGCATGGACGAGGAGCAGACCCGCCAGCTCGCCAACCAGGTCAACCAGCACCTGGACAAGGTGAAGTCGGGCTACGACAACGTTCTGCGCTCCTACGCGAACGCGCTCGCCAAAATTCCGCCGGGCTTCGAGGAGTCCGCGCGCACCGACTCCGGCTGGGGCCGCGCGGCCCAGCGCGGTGGTGCGGGTGGCGCTCTGCCGCCGGTTCCGCCGCCGGGTTCCGACCCGAAGGCCGTCGCCGACTGGTGGAAGTCGCTCAGCAAGGACCAGCAGGAAGCGCTCAAGAACACCAAGTACCAGGAGCTCGGCCAGCTTCGCGGACTTCCCGCCGACGTGCTGGACCATGCGAACCGCAAGCGGATCCCCGAGGACCAGGCGCGGTTCCACGCGGAGAAGGACCAGCTCAAGCAGCAGCTCGCCGACCGCGCCCGCGAGCTCGGCGTCGATCCGAACTCGTCCGAGGGCCAGCGCGCTCTGCGCAACGACGCCCAGGGCTCGCAGCTGATGTCGCAGTACGACGAGGCGGCACGGCGGGCGAAGAACGCGGATGACGCGTTCGGCGCGTTGGGGACGGCCCGAGACCTGAGCAAGGAGACCGGCAAGCAGGCGTACGTGCTGGCCTGGAGCCCGGACGGTGCCGGGGCCAAGGAAGGTGCGATCGCCGTCGCGTTCGGCAACCCGGACACGGCGAAGAACCTCGCGGTGTGCGTGCCGGGCACCACCTCGACGCTCAGCAGCTTCGGCCTGGACCAGGCCTCGAACCTCAGCGCGAAGATGGGCCCGGACGGCGCCGCGATCCAGTGGCTCGGCTACGACGCGCCGGAGTTCCTGCCCGGCCAGGTCAACGACCCGCAGCAGGCGGTCGAGGGCGGCCAGATCCTCGCGAAGGACGTCGACGGCTACCGCACCGCGAACCCCAACGCGCACGTCACGGTGATCGGCCACAGCTACGGCAGCACAGTCGTCGGTTACTCCGCGATGGACAACGGCCTCAAGGCGGACGACATCGTGTTCGTCGGCTCACCGGGCGTCGGCGCGTCGAACGTGGACCAGCTGTCGGCCGGTGGCGGTCACGTCTACGTCGGTGGCACGGAGCACGACCCGGTCATCCAGGCGACGAGTGGCGACTGGTTCACCAAGGACGGGTCGTCGACCGGCCCTTACGACTCCTCGTTCGGCGCCAAGACGTTCGGCACGTCCGGCGAGTCCTGGATCGGGCACGCCCACTCGTCGTACTACGACAAGGACTCCGAGTCGCTGCAGAACCTCGCCAGGATCGCCAACGGTGACGGCGGCAGCGTCACCGAGCAGCGCTGGCAGGACGCTCCCACGCCGCGTGAGGTGCCCGGTTCGGACCTTCCCGGGGTCGGGCCGGTCATCGACTGGGGGGTCAACACCGGCAAGGAGGTCGTCGACATGGGCGAAGACATCTGGCGCGGTGGTGGTCAGGTCGTCGACGACATCTCGAACGGGCGCTGGGGTGACGCGGCCGGGCACGCGGTGGACACCGTGGGCGAGGTCGCCAGTGACGCCGGTGACGTCGTGGTCGACACCGTGGGCAACGTGGTGGAGCTCGGGCGCGACGCCGTCGAGGGTGTCGGTGGCGCGATCAAGACGATCGGGTCGTGGTTCTAGAACCTCACGACCGGTAGCAGTGGTGAGAGGTCGGCTCGGGTCCCGGAGGCGGTGACCCGGGCGTCGTCCATCGCCTCGGTCCAGGCGAGGGTGCCGGTGGCCAGTTCCAGCCACGTGCGCGGGTCGGTCTCGACCACGTTCGGGGGTGTGCCGCGGGTGTGGCGCGGCCCTTCGACGCACTGGACCGCCGCGAACGGGGGAACGCGCACCTCGACGCTGCGGCCGGGCGCGATCTGTTCGAGGGTGCGCAGGCTCAGCCGGACGGCGGCGGCGAGCGCGGGACGTTCTGGCTGGTCAGCCTCACCTCGCAGCCACGGGAGCACGGCTGCCACGGCGGCACGCATCTCGGCGGGGTCGACGGCTTTGGCTGGCACGTCCCCCACATTAGCGAAGGGGCAGCGGCACTCCCGGCGCTGTTGGTATACACCTGGGCTGTGATCAGGAACTTCGCCGTCGTCGGTCCCGGGCAGGCGACCAGGGAGCGGCTGACGACGGCTCTGGCAGCGGCACCGAACATCTCGGTGTACCGGATCGGGCGCGGCGCGGACCCGTTGCCCGTGTCCGCGACCTTCGACCCGGCGGACGAGCCGGGGTGTCGCAGCCTGCTGGACTGGTTCGAACGCGGTGCGCCGTCGGGCGCGGTACTGCTGATGGACGACTGGGAGCTGTGCTCCGGCCTCGACCCGGCGCTGGACCGGACCGTCGAGTGGATCGCCGCGTTCGGGCCGGCGCGTGGTGTGCAGGTCGTCGTCACGGCCCGGAGGTGGTCGGAGGTGCCCGGCCGGCTGCGCAGGCACCTGCACGGCGAGGCCACGGACTTCCTGGCGCTGCACGAGATCGAACCCGATCTGAGCAACAAGTACCAGCGCCACGACCTCCAGGCGGCCATCGGTGCCGACGCCCGCGGCTGGCCGGTGTACCTGGACGTCAACGGGACCCTCGCCGCCTGCCTGGCCCCGCCCGCGGAACGTGAGCAGAAGCTGTTGAGCGCGTTGTTGGGCCTCATGGTCACGCACTCGTCGGAGGACCTGAACTTCGCCCTTTTCGACATGAAGAGCGTCGGGTTGTTCGACGGTCTGGAGGCGGCGCCGCACGTGGCGTGCGCGTTCACGGGCGAGGACGACGACGAGGTGCTCCAGCAGTTCCACACCGGCCTGGCCGCCGAGCTCGACCGCCGGCGTCGGCTCAAGCAGACCGGCGAACCCTTCCCCGCCCTCATGGTCTGCGTGGACAGCCCCGAAGCGCTGGTGGAACGGCACCCCGGTTACCGCGGCCTCCTGCAGTCCCTCAGCGGGGCGGGTCACGAGCTCGGCGTCCACCTGCTCTACTCCGGTGACGGGCAGGCGGCGGCCCCGCCGGCGCAGATCCCCGCCTGGCCGGCCGCGGTTCCGCCGTACGACCTCGAGGAGTGGGCCGAGGTCCTGCCACCGGCCCTGGTCGGCACCTGCCCACCCGCGCACGTGCTCGCCCAGCCGCCGCCCGGCGCCTTCCAGTCCACGCAGAAGATCACGCTGCCGCCACGACCGTCCTCTTCGGACCTGAGGCTGGACGTGCTGCCGCCGGGCGCCATCGGCCTGATCGACAAGCCGGGCGAGCAACGCCGCGACGTCCTGTTCCCGGCGTTCACCGACGAACTGCGCCACGGCGCCATCGTCGGCAAACCGGGCACCGGCAAGAGCACGACGCTGCGCACCCTCGCCGGCCTCCTCGCCGACCCGAGCCGCTACCAGCTCCTCGACGGCCCGGGCGAGCCGCTCGACCCGCAGCGCCACATCGTCGTGACCGCTCGCTCGTGGAACCAGGTGCCGCCGTTCATCCGCGACAGCCTGGGGTTCGCCGTCGAGTTCCGCCTGGACGACCCGGCCACGTCGCTGATCGACCCCGCCCAGGCCGCCCGCGTGCCGGACCGGCCCGGCTTCGGCCTCTCCCTGCCCGACGGCCTCCACACGCAGATCGCGCTGCCGTGAACCACCTCGCCCTCATCGGACCACCCGGCCTCGTCGCGCGCCGGATCGCCGCGCTGCAAGGGATCTACCGCATCGGCCGAGGAGATGCGGCCGGCGTCGCGGTGAGCTTCGAGCCCGGCGACGAGCGGCGGCGGCAGAACCTGCTGGCGTGGTTCGAACGCGGGGCCGAGCCCGGTGCGACGCTGCTGATCGACGACTGGAAGTACTGCGCCGCACAGGATCCCGGGCTGACCGACGCCGTCCGGTGGATCGCGGCGGCCTCGTGGAACGTGCGGGTGATCATCACCGCGCGGGTGGTGGACGAGCTGCCGGAACGGGTGCCGCTGCGGGTCGAGGTGCTGGACTTCCTGGCGTTGCACGGGTTGCGGCGGTTCACCAAGGCTCTCGCGTGGAAGGGGCGGTGGTGGAAGGTCCCGGCCGGTGTCGACTCGAACGGCGTGCCGGTGGTCGTGGAGCTGACGCACTTCGCTGACGGAAAATGGCGCACGGGAACGCATTTGAGCGTCACGTCCCCGGACGCGTTCCGCAGTGTGGTGCTGGGCCTGATGGCCACGCACTCGCCCAAGTTGTTCCAGGCGGTCCTCGTCGACGCGCACGACTCGGACGTGTTCGACGGACTCGACCAGGCCCCGCACGTGCTGGCACGTCATCGCCACGCGGCACGCGATCCGCAGAAGATCGCGGACGTGCTGGCGGCGGAGTCGGAGCGACGGCTCGAGGTCGTCGGCAACACGTGGACGGTCTTCGACCACCGGGGCTTCGACCAGGTGTTGCCGCAGCTCCTGGTGTGTGTGAGCGGGTTCGAGGACATCGGGGAGGCGGCGTTCGCCGGCGTCGCGGCGGACGTCGGGAAGTCCGGGATGCAACTCCTGCTCGACGGTCCGAGCGGCCTGGCGGACCTGCTGGTCGACGACTGCGCGGCGCCCGCGAACCTCGACGAGGTGACGAGCTCGTTGCCACCGCTGATGCACGAGGAGGAGCCCGCACCGGACTTCTTCGCCCTGCACGAGATGCCGAACAGGCACGTGTGGAAGCCACGCCCGGTCAGGCTGCAGTACCGGGTTCCGGTGGGTGTGGACGAGTTCGGGCAGCCCGTCGAGATCGACCTGAAGTCCAAGCACCTCCAGGACGGGATGGGGCCGCACGGTGAGGTCGTGGCACCGGACGACCGACGAGCGGAAGGCATCCGCGCGCTGGTTCTCGGGCAGCTGGCACGGCACTCACCGGACGAGCTGGAAGTCGTTCTCATCGACTTCCACGGCAACGGGGTGTTCGCGGGCATCGACGGCGCACCGCACGTGCGGCACGGCATCGTGGACCTGCTGGAGGACCACGAACAGCGCGCCAGAACTCTGGCGCACAACAACTTCCGGAACATCTGGGACTACCGCGCGGCAGGACTGGTCATGCCCGAACTGCTGATCTGCGTCGACGGCGTGCACGGGCTCCTGGAAGCACGCCCGGAGTTCCGGACGATCCTGCAGACACTCGCCACGGCGGGTCGCACGTACGGGCAGCACCTGCTGCTGTCCGACGTGACGCCGGGCGAGCACGGGTCGTTCCGGCTGGAGTTCAGCGACCAGGGCTGGGTCCGCAGGATCGGCAGGTCGGTGGAGAGGGTCGTGCTCCCCACCGACCTCAACGACGTGGCGTGGTCGTTGCCCGTGGCGATGGCTAGCTCATGAGCGGCGCAGCTTCCGTTGTGCGTCATAGAGGTTGCGCGGCGTGACGCTGGTGGTGCCGTAGAGCTCCAGGCGGGAGTTCAGCTCGCCGGAGAAGTCCGGCTTGTCGATCTGGCCGAAGTCGCGGACCTCGGAGATCGCGACGGTCGCGCTGCACGGCGCCACCTGGTCGATGCGGACGTTGCCGGCGCGCTGGTTGGTGACGGTGACGTTCCAGTGCGCGAAACGGGCGCCGTACAACGGTCCCGCGTTCGCGCTGCCGCCGTGCGCGCCGACGTTGTTGATGGTGATCTCGGTGCGGACGTTGGCGAACGGCAGGCCGCGGTGGGTGTCGAAGACGTCGTGGTCCATGCGGCCGCGGGTCCAGACGTTGCCGCACGACAGGCCTTCCACGTTCAGGCCGTGGTTGCCGGCGCCCGCCTGCGAGGGTTCGGACGGCGCCTCGATCACGAAGCCGTCGGTCAGGTTGTCGTGGGACTGCTCCCGCACGGCGTACGCGTGGTGGTGGCCACGGCCGGACACACGTGTGTTCAGCAGCGAGATCCCCTTGGAGGACACCAGGAGGAAGCCGTTGTCGACGTCCTGGACGTGCACGTCGTCGGCCCAGCAGTCCCACGCGCACTGGAACGCGACACCGTTGTACCCCTTGTCCAGCAGGTGTTTCGGCGTCGGCACCTTGAACATCTCGATCTTGATGCCCTCGACCCCGGACCCCGTGACGACCGGCGCCATCGTGGTCAGGCGGGCCTTCCACTCCGGGCGGATCTCCAGCGGCAACGGCTGCGCGAGCTTGACCCTGTTGCCGCGCACCCACTCCACGCGCACCGGCCACAGGAACGGGAAGTACGACAGGAGCTTGTCCTTGTCGTCCCAACGGTAGGTGGCGGTGCCCGGGACGTCACCGCACATGTGCTTGGGCAGCGAGTAGTTCGCGTCGTCGAGCCGCAGCAGCACGCGCTGGCCCGCCCGCAGCGACCGTCCGTTCTCGACGGTCACGACGAACGAGCCCCGTGCGGCAGAGCTCGTCACGTTCGTCAGCGTCGAACCCTGCTCCAGCTCGTTGCCCGTCCAGCCCTCGAACGGCCACTTCTTCGCCTTGATCGCGTCGACCAGCGGCTGGTACCGGTCGCGGTGGCAGACCCAGACCAGGCCGCCGGACCAGCTCCACGCGGAGTTCTCCGAGCCGTACCGGCTGCGGTTGATGCCGACGATCTCCTCCAGCGACCGGGTCGCGTGGAAGGTCGTCTTCGAGCTGCCCGCGCCGCGGAGCACCACGTTGTCGTAGCCGATGCGGATGATGTCGTCGATCCGGTAGCGGCCCGGAGGCACGTAGACGGTGCCGCCGCCGAGCCTGCCGACGAACTCGATCGCCTTGTTGATCGCGGCGGAGGCGTCGGCCGAACCGTCGCGCCGGGCGCCGAAGAACAGGACGTTCGCGAGGACCGGGCGGCGGGCGGGCTTCTCACCCGTGCGGTAGCCGGCGTAGGCGATGTTCGGGATCTGCGGGTGGTTGTACGGGTTGGCAACGAACTCCTGCCACAACGAAGCTGAGGACTGCGCGGAGGCAGTCCCCGTCATCATTGACGTCCCGACCACCGCAACCCCTGTAGCCAGCAGGAATTGCCGTCTGTCGATGCTCATTTCGCCGTCTCCAAGGGGTCTTGGCCACGGCGGCGGTGGTCAGATCAAACCAGACGTCAGGCTCCTGCGGAACGCATTGCCTCGGAGATCAGCTCGTCGACCTGGTGCATCATCCGGCGCGCGTCGGTCGGCGTGAACGTGCTCCACGGCGGCTGACCGTTCGACGACTTGCGTTGCTGCAGGTAGCGGCCCTCTTCGGTGTCGAAGAACGCGACCACGCGCTCAGGCCGCCAGCGCTTGCCGTACTTGTCCCGGGCGGCGGCACCGAAGTTCCCGGTGTGCACGACGTCGGTGAACATCTTCACCAGTGCCTTCGCGTCGTCCTCGCGCAACCCGATGCTCCGGAAGGCGGCGTCCATCGACTTCGGCGAACCGTCCGTCCGCGCGATCGCCTTCTCGATGTCGGCGCTCGGCAGCGTCACCGAGAGGCCCGTGCCTGCGGGGTGCGCGGGCAGCACCGACAGCACCGCCGAGGCGAGCCCGGAGCCCGCCCACGGCTGGAGCGTCAGCTGGTCGTCGCGCAACGTCGCCAGCGCGCCCCAGTCGCCGTTCGCGACGGCGAGGACGCGCAGGCTGTGGCCGAGCCAGAGGCGGCCGTCCGCCTCCCGCTCGGGCTTCACGAACATGCGCAGGAGCCCGTCCAGTTCGGACGAGAGCCCGCGTGAGTTGCCCAGGCGCCGGTGGTCCAACTGCTGGTAGACGCGGTTCTCGAGCTGAATGCGCTCGTCCCGCGTCTTGCCCGGGGTGGGAACCTTGAGGAGCAGCGGCATGGGGCCGACGTTCATCCGTTCCCACAGCACGTCGAACTCCTCGGCGGAGAGAGTGATCGGCTCCCTCTCCGCCGGTGCGCCGAACAGACTCACTCCGGCAAGCCGCCGATGACCGGCGGAGCGACCATGCGCTCGTCGCCGAACACGTCGTCGGTCTCGACCAGGTAGTCGGCCGCCTTGTGCTCGATGTCGTCTTCGCCTTCGCCCTTCTGGCCGGCCGCGCCGCCACCGGCACCCGCGCCGGCCGCACCGCCCTTGCCGCCACCTGCGGCACCGGCACCGCCACCCGCGGCACCGCCGCGCAGCGCGTCAGGACCGGAACCCAGGCCGGACATGCCGCCGGGCATGCCACCGGGCTTCATCGCGCCCTGCTGGCCGGACGCGCCGAGCGAGCCGGACATCGGCCCGAACGCCTTGCCGCCACCGAGCTGACCACCGCGAACGCCACTGGAGCCACCAGGACCACCGGGGCCACCGGGGCCGCCCGTGCCGGGACGCGTGAACACCGGACCACCGGGGGTCGGCGTCGTCGTGGGAGGCGGAGTCGGCTGAGGCAGGCTCGTGGGAGGCGGGGTGTGCGTGGGAGGCGGCGTCGTCGTCGGAGGCTGCGTCCACGAGGTGTGCGTGGTGTCGGTCGGCGGAGGCGTCCAGCCGGTCGAGACCTGCTGCTGCGGGGTCGGCGTCGGCGAGCCGGTCGACCACGACGGGGTCGTCGTGCCGGTGCCGGTCGGCGCACCGGAGCCGGTCTGCGAGTACCCGGCCCGCGTGCTGCCCGTGCCCGTGTCGGCCGGCGGCGGCGTGTCGATCACGACCTGCGGCGGCGTCGGGAAGTCACCGAGCGTCGAGGAGTTCCAGCGGCTGTCCGACTGGTAGTTCTCCATGACCTTGACGGCCTGGGCTGCGGCGTTGTCCGCCGCGGCTTCCTGCCGCTCGTGGTCCTGCTGCTGGCCGATGACGTGCGCCATGCCGGCCGGACCGGTCAGCGCGCCACCGGCGAAGTCGAGGAAGCCGGGCTTCTCGGCCGTGACCGGGACGACCTCGGGCATCTTCTTGCGCGCCTCGGCGATGTACTCGCCCTGCAGTCGCGCGGAGGACTCCATGGTCGTCGCGCCGGACTCGGCGAAACCGGCCCACTCGGCCAGCGGCGACAGCGCGCCCTGGGCGGCGTCGGCGGCGTCGGACTCCCAGTCCGCGCCCATCTTGGTCAGGCCGGTGTGCAGGTCGGCGTCGATCTGGGCGAGCGTCGCGGCGATCTGCTTCCAGCCGGCCTCGACCGGGATGGAGGCGGAGACGCCGGGACCGGAGTTGATCATCTTGTACAGCTCGGGGTGTGCGTACCCCTGGAAGCGGTGGTCAGTCATCGGTCAGTCCCCCTCTCAGCCCTGGTCTCGCAGGTGCTTGCCCCACATGGCCGAGTTGTCGCCCTCGGTCAGGATGTACTGCTGCTCGATCGCCTTGAGCTGGGCGATGACGCCGACGAGCTGCTCGCGGTAGACGTTCAGCGCGGTCATCGCCTTGTCGGCCGTCTGATCGTTGAAGGCCTTGGACGTCTCGCTGCTGATCGGATCTTCCGCCCAGGGCCGCGTGGGCAGCTGGTCCACCTGGGGCCTGACCCTGAGATCGAACTCGTCCAGGGCCTTCTCGAACGCCGCACGCGCCTGTGGAATGGCTGACGGGTCCACCTTCAGCTTGCGCTGACCGAACTCGGGCGGCGCCGAAACGCCTCCACCTCCACTGTCCGCGAGGTACACGGCACACCCTCCTCAGTACGACCCTCAGGAAATGGATCGCGTGTGCATTTGGGACGACTCTAGCTCTGATGCATGACGCGGGTGACCGGTTCCAGGTATAAGCCGCGTAGTTCTACTCAACTATCACTTGGTGGCCAGAACAGGCCCGACGGCGTTGGCGAGCTTCGTCGCCCGCTCACACGCTCCGTCCACGGTGGCCTTGGGATCACCAAAGGTGAAGGCGCTGACGAAGAGCATCTGACCGTCGTTCGCGTCGATGTAGATGTCGCACCCGAGGATGGTCTTCTGCGGTTCGCGCCTGTTCAGGTAGGCGGGATAGCCGGCCACCTGGAGCTTGGTGACGTTCGCCTCGCCGACCGTCCGCATGAGCCGATCCACGCCGCCGTTCACCAGGGTGTCGACGCCGGTGGTGTAGCTGCGGTCCTCGTAGACGCTGGTGCAGTTCTTGCTGCCCTCGCCGAAGTCGGGGTCCGGGTCACCAGGCTGCGCGAGACGCATGCCGAGGGTCGTCTTCACCTCGGGCGTGATCAGCGAGCACGGGTCGAGCGTCTTCATGTCGACGTTCTTCGGCCTGCTCACCGGGGCGGTACCGGAAGAAGTTCCGGTCGTCGGCGCGGAGCCGGTCTGCTCGCCCGCGGAGGGCTTGCCCGGTTCGGTCGTTGAACACCCGGCCAGGACCGCTGCCAGCAGAAACGGGACGGCAAGTCGACGCATGCGAGTCAAACTATCGGATCACCGGGCACGGAGTGTGGCGTTCGACGTGTCCCGCGTCACCCGTACGACGCATTGCCGGTGACCTCACCAAAAGGAAACCTTCTTTACGATACCCCGAAGCGCCGCCGCCCCGATGCGTCGAGGAGCGACATGCTGCGCAACCGACCACTACCGACCCTGGTCGTGGCGGCGGTGGGACTGGCCCTGCTCGTGCCAGGCACCTCAGCCAACGCGGGCCCCGTGCCCGGCACGGGAGCGGCGCTGAAGGTGGCCGCCGTCCCCGGACAGACCTCCACCATCCCGGACTGGCGCATGCAGACCAGCGCCACCGCCACGCAGTCCGGCACCGTGATCTCCGGCCCGTCCTACTCGGACTCCGGCTGGCTCAGCGTGCCCGCGCGGTCGACGGTGATGGCCGGTCTGATCGCGAACAACAGGTACGGCGACGTCAACTACTCGGAGAACCTGAAGAAGGCCAACCCCAACGACTTCAAGGTGCCGTGGTGGTACCGCAAGGTCTTCCAGGCCGACCCGCAGCCGGGTGTCAACACGTTCCTCAAGCTCAACGGCGGTGTGATCTCCCGCGGTGAGGTGTGGCTGAACGGCACGAAGGTCGCCGGCACCGACACGGTCGTCGGGGCGTACCCGACGTTCGAGTTCAACGTGACCAGCCTGCTGCGCAAGGGTGACAACGCGCTCGCGATCAAGGCATCGCCGTCCGACCCGGCCAAGGACCTGGTGATCCACTTCATCGACTGGGCCCAGCTCCCGCCCGACCGCAACCAGGGCTTGTTCCGCGACGTCGACCTCGCGCAGAGCGGCGCGGTCTCGGTGCGCGGCCTGCACGTGCTCTCCGACCTGCCGCTGCCGAACCTGAACAGCGCCGCGGTCACCGTGAAGGCCGACGTGCGCAACAACACCGGCGGCACGGTCACCACGACCGTCTCCGGCAGCGCCGCGGGCCAGAACTACAGCCAGAACGTGAGCCTGGCCGCGAACGAGACCAGGACGGTCACGTTCCCGCTCACCGTCACCAACCCGCAGATCTGGTGGCCGTACCAGATGGGCGCGCAGCCGCTGTACGACGCGACGGCGGCCGCGACCGTCTCCGGCGCGAAGTCGGACGAGCAGAGGACGACGTTCGGCATCCGCGAGGTCACCTCGAAGATGATCAGTGGAAACGTCCAGTACCAGATCAACGGCAAGCCGATCCTGATCCGCGGCGGCGGCTGGGCGTCGGACCTCTTCCTGCGCACCGACGTGCGGAAGATCGCCGACGAGATGATGCTGACGAAGTCCATGGGTCTCAACACGATCCGGCTCGAGGGCAAGCCCGAGAACGACGAGATCTACGACATGGCCGACCGCATGGGCATCCTGCTCATGACCGGCTGGGAGTGCTGCTCGAAGTGGCAGAACACCGGCGCGTTCACCGCGGAGGACAAGAGGGTCGCGGGTGCGTCCGCCGAGGGCGAGGCCAAGCGGATCCGCAACCACCCCAGCGTGTTCACGTTCCTGATCGGCTCGGACGAGGCCCCGGTGGCCGACGTCGAGAAGATCTACCTGGACGCCCTGAAGCACGCGGACTGGCAGACGCCGATCATCACCGCGGCCGCGCGCCGAAGCTCTCCGCAGCTCGGTGACTCGGGCATGAAGATGGACGGCCCGTACTGGTGGGAGCCGCCGGTCTACTGGTACAACAACCAGAAGGGCGGGTCAGCGGGCTTCGCGTCCGAGATCGGCCCCGGCCTCGCCATCCCGGAGATGGACGAGCTCAGGAAGTTCATGAGCCAGGCCGAGATCAACAAGCTGACGGACTACAACGCGCAGCAGTACCACCTGTCGCCGTCCGGCAACTTCAGCAAGATCGGCTTCTGGGGCACGGCCCTCGACAACCGCTACGGCAAGCCGTCCACTGTGGACGACTTCGTCAAGAAGGCCCAGCTGCAGCAGTACGAGACGAACCGCGCGCAGTTCGAGGCGTTCGGCCGCGACTTCTCCGACACCGGCGCGAACCAGGCGCAGGGCCTCATCTACTGGATGCAGAACGACCCGTGGCCCAAGCTCTTCTGGCACCTCTACAACTACAACCTCGCGACGGCGGGGTCGTACTTCGGTGCCAAGACGGCGAACAAGGCGTTGCACGCGCAGTACTCCTACGACGACAAGTCGCTCGCCGTGGTGAACATGGGCCTGGAGGCCAAGCAGGGCCTGAGCCTCCAGGTGACGGTCTTCAACTCCGACGGCACGCAGAAGGCGAACGAGACGCGTCCGGTCCCGGCCAAGGCCAACGGGTCCGTGCGAGTCGGGAACCTGCCGCAACCGTCCGGTCTGTCGCCCGCGTACTTCGTGCGGCTGTTGCTGAAGGACTCCGCGGGCAAGGAGGTCGACCGCAACGTCTACTGGCTGTCCACCAAGGCGGACACGCTGAACTACAACGCCGGCGACTGGTGGTACACGCCGCAGGCCCAGTACACGGACCTGAAGTCGTTGAGCTCCCTGCGGGCGGGCCAGGTGTCGGTGACCTCCACGACGACACCGGGCGCGGACGGCAGGCAGGCCACCAGCGTGACCGTCAGGAACACCGGCACCTCCGTGGCGTTCTTCATGCGGGCGTCGCTGCGCAAGGGCCAGGGTGGCGCCGAGGTGCTGCCGGTCGACTGGAGCGACAACTACATCACGCTGTTCCCCGGTGAGTCCCAGACGATCAGGGGCGAGTACCGGACGTCCGACCTGGGCGGGGCGGCGCCGATCGTCCAGCTCTCCGGGCACAACGTGAGCAAGCGCTAGCCGCCATAACGGTTCGCGACGACGTCGGGTCGTTCCACGGGACGGCCCGCGTCGAGCGACCACGCCAGCCGCACGTACTGCGCGTGCGTCCAGGCGAGTGGGGTGGCCGAGCCGGTTCCCCGGCCGTTCCACACCTGTTCGGGCAGCATGAGCCCGCTGTTGGCGGCCGCGGCGATCTCCTTGAGCCGCCTGGAAGCACTGGCCTTGTCGCCGGCGAGCAGTTCGTACTCGCCGCGCTCACCGCTCAGCAACGGCCAGAGCCTGCCGTACGTGCGGGTCGGCGTCGGCCAGTTGATGCCCCACGGCCTGCTGTCCGCTGTCTCGCCGTAGCCGTCCTGCGTGAACCGGTGCCAGTAGCCCTGTTCCTTCAGCTGCTGGTCCACGACTCGCACGGTGTTGCGGATGACGGGGTCGTCGGCTCGTTTCACCCCGAGCCGGACCAGTTCCAGGAAGCTCGGGTCCACGACCGCGCGCTGGTCGATGTCGGCCGGGTTGTTGTCACCGAGGTTGTACTTCGTCGCCGCGTCGGGCTGCCCGTCCTTGGTGAGGCGCAGGTAGTACGGCTTCGGCGAGTACGGGCCGGTCCTCGTCGCGGTCCAGCCCTCGACCTTCCGCTGCCACTCGTCGGCGGCCTGGAGGTACTTGTCGGCGTTCTCCCCGTTGCGCTGCAACAGATCCGCGAAGCAGACCAGGCCGGCGACGACCGACGCGATCGTGGCGGGCGAGTAGCCGTCCTGGTTCTCCCACCGCTCCTGCTCGCTGAACGGCGAGTTCGGATAGGTCAGGAGGTAGTCGGCGGAGCGGCGCAGAAAGTCCATTGTGGACTGGTCCTGGCGGTCCAGGTGCCAGGCGAGCAGGAGCGGTGCCGCGACCTGGTCGAGCTGGACCTTGAGCCACACCGGCGTGCCGTCGACGCGCGTGTTCTGCGGCAGGTGGCCGTCCGGTTGCTGCTGCTTCTGGAGCATGAAGTCCAGCGACCGCTCGGCGAACCCGCGGTCTCCGGCGGCGATCATCGCCGTGGACACGTGGTACAGGTCGCGCGGCCACACCAGCGCGTACGGGCCGAGCTCCGGCGCCAGTTCCCGGTCGAACCCGAAGGCCCATGGAAAGCTCGGCGACGCGATCGACGCGCCGGGGTGGGTCTTGTCCTCGGTCGCCGCCAGCACCATCACGGACATGTCGTAGAGCCGCCGGTCCGCCGACTTCGGCCTGGTCAGCCCGTTCAGGTACGTGTGCCAGCCCTGCGCGTACTCCCTTGCGACGGCACGGAATCCCCGGTCCAGCGCGGCCTGGGCTACGCCGTCGCCGAACCCGACCGCGAACGTGCCGTGCGCGCGTCGCACCGGTTCGGTGGGCAAGGTGGTCCTGACTTCGCTGGAGCCCTTCATCGGCACGTGCTCGATCGACAGCCGGACGGGACGCTGCGCCTTCACCTCCACGTCCGCGAGCACCGCGGCGCGCTGCGGGTCGGTGACGTAGGTGATCTCGGCCTGCCAGCCGTCGCCGCGCAGCCTCTGCCGGAACGTCAGCGACCTGTCGTCCGCGGGTTCGGTGTACGCCCGGCCGGGTTTTCCGTCGACCAGCAGCCGTGTCTCCCGGGTCGCGGGCGTGCTCAGGTCGGGGAAGAAGATCTCGGACAGGCCCTGGTGGCCGAGGGTGAACCACACGGGACTCGCCGCGGACCTCGCCGTGCCGAACGCCTGCTTGTCAGCGGGTAGAGGAACGACCTCGGCCGCACGGGCGACCGGTGCCGACATCACGAGCAGGAGCACGACCAGGGCCAATGCCTTCATGCCCCTGGGAGTTCCCCGACCTAGAGATCACCACGCAACAAGCTGTCGATGTTCTCCGGTGGGCCCGGCCGGGCGAAGAACCAGCCCTGGCCCGTGTCACATCCCAGCCGCATCAACCGGGCGGCCTGCGCGGGCGTCTCCACGCCCTCGGCCGTGACGCCCAACGACAGCGCGTGCGCGAGCTGCACCAGCGTCGCGACGATCTGCGCGTCGACCGGGTCTTCCTCGTTCTCGGCGCGCAGCCCCTCCATGAACGAGCCGGCGATCTTCAACTCGTGCACGGGCAGGTGCTTCAGATAGGCCAGGTTCGAGTAACCGGTGCCGAAGTCGTCGATCGCGATGCGCACGCCCATGTCGCACAACGCCCGCAGCGCTTCCAGCGGCTCGTCGGCGGTGCCCATGATCGCCGACTCCGTCAGCTCCAGCTGCAGGTGGTGCGGCGGCAGCGCGCACTCGTCCAGGATCCGCTTGACGTCGCGCACGAGCTCGGGGTCGCGGGACTGCCGCACGGCCAGGTTCACCGACACGAACGGCGCCGCGTCACCGAACTCCTCCAGCCAGCGCCGGGCTTCCTCGCAGGCCTTGCGCAGCACCCACCGTCCCAAGGGGACGATCAGGCCGGTCTCCTCCGCCAGTTCGATGAACCGGTCCGGCGCGAGCCGGCCGAACTCCGGGTGCTGCCAGCGCACCAGGGCCTCGACACCGGTGACGGTGGAGTCCTCCAGGCGCACCAGCGGCTGGTACTCGACGTAGAACTCGCCGCGTTCCAACGCGCGGGGCATCGTGGCGGAGAGCGTGAACCGGGCGACCTCGCGAGCGTTGCGCTCCGGGTCGTACAGCGCCCAGCGCGCCTTGCCGTCGGCCTTCGCCCAGTACAGGGTGATGTCCGCGTCGCGCATCATGTCCGCGGAGGTCGTGCCGGACAGCTGACGTTCGACGATGCCGATCGACGCCGACACCGACAGCTCGTGGCCCGCGATGCGGATCGGCGCCTCCAGCTCGGTCAGCACCCGGTCCGCGACGTCCACGATGTCCTGCTCGCCGGACGAGCCCTCGACCAGGATCACGAACTCGTCGCCGCCCATGCGCGCGACGAGCTTGCCCTCGCCGGACACGGAGTGGTCGAGCCGGCGGCCGACCTCGACCAGCAACTGGTCTCCGGTGTCGTGGCCCAGCGAGTCGTTGATGACCTTGAAGCCGTCCAGGTCGAGGTAGCAGAGGCCGGCCCGCACGTGCTTCGCCCGGTTGTTGAAGACGCGCCCGAGGCGTTCGAGGAACAACGCCCGGTTCGGCAGGCCGGTGAGCGGGTCGTGCAACGCCTGGTAGCGCAGCCGGTTCTGCAGCAGGTGCCGGTCGGTGACGTCCTCGATCATCGCGACCTGGTACTGCGGCTCGCCGTGGTCGTCCCTGACCAGCGACAACGTCAGGTGCGTCCACACCTGCTCGCCGTCGGCCCGGTGGAAGCGCTTCTCGGCGCGGTAGTGGTCGCACTCACCCGCGATGAGCTGGTCGTACAGCCGCCACACGCTGCCCGCGTCCTCCGGGTGCATGAGGTCGCGCACGTTGTACTGGCGCATCTCCTCGACGCTGAACCCGAGCATGTCCTGCAGGGCCTGGTTGACGTCCAGGATCCGGCCGTCGATGGCGGCGATGCCGATGCCGATCGCGGCCTCGGTGAACATGGCGCGGAACCGGGCCTCGGAGGCCCGCAGCATCGACTCGGCCTGGTCGCGGGCGTCCAGCACGGCCGCCCTGATCGCCTCCTGCTCGGCGAGCGTGCGTTCCCGCAGCGCGCGGGCGTACCCGGCGGCCAGCGCGCCCTGCAGGGCGGCCAGGCGGGACGTCAGCCTCGCGTCGCCGGGGAAGCCCAGTTCGGCCAGCAGGTCGTCGCCGAGCAACTGGACCGTGCGGCCGAGCGTGTCGGTGCCGGTGAAGTGCGCGTCGACCAGACGTGAGCCGATCTCGTGACCGGGGGCGGTGCGGAACGGGCTCGCGAACAGCGCCTCGACCAGCCGCTCGGTGAGGTCCTGCAGGTGCTGTGCGACCTCGGCCCTGGTCATCGGCACGTAGCTCGACCCGATCACGGCCGTTGCCCAGCTGCGCGCGAACGCCTCGGCACCGGCCAAAACGGCCGGGCTCAAGGGATAGCGGTCCTCACGCACCCGGTGGTCTACCCGATCGGTCATCTTCTCGGCCCTAACGCCACGAACGCGCAGCATACGGCCGGTCGCCGTCCGGAGTCACCTCTACGCCTTCCGGCCCAGCGCGGCGAACCCCGGGAAGCGCTTGCCTGACTCCTCCACGTCGGCGGGCGCCTCCGGGTGCCAGGCGGGAACCCGGACGACACCGGGCTCGACCAGCGTGAACCCGTCGAACAGGCGGGTGAACTCGGCGCGGTTGCGGAACGTCGACTGCGTGACCTGGCGGTCGTAGATCCTGCGCGCCTCCACCGAGGCGGTGGACTCCACGTCCCCCTCGTCGTAGCCCGCCTGGGAGATCGCCAGGAAACTGCCGGGTGCCATGCGGTCGCGGTAGCGGCCGATGATGCCCCACGGGTCGTCTTCGTCCGACACGAAGTGCAGCAACGCGATCATCAGCACGCCGACCGGCTCGTCGAGGTCGAGGTGCTTGGTGACCTCGGGCGAGGCCAGCACGCCCACGGCGTCGCGGACGTCGGCCTGCAACACGCCGACCCGGCTGTTGCCGCCCAGCAGCGAGCGGCTGTGCGCGACGGCGACCGGGTCGAGGTCGACGTAGACGATCCGGGCCTCGGGGTCGGCGGCCTGGGCGATCTCGTGCACGTTGCCGACGGTCGGGATGCCCGAACCGAGGTCGAGGAACTGCCGGACGCCCCGGCTCAGCAGGTGGCGGACGGCGCGGCGCAGGAAGGCCCGGTGGTTGAGGACCACGTTGCGCAGCTCGGGCATCGTTTCGAGCATCTTCTGGGCGGTGGCCCTGTCCGCGGCGAAGTTGTGCGCGCCGCCGAGCCAGTAGTCGTACACCCGCGCGACGCTCGGACGTTCCAGGTCGATGTCCCCCGGCGCCCAGTTCGGCCGCTCCACTCGCTCACCCCACCCGCGTTCGGACCGTTCCCGCCCATCATGCACCCGCCACTTGGCAGAATGCCGACCTCGTGAGGAAAAGTTTGCTGCTGTCGACCATTCTCGCGTCGATCGGCGCGTTTGTGCTGGTCGGGGGCGTGTTGCTGCTCCTGGACCCCGGCGCGCCCAAGCACGAGGCGATCAAGACCGGCGGTCTGGCGGGTGGCGCGATAGTCGCCCTGTACGCGCTGTGGCTGAACGACCGGCGCCGCAAGGTCGAGGAGGCCCGCCAGGAGCTCGAGGCCCAGCGCATCGACCACGACAGGTCCCGCGTGGCCGACGAACGGTTCGCGCGCGCCGTCGAACTGCTCGGCCACGAGACCGCGCAGGTGCGGGTGGGCGCGATGCACGCGCTGGCCGGCCTCGCGAAGTCCAGGGTCGAGTACACGCAGACCGTGCTCGACATCCTCTGCGCGTACCTGCGGCAGCCGTACAAGCGGTCGCCCGACGACGAGGACGCCGGCGAGATCGAACTGGAGGTCCGGCTCACCTCGCAGCGGCTGGTCGAGGACCTGCTGCCGCGCCTGGAGGAGAAGGACCCGGTCCACTACGACCTCAACCTCACCAAGGCGCATCTCGAGTACATGGACCTGTCGTACCGGCAGGTCGGCGACCTGATCATGCGGGTCGCCCACCTGAACGAGTCGAACGCCTTCCACCACATGGTGGTCCACGGAGACGCCTACCTCACCGACGCCGAGGTGACCGGCCGGTTGTACATGCACCACAACGACTTCCGCCGCAAGGCGTGGTTCAGCAGGGTCAAGTCGCGTGGGCTCGCCGTCTTCACGGAGACGAAGTTCGGTGGCGAGACCAAGTTCTCGAACTCCGAGTGGGCCGACGTGAAGGCGGACGGTTGTGCGTTCGCGGTGGCAGCCGACCTGCCCGAAGCGTGGAGGAACTGACGTGAAGTGGGTTTTCGCCGTTCTCTCCGCGGCCGTGGTCACCGCCGCGACCGCGGTGCTCCTGTACCTGGTGAAGGCGCCGGCCGTGGAGATCGTGAAGACCGCCGGTGTCGCGGGTGGCGCGGTCGTCGCGCTGTACGCGCTGTGGCTCAACGACCGCAAGCACCACCTGGAGAGCGAGAAGGTCGCCGACGAACGGTTCGCGCGGTCGGTCGAACTGCTGGGCAACGAGGCCGACCAGGTGCGGGTGGGTGCGATGCACGCGCTGGCGTGGCTGGCCAAGTCGACGCCGCGCTACCAGCAGACCGTCCTCGACGTGCTGTGCGCCTATCTGCGGCGGCCGTTCGACTACCCGCCGCACGAGCGCAAGCCGGGGGACCCCGACCAGGACTTCGGCGAGGTCGACGAGGCGCTGCGACTGGAGCACCAGGTCCGGCTGACCGCCCAGCGCCTGATCAAGGACACCCTGTCGTGGGGCAAGAAGCGCAAGCACGTGTCCTACGACCTGGACCTGACCGGCGCGGTGCTGGAGTACTTCTCGCTGGACGGCCGGTACGTCAACCGGCTCGTCGCCCGGCGCGCGCAGTTCTACGGCATCACGAACCTGCGCAACGTCCAGGTCAAGAGCGTCACGCTGTTCTCCGGCGGCACGTTCCACGGCAGGCTGCAGATGGACAACGGCAGCTTCCCCGGCGGGATCTCCTTCCAGGAGACCACTTTCGCCGGGCCCGTCGAGTTCAGCGGCGACATGGGCCAGGCCGAGGTGGGCCGGTTCTTCCACCCGGCACCGCAGCCGCCCGCCTCGCAGCGCGGTGAGCTGAAGGTGCTGGACGGCACCGAGTTCCGCGCACCCGCGCCCGGCTGGCACCTAACCAGCGACGCGGAGGCGGCCGGACCTGGCTTCCAGCACCATGTCGAGCAGGACGCTCGCGGCGGCGCCGACGGTGTTCGCGGTGACGACGACGGTCTCGGCGCCGGGCACGTCTCCGCGAAGGCCGACAAACTGCGCGCGATCGGTCTTGAGGGCGAAGGACTGCGGGACTAGCGCGACGCCCAGGCCGAACGCGACGAAGTCGAGCAGGGAGTGCACGTCGTTGACCTCGACGGCGACGTGCCGCTCGACACCTGCCGCGGCCAGCGTGCGGTCGACCTCGTCGCGCGTGCCCCAGTCGGCGTTGAAGTCGACGAACGGCTGCCCGGCGAGTTCGGCGAGCTCGATGCTTTCTCTTGCGGCGAAAGGGCTTCCCGGCGCGCACGCGAGCACGAGCGGCTCACTGGCCAAGGTGGACACCCGGAGGTCGTCCGCGATCTTCCGCTGACGCGTGACGAACGCGAGGTCGAGGCGGCCGGCCCTGACCTCCTCGACCAGCTCGGCGTTGCCGGACTGGCGCATCCTGATCTCCACGCCGGGGTGCAGCTCGTGGAACCGCGACAGCACCGCGGGCAGGTGCACGACGTGCAGGCACTGCAGGCTGCCGACGGACAACGTGCCGCGCAGCAGTCCCTGAACCGCGGCGACCGCGTCCTTGGCCGAGGAGATTACGTTCAACGCGCGACGTGCCTCGGGCAGCAGCGCGCGTCCGGCCTGGGTCAGCTCGACCTGGCGGGTCGTGCGCAGGAACAGCGGCGCGCCCAGCTCGACCTCCAGCGCGCGGATCGACGCCGAGAGCCCCGACTGGGCGACGTGCAGGCGGCGCGCTGCCCTGGTGAAGTGGGACTCCTCGGCGACCGCGAGGAAGTGCTCCAGCTGTCTGAGTTCCACGATTCATCACCTGCGGTGCTCAATGAGATCAGTTCTCTGCGTTGGACAGCTTAATCGTCAGGGTCCAGAGTGGAGTGCATGCAGAAGCGTCGTATCGGAGAAGTGGAAGTCAGCGCCATCGGCCTGGGCGGCATGCCCATCTCCGTGCAGGGGAGGCCGGACCGGGAGCAGGCGGTCGAGACCATCCACGCCGCGCTGGACGCGGGCGTGACGTTCATCGACACCGCCGACGCCTACTCGCTCGACGACACCGACTTCGGCCACAACGAGCTGCTCATCGCCGAAGGGCTGCGCGGCCGTTCCGAAGAGGTGTTCGTGGCGACCAAGGGCGGCCACACGCGCGTGCCAGGCGGCGGCTGGGATCTCGACGGACGGCCGGAGTACCTGCTCAAGGCCGTCGACGGGTCGTTGCAGCGGCTCGGGGTCGACCAGATCTTCCTGTACCAGTTCCACCGGCCGGACCCGAAGACGCCGATCGCGGAGTCGGTCGGTGCCCTGAAGGAACTGCTGGACAACGGCAAGATCCGCTACGCGGGCGTCTCGAACTTCAACCCGGACGAGATCGTGCAGGCCAACGAGATCCTCGGCGGACGGCTCGCGGCGGTGCAGAACCAGTTCTCACCGGTGTTCCGGTCGAGCGAACCCGAGTTGGAGCTGTGCGCGAAGCTCGGCATCGCGTTCCTGCCGTGGAGCCCGTTCGGCGGCATCGGCAAGGCGGGCGCGCTGAGCGGTCCGTTCAAGGAGGTCGGTGACGCCCACGGCGTGAGCGCTCACCAGGTCTGCCTCGCGTGGATGCTCGCGAAGTCCGAAGTGGTAGTCCCCATTCCGGGTGCTTCTCGACCGGCGAGCATCCAGGATTCGGCCTCGGCCACCCACCTGGAGTTGTCCGCAGAGGAGCTGTCCCGCCTGGACGGGTGACCCCGGTAGCAAATTGCGACAAATGGTCGCACGATCTACTCCATGCGGACCTTGATCAGCATCGTGGCGATCGTCGCCGGCATGACGCCGGCACCCGCGTCCGCGGCGCCCTTGCCCGAGGGCTCCGCGGACCACACCGCGGGATCCCAGATCCTCAAACACGAAGGCCCGGGTGACCTTCGTTCGGCTGCGGAGTCACCGCCCACCGAGGGCAAGGTCCCCGGCATGGACGTGAGCAGCCACCAGGGCGACGTCGACTGGAAGTCCTCTTGGAACAAAGGCGCCCGGTTCACCTACGTCAAGGCGACCGAGGGCGTCCACTACCGGAACCCGAAGTTCACGCAGCAGTACAACGGTTCCCTGAACGTCGGCATGATCCGCGGCGCGTACCACTTCGCGCTGCCCGACCGCGCCAACGGCGTGCAGCAGGCGAACTTCTTCGTCGAGAACGGTGGCGGTTGGTCGCCCGACGGCAAGACGCTGCCGCCCGCGCTCGACATGGAGTACAACCCGTACGGCGACACTTGTTACAACATGAACCAGACCGCGATGACGGCGTGGGTCAAGGAGTTCAGCGACACGGTGTTCGCGCGCACCAAGCGTTATCCGGCGATCTACACGTCCACGAGCTGGTGGAACAAGTGCGTCGGCGGCTCGGTGAAGTTCGGTGACGACAACCCGCTGTGGATCGCGCACTACAACTCGAAGCTCGGCGCGTTGCCGATGGGCTTCACGTTCCACACGATCTGGCAGTGGCAGGCGGACGGGCTCTTCCCCGGCGACCAGAACCTGTTCAACGGCAGGTTCGAGCAGCTCCAGCGGATCGCCGCGAGCTGAGGACGGCCCCGGTCCGGGGCCGTCCTCACCCGTCTAGTCGAACAGTGCCGGGAGGGTGCCCTCCCAGGCCTCGCGCAGCTCGTCGAGCGGGAGTTCGCCGAGGCCCTGGATCTCCAGGGCGTTCGACTCCGGGTCGACGACGCCGACCTTGCGCCACGGCAGCCTGCGCGCGGTGCACATGTCGGTGAAGCGCTGCTCCTCGGTGCGCGGGACGGCGACCAGCACGCGGCCGGCCGACTCGCTGAACAGCGCGGTGAACAGGTCGCCCTCGAGGAAGACCCGTGCACCCACCTCGCCGATCAGGCAGGTCTCGACCAGCGTCTGGGCCAGGCCGCCCTCGGAGAGGTCGTGCGCGGCGGAGACCATGCCGTCGCGGGAGCCCGCCACGAGGACCTGGCTGAGCAGCTTCTCTCGCTGGAGGTCGGCCTTGGGCGGCAGTCCGCCCAGGTGGCCGTGGACGTGGTGGGCCCACTCCGATCCGCCGAACTCGTCGTGCGTCTCGCCGAGCAGCAGCAGCGTTTCGCCGGCTTCGGCCCCGATGCCGGTGGGGATGCGGCGCCGCACGTCGTCGATGACACCGAGCACGCCCACGACCGGCGTCGGCAGGATCGCCGTGGAGCCGGTCTGGTTGTAGAAGCTGACGTTGCCGCCGGTCACCGGGATGCCGAGCTCCGCGCAGCCGTCCGCGAGGCCCTTCACGGCCTGTTCGAACTGCCACATGACCGCCGGATCCTCCGGCGAGCCGAAGTTGAGGCAGTTCGTGACGGCGACCGGGGTAGCACCGGTGGCACTGACGTTGCGGTAGGCCTCGGCCAGTGCCAGCTTCGCGCCCTCGTACGGGTCGAGCTTGGTGTAGCGGCCGTTGCAGTCCGTGGACAGCGCCACACCGCGGCCGGTCTCCTCGTCGATGCGGATCATGCCGCCGTCGCTGGGCTGCGCCAGGACCGTGCCGCCGCGGACGTACCGGTCGTACTGCTGCGTGACCCACTTCCTGGAGGCCAGGTTGGGGCTGGCGGCCATGGTCTTGATCAGCTGGAGCAGGTCGTCCGGCCTGGGCAGGCCGTCCGGCGTGTTCGCCTGCAGTTCGTCCTGGTCCGCGGGGCGCTGGATCGGCCTGTTGTACACCGGGCCCTCGTGCGCGACCGTGCGCGGAGGCACGTCGACGACGACCTCGTCGTGGTAGGTGATGACCAGGCGGTCGCCTTCCGTCACCTCACCGATCTCGGTGGCGATGACGTCCCACTTCGCGCAGACCTCCATGAACGCCTCGACGTCGGCCGGCTCGACCACCGCGCACATGCGTTCCTGGGACTCGCTCGAGAGGATCTCGGCCGGGGTCATCCCGGTGGCCCTGAGCGGCACGCGGTCCAGGTAGACGTGCATGCCGCCGTCACCGGCAGAGGCCAGCTCGCTCGTCGCGCAGGACAGCCCCGCGCCGCCGAGGTCCTGGATGCCGACGACGACGCCCTTCTCGAAGAGCTCCAGCGAGCACTCGATCAGCACCTTCTCGGTGAACGGGTCGCCGACCTGCACGCTCGGAAGCTTCTTGCGCTTGGCGGTGCCGGTTCCGGAGTCGTCGAACGTCTCGCTGGCGAGAACGCTGACGCCGCCGATGCCGTCGAGGCCGGTGCGCGCGCCGTAGAGGATGACCTTGTTGCCGGTGCCGCTCGCGTGCGCGAGGTGCAGGTCCTCGGTGCGCATCGCACCGACGCACAGCGCGTTGATCAGCGGGTTGCCCTGGTAGGACTCGTCGAACACGACCTCGCCGCCGATGTTCGGCAGACCGAGGCAGTTCCCGTAGCCGCCGACCCCCGCGACGATCCCGGGCAGCACGCGCTTCGTGTCGTCCGCGTCCGGCCTGCCGAACCTCAGCGGGTCCATGACCGCGAGCGGCCGCGCGCCCATCGCGAGGATGTCCCGGACGATGCCGCCCACGCCCGTCGCGGCGCCCTGGTAGGGCTCGACGTACGACGGGTGGTTGTGGCTCTCGACCTTGAACGTGACGGCCCAGCCGTCCCCGATGTCCACGACGCCGGCGTTCTCGCCGATGCCCGCGAGCATCTTGGCGCGCATCTCGTCGGTCGTGGTGTCGCCGAAGTACTTCAGGTGCACCTTGGACGACTTGTAGGAGCAGTGCTCGCTCCACATGACCGAGTACATCGCCAGTTCGGCGTCGGTGGGGCGGCGCTTCAGGATCTCCTTGATGCGCGCGTACTCGTCGTCCTTGAGGCCCAGCTCCCGGTAGGGCTGCTCCTGCTCGGGTGTCGCCTCGGCGTTCTTGACGGTGTCGATCACGCGTTCACCACCGTGTCGAGCAGGGACAGGAACATGCCCAGTCCGTCGTCCGTGGGGCCGGTGAGCGCGTCGATGGCGTGCTCGGGGTGCGGCATGAGGCCGACGACGTTGCCCCTGGCGTTGGTGATGCCGGCGATGTTGTTGCGACTGCCGTTGGGGTTCTCGCCGACGTACCGGAAGACGACCCTTTGGTTGTCCTCCAGCTCTTTCAGCGTGTCCTCGTCGGCCTGGTAACCGCCCTCGCCGGACTTCAGCGGTACGAGGATCTCGGCGTTCAGGTCGTACCGGCCGGTCCACGCGGTGCTGGTGTTCTCGACCTTGAGCCACTGGTCGCGGCACACGAAGTGCAGCTTGTGGTTGCGGGTCAGCGCACCGGGCAGCAGGTGGGCCTCGGCGAGGATCTGGAAACCGTTGCAGATGCCGAGAACAGGCATCCCCTTGTTCGCGGCCTCGATCACTTCCTGCATGACGGGCGCGAACCGCGCGATGGCGCCGCACCGCAGATAGTCGCCGTACGAGAACCCACCGGGCACGATGACCGCGTCGACGCCCTTGAGGTCGTGATCACCGTGCCAGAGCGGCACGGCCTCCCCGTCGGCGTACCTGACGGCCCGCTGCGCGTCGACGTCGTCGAGGGTGCCGGGGAAGGTGATGACACCGACCCTCATGCCTCGACCCTGCGCACGGTCCAGTCCTCGATCACGGGATTCGCGAGGAAGGTCTCGGCGATCTTGGCGAGCGTGGCGTCGTCGACGTCGTCGGCGACCTCCAGCTCGAAGTGCTTGCCCTGACGGACGGCGGTGATGCCGTCGAAGCCGAGACGAGGCAGCGCGTTCGCCACCGCCTGGCCTTGGGGGTCGAGGATTTCGGGCTTCGGCATGACGTCGACGACGACTCGGGCCACGACAGACTGCTCCCGGGTTTGGAGGGGCTGGCGGTACCTCGGGAGCCTATCTGACCTGTGCGTTCATCCTCCCGACACGTGTTCGGGGGCACAGCGGGGGTGGTCCACCTTCGGGTGAACGAGCTTGCCTCGGCGGGACCGTTTGGTAGAGTGGTGTCAGCCGAGGCCCGTAAGCCAAGGAAGTGTACCCAGCCCACGTCCGGACGGTCGACGGCTGGGTATCGCGCTTTCTAGGGGTAGTCCAGGTCGACGATCGATTCGACGATGGGCATCACCCGCTCCCGCCACTCACCGCCGGAGCCATAGCACCAGGCCGCGAAGTCCGCGATCCACAGCAGTTCATCGTTGCTGCTGCGGCAGTGCTCGTAGACGAGGTTCGTGGACAACGCGACGTGGCCGAGAGCCGTACGGATCGTCAAGAGGTCGTGCTGGTCCCGTTGGGCACGTGAATCAAGCACGAGCCGATGAGCACCGGCCTCCAGCAGATCCTCGACGAGCCTCCTGATGCACGCTTGGCGCGCCGGCTCGTCACCCTGATCACAGCTGCGCTTGTACAGCCGAACGGAGACCCGCTCCTCCACCATCCGGGACGCGATCGCTTTGCGGCGACTGGGGGTCTCCTTCTTGCAGTGCAGCTCTTTCTGACCCGGCATGAGCAGACAGCGCAGGGCCTTGCGGAACTTGTGCAGCCGGCCGGGCGGCACCAAGGCCACCGCCAGCAGATACGTGTTGTTTCGCCGCGACTCGTCGACGAAGGCATGCAGACTCACGGAACGTCCATCGGCCAGTTCCGAACAACAGTTCACCAAGTCCAACTGATCGGGTCCGAACGACTTCACATTGGACCTATTCCAACGAGCTATTTCGCCGAAAGCGAGACCGGTGGCAGCCGAGCCCGATCGGACGGATGCTGGGGATCATGAAGATCCTCGTGCTCGGCGGAACCGTGTTCCTCAGCAAGGCCATCACGTCGGAGGCCGTCCGCCGCGGCCACGACGTGGTCTGCGCTGCCCGCGGTGCCTCCGGCGGGGTGCCAGAGGGCGCGCGTCTCATCAAGGTCGACCGGGACAAACCCGGTGCGTTCGACGCGTTGGCCGGCGAGCAGTTCGACTCGGTGATCGACGTGTCGAAGTACTCGGTGAACTGGGTGCGGGACGCGCTGGAGGCGTTCGGGGGGACTACGCCGCACTGGACGTTCGTGTCGAGCATCTCCGTCTACGCGGACCATGCGACCGGTAGTGACGAGTTGTTGCCGCCGCTGGAAGACGACCCTTCCGAGGAGTTCACCTCCGAGCGGTACGGCAGCGTCAAGGTGGCCAGCGAGAACGCCGTCCGCGAGGTGATGGCGAGCCGCGAGTTCATCGTCAGGGCCGGGCTCATCACCGGGCCGGACGACCCGAGCGACCGGTTCGGGTACTGGCCCGCGCGGATGTCGCAGGGTGGGCGCGTGGTCGTGCCGGACAGTCCTGACCTGGGGTTCCAGCACATCGATGCGCGTGATCTGGCTCAGTGGATCGTGTTCGCGGCCGAGGAGCGGGTCACCGGCACGTACGACTCGACCGGGCCCGTCATGCCGTTCCAGATGGCCATGGGGGAGATCGCCGGGGCGACGGCTCCGGCGGGGACGCAGCTCGTGTCGGTGCCGGAGAGCGTCCTCGAGGATCTTGGCGTCAACCCGTGGGCCGGGCCTCGGTCGCTGCCCCTGTGGTTGCCGGCGGCGTGGGCCAAGATGGTCGGCCGCGACGTCAGCAACGCGCTGGCGAACGGGCTGCGGGTCAGGCCGCTGGCCGAGACCGCGCTCGACTCGTTGGAGTACGAGCGCGGCCTCGGGGTGGACCGGGCCCGGAAGGCCGGGCTCACGGCAGCCGAAGAGCAGGAAATCCTTACAGCAGTGAGTTGATCTGCGCGGCGACGAGGTCGATGCGCACGCCCTGGTTCGGGCAGCCGCCGAAGTGGTGGAGCCCGATCACCTTGTGCGTGCGCCTCGACAGCACGGGTGAGCCGGACGAGCCGCCCTCGGTGTCGCACATGTAGCTGATGTCGGACTGCGAGGAGCTGCCGTTCACACGTACGGCACGCACGACGCAGTAGCCACCGCCGTTGTTGTTGTCGCGCAACGACAACTTCTTCAGCTTCCCGGCCGGGTGGCCGACGATGTACATCTCCTCACCCACGGCCGGAACGCGCGCGTCCAGTTCGAGGTAACCGAACGAGCTGATGGCCGCGAAGTTGTTCACGGTGAAGAGGGTGTAGTCGAGTGCGGCGCTGTACTTCAGCACCGACGCCGCCAGCACCTTCGTGACGGTGGCCGAGGCCGTGCCGCCGCAGGTCGGGCACTGGTAGTTGAACCACACCTCGATGCCACTGGTGCTGGTGAAGCAGTGTTCGTTGGTCAGCATGCGGTTGTTGGGGCCGACCCGCCACGCCGTGCACAGCGAACTGCCGTTGCGCAGCAGCTTCGCCACGGACGCGGTCTTGCCCCACTCGGTCGGGTTGCTGGACTGGTAGCAGACCGCGTCCTTGTAGTCGTTCGTGCCGCAGATGCTCTGCACGGACGGCTGCGACGACATCTCGGCCTCGGTGTAGCCGCGCGTGAGCTTGTCGATCCGGACGCGCGACAGCGGGTTCGTCACCGAGACCAGAGCGCGGTCACCGGTGATCGACATGGCCCAGAAGCCGGACGCGTCGAGCGTCGCGGTCAGCGAGGACTTCAGATCTCTCGTGTACGTGTACTTCTCGGTGCCGTCAGGGTTCGACACCGTGAGCACGTCACCTGGCAGGATTCGCAGGTCCGTGAAATGCAGCTTCACGTATCCGGACCCCGGTCGTTCGATCAACGTCGAACGATTCGTGCCACCCACGCGGACTGAGACGGATTCCTCAGTTCCGATTTCCTGCGTCTGCGGCGACGAGGCCTCAGCAGGCGTAGAGGTGGTGGTAGCAGGGACGATGGTCGTCATCGGCAGGGCAAGTGCCAGTGCCGTGAGGAGTTGCAGGGTTTTCCTCATGCCTTTTGATACTTCCGACGTCACCTGACCGTGTCAGCCCGCCGAACGTCGGTAATGGAGGATTTCGTGAAAGTTGTCCATTTCGGTCATGCCTGCGTGCTGCTGGACTCGGGTTCGACGCGGATCCTGATCGATCCCGGCACGTTCTCCGCAGGGTTCGAGGACCTCACGGACCTCGACGCGGTGCTGGTCACGCACCAGCACTTCGACCACATCGACGCCGAGAAGCTGCCCGCGCTGCTCAAGGCCAACCCGCAGGCGCAGCTCATCGTCGACGAGGGCACGGCGCCCACCGTCGAGAACCCGACCGTCGCCCGGCCCGGTGACGTCTTCGAGATCGGCGACACGACGGTCAAGGTCACCGGCGGCGAGCACGCGCTGATCCACCAGGACATCCCGATCGTGCCGAACGCCGCCTACGTGATCGGCGACGGCGCGTTCTACCACCCCGGCGACTCGCTGTTCGTGCCCGACGAGGACGTCGACGTGCTCGGACTGCCCGCGGGTGCGCCGTGGCTGCGCACCGGCGAGGCCGTCGACTTCATGCGCGCGGTGAAGCCGCGCGTCGCCGTGCCGATCCACGAGAAGACGCTGGCGAGCCCTCAGATGGCCGTCCGGTTCTTCGAGATGCTCAAACCGGACGGCACCGAGGTCAGGCTGCTGACGCCAGGCGAGGCGACGGCAGTTTGACGTAGGTGGTCGGCACGGCGTCGTGAGCGAGAGCGATGTCCACGGCGTCGAGCACGGCCTGCCGCGCACCGGGTCGGTGCAGGTCACGGGCGTCGACGGTGATCCGGGTCAGTCCGCCGCGCCGCGCCGACCTGGCCGCCGCGTAGACCAGCGCCAGCGACCGCAGCTCACCGAAGCTGCTGCGTTCGGTCAGCGCGTGCAGGCGGCCCAGCGTCGCGAGTCCGCTGCCGATCTCGCGGACGGCGTGCGCGTCGGCGCAGCGCTGGAACCGGTGCTTGGCCAGCGCGATCAACGTGCCGGGTGACGCCACGATTCGCCGTGGGGCGAACGTGTCGATGTTGAGGCCGATGGCGTCCATCTGCATTCGGGCGCCCATCAACAACAACCCGGCTTCATAGGCCGGCAGCCGCCGTTGGCCGAGGCCGTGCAGCACGACGGCATCACCGAGGGAGGCGCGCTGCCGCACCCATTCCTGCGCCTTGCCGAGCTCGCGAGGTACTATGAGCAGCGACAACGGCACCTGCCGCGGGTCGAGGGCCGCGGCGAGATCAGCGCATCGGTCGAGGTTCTGCGGACCGATGCCGGACAGAGAGACCACGAGCTGTGAGTGCACCGTATGAGTGCGCCATGCCGTGGTGACATCCGTGTGAAAGCAGAGCTAACTCAGGCGAGCCAGTCAGCGAAGGACCGGCCCGTGAGCCGCTCGTACGCCTCGATGTACCTCGCACGGGTGGCCTCGATGACGTCCGCGGGCAGCGGAGGCGGCGGCACGTCCGACTTCCGGTCCCAGCCGGACTCCGAAGACGTCAGCCAGTCGCGCACGAACTGCTTGTCGAACGACGGCTGCACCCGACCGGGCTCGTAGCCCTCGGCCGGCCAGTAGCGCGACGAGTCCGGCGTGAACACCTCGTCCGCGAGGATCAGCTCACCGGAGGCGTCCAGCCCGAACTCGAACTTCGTGTCCGCCAGGATCAGGCCGCGCGTCAACGCGTACGCGCGCGCCTCGCTGTACAGCTCGATCGTCCGCTCTCGGAGCTTGGACGCCAGCTCGACACCGTGCTTCTCGGCGATGACGTCGAACGACACGTTCTCGTCGTGCGCACCGATCTCGGCCTTCGACGCGGGCGTGAAGATCGGCGGGTCCAGTTCGGACGCCTCGACCAGCCCGGCCGGCAGCTCGATCCCGCACACCGCACCGGTCGCGGTGTAGTCGGCCATGCCGGAGCCCGTCAGGTAGCCGCGCGCCACGCACTCGACGTCGACCATCTGCAGCTTGCGCACCAGCAGCGCGCGGCCGCGGACCTCGGCGGGGATGCGCGGGTCGTCGAACGCGACCAGGTGGTTCGGGGCGAGCCGCTCGAACCAGAACACGCTCATCGCGGTGAGCACGCGCCCCTTGTCGGGGATCTCCGAGCTCAGGATGTGGTCGTACGCCGAGATGCGGTCCGATGCGACGAACAGCAGCAGCTCGTCGTCCACGTCGTACAGGTCGCGAACCTTGCCGCGGGCGACGTGCTGGTAGTCAGCAAGCGTAGGCACGCTGGTCAGCCTACGTGCCCCTGTTTCGGCGACCGATGTACACCCCGCACCTCTACAGATCAAGCGAAAAGAAGCTTAAGGTGCACCCGTGTTCACCAGAAAGGCCCTGTGGATCCCGGCTTTGGCCAGTGCGGCCCTGCTGATCGTGCTGGGCATCGCCGGGTGGAGCTTCGACTCCAGCCCGATCTCGTCCCCCTCGTCCGGCGGCTCGCCGAACACGAGCACGACCCAGTCGGTGAGCATCGTGCCGACACCGGACGTCGCGGACATCTCGGTCAAGACAACGTCGTCATCCACGACCACCACAACCCCGACGACGAAGACCACGCAGCCGAAGCCGCCGCCCGTGCAGCAGCCGCCGGCACAGCAGCCGACGACCAGCGAGACCCCGCCGCAGCGAGGGGTGTTCGTCGCTGAGAACGCCACGTGCAGCCCGGAAGGCGCTCGCGGCATCGACATTCTCGACAGGGAATTGGTCTGTCGCAAGGATCCCAGCCGCGGCGACCGCCTGCGCTGGCAGAAGGTCTAGGCGCGCCACTCCAGCACGTCGATCTTGTCGCCGACCGCGATGGCGCCGGTGGTCACGACCTGCGCCTTCATCCCGAACGTCACCCCGCCGTCCGGATCACGACGGTAGGTCGCAAGCGTTCGAATCGGCTCGGGACCGGCCTTCAGCCCCGTCTCCTGATCGACCATCGGCACGGCGCACCGCACGCAGTCCTTGGCGTAGGCCAACTCCACGTCACCGATGGCCGCGCGCCGCACCCGGTCCTCCGTGTGCGGTTCCGGCCAGCCGGACACGACCACGTTGGGGCGGAAGCGGTTCATCGGCACCGGCTCGCCACCACGCTCCAGGATGCGCTCGTTCAGTCCGTCCAATGAGGACAGCGAGAGCACCAGCAACGCGTTGCCGTCCGCGTAGCCGACGACTCCGGTGGTCTCACCGGTCGTCTCGCGGTGGATGTCCGGCGGCGTGCGCACGAGCCGCACGGACCTCTTCAGAGTCGAGGAGAAGGCTTCCGCCGCCTCGTCACCCTGGTCCACTCCGGACCCGTGCCACGTGTGCACGACGACCGGCACCCGAGGTCCGTCGGCGACGATCGGGAAGTGCGCTCCACCGAGGTGCAGCGCGGAGTCCGTCAGGTACGGGTGGATCGCCGCCATCTCCGGGACCTTGCGCTGCGACAGGAACACCCCGTCGTCGTCGACCAGCATCATCATCCGGTCGCCGAGCAGCCCCGTCGGCTCCACGGCGCGGGATGCGACGGAGAACCCGCCGCATCCCTTGATCGGGTGGACGACCAGGTCGGACACGATCACAGGATCGGCTCCGGCTCGTAGGCCGGGTACTTGTCGACGACCGCGGCGACCTGCTCGACGATGGCCGCGACCTGCGCCGACGCCACGCCGGTGAACGACAGGCGGTCGGCCAGCAGCGCGTCCAGGCCGGCCTTGTCGAGCGGCAGGCGCGAGTCGGCGGCGAGCCGGTCCAGCAGGTCGTTCTGCGCGAGACCCTGCTCGCGCATCGCCAGCGCGACGGCCACCGCGTTCTCCTTGATGGCCTCGTGTGCGGTCTCACGGCCGACACCCGCGCGCACGGCCGCCATCAGCACCTTCGTCGTGCCGAGGAACGGCAGGTAGCGGTCCAGCTCACGGGCGACGACGGCCGGGTACGCACCGAACTCGTCCAGCACCGTCAGGAACGTCTCCAGCAGCCCGTCGAACGCGAAGAACGCGTCCGGCAGCGCGATCCGGCGGACGACCGAGCACGACACGTCGCCCTCGTTCCACTGGTCGCCCGCGAGCTCGCCGACCATCGACAGGTAACCGCGCAGGATCACCGCGAAGCCGTTCACGCGTTCGCACGAGCGGGTGTTCATCTTGTGCGGCATCGCGCTGGACCCGACCTGGCCGGGCTTGAAGCCCTCGGTGACGAGCTCGTGGCCCGCCATCAGCCTGATCGTCTTCGCCACCGACGACGGCGCCGCGGCGAGCTGCACGAGCGTCGAGACGACGTCGAAGTCGAGCGAGCGCGGGTAGACCTGGCCGACGGACGTGAGCACGCGCTCGAAGCCGAGGTGGCCCGCGACCGTCCGCTCCAGTTCCTGCAGCTTCTCGGGGGTGCCGAGCAGGTCGAGCATGTCCTGGGCCGTGCCGACCGGGCCCTTGATGCCGCGCAGCGGGTAGCGCGCGATCAGCTCGTCGAGGCGGGAGAACGCCACCAGCAGCTCGTCCGCGCCCGTCGCGAAGCGCTTGCCCAGCGTCGTGGCCTGCGCGGCCACGTTGTGCGAACGACCGGCCATGACGAGGTCCGAGTGCTCGGCCGCGAGGCGCGCGAGGCGGCCGAGGACGGCGGCGACCTTGGAGCGGATCAGCTCCAGCGACCGCAGCACCTGCAACTGCTCGACGTTCTCCGTCAGGTCGCGCGAGGTCATTCCCTTGTGGACCTGCTCGTGACCCGCGAGCGCGTTGAACTCCTCGATGCGCGCCTTCACGTCGTGCCGCGTGACCCGCTCGCGCGCCGCGATCGACTCCAGGTCGACCTGCTCCAGCACGCGCTCGTAGTCCGCGATCGCCGTCGCCGGAACCTCGATGCCCGCAGCGGCCTGGGCCCGCAGGACCGCGAGCCACAGCTGGCGCTCCAGCACGATCTTGTGCTCGGCCGACCAGAGCGTCGCGAGCGACGTGGAGGCGTACCGACCTGCGAGGACGTTGGCGATGCGGGGCTTCGTCACGCCCTCAGATTAGTGCACGTCGTGGTCACTCCCACGTGATGCTCGGGTCCATGACCAGCGCTGTGAGCACCGGCACTCGCACCGGCACGCTCTGCCGCAGCCCCTGCCCGGTCGTCGGGTTGTAGTTGTAGGAGGAGATCCTCACGGTGTAGCCGTTCTGGAACGTCCGCACCGCCATGGACGCCGTGAGCTCGGAGCCCTCGGTGCGCTCGATCTCGGTCACGACCGTCCCGTCGCCCTGCGTCACGTCCCTGCACGCCGACGCGCCCTGGCAGTAGACCTTCGAGCTCTCCTGGTTCTTGCCGGCGACCACCTCGAGCGCGGTCGGTCCGATCATGTCGGTGAAGCCCAGGTAACCGCTGTAGTCCGGATCTCCCGGGCGCTTCGTCTCGGTCGTCGAGGTGTACGGCGGGTACCTGAGGCTCCCCGTGCGGAAGCTCGCGTAGACGTCCTTGTGGCCGGTCATCCGCTCCACGCTCGCCGCGAGCACGTCGCCGATCCGGCGGGCCTTGCGCTCAACGTCCACGGTCGGTGTGGCCGGGACGCTCGACTGGGTCTCGGCGCCGAGACGGGCGTCCTGGTCGCGCGGCAGCAGACCGGGCAGCGAGAACGACGCCACGGCGATCATCGCCGTAGCCACGCCCACAGTGACCAGCGCTCGTCGACGACTTTTTTTCTGCTCGACCCGCCTGATCAGGGTGTCGGGATCGAAGTCCAGGGGCGGCTCGTCCCAGACGGCCAGCAGCATTCCCTCGCGGATCTCCTGCTCACTCACGACGCGACCCTCCCCGAACTGCTGTCGAGCTTCTCCACGATGGTGCGCAGCGTCGCGAGGCCACGCGCCGTCTGGCTCTTGACCGTTCCCTCGGTGCATCCCATGGCGACCGCCACCTCGGCGACCGGCAGGTCTTCGAAATAACGCAGCACGAGCACCGCCCGTTGACGTGGCGGCACCTGCAACAGCGCGGTGTGCACGAGCTCACGCGCCCACAGCTTGGCGCTGGTCGTGTCCGGGTCCACGGTGGCGTCGGCGGCGTCGGGCAGCTCTCCGTCGCGCTGCTCGGCTCTCCGCCACGGCCTGCGCTTCTCGTCCAGCCAGGTGCGCAGCAGCACCTTGCGGGCGTAGGCGATCAGGTTGTCCAGGTCCTTGATCCGCTTCCACGCCAGGTACATCTTCATGAGGCTCGACTGCATCAGGTCTTCCGCTGTGTGCCAGTCGCCACAGAAGAGGTACGCAGTACGTCGCAAAGACGCGGCATTGGCTGCCGCGAATTCGCGAAAGCCCTGTTCGTCGGCCTTGCGCATGCGTTCCCCTCTCGCGTCCTCAACCAGGGGAACGCATCGGAGGAACGCGGGGTTGCATCACGCGTGACGCGAAAGAGCCGAACGGAGCATCCTGCCCGCGACGCCACGCGGGTCCGACCGGAGCTCGATGAACGAGTTGACCACCGAGCCGTCCACGATGGCCATCATCTCCTCGACCCCGTCGCTGTCGATGTCACGACCGGTTCGGGCGATGACGTCGGCGATCAGCTCGCGCAGCTCGGTCGACAGCACGCGCATCACCGGCCGCAGATACGGGCGCCGGCCGGTGGCGACGAGGCGTTCGTAGCGCAGCAGCACCGCTTCGAGGTCGGTCATGCTCTCGCCGATCAGCAGGTCGAGCACGAACTCGACGAGCTCGTCGTCGGTCATCTGCTCCCGGATCTCCGAGAGTCGTTGCCGGAAGAGCGCGAGCTCACTGCGGCCGTGGAACTCGACGGCCGCGGTGATCAGCTCGTCCAGCGAGTCGAAGTAGTACGTGGTCGACGCGAGCGGCAGACCTGCGCGTTCGGCGACCGCGCGGTGCCTGACCGCGTCGAAGCCGCCCTCCGCGAACAGGCCGGACGCGGCCTCCACGAGCGCCTGCCGCCTGCGCTCGCCCTTGGGAGTTGCTGCCGTCATAGTCGAGCCAGGGTACTCGGCGGACGGTCAGAACTTGGGGGCCAGTACGTCCGCGAACCGCTTGGCCTGGCCTTTCAGCTCTCCGTCGCCCTCGGTGAACACGTAGAGGTCCTGGCCCTTCGCGGTCTCCCGCTTCTCCGCGCCGGCCGGGGCGTCGAACGACTGAGGCGTGACGATCGCGGTGATCGTCAGTCCGTCGATCTTGAAAGCGGCCGAACGGGAGTCGGTCGAGCACGACAGCGTGGGCGTCTCGGCGGAGGTCGGTGAGACCGAAAGCTCGTCGGCGAGGGCGTCAGCGAGCTCTCGGTCCACACCTGCACAGCCCTGCACTGTGCCGTCACTGGTACCAAGACCAGTGCTTCCCGGTGTCGACACGTCCCCCTGCGTGGACTTGCCTTCACCGGAGAAGTTCGTGGGAGGAGGTTGTGCCTCCATCAGGGTCATCGGAGATTCTGCCGCGTTGTCCTGCTTCTGCCCAGGACCCGCGACGTTCGCACCGCCCGTGTCCTGACTTACCCAGCTGTTCGCGGCGAAAACCCCGCCGAAGCCGAGCACCACGACGAAGGCGGTGCCGGCGGCGATCGAGTTGCGCAGGCGCACGGTGGCGCGGTGGGAGGCCTTGCGCACGTCGCCTGCGTCGAAGGACGCCGGTGGTGCGTCGTGTGCGGCGTCGCGGAACAGGTCCGCGAGCTTCTGCTCGTCCATCTACGGCCTCCTCTCGCTGGTCACGACGCCGGTCGCAGGTCGTCGATGGTGTCGCCCAGAGCTTCCCTGAGCGCTGCCAGCCCGCGCGCGGTCTGACTCTTCACAGTTCCTTCCGAGCACTTCAGCGCCTCGGCCGTGGCCGTGACGTCGAGGCCCTCGAGGAACCTCAGCACGAGCACGGCCCGTTGCCTGGGCGGGACTCTGCGCAGACCCTTCATCAACGCCTCGCGCGTCGCGACCGTCTCGCCGATCTCGTTGTCCGTCGTCGGTGACTCGGGCATCTCGTCGGTGAACTTCTCGCGCCGCCACGGACGGCGTGACTCGTCGATCACCGCGCGCACGACACTGCGTCGGACGTAGGCGTCGAGAGCCTGCTTGTCCCGGATCTTCCGCCACCTCCTGTGCAGTGCCACGAACGCCGTCTGCGCGAAGTCGTCAGCGCGGTGCCAGTCGCCGCACAGCAGGTATGCCGTTCGGCGCACGGCCTCACGGCGAGCCACGAAGTACTCCGCGAACTCCTGCTCGTCGCGCTGATCCACGCGGACTGCTCTCCGCTCGTTCCTCGAGTTGCACTGACAGGACGGAAACCGGGTCACCAACGGTTGCACGAACCATCCACGAGAGCTACATCACCCCCTCGGTCGTTCACCTGATGTGATGTGATCGAGGCTGTGACCCCCATTGACCTGCGCTCGGACACCGTCACCAAGCCCGGCGAGGCCATGCGCCGGGCGATGGCCGCGGCCGAGGTCGGCGACGACGTCCTGGACCACGACCCGACCATGGCCGCCCTCGAGGAGCGGGTGGCGTCGTTGCTCGGCGTCGAGGCCGCCCTCTGGGTTCCCTCCGGTTCGATGGGCAACCTCATCGCGCTGTACCTGCACCTGTCGCGCGGGGACCGGTTCCTCGCTCCTCTCGGCGCGCACGTGCTGGACGCCGAACTCGGGACCGCCGCGTGGCTGGCCGGCGGGATGCCGCACGCGCTGCACGACGTGTCTCCCGAGGCGGTGCTCGCCGCGGCCGGGGGTGAGTCGCCCTACTACGGGCTGCGCACGACGTTGCTCTGCCTGGAGAACACGCACAACGCGTCCGGTGGCACGGTGACCACCGTCGACGAGCACGCCGCCCTGGTCGCCGCCGCCCGGTCCGCGGGGCTCGCGGTGCACCTCGACGGGGCCCGGCTGTGGAACGCGTCGGTCGCGCTCGGGGTGCCGCTGCCGTCGTTGACGGCCGGGGTCGACACGGTGCAGGTGTGCCTGTCGAAGGGGCTCGGCGCGCCGGTCGGTTCGGTGGTGGCGGGCTCCGCGTCGTTCGTGGTGGAGGCCCGCCGGGTGCGGAAGATGCTGGGCGGCGGAGTGCGGCAGGGCGGTGTGCTGGCGGCCGCGGGTCTAGTCGCGCTCGACCGGATCGACCTGCTGGCAGCCGATCATTCCAATGCCAATGGATTGGCTTCCGGGTTGAGGGCGCTGGGCTGGGAGGTGGACGAGCCCGCCACGAACATCGTGCTGGCGTCGGTGCCCGACCTGGACAAGACGCTGCTGTCGCTGCGCGACGTCGGTGTTCTGGCCAGTCCCATGTCAGGCAAGGTTCGGTTCGTGACGCACGGCGACGTGGACTCGTCCGACGTCGCCGAGGTGCTTCGTCGCCTGCGAGAGGACGTCTAGATGCGCTGGATCGTGTTCGACTTCGGCGAGGTCATCAGCCAGAGGAACCCTGCACGGCCCGCGATGGCTGCCCGGCTCGGGGTGTCGTTCGACGACTTCGAGGCCGTCTACTGGGACCGGGACGCGTACGACCGGGGCGGGTCCGACGCCGACTACTGGGGGCGGATCGGTTCCGCGCTCGGGGTGCCGCTCGACGACACGCTCGTGCGTGAGCTGACCGCCATGGACAACGCGGGCTGGCTCGACGACCCGGTGCTGCAGACCGTCGCGTTGATCGAGGACCTGTCCGCGCTGGGGGTGCCGCTGGCGTTGCTGTCGAACGCGCCGTC
Source organism: Streptomyces sp. ID05-26A (assembly GCF_033794685.1). Taxonomy (NCBI): domain Bacteria; kingdom Bacillati; phylum Actinomycetota; class Actinomycetes; order Kitasatosporales; family Streptomycetaceae; genus Streptomyces; species Streptomyces sp. ID05-26A. The sequence goes on from NZ_JARAYZ010000001.1 coordinate 1,901,139, forward strand.
GACGTTCGGGAGGCTGGCCGAGAAGACACCGTGGGCCAAGCACTTCCGGCACCTGATCTTCTCGGGTGACCTCGGCTGCGCGAAGCCGGACGCGGCGATCTGGGCGCGTGCGGAGGCCGTGATCGGGTCGCCGGACCTGATCTTCTTCGACGACCGGCTGTCCAACGTGGAGGGTGCGTTGATCGCGGGCTGGGACGCGCGCCTGTGGACGTCAGCCGCTGCTGCGCGTGCCGAGCTCCTTGCGGAGTTCGGCGATCTCGGTCCTTAGGTTCCGGAGTTCCTGCGCGGTCTCGAGCTCTGCTTCCTCGACGCCGCGCAGTTTCTCCACGAGCCAACTGGCGATCGTGCCGGTGATGACACCGAGCAGCGCGATGCCGCCGACCATGAGCAACCCGGCGACGAGCCGCCCCTCACCCGTGACGGGGTAGCGGTCGCCGTACCCGACCGTCGACATGGTGGTCAGCGTCCACCACAGCGCGTCGCCGAACGTGGTGATGCTGGCGTTCTCCGCGTGCCTTTCCGCATCCAGCACCGCGAGGCTCGCGCAAAACGCGACTATTGCCGTCACGCCTGCGACGTAAATGCTGACGCGTTGCCTGATCTTGTGCTGGAACTTCTTGTTCAGCAACGTGATGACGGTGATCAGCCTGAGCACCCTGAGCTGCCGCACCATCGGCAGAACAACCGCGGCAAGATCGAAAAGATGTGTTCTCAGGAACTTCAGCTTGTTCTGCGCCAGCGTGACCCTGGTGATGAAATCCGCCGCGAACAGCGCCCAGACCAGCCACAACGCGATCTCCAGAGGCACGTGCATGGCCCCGTGATCGTCGAGAACCTGCCACGCGTAGGCGGCGAGGAACACTCCGGCGAGCGCCGTCAACGGCCACTCGACCTTTCGCTCCCACCGCTCGAGGCGGGCCTCGTTGGCTAACAACACCGCCTCATGGTGAGTGGTGCGTTCGCATTAATCCAGACTCATCGCCTGGATTTGATCGCACCGTAAGCCGCGGTGCCTGCGAGGAGTAGTCCTCCAATCACAGCGAGCCAGAAAAGACCTTTCACCACGGCTCCGACGACGGCCAGCACGATCCAGATCGCCACCAGCCACCCGATGATCGCCCACATAGGACCTCCCCTTCCCTCACGCTGTGAACGTCCGGCGACGCTGTTTTGTTGCTCGTGGGTCAGAGCCAGGCCTTCAGGCGTCGCAGGGCCTCCTCGACGTCCTCCGTGGCGCCCGCGAACGACATGCGCACGAAGTGGTGCCCGTCCACCGGGTCGAAGTCGATGCCCGGCACGATCGCGACCCCGGTGTCGGCCAGCAGCCGCTTGCAGAAGTCCATCGAGTCGTCCGTCAGGTGCCGCACGTCCGCGTACACGTAGAACGCGCCGTCGGCCGGAGCGAGCTTGTCGATGCCGAGGTCGGTGAGGCCTTCGAGCAGCAGGTCGCGGTTCGCCCGGTAGCGCTCGAGGTGCTCGGCCGTCTCCGCGTACGAGTCCTCGTGGAACGCCTCGACCGCCGCGTACTGCGCCAGCGCGGGCGGGCACAGCGTGAAGTTGCCCGTCAGGCAGTCCACGGCCCTGCGCAGTCGTTCCGGCAGCAACATCCACCCGAGTCGCCAGCCGGTCATCGCGAACGCCTTGGAGAACGAGTTCACGACGATCGCGTCCCGGCTGGTCTCCCAGGCGCACCGGAGCGGCTCGCCGTAGCTGATGCCGTGGTAGATCTCGTCGCTGATCAGCTGCACGCCGTTGGTGCCGCACCAGGCGGCGATCGGGTCGACGTCGGCGACGGTGCCGGTCGGGTTGGCCGGGCTGGCCACGATCACGCCCTTGAGCCCGGGATCGAGCATCTCGACCGTGGGCTGGAAGCGCGTCTCCGGCCCGCACGGCAACTCGACGACCTCGCACCCCAGCGCCTTGAGGATGTTGCGGTAGGCCGGATATCCCGGCCGTGCCAGCGCCACCCGGTCGCCCGCGTCGAAGGCGGCCAGGAACGCGAGCGTGAAGGCGCCCGACGAGCCCGTGGTCACCACCACGTCGTCCGCCGACACGTCGAGGTCGTACTGCCTCTTGTAGTGCCCGGCGATGGCCTGGCGCAGTTCGGGAATCCCGAGTTGCTCGGTGTAGCCCAGCGAGTGCTCGTCCAGGGCCCGTGCGGCGGCCTCCCGCACCGGGCGCGGCGCGGGACTCGACGGCTGTCCGGCCGCCAGGGAGATCACGTCGCCGTGCGTCCGCTGCCTGAGCGCGGCAGCGGACAGCACGTCCATGACGTGGAAGGGCGGGACGTCGGCGCGGGCGGCCACGGTCAGCATGACGTCAGGCTAACCACAGGTCAGTACCCCTGGTATCCGCCGCCCTGGGACATCGCCTTCAGGCCCGGGTGGCCTTCGAAGCCACCGTAGCGCGAGAAGGTGTAGCGGACGCCGGCGACGATGTTGTCGATCGGATTCCAGATGTCGTCGTGGCCGGGCAGCTTGTGCGCGTTGAACGTCGAGTCGATGCACTGCATGAGGCCCTTGGAGGGCGTGCCGGCCTGGGCGTTGGAGTCCCAGAGGTTGATGGCGTGCGGGTTGCCGCTCGACTCCTTCTCGATGATCTTCCAGATCTCGTCGATGTTCTCGTCGGTGACCGGGATCCCGTTGGCCTGGAGGATCTTGATGGCCTCGCGGATCCACTCCTCGACGTTGCCGGGCGGTGGGCTGCCCGAGGGCGGGCCGCCGCTGGAGCCGAGGCCGCCCGCGCCGCCGCCCTCACCTCCGCCGCCTCCGCCACCACCACCGCCGGAAGCGCCACCTCCTCCACCACCGCCACCGCCGCCGTGGTTGGTCGCGGCTGGCGCGGGTGCGGGCTGCGCGTCCGATGTGGACGAAGGCTTGGTGGACTCGTCGGGTGGCGGGGTCGCGGTCCATTCGACGGGCTTGCCCGGGGCCGGGGTGAAGGACTGGGTGTTGGGGTCCTCGAGCGCCGAGAACTTCGGGGTCAGTCCGCCGGGGCGGCCCTTCAGGGTGCCTGCGGCGGAGTTCACCGCGCTTTCCGCCTGGGAGACAACGGGCCGGGCGTCACCCGTGGCCTCGGCGCAGTAGCCGCGGATGAGGCTGTCGACGTCCTCTTGTGGCTGGTTGCGGAGTTGCTGACGGGCCTGCCGGGCGCGGCTCAGCAGGTCTTCGCAGATGCGGCTCATCGAGGTCTTCGCGGTTTCCAACGCGTTCGCGGCCGCCTCCAGGTCGGTCGCGGCGTTGGTGAGCGCTTCGGCCATCGAGGTGCCGCACTTCGTGACGTTGGCCATGTAGGCGACGAAGCCGTCGGCGGACTTGCCTTCCCAGGCGCCGTCGAGCTGTGCGACGGACCGCTGCACGACGTTCGTCTGGTCGCCGCACTTGCCCGCTGCCTGCTTCCAGCGGTTCGCGATGTCGCGCACGGCCTGGGGTTGGGCGGTCTCGATCTTGTCCGCGAGAGCCGCCAGGTCCGCGCCACCCGGCAACGCCGCGACTTCGTCCATCGCGCTCACGTCAGACCGCCTTCAGGGAGTTCTTGTTGGTTTCCTCGATGTCCGCGACGTTGGTCTGGACCGCGTCGAGCGCGCCTTCCACCTTGCGCAGCACCTTTTCGGCCGCCTCGAACTCCTGCACGCCTGTCTGGTCCATTGCGGACACCGCGCTGGAGATCGCACCGGAAGAACCGAGTTTCCCGAAAATGTCCGGATTGCCGTACTGGCCGGAAAAGCCGTCACCGATCGCGCCGAATTGTCCGGCTTGGCTGCTCACGGTCGTTCGGCACTGTTCCATGGCTTCAGTGTTCAACTTGGTCGGAGCCATGCGCTTACCCCCTAAAACGTCTACTCGTCGACCCTAGAACGAAGTGCGGCGGGCGTTGCGCCGATTCGCTCTTTCGAGACGACGATGCCCGCCCGTCGAGTTCGACGGACGGGCACGTACGGGGGTTCCGTGATCAGACTTCCTGCAAGAGCTCCCAGATCGATCCGGCGAGCCGATGGTTGTCGACCGGCGTGATCGTGCACCACTGCCGCCCGTCACTGCTCGGTTTGAGCTGACGGAGATAACGCCCGTTGTGCGTGTCGTGGAAGGAAACGACACGACCGGCACGCCGCCCGTTGCGCTGCACCCCGAACTGCCCACGCGTCGACATGCCGTCGAGCATCCCGGCGAGTTCCTGCGCGTCACCGAGCCGCATTCCCCGCCGTTCCAGCATGGTGATCATCCGCTGCGCGTCGAGCCCGACGTCCTTGGCGGCGGCCACCAACTCGTCGTAGGGCATGCTGGTCGACCGCCCGAACCCGGCGGGCATCTCACCGGCGACCGACACCGCGGCCTCGGCGAGAGCCGTGCCCCGAGCCTCGATCAACCACATCTCGTCACGGTCCTGCACCGCCAGGATCGCCTCGTCCCCGATGGCCGCCGCGAGCCCGCTGATCTGCCGGTCGGCCCAGATCCACAGGTCGATCGACACCTGGTGGTTCGCCAGCAGCGCGAACCCGTCGGCGAGCTCGGGCACGACCCGCCCGTTGCTCGCCAGCCCGCGCGCCTCCAGCGACTCCCAGGCCCGTTTCACCACCTCGGACTTCTCCGTGTGGGTGACGGAGGGAATCCGCGTGTCGAGCGCGACGTGCGCGGCCGGGAGGCGTTGCGCCTCCCAGACCACGGCGAACTCCACTGTGGACAGAACCACAGAACCAGGTGAGCTCAAGGGATCTACTTGTCCTTCGGGTCTTCGCCGATGACGGACTGAACCACCATGCGGTCATCACCGAACATCTCGTCGGAGTCGACGCCGTACTTGCGCACGTGCTCGCCGTCCTCCTCGCCCTCGCTCCTGGCACCACCGGCGGCAGGCGACATGAGCGAACCACCACCCTTGCCGGCCGCACCACCCTTGCCGGCGGCCGCGGGACCTCCGCGACCGGCATCGGGCCCGACACCGCTGGCACCACCGGGCGTCATCGCTGCACCCGGACCCTTGCCCGCGACGCCGGTACCGCCGGCGCCACCAGGTCCTGCACCTGCACCTGCGCCGCCTGCGCCGGTCTTGCCGCCTGCGCCGATCGTGCTGGGCGCGCCCTTGGGACCGGTGGGGGCGATGGGCGTCTTGGGAGCCTGGCTCGGTCCGCGTCCGCCGCCGACCACCTGCGCGCCACGAGCACCAGTCGCGCCGCCGGCGAGACCGGCCGCCCCGAGTGCCGCGGCCGCCGTGCCGAACGACGGGACGCCGGAGGGCTTGGGCAGGCCGAGGCCGGCCGCGACCGGAGTGCCTGATCCGGCGCCGGGGAGGACGCCGGTGGCGTTGCCGGGGGTGCTCGGGGTCAGACCTGGCGTGCCGGTGAAGCCGGGGGAACCCGGGCTGCCTGGGCCGCCGGTGTAGCCGGGGCCGCCGGTGATGCCGGGAGGGCCGCCTGCGGGCGTGCCGACCTGGGGGCCGACGGGAGTGGCGACCGCGCCGCTGGCCACGACGATGTCCGGCGGCGGGGTGGGTACGCGGAAGCCGTCGAGCGAGTTCTGGCTGTTCCGGACGTAGCCGTTGAGGCTGTCGATGGCCTGCTGACGAGCCGCGTTGGTCGCCGCGACCTCCTTGGCGTGGTCGGTCTCGACACCGAAGAAGCCGCCGACCTTGTCTCCGAAGTTCTGCTCCGTGTCACCACGAAGGTTCTGCGGAGGAGGCGTGCTGTGGCGGGCCTGGCTGGTGCTCTCGCCCTGCTGCGTCATCGCCTGGGAGCTCTGATTGGACGCCTGGCTGCCGTCGTCGAGCCCAGCGGCGACCACTTCGGTCTTCGACTGGCTCTTCTCGGCGGTGGCGCCACCCCACTCGATCTTGAGCGCCCTGAGCTGGTCCCTGATCGCCTGGTCGACCGTTTCCAGCGTGTTCGCGAGTGAGCGCAAGGCCGCTGACGCTTCGCCGAACTTCGCGGCGACCTGGGTGCCCGAGAGCTTCTGGACCTCGTTCGCGAGATCCGCGTTGGACCAACCGTCGAAGTTCCAGTCAGTGAGCTGCCGATAACCCGACATGGCTCCCCCTCACTTCAATGTCTTGAGAGTCGCAAGCGCCAAACCAGCGGCCTTCTCGGCCTTACCGCACAGGACCGCCTGGTCCTTTTCGTCAGTCGTCTTCGGGATGTAACTGACCATCAGCTGCTGTCCGTCCGCGACGTCGACCGAGATCGAGCAGTCGAAACCACTTCCGCCGGACAACTCGATCTTGGCGGCGCCGTAGTCAGCGACCTTCGTCGCCGTGACGGTGACGTTTCCCCCGCCGGTGAACCAGTAGTCGACGCCTTTGTGCGTGACCGCGCCGATCGTGTAGGTGAATCGGCCGGAGTTGGAGTAGTGGCAGCTGGGCGATTCCGCGCCGTCGACCAGATCGAGTTTGGTGGCCCTGGTGTCGAGCGTGTCGATCTGCTGCATCTGGGCCTGGGTCAACAGCTTGCACGGATCGACCGAGCTCAGCGCGAGGCTCGCCGGCCGGGCGGGCATCTTGCTCGTGGACGAGTCGTTGCCCGAGGAACCGGTCGTCGCGACGGGAGTGGCAGTCCCCTTCTCGCCATCACCGGTGCAGGCCGACAGGGACACGAGCGCCGCCGAAAGAACAACGGCAGCGACTACCTTGGAAGTGCTCATCTTCACGATTTCGGCCTGAACGTCGCCTGGATCTCTTCTTCGGTGAATCCGTACTGCTGAGCCGACTCCCTCAGCTGGTCGGAAAGGCCTTGGAGAACTTTCATGTATTCCTTGATCCGATTGGCGTACGAGTCGTCGTGGTAAACCAGACGATCGTTCCAGGCGTTCACGATCTCCGACGTGACCACACCGTCGACCGACTTGATGCGCAACTTGTCGATCGTGTCGTCGTACACCTTGGACAAGGCCTGCCACTGCTGTTCGATGACCTTGCCCGCCTGCAGGACGGTGCCCTTTTCGACGTGGAACTTCTGGGTGCCCCCGCTCGCCAGACCCATGGTGACCCGGTCCATGACCGCGTTCGCGGCCATCAAGGCGCTGGCCGCACCGCCCACCACGCCACCGACCGCCGCAGCGGCACCGAGAACGGCGTCCGCCCCCACGTTCTCCTGTGTCACGACGTCATACCCCCGTACGGTTGGTAACGGTCCGGTCCCGCTTCGCAGGCTACCAACGCCCACGTAAGAGCGACCTGTAGTTGGACGAAGACCACCCTTCGTCGGTTCCACATCACGCTCAGTGTCGTACCTGTTGGCACAGTGCGCACACGTGCACGGTCCGCGACTGAATACCCATCGCCGACGTCGAACAATCGGCGTACCAAATTGATCATCACGGCTGTCGTTGAGCAGATCGCGGCAGGCGATCGGACAGGGCACAACAAGTCGGGTGAGAACGCGCAGAGCCCCATAGCGTTGACCACGTGCTAGAGCGACTCAACGAAGCCATGGCCCGCATCGAGGAAGACCTCGAACAAGAGGTCGACGTCAAGGTGCTCGCACGCATCGCGGGCACCAGCGAGTACCACCTGCGCCGGATGTTCAGCGCTCTGGCGGGCATCCCGCTGAGCGAGTACATCAGGCGCAGGCGGCTGACCAAGGCGGCGAACGAGGTCCTCAGTGGACGGAGCTCGCTGCTCGACATCGCCGTCAAGTGGGGTTACGGGTCCAACGAGGCCTTCGCGCGGGCCTTCAAGGCCATGCACAAAATTGGGCCTCAGGAGGCTCGTGCTGACAAGAAAGTGTTGCAGTCGCAGCAGATTCTCACGTTCAAACTTGTTGTGGAGGGGAGTACGAGCATGGAGTACCGGGTTGTCGAGAAGGACGCGTTCCAGGTTGTCGGCAGGGGGACGCGGGTGCCGTTGGTGCACCTGGGGATGAACCCCGCGATCGTCGAGTTCGTGAAGGGCATCGGGATGCCGACGCTCGACCGGATGAAGGCGCTCAGCGACGGGGAGCCCGGCGGGATGCTGGCGCTCACCTTCAACCAGGAAGGGAATCAGGAGGGCGACATGCTCGACTACTTCCAAGGGGTGGTGACGAGCAAGGAGGCGCCGGAGGACATGGAGACCCTCCCGGTTCCCAAGAACACGTGGGCTGTGTTCACGGCTACTGGGCCCTATCCCGAGACCATTCAGTACATGTGGCGGGACGTGTACACGCAGTGGTTCCCGTCCAACAGCTACGAGAGTGTTGAGGGGCCGTCGATGTTGCGCACGCAGATCGACGGGGATCAGGCCACTGCCGAGTTGTGGATTCCTGTCACCAGCTGAGGACGAGGCGTTCCATCACGTCTCGTAGTTCCAGCACGGACAGCCAGTTCGACGGGATCACGGCGACGCCGTCGCGGGCGCCGAGGATGTTGCCGCAGATCGAACCCGTCGAGTCGCTGTCACCCGAGTGGTTCACGGCTACCCGGAGCGCCGAGGCGAAGTCGGGCGCCACCAGTGCGGCGTGCAGGCCGATGGCGAGGGCTTCTTCGCCCACCCAGCCGCCGCCCAGTTCGGAGGCGATCTCCTCCGGGGTCAGCTGGCCCAGGCCCATCACCTTGTCCAGCAACGAGGTCTGCTCCTCGTGGCCGTCCCAGCGGACCAGTTCGGCGCGGGCCACACCCACCGCCGTGACCAGGTCCGCGCCGGCCAGCAAGGCCTGCACGATCACTGCCAGGGCGCCCGCGGACAAGTAGCCGCTCGGGTGGTGGTGGGTCATCTGGGCGGTGCCGACGGCCAACGAAAAAACTTCGCGCACGTCCGACGACCAGACGGCCACGGGGGCGGCGCGCATCACGCCGCCGCAGCCCTTCGAGTCGTTCTTCTCGTTGTGCTTCAACGCGGTGATGCACGTGTGGCCCGGCGCGCGCCGGGAGTGCAGGCGCTGGTCCGCCATCAGCCAGCCGTCGTTCAGAACCAGTGGGCCGCCCTGCGTGTGCAGCCAGCGCCCGTAGGCGGCCCGCACGGTCAGCAGCGGGTCCACGCCGTGCTGACGTGCCAGCAGGAGGCCTTCCAGCGTGAACAGCACCATCTGGGTGTCGTCGGTGATCTCCAGCGACGGCAGGTCGACGACACCCGCGGGGCCGTGCTGGTGGCGGATCGTGTCGATCGACGAGAACTCGATCGGCGCGCCCAGGCCGTCGCCGACGGCCCCGCCCAGCACGCACCCCAGCAGGCTCACGGCAGGGTGATCTTGCCGTCGATGGCCTTGGCCGCGATGTCGGAACGGTGGTGCGAGCCGGTGAGGTGGATGTCCGCGATGCGCTTGTAGGCGCGGTCGCGGGCCTTCGACAGCGACTTGCCGGTGCCCACCACGGACAGGACGCGGCCTCCGGTGGAGACCACGGCGCCGTCCTCACGGCGGCGCGTGCCCGCGTGCAGGACGCCGTCGGCCTCGGCACCGGTGATCACGTCGCCGGTGCGCGGGCGGTTCGGGTAGCCCTCGGCCGCGACCACGACCGTCACGGCGTAGCCGTTCTCCCACTCCAGAGCCGGAAGTTCCGACAGCGTCCCGGTGGAAGCCGCCAGGAACAGAGCCGAGATCGGCGACTTCAGCAGCGCCAGGACCGACTGGGTCTCCGGGTCGCCGAAGCGGCAGTTGAACTCGATCACCTGCACGCCGTTGGACGTCAGCGCCAGGCCCGCGTAGAGCAGGCCGACGAACGGCGTCTCACGGGCGCGCAGCTCGTCGACCACGGGCTGGACGCACCGCGTCACGATCTCGGACACCAGGCCCTCCGGCGCCCACGGCAGCGGCGCGTAGGCACCCATGCCGCCGGTGTTGGGGCCCGCGTCGCCGTCGCCCACGCGCTTGAAGTCCTGCGCCGGGATGAGCGGCACGACGGACACGCCGTCGGTGACGCAGAACAGCGACACCTCCGGACCGTCCAGGAACGACTCCAGCAGCACCGGGTGGCCGCCGTCGAGCAACGTCATGGCGTGCGCACGAGCGGCCGCCAGGTCCGACGTCACCACGACGCCCTTGCCCGCGGCGAGACCGTCGTCCTTCACCACCCACGTCGGGCCGAAGCGCCCGAGAGCGGCGTCCAGACGGGCCGGGTTGTCCACGACCTCGCTGTGCGCGGTCGGCACCCCCGCCGCGTTCATGACGTCCTTGGCGAACGCCTTGGACCCCTCGATGCACGCGGCCTCGCGGGACGGGCCGAAGCACGGGATGCCGAGGGCCCTGACCGCGTCAGCGGCCCCGACCACCAGAGGTTGTTCGGGGCCGACGACGACGAGATCGGCCTTCCACTCCTTCGCGAGGCCGGCGACGGCCTGAGCGTCGGACACGTCCACGCCGTAGATCTCGGCGTGCCCGGCTATGCCTGCGTTGCCCGGCGCGCACGCCAAGGCAGACAGCTTCGGGTCGCGCGACAACGCGAGGACAAGGGCATGCTCACGGGCTCCAGACCCGATGACCAGGACGCGCACGAGGCCTCACAGTAGTTCAGCCCAGTGCCTGCTTCGCTCCAGGGTGGAGCGGAACGGGGTCGGTGGCCGATGCCTTGTCCTTCGCGATGTCCTTCACGGCCGGGTGGACCTTCTCCAGGTCAGCCTTCTTGTCGAAGATCAGCTTGGTCACGGCGCAGGCGTTGCCGGCCGCGAAGTCCTCACGGACGAGCAGCAGGTTCGGCACCACGATCGTGGACACCTCGGCCACCCCGTAGGTCGCCGCCGGGATCGGCGCCGTGTCGTACACCGGGCTGATCTTCTTCATCTCGGGCAGCAGCGGGGTGATGTCGACGAACTTCACCCGGTCCTTGAGCGACGTGGTGATGTCCGTGATCTGCGGCGTCGGCAACCCGCCGGACCAGATCAGGCCGTCGATGCTGCCGTCCTTCATGCCGTCCGCGGTCTTGGTCAGGTCGAGGCGCTGGGCCTGCACGTCCGAGTCGATGTTGAGCCCCGCCGACTTCAGCAGGCGGCCCGCGATCACCTCGGTGCCGGACTTGGGCGAACCGGTCGAGATCCGCTTGCCCTTCATGTCCGCGATCGAGTTGATCCCGGAGTCCGCCCGGACGAGCACCTGCGTGTAGTTCGGGTAGATCCGCGTCAGCGCCGCGATCTTCTCCTTCTTGCCGTTGAACGCCCCGGTGCCGTTGACGGCGTCCGCAGCGGTGTCGGCCAGCGAGAACGCGATGTCGTAGGTGCCGGCGACGAGCTGCTGGATGTTCTGCACCGACGCACCGGTCTCGGCGGACGACGCCTTCAGCTTCGAGTTGTCGGAGATCAGCTTCGCCAGGCCGCCGCCGACCACGAAGTACACGCCACCGGAGTTGCCGGTCGCGATCGTGATCCGGCCGTCGGACGCCTCGCAGGACGCCTGGGAACCACCGGCGTCCGGCGTCGTGGGTGTGCGCTTGCCGCCACACCCGGAGACCACGAGCGCCAATGCGATCGCGCCGATCGCGTACTTATGCAGCTTCACGAACCCTCCTACGGGTCACCAGGTGTACCGCCACGGCCACCACGAGGAACCCTGCCCCGATGGCGATCGTCAACGGCTGCAGGTAGAGCAGGAACAACGCGGCCGGCACGCACAGGATCCGTTCCGGCCAGCGCGCGGGACCGAACAACCAGCCGCCCGTCAGCACGGCGAGAGCGGCGACTCCCAGCGCGGACGCTCCGAACGCCCACACCGAGTCGAGCAACGGCCCGCGCAGCAGCAGGGCCGAACCGGCGTCGGTCAGCACGAACGCCAGCGGCACGAGGAACGCGGGCAGCGTGTACTTCCACGTCTGCCACATGGTCTTCATCACGTCGCCGCCGGTCAGCGCCGCCGCCGCGACGGCCGCGAGGGCCGTCGGCGGGGTCACCTCGGACAGCACCGCGTAGTAGAAGATGAACATCGCGGTCTCGGCCGGCTCGACGCCCAGGGTGATCAACGCCGGGCCGATCACGACCCACGAGATGATGAACGACGCCGTCACCGGCACCGCGAGCCCGAGCACCGACACCGCCACGGCCGCGAGCACCGCCGTCAGCATCAGCACCACGACGGGTTCCGAACTGATGACGGACGCGAGGTCCACCAACGACCCCGCAAGCGCTTGCCCCAGCCCGGTCTTGGTGATCGTCGACGTGACCACGCCCGCCGCCGCACACACCGCGATCACCGGGAACGCCGAGCGCACGCCGACGGACAGCGCGTCGGCGATCAGCCGGAACCACTCGCGCCGGTGGTTGATCAACGCGAACAGCGCGGCCACACCCGTCGCGTACACGACGGCCTTGTAGACCGGGATGTCCAGCGCCAGGAACACGATGATGATGAAGAGCGACAGGAAGTGGTACCAGCCGAGCTTCAGCACGTCCCAGAACCGCGGCGCGTCCACGTCGACCGGCCGCGCCCCGAACCGCCGCGCGTCGGCTTCGACGGCCAGCGCGATGCCCAGGTAGTAGAGCAGCGTCGGGATGATCGCCCAGATCAGCACCGACAGGTACGAGACCTGCAGGTACTCGGCGATGATGAACGCCGCCGCGCCCAGCGTGGGCGGCGACAGGATCGCGCCGATGCCGGACGCCGCGAGCAGTCCGCCCGCGTTCTCCTTGGGATAACCGGCCTTCTGCAGCATCGGCCACGTCACGGCACCCAGCGACACGGTCGTCGCGGTACCGGACCCGGACACCGTGCCGAGCAGGAAGCCCGCGGTCGCCGCCGTACGACCAGGCGCCGTCCGCGACTTGCGGAACGCGGCGAAGCTGACGTCCACGAAGAACTTGCCGGCACCCGAAGCGTTGAGCACCGAACCGTAGATCGTGAACAGCACGATGTAGGTCGCCGCCACGTCCAAAGGCGTGCCGTAGAACCCGCTGGCGTCGTTGAAGAAACCGTTGATGATCTGCGGGAAGTCGACGCCGGAGTGCGAGATCGACCACGACGGCGGCAGGAACCCGCCGTAGTAGGCGTAGGCGATGAACGCCAGGCACACCACCGGAAGCACCCACCCGGTCGTGCGCCGGCAGGCCTCCAGGATCAGCACCAGCAGGACCGAGCCCGCGATCACGTCGAGCGTCGAGAGCTGGCCCTGCCGGTTCAGGAACTCGTCGAAGCCCCCGAACAGCGGGTAGGCGCCCACCACGAACGCGGCACCGGCCAGCACCCAGTCCCACCAGGGCGGCGTGTGCCCGCGCCCGTAGGCGAGGAACACCAGCGGCAGCGTCACCGCCAGGAAGATGATCAGGTAGTACTGACTTCCCTTGGCGAACGGGAAGAAGACCTGCTTGAGCACCAGGAGGGCGATCAGCAGGCCGGCGATCCACAGCGCCCGCTCCCACCTGGGTGAGAGCGAACGCGACGGCATCTCCTCGTCGTGCTCCGCGACGATGCGGGCGAGGTCCGGGTTGGCCACGGACCGACCGTACTGTGGGGGCGATCACAGCCCCAGAGGATCAATCCAAAGGAACTGCAAAGACTCGGACCGCCTGCTCAGACGATTGCACTGTCCACATAGCACCAGCGCCAGGTCTCGCCCGGCTCGAACGAGCGCATGACCGGATGCTGGGACGAACCGAAGTGCGCGGTCGCGTGCCTGTGCGGGCTCGAGTCGCAGCACGCCACGTGCCCGCAGGACAGGCACATCCGCAGGTGAGCCCAGTTGCGCTCGCCCAGAGCGAGGCAGTCGACGCAGTCCTCGGTCGACTCCGGTTGCACCGATCGAGGCAGAGCCGCCACGTGCGAACAGGTCATGGCTTCCATCATTACGCAGAATGAGCGGCATGCACGGGCCTGAACTTCTGCTGCTTCTCCTCGGGGCGCTGGTCGTCACCGCCGTCGCCCGCCGGCTCAACTGGTCGGCGCCGCTGGTGCTGGTCGCCGTCGGCCTGGTCGTCTCGTTCATACCGGGCGTGCCGGAGTTCGAGCTCGACCCGCACCTGATCCTGCTGGTGGTCCTGCCTCCGCTGCTCTACAGCGCGGCGCTGGACAGCTCGTACCTCAACATCCGTGCGAACCTGCGTCCCATCGGACTGCTCGCGGTCGGGCTGGTGCTGTTCACGACGCTGGTGGTCGGGGTCGTGGCGAAGCTGGTCTTCCCGGACCTGCCGTTCGCCGCAGCGCTGGTGCTGGGCGCGGTCGTGGCGCCGCCGGACGCCGTCGCCGCCGTCGCGATCGGCCGGAAGCTCGGCCTGCAACGGCGCGCGATGACGTTGCTGGTCGGGGAGAGCCTGATCAACGACGCCACGGCGCTGACGGCGTTCAAGGTCGCGGTGGCGGCCGCGGCGGGCGCGGCCATGGCCCCCGTCGAGGGTGTCGGGTTGTTCCTGCTGGTCACCGCTGGCGGTATCGCGGTCGGCCTGGTCGTCGGCGTGGTGGTCCGGTTCCTGCGCAGGCGGCTCTGCGAGGGCGTGCTGGAGACCGCGCTGGGACTGCTGGTGCCGTTCGGCGCCTACCTGATCGCCGAGGAGGTCGCGCACGTCTCCGGTGTGCTCGCGGTCGTCGTCGCGGGGCTCTACATCGGCCACCACTCGCCGCGCGGCGGGTACTCGACCCGGTTGCAGGACGCCGCGGTCTGGAAGGCGCTGGACGCGTTGCTGGAGGCGTTCGTCTTCGCGCTCATCGGTCTGCAGGTGTCCACGATCATCCGGGACGTCGACCTGGACGCCGCGCTGCTGCTCGGCGCCGGTGCCGTGCTGCTCGCCGCGATCCTCGCCCGGTTCGTCTGGATGTACCCGGCCACCTACATCCCGAGATACCTGTCGAAACGCGTGCGCGAGCGCGAACGACCGCCGCACCTCGGGCAGGTGACGGTGATCTCGTGGGCCGGCATGCGGGGTGTGGTGACGCTGGCGGCGGCGGCCGCGGTCCCCGAGAACGTGCCGGGACGCGACATCATCCTGTTCTGCGCGTTCGTGGTCACGGTCGCGACGCTGCTGCTGCAGGGCCTGACGTTGCCGTGGCTGATCAACAAGATCGGCTTCGAGGGCGACGACGCCCGCGAGGACGCGCTGGCCGAGGCGCAGGTGCAGCACCGGGCGGCGCAGGCCGCGGTGACGAGGCTCGACGAGGTGACCGACGAGGTGCCCGACCACGTCCGCGACCAGCTGCGATCGCTCGCCGAGCACCGGGGCAACGCCGCGTGGGAACGGCTCGGGCGGCAGGAGGAGGAGAGCCCGGCGGCCGCGTACCGCAGGCTGCGCCGGGTGATGCTGAGCGCCGAACGTGACGAGTTCGTCAAGGCCAGGGACAAGGGCGAGATCGACGACGAGGTGCTGTTCCGGGTGTTGCGCGAACTGGACCTGGAGGAAGCCGCACTGTCTCGTGAGTAACCGTTCACCTGCTTTTCGTGTTGCGATGCTTGAGTGCGCTCTCAACACGGAATGGGAGGTCGAACGATGCATCGGAGAGGTCTTGCCGCTGTAGTCCTCGTGTTCGCGGGTGCGGTGGTGGCGTCCCTGCCCTCCGCCTCCGCACACGACGACAAGGGTCCGATCGTCATCGGGCACCGCGGCGCTTCGGCGTACCGGCCCGAGCACACGCTCGCGGCCTACGAGCTCGCCGCGCGCATGGGTGCCGACTTCATCGAGCCCGACCTGGTGCCGACCAAGGACGGCAAGCTGGTCGCCCGGCACGAGAACGAGATCGGCGGCACGACGAACGTCGCCGACAAGACCCAGTTCGCCGACCGCAGGAAGACCAAGACGATCGACGGCGTCGCGGTCACCGGCTGGTTCACCGAGGACTTCACGCTCGCCGAGCTGAAGACGTTGCGCGCCAAGGAACGCATCCCGGCGATCCGCCCGCGCAACACCCTCTACGACGGCCGCTTCGAGGTGCCGACGTTCCAGGAGGTCATCGACCTCTCGAAGCGCCTGTCCCGCGAGCTGCGCCGGGAGATCGGCATCTACCCCGAGACCAAGCACCCGACGTACTTCAAGTCGATCGGTCTCGCGCTGGAGCCGAAGCTCGTCGACACCCTGAACCGCAACGGGCTCAACCGGGGCAGCGCCAAGGTCTACGTGCAGTCGTTCGAGGTCGCGAACCTCAAGGAGCTCAACCGGTCGTTGCGCGTGCCGATCGTGCAGCTCGTCAACGGTTCGGGCGCGCCGTACGACTTCGTCGCGGCCGGTGACAAGCGCACCTACGCCGACCTGGTCACCCCGGCCGGGCTGCGCGAGGTCCGTTCGTACGCGGACGGCGTCGGCCTCACCAAGGATCTGATCGTCCCGCGCGACGCGGCCAGCTTCCTCAAGGCGCCGACGACCGTCGTGAAGGACGCCCACCGGGTCGGTCTGATCGTGCACTCCTGGACGTTCCGCAACGAGAACTCGTTCCTGCCCGCGGACTTCCGGTCCTCCGCCGACCCGGCCGCGTACGGCCGGGCCTTCGAGGAGTACGACCTGTTCTTCAAGCAGGGCATCGACGGCGTGTTCGCGGACAACCCCGACACGGCCGTCGAGGCCAAGGTCAAGCGCTAGCGAGTGCGAGCGTGCGGTCCGTGTCGAGCAGACCTCGCTGCTTGAGCAGGGGCCGCACGCCCTCACCGAACCAGTACGCCTCTTCGAGGTGCGGGTAGCCGGAGAGCACGAACTCCTCGATCCCGATGGAGTGGTACTCCTCGATGAGGTCCGCGACTTCCTCGTGGGACCCGACCAACGCCGTTCCCGCGCCACCACGCACGAGTCCGACGCCGGCCCACAGGTTCGGGTAGATCTCCAGCCCCCGGACGCCACGGGTCAGGTCGCCGCCATGCAACGCCAACATCCTTTGCTGCCCAACGGACTCCGACGCACCCAGCTGTTCCTGCGCCTTCGCCACCGCGGCCGGGTCCAGCGCGTCGAGGAGCTTCGCGGCCGACGCCCACGCCTCCGCGGACGTGTCCCGGCTGATCGTGTGCAGCCGGATGCCGAACCGGATCGGCCGGTCCGTCAACGCCCGCACCCGCGCGATCTTCTCGGCCACGTCCTGAGGTGGCTCGCCCCAGGTCAGGTAGACGTCCGCACGAGCCGCGGCGACCGGCAGAGCGGCGTCGGACGAGCCACCGAAGTAGATCGGTGGCAGCGGGTCCGGCACGGCCAGCGCTGTGGCGTCCTGCACCTGGTAGTGCGCGCCGTGGAACGTGAACGGCTTGCCCGTCCAGATCCCGCGCACGACCTGGAGGAACTCGTCGGTGCGCGCGTACCGCTGGTCCTTGTCGAGCCAGTCGCCGAACCGTTGCTGTTCAACGGAATCGCCGCCGGTCACCACGTTGAGCAGCAACCGGCCACGCGAGATCCGCTGGTACGTCGAGGCCATCTGCGCGGCCAGCGTCGGCGAGAGCACGCCCGGCCGGAACGCCACCAGGAACTTCAGGGTCTTGGTCTGCGCGATCAACGCGGAGGTGGTCAGCCACGCGTCCTCGCACCACGTTCCGGTCGGGGTGAGCACGCCGGTGAACCCGACCTGCTCGGCTGTGCGCGCGATCTGCGCCAGGTAGTCGATGTCCGGCTCACGACGGGCTCCGGCCGCGGGCGCGCGGTTGGCGTGGAAGTGCTCCACGACCGTGCGACCGTCACCGGACGTCGGCAGGAACCAGTGCAGCGTGATGCTCATGCCAGATCTCCCTGGAACCTCGTGTCGACGAACTTCCCGAAGTCGACCTTGCCCGGCAACGTCTTCTCCTCGGTGAACGCGTCCGCGAGCTCCTGCTCGGACTTGATCAGGGTGTCGTCGATCTTCACCGGCAGGTCGCCGTTGCGGTTCACCGCGGCCAGCGCGACCTCGTACTTCAGACCCGTCTCCGCCGCCCACGCCTTCGCCCACTCCTCGCGGTGCGTGTCGGCCCACTTCTGGGCCTTGTAGTAGCGGATCAGGTACTCCTTGAGCGCCGGGTTCTTCCCCTTGTCGTCCAACGCCTTGCGGCCCGCGACCTGGAAGCCGTACCCGTTCGACTTGCCCTCGCCCGTGGTCAGCACGCGCGCCTTGGCCTCCTGCTGCGCCTGCGCGGTGTAGGGGTCCCAGACCGCCCACGCGTCGACCTTGCCCTGCGTGAACGCGCCGTACGCGTCGGAGGGCTGCAGGAAGTTCAGCGTCACGTCCTTGGTCGACAACCCGTTGGCGCGCAACGTGAGCAGCACCTGCCCGTGCGCCGAGCTGCCCTTGGCGACCGCGATGTTCTTGCCCTTGAGATCGGTGACCTTCTGCAGCGGCGAGTTCTCCGGGACGAGGATCGCGTCGGCCTCGACCTGGCCCTTGGACGCGCCGATCGCGGCGATCTTGGCGTTCGCGGCCGCCGCGAAGATCGGGGGTGTGTTGCCCACACCCCCGATGTCGATGGCTCCGGCGGACGCGGCTTCGAGCAGCGGCGGGCCGGAGGTGAAGGTGGACCACTCGAGCTTGTACGGGAAGTCGTTGAGCAGACCGGCGGCCGTGAGCAGTGCCTTCGCCCCGCCCTTCTGGTCGCCGACCTTGAGCACGACGTCGCCGGCGGCGGTGTCGGTGGAGGCGGCCGTCGAGCACCCGGTGGTGAAGAGGATCGCGGCGAGCAGGGCCAGCAGGCTTCTGTTAGGCGGCTTCTTCAACGTCCACTCCCAGATCAGCGAGTACGCGGGTGCGTTGCTCCACAACGGATGCCCGGCGGCGCGGGCGGGGCAGGTCGACGTGGTGGGTGGCGACGATCCGGCCCTCGTCGAGCACGAGGATGCGGTCGGCCAGCAACAACGCCTCGTCGACGTCGTGCGTCACGAGCAGCACGGCGGGCTTGTGCCTGATCCACAGGTCTTCCACCAGGTGGTGCATGGCCAGGCGGGTCAACGCGTCGAGCGCGCCGAACGGTTCGTCGAGCAGCAGCACGTCCGGTTCGCGCACCAACGCCCGTGCGAGCGAGACCCGTTGCGCCTCACCGCCGGACAACGTCAGCGGCCACGCGTCGGCGTGATCGGTCAGCCGCACTTCCTCCAGCGCCTTCAACGCGATCGCACGGCCGTCCGGTCGGTGCAGGCCCAGTGAGATGTTCTTCCAGACCTTGCGCCACGGCAGCAGACGCGGCTGCTGGAACGCGATCGACACCGTCCCGGGGACGTCGGCGGCGCCCTCGACTTCCCGGTCCAGGCCCGCGAGGATCCGCAGCAACGTCGACTTCCCGCAGCCACTGCGCCCGAGCAGCGCCACGAACTCGCCGGGCTCGACTTCGAGGTCGATGCCGTCGAGCACCGTCCGTGCACCGAATGCCTTGGTCAGGCCGCGCACGCTCACCGCTTTTGCCATCGCAGGATCCTCCTTTCCAGCAACCGCACCAGGGCGTCCGTCGTCAGGCCGAGCAGCGCGTAGACCACGAGGCCGACGACCACGACGTCGGTGCGGAGGAACTCCCGGGCGTTGTTGATCAGGAAGCCGAGACCGGCGTCGGCGTTGATCTGCTCGGCGACGATCAGCGACAGCCAGGCGGTGCCGAACGCGATCCGCAGTCCCACCAGGGTTTGCGGCACGGCGGACGGCAGCACGACGTGCACGATCCGTTCGATCCGGCTGTACCCGAGCACCCGCGCGGCCTCGACCAGGCCGGGATCGGTCTGCCGGATTCCGGCGTGCAGGTTGAGGTAGAGCGGGAACGCCACCCCGGCCGCGACCAGCGCGAGTTTGGGTTCCTCGCCGATGCCGAACCACAGGATGAACAACGGGATCAGGCCGAGGTGCGGCAGCGTCCGCAACATCTGGACGGGCGGATCCAGCAATGTCTCGCCCCACCGGGAAAGGCCGGAGGCGAGCCCCAGAACAACACCGGCGAAGCCGCCGATCAGGAATCCGAAGAACACGCGGGTGATGGACACCGCGAACGCCTCGCCCAATTGGCCGTCGGCGATCAGCTCACCGGCGGACTGCGCCACGGTGAGCGGGGAAGCGAGTTTGTCGGGCGACAGCACGCCCGTTGAGCTGGCCAGTTGCCACAGCAGGACCAGCGCGACAGGGCTGATCCACCGCAGCGGCAGCGTGAACTTCCGCGCTTGCACGGGCGCCGCGGTTTTCGGCCGCGAGGCCACTCCTGCTATGGACAAGGTCATGGGCGGAAGTACAGGCGAGCCCACGGGATGAGTCAACGACGCCCAAATCGTGAAAACGCGTCGTACATCGAGATGTTCCCCGCACGGACATATTTCCTGCCAACGGCTGAGTGACAGCCGGAGTCCCAGCGATCACGATTCACGCCATGGATCCGGAAGGCGACAGACCGGGGGTGCCTCGGGGCACCGCACTGCGGCTCGCATCGCTGACATTGCTGACTTCGGCGACCACCGTGCAGATCTTCGGTCAGTACGCCTCCGCGTGGACGACGGCGACCCCGCTCGACGACGCCCGTTGCCAGGTCCGGTCGGGGTTCTACCCCGCGGCGGCCAATGAGTCCAAAAGGGACGGTTACCGGACGTGCATGGACGCGTTCCTCGGTGATCGGTGGCCGTGGCTCGCGGGCGGACTGACCCTGCTCGTCACGGTGGCGTTGCTGTTCTACGCCCTGCATCCGATGTGGACGCGCTACCGGCGGAACCTGGCTCCCGTTCCCGGCGAACTGGTCGAGCCGCTCGCCGAACTGGTGGCCGGTGTCCGCAAGCCGCCGGTGTTCCTGCTCGACCGGGCGAAGGTCAGCGCGGGCACCGTCGCGTTCGGCACGCACCGGCGCAGGTACCTGGCACTCGACGTCGGCGTGATGGCGTTGCGGCGCATGGAACCCGAGTCGTTCCGCGCCGTCGTGCTGGACGGACTCCGCACCGGTGTCGCGATCACCGCCGCCACCAGGGCGCTCTGGCGCGCGTTCGTCGTCGTGGTGCTGACGCCCTACGTCCTCACGCTGTACGCCACCGTCGGCTGGCAACTGCTCGCGCTGGCCGGTACCGCCGCACTGGTGCGCTACGCGCGCTCAGCGGCGTCCTGGACGGCCGGAATCGTGGTCCTGGGAGTCGCGGTGGGCCTGTGGTGGTCGTGGCCGGCACCGGGCACGACCGACGTCGACTCGGCGGTGGGCAGCTGGCTCGACGGCGGCGGCTGGGACCGGGTGACGACCGTCGTGCGGGCGAGCGAGCAGGTGTTCACCGGCGTGCGGGCCGCGGACCCGGCGGCGATCGCGGCCGGGTGCGAGGCGCTCGGGCCGGTGCTGCGCGAGCCGTTCCCCGCGCCCCCGGACCCGAAGATCGCCGCGATGTGGGCGGACGGGTTGCGGGCGCTGGAGAACGGCACGCGGTCGTGCCTCACCGTCTTCCGGGACGAGGGCCCCGACGACGGGTCGATGACGAGCGAGTTCCTGAAGGGCCTCGACCAGCTGGAGGTCACGCAGACCGCGCTGGCCGAGGCCCGGCAGCGGGCTGTCAGCTGAGCACGTCGTGGCGCACGATCGTCTGGTCGCGGCCGGGACCGACACCGATCGCCGAGACGCGGGCGCCGATGATGCTCTCCAGGTACTCGACGTACGCCTTGGCGTTCGCCGGGAGCTCGTCGAACGAACGGCAGTGCGAGATGTCCTCGAACCAGCCCGGCAGCTCCTCGTAGACCGGGACGGCGTGGTGCACGTCGGTCTGGGTCATCGGCATCTCGTCGACGCGGCGACCGTCCACTTCGTACGCGACGCAGACCGGGACCCGCTCCAGGCCCGACAGCACGTCGAGCTTGGTGAGGAAGTAGTCGGTGATGCCGTTGACGCGCGAGGCGTAGCGGGCGATCACGGCGTCGAACCAGCCGGTGCGGCGCGAGCGGCCGGTGGTGACACCGAACTCGCCACCCTGCTTGCGCAGGTACTCACCCTGGTCGTCGTTGAGCTCGGTCGGGAACGGACCGGAGCCGACGCGGGTCGTGTACGCCTTCAGGATGCCGATCACGGTGCTGATGCGGGTCGGGCCGACACCCGAGCCGACCGTCGCGCCACCCGACGTCGGGTTCGACGACGTGACGAACGGGTAGGTGCCGTGGTCGACGTCGAGCAGGGTGCCCTGCGAGCCCTCGAGCACGACGATCTCGTCGCGGTCGAGCGCCTGGTTGAGCAGCAGGCGGGTGTCGGCGATGCGGTGCACGAAGTGCTGACCGTGCTCGAGCACCTGGTCGACGACCTGGTCGGCGTCGAGCGCCTTGCGGTTGTAGACCTTGACCAGCACCTGGTTCTTGAAGTCCAGGGCGGCCTCGACCTTCTGCCGGAGGATCTTCTCGTCCAGCAGGTCCTGCACGCGGACGCCGACGCGGGCCAGCTTGTCCTGGTAGGCCGGGCCGATGCCGCGCCCGGTCGTCCCGATCTTGGCCTTGCCCAGGTAGCGCTCGGTCACCTTGTCGATGGCCACGTGGTACGGCATGATCAAGTGCGCGTCCGACGAGATCAGCAGACCACTGGTGTCGACGCCCTTCTCCTCCAGGCCCGCGAGCTCCTTGAGCAGCACGCCGGGGTCGACCACGACACCGTTGCCGATCACGTTCTTCACGCCGGGCGTGAGGATGCCGGAGGGGATGAGGTGGAGGGCGAACTTCTGACCGTCCGGGAGGACGACGGTGTGACCCGCGTTGTTGCCGCCCTGGTAGCGAACGATCCACTGGACACGCTCACCGAGGATGTCGGTGGCCTTGCCCTTGCCCTCATCGCCCCACTGGGCACCGATCAGCACGACGGCCGGCATGTGAAACTCCAAGCACTTGGACTGGTTCGAGCGAATGCCGGTAAGTGAGGGTAGACCAGGAGATGACCGTGCGCGGAATCGTGTTGGCCTGCGGAAACACGCAGTTGCCAATGATCGCTCAACGTGACGACGTGGTGGCCGTTCCAGCACGCCCCGGCAAGGACGACGTGGACCGCCATCTGGACGCCGATCGGCTGGTCGTGGTGGGTACCGACGCCGACCTCGCCGCGGTGGCGTTGCGGTTGCTGCGCAAGGAGAAGCTCGGTTCGGTGGCACTGGGTTACGTACCCGCCGCCGATTCGTCCGTTGCTGCCCTTTGGGGGCTTTCGACCGACCCGGCACGTGCCCTCGACGTAGCTCTGAACGGTGACGTAGATCCCGTTCCACTCGTCCGCGACGACGTCGGAGGTGTGTTGGTGGGTCTCGGCGTGTTGGCCCCCGTCCGGGGCGTCGGGTACAGCGACGCGGACAACGTGCTGCGCGGCCAGGCGTCGCGGATCGAGTGCACGCCGGACCCGGACGGCGGCCTCGGCCTGCAGATCCGGATCGTCAACAAGCGCCTCCTCGGGTCCAAGGTCCGGGTGAGCCGGCCGCGGGCGTTCCAGCTCGGCTGCCTCCCCACGACGGTGGTCCTGGACGGCCACAAGCACCCGCGCCCGATGGACAAGTGGACCTGGTACCGCCACACCGAGGACCTGAGGCTCGTCCGAGGCGTCTAGTCGTCCGCCTGTCATTCACTTGAGGGTCACTCGAAGGCATTGCGCAATTTCATAATGTGACTGAGGGTATGTCCCGATCACTTCCCAACAAGGAAGGTCGGGACGATGTCAAAAGTTAACCGAACCATTGGTGTTTTAGTTGCCACAGCGGCTCTCACCTTTGGTTTTGTTTCCCCTGCACTCGCGACACCGCCGAACATCCCCTCCGCAGCCACCGCTCGCACCGAATTGGCCGGACTCACCGTTCGCGCCGACGGTTCGATGACGGGCTATTCGCGCGACAAGTTCCCTCACTGGGTGACCCAGTCCGGTACCTGCAACACTCGTGAGGCCGTGCTGAAGCGGGACGGCACCAACGTGGTGACCGACTCCAGTTGCGCCGCCACGTCGGGCAGGTGGTTCTCGCCCTACGACGGCGCGACGTGGTCCGCGGCTTCCGACGTGGACATCGACCACATCGTGCCTCTGGCGGCGGCCTGGAGGTCAGGAGCGTCGTCGTGGACGACCGCACAACGCCAGTCGTTCGCCAACGACATGTCGGGCCCGCAGCTGATAGCGGTGACGGACAACGTGAACCAGTCCAAGGGCGACCAGACCCCGGCGACGTGGAAACCGCCACTGACGACGTACTGGTGCACCTACGCGAAGATGTGGGTGCACACCAAGTACCGCTGGAGCCTCAGCGTGAACTCGGCGGAGAAGACGGAACTGACGGGCATGCTCGGAAGGTGCTGATGACGCCACTCTCCTCGCTCTTCGTGGCGGGCCCCGGCGGCGTGATGACCGACGAGGTCGGCGTCGTGACGGGAGACCTGGAACTGTCCACCGAGCTCGCCGAGGACGGCAAGCTCAGTGCGAAGGTTCGCTACGAGGGCGCGGACGAGTGGTATGCGATCACGGGCGGTTCGTGCGTCCTGGCCGATCCTCGCGATCACGAACAGGTGCACTCTCTTCTGCACGGACTTCTGCACCGGCCGGAGGGCTGAGCGGAGGCAACGCCTCCATCGCCTCACCGCGGTTGAGTCCGGTCGCCTGCAACAGGTCCACCGCGACACTCCGGATCTGCGCCAGCACGACCTTGGACGAGAACCCGTCGCCGCCGAGACGCCGCGCGGTGAGCACCCGCGCGGCGTCCCGCACGGCCTCACGCGTCGCCTTGGGCTCCCGCCCCTTCTCCAACTCACCCTTGAGGCAGTCCACGGCGTCCGCGTAATCCTTGAGCACGTCCGGCACCCCGTCCGGAATCCGCTCACCGGCCTTCAACGCCGCCATGGTCCGCCGAGCCAGCACACGAGTGTTCCGAATCGCGTAGTCCACCGGCCCAGCGGCAGCCTGATACCGCTTGAGCTCGTCCTTGGACCGCCACCGAATGGGCGCGATCTTCGCGATCTCACTCCCGGTCTGCAACGCCGACTTGTAGTCGTCGATCGTCGTCTGGCTGTTCCGGAGCTCGGCCAGCACCCCAGCAGCCTTGACCGAATCCTTCTGATCCAACGCCTCGGCGAGCTCCCTCAGCGCTCCGCTGAGCGTGTTCGTCAACGCCTTCAACTGCCGCTGAGCCACCGTCACGGGATTGGCCGGAATGAGCGCGGCCACAGCAAGCCCCATCAGCCCACCGGTCAACGCGTCGATCATCCGGTCGAACCCACCACCGGCACTGGGCGGCAACAGGGTCGCCACCAGCACCGCGCTGCTCCCAGCCTGCAAGGCGATGACAGACCCACCGTCGAGCAACACAGCAGCGGACATGGCCAACGCCACGACCAACGCGATCTGCCACGGCCCACTGCCGATCCAACTGATCAGCGCGTCCCCGACACCGACACCGACAGACACACCGACGACGAGCTCACCAACCCGCCGAAGCCGCTGCCCCAACGAAACCCCAAGGCACACAACAGCAGCAATAGGCGCAAAAAACGGGTGCGGATGCCCAATGAGGACGGTAGCCACAACCCAGGCAAGCCCAGCGGACAGAGCACATTGGACGATCGGCAACGCGGCCCCGCGCCACCGGCCGAGCCCCCGCCCGACAGCTTCCCGAACCGCGCCCACACACACCCCGCTCGCCCGCCGTACGCCATTACCGCCAGCCAGTCTCGAACCAACGGCCACCAGCCACAACCCGCGACCAGGCATTTCCAGCCCCAGGGGCAAGCAACCTCACATCCCAGCGGCGAGCGAGGCGGGGTGGGAAATGGGGCAAGTGACGCGGACAGGCAGAACTTCCGATCGCACGCGAAGCCGAAGGCGAGCCGTCCTTAGCAGGCGGTCCAGGCGGTGGGGTCCCATCACGAGTCGCGCCATAGCTCTTGCTGCACCTGAGAAGGGGTGTCAAGCGGACACGCTTTTCGTCCGCTTGACACCCCTTCTCAGGTGTGGCCCGCTCTTGGCTCGGCTCGTGATGGGACCCCACCGCCAACGCACACAGCTACGCAACAGGCAGCCGCCCAACGCAACAGGCGTGCCATCTACCCACCCACGGCGCGGGCCCCCTGATCAGATTGCCGGGGGTCTGGGGGCAGCGCCCCCAGGGGAAGCACGCAACGCAAGGTCGCCGCCCGCAAGGTGACCACCCGCAAGGTCGCGGACCGCAAGGTCAGCGGACCGCAAGGTCAGCGGAACGCAACCCAACCACCGGACAACGCGACAAACTCAGACCAGCCCAAGCGCAGCCGGCGCCTTGGGGTCGGAATCAGCGAGGAACCGAGAACACCGATCCCACTCCTCGTCCTCCCCGATCTCCCGAGCAGCCAACGCCAAAGCCCCCAAAGCCCTCAAAAACCCCTGATTGGGCCGGTGATCCCAAGGAACAGGCCCAAACCCCTTCCACCCGGACCGACGCAACTGGTCAAGCCCGCGGTGGTACCCGGTACGGGCATACGCGTAAGCAGCAACAGGGTCCCCACCAGCCAACGCCCGTTCAGCCAGCAACGCCCAGGCCTCGGAGAAGTCCGGATAAGCCCGGACGATCTTCGCGGGATCAGTGCCACCGTCAGCGGCGGCCTGAGCCTCAGGACGTTCGGGAAGACGGGTCGGCTCGGGCCCGAGGAGATTCTCAACCATGGCACCCATCGTGCCGCATGGACGAACCCGAGCCAGCCGAACGTCCTCATCCTGGGACCGGGACCAGACGTGCGACTAGAGGAACATCCGCAGCACCGCGGCCACCACGGCCAGCATCAGCACGGTGACGAGCACCCCGGCGATGATCCGCTGCTTGGTGGTCGCCTTGTAGCTGTCGGTCTCGGAGCTCATGGCCGTGCACCTTGCCCTGACCACCCGATCAACTTCAACGTCGTTCACTCCATCGTGCACACGAATTGGAAACATCAGGGTAAAACCAGGGGCAATCAGCCTTCCTGGACCCCGGACCCGCGCTCATGATGTTCGGATGATTCAGGGGGCACGGCAGTTCAGGGACCAGTACTGGGAGCGGGGCACACCGGGCAGGGAGACTCCGGCCAAGCTCACGAAGCAGCTCTACCAGCTGTGGCTCGTCGGTCTCCTGCTGAAACTCATCGGCTCGTCGTGGGACGTCTCGTGGCACTTCAAGTGGCTCCGGGACGACCTGGCGCCGCCGCATCTGATCAACACGGTCGGCACGGTCATCGTGGTCGGGCTGACGTTGTTCCACACGTTCACCGGTTATGGCGGTGACAAGCTGACCATCCGGTTGATGCAGGTCGGAAGCGGGATCTTCCTGATCGCCCTGCCGATCGACATCATCAACCACCGCGTCAACGGGCTCGACATCACGAGCTGGAGCGGCTCGCACGCGCTGTTGTACCTGGGTACGGCGGTGATGCTGGCCGGCGCGATCCGCGGGTGGATGAAGCACTACCCCGAGGGCAGGTACCGGACGTTCGGGCTCGCCGCTCTGTGGTTCTTCTTCCTGGAGAACGTCTGGTTCCCCAACCAGCACCAGGAGTACGGCGTGCGCGCGTTGCAGGCCTACGACAGCGGTAGGGCCGAGGCCGAGCCGATCCTGTTGCAGTTCGCCGCGGACCAACTGGGCGTGCCGGTCGGCAGGGAAGCCGTCGTGCACTTCGCGCTGCCCATCGCGGACTGGGTCTACCCGGTCTGGGGACTCGTGGCGGCAGCGATCGTGCTGGTCATCGCCAGGCGCACGATCGACAGGCGCTGGGCGGCCACCGCCGTCGCGGCCGGGTACGTCGCCTACCGGTGCCTGATCTGGCCGATGCTCGCCGGGATCGACTTCCCGAAGTCCGCGGTGCCGTTGTTCCTGGTCCTGGTCGGGCTCGCGATCGACGCTGCACACGCCATCGAGATGCCCACGCCGGCCGCTGCCGTGCTGGGGTCCGCGGCCGTCACGACGGTCGGGTACGTCGGCATCTGGTTCCAGCAGGAGTACCTGTGGGGGCCGCCGATCTCGTTCTCGTCGGCGGCGGTCACGGCCGTGCTGCTGGCGGTGTTGTGGACGGCCGGGGACATGGTGATCCACCGGCCGCAGACCCGGCAGCTGATCGCGTCACGCCTCGAGCTGGGCTGACAGCCTGCTGGTGATCCGGCCGAACAGGTCGGCCAGCGGCTCGCCGACGTCCCGCCCGAACTCGGTCAACCCGTAGGTGACCTGGGGCGGGGTCGTCGGTGCCACCTCGCGCCAGATCAGGCCGTCGTCGACGAGCCCGCGCAACGTCTGGGAGAGCATCTTCTCGCTGATGCCCCGGATGCTCTCGCGCAGCTCGAAGAATCTGAGGTCGTTGGTCTGCAGGGAGATCAGCACCCAGATCCCCCACCGGCTGGTGACGTGGTCGACCATCTCGCGCGCGGGACAGGTGGTGTGAAACACCTCATACCGCTCTGTCGCACCGGACCGCGTGAACTGTTTTCCGACCTCCACGTCCGGAGCTTACGTCGAGGTACGTCCTTACGAAAAGTAAGCCTGATTCCTAGCGTCGTGCCCGAAACGACGACGAAGGAGCCAGAAGATGATCGTGGTGACCGGGGCGACCGGGAACATCGGACGCCCACTCACGAAGGCCCTGGCCGAGGCGGGCGAGCAGGTGGTGGCCGTGTCGCGGCACGTCGCCGAGGTACCGGACGGCGTGCGGCACGTCCAGGCCGACCTCGCCCGGCCCGACAGCCTTCCGCTGGCCGGCGCGAAGGCGTTGTTCCTGCTGCTGTCCGGCGACCTGCACGCGGTCGGCGCCAGCCCCGCCGACCTGGTCGAACGGGCCGCCGCGCAGGGTGTGCGCCGGGTGGTGCTGCTGTCGTCGCTGGGCGTGCGGACCAGGCCGTTCGGCACGACGCGGATCGAACTGCGCGGGCTGGAGGACGTGGTGCGCGGGTCCGGCCTCGACTGGGCGGTCCTGCGGCCGGGCGGGTTCGCGTCCAACGCGCTGTGGTGGGCCGAGGCCGTGCGCGCACAGCGGACCGTCGCGGCGCCGTTCGGGGACACCGCCCTGCCGATCATCGACCCGGCGGACATCGCCGAGGTCGCGGCCGTCGCCCTGCTGAGCGACAGGAACGGCGTCCTGGAACTCACCGGCCCGGAGGTGATCACGCCGAGGCAGCAGGCGGAGACCATCGCGGCCGCCCTGGGCGAACCCGTGCGGTTCCACGAGCTCACCCGCGCCGAGGCCAGAGCGGGCCTGGAACAGCTGATGCCGGGTGAGCTCGCCGACGACACCCTGGACATCCTGGGCTCGCCCACCCCGGACGAGGTGGCGGTGAGCCCGGACGTCGAGAAGGTCCTCGGCCGCGCCCCGCGCACGTTCGCCGACTGGACCGCGCGCCACGTCGAGTCGTTCCGCTGAAAGCAAAAGGGCCCCGGCGCACAGCCGGGGCCCTCTTCACGCCAGGTGTCAGCCCGCGATCATGCGGCCCGACGACTTGAGGTGCTCGCACGCCTGCGCGATGCGCGCGCCCATGGCCGTCTCGGCGGCCTTGAGGTAGCTGCGCGGGTCGTACGCCTTCTTGTTGCCGACCTCGCCGTCGATCTTCAGCACACCGTCGTAGTTCGCGAACATGTGCGCGGCGATCGGACGGGTGAACGCGTACTGCGTGTCCGTGTCGATGTTCATCTTGATGACGCCGTACGACACGGCCTCGTGGATCTCCTCGAGCAGCGAGCCGGAGCCGCCGTGGAAGACCAGGTCGAACGGCTTCGAGCCGGCCGCGAGGCCGAGCTTCTCCGCGACGACGTCCTGACCCTGCTTGAGGATCTCCGGGCGCAGCTTCACGTTGCCCGGCTTGTAGACGCCGTGCACGTTGCCGAAGGTCGCGGCGAGCAGGTAGCGACCCTTCTCGCCGGCGCCGAGGGCCTCGACGGTCTTCAGGTAGTCCTCGGGCGTCGTGTAGAGCTTGTCGTTGATCTCGTTGTCGACGCCGTCCTCCTCGCCACCGACGACGCCGACCTCGATCTCGAGGACGAGCTTCGCCTTGGCCGAGAGGTCGAGGAGCTCCGAGGCGATCAGGAGGTTCTCGTCCAGCGCGACGGCCGAGCCGTCCCACATGTGCGACTGGAAGAGCGGGTTGCCGCCCTTGTCCACCCGCTCCTGGCTGATGGCGATCAGCGGACGCACGTACCCGTCGAGCTTGTCCTTCGGGCAGTGGTCGGTGTGCAGCGCGATGTTCACCGGGTACTTGGCGGCGACGACGTGCGCGTACTCGGCGAGCGCGACGGCACCGGTCACCATGTCCTTGACCTTGGTGCCCGAGGCGAACTCGGCTCCACCGGTCGAGACCTGGATGATGCCGTCGCTCTCAGCCTCGGCGAAGCCGCGCAGAGCCGCGTTGAGCGTCTCCGACGACGTGACGTTGATGGCGGGGTAGGCGAACTCGTTCGCCTTGGCCCGGTCCAGCATCTCCGCGTAGACCTCGGGAGTTGCGATGGGCATCGGTGGTCCTCCTCAGGCGCCCTGAACGGGTGTCAGCCCGCATCCTACGAGGCGGGGTCAGGGGCCCGCGCCAGTGGCCGTCCTCACAGAGGGATCGATCAAGTACCAGTTGACCAGCCGGTCTGCACTACCCGCCGGTAGGGGGATAGTGGAGGACATGGCAACCGCTCAGTGGAACGGCAAGATCATCGCTTCGAGCGACGACACGGTCGTCGTCGAAGGCAACCACTACTTCCCGCTCGAGTCCGTCGATTCGGCCGTGCTGAAGCCGACCGACTACACCACGCACTGCCCGTGGAAGGGCGACGCGAACTACTACTCGTTGCAGGTGGACGGCGCCGAGAACACCAACGCGGCCTGGTACTACGCCGAGCCCAAGGACGCGGCGAAGCAGATCAAGGGCCACGTGGCGTTCTGGAAGGGCGTCGAGATCAGCGCCTGAGCCCGAGGGCCGAGGCCAGTTCCGTGTAGTGGCCGTTCAGCGACTGGACGGCCACGTGGTCGGCTCCCGCGTCCACGTGCGCCCGCAGCTTCGCCGCCACCTGGTCCGGGCTGCCGTGGGCGACCAGGGCGTCGATCAACCGGTCCGAGCCCTTGATGTCCTCGTCGGTGAACCCGTACCGCTGCCAGTTGTTCGTGTAGTTGGTCAGCGTGAAGTAGAACGCCAGCTTCTCGCGTGCGATGGCCCGCGCGACTTCTGGATCCTCTTCGACGACGACGGTCACCTCGGGTGCGAGGAGCTTGTCGCCGAGCGCCTTGCGGGCTTCGGCCGTGTGCTCGACCGGCACCAGGTACGGGTGGGCGCCGGCGGTCCGGTCGGCGGCGAGCGCGAGCACCTTCGGCCCGAGCGCGGCGAGGACCAGGCGGTCGGCCGGCACGTCGAGCCGGTCCAGGTAGGACACGAGCTTGTCGTATGGCTTCTCGTAGGCCTGGTCGAGCTGCCGGTGGCCCACGCCGACGCCGAGCAGGAACCTGTCGCTGGCGAGGCGCCGGAACTCCGCGGCGACCGCCTCCGGCTCCGACTGCCACACGTTGACGATGCCGGTCGCGATCGTGATCGAGGTCGTGGAGTCCAGCGCCTGCTCGACCGCGGAGAGCTCCGGTGAGCCACCGATCCAGAACGTGCCGAAGCCGAGCGCCTCGACCTCGCCGATCCTCCCCGCCCACTCCTGATGCGAGCCCCAGACACCGAACGTTCCCAGCATGCGAACCCCAATCGTCGCGGCGGACTACCTTTCGCAGTATGCCGATCTTGAGCACCACAGACCTGGACGTGGCCCGCCTCTGTTTGGGTGGCAACGTGTTCGGCTGGACCGCCGACGAGGCCCAGTCGTTCGCCGTGCTCGACGCCTACGTCGAGGCGGGCGGCAACTTCGTCGACACCGCCGACGTGTACTCGGCCTGGGGCGAGGGCAACTCCGGCGGCGAGTCCGAGACGATCATCGGCAGGTGGCTCGCGCGGCGCTCCGACCGCGACCGGATCGTGGTGGCCTCGAAGGTCGGCATGCTCGCCGGCTTCAACAACCAGAAGCGCGACACCGTGCTGACCGCCGCCGAACGCTCGTTGAAGCGCCTCGGCGTCGACCACATCGACCTCTACTACAACCACCTCGACGACCCGACCACGCCGCTCGAGGAGACGCTCGCCGCCTACGACCAGCTCGTCCGCGACGGCAAGGTCCGGTACGTCGCCGCGTCGAACTTCTCCGCCGCACGGCTGGCGAAGGCGCTGGAGATCCAGGAACGCGAGGGCTTCGCGAAGTTCGTGGCGCTGCAGCCCGAGTACAGCCTGGTCAGCCGCGACAAGTTCGAGGGTGACCTGCAGGACACCGTGGCGGAGCACGGCCTCGCCACGCTGACCTACTCGTCGCTCGCCAAGGGCTTCCTGAGCGGCAAGTACCGGCCGGGCGTCGAGGTCGAGAGCGCACGGGCCGGCGCGGCCTCGAAGTTCCTCGACGAGCACGGCCTGCAGGTCCTCGAAGTGCTCGACGAACTGGCCGAGACGCACGGAACGACGGTCGCGGCGGTCGCCCTGGCGTGGCTCGCCCAGCAGCCGACGGTGGCCGCGCCGATCGCGTCCGCCCGCACGTTGGAGCAGCTCAGCGACCTCGTCCCGGTGCTCACGCTCGAACTGACCCAGGCCGAGGTGGACCGCCTGAGCGCAATTTAACTTGCCAGTAGCTTACCGGGAGTAGGTTGCGTTACCGTGACGGGCATGGACGTCACGGGCAAGGTGGTAGTGATCACCGGCGCGG
The DNA here is from genome assembly GCF_033794685.1 of Streptomyces sp. ID05-26A. Taxonomy (NCBI): domain Bacteria; kingdom Bacillati; phylum Actinomycetota; class Actinomycetes; order Kitasatosporales; family Streptomycetaceae; genus Streptomyces; species Streptomyces sp. ID05-26A. The sequence goes on from NZ_JARAYZ010000001.1 coordinate 1,933,500, forward strand.
CCAGGGGCATCGGCGCCGAGGTGGCGAGGCAGCTGGCCGCGCGCGGGGCTCGTCTCGCACTCGTCGGGCTTGAGAAGGCCCAGCTCGAAGAGGTCGCGCGGGAGACCGGCGGCAGGGCCTGGGAAGCCGATGTCACGGACTGGGACGTGCTCGACCGCGTGATGAACGAGGTCGCGGCCCACTTCGGCGGCATCGACGTCGTGGTGGCGAACGCGGGCATCGCGGCCACCGGGTTCATCCGCTCGATGGACCCCAAGGCGTTCGAACGCGTCATCGAGGTCAACCTGCTCGGTGTGTGGCGCACGGTCCGCACGGCGCTGCCGCACCTGATCAAGAGCCGTGGCTACTGCCTGGTCGTGTCGTCGCTCGCGGCGATCGTCCACATCCCCGGCAACGCGGCCTACTCGGCGGCGAAGGCGGGCTGCGAGGCGTTCGCGGACAGCCTGCGCGCCGAGGTCAGGCACCTGGGCGTCGGCGTCGGCACCGCGTACTTCTCGTGGATCTCCACGGACATGGTCAACAGCGCCGACGAGCACCCGGTGTTCGGCAAGCTGCGCCAGGGCATGCCGGGACTGGCGAGCAAGAAGTACCCCGTCCGCAACGTCGGCAAGGCCGTGGTCCGGGGCATCGAGAAGCGGTCGAAGGCGGTCCACGTCCCCGGCTGGGTCGGCGCTCTGAAGTACTTCCGCGCGTTCACGCCGATGGTCGTGGACCGCCAGGCGGTCGAGGAGGTGGCCGACGCGGACCGTCAGATGGCCGCGAGCGACACCTCGGGGCTGGTCGGGCCGGGCGGCCAGGCCGCTAGCCGGTGATCCACGGGCCCATCAGCGGGGTCCACTCGCGAATGGACCACTCGGCGACACCCGCGGGCGTGTACGGGTCGGCGGCGATGATCTCCTTGAGAGAGGCTTCGTCCGCCGCCTCGTAGATGATCAACGCGCCGAGGTCGTCCGCGTACGGACCGGAGGCGAGGATCACGCCTTTCTCGACGAGCGAGGCGATGTACTCGCGGTGTTCGGGGCGCACCGCGAGGCGCTTCTCACGATCGGGACCGAACACCAATTCGACTGCAAAGCGGGCCATGCCACCACCGTAGTGAAGCTGACCGGTACCGTCCTACCTTGTGGTTGGCGAAGAAACTCCGCGCACCGTGCAGGACACCCTGACCAACCTGCGAATCAAGGACGGCGTCGCAGGACCTCCCACAGGGCCCCTCACGCTCGAAGACCTGTACAAGCAGCACCGCATGCGCCTGGTGAGGCTCGCGCTGCTGCTCGTCGACGAGCCGTCGACGGCCGAGGACGTGGTGCAGGAGGCCTTCACCGGCCTGCACCGCAACTGGAAGGGCCTGCGCGACTCGCAGGCGGCCGTCGGCTACCTCCGCACGGCCGTGGTCAACGGCTCCCGCAGCGTGCTGCGCCGCCGCAAGACGGCCCGCGACTACACGCCGCCGCACGTGGCGAACGCACGTTCGGCCGAGTCGCTGGCGATGCTGACCGCGGAGCACCAGGCCGTGGTCAAGGCGTTGCAGCAACTGCCGCCGCGCCAGCGCGAGGTGCTCGTGCTGCGCTACTACGGCGACCTGTCCGAGGCGGAGATCGCCGAGGCCACCGGCATCTCGAAGGGCACCGTGAAGTCGACGGCGTCCCGTGCGCTCGACGCGCTGCAGAAGATCATGGCGGGCTAACGCCGGACCATGACGGTCATCCTGTCCGTGCCGTCCTCAGGGGCGGCACCGGCTCTGGAGCTGCGCCCGTGGCAGCCCGACGACGTGCCGGCCCTGCTCGCGGCGCACCGCGATCCGCTGCTGCGCCGCTGGCTCGCGACCTCCCTCGCCGACGAGGCCGACGCCCGGCGGTGGCTGGACGCGCAGGCCACCGGGTGGGCGGACGCGACCCGGTTCAGCTTCGCCGTGATCACCGACGGTGCCCCGGTGGGTCACGTGGTGGTGAAAGCGGGGCCGGACGGCACGTCCGAGGTCGGTTACTGGACAGCCGCCCAGGCCCGTGGACGAGGAATCGCCGTGAGCGCGGTGAACACCGTCTCGCAGTGGGCGTTCGACGTCCACGCGCTCACCCGGCTCGCCCTGCTGCACGCGGCCGGCAACGAGGCGTCCTGCCGGGTGGCGATCAGGTGCGGTTACGTCCTGGAGGACGCGCTGCCCGCCGCACCACCCGCCTTCCCCGCCGAGGGACATCGGCATGTGCGCACCGCCTCCGACCAGCCACGCGCGGTGCCGTCAGTGGTAAGTAAACTTGACCGTTTCCCCAGCTGAGGTCGTTTTGACCGATGCGGGCGGTTTCAACTCGTAAGACCACCCGCCCAAATCGGCACTTGGTATAGACCAATAGGCCCCCCATGCCGCAGGATCAGATCCCGTGGCACGCAGACACGTGGTCGCCGTTGACATCGGTGGCACCGAAACCAAGGCGGCGCTCGTCATCGGGACCTCGGAGGCGGTGGCGGCGCAGAAGCACGCGCGCCGGGCGACTCCCGGTGAGCTGGAGCCCCTCCTCGACGTCATCGCCGAGCTCGTCGACGAGCTCAGCAACGCCTCCGAGCACGACGTCGACGCCGTGGGGATCGTGGCGCCGGGCATCGTGGACGAGGCGAACGGCGTCGGCGTGTACACGACGAACCTGCCGTGGAGCCAGTTCCCGTTCAGCGCCGTCCTCACCGAACGGCTCGGCGTCCCCGTCGCGTTCGGCCACGACGTGCGCGCCGCGGGCCTGGCCGAATGCCGCATGGGTGCCGCCAAGGACCTGCGCAACGCGGTGATCATGCCGATCGGCACGGGGATCGCCGGCGCTCTGCTGCTCGACGGGAAGATCTACAGCGGCGAGGGCTTCGCCGGTGAGATCGGCCATGTGAACGTCGGCCACGGCGTGCCCTGCGCCTGTGGCCAGATCGGCTGCGTGGAGACAGTGGCGTCCTCCGCGGCGATCGCCCGCCGGTACACCGCACGTACCGGCACCCCCGTCAAAGGCGCTGCTGAGGTCGCACTCAGGGTCCGTGCCGGGGAGGAAGACGCCGTCGCCGTGTGGCACGAGGCCGTGGACGCGCTCGCCAGGGGGATCCTGGTGCTGGCGACGTTGCTCGGCCCGGAGGCCGTGGTGCTCGGCGGTGGGCTCGCACTGGCAGGAGACCTGCTGGTGGATCCCTTGCGGGAAAGGCTGGACGGGCTGATCGCCTTCCAGCGCCGACCGGAGCTTCGGCTCGCGGCGCTCGGCGACGAGGCGGGCTTCCTCGGCGCGGCGTTGCTGGCCATCGACACGCTGGAGGCGTGATGAGCACGTGGGGTGGACCAGTCGACGTGACCCTGACCGGGGGTCGGGTCGTCACGCCGGGAGGGGTGCTCGAGAACGGCTGGGTGAGCGTCCGGGACGGCAGGATCGCCGCGGTCGGTGAGGGCGCCGCGCCCGACGGCCCGACGACCAACGTCGGCGGCGGCACGATCGTGCCGGGTTTCGTCGACATCCACTGCCACGGCGGTGGCGGTGCCGCGTTCACCAGCAGCGACCCGGCGAAGGTGCGCAAGGCCGCGGCCGCGCACCGCAAGCACGGCACCACGACGCTGCTGGCGTCGCTGGTCACCCGGCCGGTGCCGGAGTTGGCCGACCAGGTGGCCGCGCTGGCCGAGCTCGTCCAGGAGGGCGTCGTCGCGGGCGTCCACCTCGAGGGACCGTTCCTGTCCGCCGCCCGCTGCGGCGCGCACGACCCGGCGATCCTGTGCCCGCCGGAGCAGAGCGCGGTGACGAAGCTGCTCGACGCGGGCAAGGGCACCGTCCGCATGATCACGATCGCGCCCGAGCTCGAAGGCGCCGTGAACGCCGTGCGCCAGCTCGTGGACAACAACGTCATCGCCGCCATCGGCCACACCGACGCCACCGAGGCACAGGTCCGTCCGGCCGTGGACGCCGGAGCGTCCGTGGCGACGCACCTGTTCAACGGCATGCGCCCGTTGCACCACCGCGAGCCCGGCCCGATCGGCGCGCTGCTGGACGACGAACGCGTGACCGTCGAGCTCATCTGCGACCTGGTGCACCTGCACCCGACCGCCGTCCGCCTGGCCGCCCGCCACGCGGGTCTGCAGCGCACCGTCCTCATCACCGACGCCATCGCGGCGGCGAGCGTGGGCGACGGCGTGTACGACATCGGCGGTCTGGAGGTGCGCGTCGTCGACGGAGTGCCGACGTTGGCAGGAGGCGCCTCTCTCGCGGGCAGCACGCTCACGATGGACATGGCGTTCCGCAACGCCGTCAACTCGTGCGGCCTGACGCTCGTGGAAGCCACGCACGCAGCCTCGACCCGCGGCGCCGAACTGCTGGGCCTCGACACCGGCAAGCTCGAAGCGGGCCTCGCGGCGGACATCGTCGTCCTGGATGCAGAATTGAAGCCACAGGACGTGATGGTCAGGGGCGAGTGGGTCAAGGACTAGGTGCATGGCGGACGATCCGGAACGACTGGTGACTGACGCGCTGCGAGCCCAGGCGACCAGCACAAATGCCGGATTTGTCGCACATGTCCCAATCGTCGAAGAGCCGCCCGCGCAGATGTCGGTGTGGTGGATCCTGGGGCTCGCGTTGATGTTGGGCCTGGCAGCAGGCACGGTGGCGGCCGTGATCACGCTGAGCTGACCTGTACCGTTGGCGCCGTGACGATTGCATTGGGCCCTGACTGGCTGGACCCCACCGTGCTGCTGAACGGGCTCGGCCCGTACATGCTCATCGGGTTGTGCCTCATCATCTTCGCGGAGTGCGGGCTCCTCGTCGGTTTCTTCCTGCCCGGCGACTCGCTGCTGTTCACGGCGGGTCTGTTCGTCGCGGCGGGCACCATCGACACCCCGCTCTGGCTCGTCTGCGTGCTGCTGACGGTGTGCGCGTTCGTCGGCAACGTCGTCGGCTACTACATCGGGAAGAAGGCCGGTCCGGCGCTGTTCAGCAAGCCGGAGTCGAAGATCTTCAAGAAGGAGTACGTCGACAAGACGCAGGAGTTCTTCGACAAGTACGGCGCTCGCGCCATCGTCATGGCCAGGTTCGTGCCGATCGTCCGCACGTTCATCACCGCCATGGCCGGCGTCGGCAAGATGGACCCGAAGAAGTACTTCACGTACTCCGCGATCGGCGGCGTCGCGTGGGCCGCGGGTCTGACGGTCCTGGGCTACTTCCTCGGCCAGGTCGAGGTCATCAAGAACAACCTCGAGGTCACGCTGATCCTCATCGTGCTCCTCTCGGTCGTGCCGATCATCATCGAGGTGATCAAGGCGCGCAAGGAGAAGAAGACGCTGGTGCAGGCCGAGGCGGACGACATCACCCAGGTCATGCAGGCCCAGATCAACGACGACTCGACGCAGATCATCCCTCGCGTCGAGCGCTGACCGACACGACCTGAAGGCCCGTCTGCTCCGGCAGGCGGGCCTTTTCCGGTTCTCGTTCCGGCACGAACCAGTACCTGCTCGCCCTATTGCGGCAGACCGGACATCGGCCCTAGGTTGCTTTGGTCTGGACCACTGGGTGGAGGCCATCGATGTCGTTGTTCCGCAAGGGGTTGGCGGTCACGCTGGCCGCGCTGTCCGTCTCAGTCGGCGTCGGTGTCGCCGACGCGTCGCCGAAGAAGATCGTCGGCGCCTACTACGGCAACTGGTACAGCGGCTCGAAGCCGATCTCGTCCATCCCCACGAACACGCCGATCACGCACCTGTTCTACGCGTTCTCGACCATCGAGAACGGCAAGTGCACGATGACGGCGGAGACCGCCCCCAAGGACTTCGCGGACATCCGGGACCTGAAGAAGCGCAAGCCGTCGTTGAAAGCCCTCATCTCGCTGGGCGGCTGGGGCGCGGGTGGTTTCTCCGACGCGGCATTGACCCCCGGCTCACGCAGGACGCTCGTTCAGTCCTGTGTGGACCTGTTCTTCCGCGACGGCACGTTCGACGGCATCGACATCGACTGGGAGTTCCCCGTCTACGGCGGCCCTGCCGAGATCACGGACCGTCCCGTGGACAAGCGCAACATGACTCTGCTGACGCGCGACTTCCGCAAGGCGCTGGGCTCGCGCAAGCTCGTCACCGCCGCACTGCCGGCGGGCCGCCTGCAGACCGACGGCCCCTACGACCCGGCGAAGTCGTTCGAGCTGCGCGAACTCTCGCGGATCATGGACTTCATCAACGTCATGACGTACGACCTGGGCACCGGTTTCTCGCCCGTAGCCACGTTCAACGCCGGGTTCCGCGAGGTCGCCAACGACCCGATGCCGGCCGCGGACCGCAAGTGGAACAACGTCGTCGGTGCCATCGACTACTACCAGCGGCACGGCGTTTCGCCGCGCAAGATGGTGCTGGGCACGCCGTTCTACGGTCGTGGCTTCACCGTGAAGACCGAGGGCCCGCAGCACGGTCTCTACCAGCCCTACGACAGCGCGTTCTGGGTCGACGGTTACGAGGAGGCGTTGAAGCTGAAGGCGACTCCGGGCTGGCAGGAGTACTGGCACCCGGTCGCGCAGTCGCCGTGGCTGTACAACGCTGCGGAGAAGAAGTTCGTGTCGTACGAGAACCCGCGCTCGATCAAAATCCGCGCGGACTTCGCCAGGTCGCGTGGGTTGCTCGGCACGTTCATGTGGGAACTCGGGCACGACGACGCCCAGCACTCGCTGCTCAACGCCATGTCCCGCTAGTGGTGCGACAGCAGACGGAGGACCGCATCGCGTTGCTGCGCCAGGCTTTGCGGAGCCGCAACACGTGGCAGGTGTCGGCGGCGCTGAAGTACGTGGCGGAAAAACTGGCCCCGGAGGACCGTGCAGCGCTGATGCCTGAGCTCGTCGAGCTGAGCACCAGCCCACTCTGGGCGGCCGACGCTCGCGAGGTGCTCGAAAGGATTTGAGTCTCACGTAACGTCACGGTGTTGGTTGAACGGCATGACGACCACTCGACGTGAAGTGCTGGGATGGCTGGCCGGACTCGGTGCGGCAGCGGGCGCGGGCCTGCTGCCGAGCACAGCCAGCGCCTCGACGAACGTGACGGTGTTGCGCGGTGCGACGCTCGTCGACTCGTCCGGCGTCCGATCTGACGTGACCATCGTGCTGGCGGACGACAAGGTTCTCGCGGTCGGCTCGTGCGACCTGCCGTTGCCGCGGGGCTCGACGGTGCTCGACGTCGCCGGCAAGTTCGTCATCCCCGGCCTGTGGGACATGCACGTGCACGGCGCGTTCCTGGACAAGATCACGCTGCCGTTGTGCCTGGTCAACGGCGTGACGGGCATCCGTGAGATGTGGGGCTACCCGCCGATCTACGAGCTGCGCGAACGGATCGAGCGCGGCGAGGTGTTCGGACCGCGACTGGTGGTCGGCAGCATGATCATCGACGGGCCGCACTCGACACTGCCCGGCGCGACGATCGTCAGCACGCCCGAGGAGGGCCGCCAGGCGGTGCGGGACGCGAAGGGCGCGGACTTCGTGAAGGTCTACTCGTACCTGGACCGCCCGACGCTCGAAGCCATCGCGGACGAGTGCGCCCAGCAGGCCACCACGTTCGCCGGGCACTGCTCGAACCACGTGCCGCTCGGCGACGCGAGTGACCTGGGGCAGCGCACGTTCGAGCACATGTACGGCCTGCCGCTCGCCACCAGCACACGCGAAACCCAGCTGCGCCAAGCGATCGCGACCCTGCCGCTCGACCCGGCGAACCCGTTCGCGTGGTTCAAGCAGGTGCTGGAGTTCGAACGGCAGGCAACGCTGACGCACAGCTGCGGCAAGGCGGTTCAGCTGGCAAAGCGGTTGCAGCGCAACAACTCCGCGTTGTGCCCGACGATGGTCGCCATGCGCGTGTACTCCAGCCCGGCGGACCGGTTCGCGAACGACCCGCGGATCAAGTACATGCCCTCGTTCTACCGGGACCTCTGGCGCGACGGCCTGACGAACTGGGTGCCGGTGACCGAGCAGGAGATCCGGCAGCAGGCCGCGTTCTTCCGGCGCCGCCAGGAGCAGGTCGCCGAGATGCACGCGCTCGGCGTCGAGGTCCTCGTCGGCACGGACGCGGGCAACCCGTACTCGTTCTCCGGCTTCTCGCTGCACGACGAACTGGAGTTGCTCGTCGAGGCGGGCCTGTCGCCGAAGGCGGCGCTGAACGCGGGCACCCGAAACGCGGTGGTGAAGCCCTGCGCGGACGCGAACCTCGTCGTGCTCGATGGCAACCCGCTGAAGGACATCCGCAACACGTCACGGATCCACACCGTGCTGACCCGAGGACGGGTGCTCGGACCCGCTGTGCGGCAGCAGATGCTCGCGGACGTGGAGAAGGCCGCTCGGGAACCGTTCCCCACGGCTGTCCGCACCTGTTGCTAGAGGCCGAACATCGAGCCGGGGTTGAACAGGTTCTCCGGGTCCAGCGCACGTTTGATCTCGCGGTGGACCCGGAGGCCGACCGGCCCGATCTCCTTCGCCAGCCACTCGCGCTTGATCTTGCCGATGCCGTGCTCGCCGGTGACCGTGCCGCCCAGCGCGAGGCCCACGGCCAGGATGTCGTCGAACGCCTTCTGGGCGCGCGCGAACTGGTCGGCGTCCGCGGGGTCGTAGACGATCGTCGGGTGCATGTTGCCGTCGCCCGCGTGGCCCACGACGGCGATCTTGAGGCCAACCTCCTTCGAGATGTCCTCGCAGCCCTGGATGAGCTCGGCGATGCGGGTGCGGGGGACGCACACGTCGTCGGTCAGCCACGAGCCGTAGATCTCCAACGCCGTGAGAACGGCCCTACGCGCCGTCAGCAGGTCACGGCCTTCGTTCACGTCGGTCGTCGAGTAGACGAGGTCGGCCTCCAGGCAGATCTCCTCGATCTTGGCCAACTCGTGCCTGGCCTGCTCGCCGCCCGCGTCGGACTGGCAGATCAGCAACGCGGCGCAGCCCGGTCCGGCGCCCAGTTCGGTCTTCAGGTACGTCTCGGCGGCCTCGATCGAGGTGCGGTCCATGATCTCCATCAGCGACGGCACCAGGCCCTCGCGGACGATCCGGCTGACCGCCGCGCCCGCGGTGGCGGTGCTGCCGAACGCGGCCACCAGCGTCGCCGGGGCCTGCGGGAGGGGCCTGAGTGCCAGCGTGGCCTTGGTGATCACGCCCAGCGTGCCCTCGGAGCCGACGAACAGCTTGGTGAGGTCGTAGCCCGCCACGCCCTTGACCGTGCGGCGGCCCGTTCGCAGCACCTCGCCGTCGGCCAGGACGACCTCCAGGCCGAGTACCGAGTCCGTGGTCACGCCGTACTTCACGCAGCACAGGCCGCCGGCGTTGGTGGAGAGGTTGCCGCCGATCGTGCACCAGTCGTAGCTGCTCGGGTCCGGTGGGTAGAACAGGCCTTCCTTCTCGACGGCGCCGCGCAGGTCGAGGTTGACCACGCCCGGCTCGACGACGGCGAGGCGGTTGTCGGTGTCGATCTCGACGATCGCGTTCATCTTCGTCATGACGAGGACGACACAGCCCTCGATGGCGTTCGCGGCACCGGACAGGCCGCTGCCCGCGCCCCGAGGGACGATCGGGACGCGGTGGCTCGCGCAGGCCCGCACCACCGCCTGGACCTGCCCGGTGTTCAGCGGGAACACCACCGCCAGCGGACTGCCGTGCGGCGCCAGCGGCATCATGTCGCGCTGGTAGCTCGCGGTGACGTCGGCGTCGGTCAGGACGCCGGAGTCGCCCACTGCGGTGCGGAGTTCGGCGAGCAAGGTCTCCATGCGCTCCACGCTAGTGCGGCGACTGGGCGAGGTGGCGAAGAAATTCTGGCCTGGTGAGGACCCTCGACCGAGGGGAGTTCACGTCGTGACTCGGTGTGCTCAATCCAGATTTCGCCGACCCGTTGACCCGATGTCGCCGCGCTGCCCTCACGGCACGACGTAGGCTGGCTCACCGTGGCGCATGCTTTCGCCTCGCTGGAGACCGCGGGTCCGGTGGCCGTCTGGGTCATCGTGCTGAGCTTCATCTTCGTCGAGTGCGCTTTCATCTTCGGGCTCTTCCTGCCCGGTGACTCGCTGCTGTTCGCGGCCGGTGTGGTGCTGGCTACGCACAACAGCGAGTTGTCGGCGTGGCTGCTGTCCCTCGCGGCCCTGATCATCGCGGTCGTCGGCAACCAGGTCGGGTACTTCATCGGCCGGGGTACCGGCACGCGCGTGCTCGCCCGCAAGGGCGGCAAGGTGCTGAACCGGGAGAACCTGAAACGCGCGGGCGACTTCCTCGACCGACGCGGGTTCTGGGCCGTGGTGCTCGCCCGCTGGATCCCGTGGATCCGGACGCTGGCGCCCATGATCGCCGGTGCCGCGCGGATGGACCTCAGGCGGTTCACGCTGGCCACGACCATCGGTGCCATCGCGTGGGTGCCGACGCTGGTGCTGGCCGGTTACTACGGCGCGGGCTTCCTGCAGTCGATCCCGTGGCTCGAGACGGCGGCGATCATCGTGAGCATCGTGTTCTTCCTGGGTGGCACCGGCTGGGGGATCTGGCGCTACCGCCAGGAGATGGCCAAGCCGATCGACGAAACGGTCGAAGTCGGCTCGAACTGACGACAAATCACTTGAACAGTGCTTACCTGTCCTTTGACATAAAGGGGCGGGGAGGCCTGTCATGCGATTACTCGGTGCGTTTGCCGTTTTAATTGCGCTGTTCGGATCAGCAACACCGGCACAAGCGCAAGGTATGCCTCGATGCGGTCAAGTCGTACTCGTTGAGTTCACACTCAGGGGCAATTGGGGATGTGGCAACGGACCCGCGCTGATCGTGGGCGCCAACGGGGTGAACATCAACCTCAACGGACACACCCTGAGTGGTACCCCGGCAATCAGCATGACCGACGTCGACGGCACGACGATCAGCAACGGCCTCATCGTCGACAGCCCCGTCGTCGCGATCAACGCCACCAACACCCGGTTCGTCGACTCGGGCCTGCTCTGGCGGGGCGACACCGCGGTCTTCGACTGGCCCGGCTCGACGGTGACGTTCCTGCGCAGCCGTCTCAGCGTGTGGCGGCTCTCCTGCGGCTCGCGGTGCGCCGTGGTGGACGGCGCGACCGCGTTGAACGAGCTCTACGCCGACCACCACCTGGTCATCCAGGGCGGCGGCAGCAACATCGAAACCATCGGGGCACCCACCACGGAGGTCGTCGGCCACAGGCTGTGGGCACGCAGGATCGGCGGCGAGGAGCTGACGATCCGGGGCAGCTGGATGACGTACGGCGAGATCATCGCGAGCAAGCGGATCCACCTGCTGGACAACACGTTCACCGCGGACATGCAGGTCGTCGTGCAACAGCCGGCCACCGGCGTCATCAGCGGCAACGTATTCGCGAACTCGCGCACCAACGGCCTGCTCGTGCGCCCGCAGCAAACGCTCAACGGCCCGTTGCTGATCGAGCACAACAAGTTCGTCTACAACCGCGGGGACGGGCTGCGGATCGACGTGCCCATTCCACTCGACATCACCGTGCGCGACAACGTGAGCGAGAACAACGGTCAACACGGAATGTGGGCGACACCGGGCACCGTGATCGACGGTGGCGGCAACACCTCGTTCAACGACAAGCTCGGCTGCTACACCATCAGCTGCTGACCACAAGGGGGAATAGATGAAGTCGATGGGTTTATTCGGCGTTCCTATTTTACTGCTCGCTTGTGCAATTCCAGCCCAAGCGCAAACCGATCCCCGCTGCGGTGACGAGATCACCACCAGCGTCACTCTCACCGCCGATCTGACCTGCGCGGACATCGGCCTGGTCATCGCGGCCGACCGGGTCGTGCTGAACCTCAACGGCCACACGCTGAGCGGCAAGATCGCCCTGCGGGCCGACGAGGTGTCCCGGGCGGTCGTGCACAACGGCGCCATCAGCGGTCACCGGACCAGCGGCGTCACCCTCCGCGGCACCCAGAACACGATCTTCAACAACGTCACCCTCACAGCCGGTGTCGACGCCGCCGACGCGCGGGACACGTCGTTCCAGCGCGTCCGGCACAGCAGCCGCTCCGGCGAACTGCTTTTCACCGGCTTCTCGCAGCTCCAGGCGCAGGACTCGTCGTTCGAGGCGTACGCGTTCCGCTGCCTGGACCGCTCGACCTGCAGACTGATCCGCTCGCAGACGACCGTCTCGGACTACTTCACCTGCGACGACACCTCTCAGTGGCAGGTGACCGCGGGCAGACTCACCGCCACCTGGATCAGCTGCTCGACCCTGGCCGTCACCGGCGCCGACCTCACCACGTTCCGGCTGACGACCAAGGCGCTCACGATCAGCGACGCCCGCGTGGGCGGTGGCGTGGTGCTGCAGACGAACACCGCGCGGATCGTCCGCACCAGGTTCAGCGGCGGGCAGGCAGCGCTCATGATCGTGCGGATCGAGGGCGGCACGATCAGCCAGAACACGTTCGCCGACGGCCGCGCCGCCGGGTTGTTCGTCAACGTCGACACCCCCGCCAAGCTCGCCGTCGAGGCCAACGCGTTCACCGGCAACGGCCACCTCGCCGAGTTCACCGACCTCGGCGGCAACGTCGTGAAGGACGGCGCGCACCTCCACGTCGGCGAGGGCTCGTCGGTGGAGGTCACGAGCAACCGCGCGGCCGGCAACGCGCGGTACGGCATCTGGGCTCAGCCCGGGGTCACCGACGACGGCCGCAACACCACGCACAACGACCCGTTGGGCTGTCTGAACTTGCAGTGCATCCCCGTCTAGAGGACCTCGGTGATCAGCAGGTCCGCTGATCCCTTCGACGAGTTCACCATCAACGCGTTGACGTGGTCCGTGCCGTGCAGCACCCGCTCCTCCGCCTCCGACAAGGTGCGCCCGTACCGCAGGTGGCGGTCGATCAGGCGCTGCACGCGCACGTCCTCGTCGATGAACAGGAACCACGCCTCGTCCAGGATGATCCGGACGCGCTTCCACTTGTCGTAGTTGAGCAGCAGGTAGTTGCCCTCGGTGACGACGAGCGGGACGTCCGGGTGCACCGGCACGGCGCAGGCGACCGGTTCCTCGATCTCGCGGCGGAACTCCGGCGCGTAGATCATGTCCGGCCCGCACGCCTTGATCCGGCCGAGCAGGTCCACGTAGCCGGGGATGTCGAACGTGTCGGGCGCGCCCTTGCGTTCGACCAGCCTCAGCCGTTCGAGCTCGCTCTGCGCGAGGTGGAAGCCGTCCATCTCGACCAGCACCGCCTGGCCGTCGAGGGCCTCGACGAGCCGGCGCGCGAGTGTCGACTTGCCGGAACCGGGTGCGCCGCCGATGCCGAGAATCTTGCGCTCACCCTGATCTGTGAGCACCCGAGCCCGTTCTAGCAGCTCGTCGAACCTGACCTGCTGTCCTGCCACCGCGCCAGCTCCTCAACCCAGTCCCCGACCGCACCGACGCGAACGGCGGCCGCCTCCGACGCGAATCCGATGGCAGCCACCGGGTCCGCTCCTGACGCCAGCGCGTAGGCGTACGCGCCGTGCCAGACGTCGCCGGCACCGTTCGTGTCCTTCACCTCCGCCACGGGGACGGGCAGCTCTCCGGCCGAGCCGTTCCGCGACCAGGTGACCGGCTTCGCACCGTGCGTGCGAATGACCAGCGGCACCCCGTAGGAGTGCACCTCGGCCTCGGACCGCTCGAACCCGGCAGAGCAGGCGGCCACGTCCACCAGCGGCAACAGGTGATCGAGGACAGGTTTCCAGCTCCCGGCGTCGAGCACCACAGGCAATCCCAGTGCTTTCGCCTGCCGGGCGACGGGGATCACCAGCCCGTCATGATGTCCGTCCAAGAGCACGACGTCCGCGGCGGCCAGGAGATCGGTCAAATCCGGCGCGATCACCGGCACGGAGGCGTTGCGGGAGACGACCGTGCGCTCCCCGTCAGCGTCTCTGACGACGACCATGCTCACGGGCGTCGTGCCCTCCACGGCGGTGACTTGAACTGGGTCCAAGGACGCCCTGACGAATTCACCCAGTGCGTCGGCACCCAGTGCGGTGAGCAACGAGGCCCGTCCGCCCAGTGCCGCGACCGCACGGGCCGCGTTCGCCGCCGGACCGCCGGGTGACAGCACCGCACCGAGCGAGCGGATCTTCTGGCCGGGTCGAGGAAATTCACCCACCCGTTGGGTCACGTCGAGAGTTGTGAGCCCGACACACAGCACGGCGGCCATCTGGCCTTCCTCCAAACGGGTATGGTCCCAGGTCATGGTCACCATGCGGGATGTCGCGGCTCTCGCGGGGGTCTCCATCACCACGGTGTCACACGTGATCAACGAGACGAGGCCGGTCGCCGGGGACACGCGCGAGCGCGTCCAGAAGGCGATCGACGAGACCGGGTACACGGGGGACGCGATCGCGCGTTCGCTGGTCATGGGCGGCACGAAGTCGCTGGGCCTGGCCGTGTCGCTGGTCTCGCACCCGTATTTCGCCGAGCTGATCGCCGCCATCGAGTCGGAAGCGACCCGGTGCGGCTACTCGCTCGTGCTGATCGACACGAGAGACACCCCCGAGTCGGAGCAGACAGCGGTCAGAATGCTGCGCTCGCGAAGAGTCGACGGGCTACTGCTCACACCCTCCGCCGGCGGGGGGAGCCTCGTGCTGCCGGAGCTCAAGAAACTCGGCATCCCGACGGTGCTGGTCGACCGGCTGACCGTGTCCAAGGACATCGACCAGGTCGGGCCGGAGAACGTCCAGGCCACCTCCGGCCTGGTCAGGCACCTCGCGGAGCTCGGACACCGCCGGATAGGCATCGTCTGCGGCCAGGCGGGCGTGGCGACGACCGAGGAACGCATCCTCGGCTACCGCCTCGGCCTCGGCCGCGCGGGCCTGAAGTGGGACGAGGCGCTGGTCTCGCAGAGCGGCTGGCTCGCGCCGCTGCTCGACCAGGAGGACCCGGCCACCGCCGTCGTCGCGGCCGACCACCTCGTCACCGTCGGCATGCTGCACGAGGCACGGGCCCGCGGCCTGAAGCTCGGCACGGACCTGGCCGTCGTCGCCTACGACGAGGTCGAGTGGGCCACCCTGATCGAACCGCCGCTCACCACCCTGGCCCAGCCGGTCGAGGAGATCGGGCGGACCGCGGTGAAACTGCTGCTCTCCCGCATCGCCGACCCGGAGAGGGCGCCGGAGACCATCCGGCTCGCGCCCTCCCTCATGCACAGGCAGTCCTGCGGATGCTGATCCCCGGGCTCGTGTCGGTGACGTTCCGGCAGCTCACGATCTCCGAGATCGGCGAGCTGGCGACGGAGTGCGGGCTGCAGGCCGTCGAGTGGGGCGGCGACGTGCACGTGCCGCCCGGTGACTTCGCGGCGGCGCGCAAGGCGCTGGACACCGGTCTGAAGGTGGCCGCGTACGGGTCGTACTACCGGGCGGGCGTGTCCGACCGGGCCGACCTGGCGCCGATCCTGGAGACCGCGGCCGAACTGGACGCGCCGTTCGTGCGGGTCTGGGCCGGCACGGCCGGCTCCGAGGAATGTGCCGACCGCGCGCCGGTGGTCGAGGCGCTGCAACACGCCGTCGAACACGCCGAGGCGATGGGCACGAAGATCGCGCTGGAGTACCACCGGAACACGCTGACGGACACGCTGGACTCGACGGTGCAACTGCTCGACGAGGTCGACGGTGTGGTGTCGTACTGGCAGCCGAGCGGCGGCCAGGACGTGTTCTCGGCCATGAACGAGGTGCGGACGCTGGAACCGGTGACGGCGCACGTCTTCTCGTGGGGCCCCGGCGGCTTCAAGGAGCGGTTCCCGCTCGCGCAGCGCCGTGACCTGTGGAAGCCGGTGCTGACCGAGCTCGCGCGCGACGGCATCGAGCGCAACGCGCTGCTGGAGTTCGTGCTGGACGACTCAGTGGAGCAGTTCCGCGAGGACGCCAGGACGTTGCTGGGCTGGCTCAAGCAGTAGCGACGTCCATGCCGTGCCGTTCGAGCAGGGCGGCCGCTTCCAGGCACATCCAGCCACCGAGCTGGACGGACAGGTCCTGGCCCTCCTCCAGGTCGGCCGGAACCGTCCACTCAGGACCGAACAGCGGGCCGCTGACGGCCATCACGCGGTTGAGCCACGCCGCTTCCGCCGACTGCACCACGAGTTCCCGCGCCAGGTCCGCAGTCTCGTGCCGGTCGGGGTCGAGGTCGAGGATGGTCAGCGCGGCCTGCGCGAGGTAGCGCGTCAGGATGCCCGCGAACAGGCCGCCGTCGCCACCACCCTGCCCCCTGATCACGCCGTTGGTGGCGAGGTCGTCGTGCACCGCGGTGATCGTGCGAGCGGCCTTGTCGAGCCACTTCTCGGGCTGGCCGTGCTTGGCCAGCTCGATGCACGCGCCGATGAGAACTCCTTGGCAGTACGTGTAGATGTTCTTCTCGTACTCGCGGATCTCACCGTTGGGGTGGACGTGCAGGCCGTCCCACGCGAGGCCGTTGCCGGGGTCCACCAGGTGCTCCTCGACCCAGTCCACGATGGACCGTGCGCGGGCGAGGTCGGTGCGGTCGTTCCGGCGGGCCAGGAAGATCGCGGCGGGGCCGTTCGCCGGGACGTTCTTGAAGTCGTCGTTGCGCTTCCACCAGATGCCACCGCCGGCGTGGTCGGTCCACGCGTCGCGCAACCGCTCGGCGATCGCGATCAGGGCCTTGGGCTTCGCGATGCCGACCTCGCGCTCGGCGCGTTGCAGGGCCAGGCCGAGCCACGCGATGTCGTCGTAGAAGTCGTTGGTCCAGCCCAGGACGTTGCGCACCCGGATGCCCCGCACGACCTTGGTGATGGCCGTCTTGCGGAGCTCGTTGGGCGAGCGCAGGTAGCCGTCGATCATGCAGTCCAGCAGGTGCGCCTGCCACCAGTAGTTGAAGCTGGTGTGGATCTTGTCCTTGAAGAGCGGAGGCCACGCCCGCGCCCCGAGGAGCGTGCCCGGCACACCCCAGACCCGCCGAAGGTGCCTGGAGTACACCGCGCGCTCCGCGACGCCCGCGCGCGCCGCCAGCAGTTTCGCGATCGCCACAGGATCATGGTGCGTGCTTGACCGGTCAAGAAGCTCGGTGAATCGCCCAGTGGTACAGGCCCATCGCCACAGAAGTTGTCAGGTTGTAACTGCTGACCTTCTCGCGCATGGGCAGGCGGACGATCCGCGACGCCTTCGCGCGGACCTCGTCGGACAACCCGTGGCGTTCCGAGCCGAACGCCAGCACGGCGTCGTCCGGGATCGGGCCTTTCAGCAGGTCACCGTCCGCGTCGAAAGCGATGAGCTCGCCCGCGAAGTCGAGGCTCGTGACCTTGGCCACCGGCAGCGCGAAATGCAGCCCGGCGGAGCCCCTCAGCACGTTGGGATGCCACGGATCGATGTCTCCTGTGGAGATCACCCCGCCCGCGTCGAGGCCGGCGGCCACCCTGATGGCCGCACCGAAGTTGCCGAGGTTGCGCGGGTTGTCGAGCAGGACGACGGGGGCCGGCCGGTCGAACGGCAGGTCCGGCTTCTCCGCGAACCCGGCCACACCGGTCGGGTGCGTGCGGCCGACGCGCAGCTTGAACTGGTTCTGGTCGACCTCGGTGGCGGCCGCGAACCGCTCGCGCAGATCGGGTGCGTGCGTCTCGGCGAGGCTGATCGCGGCGGCGAGGTCCGTCGTGATCAACGGGTGCACGGCGGCGCCGAAGCGCAACGCGTGCTTAACAGCGTGAAAGCCTTCGAGCAGCACGGTGACCAGCATAGAAGCCGACCCACGAGAAGATCACGATCGACCCCAGCACCAGCTGGACCAGCATCGACGCGCTCTCCGGGTACCAGACGCCGTCGATGTAGTGGTCGATGAACCCCGACCCCAGCGGCGGCATCCCCGCCTCCGCGCGGAAGTACTCCTCCGCGGTCGTGAGCGGGCACGTCACCGGCACCAGCAAACTGAGGATCGCCCACGCACCGATAGCCATGTGCGCGTAGATCACGCCGCGCCACCGCCATGCGATGAACCCACCCACGAGCAGGAACGCCAGCACGGCGAAGTGCAGCAGCATGACCGCTTCGGCGAAGAATCCAGCCATTCGCACCACCCCGTCCTCCAGACTAAGACGGGGTGGCTCGAAGCGCTCTCGATAAAACCTCAGGCGAGCCCGAGGTCGTTCAGGTCGAGCAGGTAGCGGTACTGCAGACCCTCGGCCTCGATGGCCTCCTTGGCGCCCGTGCCGCGGTCGACGACCGTGGCGACACCGATCACGTCGGCGCCGTGCTCGCGCAGCGCGTTGACGGCCGTGAGCACCGAACCGCCCGTGGTGGAGGTGTCCTCGACCGCGAGCACCCGCTGGCCGCGCACGTCGATGCCCTCGATCTGGCGCTGCATGCCGTGGGCCTTGTTCGCCTTGCGCACGACGAACGCGTCGAGCACGTCACCGTCGGCACCGGCGGAGTGCATCATCGCGTAGGCGACGGGGTCCGCGCCGAGGGTCAGACCGCCGACCGCGACGAAGTCCCAGTCCGACGTGAGCTGCCGCAACAGCTTGCCGATCAACGGGGCCGCCGCGTGGTGCAGCGTCGCGCGCCGCAGGTCGACGTAGTAGTCGGCTTCCTTGCCGCTGGAGAGAGTCACCTTGCCGTGCACCACGGCCAATTCGCTCACGAGACGAGCGAGTTCCGACTTAGCGTTCGCGTCCAAGACCACTTCAGTTCGCACGGGTCGTCAGCTTCGCACATACGGGCGCTCGACGCCTCGTACGCTGCATCACCGTGAGCACCTTGTACGTGGAACAGCCGTGGACGTTCATGAGCCTGCTGGCCCGGCCGCACTACCGCGTCGAGGTGTTCGACGAACGGGACGCGCCGGTCGCCGTCGTCCGGGAACGGACCGGGCCCGGCCTCCAGCGGCCGCTGCGGCACACCGGGTTCTCCGGCTGGACGACGTTCGACCTCGACGTCGTCGCGCCGGACGGCCTGCCGTTCCTGCGCATCGACAGGGGGTTCGGGCGGCGCTCGCCGGTGCGGGTCAGCACGCCGCAGGGCCAGCTGATCGGGACGATCAAGACGCACGGCCCGTGGCAGCAGTCGTTGCACGACGCGACCGGTCAGCAGCTCTGCTTCTTCGGTGACGTCGCGCGGATCCAGACCGGCGGGCGGGCCAAGCGCAACGGCTCGCGGGTGCGGCGGGACGTCGTGCAGATCAACCCGGCGGTGACCGAACCGGTGCGGTCTCTGGCGACCGCCTGCGCGGTCGCCTTCGACGTCGTTCGCGGTACCGGGACCAGCCACACGAGCAGTGGTGGCGTGAACTGGCCCGTCTGAACCCGACCTACCAGGCGTCCTTGCGGAAGTGGCTCGGGCCGTCGTCCTCGTCGTCGGGCGGTGGCGGAGGAGCGGGTGTGCCCGAGGCGATGACGTCCTCGACGTCCAGACCTTCCTCGAGTGCCCGGTAGGCACGCTGAAGATCGGGCACGCCCACCGCGAGCGCTTGCTGAGCACCAGGATCGTTCAGCGCGCGACCCGCGGCGACGTCGGCCCACGACAGCTCGCCGGCGTCGACGCGGCGCTGGAAGTCCTTGAGCTCCTTCGGCGCACCCGGCGACTTCGCGAACCGTTCGATCTCGCGGAGGTCCTGTTCGGACAATCCGCGCGAGCGGCGCTGCACCTGGGACGCGGCGGTCGCGACCTTGCCGAGGTCGTCGACCCTGGAGTCGACCTCGGAGAAGAGCGCCTGCAGGCGGGCCTGGTCGTAGGGGAACGTCACTGCTGACCACCGCCGGTGGGTGCCGGGGCGGGCGCCGGAGCAGGTGCGGGAGCGCTGGCGCCCCGGCCGGAAGCCGCGGACCCCGCCTTGCCGAGGCCGTAGGCGCCGAGACCGACGCCGATCGCACCGGACTTCGCGGCGGCCACGCCGTTGTCGTACTTCTGCTTGCCGTCCTGGACGCCGTCGACGACGTCCAGCGCGTCGTTGACGTTCCTGACGTCCTTGAGCTTCATCAGCGCCGTGCCCATGGCCACGATGCCGTCGACCATGCCCTTGACGCCCTCGATCAGCGTCATGATCGACTGGATGATCTTGCGGATGGCGTCGACGATCTGGATCGCGTCGTAGACCATCCACACCGCACGGCCCCAGCCGACGACCGGGATCACCGCGGTCATGGCCGCTTCGAGCAGCATGGTGCAGAGCTTGTCGAGCAGGAACAGGGCGACCTTCGTGGCCGACCGGCACGCGGACGCCATCGACTGGAACTTGTTGCCGATGATCCGGGCGACCTGGGAGTCCGCCTCGATCGCGATGACCCACATGGTGTCCATGCGGCGCTCGAACGCCTGTGCCGCGCCACCGTCCCAGTGCGGGCCGAGCTGCCCGGCGCCGTCACCGACGTTGTGCCGCACGGAGTCCAGCGCCTTGGCGACCTGGTCCCACGCGTTGGCGTTGGCGTCGATCTTCTCGAAGTCGCCCACCAGCGGGCTGATCAGCGACTCGATCAGGTTCTCGCCGGTGACCTTCTCGTAGATCCAGTTGACGCCCTGCAGCTTCCACCCGGCAGCCTCGATCAGCTCCTTGGTGGTCTGCCTGCCGGGACGGTTCTCGGCGGCCGCGTTGAGCGCGACCGACGGGTCCTGGACGTCCGCGTACGCCGTGGTCATCGGCCACCTCCGGCCTGCTTCAGCAGCTGCACGCCGTGAAGATCGACCTTTTCGTAGGACTCGGCCGTCTTCCGCAGGGCCTCGGCGTCCTTGAGCATCGTCTTGTTGGCGAAGTCCAACGTCTCCCCGTAGAGGTTCGCGACGCCGGTCACGACGGGGTGCAGCAAGGTCAGCAGGCCGGTGAACCCGCTGGTGTCACCGCCCTTGGAGATCGCGTGGTCTTTGATGGTCAGGAAGTGCTGGGCGTTGCGGTCCAGCAGTTCGCTGTACCCGCGCAGCTCGTCCGGTTCGACATGGAACTGTTCGCTCACGAGGGCTCCGACGCGCCATTCGGCCCAACGGTTC
The DNA here is from genome assembly GCF_033794685.1 of Streptomyces sp. ID05-26A. Classification (NCBI taxonomy): domain Bacteria; kingdom Bacillati; phylum Actinomycetota; class Actinomycetes; order Kitasatosporales; family Streptomycetaceae; genus Streptomyces; species Streptomyces sp. ID05-26A. Next base: position 1,954,389 of record NZ_JARAYZ010000001.1, read on the forward strand.
CGCTCAGGTGCGTCCGCGTCCGCCCGCGAACCGCGACGCCATCCGGCGCACGAGCGCCCGCGGCAGCAGCCTCGTGATCGTCACGATCGCCTTGTACTGCAGACCGGGGATCGACAGCGGCTTGCCCCGGCGCAGGTCGCGCAGGGCCTCGTGGACCAGTTTGTCGACGGGGACGTAGAGCCAGTTCGGCGTCTTCGACATGTCGATCTGCGCGCGCTTGTGGAACTCGGTCCGCACGAAACCGGGCGCCAGCGCCATGATCCGCACGCCGGTGCCCTCGGCCGCGAGCGCCGTGCCCTCGGAGAACGCCGTCACCCACGCCTTGTCGGCGCTGTAGCTGGTGCCGCGGCCGGGCAGGAAGCTGGCGACGCTGGACACGTTGATCACGTCGCCCTTGCCGCGCGCGATCATGGCCGGGATCGCGGCCCGGCTCAGGCGCAGCACGGTGGTGACGTTGACGTTCAGCTGGCTCTGCAGCTTCTCGACGTCCGTGGCGAAGAGCTCGCCGTTGTTCGCGAAGCCCGCGTTGTTGACCAGCAGGTCGACGGGCGACTCGGCCAGTCGCTGCTCGACCTTCAGGCGGTCGTCGTGGTCGCTGAGATCGGCCGGCAGGACGTCGACCTGGACGCCGTGGCGGTCGTGCAGCTGCTTCGCGAGCTCCTCCAGCGCGGACGCCGTGCGCGCGACCAGCACGAGGTCGTACCCCTCGGCGGCAAGCCTGCGGGCGAAGGCGGCCCCGATCCCGACGGTCGATCCGGTCACCAGTGCGGTTGGCATGCCACCGAACGGTAGTCGGAAAGTCGCCGGGGTCGAAGGCCGCCGATGATCACACTTCGTTCTTCGCCGGGCGGCGGAGCACGAACAGGCGCAGCGCGAGGCCGGAAACGACCATCGCCACCCCGCCGAACAGCAACCACCCGACCGACGCACCGGTGTTGGCCAGCGTCACTACGGACGCCGTGCCGGCGACGGCAACGGGTGCAACTGCCTTTCCTCCGTACATCGTGGATCCCTTCCGGGGGTTGGGGGACACGACGGTCTTGCTGCTCGGACTATCTGAATCAGGGCCGAATGTTTTACACGGAGTGAAGTGTGATGTAGCTCACAGCACTTTGGATACGGTCTGGAATAGCGCTGGTAGGAGTAGGACGACCAGCGGTACAAAATCTTGTTGATCACCTAACGTCACCTGAGCCAGGCGTGCGAGGGGCATGAAAAAGCCGCTGCCGGGTGTCCGGCAGCGGCTTCGGTGAAGGTTTCGTCAGGGCTGCTTGCGACCGAACGACGGGCGGTAGACCTCGCCGCCCTCGTCCTCCTCGGCCACCGGCTCCTCTCGCTCGGACGGGTCCGGGTCGAACGGGTCGATGACGTCCGCGAGCTCACCGACGTCGCGCAGCAGCCGTTCGAGACGGGCGGGCGACGAGTTCGGCGGCGCGGCGGCCAGCACCCAGTCGTTCTCCATCCAGACGACCGTGACGTCGCCACCGATCTCCTCGGCGGCGTCGATCAGGTCCGGTGTGATGATCTTGCGAGCCGCCGGCACGTCCGTGACGAACGCGTACCGCGACCCGACCGGCCCGAGCATGTCGGGCATCGGCTTCTTGTCGTCGTCGCGCTGGAACGGGACCGTCGACAGCCACAGCTCGATCACCACCGACAGCGCCCTGCGGCAGCGCACGCCGACCAGCACGGAGTTGACCTTGCCGCCGGTCTCGTGGTCGAGCACGTAGACCTGCCTGCGGCCGTCCGCGGTGAAGGTGGAGCCCGCGACGACGTCCCGGGCGAGGCCCGTGCCGTAGTACGCGATGGCCCCGGCTTCCCACCGGGTCGGCAGCACGTGGTCTGTCTCCTCGAACTGCCAGCCACGCAGGGCAGCCCAACGGCGCCGTTCACGATTACGCGCGGTTCGTTGCGCCCGGTCGGTCGCGAGCAGGGCGAACCCCGCCACGCCCGCCACCGCGGCGACGGTGAACCAGACCCACGCCGGTATGCCCACAGCGAGAGCCTAGTGGGTCGGAGGCGAGGAACGAAGATCACTTCCGCGCGTCGTGACCTGGGCGTGCCTTTCCTCAGGTCAAGAAGCCGCACGAGTGCGGCACCACGACGACCTGATCAGCGTCCTCGTAGACGATCCGGCCGGGGTCGTCGCTCTCCAGCCGCTCCCACGCCACCCCGTGCGCATCGAGGAGGGCCAGGTACCCCGGCAGGCGCTCTTGGAGGTGCGTCGCCTCCACCTTGAACCACGCGCGGGCGCCGGGGTTGACCTCCCGGTCGTAGACCGTCGGGTCGACCGTGGACGGGTCGGTGTAGGCGGCGTTGTACCAAGCGTTGCCGACGCGCACGAACTCTTCCTGTGCCGCGGTGAGCTCACCGCGCCGGCGCAGGCCGTTCACCAGTCCGAAGACGCCGGGGAAGTTCCCGTTGGTGTTGGCCTGCGCCGCCTGGTACCTCACGAACGTCACGCGGTGCGGCCCACGATCAGGCCGCTGTTGTCGTCCAGCACGTCGACCCGCACCGTGTCGCCGTCGCGCACCTCGCCGGCCAGCAGTTCCTTCGCCAGCTGGTCACCGATCGCCGACTGCACCAGCCGCCGCAACGGCCGGGCGCCGTAGATCGCGTCGAAGCCGTTGAGCGCCAGCCAGTCGCGGGCCGACGGCGTGACGTCCAGCGTCAGCCTGCGAGCCGCGAGCCGGTCCGCCAGCCGGGCGATCTGGATGTCCACGATGGACGTCAGCTCCTCGGTGAGGAGCGCGTGGAACACCACGACGTCGTCCAGCCGGTTCAGGAACTCCGGCTTGAAGTGCCGTTGCACCACGGCCATCACCGCGTCGCGCCGTTCCAGGTCGGTGAGCGACGGGTTCACGATGGTCTGCGAACCCAGGTTCGACGTGAGCACCAGGATCGTGTTGCGGAAGTCGACCGTGCGGCCCTGGCCGTCGGTGAGCCGGCCGTCGTCGAGGACCTGCAGCAGCACGTCGAACACGTCCGGGTGCGCCTTCTCGACCTCGTCCAGCAGCACGACCGAGTACGGACGGCGGCGAACCGACTCGGTGAGCTGGCCGCCCTGGTCGTAACCGACGTAACCGGGAGGCGCGCCGACCAGGCGGGCCACCGAGTGCTTCTCGGAGTACTCGCTCATGTCGATGCGGATCATCGCCCGCTCGTCGTCGAACAGGAACGCCGCCAGCGCCTTCGCGAGCTCGGTCTTGCCGACGCCGGTGGGGCCGAGGAACAGGAACGAGCCCGTCGGGCGGTCCGGGTCGGCGACTCCGGCGCGCGTCCTGCGCACCGCGTCCGACACGACGCGCACGGCCTCGGCCTGGCCGACGACCCGGCGGGCGAGCTCGTCCTCCATCCGCAGCAGCTTGGCGGTCTCGCCCTCCAGCAGCCTGCCGGCCGGGATGCCGGTCCACGCCGCCACCACGTCCGCGACGTCGTCGGGGCCGACCTCCTCCTTGAGCATCGCGGCGTCCTGTGTGGACTCCGCGGCGACGGCGAGTTCCTTCTCCAGCTCGGGAATCCGGCCGTAGCGCAGTTCCGCGGCACGACCGAGGTCACCGTCGCGCTCAGCGCGTTCAGACTCGCCGCGCAACGACTCCAGCTGCTCCTTCAGGCCGCGGACGCGGTCGATGGAGCCCTTCTCGTTCTGCCAGCGGGCCGTCAGCGCGGCCAGTTCCTCGCGCTTCTCCGCGAGCTCGGCCCTCAGCGCGTGCAGCCGTTCGACGGACGCCACGTCGGACTCCTTGGCCAGCGCCATCTCCTCGATCTCGAGACGCCGCACGGCACGTTCGACGGTGTCGATCTCCACAGGCCGTGAGTCGATCTCCATGCGCAACCGGGACGCGGCCTCGTCGACGAGGTCGATGGCCTTGTCCGGCAGGAAGCGCGCGGTGATGTAGCGGTCCGAAAGCGTTGAAGCGGCAACAAGAGCGGCGTCCGTGATGCGCACGCCGTGGTGCACCTCGTAGCGCTCCTTGAGCCCGCGCAGGATGCCGACCGTGTCCTCCACCGACGGTTCGCCGACCAGCACCTGCTGGAAGCGGCGTTCCAGGGCGGCGTCCTTCTCGATGTGCTGGCGGTACTCGTCCAGGGTCGTGGCACCGACCATGCGCAGCTCACCGCGGGCCAGCATCGGCTTGATCATGTTGCCGGCGTCCATCGCCGACTCACCGGTCGCGCCGGCACCGACGATCGTGTGCAGCTCGTCGATGAACGTGATGATCTGCCCGGCCGAGTCGGTGATCTCCTTCAGCACGGCCTTGAGCCGTTCCTCGAACTCACCGCGGTACTTGGCACCGGCGACCATCGAGCCGAGGTCCAGGGACACGACCTTCTTGCCGCGCAACGACTCCGGCACGTCACCGGCCACGACGCGCTGCGCCAGGCCCTCGACGATCGCGGTCTTGCCGACACCGGGCTCGCCGATCAGCACGGGGTTGTTCTTGGTGCGCCGCGACAGGACCTGCACGACCCGGCGGATCTCGGCGTCACGGCCGATCACGGGGTCGAGCTCGCCCTTGCGCGCGCGTTCGGTCAGGTCGACGCCGTACTTCTCCAGCGCCTTGTAGGTGCCCTCGGGATCGGCCGACGTCACCCGCGCCGACCCGCGCACCTTGGCGAAGGCCTCGGTCAGCGCGTCCGGCGTGGCACCGTGCCGCCGCAGCAGGTCCGCCACCGGCCCGCCGTGCTGCGCGAGCCCGACGAGCAGGTGCTCGGTCGACACGTACTCGTCACCCATCTCGGTGGCGAGCTCCTGCGCCTTGTTGATCACCCGCACGGCGTCGCGCGAGAACTGCGGAGCGGACACGGTCGAGCCGGAAGCGCTGGGCAGCGAACGGGACAGCTGCTCGAGCTCCTTGCGCACCTGCGCCGGGTCGGCCCCCACGGCCGACAGCAACGGCGCGGTCAACCCGTCCGTCTGCGCCAGCAGTGCACTGAGCAGGTGCACGGAACCCACGTCCGGGTTCCCGTTCAGCGTCGCGGCCTGCACCGCCGCGGACACGGCCTGCTGCGTCTTGGTCGTCGGGTTGAAAGCGTCCATTCCTCCACCTCGTGGTCAGCCTCCAGCATGGACCATCATCCCGCACAACGTCAGAAAAGTTGAGCGTGTTCCGCTCAACCTTGAAATCGGTACAGATCACACGCCGACCAGGCGATGATCACGCCCATGACGTCCATCATCCACAGCATCACCATCGACGCGCGCGACTCCTACGAGATCGCCTCCTGGTGGAGCAAGGTCCTCGACCTGCCGATCCACCCCGACGACAACCCGGGCGACCCCGAGTCGATGATCGAACTGCCGAACGGCATCCGCTACCTGTTCATCAACGTGCCGGAGAACAAGGAACTCAAGAACCGCCTGCACCTCGACCTGCAGCCGTCAGACCTCACCCGCGACGAGGAGGTGGAACGCCTCGCCGGCATCGGCGCGACGGTCTTCGACGATCAGCGCAGGCCCGACGGCACCGGCTGGGTCACGATGCGCGACCCGGAGGGCAACGAGTTCTGCGTGGAACGCAGCGCAGCCGAACGCACCCCGACCTCCTGATCATTGTCACTCGAAAGCACCAACGACTTGTCCACAACAGGCCCTGACTTGTCCACAATCCGCAGGTCAGTATCCACAGGTGAGGCAAGCTCAGTCGCGACCGTCTGTGCACCAGAACCCGTTGGAGTGACAATCTCGTCGTCCATCGAGTCCCGCAACGGCTGCTCCTTGATCAGCAACACCGCGATGACCGTGAACACGGCGAGACCAGCGGCGATGAGGAACAACTCACCCATCGCGTCACCGTAGGAATCGCGCACCACTGGGGAGAGGGAACCGGGGTCGAGCGTCTTCGTGCTCACCGAGGCAGCCAGCACCGCCCCGAGCACCGAGACGCCGGCCGTCCCACCCAACGACCGCAGGAACGTGGCAGTGGAGCTCGCCGCCCCAAGGTCAGCCATCCCGACACCGTTCTGCACGGCCAGCACCAGGTTCTGCATGGTCAGCCCGACACCAACACCGACCAGCGCCAGGTAGCCACCCATCAACACCAGGTTCGTCCGATGATCGATGGTCCCCAGCAACGCCAACCCGACGACCAGCGAGAACGCCCCCCAGACCAGGAAGCTCTTCCACTTTCCGCTCTTGGCGATCAGCTGCCCGCTGACGGTCGACGAGATGCTCAGCCCGAGCACCAACGGCACCGTCAACAGCCCGGCCTTGGTGGGCGAGAACCCACGGGCGATCTGGAAGTACTGCCCCATGAACACCGAGGCCCCGAACATCGCCGTCCCGACCGCGACCCCACCGAACATCGCGAGCACCACGGTCCGGTTCTTGAACAGGTGCAGCGGAATGACCGGCGCAGAAGCCCGCCGCTCCACGAAGTAGGCCCCCACCAGCGCCAACAGCGCACCGCCGACGAACAGCGCACTCTCCCGACTCACCCAGGCGAAGTCCTTACCGGCGAACGACACCCACATCAGCACCAGACTGACACCACCGGTGATCAGCGTGGCCCCGAGGTAGTCGATCTTCACGTGCTGCTTCTTCACCGGCAGGTGCAACGTCTTGTGCAAGACGGCCAACGCCACCAACGCCAACGGCACGCAGACGAAGAAACACCACCGCCACCCAGGCCAGTCGACGAGGAACCCACCGACCAACGGCCCACCGACAGTGCCAGCGGAGATCACCATCCCGGTGTACCCGCTGTACCGCCCACGCTCCCGAGGACTCAGGAGCGCCCCGACGACAACCTGCCCCAGCGCCTGCACACCACCCATCCCGAGCCCCTGCACGACCCGGAACGAGATGAGCTGCTCCATGTTCGAACTGAACCCGGACAGCACAGACCCGACGACGAACAGCACGATCGCCGCCTGCAACAACTTCTTCTTGTCGAAGAGATCCGCGAGCTTCCCCCACAACGGCGTGCTGGCCGTAGAAGCCAGCAACATCGCCGTGATGACCCACGTGTACTGCGTCTGCGTGCCTTTGAGGTCGGCCAGGATCGTCGGGAGAGCGTTCGAGACGATGGTCGAGCTGAGGATCGCAACGAGCAACGCCACCCAGATACCGGACAGCGCTTCGAGGATCTCCCGATGAGACGAGGGCCGAGTCAAACCGGCACACCTCCAGCAATTAGTTGATGTCATACAACTATATCTGGAGATACTTAGCAAGGCCAACTAATTCGGTGGCTGATCGGTCACACCCAGCATCACGCCCCGCGCTCAAGCCCGGATCGCACGCGAGGCCGAAGGCGAGCACCCCCGACGGCGAAGCCGAGGCGCTTGGCTTGGCTTTTCGCTTTGAGCCAAGACAGAGGGGTGGTGTGTCCCATCACGAGTCGCGCCACAGCCCTTGCTGCATGCCTGAAGGGGTGTCAAGCGGACACGCTTTTCGTCCGCTTGACACCCCTTCAGGCATGTGGCCCGCTCTGGTGCGGCTCGTGATGGGACACACCACCAACGCAACCTTCTAAGCAACAGGCAGCCGCCCTCAGCAACAGGCGTGCCATCTACCTACGGGTGGCGCGGGCCCCCTGATCAGATTGCCGGGGTCTGGGGCAGAGCCCCAGGGGAAGCACGCAGCAGTGACCCGCCACTCGCAAGGTGACCACCCGCCTGGTCGCGGATCGCAAGGCGACCACCCGCACGAGCCGCGTCAAGCATCAACCTGAGCACTCTTCCGAGCCTTGACCTCGAAAAAGTCCCCACCCTTCCGCCGAACGTCATCAGTCCCCCAATCCCGGATCCGATCCACGGGAACCATCCGGGGGATGTGCTTGCGACAGTGGATGTAGGCCTCCTCGACAGACACCACCACCCACCGCTCGATCTTCCGATCCTCCACGGCCAACTCAGCGAACTCCTCGAACGGAGCGATCCGCGCAGACCCGTTCACGTGCAGCCCGATCAGGTCCTCCGTGAAGTCCAGCATCAACATCCCGACGTGCGGGTTCTCCATGATGTTCCCGAGAGACGCCATGACCCCGTTCCCCCGGTACTCGGGGTACACCAACGTCCGCGAGTCGACCACGTGCAGAAACCCGGCCGACCCTGCCCGCAGCGAGGAGTCGCACTCCCCGTCCGCATCGGCGGTCGAGATGAACGCCATCTCCATCTTGGCCACGAAGGCGGCCATCACGGGGTTGAGGTGATCGAGAACCTGGTCCGAGTAGAAGCGCGTGGCGCGATCGGACGTCTCCAGGGCACATTGGAGGAAGTGCTCACCGCGTGAGCCTGGTTGCTCAACACGGTCGGGTGAGGTGGTTTCAGTCAGCTCAGGCAGGGACACGCGCCCAACCCAAGCACGCAAGCACGCAACCCGGTACAGACGGACCCTCACATTCACACTGTTGCGGTAACAACTAAACACATACAGTGACCATGCTTCGCTCGAAGGTGGCATCAAGGAGTCAAACAGCCCGATCAGGGGTTACTGTCCACCCTGTCGGGGGACGGATGCTTGACGAGGACGAGCGCCTTGCCGGCGCCACTGAGAACGACGATGAAGAACGTGGAGACTGCGCGCGGACCATGACTGCGAACGCTGTGCTGAGCCCCATCCCTACCCCGCCCCACCGAGAACCCCCGCCTGGTGTCACCGCGATGGTGCGGATGATCCGGGAGAGCTTCGCGGTGGTGGAGCCGCACTCCGAAGAAGTGGCGAAGTTCTTCTACGGAATGCTCTTCTCGCTCTCGCCTGCCACACGCGAGATGTTCCCCGCGAACATGGAGGTGCAACGCAGCCGTCTGCTGCGCGCCCTCGTGCACGTGGTGCAGATGGTCGACCGCCCGGACGACCTGATCCCCTTCCTACGTCAGCTGGGCCGTGACCACCGGAAGTTCGGTGTCATCAACGTCCACTACGAGGCGGTCGGGACCGCACTGCTGTCCGCGGTGAAGAAGTTCTCCGGCGCCGCCTGGACGCCCAAGGTCGAGATGGCGTGGGCCGAGGCCTACACCCTCATGGCCAGGGCGATGCAGGAGGCGGCCGACGCCGACAACGGGCCCGCCTACTGGCACGCGACGGTGCTGGAGCACCAGCGCGTCTCGTGGGACCTAGCCGTCGTGCGCCTGCAGCCGGACCACCCGGTGAGCTACAAGGCCGGTCAGTACGTCAGCGTGGAGACCCCGCAGCGCAAGCGCCTGTGGCGGTACTACTCGCCGGCGAACGCACCGCGCGAGGACGGCGTCATCGAGTTCCACATCCGGTCCGTCGACGGCGGCTGGGTGTCCCGCTCGGTGGTCGGCCACACGCAGGCCGGTGACACGTGGCGCATCGGACCGCCCATGGGACGTCTGTCGGTCGACCGCACGACCGGGACCGACATCCTGATGGTGGCCGGTGGGACGGGTGTCGCCCCGATGCACGCGATCATCGACGAGATGTCGCAGTACGGCGAGAACCCGCGCGTGCACCTGTTCTACGGCGGCCGCACCCGCGAGGACCTCTACGACCTGGACAACCTGCAGCGCATCGCGACCACGAACCCGTGGCTCACGGTCGTGCCGGTGCTGGAGTCGGACCCCGGCGTCCGAGGTGTCGAGCAGGGCAGCCTCGCCGACGTGGTCACCCGCTACGGCGCGTGGGAGGACCGGGACGTCCTGGTCTGCGGCAGCCCGGCCATGATCAGGTCGACGGTGTCCCGGATGCTCGTCGCCGGAACTCCTCTCGACCGGATCAAGTACGACCCGTTCACGCTGGACTAAACTCGGCACGTCGTAAGCGACTGGCGTGCCGAGGGTGGAACTGACCACCGGGAAGCGACGGCCGAGCGCACCGAACGCCTGGGTGCCCGGCACGGAGTGATGCCGTGCTGCGCGAAGTCGATCCCGAGATCGCCACCCTCATCCAGGCAGAGGAACGCCGTCAGGCCAGCAAGCTGCGCATGATCGCGTCCGAGAACGACGTGTCGTCAGCCGTGCTTGAGGCAACAGGCTCGGTGCTGACGAACAAGTACTCCGAGGGCTACCCCGGCAAGCGGTACTACGAGGGCCAGCAGATCATCGACCAGGTCGAACAGCTCGCCATCGACCGGGCGAAGTCGCTGTTCGGCGTGGACCACGCGAACGTCCAGCCGCTGTCCGGCGCCCCGGCGAACCTCGCCGTCTACCTGGCGTTCCTGCAGCCGGGTGACACCGTGATGGGCATGTCCCTGCCGATGGGCGGCCACCTCACGCACGGATGGGGCGTGTCCGCGACCGGCAAGTGGTTCTCCGCGGTCCAGTACGAGGTCCGCAAGGACACCGGTGTCGTCGACATGGACGAGGTCCGCGCGCTCGCGCTGGCCGAACGCCCGAAGGTGATCTTCTGCGGCGGCACGGCGATCCCGCGCACCATCGACTTCCCGGCCTTCGCGGAGATCGCGAGGGAGATCGGCGCGGTTCTGGTCGCCGACATCGCGCACATCGCCGGCCTCGTCGCGGGCGGTGCCCACCCGTCGCCCGTCGGGCACGCGCCAGTGATCACCACGACCACGCACAAGACGCTCCGGGGCCCGCGCGGCGCCATGATCCTGTGCGACGCCGAGCACGCGAAGGCCATCGACCGGGCGGTCTTCCCCGGTCTGCAGGGCGGTCCGCACGACCACACGACGGCCGCCATCGCCGTGGCCCTGCACGAAGCCGCCCAGCCCGAGTTCCGCGAGTACGCGCACATGATCGTGAAGAACGCGCAAGCACTCGCGGACGCATTGCTGGACCGCGGCTTCGACCTGGTCTCCGGCGGCACGGACAACCACCTGGTCCTGATCGACCTGACGTCCAAGCTGGTCGGCGGCAAGCCGGCGGCCAGGGCGCTGGACCGGGCGGGCATCGAGCTGAACTACAACGCGGTCCCGTTCGACACCCGCAAGCCGTTCGACCCGTCCGGCATCCGCCTCGGCACGGCCGGGGTCACCACGCGCGGCCTCAAGCCCGAGCAGATGCCGTTGATCGCGGACTGGATGGACCGCGCGATCGCCGCCCACGACAACGACCAGGCGCTGGACCGCATCGCCGCCGAGGTCGGCGAGCTACTCGGCTCGCTCTAGCCTTCCCACGGCCTCACGCACCTCGCTGAACGTCCGGCGGGCGACTTCCGCGAAGTCCCCGCCGGTCGGCAGCCAGCGCTCGTAGCCGTGGTTGAACGCCAGCACGCCCAGTTCAGCGGCCACCGCGGCCTCCAGCTCCGGCACCCCGCGCCGCTTCAACGCGTCCGTCATCGCCACGGCGAACCCGACCATCTTCAACGCGGACCGCTCACGCAGCTCGTCGTTGCTCGCGATCACCGCCAGCCGCTGCGGCCCGTGCGCCCGCCGCTCCTCGGTGAACGTCACGGCCGTCGCCACCAGCGCCGCCTCGACCACGTCCAGCGGCGACGCCTCCGCGGGAGCCTCCGCGATCGCCGAGGTCATCAGCTCGGCCAGCACGTCCTGGCCACCGAACAGCACCTCGCGCTTGTCCCGGAAGTGCCGGAAGAACGTGCTCTTCGTGAGGCCCGCGCGCTCGGCGATCTGCGCGACCGCGGTGTTCTCGTACCCCTGCTCGTCGAACAGGTCGAGTGCGGCGCGCACCAACCGCTCCCGCGCGTCCGGCTCCCATCGACCCATGACGCACATCCTAAGTGATGCGACTCAGTCCCATCACTCTGCTACGGTGATGAGACCAAGTCCCATCACTTCGAAGGACAAGCACATGAAGGTCTTCGTCACGGGCGCCAGCGGCCACGTCGGTTCAGCGCTGGTTCCCGAACTGCTGCGAGCAGGCCACCAGGTCACCGGACTGGCGCGCTCGGACGCGTCCGCCGCCAAGCTCGACGCCCAGGGCGCCGCGGTCCGGCTCGGCGATCTGGACGACCTCGACGTGCTGCGCAAGGGCGCGGCCGAGGCGGACGCCGTGATCCACCTGGCGTTCAAGCACGAGGAGATGTACGCGGGTGACTACCAGGGCGCCTCGGACGCCGACCTCTCCGTGGTCCAGGCGTTCCTCGACGAGCTGTCCGGCACCGGCAAGGCGCTGATCGGCACCGGCGGCACGCTGTCGTACTCGGGTCTCGGCCGCACGGCCACCGAAGAGGAACGGGTCTCCAGCGAGAGCCCTCGCGGTGCCGCCCGCAACGCCATCGTCGACGCCGCGAACGTCCGGGGCGCGGTCGTGGTCTTGCCACCGACCGTCCACAGTGCACTCGACACCGCCGGCTTCATCCCGATCCTGGTCAGAACCGCCCGCGCCACGGGGGTTTCCGGTTACCCCGGCGACGGCACGAACCGCTGGTCCGCCGCGCACACGGTGGACGCGGCCCGGCTCTACCGGCTGGCCGCGGAGAAGGCTCCGGCACAGTCGATCCTGCACGCGGTCGCCGAGGAGGCCATCACGATGCGGGAGATCGCCGAGGTCATCGGACGGAAGCTGGACGTGCCCGTCGAGAGCATCCCGGCGGAACGCGCGCAGGAGCACTTCGGCCCGCTCGCGTTCATGGTCTCGCGGGACGCGCCGACGTCCGGCGCACGCACGAAGGCGTTGCTGGGGTGGGAACCGACGGAGCCCGGCCTGCTGGAGGACCTGGAGAGCGGGTTCTACTTCGAGCAAGGCTGAGCTTCGAGGGCTTGGGAGCCCTGGAGGGCCCGCCGCTGATACGCGCGACGGACCGGCGTTCCAGGCCTTCACGCACCAGTCCGGCCACCGTGGCCGGCATGGGTTCGCAGCACCTCTCGATCGCCTGCCGCTGTGGTCGCCCTCTCGCCGTCGCCGCCCGCCACCTTCCGCTTGCGGGGAAGGTGATCATGGTTTCCGGACATCTAGTAGACGGCGCCAGGCGTGGATCAGGACAAGGTTCACTCGTCCGAGTGACCGCGGTGCCCGTCCGACAGACCGTCGGACCCCTGCCTGAAAGTCAACTCCCGCAAGGGAACCGTGGCGAACGGCGCGACGCCGCGTCCATGCGGTGGTCTCAGAACTCGACCACTCGCGGACGCGGCATCGCGAAGACGTCGTACAGGCGCTCGATCATTTGCGGGGCTTCGGTTTCCAGACGACGAGGGCGGTCTCCTGCCGGATCGGCACGAGATCACGACGATAGGAAGCGTGCACCGCGGCGGCCGTGGAATCGGCCGCCGCCAAGGCTTGTGCAAGTTCCTGCTGGAGTTCTACAACCCGCGACTGCAGAGCGTCCACCTGGTTTTCCAGGTCGATGATCCGCTTGATGCCGGCGAGGTTCACGCCCTCGTCCTGCGAGAGGCGCTGGACCTCGCGCAGCAGCACGATGTCCCGCATCGAGTAGCGGCGGCCACCACCGTTGGTGCGGCCCGGCGAGACCAGGCCCAGCCGGTCGTAGGACCGCAGGGTCTGGGCGTGCAGGCCCGACAGCTGGGCCGCCACCGAGATCACGAAGAACGGCGTGTCTTCATCAGTCCCGGGAGGGAAGGGAAAACCCACCGAACTCACCGCCCTTCAAGCAGCGCGTTCAGGTCACCGCGCGGGTCATGATCGCTCGTCACGTCGGCGTACGCCTCGAGGGCCTTGCGGGCCTCGGACGACAGGTTGTTCGGCACGGCGACCTCCAGGGTGATCAGGAGATCCCCCGCGGTCCCGTCCCGCTTCGTGATCCCCTTGCCCCGCGCCCGCAGCACGCGCCCCGAAGCCGTACCGGCGGGCACCTTCAGGGAAACCTTGCCGTCCAGCGTGGGCACGGTCAACGTGGTTCCGAGCGCGAGCTCGGAGAACGTCATCGGCGCCGTCAGCGTCAGGTCGTTGCCCTGACGGCCGAACACGCTGTGCGGGTTGACGTGCACGCGCACGAACAGGTCGCCGCTCGGGCCACCGTTGCGCCCCGGTTCGCCTTGTCCCGCAAGGCGGATCCGCTGGCCGTCGTCGACCCCCGAGGGGATCCGGACGGTCAGGGTGCGGGTGCGGGTGCTGACGCCGTCACCCCCGCACTCGGGGCACGGGTCGTCGATGATCCGGCCGGTGCCGCGGCAGTCGCGGCACGGCTCGCTGAACGCGAACGCGCCCTGCGACCTCGTGACCAGGCCGGAACCCGAGCAGGTGGCGCAGGTGTGCGGCGTGGTGCCCGGCTTGGCGCCGGAACCGCTGCACGTCGTGCAGGCGGCGGGGGACGACAGGCGCAACGGCACCGTCGCCCCCTTCACCGCCTCGGTGAAGTCGATGCGGACGTCGGTCTCGACGTCCTCGCCACGACGCGGACGCGTGGCCGACCCGGGAGCCGTGCCGCCACCGCGCCGGTTGAACAGCCCGCCGAGCAGGTCGCCCAGGCCGCCACCACCGGTCCCCTGCGCGGCACGGCCGAACAGGTCGTTGACGTCGAACCCGCCGGAGCCGAAGCCGCCGGAGCCCGGGAAGCCACCGCCGCCCGCGAACAGGCGGCGAGCCTCGTCGTACTGCTTGCGCTTGGCCGGGTCCGACAGCACGCCGTAGGCCTCGGAGACCGCCTTGAAGCGGGCCTCGGCCTTGGCGTCACCGGGGTTCGCGTCGGGGTGCAGCTCACGGGCGAGCTTGCGGTACGACTTCTTGATCTCGTCCGCGGACGCCTCGGAGGAGACGCCCAGCTCGCGGTAGAAGTCCTTCTCGATCCAGTCCCTCTGACTCACCGGACGGCTCCTCCTTCCCCTAGAGGAATAGAACTCAGACTTCTTCGGACGGCGCTGCGGCGGCGGGCTCGTGATCGGTCACCGCGACGAGCGCGGGCCGGACGAGCTTGTCGCCGAACGTGTAGCCACGACGCAGGACAGCGGTGACGGTCGGGCCGTCGACGTCCGGGGACGTGCTGTGCTGCACGGCCTCGTGCACCGACGGGTCGAACGCCTCGCCGTCGTGCGCGAACGGCTCCAGGCCGGTCTTCTGCAGCGTGGACACGAGCTTGTCCGCGACCGCCTTGAAGGCACCGGTCAGGTCGCCGTGCGCGGCGGCCCGCTCGATGTCGTCCAGCACGGAGAGCAGTTCGGAGGCGACGGACGCCTTCGCGTTGTTGATCACCGCTTCCCGGTCGCGTTCCACCCGCTTGCGGTAGTTCGCGTACTCGGCGGTGAGCCGCTGCAGGTCCGCGGTGCGCTCGTCGAGCTGGGTCTTCAGCTCGGCGGCGACCTCGTCCACGACCTCGGCGACCAGGGGTTCGGCCGGAGCAGCACCTTCCTCGTCGGCAGCGTGGGCCGGCGCCCGGACCTCACCCGTTTCGGGGTCGATCCGGCGCCGGTCGTTCACGACTACCTGAGGCTGCTCCTCGTCAGGGGCGGCGTGCCTCGGTTCGGTCACTTCTTCTCGTCCTCGTCCACGATCTCGGCGTCGACGACGTCGTCGTCCTTCTTCGCACCGGCACCGGCGCCCGCACCAGCGGCACCCGGCGCGTCGGCACCAGGGGCCTCGGCGCCGGGAGCACCCGGAGCGTTGGCGTAGATCGCCTGGCCGATGGCCTGGGACTCGGTCGCGAGCTTCTCGACCGCCGTCTTGATGGCGGCGATGTCGGTGCCCTTGAGCGCCTCGGTCGCCTCGGCGATAGCGGCGTTGACCTTGTCCTTGATCTCGGCCGGGAGCTTGTCGTCGTTCTCCTTGACGACCTTCTCCGTCTGGTAGACCAGCGTCTCGGCCTGGTTGCGGACCTCGGCCTCCTCGCGGCGGCGCTTGTCCTCCTCCGCGTGGGCCTCGGCGTCCTTGACCATGCGGTCGATGTCGTCCTTCGGCAGCGCGGAGCCACCGGTGATCGTCATCGACTGCTCCTTGCCGGTGCCCAGGTCCTTCGCCGACACGTGGACGATGCCGTTCGCGTCGATGTCGAAGGTGACCTCGATCTGCGGCACGCCACGGGGGGCGGGCGGCAGGCCGGTCAGCTCGAACATGCCGAGCTTCTTGTTGTGGGCCGCGATCTCGCGCTCGCCCTGGAAGACCTGGATCTGCACGGACGGCTGGCTGTCGTCAGCGGTCGTGAAGGTCTCGGAGCGCTTCGTCGGGATCGTGGTGTTGCGCTCGATCAGCTTGGTCATGATGCCGCCCTTGGTCTCGATGCCGAGGGACAGCGGGGTGACGTCGAGCAGCAGGACGTCCTTGACCTCACCCTTGAGGACACCGGCCTGCAGGGCGGCGCCGACGGCGACGACCTCGTCCGGGTTCACGCCCTTGTTGGGCTCGCGGCCGCCGGTCAGCTCCTTGACGAGCTCCGCGACGGCGGGCATGCGGGTCGAGCCGCCGACGAGCACGACGTGGTCGATGTCGCCGACGGAGACACCGGCGTCCTTGATCACGTTGTTGAACGGCGCGCGGGTGCGCTCGAGCAGGTCGTTGGTGATGCGCTGGAACTCGGCGCGGGACAGCGTCTCGTCGAGGAACAGCGGGTTCTTGTCACCGTCGACGGTGATGTACGGCAGGTTGATCGACGCCTGGGACGAGCTGGACAGCTCGATCTTGGCCTTCTCCGCAGCCTCACGGATGCGCTGGAGGGCCATCTTGTCCTTGGTCAGGTCGATGCCGTTCGCCTGCTTGAAGCGCTCGACCAGCCAGTCGACGACGCGCTGGTCCCAGTCGTCGCCACCGAGGTGGTTGTCACCGGAGGTCGCACGGACCTCGACCACGCCGTCGCCGAGCTCGAGCAGCGAGACGTCGAACGTGCCGCCACCGAGGTCGAAGACCAGGATGGTCTGCTCCTTCTCGCCCTTGTCGAGGCCGTACGCCAGAGCGGCGGAGGTCGGCTCGTTGACGATGCGGAGCACGTTGAGGCCCGCGATCTGGCCGGCCTCCTTGGTGGCCTGGCGCTGCGCGTCCTCGAAGTAGGCGGGGACGGTGATGACCGCGTCGGTGATCTCTTCACCCAGGTACGCCTCGGCGTCGCGCTTGAGCTTCATCAGCACGCGCGCGCTGATCTCCTGCGAGGTGTACTTCTTGCCGTCGACCTCGTCGGTCTGCCAGTTGGTGCCGACGTGGCGCTTGACCGAACGGATGGTGCGGTCGACGTTGGTGACGGCCTGGTTCTTCGCGGGCTGGCCCACGAGGACCTCGCCGTTCTTGGCGAAAGCGACGATGGACGGGGTCGTCCTGGAGCCCTCCGAGTTGGCGATGACCGTCGGCTCACCGCCTTCGAGGACTGCGACGACCGAGTTGGTCGTCCCGAGGTCGATGCCGACTGCACGCGCCATTGGAGTTCCTTCCGCTAGTACTTGTTGAGCGTTGCTGGCTCAAGTTTGCCATCCGCTCAAACCTGAGCCTACCCGACTCAAGCTTTCTGACTGGCTCAACGGCCGGGAAAGTCTGCTTGTTCCCTCACAACGCGACGAGGGCCACCCCTTGTGGAGTGGCCCTCGACACAGTCCCCCTGGTCAACCTCAGGCCGCGAGCACCCGGATGTCCCCCGAGCCCGCGTTGAGGTTGAGCTCGATCGACGCGTTGGGATCGGTCGGGACGTGGATCCCGCGCTCCCCGCTGTCCGCCGAACCGACGATCTTGAACGGCCCCCCTGGCATCCGGATGGTGATGTCTCCCGACCCCGTGATCGCCCGCACCTGTTTCGCCGCCGAGAACATGAGCGTGATCCGCCCGGAGTCGGCGTTCGCGATCACCTCGTTCTCCATCGAGGTGCCGTCGATGTCCCCGGAACCCGCGACGAGCAGCGCCTTGCCCTTGATCGCGTCCAGCACGATCCGGCCGGACCCCACGTCGGCCGTCACGGCACCGCCGACCCTGGTGGCCTCGAATTCACCGGATCCGGTCCTCACCTTGACGTCCCCCGCGATGTCGCGGGTGACGACCCTGCCGGAGCCGGTCTTGAACTCGACCGCTGCCATGCCCTCGAAGACCGCGTCCCCCGACCCGATGTCACCGACCACGGAGATCTTCGCGGACGGGACCACGACCTCGTAGTCGATCTCGCAGTTCCGGCCGCAGCCGTCGAGCACCAGCGTGTCGCCCTCGATGCGGTGAGCGACACCCGAGGGCCTGTTGTCCTTGGTGTGCTCGACCTTGCGGTGGATCTTCGTCTCGGCCAGCCCCTGCTGGTACCGGATCGTCACGTTCCCCGAGTCGTTGTCGCTGCGCACCTTCACCGAGGTGAAGGTCTCCCCGACGACGTGGTCGTCCTGGAACTCGTACTTCATGATGCGGATGCCACAGCCGGTCGACACTGTGAGCACCGCCCCCGCCACCAACGCCACCAGCGCCGTCCTCATCATGGACACAAAACTAGAGGCGACGGCGCTCAGCTACACGGTTGCAAGCCCCCGAAGGCGGGGTGGGGCTGTCCCTACCCAGTACTCAGACCAGGTCTTCGAGCACGGACCGCAAAGCCGGTGCGGTGCGTGCCGGGTCGTTCAGGAAGCGCGTGGACGCCAGCACGTGCGCGGGCGCGATGCGTTCCCACAGCAGGCCGTCGACCGGCACCTCGGCGATGTGCAGCTCCACGCTCTGCGCCCACCGGCCGATGCGCGACTCGATGCCGCGCAGCACGTCCCCTATCGGTAACGCGGCGGGGCTCTGCACCTGGTGCAACTGCTCGATGCCGGACTTCAGCGCGAGCACGACGGCACGGCTGGCGGGACGGGTCAGCAACGCCTCGGCGTCCTCCGGGGTCGCGGGCTCGACGCCGCGCCTGCACGCGTCCAGCGCGTCGGCCCACCAGCCGGGCCACTCGGCGGTCACGACGGCGCGGTCGGTGCCCAGCGGCACCTGCACGGGCAGGGACGGGTCCAGGCCCGGGACGTGCGGTTCGACGTCCACCGACAACGCCAGCGAATCCCGCACGTAGAGCGCGGCGAGGAGGCCCAGGCTGACCCCGTGGCTGATGCCGGACACCTCTCGCGCGAACTTCATGACCTCATTCTTCCCGCGGAGCGGCCGTGAATTCGTCGCGGCCGCGGATCAAGAAGGACACGATTGGCTCCAGCTCGTCCTCGTTCGGAGCAACGTCGGCGATCAGGCCCTGCATCAGCAGCCCGTCGATGGCCGCGAGGAACGCGCGGAACGCGACGGGGTCCGCCGGCTGCACCACCTCCACCGCGAGGTCGAGCCACCGGCGCGCGGCGGGCTTGAGCTCGGGGCGCCTGCCTGCCAGCAGGTAGAGCTCGTACTCGGCGAGCGTGCGGCAGCGGTTCTCGTTCACGGCCCTGGCCAGGCTCTGCGCGATCTCCCGTGCGGTGCCGCCGCTCGCGACGATCTTCAGCATGTCGTCGCACAGCTCTTCCGCCGACCACACGAGCGTGGCGATCAGCAGGTCGTCGAGCGTCGCGAAGTAGTAGGTGGGTGCCGTCGTCGGCACGCCGGCCTCACGGGCGACGCTGCGGTGCGTCACGCCCGCGACGCCCTCGCGTTCGATCACGCGCAGGGTGGCCTCGACGATGGCGCGGCGCTTCTTCTCGCCGCGCGCCTTGCGCCCGTCCACCTTCTGCAACTCCACTGCCGCGGTCAGTGCGTCCTCCCGAGTTCGAGCGTCACCACGCCGCCGATGATCAGGACCAGCCCGATGACCATCGTGGGGTTGAGGGTCTCGCCCAGGAACTTCCAACCGATGATCGCCACGGATGCAACGCCGATAGCGGACCATACGGCGTAGGCGACGCCCACGGGCATACCCAACTTCAACGCGCGCGAAAGCGCGGTGAAGGCGATGGCGTACCCGAGGACGACGATCACGGACGGCCAGAGTCTGGTGAAACCCTCAGACAGCTTCAGCGAGACGGTGGCGGCGATCTCCGCCACGATCGCCGCGGCGAGATACAGGTACAACACGGCGGCCTCCGGAGGTTTGGACCTACTACCTGAACAAGTGTTCCATAAGTTTTTGATCAACTTATGGGTACTTGACCGGTACTCCGGGAGACACCGGCCACGTCCAAGTGGTTACCCATCAGTAACGTGGCCTAGAATCCCGCCATGACCCTCCAGCTGGTTCTCGGACTCGTCGCCGTGGCGGTGAGCGTCGTCGCCTGGGGCGTGTTCGTCGCCGCCGTGCTGAAGCAGATCAAGATCATTCGGCTCGGCCAGCCGGACGGCACCCGCTTCGGGCCGTTCGTGCCGCGCATGAAGACGATGATCGTCGAGTTCGTCGCGCACACCAGAATGGCGAAGTTCCGTTCGGTGGCCCCGTGGCACTGGATGGTGATGTGGGGCTTCCTCATCGGCTCCGCGGTGCTGTTCGAAGCGTACGGCGAGGTGTTCGACCCGCACTTCCACTGGCCGATCATCGGCACGTGGTCGATCTGGCTGCTGCTGGTCGAACTGCTGGGCGTCGGCACCGTCGTCGGTGGTGTGGCCCTGGCCGTGATCCGCCAGCGCAACCACCCGCGCCGCGCCGACCGGCTCTCCCGCTTCCAGGGTTCGGACTTCAAGTCCGCGTACTTCGTCGAGGCCGTCGTCATCATCGAGGGCGTCGGCATCCTGCTGGTCAAGGCGTTCAAGCAGTCGAGCGGTCTCGAGGTCGCTCCGCTGTGGACGTCGTTCGTCACGCAGCCGCTCGCGCAGATCCTGCCGTCCGCGCCCATCTGGGTGTCCGTGATGGCGCTGGTCAAGCTGCTGAGCGGCATGATCTGGCTGATCGTCGTCGGCCGGAACCTGACGATGGGCGTTGCCTGGCACCGGTTCTCGGCGTTCTTCAACATCTACTTCAAGCGCGAGGACGACGGTGGCGTCGCCCTGGGCGCGCTGAAGCCGATGATGTCCGGCGGCAAGGTCCTGGACCTGGAGGAGGCCGACCCGGACAAGGACGTGTTCGGCGTCGGCAAGGTCGAGGACTTCACCTGGAAGGGCGTCCTCGACTTCTCCACCTGCACCGAGTGCGGCCGTTGCCAGTCCCAGTGCCCCGCCTGGAACACCGGCAAGCCGTTGTCCCCCAAGCTGGTCATCACGCAGCTGCGCGACCACATGTACGCCAAGGCGCCGTACCTGCTGGCCGGCGGCTCGAAGGACATGGGCGGCGACGAGGTCGGCATCACCGAGGACAAGTACGAGGACTACAAGAAGCGTCTCGAGTCCATCGACGTGCTGGCGATGGCCGAGGCCGAGCGCCCGCTGATCGGCGGCCCGGACGAACTGGGTGTCATCGACCCCGAGGTGCTGTGGTCCTGCACGACCTGCGGCGCGTGCGTCGAACAGTGCCCGGTGGACATCGAGCACGTCGACCACATCGTCGACATGCGCCGCTACCAGGTGCTGATCGAGTCGAACTTCCCGACCGAGCTCGGCGGGATGTTCAAGAACCTGGAGAACAAGGGCAACCCGTGGGGCCAGAACTCCAAGGACCGCCTGGCGTGGACCGAGGGCCTCGAGTTCGAGGTGCCGGTGTTCGACGGCGAACTGGGCGACGCGGAGTACCTGTTCTGGGTCGGCTGCGCCGGTGCGTTCGAGGACCGCGCGAAGAAGACGACGCGCGCCGTCGCCGAACTGCTGCACACCGCGGACGTGAAGTACACGGTGCTCGGCCCGGAGGAGACCTGCACCGGTGACCCGGCCCGCCGCGCCGGCAACGAGTTCCTGTTCCAGATGCTCGCGCAGCAGAACGTCGAGGTGCTCAACTCGGTGTTCGAGGACCGGCCCGCCGGTCAGCGCAAGATCGTCGTCACGTGTGCGCACTGCTTCAACACGCTGGCCAACGAGTACCCGCAGGTCGGTGGCACGTACGAGGTCGTGCACCACACGCAGCTGCTGAACAAGCTGGTGCGCGAGCGCCGTCTGGTGCCGGTCGCGCCGGTCACCGAGGACGTCACGTACCACGACCCGTGTTACTTGGGCCGTCACAACAAGGTCTACGAAGCACCGCGTGAGCTCATCGGGGCGTCGGGCGCGACGCTGCGCGAGATGCCGCGGCACGAGGAACGCTCCATGTGCTGTGGTGCCGGTGGCGCTCGCATGTGGATGGAGGAGCGGATCGGCAAGCGCATCAACGTCGACCGCGTGGACGAGGCGTTGTCCACCGCGCCGTCGAAGATCGCGACGGGCTGCCCGTTCTGCCGCGTGATGCTGACCGACGGTGTGACCGCGCGTCAGGCCGACGGCCAGGCCGGTGCGCACGTCGAGGTCGTGGACGTGGCGCAGATGCTGCTGGAGTCGGTGAGGCGTGGTCAGCCGACCCCGGTCGTGGAGGAAGACGCAAGCGTCTGAAGCACATGAGAAAGGCCCTCGGTCCGCACGGACCGAGGGCCTTTCTTCGTTCTTGCTCAGTCGTTGTCGGTGATCTTGTCGTAGACCACGTTCAGCACCCAGCCGGTCAGGGCGACGATGATCGCGCCCCAGAAGGCGGGCCAGAAGCCGTCGACGCGGAACGGCAGGTCGAACTGCTCCGCGAGCCAGCCGGTGAGCATGAACAGCAGCGCGTTCACCACGAGCCCGATGAGGCCGAGCGTGACCAGGTAGAACAGGCAGCCGAAGAACTTCACGAGCGGCTTCACGACCGCGTTCACCAGGCCGAAGATCACCGCGACGCCGATCAGCGTGAGGATCCTCGACCCGGTGGAGCCCTCCCCGAGGTCGATGCCGGGGAGGGCGGTCGACACCCAGACCGCCACGGCAGTCAGCAGCACATGCACCAAGATGCCCATGCCGCGCAGACTAGCCGTGGCGGGTCCTATGTGGTCAGGACCGGCGGCGGCGCGCCATGAAGAACGCGCCCGTTCCCGCCGCGAGCAGCAACGTGCCGAGTGCCAGGAAGCCCAGCGGCGAGGCGCCCGTCGACGCGAGACCCGTCTTGTTGCCCGCCTTGGCCACGGCCTGCGTGGTCGTGGTGGTCGGTGCGGCGGCAGTGGTGGTCGACGTGGTCGGCGCGGTGGTCTCCGCGCCCTTCTCCACGACCTTCACGGGCAACTGCAGGAAGTTGTCGCTGGTGTCGACGTCGTTCAACCCGCGCATCGGGTTGAACACGACCAGCTGCAAGCTGGTGAAGACGGTGCCCGCGGGCGCGAACGTCAGCTCGATCTCTTCCGTCGCACCGGGAACGATCCTGTGCTTGAGCTCGAACTGGGTGCTGGTCTCGGCTTCGAGGGTGTCGCTGTGCCGCAACACCTTCGCGTGGAACTGGCCCAGTCCGATCGTCGGCATGACGGGCGCGTTGCCGGTGTTGACGAGCCGCACCTTCGCGGTGATCTCCTCGCCGACCAGGTAGGTGTCCTTGGCCGGGATGAGCGAGCCCTTGACGGTGATGTTCGCCGCCGCGGTGATGTAGCGCAGGTCGACCTGCTCGGTCTGACCGGTCAGCTTGCGGGTGCCGGTCGCCCAGTCGATGTCGGTGGCGGCGTTGGGCTTGCCGAGGACCAGGCCCTCGCTGTTGAGCAGCGGCGCCGTGAGCGTGTAGTCGCCGAGCGGCAGGTCGATCCGGTACGCGCCGTCCGCACCCGCGGTCCTGGTGACGTCGGTCGGGGAACCGTCCTTGGCGTTGCCCGTGACCCTGAGCCCCTCGGTGATGGGCTGCTCGCCCGCCTGCTTGGTGCCGTCACCGTTGGCGTCGACGTACGCGACGCCCTTCACGACCTGGCCGGCGAGTGCGAAGTCGCCGGCGGTCACCGTCTCCGAGGTCGTGTAAGAGCTCTTGGCGCTCGTGTAGTTGACGAGGTCGAGGGTCTCCACCTTGTACGTGGACTTGCGCAGCTTCTGGACCCTGTACATGCCGCTGGGGCCGACCGGGAGATCGATCGTGAAACCGTCCTCGCCGGTGACCCGGACACCGGGCCCGCCGACCCGCACACCATCACCCTCGTCGAAGGTGTTGTTGCCGTTGTGGTCGAGGAAGACCCGACCGGTGATGCTGATCGTCTCGTCCTGCGCGAGGGCGGGAGCGCCCGTCGCGGTCAGCACGAGGGCAGCCGTCGTCGCGACTGCGAAGGTGTTGCGCACTGTTTCCCCCAGCGTCCGAATTGCTCCACTTAGGACATCGAAACGCCGGGGGTCGGCGTTGCATGTTCCAGGTCACTCCGACAGCGGATAGCCACCCATCTCGCACCCCTCCCTCTCGTGCCAGTTAGCACGATATCGGATAGTACGAGTTCGTAGCAATTACTCCTTGCTGTCGAGTGCGAGCCTCGTGCGACGACGGGCGGGCCCGAGCTCGCCGGACAGCACCTCCATCACCTGGCGCAGCAGGTCACGCAGGTGCTCCAGGTCGCCGCCCGGCAACGCGGTGAGGAGGTCGCGCTCCCGTTCCGCCTGGCCCGCGACGATCTGCAGGAAGATCTCGCGGCCGGCGTCGGTCAGCGTCGCGGGCAACGACCGGCGGTCGGCGGGGTCGAGTTCGCGGACCACCAGACCCGCCTTCTCCAGCCGGTCGAGCCGGCTCGTGATGGTGGTGGCCGGGCTCAGCGTGCCGTTCGCGAGCTGCTTGGGGGTGAGCCGGTGGGGCGGCCCGATCCAGAACAGACGCGCCAGGATCTCGTAGTCGGCGCGGTTCAGGCCGTGCGGCGCGGCGATCTCCGTGGCGAGGAAGTCGAGGTACTTGCTGATCTGGTGCACCCGGTCGACCACGCCCTCGACCACCGGATCGATCGCCGGAACCATGGCCCTCCACGACTCGACCTCGGCATCGGTGTCGTCCGCACCACGGTTGCCCATCCCGCAATGGTAGTTGCGCCCGCATGCAGAACGGCCCGCGTCTCTCCCGGACGCGGGCCGTTCCGTCTTACCCCCTGGTGATCAGCGTTCCCCCCGGTGCAGATCCCGCATGTAAGACACCCCAGGTGCGCCGGATGTTGCCCCCGCGGTGGAATGTCACTCGAATGCAGTAGCGCTCACACCTGCTTCGCCGCCACCTGATTCCCGTCGCGCGCAACGGGTGCGGGCAGGTCAGGAGGCCTAGGGTGATCACCCATGAGCGAGAAGCCGCAGGGTTCAGGCGAAAGCAGCCTCACCGTCGTACTGGCTCTGCTGGTGAATCTGGCGATTGCGGTCATGAAGGCCATTGCGGGCGTTTTGACCGGTTCAGCCGCGATTCTCTCCGAGGCCGCGCACTCGGTGGCCGACACGTTCACCGAGGCACTCCTGCTGACCGCACTGCGCCGCTCGGACCGCCCGGCCGACCGCCGGCACCCGTTCGGCTACGGCAAGGAGCGCTACTTCTGGTCGCTCCTCGCGGCGGTCTCGATCTTCGCCTCGGGCGCGATGTTCGCGTTCTACGAGGGTTTCCGCACGGTCTTCGGCGAGCCGGAAGCGCAGACCCGCCCGCTCGTCGGCTACATCGTGCTCGGCCTCGCGTTCGCGCTCGAGTCGATCTCGTGGACGCAGGCGTTCCGGCAGGTACGTTCCGAGTCGGCCGCTCACGGCCGCGGCTTCTGGGACTTCCTGCGCGTCTCCGACGACCCGACCGTGAAGACGGTGTTCCTGGAGGACTCGGCCGCCCTGGTGGGCCTGGTCCTCGCCTTCGCGGGCCTCGGCCTGCACCAGCTGACCGGCTCGTCTCTGTGGGACGGCCTCGCATCCCTGGCGATCGGCGCACTGCTGGCGTCGGTCGCGTACGTGCTGGCCCGCACCAACCGGGGCCTGTTGATCGGCCGCCAGGCAGACCCGGTGATGGTGAAGGCGATCTGGCGCCGGCTAGCCGAACTGCCCGAGGTCGACGCCGTCGTCGACGTGCTGACGATGCTCATCGGCACCGACCGCGTGCTGCTCTGCGCCCGCCTCGACTTCGACGACGCCCTGACCGCGCACCAGTTGGAAGACGCGTGCGTGCGCATCTCCGCGGAGCTGCGCACCGAGTTCCCCGACCTGGACGAGATCTTCCTCGAACCGGTGCCGCGCACCGATCCCGACCTGCGGCGCCGCGTGCTGGAGCGCTACGGCGACCTGAGCTAGCGACGCGTGTCGGTCTGGTGGAAGTTGAGGTAGGCACGGCTCGGCGTGGGGCCGCGCTGACCCTGGTACCGGCTGCCGGCCTGCGCCGAGCCGTACGGGTGCTCCGCCGGGCTCGACAGCTTGAACAGGCACAGCTGCCCGATCTTCATGCCGGGGTGCAACGTGATCGGCAGGTTCGCGACGTTCGACAGCTCCAGCGTGATGTGACCGGAGAAGCCGGGATCGATGAAGCCCGCCGTGGAGTGCGTCAGCAACCCGAGCCGCCCGAGGCTGGACTTGCCCTCGAGCCGCCCGGCCAGGTCGTCCGGCAGCGTCACCATCTCGTAGGTGCTGCCGAGCACGAACTCACCGGGGTGCAGCACGAACTGCTCACCCGCGGGCGTCTCGACCAGACTCGTCAGCTCGTCCTGCTGCTGCGAGGGGTCGATGTGCGTGTACTTGGTGTTGTTGAAGACCCGGAAGAACCGGTCCAGCCGCACGTCGATGCTCGACGGCTGGAGCATCTCGACGTCGAAGGGGTCGAGGGCGAGACGGCCGGACTCGACCTCTTTGCGCAGATCCTGGTCACTCAGCAGCACCCGGACAGGCTAACCGAAGACCCTGGCACCGCTGGTGTCCGCTCTGTGTATGATCGGCGACGAGCTTGCTCACGCGGGTGTAGTTCATTGGTAGAACGACAGCTTCCCAAGCTGTAGAGGCGGGTTCGATTCCCGTCACCCGCTCCAAGAAGAAGGCCCCGACCAGTGCTGGTCGGGGCCTTCTTCTTGGAGCAATACCGCCTCGTCAGGGATTGATCAGCCGCTCACGACCGCCGGGGTGAGGCCAGGGCAGGTCGTCGTAGTCCGCGACTTGCTTCTCAATATGCGCTCGCATCTCCTCGATCAAGATCGATGCGTCGTGTGTCGTGCCACCGTCGGTGCGCTTGCGCCCAGCGTGCACGGTGTCCCACTTCGTCTTCGTGGCCTGCCTCGTGCGCTGTCCCTGCTCCCGGCCACCGAACCCCGTGAGCAGCACGTTCCAAACCGGTCGATACCCATTGACCAACCCATTCTCTCCCAGGTCGATGTGCACATCCGGCATCAACAAAGCCCGGAAGCGGAACTCGGCGACCGGGAGATTTCCTCCGATGATCGACTCGCGATGATCGCGCAGCCGGCCGAAGAGGCGCTTCGGATTCACCTTGTTCGTCCTACCGGCGATCGAACGGGCGCGGCCGACGTAAACCGGGATCTGCAAATTGCTGAGCGGACGGTAGAATTCAATGCCTTCACCCCGGTAGTAGATGGCATAAAGCCCCGCCCCCTCGAACTGCGGCAGATCGCTACCCATAGCAACCAATGGCTGCCGTTCGAAGCGCTCGCAGATGGTGGTCGAGATCTGCTCGGTCGACAACGGGTCAAACGAGGCTGGAACATAGTTGACCGACTCCGCATCCCGCTTCGACTGACGGCCGCGCTTGCGATCACTCGTCGACACTGAAAAGATCATTCTCGTCTTCGATCATTTCTTCGGCAGACACCTCTGGCTGCGCTTCCACGACGGAGCCGTGCCTGAAATAGCGCCAAGCGCTTTTGTACTCGGTCGGCGAGTCGCCGTACATGATGACATAACCCATCAGTGCGACGATCTGCCAGTCAGCCGGCAACCGCTCAGATGCCAGACGAAACGCCTGAACAGCGGACATTTCGCCGTCCGGCATCGACAACCCGATTGACGCCGCGCCTGGCGGCTCCGCGTAGCGGAAGTTGTAGGGGAGCTTGCTCTTGAGCACCTTGAGAAAGGAGCTCAGCGTGAGCGACCGGTTGTTGAGACCGGAGAGCGGTTGACTCAGATCAATTGGGAACTTGAGGTCGAAATGATTCCTCTTGATCTCGGTGGTGTCCCGCTTGCGTCCAGGATCCTTGTTGCCGAACCCATTGTTGTTCCACGGAATTCCACCCTCACCTTTGTAGTAATTAATGAGCAGACGCTCGGGCGCCAGGGCGGAAAAGTCCTCATCGACGTAGAGGCAGGAGAAGCCGACGTCAGCCAGGCTGATGTTCTGACGGCCGCCGAGCTTGCGAAAATGGTCTGACAGGCGCGCCCGAAGGGAAGCGTCCGCCTTGCCGACGTAGACGAACTCATCGTTGAGGTACAGCTGATAGACACCTGGCCGCTCATCTATCGCGAGCAGGTTCCGCGCGGTCAGCGGAGCATGATCGAGACGCTTCAACGCCGCCGCGAGCTGGTCCGCGAGCGCCTTCGTGATACTCAGCCGGAAATCACCGTGGAACAACCCACTCCGGCTCGATGTGGCCTCCCCCGGCACGGCATCGCCCCCCTTTCCTAAGTTGATCACCGAACACTCTATGACGCATCTCACGATCGGTCGACACAGTTGACCGACCCGACTTTCCATGATCATCAACTCCGCGGTATGATTTGCGGATGGTTGAGCAGGCCGAAGAAGCAAGTGAGCCCCGCACCAGCGTGGAGCTGTTCGCAGGCGGCGGCGGACTCGCCATGGCCGTCCACCAAGCAGGTTTCAGGCCACTGCTGTTCAACGAGTTCAACAAGCGGGCCTGCGAGACGCTCGTGGCGAGCGCGAAAAAGACTCTGGGAGTTGACGGTCTCGAACGCACGGACGAGACGCGTCCGAAGCCACCAGAGCTCGGGCAACCGGCGCCTTTGTACCCCGGCGACGTGCGGGAGCTCGATCTGAGCGCGTTGCAGGGCAAGGTCGACGTCCTGGCCGGCGGTCCTCCCTGTCAGCCATTCAGCGCGGGCGGTGTCGCCAAGGGCGACGAGGACAAGCGCAACATGTTCCCTGCCGTCTTCAAGGCTGTCCGCGAGATGCGTCCGAAGGTCGTCATCTGCGAGAACGTGCGCGGTCTACTGAGGCCGTCGTTCGCCGAGTACTTCCAGTACATCCAGAACGAGTTGCGGCTTCCGTTCGAGAAGCGCGACGACGACGTGCAGTGGCAGGACCACAACGCTCACCTGACACGCATCCTCGACAAGCTGTCGGATGATGACGATCATGCCGACCACTACAAAGTCGTCATGGTGCCGGTCAACGCCGCGAACTACGGCGTCCCACAGATCCGCAACCGCGTGGTCATCGTCGCTTTCCGCGCGGACCTCGGAGTTGATGTCGACGCGTTCGGAAAGCACGTCACCACCGAGAAGTTCTCAGAGGCAGCCCTGCTCCGATCGATGCGTGACGAGGACGGCCCCTATTGGCAAAGGCACCACACAGTGCCAGGCCATGCGCGGGAGAAGGTCCGGAGCCGGATCCCCAAGGTGATCAAAGAGGACGACTGCCAGCCATGGCGCACCCTTCGCGATGCCATCGAGGGCTATGGAACCGACACAAAGTTGCAGCCGCTGCCAAAGGTCGACCTGGGGCGGTTGGACGAGAAGTTCAACTTCGGCGAGGAGTTCGAGATCGCCGACCATATCGGCTGGCCAGGTGCCCGGATCTACAAGGGACACACGCCCAACGAGCTCGACCGTCCCGCAAAGACCGTAAAGGCAGGGGTACACGGTGTTCCCGGCGGCGAGTCCGTGGTGTTGCTCGACGACCGGGTCGAGGATGCGGACTCACCTGACGGATGGCGCTACCTCCATCGCTACATGACCGTCCGCGAGACCGCCAGGGTGATGACGTTCCCAGACGAGTGGCTCGGGGCCGGCCCGCGCGGCGAGCAGATGCGCCAGCTGGGCAACGCGGTTCCCGTCGTTCTCGGTGAATTCTTCGCGAAAGCCGTCGCGGAGGCACTCGACCAGGCCGGACGCTGAACGACCATGATCGTGGCGAACGACGGGTGGCACTGGAAAGATCAATTGCCTCCTGAGCGTGCGTACAAGCGGCACGCTCGCGCCGTCTCACCAGCTGCCGAACAGGATCGCGCCGCCAAGGGCCGGTACCGGCGGAACGTCGAATTGAACGATGGCCGCCAGGCACTCGCCTCGATCAGCCTGCGCTTGTACCGGAGAACGCGCCGAATCCGGGCTTACCTTCGCTGGTCGCAGGACGGCAAGACGCGGGAGATCTACGTCTGCGAGGTCGAGTTCGCCTCTCGTGGGCAGAACTTGGCCGAGGCGTGGCGACAAGCTGACGAGAAAGGCCTGCTGGCGAAGCCTGTTCTGCCCGCCGATTCGACGGCTTCCTCGGTGGAGGTCCGAGCGGCGATGCGTGGCAACCGAGCCAAGGACACAGGGCCGGAGATGGCGCTTCGCCGCTTGCTTCACCAGCGCGGTCTTCGCTACCGGGTCGACGCTCGACCGATCGCGGAGGTGCGTAGGCGAGCGGACGTCGTGTTTCCTGGTGATCGCGTCGCGGTGTTCGTGGACGGGTGTTTCTGGCACGGCTGCCCCGAACACCACCGTCCGGCGACGAAGAACGCCGACTTCTGGCGCGAAAAAATCAACGGCAATCGGTCTCGAGACGTGGAGACCAACAAGATCCTGCAGGCTGCGGGATGGGCGGTCATCCGCGTGTGGGAACACGAGAACGTCACAGAGGCAGCGGACCGCGTTGAGTGCCTCGTCAGAGATACACGCGGCACCTGAAACCGGGCCGCTAACCCGGTTAACGCGACAGCTTCCCAAGCTATAGAGGCGGTAGAGGCGTTTCGATTTCCATCACCCGCTCGAAACCAAAGCCGGAGTGCGTCTGCGGAAAACGCAGACCGCTCCGGCTTCGATATTTTCTGGGGGCCAAGCCCTCCAGACCCCGGCCGGGCGGCTCCGCCTCCGGACCCCAGCTCATCAGAATCTGCAATCATGACCCATGCCGATCCGCTTGCCCCCTGTGTGAGGCTACTGCTCGCGGGATCTGGTGCGTCGCAGGTGTTTGCTGATGTCACAGGGCGCTGACAACGTGGCAAGTATCCTTCTTGTTCGCCCCAGAAAGTCACTGCGCGTCAAAACTCAGCGGTCAGCTCGAAAGCTTGACCCCAGTTCCAGCAAGGGATGAGGCTCGCTTACCGCCCGTGCCGCTGGTTCAGGCGTACTGCGAGGCTTGCGACAACCAGGAGGCAGGTCAGCGCACTTATTGCACACTCTTCTCCCTGTCTGGGGCCTGGACTCGAAGTGCACTAGCGCGGCACGCGAGCATGTTTCCGATGCTCTGCGCGCTCAGCTCGCAGAGCACCAGCAGTTTCGGTGACTCCGATTGCGGCGCGCGCTGCAATTTTCTCAACCAAGCCGCGGTTCCGCAGGCCAGAAGAAGTCAGGTCGTCTATCACGTCGGTGACAGCAGCAGCCTGAACAGCCGGAGACCAGCGGCTCATCAGGTCCATCAGGTCCACGAAGCTCTCCGTCATCAAGTACGGCGAGAACCCGACGGCGTTGCCCACCTCCAGCAAGTACCGGGTGGGCGTGTCTTCGTCCTGGTGGCGGCGCCGCCACGTGGTGATGTACAGCGACCCATCTTGATCACCGATTTTCAGGAACGGCTCCCAGCCTTGCTCCTTCAACCAGCTTTTGACATCGCCGCCGTCCTCGATGCCCTCCAGAACGTTGATCGGTTCCCACTGCCCGTTGGTAGTCAGCCGTAAATCCCGCTTCAAGTTCATCTCCATAACGGCAACTCTAGCGAAGTTTGCTCCCGAACTACCGCTGTCATCATTGCCGCGTTCAGAGTTTCTTTCTTCATCAAGGAGGCCCCTGCGAGGGCGTCTGGTCGTTCGTGCCTGCATCCGTTGCGGAGCTCAACCCTGGAAGGTGCCGAGCGGGCCTGGCCCGCGTCGGTGACGGCGACGGCGACCGTCCGCAACGAACGAGGCCACGACCGGCAACCTCTACGAGGAACCGCGAGGCATCGCAACGTCATCCTGACGTCCCTATCAACATCAATCAGCGAGTCACACCTGACTCGCCGGCCTGCGCTTGTCCACCTCTACTGATTCATTTATCGGAAATGAAATGCTGGCCCGCTGGGCTGGAATGCTTCACTCGATCAGGTGATGCTTGGCATGGCTTGGCGGTGTCGGCGGGTAAGAAGTAGCTCGGTTGGTCGCTCTTTCGATATCGGGTGTGGTGCCCGAACGAGTGATCGGCACACAAGACAACCCCGCTCTGTTAGTTCGAATTCACCCGGAGTCACCCCTGAGACGCGAAAATCGAGTCGCATTCGACGTCCTCGCGCAGGCCCTGGCGCAGTGTCATGCGGATCGAGTCACCGGAGCGTTGCGCATCGTGGGCAATGCGGGTGGGCTGTTTCATTTGCGCGACGGCGCGGTGATCTCGGTGGAAAGCCCTGGTTCGCCCGGAGTGGAGTCGTTGTTGCTCAGCTCCGGCCGGATCGGGGAAGAGGACTGGACCGCGGCTCTCGTGGAGAGCGTCGAGACGCGGTCGCTGCAGGCGGCGCTCGTGGGGCGCGGGGTCATCGGCGCGGCCGAGCTCCAAGGTCTGGTGATGGATGGTGTGCAGGACGGGGCTTTTGCCGTGGCCGTCGGTGAGATCGAGCAGCACGTCGTCGACGAGGGCAGCGATCCACCGCTGTTACCTGCGGCGGAGGGTGTCGCGCCGGATCTGCTGCTGGCGGCCACCGGTCGCCGGCTGGAGGCGATCGCCTCGTTCTCGCTGTCGCCGTACCGGGACCGCGTGGTGCCCGGCGATGGTGCGGACGAGGCTTCGACCGCGCAACGGCGGGAGATCGTCGCGCTCGCCGACGGGCGGCGGACCGCGCGGGACCTGGCGTTCGCGCTCGGACGGAGTCTCTACCCGGTCACCGTCGAGATCGCCCTGATGCTCGCTGATGGACTGCTCGAAATCGCCCCGCCCGCGACGTCTTTTCGATGTACGCACTGGGGACTGGCCGCGCTGCGCCCTCGGGCGGAAGTCCGGCCGGATCTCGGAATCTCCCTGAAGTCTTCGGAGGTGTGATGTTTGTCCTGAGCGGTTCGACATTTCCGATTCTGAAAGGGAGTGAATTGGACTACGACGCTCTGAGCGCCGAGCTGCGCAAGCTTCGCGAGAACGTCGCCGGAGTGACCGACACGGTCATCGCCGCGTCCGACGGCATTCCCATCGTCGCCGACGTGGCGAAGAACATCGATCCCGCCCACATCTCCGCGCTGGCCGCCGCCGACCTCGGCATCGCGAGGCAGGCGGCCGAGGTCATCGGCCTGGGCACGCTCAGTCAGACGGTGGTGTTCGGCAGCGAGGGCTACATGGCCGTGTACGCCATCGGCAGGTTGTCACTGATGGTCGTGCTCGGGGACAAGGGGCTGAACCTCGGGCGGCTCCTACACGAAACGCGGCCCGTGATCGAACGGGTCGGCGCGATTCTGACCGCGTAGACGCGCCCCGCGCGAAATTGGTCGCAGCACATGTCCACGATCGGTTCATGGCTCTCGTCAATGATGCCTTCCTCGTGGAGGCAGATCCGCACACGACCGAGGCACGGCAAATCGGATGCGCCGCCTTGGTCACCAGACGACATAGGGAAGTGGAGTTTGATGAACATCGATACCGCGTTGAAAGAGGCCATGTCCATCTCCGGCGCTGTCGGTGTCGCGCTGGTCGACTACGACAGCGGAATGTCGCTCGGCACCAGCGGCGGAGGCGACTGGCTCAACCTCGAGATCGCGGCGGCCGGGAACACCGAGGTCATCCGCTCCAAACTCCGGGTGATGCAGTCGCTCGGGTTGAGCGACAGCATCGAGGACATCCTGATCACGCTCCACCGGCAGTACCACCTGATCCGGTTGATGGGCGGCGTGAAGAACCGGGGTTCGCTCTTCCTCTACCTGGTGCTGGAGAGGGACAACGCGAATCTCGCGCTGGCCCGGCACCAGCTCAAGCGAATCGAAGCCGATCTGATCGTCTAGATCGTAGGAACACCTCGTTGAATGCCGAAGGCCCTCTCGTCCGAGAGGGCCTTCGGCATTCAACGAGTTCAGTCGACCGGCAGGCCCCACGGCCGGCGGTCCAGCTCGACCCAGCCGCCACCGCGTGCGAGCGCAGCGCGCACACCGGCCACGTGCTCGGCGAACGACGCCAGGTCGCCGTGCAGCAGTTCGGCGCGCTCGACGTCCAACGGATGTGTGTCGTCGTGCCACAGGTCGACCGCGAACGAGGCGACGAACGACAGCGACTGCAGGAGTTGCAGCAGCGCGACGGAAGGGCGCGGGTTCTCGTCGAGGTAGGAAAGGCGGATCTCCTCGCACACGGCGAGCAGCGATCGGACCTGACGGATGGCGTCGGCCGGCGTGCCGTTCCACGACGGGTCCGGCCACACGCGGTCGCTCAGCTCCAGCCAGAGCCGCCAGCCCGTGGCGAGTTCCTCGTCGTCTGCAGGAGACCACTTACCCATGCATCCACTGTGCATGCGCGAGCAACAAGAGTCTCGTGACGATGACGCACGCCACGGCAACCGATGCGCCACACATACGTCCTGTAGCGCATGACGCGTAGCTGGCAAGGGCAAAGCGTGAAGAGCCTCGCGAGAGGGCTCGCCCTGGGCGTGGTCCTCACGGTGCTCGCCCTCCCCGCACTCCAGTACGAGATCACCGACCACGCGAACCTGCTGACCCGCGTGCTGGCCTACGGCTTCCTGCTCGTGCCCGTCGCGGTCGTCACGGTGCTGAGGAGCGACTTCCCGGTCACGCACACGACCGGGCTGGTCGCGGGTGCGACGGTGGTGCTGGCGAGCACGGCGCAGACCTACACCGGCACGCCGATGCCCTACGTGTGGCTCGCGGCGGCGACCCTGTTCGGGTGCGCCGCCGCGAGGATCATGCGGAACGAAAGGCTTACGCCTTCACCTTCTCCGGTTCCGGTTCATCGGAGTTGAGCGAGTCCAGCAGCACGTCCCGCTCGGTGGAGGGCTCCTTCTTCAGGAAGCCGATCGACAGGTAGAGCACCAGCGAGAGCAGCAGTGGCCACGACACGAGCACGCCCTTGGTGACCCAGGCGGCCTTGTTGATCTGCTCGATGTACAGGAACGCCCACATGCCGAGGCCGCCGACGACCGAGGCGATCGCCGCGGTCGAGCCGATCCTGCGGAACCACGGCAGCAGGCCGAGCATCAACGGGATCGCGATCGGGCCCATCGTGGCGGCGACCAGGTCGACCACCACCTTGAGCACGAAGCCCTGGCCTCCCGAGGCGATCGCGATGATCATGCTTATGCCGATGAAGGCGAACGTCGTGATGCGGGCCAGCTTCAACTGGTTGTCCGCCGAGAACGTCTTCACCTTCTTCCACAGGTGCGGCAGCATGTCGCGGTTGATTACCGCGGCGATGACGTTCGCGTCCGACGACACCATGGCCATGGTGTGCGAGAAGAAGCCGGCCAGGACCAGACCGATCATGCCGGCGGGCAGCATCTGCTTGCCCATCTCGATGTAGGCGTTCTCCGCCTGCGCGCCCTCGAGGCCCGGCACGATCAGCGGCGCCGCCCACATCGGGAAGAACAGGACGAGCGGCCACACGAGCCACAGCGCGGACGAGAGCAGCGCGGAGCGCTTGGCCGCGAAGCCGGACGGCGCGGCCATGTAGCGCTGCGCCAGGTTCCACATGCCGCCGTTGTACTCGAGCGTCTTGATCAGGAAGAGCGCCATGAGGAACGTCGACGTGTAGGGGCCCGCCAGCGGGTCGCTGTGGCTCTCCGGGAGCTTGTCCCAGATCGTCACCGGGAAGTCCCAGCCGAGCGTGCTGGCGACGGCGAAGAGCATCGCGAAGCCCGCGGCCGCCTGGATGATGAACTGGCCGAAGTCGGTGAGCGCGTCGGCCCACAGGCCGCCGAGCACGGAGTAGACCATCGTGACCAGGCCGATGATGATGATGCCCCAGGTGATGGGGACGCCCGCGAAACCGCGGAGCAGGATCGAGACGGCCGCCCACTTGGCGGCGATGTCGACGACCTTGAGCAGCGCGCCGGCGTAGGCCATGACCTGCTGGGTGGGCACGTTGTACCGCTTGGCCAGGTACTCGAGCGGTGACTTGACGTCGTGCTTCGCGCGCAACCGGTTCCACCTCGGCGCGAACAGGAACGCACCGATGCCGACGCCGATGCCGATGGTCAGCGACCACCAGACGTAGACGGTGAGTCCGAGCCGGTACGCCTCAGAGGCGAACGCCACGAACATGACGGCGCTGTAGCCCGACATGTGGTGGGAGATGCCCGACAACCACCACGGCATCTTGCCGCCTGCCGTGAAGAAGTCGGCGATGTTGTGGACTCGCCCGCGCGACCAGAGCCCGATCCCGACCATCACGAAGAAATAGCCGACAACCACGATCCAATCGAGGGTGCCCATGTGACCTCCTTGCGTGCACACACGTGTGCCCGCGAGAGCACCAGGCCTCATGGCGGCGGAACCTGGCACATCCGCACGGGATATGTGACGTAGGTCTTACGAGACTGTTGCCCCGCGGCGGAAGACTTTGGGCGGTCTTGAATCACATTCGTGACCCTTGTTCATCCACGTGAACCGTCTTGGCGTCTTGTCACCCCCGATCCCATTGCCTGACCCATTCCGCGTCACGCGGAAGAGGGAACGCCGTCACTCCTCTGGAAGCACGAACGGAGGTGCTGATGCTCCCGTCCAGCCGGCCTGCTCCCGGCGTCGCGCTGATCGATCCCGTGCCGCTCTACCGCGAAGGTCTGTCCGCCCTGGTCAGACGCACTTCCGGCCTGCGCTGGCTCGGCTCTACCGGCGATCCGCACGCGGCCGTTCGCCTGCACGAACGCCTGCGTCCCGACGTGCTGCTCATCGACTCCGTGCTCGACCCGGTGGGCCATCTGGCCCGCCTGCTGGTGGAGCGCGACCCGACCCTTCTCGTCATCGGACTGGTCCGCGACGCCCACTCGCACGCCAACTACGTCACGACCGTGCTGGAGGCGGGTGTCCGCGGCGTCGTGCCGCGCAGCGCCCAGCCGGAGCAGATCGTGCGGGTGATCGCCGAAACCTGCCGTTCACGTGGCTACGTGCACCCCGACCTGCGACCGAAGGAACGGCCGACGCTGACCAAGCGCGAGTACGAGGTGCTCACGCTGATCGCGGAGGGCCTGGAGAACCAGCAGGTGGCGAAGGAACTGATCGTCTCCGTGGAGACCGTGCGCACCCACGTGAAGGGCATCCTGCGCAAGCTCAGCGCCCGCGACCGCACGCACGCGGTCTCCCTCGCCTACCGCTCGGGCCTGCTGATCGGCCGCCCGGCCGTGCTCGAGTAGGTGGCGCCGTCCGAAACGGCGCTCAATCCTCCGGATCCGCCATCTCGCCCGCGCGGGCGCACATCCGGTTCCCGAGTGCCCCGCACGCGTCTGACCGGCTCTCATGCCCGATTCAGGCCACGCGGAGGAGTGTCTGTTTCGCCACCAGTGGGTGGTCGGCCTTGCCGGGGTTACTGTCGGGTAATACTCTGTTGTTACCGGTCAGTAGGCGACCCCGCCGCGACCCTGAGGAGTGAGCTGACGAGATGGGCCACTACAAGAGCAACGTCCGGGATCTCGAGTTCAACCTGTTCGAGGTCTTCAACGTGCAGGACCACCTCGGCACGGGGCCGTTCGAGCAGTCCGACGAGGACACGGCGCGCAGCGTGCTGGCCGAGGTCAAGAACCTCGCGGAGGGTGTCCTCGGGGACTCCTTCGTCGACGCCGACCGCAACCCGCCGGTGTTCGACCCGGCAACGCACTCGGCCACGCTGCCGGAGTCGCTGAAGAAGTCGTACCAGGCGGTGTGGGACGGCGAGTGGTATCGCCTGTTCCTGCCGAACGAGCTGGGTGGCTTCGGCACGCCGCCGTCGGTCACGTGGGCCGCTTCCGAGCTGCTGCTCGGCGCGAACCCGGCCGTCTACATGTACCTGGCGGGTCCGAGCTTCGCGACGGTCGTCTACAACAACGGCACCGAGCGCGACAAGCAGTGGGCTCAGCTGATGATCGACCGCGGCTGGGGCGCCACGATGGTGCTGACCGAGCCGGACGCCGGTTCCGACGTCGGCGCCGGCCGCACCAAGGCCTTCAAGCAGGAGGACGGCTCCTGGCACATCGACGGCGTGAAGCGCTTCATCACGTCCGCCGACCAGGACCTGACCGAGAACATCATGCACATGGTGCTCGCGCGTCCCGAGGGCGACGGCGTCGAGGCGAGGCCGGGCACCAAGGGCCTGTCGCTCTTCCTGGTGCCGAAGTTCCACTTCGACCCGGAGTCCGGTGAGCTGGGCGAGCGCAACGGCGCCTTCGTCACCAACGTCGAGCACAAGATGGGCCTCAAGGCGTCCACCACGTGCGAGCTGACGTTCGGCCAGCACGGCGTGCCCGCCAAGGGCTGGCTGCTGGGCGAGGTGCACGACGGCATCGCGCAGATGTTCGACGTCATCGAGTACGCCCGCATGATGGTCGGCACCAAGGCCATCGCGACGCTGTCGACCGGTTACCTGAACGCGCTGTCCTACGCCAAGGAGCGCGTGCAGAGCGCCGACCTGACGCGCATGACGGACAAGACCGCGCCCCGCGTCACCATCACCAACCACCCGGACGTCCGCCGCAGCCTGATGCTGCAGAAGGCGTACGCCGAGGGCCTGCGCGCCGTGTACCTCTACACCGCGACGCAGCAGGACAAGGTGATGCTCGGCGGCGACGACGCCAAGCTCGCGGCCCAGGTCAACGACCTGCTGCTGCCGATCGTCAAGGGCGTCGGCTCGGAGCGCGCGTACGAGCAGCTCGCGCAGTCGCTGCAGACGCTCGGTGGTTCGGGCTTCCTGCAGGAGTACCCGATCGAGCAGTACATCCGCGACGCGAAGATCGACTCGCTGTACGAGGGCACCACGGCCATCCAGTCGCTGGACTTCTTCTTCCGGAAGATCATCCGCGACAAGGGCCAGGCGCTCACCTTCATCAACGGCGAGATCCAGAAGTTCCTCGACAACGAGGGCGGCAACGGTCGTCTCAAGGAGGAGCGGGCGCTGCTCAAGCAGGGTCTCGAAGACCTGCAGGGCATGCTCGGCGCGCTGGTCGGCTTCCTGACCACCTCGCAGGAGGACGTCCGCAACCTCTACAAGGTCGGCCAGAACTCGGTCCGCCTGCTGATGACCGCGGGTGACGTCCTCGTCGGCTGGCTGCTGCTGCGCCAGGCCGAGGTCGCGCTGGAGAAGCTCGGTGGCACGCCGTCCGCCAAGGACAAGGCGTTCTACGAGGGCAAGATCGCGGTGGCGTCGTTCTTCGCGAAGACCGTGCTGCCGGAGCTCACCTCGCGTCGCAAGATCGCGGAGTCCACGGACAACGCACTGATGGACATCGACGAGAACGTCTTCTAGGACGTCTCGACGACAACGGGGCCGTACACCTCCTGCCCGAGGTGAACGGCCCCGTTTTCATTGCCTCACAACGAAAGCACGACCGGTCCGACCGCGGCACCGATGTTCAGCGCGGCGGTCGCGTAGGAACCGGCCATCGTGGGCGCGCCCGACGCGTGGTGCAGCACGCGCGCGATCACCGTGCTGCCGACCGCGAACGACACCGCGCCGAGCACGAACACCAGCGACAGCAACAAGATCGGCTCTCGGCCGAGCACGTCGAGGCTCAGCCAGCCGACGAGCACCACCGGCCCGCCGAGTGCCACGACGGGACGCGGCGAGTGGTCAGCGAGCCTGCCGCCGACGTGGACTCCGACGAACGACCCGATGCCGAACAGCACCAGCGCGACCGGCACCCACCACTCGCCCAGTCCGGCCACATCGGTCACCACCGGGGCGAGGAAGGTGAAGTGGCCGAACGTCACCGCGTTCACGAGGACCGCGAGCGCGATGACGAGCAGGAGCCTCGGCTTGCCGAGTTCGGCGAGCTCCGGCCTCAACGCGGGTGGCGCGACCCGTTCCCGGCGCGCCGGAATCCCTTTGAGGACACCGATCGCCGCCGGCACGCAGAGCACGGCGACCGCGAGGAACGTGGCACGCCAGCCGAACGCGGTGCCGAGCAACAACCCTCCCGGCACACCGGCGATCACGGCCACCGTCGTGCCGGCCAGCAGCACGGCGAGCGCCCGTCCACGGCGTTGCGGAGGGACGAGCGAGGCAGCCGTTGTCAGTGCCACGGCGAGAAATCCGGCGTTCGCGAGTGCGGCGAGCACCCTGGACGCCAGCAACACCGCGAAACTCGTCGTGACGGCACCGACGACGTGTGCGGCCAGGAAGACGGCGACGAACCCGAACAGGCTCAGGCGCGGTGACCAGTTGCGGGCGACGACCGCCATCAACGGTGCGCCGACGGCCATGCCCGCGGCGAACGCGGACGTGAGCAGACCGGCGGTGCCCACCGGTACGCCGAACTCGGCCGCGATGGACGGCAACAGCCCGGCGAGCATGAACTCAGAGGTGCCCATGGCGAACACGGCCAGGGCGAGCAGGTACAGCGAAAAGGGCACGGAGGAGCTCCGAGGGACGAAGGGTTTTCGGGGCTGACGGCTAAACCGCAGACCCGACCCTGGATGCCTCAGGACTCGACATGATCGGCACGCTAGCGCGATCACCTCACACGATGCAGCTTGATTTCGTTGTCAGTTGACACTCGCTCGTTCGGAATCAAAGATTGGCTGGTGTTCCTGTACCTGCTCATCACGTGTGCGATCGTCGGCGTCGTGGCGCTCGCGGCGATCGTCCTGCGGCGCCTCAGGACCCGGCAGGTGCGCCAGGACGGGCTGTGGTTCGGGTACCAGCAGCACATGAACGAACTGCGCGCAGCGTCGCCGGAAGCCGAACTGGCGACGGTCGCGCGGGTGTACCAACGAGCGGGGAGCGGCACCAAGGCCGTGATCGTGTGGCAGCGGACGGAAGTCGAGCAGGACTGCTGGTTCGAGGGAGCGAGCCCGAATCCCGGTGATCTCCTGCTGCTGCGCGGAAGCCCCGGCTGGGGGCCGGACTCCGCCAGTCCCAACGTCCTCTACGTCGCGCCGGGACAGGTCCTGTCGTCCATGACGGTGGAGGCGCGGGCGGCCGCGGCCCGGCATCTGCACAGGCTCGCGGCCACCGGGGTCACTCCTTGAGAGCGCGCGCCGCGGCGAAGCAGTAGATGCCGAACGCGGCGATGCCGATCGCCACCGCGGACAGCAGGAACATGCCGTAAGGCTGTGCCGCCAGCGTCTTCAGCGCCTTGTCCATGCCGCCGGACTGCTGGGGATCCGCGTTGATCGCGGCGAGTCCGACGAGGACACCGATCACGCCGTACGCGGTGCCCTTGCCGATCCAGCCGATCCGGCCGACCGGCTCGATCCACTTCGGGGCCTTGCCCATGTCGAGGTCCTTCTCGAAGGACTTCTTGATCCCCTTGTAGATGATCACGCCCGCGATGGCCAGTATGCCGATCGCCACCGCGCCGACGAGGAACTGGCCGGCGGGCAACGCGAGCACCTGCGCCGTGAGTTCCTGTTGCTGCTGGTTCTGGTCGCCGCCACCACCGGAGCCGGTCGCGTACTTGAACGCACCCAGGGCGATACCGGTCGCGGTCACGGCGCGGGCAGCGGAGCCGATGCGCTTGGAGATGCGCTTCCGCTTCTTGCCGATGTACGTGTAACCGACGAACGCCAGGAGCAACTGCCACAGGGCGAAGCACACGAGGCCGATGCCGAGCGTCCACAGCAGCCACACGCCGCCCTGGGCGATGTCGCTCACCGCGCCCTTCGAGTCGGCCTGTTCGGAGTCACCGAACGCGACCTGGATCGCGAGCCACGCCACCAGGACGTGCACGACCCCGTACAACACCATCCCCGCGCGCCCCAGCGTCTGGACGGCGGGGTGTCTTCGCGCCTCATGCGCAACAGTGGCCACGAACGGGTGAATACCCGCGCGTGGCCACTGTGAATCCGCGATTTTCTCAGCCGCCGGGCGGCGGCTCACAGACGATCTTGAGCTGCGGGTCGTAGCGGACCGTGCGCGTCTCGACGCGGGGCGCGCCGCCCCGGCGGTCGATGATCGTGCGGGTGTCCGTCACCGAGAAGCCGGGAACGCCGTTGGTCGGCGAGCACCCGGCCTTGTTCACCTTCCGCTCAGTCGGCTGGGTGGGGTTGAACTCGCCACTCGTGGACCCGGTGACGTCGTAGTTCTTGGTGCCCCACAGGACGACCTTGATCGAGGAGCCCGTCCAGATCGTCTGGATCGCGACGCCCGTGTCGTCCGGGTTCGTGAACGCGACGTCGATCAGGCTGTTCCCCGCGCCGTCCATGAACACGGTGGCCTCGCGGCCCTTCGGGTACCGCGTGATCCAGTAGCTGTGCTCCTTGTGGCCCGCGTCCTTCATGCCCGCGTAGTAGTACGCGTTGTAGAGCGTGGTCGCGAACTGCGAGATACCGCCACCGACCGCCTTGCCGGGGATGCCGTTCTCGATGATGCCCGATTCGACGTAGCCCTGCGCGGTGCCGCGGGGGCCGGTGAACTTGTTGAGGCTGAACGTCTCCTTGGGCTTCACGATCGCGCCGTTGACCTTCTGGGCCACGACCCGGATGTTGACGCCCGAGGCGGCAGAGAAGTCATTGGTCTGGAACTCGCCGATGATCTCCTTGATGCCCATCTTGTTCGCCTGCTCGGTGGTGACCTTCGCGGGCGTGTGCTTGTACTCGAACTTGACCTCGCGCGCGTCCGTCTTCTTCAGCGTGTCGAAGTAGGGCTGGAGGTTCTTGTCCCAGTCGAGGTCGAGGCCGTCCACCGAGGGCTTGACCGTCGGCCTGCCGCCCTCGAAGACGATCTCGGCGTCCTTGCCCTGCTTGACCGTGTCCTTGAGCTGCGGCGTCGTGACCTCGGCGAGCTTGTCCTTGTTCGGCGTGACGTTCAGCGCGCCACCGTCACCGGGAGCGAAGGCCAGCGTGGAGCCGATCTGCTCCGGCGTGAGCGTCGCGTCCTTGCCCTCGCCCTTGATGACGACCGGACCGGACACCGCGGTCTTCACGACGTCGTTGAGCGCCTTCTCGACGCCCTCCTTGGTCGTCTTGACCGGGGTGAAGTCCATCGGGACCTCGACCGGGTTGCCAGAGGCCCAGTTCGCGACGACCGAGCCCACGGCGTCCTCGGCCTTGAGCTTCTGGCCGTCGTGCGGCTCGACCGCGACGGGCGTCGCGCCCTCGAACTTGATGGTGCCCTCGACCGGGTCGTGGTCGAGCTTGGGGCGCAGGGCCTCGAGCGCGCCGGCGACCTTCGCGTCGTCCGCCTTCGTCGCGACACCGACCTCGCGGCTGGTGAAGAACGAGGTGACGCGCGTGAACGGGCTGAGCGGCTGGCTGCCGGCACGTTCGATCGTGCTGTTCCAGTCGAGCTCCAGACCCGCGGCCTTGGGGTCGAGCTCGGACGTGACGTCGCCGGCCTTGAGCGCGACGGGCTTGTCCAGCCGCGGGCCGATCTCGTCACGGAGCTTCTTCTCGGCCTCGTCGTGGCCCATGCCGCCGACGTCGACGCCCGCCACTGTCACGCCGCGCGGCACGTTGCCGCTGGAGACGAGGATGTCGAGGCCGTAGAGCAGGCCGAAGGCGCCGACCACGGCCGCGGCCACGATCAACGCCTTCTTCTTCGTGTTCTTCGGCTGGGCCTCGTCCTCGCCCGGCTCGATCATCACGGGCCCGTAGACGCCGGAGTCCTCCGGGCGCGGCTCGGGCTGCGGCTCCGGCGGCGCCACCGGCTTCATGTACTCCGTGGCGGCCTCGCCGGCCGGGAACCCGACACCGGGCACCGCCGCGGTGATGGTCGGCTCGCTCGAGTCCGGCTCCTCAGACGGCCACGCCTCGGTCGAGGCGTCCACCTGGACCGGAGTCATCTTGGTCGTCTGCTCCGAGGACGTGCCGCCGGGACCCACCGGAGGCATCGCTCTCGTCTTGTCAGCGTCGTACGGCACAGCTCTCCCCGTTGCCCTGTCTCCTGAGGTGGCCCATGTGTGTGTAGCTATCAGGCGTCGATCACGAACCGGCGCTCATAGGTACAGACCAGTACCGTGTTCGGTGAGCTCCGTCGCCACCGCGTGCAGATCGCGTTCCCTCATCAC
This sequence comes from Streptomyces sp. ID05-26A, assembly GCF_033794685.1. Lineage (NCBI taxonomy): Bacteria > Bacillati > Actinomycetota > Actinomycetes > Kitasatosporales > Streptomycetaceae > Streptomyces > Streptomyces sp. ID05-26A. The sequence continues at coordinate 1,998,082 of NZ_JARAYZ010000001.1, forward strand.
GAGATACGTGGTGCCGTGCACCTCGACCTCAAGCTGATCTTCCGGGTTGAACATCACCCGGTCGCCGACCTTCACGTGGCGCACGCTGGTACCGACTCCGAACACATCACCCCACGCCAACCGCTTCGCCATCTGGGCCGTAGCGGGGATCACGATGCCTCCGCTGGAACGCCGCTCGCCGTCCTCGGGCGAGATGCGGACCATCACACGGTCGTACAGCATCTGGATCTCGAGCTTGACATCAGGCACCAGCAGAGTCTACGTGCCCTGCTGACCATCCTCGTCCATGCCGCCCATCAGCAGCGGAAGCCTGGTAGGTGCATCGGCAACAACTCGAACGGGGACACCCCAGTCCTGCCTGGTCAGGCGGCAGACCGGGTGTTCGTCGGCAGGATCGTCACTGCAACTGGCGGCCTGCGCTACGACGTGCAGAACGCCGTTCGTGACCTGATCGTTGATCCGCAACGCCCGTACCAGTTCGGTGGTGACGCCCGCGCCCTCGAGAATCAGCTCCGGGGGTGAGCTGGTGATCTCCAGACGCGTTGAGGGGCCATACCTTTCGTCCAGCTTCGTCCCTTTTGGAGGGGTGAAGACGACGGCCAGTTCGAACTCCCCGGCGGCGATGTCGGTGGACGGCCGCTTCACCTCGTGGGCGGCGCCGTCGATCTTCACGGCGGCCGCCGTGAAGCGTTCGAGCCGGTGCGCCGCGCTCGCGACCACGACGAGCTCGTTGTCGACGACGAGCGCGTCGGACGGCTCGGCGACGTCCGTGGCGATGGTGGTCAGGGTGTTCGTCTCAGGGTCGAAGCGCCTGATCGCGTTGTTGTAGGTGTCGCTGATGGCGACGGAGCGGTCCGCGAGGACCGTGACGCCCAGCGGGTGCTGCAGCAGGGCCTCGTCCGCGTCGCCGTCCTTGTGCCCGAACGAGAACAGCCCCTTGCCGATGACGGTGTGGACCTCGCCGTTCTCGAGGTACCGCAACGCGCTCGTCTCGGAGTCGACCATCCACAGCCGATCGCCGTCGGCCGCGAGCCCGGACGTCTGCGCGAAGAACGCACCGTCCGCCGGCCCGTCGTTGATGCCCTCGACGGTGGTGCCCGCGAGACGGCGCACGGTGCCGGCCTCCGGGTCGAAGAAGCTCAGCGTGTGGTTGCCGGCCATCGCGATGGCGACGCCACCGTTCCACCACGCGACGTCCCACGGGCTGGTCAGCTCGATCTTGTCGGCAGGCCCGTTGGTCTCGCCGTCACGCCACTGCTCACCGGTGCCCGCGAGCGTGGTGACCTCACCGGTGTCGAGGTCGAGGCCGCGCAGGAGGTGGTTGACCGTGTCGGCGACGACGACCCGGTTGGTGCCCGGCACCAGCGTGAGCCCGGCGGGCTCGGAGAAGGTCGGGGTCAAGCCGTCCTGACGGCCGCGTTCGCCGGTGCCGATGCGGCGGATCACCGTCTCGCCGTCGGCTTCGAGCTCCACGATGCTGTGGTGCGCCGAGTCGCTGACCAGGATCGTGTTCTGCGGCGTGACGATGGCCTTGGCGGGGAAGCGCAGCGTGGTGTCCGCCGGTTCCGGCGCCTGGTACGGCCCCTGCCCGCGGTGCAGCGTGCCCTTCTCGTCGTGCTCCTCGACCAACTCCCTGATGATGGTCCTCAGAGCCTCGACATGCCCCTCACCAGCGGCGACGTGCACGACGTAACCCTCGGGGTCGATGAGGTCCAGCGTCGGCCAGGCCTTCACGGCGTAGTTCTGCCACGTCGTGAGCTCCGGGTCGTCCAGCACCGGGTGGTGCACCTCGTACCGTTCGACGGCGGCCTTCAGCGCCTCCGGGTCAGCCTCGTGCACGAACTTGGGCGAGTGGACGCCGATGGTGACGAGGACGTCCTCGAACTCCTTCTCCAGCGGCCGCAGCTCGTCGAGGACGTGCAGGCAGTTGATGCAGCAGAAGGTCCAGAAGTCGAGCAGCACGATCTTGCCGCGCAGGTCCTTGAGGCTGATCTGCTCGCCGCCGGTGTTCAGCCAGCCGCGTCCTACCAGCTCAGGGGCTCGGACACGGGCACGGCGCTTCACAGTCGTCACGGCGGTATCCAACACTGTGGACGGTCGCGCTGTTCCTGCGTCCATCAGGTGAGAAGGACGGCCTTGAGGTCGGCGACGCTCTGCCTCCACTGCGGGCCGTACTCCGTCTCGTCCCACAGCTCGACCAGTTCCGACTCCGGCGCCAGCACGCGGTCCAGAGCGCTGACGGCGAGCGGCCGGAGGTCTGCCGAGAAGACCGGCAGCGGCTTCTTCGGCGCGTACGAGGTGGTGATCGGGGTGCCTGCCGGGAGCTGCGCGGCGATCAACGCGGCCGAAGCCAGCGCCTTGCAGGCCTCGTAGCTGTCGAGGTACTCGTCCGACTCGATCGTGTCGGTCAGCGCCGACCGGACGAGCGTCTCGCGCTCGGTTTCCAGCGCGTCGTCCAACGAGCCGGAGAAGTCCGCGGCGGTGTCGTTGTCGAAGTGTCCGATGTCCCAGGTTCCCATGGCGGTGATCATGACATCAGGCACCGACAATTCCGGGCAGCTTCAAGCCCGGCTTCTCGCCCTCGTCGAACACCGGTGCCTTGGTGATCACCGCCTCGGACAGGTCCACCTCTCCGCCGGCGAACCTGGCGCCGCGGAACGACACCTCGCCGCCGTTGAACTCCGCGCCCTCGAACTTCACGCGGCCCGCGCGGAACTCGGCTCCCTCGAACGTCACACGGGCGCCGTCGAACGACGCGCCGCCGAACCACACCTCGCCGCCGCTCACCACCATGCCGTCGAACGAGATCCAGCCGCCGGGGAAACGGGCCAGGCTCAGGAAGAACCTGCCGGAGGGCAGGTGGATGCCGGAGAAGTCAGCGGACCGCAGGACGGCGCGAACCAGGTCGAAGTCGTTGCCCTGCCAGCTGAACGGCGCGTCGGCGCGCAGGTGGCGGGAGATCACGGAGGTGATCGCGAGGCGCACCTCGGACTCCGCGTCGAGGTACCACTGCGACTCCACCGACGGCTCGTACGGGATGCGCAGGTACGAGCACAGCACGTCGATGCAGACCTGGCGTTGTTCCGGCCATTCGTCGGCTAGGGACGCCAGGGCGTAGATGCCCGCGAGGCGAACCGTCGGGGCCTCGTTGCCGATCTGGTTGCAGGCGGCGCCGAAGCGTTCGTTGAGCAGCTTCGAGCGTTCGCGGGTCTCGGCGGACTCGCTGATGCGCTGTTTGCGGTAGGCGACGACGAGTGCGACGACACCGCCGACGCCCGCCACGACGGTCAGGGCGACCTTGATGATGTCCAATCTCGACGACGACGCGGCTGGGAAACCCAAGGCGGCCCACAGGAGTGCTGCGGACGACGCAAAGACGGCTAGGCCGATCAGCACCACCAGGCCGACGTGCCTCTTGATTGACCAGAGCAGGCCGGAGTCCACGGTGGTGGACGTTAGCGGCGAGTCCCGCTCAGCGGGACGGAATTGACCGGAACCCGGTGCCTGCCCTCATGATGGAACGCAGACCGCCCGTCTGAACCTTTTCGCCGTGATCGGCGTAGAGGACGCCGGGAGGTGCGTGATGGTGGAGTACCTGGTGATCGGTGCAGGTCCGGCGGGCTTGCAGATGGGGCGGTTTCTACACCGTGCGGGTCGCGACTACCTGATCGTCGAGGCGGGGCCAGAGCCCGCGGGCTTCTTCCGGACGTTCCCGCGGCACCGGGTGCTCTCGACCGACGACAACTCGCTGTTCGAGGGCGTGCCGTTCGCGCGCTACAGCAAGCGGTCCTTCCCCGGCGCGGACGACCTGGTGCGCTACCTGGAGGACTTCGCGCGGCCGTTGAACATCCGCTACAACACGCGGGTCGACGACCTGGGGCAGTACCCGGCACGGCACGTCGTCGTCGCGACCGGCAAGAAGCCCCACGTGCCCGGCATTCCGGGTGTCGAGCACACCGAGACGTACGCGAGCGCGAGCACCGACCCGACCGAGTACGCGGGGAAGCGGGTGCTGATCATCGGACGCGGGCCCAGTGCGTTCGAGACGGCGGACAACATCGCGTCCACGGCACGGCTCACGCACACCGTCGGGCGGTCGGTGCTGCGGATCGTCAAGGACGGCAACGAGTTCGTCGCGACGATCGACGGCACCGGCGACCTGCGGTACGACAAGGTCGTCGTGTGTGCGGGGTTCCGCAGGGACACCGCGCTCGACGGTCCGGACGTGCACGTGCTCGCGGGTGACTCGATCAAGGCGATCCGGCACGCCGCCAGGGCGTTGCACCGGTCTCTGGAGGCCGAGCACCACGGGGTGCCGTGGCCGCACCGCCGGTTGCGCAGCCGGCCGGACGCACTGGCGGCGACGATCGCGACGCGGGCCAGCGAGATCCCGGACGGACTGGCCGATGTCGTTGTGACACAAGGACAACATGCGTTGCTCTACGACGAGATGCCGACGACCGAACGGCGCGGGTTCGTCGTCACGAGCACGCAGGTGAGGCACTACCGGCGCAACGAGCTGATCGCCGTCGAGCGCCGGTTGCACCGCAAGCCGCTGGAGAGGTTCTTCTCGCAGCAGCTCGCGGTGCCCTGCATTTCCTAGACGGGCAGCGTGCGCGCGAGGAACTGAGCGGACACGTCCCAGGCGCGGTCGGCGGCGTCTTTGTCGTACCAGGGGCCGAGGTGGTTGAGGAACGCGTGACCCGCGGCCTCCAGGTGCATCTCGGCACCCTCGTGCGACTCCACCGCGTCGACGACCTTCTGGTAGCCGGTGATGAACGCGTCCTCGGTGCCGAAGACGAACTGGATCGGGCACGACACCTGGTCGAGCGCGCCGATCTGGTCCGGCACGCCCGAGCCGTAGAACGACACGGCGGTGTCCGGGTCGGAGGCAGTGGCCGCGGCGTAGGCCAGGGTGCCGCCGAGGCAGAAGCCGAGCACGCCGACACCGCCGGTGACCTCGGGCAGACCGCGCAGGTACTGCACCGACTTCACGACGTCCTGCACGGCGAGCGGGAAGTCGAGGTTACCGACGACCTCCATGGACTTCGCGATCCCGGCCTCGTCGTGCTCACCGACCCAGCCCGGCTGGAAGCGGTGGAACAGCTCGGGCACGGCCACGACGTAGCCGAGCGCGGCGAGCTTCTCCGCGATGCCGCGCAGGTACCCGTCCAGGCCGAAGATCTCCTGGATCAGCACGATGCCGGGGCCGGAACCGGACTCCGGGAGCCACAGCGGCAACGGCATGTCGTCAACTCGATGGGTCATGCCCTGATCTTGCCTGAATGGGCTGGTGGGGGGTCGCATTCGGGTCCTGCCGCGTCTACGCTGTGGGCCGGTTCGTAAGGGGATCTTGGGGGATTTCATGAGACGGCTATCAGTCGTGCTCGTCGGCACGCTCGTGTTGGTCGGGGTTCAGACGACAGCGGCGCAGGCACAGCCGGCGCCGGCGGCGCAGCAGGCGGTGGACGAGGGCACCACCTTCGTCCCGATGGCCCCGCGCCGGGTGCTCGACACCCGCAACGGCACCGGCAACGGCGGCAGCACGCAACCGGTGGAGCACGGCCTGCAGCTGAACCTCTCCGGAACGCTGCCCGCCACCGCGACGGCAGTGGTGCTGAACCTGACCGGCACCCAGCCCACGGCGGACACCTACATCCGGGTGTCGCCGGTCAACTACAACGTGCCGAACATCTCGAACCTCAACCTGGTCACCGGTGAGACGAGGGCCAACCAGGTCACCGTCCCCGTGGCGGCGGACCAGAAGATCTACCTGTTCAACAACGTCGGCACCACTCACCTGATCGCGGACGTGGCCGGCTACTACACCCGCGACACCACCGGGGCGCGGTTCGCGACGACGCCCCCGACCCGGGTCATCGACACCCGCCAGACCAGTGCCGTCGGCCCCGGCGCGTCGATCGACGTGAGCCTCGCCGCTCTGCTGCCCTCCTCGGCCCGCTCCGTGACCTTCAACCTGACCGGCACCGAGCCGACGGCGAGCACGCACGTGACCGCGCACCCGACGGGCTCGCCCCGTCCCGACGCGTCGAGCCTCAACCTGTCACCCGGCCAGACCTCGCCCAACCTCGTGACGGTCTCGCTCGGCACCGACCGCAAGGTGACGCTGTACAACAACCTCGGCAACACCCACCTGATCGTCGACGTGGTCGGCTACTACGCGACGGACCGCGGGCACAGGTTCTTCCCCGTGGCCCCGGTGCGCACCTACGACACCCGCACGGAGACGGCAGGGCCGCCCGGACCGGGTCAGTCCAGGGCCGTCGACCTCGCCAAGAGGATCGCGCCCACAGCGGCCGCGGCGGTGCTGAACCTGACTGCCGCCGCGCCGACGTCCGACAGCTTCATCACCGCGCACTCGTCCAACATCGCGCGTCCGGCCACGTCGAACCTGAACCTGACCGCGGGGCGTGACACGGCGAACGGTGCGGTGGTCGCGCTGCAGAACGACGCGTGGATCAACCTGTACAACAACCAGGGCCGGACGGAACTGATCGTCGACATCGCGGGCTTCTTCGGCACGCCGGCGCCGTGCGAGGCCGACTGCCTGTACGGCTGGGGCGGGTACGAGACCGGCTACGGCCCGACGCCTGCGCGCCGTCCGTGGCTGTCCGGCATCACCTCGGTCGACACGAGCGCCTACAACACCCTCGCGTTGAAGTCCGACGGCACCGTGTGGTCCTGGGGCGAGAACGGCTACGGCCAGCTCGGCACGGGCGGCACCGGCGGCCGTTCGACCGTGCCGCTGCGGGTGCACGCGCTCACCGGCGTGACCGCGGTCGCCGCGGGCACCTGGACCAACTACGCGTTGAAGTCCGACGGCACCGTCTGGGCGTGGGGCTGGAACGAGGCGAGGCAACTCGGCACCGAATACTCGGGCGACTCCAACACCCCGTTGCAGGTGTACGGCCTCACCGGCGTCACGGCCATCGCCGCCAGCCACCAGGGTGCGTACGCGCTGAAGTCGGACGGCACCGTGTGGGCGTGGGGCAACGACGTGTGGGGCGGCCGGGGCAACGGCACCTGCCCGACGGGCTACGTCTGCCCGCCCGGCACGCCGCTGAAGGTGGCCCTGCCGCTGCCGGGAGGCACCAAGATCACCGCGATCGCGGCGGGCTCGTCGGAGACCGGTTACGCGCTGCGCTCCGACGGCACGGCGTGGGCGTGGGGACGCAACTGGGCAGGCGAGACGGGCACCGGCGCACCGCCGCGCTCGAGCGTGAGCCCGACGCAGGTGGTCGGACTCACCGGTGTGGTCTCGATCGCCGGCGGTGACGAGGTCGGGTACGCCACCACCTCCGACGGCAAGGTGTGGGCCTGGGGCAACGACTACTGGGGCGTGCTGGGCACGGGAACCTCGTGCGCCGACCCCGAGTTCTGCAAGTCGAACGTCCCCGTCGAGGTCAAGGGCCTGACCGGCCCCGTCACGATCGAGAGCGGCGGCGGGACGACGCTCGCCGTCAAGCCCGACGGTTCCGTCTGGGCCTGGGGTCGCAACGACGACGCGGGCAACCTGGGCAACGGCACCACGGACACCTGCAACGAGTTCCCGCTGACCCCGGCCTGCCGGGCGAGCACTCCGGTGCGGACCACGATCAGCGGTGTGCGCGACGTCGCCGCCAGCGGATTCGGGATGTACGCGGTCGTCCAGGGCTAGTCGGGCGAACCACTGGTGAAGGCCCTCGGCGCTGCGGCGCCGGGGGCCTTCCCGTTTCCGGTCCGAGTGCGGGAAAGCGCTCGTGCGACGCGAGGTCCCTGCCCGATAATCAGCCCCATGATCAGGTTGATCGCGACCGACCTCGACGGCACGCTGCTGCAACCGGGCGGGGTGCTGAGCGATCGCACCCGAGCCACGCTCCACGCCGTCGACGCGGACGTCGTGGTCGTCACGGCGCGGCCGCCCCGGTTCGTGCAGGACCTGGACCTGACCGGCACGGCGATCTGCTCCAACGGCGCGATGCTCTACGACCTGACGAACCGCGAGGTCACGCACGCGCAGACAGTGCCGCTCGACGTCGTGCGCAAGGTGTCCGAGGCGTTGGCCGAGGTGATCCCGAACGTCGGCATCGCGGTCGAGACCGGGCTGGAAGTGCTGTCGGAGCCCGGTTTCCAGGGTTTCGGGCCGAAGAATCCACACAGGACACTGGAGTTGCTCGAGCACGTCCTCGACGAGGCGCACCAGGTCGTGCAGATGCTCGCGTGGGCGCCGGACGCCGAGTCCGACCACATGATGGAGATCGCGCGCGAGGCCGTCGGGCAGCACGTGTCGGTGACGCACTCGGGTGGGCTCGGGTTGCTGGAGATCAGCCCGCCGGGCGTGTCGAAGGCCGCCACTCTCGAATCCCTGTGCAACACAAGGGGAATCGGCAAGCACGAGGTCGTCGCGTTCGGGGACATGCCGAACGACCTGTCGGTGCTCGGGTGGGCCGGCACGGCGTACGCGATGGGCAACGCGCACCCGCTCGTGAAGCAGGCCTGCACCAACCACGCGCCGCCGAACACCGAGGACGGCGTCGCGCAGGTCCTCGAAAGCCTGTTCAGGCTCTAACGACGAGGCACCGAGGTGGGACCGGCCACCTCGGCACCCAGCGCGATCACCCGTTGCCGCAACTCGCGGTCAGCGGTCACCACCGTCACGACGCGTCCGGCGCCCTCGGCCCGCACGACCTCGACGATCGTGTCGTCACCCTCGCCGGGAGCGGAGACCACGCGGACGTCGTCGACGGAGGAAACTTTGCGCGCCTTGCCCTCCACGACCAGGACGACCTCCTCGTCACGGCCGCGCAGGGCGTCGCGGAGGCGTTCGGCCGCGGCCGCCCGGTCACGCCACCACCCGTCCGGGACCGATCCCACGACGTTGGCGGCGTCGACCACGAGCAGCGGCTTCACGCCTCCAGCGTGCCTCAGCCCCGGCGCGCCCGCAGCGCGTCCAGCGAGTCCGGGCCCTCGTCCACGGCAAGGGCCGCAACGGGAGCGGACGAGACGCCGGCCCAGCGCAGGACGGCGGCCGTGGCGGCAGCGCGTTCCTTCTCGGGCAGCTTGGCGATGTTCGCGCCGTGGTTGCCGCCGGGCACCGTGAACGACAGCGAGTCGCGCGTGCCTCGACCGAGACGGAACGGTTCCGCGCTCCACGGGTCGTTCTGCCCGTTCACGAACAGCAGCCGCGAACCCTGGTAGCGCACCCACGAGTCCACGTCACGCATCGCGGACCGGTCGAACCGCGGGAACCTGATGTCGGGCGAGACCATCGAGCGCGGCACGGAGGAACCGGGGTGGCGCAGCAGGTCGCGCACGGCCGACTCGTCCGCCTCTGGCCAGCCGAGTTGCGTGCCGGCCTGGTAGTAGTACGCCGTGTAGGGCGCGACGCCCGCGTCGGTGTAGAAGTCCCAGCCCACGGTCGCGTCGATGAACTTCCACAGGTCGTCGACCGAGGCACCCGCGCCGGGCACGATCGCGCACTGCTCCTGGGTGCCGTACTGCCAGAACGTGAACGGCGTGTCCAGCACCAGGATCTCCAGCGCCTTGTGCGCGCTGCCGAACTGCTTGTAGGTGTAGCCGCGCGCTTCCAGCCGGGCCACGAACTCGTCGCGGTGCTGCAGGATCTGCCGTTGCACGCCTTCGAGGCGACGGTTGCACGTCGGGTCGTTGCCGACCTCGCGGATGAACTTGCCGTAGACGTCGCGGTCGTTCACCACGTCGTTCGGCGCCACGTACGCAATGGTCGCGTCGACGTCGCGCGGGAAGAAGCGGCGGTGGTAGATCGACGTCATGCCGCCCTTGCTGGCACCCGTCGACAGCCACTTCGCGCCGTAGATCTTCTTGAACGCGGTGACGATCCGGTGGTGGTCGTTGGCCGCCTGCCAGATGTTCAGGTCGTCCCAGTCGGCCGGGGAGGGCCGTGACGGCGGGAAGAACCGCTGCTCGACGCTGATCTGGTTGCCGTCGACGAGCCGGGTGGGTTCGGACGGGTTCGGGCCGGACAGGTTGTAACCGCTGGTGTGCAGCACCATCGGCTTCGACTCGGCCTTGTGCAGCAACGAGAAGCGCTGCTCGAACTTCAGGCCGCGCGGCTTGCGGTGGTCCGCGGGCTGCTGGAAACCGAGGACGAACGTCCGCGCGGTGCCGGACGTCCCCTCGCTGATGATCCGCACACCGGGAACGGCGGTGATGCGGTCCTTGATGTCGGGGGCGGCGGACACCACTGCGGCGGTGGCGGCGACCTGCGCCGATGCCAGGCCGAACGCCAGCAGGGAGCGTACGAGTCTGTTCACCAGGCCAAACTATTGAGCCCGCACGCCCCGCCGGACCGGCCGATCGTCGGGGTTATTCGAAGCTGGCGTAGTAGGACGCGGCCATGTCCTCGTCGCCGTGACCACCGTCGGCCGCGCGCTTCAGACGTTCGGCGGAGGCCTGTGCGACGTCGAGACGCACCTTCGCGCGGTCCGCCGCCTCGGCGACGAGCCGGGCGTCCTTCAGCGCGTTCTCCACGGTGAACGCGGGCTCGAAGGAACGGTCGATGATCGCGCCACCCTTCGTCTGCAGGTACGGGGTGTCGATCGCACCACCGGACACGGCCTCGAGGAACAGCTTCGGGTCGAGTCCGGACGCCTCGGCCAGCGACACGGCCTCGCCGACCGCCGCGGTCAGCGCGAGCACCCAGCTGTTCGCGACGAGCTTCAGCTTCGACGACGCTCCGGCCTCACCCACCCACATCGTGCGGGCGCCGATCACGTCGAACACGGGCTGCACGCGAGGACGAAGTCCCTCGGCTCCGGACGCGAGCACGACGAGCTTGCCCTCGGCCGCCGGCTTGGTGCTGCCGAGCACGGGCGCGTCCACGAACTCCAGTCCGAGCGAGCGGGCCAGCGCGATGTGGTCCTCCGTGGCGTCGACTCCGACCGTGGACGCCTGGATCCACACGGCGTCGTGCGGCAGTGACGGCGCTGCGGCCTGCATGGCCGCGGTGACCGTGGAGCCGTCGTTGAGCACCGTCAGCACGACCTCGGCGCCCTCGACGGCGTCAGCGGGGGTGTCGGCGACCGTGGCGCCCTTCGAGGCGAGCGGTTCGGCCTTGGCGCGCGTGCGGTTCCAGACCCGGACGGTGTGTCCGGCGGCGGCGAGGTTGGCTGCGATGGGGGCACCCATGAGGCCGGTGCCGAGCACGGCGATCTCCATGTACCCCAGCAAACAAGAAACCTCGCGGTGCTGCCAGGTCGGGGGTCCGACAGCACCGCGAGGTCAACAGTGACATCGGCGGACCGACGTGCGCTGTTACAACGCCATCATACTGTGGCGTGGATCACGTTTAACAGAATGAAACCCCTGGAGCGCGGGAGGTGCTCCAGGGGTTCCGGTTGGGGAGGCACTCGCAAGCGGGGCGCCGCGCGAGTGCCGGGTCTTCAGGGTCAGCGGAGGGTGGTGACCTGAGCCTGGGCGATGGCCATCAGCTCGTGACGCATGGACGGGGTGGTCGCCATGTCGATCGCGCGAGCCACGGCCTTCTGGTTGCGCGCCTCGGCACGGCGGGCGCGGAGCTTCGCTGCGAAGTTCATCTGGGTCTGCACTTCCCTCTGTGAGGTCTTGCTGGGCTGGTGACTCAAGTATGCACCTTCGCGCGCATGAAAGCACGCGATTATCCGGTGAGGTGTGGCACATGCCGATGAATCATCGGCTGACAACGTGAACGGCCGGACAACGCCGGGGTGCGTCAGGTCACTCCTCGCGGCCGAGCAGGAACCGTCCGAAGTGCGGCACGGTGAAGGCGATCTGACCCCGTTCCGCGCTGTAGACCAGGCCTTTCTTGATGAGCGAGTCCCGCGCGGGCGACAGTGACGAGGGCTTGCGGCCGAGGTGGTCGGCCACCTGGGCGGTGTTGACGCCCGCATCCTTTCCGTCGGTCAACTCGGCCATCGACCGGAGATACTCGCGTTCAGCGGGCGTCGCACGCTCGTATCGGGAGCCGAAGAAGCCCACGGCCAGCTCCGCGTCGGCCTCCGGAGCGGCCACCGAGACGTCCAGCGCGGTGATCGGATCAGCCGGCGCGGCGTCCCAGGCGGCCTTGCCGTAGGCCTGGATGAAGTACGGGTAGCCGCCGGAGGCGTCGAACAACGCGTCGAGCGCCTCGTCGCTGATGCCCGCGTCCTCGCGTTCGACCGGGGCGAGCACGGCGCGGTCGGCGTCCTCACGACTGAGGCGGTCGATGCGGACGTAGCGGAAGAGGCGTTCCGAGTACGACTTGCTGGCGGACAGCACCGCCGGCAGGTGCGGCAGACCGGCGCCGACGACCACCAGCGGAGCACCGATCTGCGAGAGCTCGTGGCAGGCCGCGCACAGCGCGCTGATGTCGTCCGGCTTGAGGTCCTGCATCTCGTCGATGAGCAGCGCGACGCCCGTGCCGACGTCCTGCGCGAGCCCGGCGACGTCGGTGAACAGCTCGACCAGGTCGATCTCGATGTCACCGGAGTCCGCGCGGCCGGAGGCGGCGGGCACGTCGATGCCGGGTTGCCAGCGATCGCGCAGCTTGGCACCGTCCGGGGCGGCTCTCAGCGCGAACGCCTTGAGGATCCCGAGGATCGCCTCGACCCGGTCCGGCGCGCGGTGCCGGACCGCGAGGTCGCGGATCGCCCGGTGCAGCGCGGCGCTCAAAGGCCTTCTGAGGTCGGCGTCGGGCCTGGCCTCGACCTTGCCCGCGCCCCAGCCGCGTTTGACGGCCATCGACCGCAGCTCACCGAGCAGCACGGTCTTGCCGACACCCCGCAGCCCCGTCAGCACGAGGCTGCGTTCGGGACGGCCGCGGGCCACGCGTTCGAGCACCACCTCGAACGCGCCGACCTCCTTGTCCCGGCCGGCGAGCTCAGGAGGCCGCTGGCCTGCACCGGGAGCGAACGGGTTGCGCACCGGGTCCATGACTCGCACCGTATCCGCGTTTCTAGGGCCCGTATTAGAGACGCGCAGACGAAGCTCGAAGTGCGGCCGGATGCCGCTGTATACGTTTATCTAGTGATCGAGCAATAGAGCCTGATAGTTGCGGATGAACCCCGGTGCAGGTTGGCTGGCTCACGTGGCTGAAGTCGTGACGAAGGGGACAGGCGAGGTCGAGCGCACCGCCGACCGCGCCCAGGTGGACGTGACGTTCGAGGCTCTCGGCGCCGATCGCGCCGAGGCGGTGAGCACGCTCAACCAGCGCATCTCCGCGGTCGAGCCGCTGCTCGAGGAGTTCGAGGTGCGGTCGCGGCAGCTGTCCGCGCACGACAACTGGGACAACAACCAGCGCGTCGGCAGCCGGGCATCGCAGCAGTACGTGATCTGGGTGAAGGACCTCGACCGCCTCGACGCACTGCTCGCCGAGCTCGTGCAGGCCGAACCGTCCTGGGTCAACGGACCGTCGTGGACGCTCGTCGACGACACCGAGGCCATCCGTGAGGCGCAGCAGGAGGCAGTGACAGACGCTCTGCGACGCGCCGAGGGATACGCATCGGCGTTGGGGCGGCGGCTCGGGCCGTTGCTGCGCATCGGCGACACCGAGGGCGGCGCGCACTACCAGCCGCGGATGATGAGCGGCGCGGCGTCGTTCGAGATGGCCGGGCCCGCCGGGATGGTCGACCAGCTGAACCTGAAGGCGCAGCAGATCACCGTGTCGGCCTCGTGCACGGCCGCGTGGTCGTTGCTCGACTGATGGAGACGGCGCTGGTCCTGGGCATCGGTGGGGTGGTGGTGCTGTTCCTCGCGGTCTTCACCACCCTGGTGTTGCTCGGGCGCCGGGCGCGGCGTGGGCGTCGAGAGGGGCGCTACCCGTACCGCGCCAAGCCGAACGGCACGTACGACAACTCGTCCTCGTCCGGCGGCGACGTGTGACCAAGCGGCTCCGCTTCCCCCCGACGGAGTCACCGAGCGCGACGATTTGATTACCCAAAAGGACTGCGCGGTCCTGGGCACGTCGCTATGGTCGGTTCGTACGCATGAGCGCTACGGAACTCGGGGGAATGCGTTGTGCCTCTTGAGCACATAGAGCTGGCGAGGTTGGACGTTCCGGACACCCCGCAGACCAGAGCTCGCCTGGCCGAACTCACCCGTCCCGGGGGCGTCGCCCTTCAACCGGCCAACACCTACGAGGCCGGCGATCCCGCCGGGATCCTCACCATCGTCGTGGACAGAACCCAGATGGTGACGAACGTGCGCATTCGCCCGAGGTGGTTCGAGCAACTGCGACCAGAAGCGTTTCCGGCCTCTGTCTACAACACGTACGTGACCGCGGTTCAGCGCGCGCTCATGGTGGAGGCAGCTCACCAAGCCCCGGAACCGCAGGGCCGGCCCGCACCTCCTGCGCCGAGAGCAGATCCCACTGATCTTCCGCTTGACGAGTGGACGGCGAGTACGAGGTCGCGGCTCGACGCCATCGACGCCGAGTACGACGCGATCCGCCGCCGAGAGCAGACGCCTCCGCAGGCCGGCGTCACCGCGATCCGCAGCCCGCTGGGCTATCTGTCGATGCAGATGCGCAACGGCGGGCCGATCTCGCTGCAGGGTGATCCGCAGGCGTTGGACAACCCGTCCGAGACAGTGCTGGCCGACGACGTTCTGCGCCTCTTCGTCAGAGCGGGTCTCGGCATTGATCCCGGCGAACGTCCCCACCCAGCGGCACGGCCGCGAACCGGCGCCAACGAAGGCGACGACGACTACTTCACCGATTTCCGCGTCTTGGGCAAGGGGGACTGGTAATGGCCGGCTACGAGGTCGTCACCCAGGATCTGCGTGAAGAAGCCAAGCTCTGGCAGGAGAAGTCCGACAGGGCCGAGCCGATCGTGCAGGCCGTACGCGACACATACCTCACGGCATCGGCGTTCTTCGTGGGAGACCTCGCGACCCTGGGGGCCGGGATGGTCAACGCCGCGTTCGAGGCAGGTCAGTACGAACAGTTCCGCGCGTTCATCGAGAAGTGCGTCACGGAAGCCGTCACCGAGTTCAACCAGATCGACGGCGTCCTGCGCAAGATCGCGGACGAGTACGACCGGACCGAGAGCGTCAACGAGATCGAACTCCGCGAGTTCTACGGCTAGTAGGAGCACCCCAGTCCAATGAGCAGTTCCGGTGAATTGACCAACTTGTTCGAGCGCGGGTTCCAGGGGCTCGAAGACAAAGCTCGCGAGTGCGCCCAGAAGTTCAACTCCGGCATCGACCACATCAACGACTGGCGCTTCGTGCTCGGCCCCGCGATGCTCGTCATCAGTCCGGCTCTCGACGTCATTCGCGAAGCCATGGAGAAGATGTTCAAGCTGATCAGGAAAGCGGTGGAGCACCACATGCCCGTCGTGTCGCTGATCTGGCAGTCCTTCAACTGGGTCGAGAAGGTCCAGCAGCCCATGAACGGGCTCAGCCACCAGCCGTCCGACACCTACCTGGCCGCTCGCTGGTCCGGTGAGGCCGCCACCGCGTACTCGCAGCGGTTCACCGCGCAGAACAACGCGATGACCGCCGTCTCGACCAAGGCCGACGGCGTCAGCAAGTGGCTGATGGACATCGCCAAGTACAACGTCGAGTACATGACCGAGCTGTCGAAGATGGTGACCGAGTTCCTCGGTGCGCTGGTCGCCGCCGCGATCGAGGGTGCGACGGTCGTCGGCATCGTGTTCTCGGTCAAGGATCTCGCAGGCGCCATCGGCACCCTGGTCACCCAGTCTCTCGACAACCTGGTGGGCATCGCCAAGCGGTTCGTCGAGGCCCTCAGCAAGGTGCGGGACATCCTGAGTCTGATGACCGATTCGAACCTGCCCGGCCAGGGATGGCCGCAGGCGGTGAAGGGGTGAGGGTGGTCGTCGGCGCGGTAGCCGTGCTGGCCCTGGTCGCGGGCTGCAGCGCCCAACGCGCTGAGACGCCTGCGGTCGACCCGACCTCGACGCCGGTCTCCACACCACCCACGAGGTCGAGCGGTTCAGCCGCTGGTCCGGAGAAGTACACAACCGAGAAGCTGAAGAGCTGTCTGGACATCCGGCAGCAGGTCGGGGCAGACCTCCCACCTGCTCAACCGGACGACGACCAGCGGCTGGGCTCCACCTCGTCGGTGAAGACCTGCACGTTCAAGGCAGCCGAGCAGACGATCATCTTCAACGTCCGCTCGTGGGAGAACACGGACAACGCTGCGGGCATCGTGTCCGGACCCGACAGCGCGAGGAAGTACTTCAGCGACCGCACCGCGTCGTGGGAGAAGGACAGCGGCGTGGCCGTCGGTTCGGACGTGCGCTGGCGGGACGCGCAAGCCTCAGCATGTGCGTTGGAGGCTCTCGACGAGAACGCCGTGTTGACCGTCGTGCGCAGCGGCAGCGCCGAGAGCGAGCAGTGTCGTACGTCCGTGCGCGAGCTCGCCAAGAAGTTCTACGCCGCCGTGCAGCCGTAGTCCCAAGGCGTGGATCGACAGCACGATCGCTAGTGGCCGTTGAGCGACTCCATCGCGTGCTGCACCGCGACGGCATCGCTGTCGTCCGGATGCGCCTTCAGCCAGTTCGTCAGCCACTCGACTCGCCGCTTCGCCGCCGCTGCCAGCGTCAACGTGATGTAGGCGCGGCGCTCCCACTCGCGCGCCGATCGCATCGCGTCGGCGGCCGGCCGCCATTCGTCGCGGAGGGTGCCGACCAGGGCGCGCGCCAGCACCGGGTCTCTCTCGGGATCAACCTGCAGGTCCTGCATCCCACCCCCAGTGTCGCTGTGAAACGACACTGTGAGTGTGCATGAGGGACTGTCGACTTCGGCAAGCCTAAGTGCGTCACCGTTCCAGAATCGCTGTGATCCCTTGACCTCCGGCGGCGCAAATGGACACGAATCCGCGTCCACTTCCCTTTTCGTGCAACAGTTTTGCGAGAGTCGCGACGATCCGGGCGCCGGTGGCGGCGAACGGGTGCCCTGCGGCGAGCGACGAGCCGTTGACGTTCAGCTTTGCCCTGTCGACCTCGCCCAGTTCCTTCTCCCAGGCCTTCAGGGTGGCGAGCACCTGCGACGCGAACGCCTCGTGCACCTCGTAGAAGTCGAAGTCCTGGAGCGTGAGGCCTGCCTTGTCGAGCATGCGCGGTGCGGCGTGCACGGGGGCCATGAGCAGGCCCTCGTCGCCGTGCACGTAGTCGACAGCGGCCGTCTCGGCGAACGTCAGGTAGGCGAGGACCGGGAGCTTGCGCGCCGCCGCCCACTCCTCGGTGGCCAGCAGGACCGCGGAGGCGCCGTCGGAGAGCGGAGTCGAGTTGCCGGCGGTCATCGTGTCGCCGAAGACCGGCTTGAGCTTCGCGAGCTTCTCGGCGGTGCTGTCCGGGCGGAGGTTCTGGTCCCGCGTCAGACCGAGGTACGGGGTGACGAGGTCGTCGAAGAAGCCCTCGTCGTAGGCGCGGGCGAGGTTCTGGTGGCTGCGCGCGGTCAGGGCGTCCTGGTCCTCGCGCGTGATCTCGTACCGAGCCGCGGTGACGGCCGCGTGCTCGCCCATGGACATGCCGGTGCGCGGTTCGCCGTTGCGCGGCAGGTGCGGGACGACGTGACTGGGGCGCAGCTTCGTCAGGAGGCCGACCTTGCGGGTGCGGTTGAACTCCAGCAGGAGTTTGCGGAAGTTCTCGTTCACGCCGATCGGGGCGTCGCTGGTGGTGTCGACGCCGCCCGCGATGCCCGACTCGATCTGGCCGAGCGCGATCTTGTTGGCCACGGCGATGATCGCTTGCAGGCCGGTGCCGCACGCCTGTTGCAGGTCGTAGGCGGGGGTCTCCGGGCTGAGCCTGCTGCCCAGGACCGACTCGCGGACGAGGTTGAAGTCGCGCGAGTGCTTGAGGACGGCTCCCGCGACCACCTCGCCGAGCCGCTCGCCCTGCAGGCCGAAGCGGCTGACCAGGCCGTCCAGCACCGTCGTGAACATGTCCTGGTTCGACGCGGTGGCGTACGGGCCGTTCGAGCGGGCGAACGGGATGCGGTTGCCGCCGATGATCGCTACTCGCATGCCGCCATACTACCTACTAGCGGGTAGACTTACTAGCGAGTAGGTTGTGTGACGTGGACAGCTACCAGAAGTTCGCGAGGTCGGGACTCGGCCGTCAGCTCGTGCGCAGGCTCGGCCTGCCGAACCCGTACCCGTTGCGCCGCGACGCCGCGCTCGCCACACCGGTGCTGGTCGGTGGCGCCACCCGGCTGCCCTTTCTGAAGCAGCTGGAAACAGGCTCCGCCCCGTACGGCGCGCTGGTGTTCGACGCGTCGGAGATCTCCTCGGTCGGCGACCTGAAGCAGCTGCACGAGTTCTTCCACCCCGCGATCACCCAGCTCGGGCCGTGCGGGCGGGTGGTCGTGATCGGACGGTCGCCGGACTCCATCGCGCAACGGGCCCTCGAAGGCTTCGTGCGGTCGGTCGGCAAGGAACTGCGCCGCGGCGGCACGGCCAATCTGGTGTACGTGGCCGACGGCGCCGAGGACGGGGCCGAGTCGACGCTGCGGTTCCTGCTCTCCGGACGGTCCGCGTACGTGTCCGGGCAGGTCGTCCGCGTTTCCGACAACGCTGCCATCGGGACGCTGGAGGGCAAGGTCGCGCTGGTCACGGGTGCTTCGCGGGGCATCGGTGAGGCCATTGCGGCCACGCTCGCCCGCGACGGCGCGCACGTCGTGTGCCTCGACGTCCCCGCCGCCGGGGACGAACTGTCGAAGGTCGCCAACTCCCTCAACGGGTCGGCGTTGCAGCTCGACATCACGGGCGACCCGGCGAAGTTGACCTCGTACCTGATGGAACGGCACGGCGGCGTCGACATCGTCGTGCACAACGCGGGCATCACGCGGGACAAGACGTTGGCGCGCATGGACTCCTCGCGGTGGGACTCGGTGCTGGAGGTCAACCTCGCCTGCCAGGAGCGGATCAACTCCGCGCTGCTGGACGGCGACGTGCTGCGCGACGGCGGGCGGATCGTCGGGGTGTCGTCGATCGCCGGCATCGCGGGCAACGTCGGCCAGACCAACTACGCCACGTCGAAGGCCGGCGTGATCGGGATGGTGCAGACGCTCGCACCCGTTCTGGCTGCTCGCGGCGCCACGATCAACGCCGTGGCGCCCGGTTTCATCGAGACGAAGATGACGGCGGCGGTGCCGTTCGCGACCCGTGAGGTCGGGCGTCGGATGAACAGCCTGTCGCAGGGCGGGCTGCCGTCCGACGTCGCCGAGACCGTGGCGTGGTTCGCGTCGCCGGGATCCGGTGGCGTGAACGGCAACGTCGTGCGGGTGTGCGGCCAGATGCTTTTGGGGGCCTGATGCTGCCCGAAATGAATCTGGTGCGTGCCGCCCTCACGTCGTTCCGGCGCGGGGAAACGCTTGCCGCCCCACCGGTTTCGGCTTCGGTCGACGTGTCGCTGAAACACCTGGCGGCCTACAACGCGGTGTGCGGGTTCGGGCTGCGTGACGCGTTGCCGTTGACGTACCCGCACGTGCTCGGGTTTCCGTTGCAGATGAAGCTGATGTCCGGCGCCGGGTTCCCCTTTCCGTTGCCAGGCCTCGTGCACGTCGCGAACCGGATCACGCAGTCGCGCCCGCTGACGGTGGACGAGCCGCTGGAGATCACGGTGTCGGCGCGCGACCTGCGGCCTCATCCGCAGGGCACCCAGGTCGACGTGGTGACGTCGGTTTCCGGTGTCTGGGAAGGGGTTTCGACCTATCTTCGACGCACGGGAGGCACTTCCGGCGCGAGTGAGCTCGAGCGGCCGGTCGGTTCGGCGGTGTGGAAGGTGCCCGCGGACATCGGCCGGCGCTACGGCGCGGCGTCCGGAGACCGCAACCCGATCCACCTGCACCCGTTGAGCGCCAAGCTCTTCGGCTTTCCGCGCGCGATCGCGCACGGGATGTGGACGAAAGCGCGCTGCCTGGCCGCGTTGGAGGGACGGCTTCCCGAGGCCGTGACGGTCGACGTCCGGTTCAAGAAGCCGTTGCTCATCCCCGGCCGTGTCGAGTTCTCGGCCTCGGAGGGTTCGCACGGCTGGGAGTTCGCCGTGTGGGGCAAGGGACCCCACCTCGTCGGCTCAGCGACGTGATGGTGGATGCCACACGTTGCCGTCGACCAGGTCGCCGAAGCCCATCCAGACGAGGTTCATGAGGCGGGCCGCGACGACGCCGGCGGGTTCCTCGGGGTGGTCCAGCCACCAGTCCGCGAGCGACTCGCCGGCCCCGACCAGCGCGGCGGCCAGCGACTCGGCCTCCAGCTTCGTGGCGGGCGCCTTCGTCGACTGCGTGAGCAGCGCCGCAACCAGTGACACCGCCCGTGCGCGCATGTCCATGAGCTCGACCGCGAACGGCCCGCCCTGGTTGGACGCCTGCCGGTGCAGCACCATCCAGCTCGCCCGGTTCTCCCCGACGAACCCGAAGAAGGCCCTGAGCCCGCTCCAGAGCTGCACGTCGGGCTCCTGGTCGGGCTCGACGCCCGTCGCGATGGCCTCCATCATGCGGGTGGCCTCGCGCCGGATGCACGTCGCGAACAGCTCTTCCTTCGAGCCGAGGTAGGCGTAGAGCATCGGCTTCGAGATGCCCGCGACCTCGGAGATCTCGTCCATGGAGGCCGAGTGGAAGCCGAGCCGGGAGAACACGTCGACGGCAGCATCCATGATCTGCCGCTCACGCACCGCGCGTGGCAAGCGCTTGGCTCGACCTTCTGTGCGCATCACTACCCCTCAGTTCGGAGCAGCAAGATTATCCGATCGGCTTGCCGCACTATCTACTGGTGAGTAGTCTTACTCGCGAGTAGGTACCAGGAGGTGTGTCAATGACGCTCGACCTCACGACCGAGGCGATCGCGAAGCTCAGCCCGGCCGAACTGATCAGCACGTTGCAGCAGATCACGCCGGACGACCCGGCGCTGGCCGAGGTGGACATCGACGTCATCGCCCGCGGCATCGACCCGAAGAAGCTCGGCAAGGACGACTTCGCCGCGTTGCTGAACGCCCTGGGCGCGCTGGCCGACGGCGGCGCCGACCTCGACCTGGCGAAGATGGACCCGTCCAACTTCGCCCGCATCATCTCGCGCGCCTCGAAGGACCAGATCGAGGCCGTGGTCGCAGACCCCGCGCTGCGCGTGCGGGTGCTGGACGAGGTGTTCCGCCGCATGGAGGTCCACTTCCGCGCGGACCGGGCGGGCGCCACTCGTGCCGTCGTCCACTTCCACGTGCTGGAAGACGTCTACGAGGCGATCATCGAAGATGCTCAGTGCACGATCAACAAGGGCGTGACGCGCGAGGCCCGTGCCATCGTGACGCTCACGCCGGCGGACTTCCTCAAGCTCGCGACCGGCAACGCCTCCGCCCCCGTGCTGTTCATGACGGGCAAGCTGAAGGTGAAGGGCGACCTGGGGTTCGCGGCCGGGTTCATGAGCCTGTTCAACATCCCGAAGGCTTAGGAGACTTCTTGTGGGTGGCTTCTCGCTCGAGCTGAACGAAGACCAGACCGACCTGCGCGACTGGGTCCACGGCTTCGCTCGCGACGTCATCAGGCCGGCGGCCTCCGAGTGGGACGAGCGCGAGGAGACACCGTGGCCGGTGATCCAGGAGGCGGCGAAGATCGGCCTCTACGGCTTCGAGTCCCTCGCCACCTGGTTCGCCGACCCCATCGGCCTGTCCCTGCCGATCGCGACCGAGGAACTCTTCTGGGGTGACGCCGGCATCGCGCTGGCCCTGATGGGCACCGGCCTGGCCGTAGCGGGCATCTTCGCGGGCGGCGAGCCGGAACAGCTCGCCGAGTGGGTGCCGGAGTGCTTCGGCGACGAGTCGGACCCGAAACTGGCCGCGTTCTGCGCTTCCGAACCCCAGGCGGGCTCCGACGTGGCCGGCTACCGGACTCGCGCCCGTTACGACGAGGCGACCGACGAGTGGGTGCTGAACGGCCAGAAGGCGTGGGCCACCAACGGCGGCATCGCGAACGTGCACGTCGTCACCGCGGTGGTCGACCCTGCGTTGGGGTCTCGTGGCCAGGCCGGTTTCATCGTCCCGCCGGGAACGCCCGGCTTGTCGTCGCCCGGCAAGATCAAGAAGCACGGCATGCGTGCGTCGCACACGGCCGACGTGTTCCTGGACGACGTGCGGGTGCCCGGCCGTTGCGTGCTGGGTGGTCGTGAGCGGTTGGAGGCTCGGCTTGCGCGGGCTCGCGAGGGGTTGAAGGCCGGCGGCCAAGCCGCGATGGCCACCTTCGAGACGACGCGTCCGACCGTGGGCGCGATGGCCGTGGGCGTCGCCCGCGCCGCCTACGACTACGCGCTGGAGTACGCGAAGGACCGCGAGGCGTTCGGGCGCAAGATCATCGAGAACCAGTCGATCGCGTTCGACCTCGCGAACATGCGCATGGAGATCGACGCGTCGCGGCTGCTGGTGTGGCGGGCGGCCTGGATGGGGCGCAACAACGTTCCGTTCACCGCGGGTGAGGGGTCGATGTCGAAGCTCAAGGCTTCCGAGGTGTCGGTGTGGGCTACCGAGCGGGCGATCCACATCCTGGGTGGAGCCGGGTACACCCGTGAGCATCCCGTTGAGCGGATGCACCGGGACGCCAAGATCTTCACGATCTTCGAGGGGACCTCGGAGATCCAGCGACTGGTGGTGTCCCGGATGATCTCGGGGATGCAGATCAGGTGACGGCCTGAACATCTTTGGTAACGAATGACTTCTTTGCTCCGATTGGACCACCGATCGGAGCAAAGGAGAACCGGTGCTGTTGTTGCCCAATGTGATCGGAGCGGCACTGCTGGCCGCGGTCGTCGGTGGTGTCACTGCCGCCGTCGTGCTGGACGAACCGGATCTCGTGCGAACCGAGGTGGCGCGCGTGGTCGACGGCGACACCATCGAGGTGCGCACCGGCGAGCACACCGAGACGGTCAGGCTGCTGAACATCGACGCGCCGGAGGTGGCCGACTGCCTGCGCCAGGAGGCGACGGACCACCTCCGGTCGTTGTTGCCGGCCGGTACCCAGGTCGTCTTGGAGCACGACGTCGAGCGCACCGACCGCTACGGCCGGACGCTCGCCGGAGTCGTCAAGATCGACGGCACGCTGGTGAACGCCGAGATGGCCAGGGCCGGACTCGCAGGCGTGATCACCATCGGTCAGAACGTGCGGTTCCACGCGCAGGTGAGCTCCGCGGCGTGGGAGGCGTCCGCGCAGAAACGCGCGCTGCACTCCGCCGACATCTCCTGCACGGTGCCCGCCCAGGTCCAGGTGGTCACCCAAGCCGCCCAGGCCTCCGTGCCACCACCCACCGGCACCCCGGCCGAACTGACGGCGGCGGGTGACGTCGCCACCGCCGCTGCCGCCCGCGCCGACGCGCTGCTGGCGCGAGGACTGGTCTGGACGGTGCTGTCCGCCGGCGACCAGTCCGATTTCCGCGCTCTCGTCACGGCCGCGCGCGCCACGCTCGGTCAGCGCGAGAAGGACCTGCGGGCCGCCGCCACGGCGGCGACTGCTCGAGTGGCCGAAGAGAAGCGCAAGGCCGATGCCGCTGCGGAAGCGCGCCGGCAGGCGGAAGCAGCGGCGGCCGCGGAGGAGCAGCGCAGGGCCGACGCGGCAGCGGCGGAGCAACGTCGCAGGGACCAGGAGCAGCAGTGGACCCCACCTGCCGCATCGGATTCCGGATACACCGGCAAGCGCTGTTACAACCCGGGCGGCAAGACGTACCGACCGTGCTGAGGACTTGAGGTGATGGCCCGCCGTACCCCTGAACCGGCGGGCCGCTCACAACATCCCGTTTCGCGGTTATGTGGCGGTAAACGTCCTGGTTGGACGGACGCTAGAGCGGCAGCGTCAGGACCGCGCCCACGCGCTTGAGCTCCCGGCGGTGCACGGCCAGCAGCACCGTGTCGTGCGGGCGGCGGAAGTGCAGCACCACGAAGTTCGGCTGCGGCGGGTCCTGGTCGACGATCTGCTCGACGCGGCCCTCGTCGTCGCTGAAAACGATCCGCTCGGCCCAGATGATCTTCGTGGGGCCGAAGAACAGTTCGCCCTCCTGCCACTCACCGTCCAGGAAGACGTCCGCGTCCCCACGCGAGTAGTCCTCGTCCGACGAACCGAAGGCCTCGCCGAACACACTCCCCAGGATTTCGAACAGAGCAGACATGGCGATTCCCCCTTCGTTGCCACGAGAACGAGCTGGGCGCCCAGCTGGTTCCCACAGATTTCGAGGGTCTAGCCGAACGGCTGGCCGGCTTCGCGCAGCCAGGCGCGCTCGCGCGAGTGGTCCGGCATGGCGGGCCAGCCGTTGACCTTCGCGATCAGGACCCAGTACCGCTCGGCGCGCGGGTCCGCGAAGTCGGAGAGTTCGCGGAGCTTTGCCACGAGGGACTCGTCGTTCGGCAGGCCCAGTGCCTGCGCCCAGTTGGCGTTCACGCGGGCCACGACCTCGCGTGCTTCGGCGGACTCCGGGGCGATGCCCGCGTCGATCGCCTCGCGTGCCTGGGCGATCGCGAAGTTGAACGCCTCCATCTGGTCGCCCTGGGGCGGGCTCAGGTCGACGCCTTCACGACGCTGTTCCTCGTGCTGCTGGGACATCCGCTTCACGACGGCGCGGAAGTCCTGGTCCTGCACCAGCTTCGCGAGTTCGACCCACGCTTCCAGCTGTTCGGTCGACGGGTCGTCCGGCAGTTCGACGCGCACGGAACGCATGTGCTGCTCGAACTGCGGGTCGAGCTCGTAGGGGCCGAACACCTCCTCGAAGAAGTCGTCGAGGATGCGCTGGCGTTCCTCGTCCGACATGCGTGCCAACTCGTTCATCAGTTCCATCTCCCCTCCCTTGGCGACGGCGCGCAGGACGGCGCGGCGCAACCGCAACGTCTTCATCTGCGCGTCGATCGCGTCTGCGTGTGCACGCGCCACGTCGGTCACCGACACCTCGCGGGCCAGCACCTTGCCGGCGGTCGGCAGGTCCACGCCCAGGTCCCGGAGCGTGCGGACGAGCTTCAGCCTCGTCAGCGCGTCGGTGTCGTAGGTGCGGTAGCCACCGGTGGTCCTGTCCGTGGGCGGGATGAGGCCCGAGTCGGAGTAGAACCTGATGGTGCGGACGGTGAGTCCGGTCATCCTGGCCAGCTCGCCGATCTGGTAGCGCGTCACGGGGAGAACTCTGCAGTCTCCAGTAGGTGGAGAGTCAAACCTTCGCCTGAGGCGGGTCCATGACGACGATCAGGAACGTGGCGATCGGCCCGAGGAGCAGCGACAGCAGGAACCAGGTGAGCCCGCTGCGGCCCTTGGCCTGCGCCAGTCCGGCGTTGATCAACGTCAGGGTGCCCCAGCCCGCGAAGTACTGACCACTCGTCTCGATCATGCCGGCAGCGTTTCACGACGTCAGACGACGTGCGGGCAAAGACAAGGGGTCCCTCGCCCGCTTCACGCGAACGAGGGACCCCTCGGAGAACTACGAGCTGATTCAGTAGGTCATCGCGATGCCCGGCTCGGCCAGCAGGGCGCCGACGTCGGCCAGGAACTGCGAACCCTGCTGCCCGTCGACCACGCGGTGGTCGAAGGAGAGCGCGAGCTGGCAGATCTTGCGGATCTTGATCTCGCCGTCGACCACCCACGGCATGTCGCGGATCGCGCCCAGGGCGAGGATCGCGGACTCGCCGGGGTTGAGGATCGGCGTGCCGGTGTCGACGCCGAAGACGCCGACGTTGGTGATCGTGATGGTGCCGTTCATCATGTCGGCCGGCGACGTCTTGCCCTCGCGGGCGACGGTGGCGAGCTCGTCCAGCGCGACCGCGAGTTCCTTCAACGACATGCGGTCGGCGTCGCGGACCTTCGGCACCACCAGGCCGCGCGGCGTGGCTGCCGCGATGCCCAGGTGGACGTAGTCCTTGTAGACGATCTCGTTCGCCGCCGCGTCCCACGTCGCGTTGACGTCGGGCGTGCGGCGGGCCGCGAGGATGATCGCCTTCGCGCAGAACGCGAGCGGCGTCAGCTTCACGCCGCGGAACTCCGGCGCGTTCTTCAGGCGTGCGCGCAGTTCCATCATCGGCGTGACGTCGACCGTCAGGAACTCGGTGACGTGCGGTGCGGTGAACGCGCTGTCCACCATCGCCTGCGCGGTCGCCTTGCGGACACCCTTGATGGGCATCCGGCGTTCCCGCGAGCCGTTGTCCACAACGGACTGCACAGGTGCGGCAGCCGGTGCGGAGACAGCGGTTTCGACGTCCTCACGGGTGATGACGCCACCGGGGCCCGAACCCGCGAGCGCGTGCAGGTCGACGCCGAGGTCCTTGGCCAGCTTGCGCACCGGCGGCTTGGCCAGCGGCACGTACCCGCCAGGAGCCTGCACCGGCGCGGCCACCACGACGGGAGCGACGACCGGAGCAGGAGCGGGAACGGGAGCCGGCGGAGCCACGACGGCAGCGGCCGGAGCGGCGGCGGGCGCGGAGTCCTTGCGGGCACGGCGTTTCGCGACACCGGACTTCGGGCCGTAACCGACGAGCGTCGCGATGCGTCCGCCCGGCATCTCCTCGCCGATCTTGCCGGACGAGGTGCCGTTCGCCTCCGCCGCGACGGGAGCAGGTGCGGATGCCGGTGCGGCCGCCCCACCGGGATCGGTGTCGATCGTGATGATCGGAACGCCGACCTCGACGGTCTGGCCGGGCTCGGCCAGCAGTTCCGTCACGACGCCGGCCCACGGGCACGGCAGCTCGACGGCGGCCTTGGCCGTCTCGATCTCGACGATGATCTGGTTGACCTTGACGGTGTCACCGGGCTTGACGTGCCAGGTGAGGATGTCGGCCTCGGTCAGCCCCTCTGCCGTGTCGGGCAAGGGGAATTGCTTGTACTGCGGCATTTCCGGTTGTCCCCTTACCAGGCGAGAGAGCGGTCGACGGCGTGCAGCACCCGGTCGAGGTCGGGGAGGAACTCCTCCTCGAGCTTCGACGGCGGGTACGGGGTGTCGAAACCGGTCACCCGCAGCACCGGTGCCTGCAAGGAGTAGAAGCACTCCTGCTGGACCTTGGCTGCAATCTCGCTGCTGATCGAGGACTCGGACGGTGCCTCGGACACGACGATCAGGCGACCGGTGCGGCGCACCGAGTCGTAGACCGGCGCGAGGTCGAGCGGCGACAGCGTGCGCAGGTCGATGACCTCGAGCGACGTGCCGTCCTCCGCGGCGGCGTTGGCCGCGTCCAGCGACGTGCGGACCATCGGGCCGTACGCCACCAACGTGGCGTCCGTGCCGGACCGCAGCACGCGCGACTCGAACAGCTTGCCGGGCTGGGCCGTGGTGTCGACCTCGCCCTTCTCGTAGTAACGGCGCTTGGGCTCGAAGAACAGCACCGGGTCGTCGCTGTCGATCGCCTGCTGGATCATCCAGTACGCGTCGGCCGGGTTCGAGCACGAGACGACCTTGAGGCCGGCGGTGTGCGCGAAGTACGACTCCGGGGACTCCGAGTGGTGCTCGACCGCACCGATGCCGCCACCGAACGGCACGCGGATCACGATGGGCAGCTTGATCTTGCCCTGGGTGCGGTAGTGCAGCTTCGCGACCTGCGACACGATCTGGTCGAAGCCCGGGAAGATGAAACCGTCGAACTGGATCTCGCACACCGGGCGGTAGCCGCGGATCGCGAGGCCCACGGCGGTGCCGATGATGCCGGACTCCGCGAGCGGCGTGTCGAGCACGCGCTGCTCACCGAAGTCCTTCTGCAGGCCGTCGGTGATGCGGAAGACGCCACCGAGCTTGCCGATGTCCTCGCCCATCATGATGACCTTGGGGTTGGCTTCCATCGCCGCCCGCAGGCCCATGTTCAGGGCTTTGGAGATCGTGAGCGTCTGCACCGGGGAGGCCGGGGCAGCAGCTGTGGAACGGTCCATGGTCGGAGCAGCCATCAGTGCTCACCTCCAGCAAAACCCGAGACGTAGTCGAGGAATTCGTCGCGCTGCGCGTCGAGGACGGGGCTGCCCTCGGCGTACACGTTGCTGAAGATCCGTTCAGCGGGCGGGTCGGGCATGTTCGTGCAGAACTCCCGCAACTCCTCGCCCAGCTTGTCGGCGTCCGCCTCGACGCTCTCGAAGAACTCGTGGTCGGCCCACTGCTGGCGGACCAGGTAGACCTTCACGCGCTCGATCGGGTCCTTGAGCTTCCACATCTCCAGCTCGTCCGACAGGCGGTAGCGCGTCGGGTCGTCGGAGGTGGTGTGCGCGTCCATCCGGTAGGTGAACGCCTCGATCAGGATCGGGCCGTTGCCGTGGCGGCACTCGTCCAGCGCCCACTTCGTCACGGCGAGCGTCGCGAGGACGTCGTTGCCGTCGACGCGGATGCCGGGGAAGCCGTAGCCGCGGGCGCGCTGGTACAGCGGCAGGCGCGACTGGCGCTCGGTGGGCTCGGAGATCGCCCACTGGTTGTTCTGGCAGAAGAAGACGAGTGGCGCGTCGTAGACCGCGGCCCACACGAAGCCCTCGTGCACGTCACCCTGGCTGGTCGCGCCGTCGCCGAAGAAGCACATGGTGGCTTCTCCCTCGTCGTCGCCGACCTTGCCGTCGAACTTCTGGCCCATCGCGTAGCCGGCCGCGTTGAGGACCTGGTTGCCGATGACGATCGTGTACGGGTGGAAGCGCTTCTCGACCGGGTCCCAGGTGCCCTGGTCCGTGCCGCGGAAGATGCCGAGCAGCTCCGTCGGGTTGATCCCGCGCGTCCACGCGATGCCGTGCTCGCGGTAGCTCGGGAACGCCATGTCGGTCTGGCGCATCGCGCGACCGGCGCCGATCTGCGCGGCCTCCTGGCCGAGCAACGGCACCCAGATGCCGAGCTGGCCCTTGCGCTGCAGGGCGTTCGCCTCGCGGTCGACCCGGCGGATCAGGACCATGTCGCGGTACAGACCGCGCAGTTCCTCCGCCGTGATGTCGATGTCGAAGTCGGGGTGCTGGACCCGCTCACCCTCGGGGGTGAGGAGCTGCACCAGGTCGGCGCCGCCCTCGTCTGTCGCTCGCAAGCCTGCGATCACCTGTTCCGCTGTCGGTTTTGCGGCAGTGGCGGCCGGCGCTGCATCCGGCTCAGGGTGCGTCCATTGCTCAGGGGACGACATGCGCCTTCTCCTCTGTCTTCTCCGACCGCCTGATCGCTCGTGACGACCTCGTGCGGCGACGTCGGCGGTCGCCGCCAACCCTGTGGGGCCGGAGGCAGCCGTCGACGGTGACGGTGGCTTACGACCACATCCTGACACGGCCTCACCCGAGTTGGTGAGACCCGTCCCACTTCGTAACACACGAGTCAACGTTCTGATCAGCGACAACAGTCGGAAGTTCGACCTTTTGTCCTCCGACTAGGCCGTCCGACTACCGGACGCCGCTGTCCCGGTTACCGATCGTTAACTTAGCTCGAGGTCTCAGGGATAGAGGCTACGGACGCGAGCGGAGGCGGAGTCGTGACAGGATCGAGAAGTGGACCGCTCAGTTGTGACCAGCACTGTCAGGACGCTCTGGGACGACGACATCGTCCCGAGCCTGTCTCAGCTCGTCGCCGTGCCGGCGATCTCGCCCGCGTTCGACCCAGCCTGGGAAGAACACGGAGAGTTGGCCGCCGCGATCGAGCACGTGCGCCTCTGGATCGAGTCACGCGACCTGCCCGGAGCAACGCTCGAAGTCGTCCAACTGGCGGGACGAACCCCGCTGCTGGTGGTCGACGTCCCCGCGTCCGGTAACTCGGGCGACGACACGGTGTTGCTCTACGGACACCTGGACAAGCAGCCGCCGGTGGGTGGCTGGGGTGAGGGGCTCGGTCCGTGGACCCCAGTTCTGCGTGACGGACGTCTCTACGGCCGTGGCGCCGCCGATGACGGCTATTCCGGATATGCCGCAATCGCGGCGATCGAGGCCGTGCGCGCGGCGGGCGGCTCGCACTCCCGTTGCGTCGTGCTGCTGGAGACCGGCGAGGAGTCGGGTTCGCCCGACCTGCCCGCCTACCTGGAGCACCTCTCCTCCCGCCTCGGTCAGGTCGCGCTCGTCGTCTGCCTCGACTCGGGCGGCTCCGACTACGACCGCATGTGGCTGACGACGTCGCTGCGCGGGCTCGTGCAGGTCACGGCCACCGTGCGGGTGCTGGACGGCGGCCTTCACTCGGGCATGGCGTCGGGCATCGTGCCGTCGTCGTTCCGGATCGCGCGGCAGCTGCTGGACCGGATCGAGGACTCCGCGACGGGCGAGATCCTCGTGCCGGAGATGCACGTCGAGATCCCGGCCGGACGCCTGGCCGAGGTCCGCGAGGCCGTCGAGGCCGCGCCCGGTGCCCTCTGGGACCCGGTGCCGCGCGTCGGCGACCTGCAGCCGATGTCCTCCGACGAGGTCGAGCTGGCGCTGAACTCCGGCTGGCGGCCGACCCTGTCCGTCACCGGCGCCGAGGGCCTGCCCCTGCCGGACGACGCGGGCAACGTGCTGCGGCCGTTCACCTCGCTGGTGCTGTCGTTCCGGCTGCCGCCGACGGCGTCCGCCGAGGCCGCGCTGGAGGCGGTGCGCGCGAAGCTCACCACCGACGTGCCCTACAACGCGACCGTGGAGCTCTCCCGGGTCGAGTCGGCCGACGGCTGGAACGCCCCGGAGCTGGCGCCGTGGCTGACCGCCGTGCTGGACGACGCCGGCAAGGAGGTCTTCGGAGCGCCGTGGCGGACCGTGTCGCTCGGCGGCTCGATCCCGTTCATGGGGCTGCTGCACGAGGCGTACCCCGAAGCGCAGTTCGTGGTGACCGGGGTGATCGGCCCCGACTCGAACTGCCACGTGCCCGACGAGTGGCTGCACCTGGCGCACGCCGCCCGGGTCACCGAGGCGATCGCCCTGGTGCTGGACGCGCAGTCGAAGCAGAGCTGAATTCCTCGAGCAGTGCCATGCCTGTCGCCGGGTTGCTCCCCGCGTAACGACGCGCTCTAGCGAGTGCGTCCACCTGCGCGGGGAGGACCTCGGTCAGGTCGTCGGTGAAGTGGTCGCGGACGACGGCGAGGAACGCGATCCGTGCCGCCGCCCTGTCCGCGAGATCACCGATCGCGGTGTGCTCCTTGGAGTAGGAGGCCCGCACCAGTTCGCGCAGGACGTGCAGGTCCGGGTCCGGATCGGCGAGCACTCGCAGCAGTTTCGTCACGCCGTCGTGGTCGTCCAACGCCGTCAGCGCGTCGCTCGTCGTCTTGCACACCCGGTCCAGTTCGTCGGCGACCAGCTTCTCGGTCACGTCCGCCAGCGACGTGCCCCTCGGCTGCCGGACGATCGCGCGCGCCGAGCGGGTGAGCTGCCGGGCGAGTCCCCCGGAGAACGCGTAGGCGAGCGCCACGAAC
This sequence comes from Streptomyces sp. ID05-26A, assembly GCF_033794685.1. Taxonomy (NCBI): domain Bacteria; kingdom Bacillati; phylum Actinomycetota; class Actinomycetes; order Kitasatosporales; family Streptomycetaceae; genus Streptomyces; species Streptomyces sp. ID05-26A. The sequence continues at coordinate 2,029,341 of NZ_JARAYZ010000001.1, forward strand.
ACCTCGGGCAGCCCGTCGACCGACCTGCTGATCAGACCGCGGGCGAGCTGGAAGTCCAGGTAGTCGACCCGGACGACCTCGTCGAACGAGCTGTCGAAGACGCTGCGCAGCCCCATGCCCGCGAGCTCGAAGTCGTGCTGGGCCTCGGTGGACACCGACATCAGGTAGTAGCAGCCGGGCACGTCGAACACGGCCTTGATCTCGTTGAGGAACCTGCGGGCGGGCTCTCCCGCACCGATGCGGTCGATCTCGTCGATGGCGATCACCACGCGCACCGGGTCCAGCGTGCGGGCCACGGCGCCGACGAACCCGCGGAAGTCGTCCACCACCTCGGGAAACGTCGGCGGGCGCCCGGTCAGGCTGGTCGCGCGCTTGTGGGCGAGCTCCGCACCGCGGAAGCCGAACTTCCCACTGGTCTCACCGGTGAGGGTCTGGACGTACGCGATGGTGCGGAGACCCCGCTGCGCCGACCTGGCGAGCTGGACCCGTTCGTCGTGCCGGATCCACCAGCGACGCCGGACGGCCTTGGGAGCGGTCTCGCGGAGGTGGGCGAGCACCGCGTGGCAGGCCCGCGCGTAGAGGTGCAGCACGAACTCGCGCGGGACGTAGTCGACCGGTGCCGCGACCAGCACGCTCAGGTCGGAGGCCTGCCCCTGCCGGCGGTAGGCGCCCTGGCAGAACGCCCTCAGCAGGTTGGTCTTGCCGGAACCGCGGGGGCCCGCGAGCGCGACGCTGCCGCCGTCGAGGGTGTCGACCAGCTCGGCCAGCTCCCTGCCCGCCGGCACCGGCTGGTGGCTGATCAGCGACCCGCCGCGGTGCAGGTTCCGCGCGTCGCCGAACACCAGCGTGGTGCCCGGAACGATCCGGGTGTCACCCAGCTCGGCTCCCAGTGCGGGCAGCACGCCGTCGTTCAGCATCGCGGATCGCCATTCCACGAGCGCCCGGTCCGCCGCGGCAGCCCTGGAGGCGAGCATCGCCGGTGGCAGGAAGACGTTGAGGGCGTCGATCAGGAAGCCGCTGCCCCAGAGGAGCCCGAGCCCGAGCGGCAAGGTGACGAACAACCAGGGCCAGGGGCCCACGAACAGTGCGACGAGGTTCGCGCCGAACGCGAAGAGGCCGACGGCGCCCAGTCCCATGCACCCGCAGAACCACGCGACCGTCCTGCCGACCACGCCCAGGTACGAGACTCCGAGCACGACCGCGGCGATTCCGGCGGCGGCCACCGTGTAGCTGGCCATGGGCAGTCCGGGGTCGCCGTTGACCCCGTACTTGAACACCAGCCGTACCAGCACGCTCTGGGTCAGCGGAATCACGAAGAGCACGAGGAAACGCCACAGGAACGGGTGCTCCTTCGCGGAACGAACCACGTTCCGCGCGCGTACGGGTTCGAGGCGGAGCTCCGCGTAGCGGTCGTGGTGAGCACGCGCCGAGGCGACGATCCACGGCTTGGCACGGCGCAGCACGGCCCGCAGCGCCTCGGGATCACCGGCCGGTTCCCCGTGCGCGCCCGGCCGCAGCGCCGTCTCGACGGCCTCGTCGAAGACCTCGTCCTCGGTCACCCCCAGCATGGTGCGCTCGTTCGGACACGACCGAAATGCGCCGATCAGGTCACACCCCGCTCCACCCGCAGTCGAGTGAGGAAGAACTCAACCGAGACGTGGCCCCGACCAGGCGTCCTACCTGGTGTCCCACACTGGGGCGATGGGCGAACAAGCGGAACGGGCGCGTCTCGCGGAGTCGGAGAACCCGACCTCGCCGTGGCGGCTGTGGGGGCCGTACCTCTCGGGTCGCCAGTGGGGCACGGTCCGCGAGGACTACTCGCCCGAGGGTGACGCGTGGGCCTCGTTCCCGTTCGACCACGCTCGTTCGCGCGCCTACCGGTGGGGCGAGGACGGCATCGCCGGCATTTGTGACGTGCACGGGTTCATGAACTTCGCCGTCGCACTGTGGAACGGCAAGGACCCGATCCTCAAGGAGCGGTACTTCGGCCTCGCCAACGAAGAGGGCAACCACGGCGAGGACGTCAAGGAGCACTGGTGGGTCACCGACGGGACGCCCACGCATTCCTGGATGCAGGTGGTCTACCGGTATCCGCAGCGCGAGTTCCCGTACGAGCAGTTGCGGGAGATGGCGCGGAACGCCGGCAGGGAGAACCGCGAACCCGAGCTGAGTGACACCGGGGTGCTCGACGAGAACCGGTTCTTCGACGTCCAGATCACGTACGCGAAGGCCGAGACGGACGACATCTGCATCGAGATCAGCGCGACCAACCACGGGCCCGAGGACGCGCCGTTGCACCTGTTGCCCCAGTTGTGGTTCCGCAACACGTGGGCGTGGGGGCGGGACCAACGGCCGTGTCAGCTCGTTGCGAGCACCACGGCCGGCCGGAAGGTCACGGCTGACCACGGCAACCTCGGCCGGTACACGCTTCATCTGGACGACCGGCCGTCGATGCTCATGACGGACAACGAGAGCAACGAGGTCGCGCTCTTCGGGGCCGAGCGGAATCCGTCTCCGTGGGCCAAGGACGGCATCTGCGACTACGTGGTGCACGGCAACACCAGCGCGTGTCAGGTCGTCGGGCCGGACGAGACGGGAGTGGCGGGCACGAAGTTCGGTGCCTGGTACTCGTTCGACCCGGTGGAGCCGGGCGAGACGGTGACGATCCGGCTGCGGCTCATCGGCGGTGACGGGCACCTGGACCCGTTCGGGCCGAGCTTCGACGAGACCGTGGCCGCGCGGAAGGCCGAGGCCGACGAGTTCCACGACGCCATCGCGCCGCAGACGAGTCCCGAGGAGAAGCACGTGCTGCGGCGCGCGCTCGCGGGTCTCATGTGGACGAAGCAGCACTACCGGTTCCGCACGCGCGACTGGCTCGACGGCGACCCGACCAAGCCCGAAGCACCGTCGAGCAGACGGACGCCCGAGGCGCGCAACGTGCACTGGCGGCACCTCGACGTCGCCGACGTCATCTCGATGCCGGACGAGTGGGAGTACCCGTGGTTCGCGGCGTGGGACCTGGCGTTCCACACGATCCCGTTCACGCTGGTCGACCCGGCGTTCGCGAAGGAGCAGCTGCTGCTGTTCTGCCGTGAGTGGATGATGCACCCGAACGGCCAGATTCCCGCCTACGAGTGGGAGTTCGGCGACGTCAACCCGCCGGTGCACGCATGGGCGGCGTTGCAGGTCTACCGCGCGGACGGCAGCCGGGATCGCGGGTTCCTGGCCAAGATCTTCCACAAGCTGCTGCTCAACTTCTCGTGGTGGGTCAACCGCAAGGACGCCGGCGGCAGCTACCTGTTCGAGGGCGGGTTCCTCGGCATGGACAACATCGGGCCGGTCAACCGGTCCGAGCCGATGCTCGGCGAGTGGCGGCTGGAGCAGTCCGACGCCACGTCGTGGATGGCCGCGTACAGCCTGCACCTCATGCAGATCGCGCTGGAGCTGGCGCGGGACGACGAGTCCTATGAGGACGTCGCGACGAAGTTCGTCGAGCACTTCCTGTCGATCGCGGAGGCGTTCACGCACTTCGGTTCGCACGGCGGCGGGATCTGGCACGACGAGGACGGCTTCTGCTACGACCGGGTGTCGCGTCGGCGTGCCGACGGTGACGTCGAGTCCGAGCCGGTGCGCGTGCGGTCGATGGTCGGCCTGATCCCGTTGCTGGCTTCGGCGGTGCTGGAGCCGTGGGTGCTCGAAGAGTTGCAGGGGTTCACCAGCCGGCTGGAGCACCTGCTCAAGCGACGGCCCGAGCTGCGGCAGTTCATCGACTTCCACTACGAGCGCGGCGCGTTCGTGTCGTTGCTGGACGAGTCGAAGCTCAAGCGCGTGCTGCACCGGATGCTCGACGAGCAGGAGTTCCTGTCCCCGCACGGGATCCGCAGCCTGTCAGCCGCTCACCGCGAGGGCCTCGAGGTCAAGGTCGCGGGCCAGGACCACCGCATGGGCTACGAGCCGGGCGAGTCGCACACGCCGATGTTCGGCGGCAACTCGAACTGGCGCGGCCCGATCTGGCTGCCGACCAACGCGTTGCTGGTGGAGGCGCTGCGCACAGTCTGCACGTTCCACGACGGCATGTTCCAGGTCGAGATGCCGACGCACTCGGGACGCTGGGTCACCGCGGGCCAGGTCGCGGACGAGCTGAGCGATCGGCTCGTCGGGCTGTTCCTGCCCGACCACGACGGGCGCCGGCCGTCGGACGGCAAGCGGATCGAGGCCTCCGAGTCACCTCTTTGGCGCAGGCACGTCACCTTCAGCGAGTACTTCGACGGGGACACGGGCGAAGGTCTCGGCGCGACGCACCAGACGGGCTGGACCGCTCTCGTGGCAGGTCTGATGACGGAAAGAACACGCTGACCAGCACCGTCGTGATCAAATCCTGATCAAGGAGACACTCGCGGATCGTAATTATCCGTGTGCAATACGTGAAGAAGTTGTGTGATCTGAGCCAAACCACACAAGATTTTGCGACTAAAACGGTGATTTGACGCAGGATCGTTGCAAGGCAGTGGCCTGTAACACGCACGTGCTGTCCACCACGTCACCCGAGTGGCAGGATCCCGTTCACTCGTCCGCGACAGTTACGAGGAGTGACGCAGTGGCTCGTCGACCCAGGCACGTGCTCGCCCTGCTGCCCGCAGCGGCCCTAGCGCTGACCGCGCTCGCCGGTTGCGCGACGAGCACCAACAGCGGTGGTGGGACCACCGACGGTGGCATCAAGCTTGTCAAGGAAGGCAAGCTCGTCACCTGCACCCACCTGTCCTACAAGCCGTTCCAGTACACGGACGGCGACAAGACCGTCGGTTTCGACGTCGACCTGGTCGACCTCATCGCCGACGAACTGAAGGTCAAGCAGGAGATCTTCGACACCCAGTTCGAGACGATCACCTCCGGCGCGAGCTTCAACGCCAACCAGTGCGACCTCGCGGCCGCCGGTATGACGATCAAGGAAGAGCGCAAGCAGGCGATCGACTTCTCGGACCCGTACTTCGAGGCCACGCAGGCGCTGCTGGTCAAGAAGGACTCGCCGATCAAGGCGCTGGCGGACCTCAAGGGCAAGAAGATCGGCGTCCAGCAGGACACCACCGGTGAGATCTACGCGAACGACAACAAGGCCGCCAACGGCTACGAGGTCATCCAGTTCGAGGACCTCCCGCTGATGGAGACCGCCGTGCGCACCGGTGCCGTCGACGCCGCGATCAACGACAACGGCGTGCTCCTGGACTACGCCAAGGAGTTCCCGGACACCGTCGTCTCCGCCGAGTTCAACACGAACGAGCAGTACGGCATCGGCATCAAGAAGGGCAACACCGCTCTGACCACGAAGGTCAACGAGGTCCTGAAGAAGGCCAAGGAGAGCGGCAAGTACGACGAGATCTACAAGAAGTGGTTCGGCAAGGCGCCGGAGAAGAAGTAGCGATCTCGAACTGACGGGGCGGCGGACGACGCCGCCCCGTCGGCGTCCGAACCACATCCGCTAGGAGTCACACCATGGCGCTGTCCAAGCGCAAGCGGGCCGAATACTTCCGGTACTCGCAGTACACGCTGCTCGTCGTCATCGCCGTGGTGATCGCGTTCCTCGCCGACTGGGAACAGATCCGCACGGCGTTCTTCAACTTCAAGACGATGGGGGACATGTTCCCCAACGTCATCACCATCGCGTTGAAGAACACCCTCATCTACACCGCGCTCGGGTTCGCGTTCGGCCTCGCGCTCGGCCTCATCCTCGCGTTGATGAAGCTCTCGTCGATCGCGCCGTACCGCTGGATCGCGACGATCTACATCGAGTTCTTCCGCGGCATCCCGGCCCTGCTGGTGTTCATCGGCCTGGCGTTCGGCGTGCCGCTCGCGTTCCAGATCCAGTTCGACATCTACTCCACGGTCATGCTGGCGCTCGGCATCGTCGGTGCCGCCTACATGGCCGAGACCATCCGCGCCGGCATCCAGGCCGTGCCGAAGGGGCAGGTCGAGGCCGCGCGTTCGCTCGGCATGTCGCAGGGCCGCGCGATGATCACCATCGTGATCCCGCAGGCGTTCCGGATCATCCTGCCGCCGCTGACCAACGAGCTGATCCTGCTGACCAAGGACTCCTCGCTGATCTACATCATCGGACTGGCCCGCGACCAGTACGAGCTGACGAAGTTCGGGCGCGAGACGCTGAGCCGCAGCCCGTCGCTCACCCCGATCCTCGTCGTCGGTCTCTGCTACCTGATCATCACGTTGCCTCTCGGGTACCTTTCGCGGTACCTGGAGCGCCGCTCCGGCGGGAAGAAGGTGTCCGTCCTGTGAGCGAGATCAGTGTCGAGATCACCGGCCTGAAGAAGTCGTTCGGCTCGCTGGACGTCCTCAAGGGCATCGACGTCACGGTCAACCGCGGCGACGTGGTCTGCATCATCGGCCCGTCCGGTTCCGGCAAGTCGACGCTGCTGCGCTGCGTCAACCTGCTCGAGGAGCCGAACGGCGGCAAGATCGTCGTCAACGGCGTCGAGCTGACCGACCCGGACGTCGACATCGACCTGGCGCGCACGAAGATCGGCATGGTCTTCCAGTCGTTCAACCTGTTCTCGCACCTCAACGTTCTCGCGAACCTCACGGTCGCGCAGCGCAAGGTGCTCAAGCGGAACGAGAAGGAAGCGCAGGAGATCGCCCTGCGCAACCTCGACCGCGTCGGGTTGAAGGAGAAGGCCAACTCGATGCCCGCGCAGCTCTCCGGCGGCCAGCAGCAGCGCGTGGCGATCGCCCGCGCGCTGTCGATGGACCCGGACGTGATGCTGTTCGACGAGCCGACCTCGGCGCTCGACCCCGAGCTCGTCGGTGACGTGCTCGGCGTGATGCGCCAACTCGCCGACGAGGGCATGACGATGCTGGTCGTGACGCACGAGATGCAGTTCGCCCGCGAGGTCGCCGACAAGGTGATCTTCATGGACGGCGGCTACATCGTCGAGGAGGGCCCGGCGGCCGAGGTCATCGGCAACCCGCAGGAGGAACGCACCCAGGAGTTCCTGGCACGCGTGCTCGACCCGACGCACCACGGCCCGAGCGACCCGGTCTAGAGCTCGTGGCGAGGGGGAAGGTCGCCGCGGCGGACGTGCTGCGGGGGCTGTTGGGGGAGAACGACAATTCCGCTGGTGGCGGGTGGAGGTTGCCTCGGCGCAAGCCGAGCACCCCACCCGTCATCCGCGTCGTGGACCGGGTGGTCACCGACGTCCTCGACCTGCGCGCGGTCGAGGTCCCGTACGTGCTGGAGTTCGAGCGCTGCCAGTTCGAGGCGGCACCGGACCTGCGGCAGGCGAACCTCGCCGGCATCTCGTTCACCGACTGCGACCTGCCCGGCCTCGAAGCGCGCAACCTGAGCAGCGGCAACGACGTGTCGCTGATCGACTGCCGGGTCTCGGGCCTCGCCGACTTCACCGACGCGGAGATCGCGGGCTCGGTCCTGTTGCGGGAGACCAGGTTCAGCGTGCCGGGCGGGCTGTGCCTGCACGGTGACCGGCTGACGGTCGCGGGCGCGTTGCTCGGATTCGGCATCGTCACCGAGGGCGAGGTGCGGCTCGCGGGCTCGCGCATCGGCGGCAACGTCAACCTCGGCAGCGCCGTGCTGGAGAACGCCGACGGCTTCACGTTGAACGGCAACGGCATGCAGGTCGGTGGCAACTTCCTCGGCGCGTTCACGTCGCACGGTGTCGTCTTCCTGGCCAACGCGCGCATCAGCTCCACCCTGTCGTTGAGCGGAGCGACGCTCTCGCGCGGACCGGACTTCAAGGACAGCAGCGATCCGCACGCCGACCCGTCCGCGACGCTCTTCCTGGACCGCGTGGACGTGTCCGGTGACCTGGAGCTCGACCGCGGGTTCACGAGCCGGGGCACCATTCGCGCGGTGAACGCGAAGATCGGTGGCACGTTGTCGCTGGCCGAGGCCGTGCTGGACGCGGTCTCACCACCTTCGGTCGGCACCGACCCGACCGGCTCGGGCCGCGCGTTGCACGTCGACGGCGCGGAGATCGGCGGCGACGTCGTGGGACGCGGCGTGCGGATCAAGGGCCAGCTGCGCATGGTCGACACGCACGTGCGCGGCAGCATCACGATCGAACGGGCCACTGTGGACAATCCGGCCGCGGACGCCGTGCTGGCCAACCGTTCCCAGATCGGCAGCAACTTCGTGGTGCGCGAGTCGGAGGTGTCCGGCGGCCTGGAACTGCGCGGCATCACCGTCGGCGCGAACCTCGACCTGCGCGGCAGCCGGTTGATCAAGCCGGGCAAGTACCGGCACCAGCCGCGCGAGAAGCCGTCGCTCGACATCGGTGGCGCCACGATCGGCCGCGACCTCATCTGCGCACGGGGTGACAAGGAGTTCGTCGCGCACGGCGGCGTGCGGTGCCGTCGCGCGGTGATCGGCCGCATGGCGAACTTCAACGGTGCGGTGCTCGGGTACAAGCTCGACAGCCACGCGTTGAACGCCATGGGCATGCAGGTGCAGGAGCTGATGCTCAACGTCGTGTCACCGCCCAAGGGTCTCGTGACGCTGCGGCAGGCTCGCTGCACGTCGTTGGACGACAACGAGAACTTCTGGAACACCACGGGTTTCATCGACCTCGACGACTTCCGCTACGACTCGCTCGCGTACCCGATCAACCTGCGCGACGACGACCAGGTGCAGCAACGGCTGCGCTGGTTGCGGCAGGCCATGCGGCGCAGCTACCACCCGCGCCCGTACGACCAGTTCGCCGAGATGCTGACTGCGGCAGGCAACGAGGAGCACGCCTCGACCGTGCTGATCGAGAAGCAACGCCTGCGGTACAAGGCAGTTGCCGAGGGCATGCGGTTCTTCGGGCCGTTGGTGCTGCTGTGGAGCTTCCTGCAGCGGTCGATGGTCGGGTACGGCTACCGGCCGGCGCGGGCGTTGGGGTGGCTGATCGCGGCGTGGGTCGTCGGCAGCATCTGGTTCCAGTTCAAGGGACCGCTGGTCGAGATCAACGACGACGACCACCTGCCGTGGAACGCGTGGCTCTACACGATCGACCTCGTGGTGCCGATCGTCGACTTCGGCAACAAGAACCGATGGCAGACGCCGGGCGCGTCGCAGTGGATCGCGTCGGGACTGATCGTGACGGGCTGGATCCTGGCGACGACCGTGGCCGCCGGTCTGACGCGGATGCTCAAGCGTTAGCAACCGTTAGAACGCCACCATCGTGGTATTTCCCCGGCCGATGAACAGTGGTGCGATCGTCCGGTGATCGCCGCCGAGTCCACCGAACTGTTCGTCGGACCTCGGACCGCACTGCTGCAGGTGGTGCGGCTGACCTCGCCTTCGTTGGCGGGGCCCGTGCACGCGCACGTGTCCGGGCCCGGGCTGCACTCGCCGCGGCACGGCGGATCGCTCGCGCTGGGGCCGTTCGGTTACGAGCTCGCGGTCGACGTGTCTGAGCACCCGCCCGGTGCCGTCGTGCCCGCCCAGGCCGTCGTGCGGTCCGGTTCCGGCGAGGAGTCCTGCACGTTCTCGCTGGTCGTGGGCTCGCCGGGGTGGACGGTGCACCTCGTCGGGCACGTCGCGGGTGATGCGCCGTTCGACGCGCTGCGGGCACATCTGGACCTGGCACTGACCGATCCCGCCTACCGGTTCGCCGTGACGTCCGTGGAGTTGCTGCAGCCCTACTGGGACATGTTCCCGCAGCACCGCTCGTCGCTGCTGCGGCTGATCTCCGAGGGCCGGGTCGAGGTCGTCGGGTCGGAGTCCAATGTGGTCGGTGTGACGCCGGTGCTGTCGTCGCTGCCGTCCGGGCCGTCGCTCGCGGCCTCGTCACTCGGTGAGGCCGAGCGGTCGGTCTACTCGTCGTTCCTGGAGTTGCGGTCCGGGGCCGCCGCTCCGCACGTGATGCTGCCCGTCGGGGCCGCTCGTGATGCTCCCAACCCGTGGGTGACGGCGATCCATCACGACTGGAGCGCGCGCTACACGTGGCCGCGGATCGTCTGCTCGTTGCCACGCGACTACTACGTGCGCGGCTCGGTGCCCGTGCCGGCTGCTCCGCTGGACGACTCTCCTGCTGCTGTGTTCGCTTCGCACGCGGCTCGGCTGACCGGGGCGTCGTTTCCCGCCGCCGCGCTGTCCCGCGCTGCTCTGGCGCATCCACGAGAGGCCTTCGACCTGCAGTCCGACGTCGTCTCGCGGTCCTTGGAGGCGCTGACGTCCTCTGTGGACTCGTCGGTGGTCGTGTGGAACCCGCTGCCGTCGGCCTGCACCGACATCGTGTCCGTGCACCTGCCGCACGAGCGCAACGTGCACGTGGAGTTCGACGGTGCCGTGCTGCCGACGTTGGTGGACGGCGTGACCGTGACGTTCTTGGCGCGTGATGTGCCCGCACGTGGGTGGCGCACGTACGAGTTGGTCGAGGACGACATCGATCACGGCTGGCAACGCGGCTATGGCACCGAGATCGCGTCCACTCACTACGTCCTGTCGTACGACCCGATCGCTTCACTCGTCGCCGTCGACGGTCCTGTGCTCGAAGCGCCTCGTCTCGTCGGCCCGATCAGCGTGTGGCACAGCGAGGTCGGCGAGAAGATGGTCGGCTCCACGACCTTCACGCTGTGGAACGAGGTCGAGCACCTCGGCCCTTCGTCGCTGCACGCCGTGCTGGGGTCCCGGTCACCCGCCACCGGCACGTTGTCCTCCGTGAAGACCCGGCCGACGCTGGCCGGTCCGCTGCTCGGCCCCGTCTCACCTGCCGTGACGCCGGTGTTCGCGCGCTACTGGCTGCACGAGCCCGCGCCGTTGGGCGGATTGCCCGCGAACGTCCACCTGGAGGTGCTCGGCCCGGCCCGGCTGCGCGTGGTGGCCGTGTCGGACGGCGCGGAGTTCTCCGGCGTCGTCCGGCTCTCGCTGCCCGAGGGGTGGTCGGCGTCGTGGACCGAACTGCCGGTGTCGCTGCCGGCGGGTGGTCACGTGTCGGCCGAGGTGCGGCTGGAGGCGCCGCGCACGCCGGGCTGCCACCCGGTGCGGGCGACGTTGGAGGGCCTGCCGTTCGAGGTCTACGACGTCGCGCTGCTGACCGTGCCCGAGTGGGATTCCGACGACCCGGTCGAGGTGCTGTGGGTGGCCTCGTCGCCGCCGGTCGTGTCGGTGCGACCGGGTGAGTCGTCGTCGTTGCGGGTGGTCGTGGCCTCCGGCGCGCACGGCGACCTGCCGGTGCAGGCCCGGTTGTTGTCGCCGCGTTCGTCGTGGGAGTTCGCCGGTCCGTTCTGCGTGGGTGGCCTGCTGCCGGCGCAGGGGCGGCTGCCGCTCGGCTTCACGCTCTCCGCGCCCACCTGGGCCACACCGGGCTCGTGGTCTGCCGTGGTCCGCGTGACCGCGGGCGACCTGGTGCGGACCACTGCGCCCATCCGGCTCGAAGTGGCTGGTTAAGCTGCTGCACCGTGACTGATCTGGTGCTGGCACTGGACTTCGGCGGCACCAAGATCGCCGCCGCGCTGGTGGACCCCTTCGGCGCCGTGGTGCGCTCCGAGCGAGTGCCGACGCCGTCCGCGAACCCTTGGGACGCGGTGGTTTCGGTGATCTCCTCGGTGGTCCAGGACTCGGCCGTCGCGGGCGTGGGAATCGGCTCGGCAGGTCCCGTGGACACCGTCGCCGGTACCGTCTCCCCGATCAACGTGCCCTCGTGGCAGGCCTTCCCGCTGCGCGAGTCGGTGGCGTCGCTGTTCCCGGCCGTGCCGGTCGAGCTCGCGGGTGACGGCGTGTGCATGGCGCTCGGCGAGCACTGGCGCGGCGCCGGGCAGGACAGCAGGTTCATGGTCGGGCTGGTCGTGTCGACCGGGGTCGGCGGCGGGCTGGTGCTGGACGGACGGCCGTTCGGCGGGCGCACCGGCAACGCGGGACACATCGGGCACGTCGTGGTGGAGCCCGACGGCCTGCCCTGCACCTGCGGCGGGCGCGGATGTGCGGAGACCGTGGCGAGCGGTCCGCGGATGGTGGCGTGGGCCCGGCGGATCGGGTGGCAGGCGCCGGACGACGCGGACGCCGCCCTGCTGGCCGCCGCCGCGCTGGCCGGTGAGGAGATCCCGCGGGAGGCCTTCGAACGCGCCGGGCGGGCGGTGGGGATGGCCATCGCCGGTGCGGCCGCGGTGTGCGATCTGGACATGGCGGTCATCGGGGGTGGTGTGGCGCAGGCCGGGGAGTTGTTGTTCGAGCCGGTCCGGCGGACCTTGAAGACGCACGCCGGGTTGTCGTACCTGGACGGGCTCGAGGTGCGTGCCGCGCAGCTGGGTGGCGAGGCCGGGCTGGTGGGAGCCGCCGCGTTGGTGCGGCAGACCGCCTGACCTGGTCAGACCGCTTGGCGGCTGTGGCGGAGCGGAGACTCCACTCGGGCCACCGGTACGCCCGCCGTTTCCAGCGCCGTGCGGACGGCTCGGGCCACCTCGACGGCGTTCGGGGTGTCGCCGTGCACGCAGATCGAGTCGGCCTGGATCCGGACCGGGCGGCCGGAGACGCTGCGGAGCCAGCCCTCGGTGGCCAGTTGGACGCACCGGGCCGCGATCTCGGCCGGGTCGCGCAGGACGGCTCCCGGTTCGGAGCGCGGCACCAGCGTGCCGGACGGGGTGTAGGCGCGCCCGGCGAACGCCTCGTGCCACACGCGCAAGCCCGCTACCGAGGCTCGTTTCAGCCAGACCGCACCCGGCGGACCCAGGACCGCGAGCGCTGGATCGAACAGGCGGACCGCGTCGACGACGGCGTCTGCCTGGGGCTCGTGGCGGACCAGGGTGTTGTAGAGGGCGCCGTGCGGTTTCACGTACGAGACTCGGGTGCCCGCGGCTCTGGCGAACGCCGACAGGGCGCCCAGCTGGGCGATGACCTCGTTGGTCAGGGTGTCCGGAGCCACGTCGATGAAGCGGCGGCCGAAACCCGCCAGGTCCCGGTAGCCGACGTGGGCACCCACCGCCACTCCTGCCGCTGCGGCCTGGACGCAGGTCTCGCGCATGGTGTCGGCGTCACCGGCGTGGTAGCCGCAGGCGATGTTCGCGCTGGTCACGACGGCCAGCAGGGCTTTGTCGTCGCCCAGGGTCCAGTGGCCGAAGCCCTCGCCCAGGTCCGCGTTCACGTCCATGGCCGTCCTCCTCGTGCGCGCTCGATCGATGGATTGTGGGATTGTTGAACGATTCTACGATAGTGCAATAGAACGATCCTGCAAATAGACTGCCGAGGTGACCGAGACGTGGGTGTCGACGCTGGCCCAGAACAAGGCTGACCTGGAGCGCGCGAGCACCGCGCAGAAGGTCGCCGACATGCTGCGCGAGCGGGTGCTGCTCGGTGAACTGGAGCCGGGCCTGCGGCTGAGCGAGGAAGCGATCGGCGGGGCGCTGGGCGTCAGCCGCAACACGCTCCGCGAGGCGTTCCGGCTCCTCACCCGCGATCGGATCCTGGTGCACGAGCACAGCCGCGGTGTGTTCGTCCGCCGCCCGACCGGCGAGGACGTCCGGGACCTCTACGCCGCCCGCCGGGTCATCGAGTGCGGCTCGCTGCGACTGTGGAACGACGTCGGCGACGCGCAGCGCGAAGCCGTGCGGGCACCGGTCCGCCAGGCCGTGGCACGCGCCGAGAAGAACGACTTCAGCAAGACCGGCAGCGCGAACATCCAGTTCCACCGCGGCATCGTCGGCCTCGCCGGCAGCACCCGCCTGAGCGACGAGTCCGACCGTCTCTTCGCCGAGCTCATGCTCGCGTTCCGCGTGGCGCACGAGGTGGAGGCCTTCCACCAGACCTACCTGCCGTGGAACCGCAGGATCGTGGAATTGTTGAACAATGGAACGGTTGAACAAGCCGTCCACCAGCTCGACGAGTACTTCGACGCCGCCGAGAAGGACCTGGCGAGCCGTCTACTGGCGGATTAGTCCAAAGAGAACGTTAAGTCGAAGGCAACGATTGCGATCACGAGGCTGACGGCACCCTTCATCAGGCCTAACATCCGCGCAACACCGCGTACACGGAGGGCCACCATGCCGTCGGATCACAAGACCGGCTTGCGCTGGAGCAACTGGAACCTGCTGCTGATACTTCCGCTGTTCATGCTCGTCACGCCGTGGTTCAACATGGACGAACCCAGGATCTTCGGGTTGCCGTTCTTCTACTGGTACCAGTTCCTGTTCGTCCCGCTCGGCGTCGTGTGCGTCGGCCTCGTCTACGTCAAGACCAAGGACGAGCCCGTGGTCACCGGTAAGCCGGACAAGCTCGGCGTGGACGACCTGGACGAGGGAGCGAACTGATGCAGTGGACCGAGCTGATCGTTTTCAGCGCTCTCTTCCTGCTCGTCACGGTCATGGGCTTCCTGGCCGCGCGATGGCAGAAGGGCGACACCCTCGAGCACCTCGACGAGTGGGGCCTCGGCGGTAGGAAGTTCGGCAGCTGGATCACGTGGTTCCTGGTCGGTGGCGACCTCTACACCGCGTACACCTTCGTCGCCGTGCCGGCGCTCATGTTCGGCGCGGGTGCGACCGGGTTCTTCGCGCTGCCGTACACGGTGATCCTCTACCCGCTCGTCTTCCTGCCGCTGGTGCGGATGTGGTCGGTCAGCCGCGTGCACGGCTACGTCACGCCCGCCGACTTCGTTAAGGGCCGCTACGGCTCGCACTGGCTGGCGCTGATCATCGCCATCACCGGCATCGTCGCGACCATGCCGTACATCGCGTTGCAGCTCGTCGGCCTCGAAGCGGTGCTGCGGTCCATGGGCCTCAACGGCTCCGGCATCCTCGGCCACCTGCCGCTGTTCATCGCGTTCCTGATCCTCGCGCTCTACACCTACCAGTCGGGTCTGCGGGCGCCGGCGCTGATCGCCTTCGTCAAGGACATCCTGATCTACCTGGTGATCCTGGTGGCGATCGTCTACCTGCCCGCGAAGTTCGGCGGCTGGGGCGAGATCTTCAACGACGCGCAGGCCAAGTTCGACGCGACGCCGAGCAAGACCGACGGCATCCTGCTGACCGGCACGAACCAGCTGCAGTACGCCACGCTGGCCCTCGGATCGGCGCTCGCGCTGTTCCTCTACCCGCACTCGCTGACCGGAATCCTCGCGAGCCGCGGCCGCAACGTCATCAAGCGCAACATGGTCGCGCTGCCGGCGTACTCGCTGCTGCTGGGCCTGCTGGCACTGCTGGGCTTCGTCGCGATCAGCGCGGGCACCAAGCCGCTCGTCAACCAGGCGACCGGCCGTCCCGACACCAACACGATCGTGCCCGAGCTCTTCGGCGCGAACTTCCCGTCGTGGTTCGCGGGCATCGCGTTCGCGGCCATCGGCATCGGCGCGCTGGTACCGGCGGCGATCATGTCCATCGCGGCGGCGAACCTGTGGACGCGCAACGTCTACAAGGAGTACGTGAAGAAGAGCGCCACCCCGGCGGAGGAGGCCAAGCAGGCCAAGCTCGCCTCGCTGGTGGTGAAGTTCGGCGCCGTCGCGTTCATCGTGTTCGTCGACCCGCAGTTCTCGATCGACCTGCAGCTCATCGGCGGCGTCATGATCCTGCAGACGCTGCCGGCGGTCGCGATCGCGTTGTACACGCGCTGGTTCCACGTGTACGCCCTGATCGCCGGTTGGGTCGCGGGCATGGGCTACGGCATGTGGCTGCTCTACAACATCGGCAACCCGGCCGTCGGCAAGGCGCACTTCGCCGGATCCGCGTTGCCGCTGGGCAACATCTCGATCCTCGGGTGGCACCCGTTCGGTGGCTCGACGACGCAGATCTACGTCGGCATCATCGCGCTGCTCGTCAACCTGGTCGTCGCGGTGGTCGTCACGCTGATCGCCAAGAAGGCCAAGTGGTTCAACGGCACGGACCAGACCGATCCGTCCGACTACCACGTCGACGAGGACAACCCGAGGGTCAAGCCCATCGCGGCCCACTGAGACGAAGTCCGCAACACTATGGGCCACCTGTCGGTTACGGCGGGTGGCCCTTTGCGTTGAGGATCGATCACGTGAAAACCATCGCCGGACTGGTCGGGCTGACCGCGCTCGCCCTCACCCTGAGTCCCGCCGTCGCCCACGCGCAGGACGCGAACTGCTACGACACCTCCGTCCCGCTGACCGTCGAGGAGCAGCGGCTCGACGACACGCTCGTCACGGGCGGTCCCGCCGTCGGCCCCTCGCTCGTCAAGCTCGCCGGGTTCGACGGCCGCGTCACCGACTTCACCGCCAGGCTCTGCCGCCAGGTCCTGCCGAAGCAGGCACAGCAGTTCGTGGAACGCGAGGGCAACGCGCTGTGGAAGGCGGCCGTCGCCCGCGCGCAGAGCACAACACCCGTGGCGCACGACGCCTACGACGACCGCCCGCTCTACTGGGCACGGCTGCAGCTCAGCTCCGCGCTGCGCCAGTGGAAGCCGCGGTTCGCGATCTCTCCCGCCGACCGCGCGACGCTGATCCAGAAGTTCGACTGGGCCTCGCGGGGCCTGAGCGACTCGGCGTTCCCCAGCAGGCCCGGCGTGCGCAAGGTCGCCGTCACCGGCTTCGACCCGTTCCAGCTCACCGGCGTGAACGTGCGGCGGGCCAACCCGGCCGGTGCCGCGGCGTTGCAGCTCGACGGCCGTGAGATCTCCACGCCCACCGGCAAGGTCGTGCTGCAGGCGGCCGTGCTTCCCGTGCTGTGGGGCGGGTTCGACGAGGGTGTCGTCGAACGGTTCTACGGTTCGGCGTTGCAGCAGAAACCCGACGCGTTCGTGACGATCAGCCAGGGCAGGCCCGGCCGGTTCGACGTCGAGCGGTGGGCGGCGCGGTGGCGTGGTGGCTTCGCGGACAACAACAACGTCAACTCGTACGGCAGCGTCCCGAACGCGGCGGGCTGGCCGCAGCCGGTCGCCGAGTTCATCGAGACCACGCTGCCGTTCCAGAAGATGATCGACGCGGGCACCGGCCCGTTCGCGGTGAACTACAACCTGGCCTTCTGCGAGTGGGTCGTCGTCGGTTCGCAGCAGTCGTGCCGCACCGACCAGCCGACGCCGGGCAGGATCGCCGCGTCCGGTGGCGGCGGTGACTACCTCTCCAACGAGAGCATGTACCGAGCCAACCGGCTGCGAATCGGTTACGGCGCAACGAACGTCCTCGGTGGACACCTCCACACGCCGGTGCTCGGGCAGCCCGCCGACCCGGCCGCGCTGACCGATCCGGCCTTCGAAAAGCAGCGTCGGGACATCGCCGATCAGGTGAAGGCCCTAGTCTCTGTGGTGTGACTCGTGTGCGGCTGGCGGTGGCAATTGTCCTGAGCGCGTTGACCCTGTCCGCGTGCGCGATCCAGGTGGGTGGTCAGGCGGTCCCCGGACCGTTGCCGTCCACCGCCTCCGCCTCCGCGCCCGCACTCCCCAAGTCGGGGCAGTGCATGAACGCCTACGAGCTGAAGGTGCTGCAGTGCACCGAATCGCACGAGGCCGAGGTCATGAGCGTCGGTGAGCTCACCGGCCTGCCCACGACCTACCCGGACACGCAGGCGCTGCGCAAGGCCGCGCTCCCGCCGTGCCGCCAGACGCTCAGCGAGTACCTGGGCAGCGGCGACTCGGACTCGACGCGCCTGCGGGTCTGGGCGTTCTGGCCGAACGAGCAGGGCTGGAAGGACGGCCAGCGCTGGCGGCTGTGCACCGTCGTGGAGATCAGCCCGGACGAGAAGCCGCTGGCGCGCAAGGGTTCTGTGAAGGACGTGCTGAAGGGCAACGGCTTCGGCACCTTCCAGACCTGCACCCAGGGCTCGCCGTCGAAGGACCAGGAGGTCAAGGTCGTCGCCTGCACCACCGCGCACATGGCGGAGGCGGTGCCCGGCGGCGTCGTGTCGCTCGGCAAGTCGACCGACCCCGCTCCCTCCAAGGAGCAGATGAACTCGATCGCGACCGAGAAGTGCACGAAGGCCGTGCACGACTACCTGGGCTCGACCAAGCGCTCGGACGTGTTTCCGGCGTGGCGCAACCCCGGCTCCCAGGCCTGGTCAGAGGGTTGGACCAACGCCGTCTGCTACGCGGAGGCCGCCAAGACCTTCAACGGCACCCTCCTCGGCATCCGGGACAACCCGCTCCCGAACTGACCCGGCGATCACGACCATCAAAACGGCGGCCAGGGACAGCACGAGCATCGCGATTCCGGCGATTCCGGCGATTCCCACGGCACACCTCCCTCTCCGCCTCGGTGACGATCTCTGTGATCGCCATCACATACCTAAGACGTTCCCGGGAGGGGCCAGGTTCATTCCTGGAGCAAGACCGTTTTCAGCGACGGCCAAGATGCCCACAGGCTTGTCCACAGCTATCCACAACATGTGCACAAAGCCGTCCACAACTGTGGACAACTTCGTCTCATGTGGACGATGAGCTGCGCTGATTCAGAGAAAATTGCTGCACAGGACCACGCCGGCCACCACGCCGACGGCTAAACCGAGGCCGAACACGAGCGTGAAGCGCCACCACGGCGTGCGGGCCGGTGGGGCGGGCGGGACCGGGTAGTAGCGCACGATTCCGGTGGCCGGTCCGACCTCCACATCACGCGTCGAACCGTCGAAGTTCAGCCCGCCGGGGAAGTCGCCCTGAGTCACACGACCAGTAGTACCCCAAGAAGAAGCCCCACCGGTCGCCGTTGACCGATGGGGCTTCGAAAACACCTCGGCTTGCTAGCCCAGGCGCTGCTTCAGGGCCGCCAGCTCGTCGCGGAGCGTGGTCGGGACCTTCTCGCCGATCTTCTCGAACCACTCCTCGACCAGCGGGATCTCGGCACGCCACTCGTCGGCGTCGAACGCGAGCGAGGCCTCGATGTCCTCACGCGACGCGTCCAGGCCCTCCAGGTCCAGGTCGGCCGCGGTCGGCACGTAGCCGATCGGGGTCTCCTGGGCGGCGGCCTTGCCCTCGAGGCGCTCGATGGCCCACTTCAGGACGCGCGAGTTCTCGCCGAACCCAGGCCACAGGAAGCGCTTGTCCTCACCGCGGCGGAACCAGTTGACGTAGAAGATCTTCGGCAGCTTGTCGGCGTCGGCGCGCTTGCCGAGGTCGACCCAGTGCTGGAAGTAGTCACCGGCGTTGTAGCCGATGAACGGCAGCATCGCCATCGGGTCGCGGCGCACGACACCGGTCTTGCCGACCGCGGCGGCCGTGGTCTCCGACGAGAGCGTGGCGCCCATGTAGGTGCCGTGCTGCCAGTCGCGCGACTCGGTGACCAGCGGGATCGTCGTGGCGCGGCGGCCACCGAAGAAGATCGCCGAGATCGGGACGCCGTTCGGGTCCTCCCACTCCGGGGCCTTGATGTCGCACTGCTCGATCGGCGTGCAGTAGCGCGAGTTCGGGTGCGCGGCCAGCTCGTCGCCGTCCGGCGTCCAGTCCTGGTGCTTCCACGAGGTCAGGTGGGCAGGCGCCTCGCCGATGCCCTCCCACCAGATGTCGCCGTCGTCGGTCAGCGCGACGTTCGTGAACAGCGAGTTGCCCTTGGCGATGGTGCGCATCGCGTTCGGGTTGGTGTGGTAGTCCGTGCCGGGCGCGACGCCGAAGAAGCCGTTCTCCGGGTTCACCGCGTACAGGCGGCCGTCCTCACCGAAACGCATCCAGGCGATGTCGTCGCCGAGCGTCTCGACCTTCCAGCCGGGGATGGTCGGCTCGAGCATGGCGAGGTTCGTCTTGCCACAGGCCGACGGGAACGCGGCGGCGATGTAGTACGCCTTGTTCTCCGGCGAGGTGAGCTTGAGGATCAGCATGTGCTCCGCGAGCCAGCCCTCGTCGCGCGCCATGGCGCTCGCGATGCGCAGGGAGAAGCACTTCTTGCCGAGCAGGGCGTTGCCGCCGTAGCCGGAGCCGAAGCTCCAGATCTCGCGGGTCTCCGGGAAGTGCGAGATGTACTTGGTCGTGTTGCACGGCCACTGCACGTCTTCCTGGCCGGGCTCCAGCGGAGCGCCGAGGGAGTGCAGCGCGGGGACGTACGGGGCGTCCGCACCGAACAGGTTCAGCGCCTTCGTGCCCATGCGGGTCATGATGTGCATGGAGACGACGACGTACTCCGAGTCGGTGATCTCGACACCGAGCATCGGCTTCTCCGCGTCCAGCGGGCCCATGCAGAACGGGATGACGTACATCGTGCGACCACGCATGCAGCCCCGGTAGAGCTCGGTCATGATGGCCTTCATCTCCGAAGGTTCCATCCAGTTGTTCGTCGCGCCCGAGTCCTCCTCGCGCACCGAACAGATGTACGTGCGCTCTTCCACCCGCGCGACGTCGCTGGGGTCCGAGGCCGCCCAGAACGAGTTGGGCTTCTTCTTCAGCGGCACGAACGTGCCGGCGTCGACGAGCTTCTTCGTGAGACGGTCCCATTCGCCCTGAGACCCGTCAGCCCAAACAACCTCGTCGGGGCAGGTCAGCTCAGCGACTTCCTGAACCCATGCGAGCAGACGCGCGTGGTTGGTAGGTGCGTGTTCGAGACCGGGAATGGTCACTGCCGTCATCTCGTCTCGTCTCCTGACTGAACGCCTCGGCAACCCGAGCACGTGGTGGTCCGGTGCAGGACTTCGTCGTCCTCGGGAATAGCTCACGACGCCCGGTGGGGCCGGGCGTACGTGGAAGGGGATGGACCGAGGTTAGCCCGGTGAATGGCAGGTAAAGCACCCCCAGCCTGTCGCTTCCCTCACAAAACCGATTCTGGAATCGATTCAGCACTCGGACGGCGTTAAGGCGGGCTTGAGGTGGGAAAAACACAAGAGGCCCCGGTGCGGTTCTCACCACACCGGGGCCTGTGACCTGCGCTTCAGTTAGAACGTCAGTTCGGGCTGATCCACTGCCCCGTTGTGGAATCGATTCGGACGACTCCGTCGAACCGTTCTTCCTCGAGCCAGTCGTCCGAGTCGTCCAGAATGCCGCTCTTCGAGTCCGTCACGTACCGGCCGTCGGACTCGATGTGCCCGTGCTCGACCTCGACCCAGTCGTCGCCGCGGTGCTCCGACATCGTGACCTCGCCGGATCGGGTGATCTCGGTCGCCACGTCGGCCTTGCCGTCGCCGTTCGAGTCCGTGAACAACCACGTGTCACCGCCGTCGTCCCGGACGACCGCGGTGTCCGCCTTGCCGTCTCCGTCGGTGTCCTCGGTGGCCCGCCCGACGTTTCGCTCACCTTCGTCGGTGTCCACGACAATCGCCTGGGCAGCAGACGAATTCGTCTTTTCCTGCTTCGGATCGTTCGGGTCGACGGCGACCCACTCACCGGAATTCTCCTCGAACCGGGCCTGGCTCAGGAGATTGCCGTCCTTGTCGAACGTGCTCATCAGATCGGCGTCACCGTCGCCGTTCGTGTCGGTGAACGCGAGATGGCCACCGTCATCGGTCTCGACGACGGCGGAGTCGTTCACGCCGTCGTGGTCGAGGTCGAAGGTGACGTCGGCGGTGTACTCCTCATCCTCGACGGTGACCTTCAGCTCGGCGTCGGCCGCACCGTTCTCGTCGATGTACACCGGGACACACCTCCTACTTGCTCATGTACCGGTATGACCCACGTTATGCCGGTTTGGTTCCGCGGCCAACCTCATGAGGGCGTGCAGGTCGTTCTCGCACTGGTCGATGGCGGCGTTGAGGGCGTCGCGGAGTTCGCGGACCTCCAGACCGGTGAAGGTGAAGGCAGGGCCTTCGGGGCCGGCGATCTCCACGGCTCCCGCGCTCACGCTGACCTCGCACACCGCACGGTCCGCGTAGCTGTCGCTGCAGCGAAGGAGCCACTCGCGCTTGACGCCCATGGATCAACCTCATCTTCGCCCCAGACCGGCTCTATTAGACTTAACTTTAGAGCTACTTGAGGCTAAAGTCGCTCGCCTAAGCGAATGATTGGACGGCAACCAAGTGGGTCAAGCCCGGCAGACCGTGGAGCGCCTCCAACTTGGGTTGACCTTGCAACGGCTGAGGACCGAGGCGACCAAGACACAGGAGGAAGCTGCGGAGATCATCGGTCGCAGCGCCGCACGCCTCAGTCAGATCGAGAACGGCAGGGGCGCGCTGGGCGTCGACGAACTCGCCCGGTTGCTCGACTTCTACGGGGTGTCAAACTCCGAGCGGACCACCCTGCTCGCGCTCGGCAAAGCCAGCAGGCGCCGGCAGACGCGCCAGCGCTACATGGACACGCTGCCGGACGCCTATGTGCGCTTCATGGACCTGCTGGCGGCCGCAAGCAGAATCTCCTGGTACGAGTGCGGGGTGATCCCAGGTCTGGCGCAGTCGCCCAGCTACGTCAGCGGGATCATCCAGGCCAGCAGCTCGATCCGGCCCGACGAGGAGACGACCGGTCGCATCGCCTTCCGCCAGAGCCTTCAGCAACGGGTGCTCACGTCCGGCAAGGCGGAGCAGATCGACATCATCTTCACCGAGGACGCGCTCCTGCACGTGGTCGGTGACGAGTCGGTCATGCGAGAACAGGTCCTGCACCTGCTGCAGCTGGCGGAGTTGCCTCGGGTGAACATTCGCGTGGTGGGTCTGGACACGCGCAACAATCCGGGTCTTGGCGGTGGCATGGTCTCGTTGACCTATGATTCCGCGAATCCGATCATGTTCACACCTGCGATCTACGGACCGGCGACCTACTACGACCAACCGGCCCACACAGAACGAATGCAGCAGCTCTTCGAGCGCATTGCCGGTCTTGCGTGGAGCCCCGAGGAGAGCAGGGCGGCGTTGATCGCCTTCCTTGCGAGGAGCGCCTAGGTTGGCCGCGTGGATCAAGAGCACCCACAGCTCAAGTGATGGTGACGCGTGCGTTGAAGTGCTGCGCACCAAGGCCTTGGTTTCGGTGCGCGACTCGAAGAACCCCGATGGTCCCCAGTTCGGATGCTCACCAGGGGCGTGGCGCGCGTTCCTAGGCTCGGTCTCGGACGGACCTGATCCGGCCCAGTAGCTCCTCCGCCTTCGACCGCCCCTGCTCCACCTCGGCGAGCTGACGGGTCGCGGACTGCAGTTCGCGGCCCCGTTCGCCGGCCTCCATCCGCAACGCGCGGTCGACCTCGCGCAGTTCTGCCTCGATGGCTTCGATGCGCTTGGCCAGGGCCTCGTCCAGGGCCAGCGACAGGGCCTGTTCGGCCTCGATCAGCTGCTCGGCTGCGAGTTGGTCCACTGTGGAGCGGGCGTCGGCGATGGCGTCGGAGAGCCACTGCTTGACGTGCTGCTTTTCCGCTGTGTGGGTGCGGGTTCGGGCCATCCACCAGCCCGCGCCCAGGCCCAGGGCGATGGTGACGGGCAGGACGATCGGGTTCAGCGCGGCTATGCCCAGTCCTGCCAGCGGCATGACGGCGAGCTTGCCCGCGCCCAGGCCGCCGGAGACGCCCATGAAGACCAGCAGCTTGTCTTCTGCTGTCGGCGGGCGCTTTTCCTTGGGGCGCAGGATGACCGGGGGTTGTTCGCCTCGGGCGAACTGGCCTCGGATCAGAGTCAGTTCTTCCGCGCTGAACAGGGTGGCCAGCACTGCGTCCGTCACCTGGGAGAGGCGTACGGACAGCGCTGTGGAGATGCGGCCGGACACGACCTGCAGTGCCGTGTCGACCTGCTGGGGCAGTGCGGCCAGGGCCGTGCGGTCGGCCGCGTCGATGGCCTGGCGGTACCAGGTCTGCAGGTCGCGCATCTGGCGGGAGATCTCGTGGGAGTTCTCGATGCGGGCGCGCTGGACCTCGCCGCGCAGCCGGACCTGCCAACCCCTGGTCGAGGAACGGCGTTCGGTCTGCAGTTCTTCGCGGCGGGCGCGCAGGACGGCGGCCTCGTCCTCGCCCACGGACAGAGCGCGCTTCTCGTGTTCGAGGCGGATTTCCAGCTCTGCCAGCACGGTCGTCAACGCGCGCAGGGCGTTGGCCTCGGCCAGCATCCCGGCGCGGCCCGTGACGAGTTCCTGAAGGGCGGTCTGCAGGACGGAGATTCCTGAGCGTTCGCGGAGCATTGAGGCCGCGTCCGGGTTCGGGGCCTGGGCGGCCATGCCGAACATGCGGGACGACACCGGGTACCAGGTGGCGTCGGCGAAACGGGGGGCGTGCTCGGCGAGCAACGTCTGGTTCGCGTCGAGGATCTGGCGCCAGCCGCGGTACTGGTCGGTCTTGGTCAGGGCGAAGATGACGGTCTCGACGCGGTCCCCGACGCGCTTCAGGAAGTCCAGCTCACCGCGGGTGAACGGGGACGAGGCGTCCACGACGAAGATCAGGGCGGTGGCCGAGGTGACGGCTTCGAGCGCCAGTTCGCCGTGCACGGACTCCAGGCCGCCGACGCCTGGGGTGTCCACAACGGACATCCGCTCCAGCAACGGGATCGGCGCGTCGACCTCGACGTAGCGCGGGGGGAGTTCGCCCTCGGGCAGGTCGTGGGCGGCGGAGACCCAGTTGATCAGCGCGGGCAGTGGGAAGCCGACCGGCGCGAGCAGGCCGGGGTAGCACGCGCGGGCCGCCCAGGACGGGCCGTGCTGGAAGACGAGGTAGGTCGAGGTGGCCACGTCGGCGTCGACCGGCGAGAGTCCCGGGGCCGACAGCAGGGCGTTGACCAGCGACGACTTGCCGCGGTTCGTCTCGCCGACGATGACGACCGACGACACCTCCGGTGCCGCTCGCCGCGTCACCCAGTCGGCCATCGACGGATCGAGCTCGCGCACAAGAGAGGTGAGGCGTTCGCGCGTCTGCCGGACTGTCTGCGAGAGGTTGCTCATCGGGCCGTGTAGACCGTCACGATCGGAGCCCGCAGCACGCGGCCGCGGTCGCAGAAGCCGGGTACCTCGGTCTCGGCGACCAGGCCCTGCAACGACAGGTCGTCGGTCGGCACGGCGCCACCGGCCTCGTGCTGCGACGGGTCGAACCGCTCGCCGTCCACCCTCAGCGCCGTGACGCCGATGGACGACAGGCCTTCCTCGATGCGTTCGACCACGCCCGCACTGGCGCGGTCCAGCGCGTACAGGCACAGCTGGACCAGCGCACGGCGCTCGGCCAGCGCCTGGTCGAGCACCTCGTCGGTCATGGTCTCCACACCATCGTCCGACGCCAGACCGGTGTGTTCGGTTCCGTTCACGCTCATCGGTGCCCCCCAGCACGTAGTTGCTGCCAGATGAGGAAATACGCCCGGTGGACGACGTGCGCCACTCGAGCCTGCGCGGGAGTCGCGCCGAAGGAGGCGAACGAACGCCACCACCCGGCCCGTTCCAGTGCGAACGCCACCAGCTCCGTGCCCGGTCTGCCCACCATGCCCAGCTGAGCGGCGACGTCCGGGGTGCTGCCGACGCGCAGCACCTCCTCCGTCAGGTCCGGGGCCAGGGTGACGGCGCCGGAGGAGACCAGCGTCAACGCCTCCAGCAGCCGGAGCTGATGAGCCTCGGGACGGGCCAGCAGGAGTTCGATCGCGTCGTGCACGCGCTGCCGTTCGCCGGAATCACCCGCGGCCAGCGACGTGACGGACGCCAGCGCGGCGGCGGCCTTGATGCCGTCGGCGCGTGCCCGGAAGACCGCGTCCAGCCGACCTCGGACCTCGGCGAACCCGGACGCGTCGAACAGCACCCGCCGCAACGCACCGGCGGGCAGCGCGGGTTCGGCGTCCAACGCCTCCAGCGCGCGACCGATGCCGTAGAGGTCGAGCTTCTCCAGCAACCGGGAGCGCACACCGGCCGCCACGTCGCACTCCCACGACGTGAAGAGGTCACCGGACATCAGCATCATCGTGCGGGTGTCGGCGTCCAGTGCCGCCAACGCCCGCAGCGCCTCCGCGTCGGCCGACGTGAACTCGCCGGTCTCCGCCGACTCGGCGAGCAGGCTGATCACCGGCAGCACGTCCGCCACCCGCGGCCTGAGCAGTTCGGCCTGTTTCGCCGCGAGGATCTGCGCGGCCCGCCAGACGTCACCCTCCGAGCCCTCGACGGTCTCCGGCGCGACGTTGTCGACCTTGTTCAACGCCGCGATGGCGTTGACCGGCCCTGCCTCGCGGGAGGCCGTCGCGGCGGAGAACGCGGCCAACGTCGAGTGGTCGTCCGCGCGCACTCCCTGCGTCACGACGTAGAGAACGGCCTCGGCGCCAGCGACTGCGTTGCGCGACACGGGATCCAGCAGTTCCTCGGTGCGTGCGACCGACGCCGCGTCCAGCGAACCGAGCCCTGGCGTGTCGATGACGGTGATGTCGCGCAGCACGGCGTTCGTCAGGTATGCCTCGATGTGCGAGATGCCTTCCACACCAAGAGAAGCGGGGATCATGCCGTTGGCGTCGAACGGCAGCACCTGCCGTCTGCCGTCACGCAGAACCACTTCGATGCGGTCGACCGTGCCGTACTGATAACGCGTCACGAGCCGTGTGCACTCGCCGATGTCGGTGGGCGCGACACGGCGTCCGATCAGCGCGTTCACCAACGTCGACTTGCCGGACTTGATCCGACCGGCGACCGCGACCTGCAACGGCGCGTGCAGCCGGCGCAGCACCTCCTGGAAACCGGCGGCGGTCTGCGGTGAGACCTGGGGCTGCAGGGCAACGCACAGGTTGGCCACCGCCGCGCACAGCGGACCGGCCAGTTGTTGTCCCTGCAACGCCGTCACGAGCACTGATCGTGCCACGGTTTGTGTGCGTGCGTGCGCGGGTAGCCACAGCGCATGGGTGACAGCTACGTGACGTTCCTAGTGCTGGGGATCGTCCTGGTCGTGGTCGACGGCCAGCTGATCTACCGGAGCGGCAAGGGATACCTGAAGCGCGCGGCGTACGACGAAGAGCAGGCCGGCGGCATGATGAAGCTGACGGCGGTCCTGTTCCACCTCGTAGTGCTCGGTCTGCTCGCCTTGGTGTCGATCATCGAGATCGAGACCGGCGATGCGACGAAGAACGTTGTCGTCAAGCTGGGTGTGGTGCTGTTGCTGCTGGCACTGGCCCACGGCGCGACGATGGCGATCCTGGCCAGGATTCGGGATCGTCAGATGCAGCAGCAGCTCGCGGACCAGATGGCCGAGGAGCACCGCATCTACGAAGAGCGGCAAGAGGAACGTCAGGCACACATCGGCGAACCGCGACCCGCACCCAAGATCGAGTCGCCTTACTCACCCAAGTAATGGGCTCGCACGGCGTTCAGTGCCTCCCCCTCACTGGCGCCGAGTGACCGAGCGATGGCGACGAACTCCGCCGCAGCGGCGGAGAGCGGGTCCGGTGCATGCGAAGGCAGGGCAGCCACCACGGTGCCCTGCCTTCGTCCTGTCGTGATCACGCCCGAGGTCTCCAGCTCCCGGTACGCCCGTGCGACGGTGCCGGCGGCGAGCCCGAGGTCAGCCGCGAGCTGCCGGATCGTCGGTAACCGGGACCCGACGGGCAGCACTCCACCGTTGATCAACCGGACGAGCTGGTCCCGGACCTGACGCCACGGCGGGACACCGTTCTCGACGTCGACGACGATTCGGGGTGCGGTCACCGCACGATCTTCGACGACACCGTGTTCGTGTTCGCCATCAGCACCCACGCGGCGATGCCGACGAACAGGAACCCTCCGCCGACCAGCGCACAGGCCATGGCCGCGCCGATTGCCGCCGAGACGTGCACGCTCCGGGTCCGCAGCGCCCGGTCGACCTCTTCGTCACCGTCCGCCGGACGCGCGACCGCCGCCCACCAGACCGCCAGGACGGCGGCGACGGACACGACGAACACCGGCAGCTGGGAGATCTGGAGGTTCACCACCAGCCACACCAGCGTGATCGCGACGATCGCCGCGTAGGCGCCCAGCACGTACCGCGAGCCGATGTCGAACAGGCCGCGCGGCGCGAGCGAGGCCACCCGTTGCCTCCCCTCGCGGGGCAACGCGACCGCGATCAACTCGGCGAGCAGCGTGCCGCCGAGCACGATCGCCGCGAGAGACCCGAGGCCGCGCCCACTGGCGAACGGCACGAACGACATGCCGACGAAGAGCACCGGGTAGAGCAGCCGCCGCCGCTTCAGGTAGCGGACGGCGTCGTCGATCTGCCCCGGCGTCGGATCGGACACCCGCCAGCTCTTCAGCAAACGCTTGCCGGTCGACTTCATGGGCCACAGGACGATGAGCAGCACGAGGCCGAAGCCCGCAGCCGCCAGGACCTCGTACATGGCGCACCCCCATTTTTTGTATCAACCCCTCGACACAATAACTCACACTGAAGTCGTACGCAGCGTCAGCCCGTGGCGCGACGCGAGGAAGTTCGATCCGCACCTAATCTTGTCCGGTGCGGAGGTTCAGCCTGTGGATGAAGGCTCACCCGGCGTTCGGGGACTCCCTGATCGCCGGCATTCTGCTGATCTTCGACATGGGCTTCGGGGTCGCGGGCATAGACCGCGGCGTGTCGTTCTCGTCGTTCCTCGCAGTGACCCTGCTGATGGTCGGGCCGGTGCCCTTCCGCCGGTACCACCCCCTCGGCACCAGCTACCTGATCCTCGGCGGCGCGTTCCTGCAGCTGTTCACGCACGGCGGGGCCAACGGCATCCCGGTGCGGATGTCCGACTTCGCGCTGGCCATCGCGCTGTACACGCTGGTCGCGTACACGAACCGCAAGACCGCGCTGATCTACTCGGGCTGGCTGCTGGCCGGCACGTTGCTGTGGGCGATCTTCCAGGTCGGCGAGATCCAGGCCGTGTTCCTGGTGTTCTTCGTGTTCATGATCTTCGGCTTCAGCTGGGCGATGGGCGAGTTCATCGGCGCCCGCCGGGCCTACCAGCGGGAGATGGAACAACGCCTGCTCCTGCTGGAGACCGAACGTGACCAGCAGGCCAAGATCGCGGTGGGCGAGGAGCGGTCCCGGATAGCGCGTGAACTGCACGACGTCGTCGCCCACGCGGTGAGCGTGATGATCGTCCACGCCGACGGCGCCGCGTACACGATCAGGTCCCAGCCCGAGGTGGCGGAGAACGCGGTCCGCACGATCGCCGACACCGGCCGCCTGGCGCTGACCGAGATGCGCCGCCTGCTGGGCGTGCTGCGCAGCGAGGACGCCGAGACGCAGTGGGCTCCCCAGCCCGACGCACGAGGTGTGGTCGAGCTCGCCGAGAACACCCGCGCGGCCGGCGTCCCGGTGCGACTGGAGATCAACGGTGACGTGGACGACCTCCCCGTCGGGGTCGGCCTGAGCATCTACCGGATCGTTCAGGAAGCACTGACGAACATCATCAAGCACGCCGGAGCGGGCACGACCGCCATGGTCCGCCTGGCGCGCACGCCGGAGGAGCTGCGGCTGGAAGTGATCGACAACGGCTTCGGCACACCCCACGACGTGGTCAAGGTGTCGGGCGGCAACGGCCTGATCGGCATGAGGGAAAGGGCTGCGGTGCTGGGCGGGGAGTTCGAGGCGGGCCCCAACCCCGGCGGGGGCTGGCGCGTGCGCGCGACATTCCCGCTAGCCGCATAGGGTGATCGAGTGATTCGGGTGCTGCTGGTCGACGACCAGGAACTCATGCGCATGGGCTTTCGCATGGTCCTGGGCGCACAGGAAGACATCGACGTGGTCGGCGAGGCGGCCGACGGCCTCGACGCCGTGCAGATGGCCGACAAGCTGCGGCCCGACGTGGTGCTGATGGACGTCCGCATGCCCGTGATGGACGGCGTGGAGGCGACCAAGCGGATCGCCGAGGCCGACACCGCGAAGGTGCTGGTCATGACGACGTTCGACATGGACGAGTACGCGTTGTCGGCGTTGCGCAACGGCGCCAGCGGGTTCCTGCTGAAGGACACCCCGCCGTCCGACCTCGTGTCGGCCCTGCGCGCGGTGGCCTCGGGTGACGCGGTGGTCTCGCCGTCGGTGACCAAGCGGCTGCTGGGCAGGTTCCTCGGCGACGGCGGCGGTGAGCTGCGCGACGCCTCGATGCTCGACGTGCTGACCGAACGCGAGCGCGAGGTGCTCGTGCTGATCGCGAAGGGCCTGTCGAACACCGAGATCGCCCGCAAGCTCTTCCTGTCGGAGGCGACGGTGAAGACGCACGTCGGGCGGATCCTCGCGAAGCTGGAGCTGCGAGACCGGGTGCAGGCCGTGGTGCTCGCCTACGAGACCGGTCTCGTCCGCCCCGGCGACGCGTAGGGCGTGCCCTACCGGTACTTCTCCGGATCGGCCTCGACGGTCTGACCCGCCATCCGGGGCTTCACCACGTCGTCCCACCAGTGGCCCCAGTCGGGCTGCGAACCGTCGAGGTCGGTGAACCCGTACTCGCGCTTGAGCTTCCACGACGACAGGCACTGGCCCGAGAAGCGTTGGCGGTCCTTGTCGGCTGCGAGGTGCGCGATGCCGCGGCCGAGGTAGTGCGGCGTCTCGGACAACGCGTAGTCCGGCACCTTCTCGATCGCGTCACGCCAGTTGGCCTCCGTGACGCCGAAGCCCTCCAGCATCTGTTCGGACCGCAGGAACCCCGGCGTGGCCGCCAGCGCCGTCACGTTCGGGTGGTCCTTCAGGTCCTTGGCCAGCACCTCGCCGAACCGCCGCACGGTGTTCTTCACGGCGTCGTAAGTGAGGTTCACGAAGTACGCCTCGCCGTCCTCGCCGTCGGTCACCTCGACCACGAGCCCGTCGTCGGACCTGAGCAGGATCGGCATCAGTTTGTGCAGCGCCACGAGATGCGTCTCGACGCCGTTGCGCCACATGTGCAGCTGCTTGTCGAGGTCGTGCTCCCAGAACTTGCCCCACTCGACGAGGTTCTCGCCGCCCCAGGCGTTGTCGACGAAGATGTCGAGCCGGTCGATCCTCGCGGCCAGAGCGTCCACATCGGACGGATTCGTGAGGTCGCACCGGACGGCGATCCCCTTGCCACCGGCGGCGTCCACGAGCTCGGCGGTCTCCTCGATCGTCTCCGACCGCCCGACCTCCGACTGCTGCTCCCGCGTGGTCCGTCCGGCGACGAACACGGTCGCGCCCGCCGCCCCCAACTCGATCGCGATCGCCCGTCCCGCACCGCGCGTGGCGCCGGTGACGACCGCGACCTTCCCGCTCAGATCAGGATCACTTCTTTTCGACACGGCGAGTTCCCCTTCCCTCGTGCCAGGAGAGGACGATCATTCCGTCGCCCTCGACGGTGAGCTGCACGACCTCGGTGACGTCGAACCGGAAGAGGTCGATCTCCTCCGGCTTCGGCCGCCACTCCGTGCGTTCGAACAGCTCGTCCAGATAGGTGTCCTTGTCCGCCCAGAACTCGGCGGTGCCGCTGATCTTCGCGTCGCCCGCCTCCGTCATCGACGCGACCGTGCTCATGCAGTGCAACGCGAACCTCGGGTCGCGCCGCAGGTCCCTCGACTTCAACGAGTCCGGCATCATGCCCGCCCACAGCTCGCCGCGGGTGAAGTCCGGTTCCACACCGCTGATCCGCGGCGAACCGTCCTTGCGCAGCGTCGCGAGCATCGCGTGCCGGTCCACGGCGAACCGGCTCTGCACGAACGCCGCCATCTCGGGCTGTTCCGCCGCGAACTCCGCCCAGCTGGCCATCAACGCATCCCTTCCAGCACCAGATCGATGTCCTCGGACATGCGGACCAGCAGGGCGCCACGCGGGCGCACCGACCAGTCCATCGAGATCCCGTACACCAGCGCGGCGAGGACGCGGGCCGCGTTCGGCGGCAGGCCCTCGGCCGCGCACAGGACCTCCAGCTCCTCTTCCAGCGCCGCGTAGTGCAGCGCCAGCAACGCACGCAGTTCCGGGTCGATCAGATCGACCCCGAGCTGCGCCAGGTTGTTCGTGGCGACCACCGGGTCGGCGAGCCGGTCGAACCAGGTCATCAGCGCGTCGCGGACCGTGCCGGCCTCACGCATCCTGAGCCTGACCTCGTCGGTGCCCGCCTTCGTGAGCGCCTGCAGCAACCCGCTCTTCGACCCGAACCGCTTCGCCACCGCCCCCACCGAGACCCCGGCCTCCGCCGCCACGTCCGCGACGGTGAACTCCGGTCCGCGCCGGTCGATGACGGCCGCGACGGCGTTCAGGATCCGTTCGTCGGTGATGGTGCGAGGTCGTGCCACGGCATTAGTGAACCACAGTTCACTAACCTTCGCCTAGGGTGGTGACACGTGACCTGGAGACCGCGAATGATCGCGCTGGACATCGACGGAACCCTGACCCCGGTCGGCTCGAACGAGATCTCGCCCGCCGTGAAGGCGGCCATCACCCGAGCCGCCGACCACGGCGCTCACGTCGTGCTGTGCACCGGTCGCAGCCTCATCGGGATCAGCGCGGTCGCCGCGCAGCTGCCCGTCTCGTACGCCCTGTGCTCGAACGGCGCGGTGTGGTGGGATCCGGCGATCTCGTCGGTGACCAAGCGGACGACGTTCGAACCCGGCCCGACCATCAGGACGCTGCGGGCGTTGCTGCCGGACTCGGTGTTCGCCGTGGAGAAGACCGGTGTCGGCAGCCTGTCGCTCGGCGAGTTCCTGCCGGGTGACCTGTGGGGCGAGACGAGACAGGTGACGTTCGAGGAGATGGCGGTGCCGACCCCACGGCTGGTCATGCGCTGGCTCGACCGCACGCCGGCCGAGTTGTCGTTCGCCGTGCGGGAGCTGGAACTGCCGGGCGTCGAGTGGCACGTCGACCACACCGAGGCGTGGTTGACCGCGGTGCCGCCGAACGTCTCGAAGGGCACGGCGCTGGACGAGCTCAGCGCGTCGCTCGGCATCAGCCCGAAGGACGCGCTCGCGATCGGGGACGGCTCGAACGACGTCGAGATGCTGACGTGGGCCGGGCTCGGTGTCGCGATGGGACAGGCACCGGCCCATGTGCGGGCGATCGCGGACGAGGTGGCGCCGACCGTGCTGGAGGACGGCGCCGCCCAGGTGCTGAACCGCTTCTTCCCCTAGTCGGAGACGTTGTTCACGGCGACGACCTTGTCGACCTTCACCCGTACGACCAGTTCGCCGGGCACGCCGTTGCGCTCGGCGAACTCGTCGGCGCGGTCGGCGCCCATGTACCGCGCGGCCGTCCTTCCGGCCCAGTACTTGAGCTGGTCCGGGTCCTCGTCCACCACGGCCTGGCCGGTGATGGTCACGAAGTCGAACGGCGGCAGCTCGTTGTCGAAGCAGAGGGCCACCCGGCCGTCCCGCAGGATCGACTTCCCCTTGACGGTGTCGCGGCCCGTCAGGAAGACCACGTCCGGTCCGTCGAGGTCCACCCAGACCGGGGCGATGTGCGGCGAACCGTCCTTGCGGGTGACGGCGAGCTTGCCGGTGCGGGCGGGTTTGGCCAGGACGAACTCGCGCCACCAGCCATCGGGCGCCTCCGTGTATCCCATGTGGCTCATTCAACTACGACGGAGGTAGCGGCACCCGACGACGGAAGTTGACGTGGACCGCAGACCGCAGGTCGATGTGCGCGCACCCCTCGGAACGACAGAGTGATCCCATCACCGAGAGGGGAAAGACCATGATCGAGGCAATCGGCCTCACCAAGAGATACGGCAGGACGGTCGCGGTCGACGACCTGTCGTTCACCGTCCAACCTGGACGGGTGACCGGATTCCTCGGTCCGAACGGCGCAGGCAAGTCCACCACGATGCGGATGATCCTGGGGCTCGACCGTCCGACGGCAGGCCGCGTGCTGATCGACGGGAAGCCCTACACCGAGCTCAACCGTCCACTGCAGACGGTCGGCGCGCTGCTCGACGCCAAGTGGGTTCACCCGAACCGCTCCGCCCGCGCTCACCTGCGCTGGCTCGCCAAGTCCAACAACCTGCCCAAGAACCGGGTGGACGCGGTCCTCGAGGCCGTCGGCCTCACGCAGGTCGCGGGCAAGAACGCCGGCGGGTTCTCGCTCGGCATGTCGCAACGGCTGGGGATCGCCGCGGCACTGCTCGGCGACCCGAAGGTGCTGCTCTTCGACGAGCCGGTCAACGGCCTGGACCCCGAGGGCATCCTCTGGATCCGCACGTTCATGCAGAACCTCGCCGCCGAGGGCCGCACGGTCCTGGTGTCGAGCCACCTGCTGTCGGAGATGGCCCTCACGGCCAGCGAGCTCGTGGTGATCGGCCGGGGGAAGCTGATCACGCAGAGCACCACGCAGGAGTTCATCGACAGCTCGACGGGCAACTCGGTCCTCGTGCGCAGCCCTCAGCTGTTCAAGCTCGGCCCGTTGCTCGTCGACAAGGGCTTCACGGTTCGTGACGGCGCGGACGGCGCGTTGTCCGTATCGGGTGCCACCAGTGACCAGATCGGGGACATCGCCGCTGCGAACGGTGTCGTCCTGCACGAGCTGAGCCCCCAGCGCGGTTCGCTCGAAGAGGCGTTCATGCAGCTGACCGGCGATGCTGTCGAGTACCACGCAGAGATCGGGAAGTGAGTCTGATGACCCTGTTGGCAGTTGAGAGAATCAAGCTCTTCTCGACCCGCTCGCCGTACTGGTGCAGCGCGCTCGCCCTGGTCCTCGGTGTCGGACTCACCGCGATCATCGCGGCCTCGACCGACAACGGCCAGCTGTCCCTCGGCGTCACGCAGTTCGGCAGCAGCCAGCTCGCGCTGTCCGTCGTGCTGGTGATGGCGGCCCTCGCGGTCACGACCGAGTACCGCTTCAGCACGATCCGCGCCACGTTCCTCGCGGTGCCGAACCGGACGTCCGCGCTGGTCGCGAAGACCGTCGTGGTCGCGTTCATCGCCGGTGTCCTCGGCGAGATCATCGCGTTCGGCTCGGTGGGCATCGCCAAGGTGCTCTCGCCCGCCTCGGACCTCGCGATCACCACGGGCGACGAGTGGCGGCACGTGGCGGGCGTCGGCCTGCTCTACGGCATCGGCGCGGTCATCGCGATCGCGGTCGGCATCCTGGTCCGCCAGACCGCCGGCGCCGTCGCGATCCTGCTGGTCTGGAACATGCTGCTGGAAGGCCTGATCGGGATCATCCCGAAGGTCGGCGTGAAGATCCAGGCGTGGCTGCCCTTCATGAACGCCAACCACTTCCTGCAACTCGGCGGCGAGAACATGGCCGAGCAGGCGGGGGCGGGCGTCGACTTCAAGCTGAGCCAGTGGGGTTCGCTCGGCTACTTCGCCGGAGTCGCGGTCGCGCTCCTGGTGGTCGCACTGATCGTCGCGAAGCGGCGGGACGCGTGACCCGTTCCGAATAAAGGGGGAGAGGGACCTGGGTCATCCGTCGGGGGGTGACCCAGGTCCCTGTCAGTTCTTCGAGCGCACCGGGAGAGGCCATGATCGAAGCAGTCCGCCTGCAGAAGCACTACGGCAAGACCAAGGCCGTCGACGACCTGTCGTTCACCGTCCGGCCGGGCCGCGTGACCGGGTTCCTCGGGCCGAACGGCGCCGGCAAGTCCACGACCATGCGGATGATCCTCGGCCTCGACACCCCCACGGGCGGCGACGTCACGATCGACGGCAAGCACTACGCCCAGCTCAGCCAGCCGCTGCGCAAGGTCGGCGCGCTGCTCGACGCGAAGTGGGTGCACCCCAACCGTTCCGCGCGCTCGCACCTCAAGTGGCTCGCGGTCTCCAACAAGATCCCGGTCAGCCAGGTCGGGGAAGTGCTGGAGATCGTCGGCCTCACCGAGGTCGCGCACAAGAACGCGGGCGGGTTCTCGCTCGGCATGTCGCAGCGGCTCGGCATCGCGGGCGCGTTGCTCGGCGACCCCGAGGTGCTGCTGTTCGACGAGCCGGTCAACGGCCTCGACCCCGAGGGCATCCTCTGGATCCGGCAGTTCATGCACCGGCTCGCGCAGGAGGGCCGCACGGTGTTCGTGTCGAGCCACCTGCTGTCCGAGATGGCGCAGACCGCCCAGGACCTCATCGTGATCGGCAAGGGCAAGCTGATCGCGCAGACCTCCACCGAGCAGTTCATCGCCGACGCCACCCAGGACACGGTCCGGGTGCGGTCTCCGCACGCCGCGAAGCTGCGGGAGATCCTCGCCGCGCACGCGACGGTGACGGACGACTCGGCGAGCGGAAGCCTCGTGGTGCACGGCATCCCGGCGCAGCAGATCGGTGAGCTCGCGGCGGAGAACCAGATCGTGCTGCACGAGCTCAGCCCTCAGCGGGGTTCGCTGGAGGAGGCCTTCATGCAGCTCACCAAGGAGTCGGTGGAGTACCACGCTCACTGAGAACGGGCTTGGGGCGCCGCGACCTGATGGCGGGCAGCACGATCAGCAGCCCGGTCATCAGCGCGGTGCCGCCCGAGACGGCGGTGATGAAGGGCAGCCGGTCGGACAGGTCCTGCGGCCGTTCGGACCGCTTCGCCGCGACGGTCGGAGCCGGTTGGGTGGTCGTGGGCTTCGGTGGAGGCAGCAGCGGGTTGCGTTCCACCGGCGGGAGTTGCGCGGTGAGCGCGCCCATCGGGTTGACCAGGCCGAACCCGGTCGTCGTGTCCCGGCCGGGTTCCGCGATGTCGGTCGCTGTCTTGACCAGCGTGTTGACGACGTCCTTCGCCGCCATGTCCGGGTGCTTCGCGCGCACGAGCGCGGCGACCCCGGACACGATCGCCGATGCCGCGCTCGTGCCGTCCATCTCGGCATAACCGCTGGCGTAGACGCTTTCCGGCGCGACCGTCACGATGCCCACCGCCGGAGCCGACAGCACCGTGTCCGCGCCGACGTTCGACGACGCCCACGGCTTGCCGTCCTTGGTAGTGCCGGCGACGGCGATCACGCCGTTGATGTTGGCGGGCGCCGAGACCTCCTTGCCGTCGTTGCCCGTGGCGGCGACGAGGACGACGTCCTTCTCGATCGCGTAATTCACAGCTTTGACCAGCGTCGGCGTCATCGAACTGGAGAAGCCCAGCGACATGTTGACGACCTTGGCGCCGTGGTCGGCCGCCCACCGGATGCTCTCCGCGACGACGTCGAGCCCGAACTGCTCCTTCTCGTCGGCGCTGGCGATCGGCAGGATCTTGGCGCCGGGGGCGATGCCGAGCGCGCCGCCGCCCCGGCCGGTCGCGGCGATGATCCCGGCCATGCCGGTGCCGTGCCCGTCGGTGTCGGTCGTGCCGTCGGTGCCCTTGGACCTGCCGAAACCCGCTCCGGGCAGCACCTGGCCGGCGAGGTCGGGGTGTTGGGCGTCGACGCCGGAGTCGATCACCGCGACGACCACGCCGTCCCCGCGTGCCTGGGCCTGCGCCGAGTAGACGTCGAGCGCGTCGAGGTGCCACTCCTGCTCCTCGATCGACTGCGCGGCGAGCAGCAGCGGCAGCACGACGGCGAGCGCGGGGAGCAGTGGCACGTCAGCTACATCGTCTTTCCAGGTCAGAGCGCAACGTGCCTGGCGTCACACGTTGCGTAAGAGTGCTGTTAACAAACCGTGAAAAGCCGCATTCTGGACATCCTCGGCGTTTGGATTCGCGTTCAATTGGGTTATCCCCGTCTCGGAGGTGCCAGTGACGGTTCATGTCGAAGCAATGCTGAGCCTTGAGTGGTCTGACGCGCTCGAAGTTCCGAACACCCCTGACCTGGCCGGTTCGCCGGCCGAGGTCCGTCGTTCCTGGGTGAACCAGGCGGACGAGCAGCAGGTCCTGACCACCTACCGTGCCGCGAAAGCGGCCGGGAACGCCCCCGGACCGTGGTGGTTGCGGGCGCTCGACCGCGGCAAACTGCGGACACGTGCCGAAGGTCACGCCGTGGAGGACGCGGTGACCGACCTGCTCTCGGCTCGTCCCGGTTGGGTCTTCGTGCCGTGGGCCGACTACGGCGAGATCGGGTACTGGGAGTACGTGCCGTCGGAGAGCGGCGTCTACGGACCCGCCACCCCGACAACCGTGCAGTTCACCGACTCGCACCGCGGGTTCGTCCACCTCGTTCCCGCCCATCGCGGAGCCGGTCGGCCGTCGCCGATCGACTTCACCGTCGATGACCTGCGTACTCAGATCGAGGACATCGAACTGATTGCCTAGAATGTCCCGTCGTGACCAGGCCTGAGTTCCCTCGTTCCATCGTCAGCTTCGTCCAGCGCGGCGAGCGCATGACCGTGGGCCAGGAACGCGCCTGGGACACGTACTGGGAGAAGATGGGCAACGACGTGAAGTCGTTGCCCGAGGGGCCCCTCGACTTCGATTCGTGGTTCGGCCGTTCCGCGCCCGTGCTGCTGGAGATCGGTTCCGGCATGGGCGAGACCACCTCCCAGCTCGTGGCCGCCGCGCCCGAGCTCAACTACGTCGCCGCCGAGGTCTACAAGCCCGGGCTCGCCCAGTTGCTGCTGCGCGCCGAGCACCTCGGTGGGCTCGACAACCTGCGCGTGCTGCGCGGTGACGCCGTCGTGTTGCTGACCGACCACATCGCGCCCGCGTCGTTGCACGGCGTGCGGATCTTCTTCCCGGACCCGTGGCCGAAGAACAAGCACCACAAGCGCCGGCTCGTGCAGCCGGAGTTCGTGTCCCTGATCGCGTCGCGGCTGGAGCCCGGTGGTGTGCTGCACCTCGCGACGGACTGGGAGAACTACGCCGACCAGATGCTCGAGGTGTGTTCCGGCGAGCGGCTGCTGACGAACATGTACGACGGCTGGGCGCCGCGGCCGGACTGGCGGCCCGTCACGAAGTTCGAGCAGCGCGCGGTGAACGAAGATCGGGTTTCGCACGACCTGATGTTCCGGCGGAACGACCTCACCTGATCGAGGTCTCAAGCCGATCGAGTGAACACCGGGCGTCTACCGTTCACTCGACCGAGTGGCGGGTGTTGATCACCCGAAATGCCCCGAGTGGCAGTGACGCGTGAGGCTGTTCCGGGCTTAGCGTCTCGCTGCGTGACCCCCGACGTCCTCCCCGTCGCGGAGGAGTTCGTCCGCATGTTCCACGCGGCGCACTCCGACGCAGGCTCGCTGACCGCCCGCATCGCCCAGGTGCGCGCCGAGATCACCGAGACCGGAACCTACCGCCACACCACCAACGAACTCGCGTACGGCGCGCGGATCGCGTTGCGCGACTCAGGCTGGTGCACCTCCGGTGTGCCTTGGCGCCGCCTGAAGGTCCGCGATCTGCGCGGCTACCGCAACGCCGCCGCCGTCGCCGGCGAGTGCGTCGAGCACCTGCGGCTGGCGACGAACAGCGGTGAGATCCGGCCGCTGGTAACGGTTTTCGCGCCGGACGCGCCCGGCACGCCCGGTCCGGTGATCTGGAACGAGCAGCTGATCCGGTACGCCGGGTACTCCGACGGCATGGGGGACCGGCGGTACACCCAGTTCACCGAGACCATGCAGGGCATGGGGTGGCGTCCGCCGGTGCGGCGCTCACGGTTCGACCTGCTGCCGTTGGTGGTGGAGACGCAGCACGAAGGACCGCGGCTGTTCACGCTGCCGTCCGAGATCGTGCACGAAGTTCCTTTGGAGCACCCGACTCTGCCGTGGTTCGGCGAGATGGGCCTGCGCTGGCACGCGGTTCCGGTCATCTCGAACATGCGGCTGTCGATCGGTGGCGTGAACTACCCCGCCGCACCGTTCAACTCGTGGTTCGTGGGTGCCGAGATCGGCACGCGGTCACTGGCTGAGGAAGGTGCTTACGGTGTGGCACGTGAGGTTGCCGATGCGTTGGGTTTGGACACCTCGTCCGAACGCACGCTGTGGCGGGACTTCGCGACCGTTCACCTGAACGCTGCAGTGCTGCACTCGTTCGACAAGGCGGCCGTCACCATCACGGACCACCACGCGGAAGCGTTGCACCGCCTCGCCTGGCTGCGTTCGCGCCAACGACCTTCGGTCGCACGCCCGGCTTTCCGGCTCGACACGGCGGCCGCGGCGCGCGCACGGAACGGCTCTCCGGCGCGCTTCACGGCCGCGTTGGACGAGACCCGCCCACAACCGACGAGCAGGCTGGCGGAACTGCTCCGCCAGCAACATTCCCTGACCAGCGTCTGACTTCCCCATCACACGCTGCTGGGACGACCTAGTGCTTCGAGTCGATCATCACGCCTGACAGGGCCATCAACGCTAGGACCAACAGGCCGACCACCGCGGCGGCCCAAGTGAACACAACTGACAACATGGCGTCCTCCGTTCCCGTACTTCCGCTCCTCCAGAGTCCGTTACCGCGCCGTCATCCGGCATCCGCCGTGAGGGTGTTTCCGCAGGTCGTCCCCTCAGCCTTCTGGCTGATGCCGGGGTAGCCCCCGGTCGGACGCGGGGTTTCACTTTCGGCCCTACTGTTGCTCGGGTGGAGAGCACGGACTTGACCTGGCGGCGACTCGCCGAACGTCAGTGGCCGTTGGCGATCGCGCTCACCGCCATCGCCCTGCTGGAGACCGGTTCCATCTCGACCGATCTCGGCTGGTGGCAGGTGCCCGGAGTCGCGGTGGTCTGCGTGATCGCCGTGCTCGCACCGCGCAGGCCGTTCGACGCCGCCCTCGCGCTGGCGTTCGCCGTCGCCTGCGTCGCCGTCTACATGCGGTTGCTCGGGGTGGCGCTCGAACCGCACCTCTTCTGGAGCGGCGCGGGCATCTCGATGACCGGCGCGGCGATGGCCACGATCGCGACTCTCGTCCGGGATTCCCCTCGTGCCAAGGCAGTCGCCGGAACCCTGGTCGTCCTCGCGGCCATGGCGCTCGCGGAGGTCCTGGGCTGGCCGATCGTGGCGCCGCGCGAGTACCGCGAGTGGACCCCGGACGCGTGGAACTTCGGGATCGCGGCGTTCGTGCTGCTCGTCCTGTCGGTCGGCAGCGGGATGTACTTCCGGGCCCGCGACAACGAACGCGCCTCGCAGCTCGCTGCTTCCGTTGCGGCGGCACAGAACGCCGAGCGGATGGCGTTGGCGCGCGAGCTGCACGACGTGGTGGCGCACTACGTGACGGCGATCGTCGTGCACGCGCAGGCAGGGCAGCTCAACCGCGAGGTCGACGTGCTGCCGGTGATCGCGGCGTCCGGAACCGAGGCACTGACCGCGATGCGGCGGCTCGTCGGCACGATGCGGGACGAATCCCCCGAGGTGCCGGCGGCTTCCTCGTCCCTGATGGACGACGTGCGGGAGCTGGCTGCCGAGTCCGGGCTGCCGGTCCGGCTCACGTTCGACCTGCAGGACGCGGTGCCGCAGGAACTGGCCCGCTCGGTGCTGCGGCTGGTGCAGGAATCACTGACGAACACCCAGAAACACGCGTCCGCAGTGTCCTCAGTGGAGGTTTCGCTGTCCTCTGGCGACGGCGTGCTGCACCTGGCTGTGCTCGACGACGGCGTCGCGTCCGGCGTGCCCGTCGGGGGCTCGGGAGGCTACGGCCTCGTCGGCATGCGCGAGCGCGTGGAACTGCTCGGCGGGACGTTCTCCGCAGGCCGACGCGAACCGACGGGGTGGACGGTTCGCGCCGATCTACCGATCAGCTAGCTACATGTCGTCGCGGATGACTTCGAACTCCTGCGTCATCTCGGCGTCGTTGAACTGGTCGTCGTTCTGAGGGTCGATGTCGGCCACTGAATGCCTCCGCATGATCACGCCCGGTCGCAGGTTGTGATCATGCCAACTCAGCGCCGGGTCGGCGGCTTGGGGGTGGCGGGCTTCTGCGCGCGGCGGAACTGTCCACTGGACGTGCACGGCTTCTTCGACATGATCTTGAGACGCCCCTGTCCTACCCGTGGTTGCTCATGGATGCACAAAGGGCCCGTCGCTCACGCGTGACGGGCCCCTTGGATGGGGAAAAGTTTTAGGCCGGGGCGGACCCTGGGGGTCGGCCCGCGCCCGACACGATCAGGATTCCCATCCCGTCCGGATGTATGCATGCTTGTGACTGGCGTCACAATGGCAGGATTCCCCGCATGTCACTGCGTCTACACGCCCCGGTGGTCCTGCCCTGCGATCCGTCCTGCGCCGTGTTGCGCGACGCGGTCGTGGACGTCGTCGACGGCCGGATCACCTACGTGGGTGCCGCTTCCGAGGCGCCCGCCTTCGACGGCGAGGTCCGGTCGCTCTCCGGCATCCTGCTGCCCGGCCTGATCAACACCCACGCGCACAGCCCGATGACGGTGCTGCGCGGCCTGGGCTCCGACCTGCCGCTGCTGCGGTGGCTGCAGGAGCAGATGTGGCCGAACGAGGCGCAGATGACCGCGGCCGACGTCGGCACCGGCATGCTGCTGGGCGCGGTCGAGATGCTGCGGCACGGCGTCACCACGTCCGCCGAGATGTACTTCCACGGCCCCGAGCTGGTGTCCTCGGTGCTCGCGGCCGGCTCACGCGTGGTGTTCGGCGGCGCGATCCTCGACGTGCCCGGGATGGACTGGAAGTCGCTGACCGGCGAGATCTCCGCGTGGATCGACGCCGACGGCCTGCGGTTCGGGCCCGGTGAGCGCGTCGAACTGGCCTACGGGCCGCACTCCGCCTACACGCTGTCGGCTCCGCAGTTGACGTCGATCGCCGCCGAGGCGCGCGACCGTGGCGCGTTGTTCATGGTGCACGTGGCCGAGTCGCCGTTCGAGGACGAGGCCGCACGCGCCGAGTTCGGGTCGGTGCCGGCGCTGATGAAGGCCTCGGAAGTACTGGGCGGCCGCGTGCTGTCCGCACACTCCGTGCACCTGTCCGACGACGACATCGCGCTGTACGCGTCGTACGGCGTCGGTGTCGCACACTGCCCCGGGTCGAACGCGAAGCTCGCGTCGGGGATCGCGAGGGTGCCGGAGATGCTGGCCGCCGGGGTGAACGTCGGGCTGGGCACGGACGGGCCGGCGTCCAACGACGACCTGGACCTGTTCGAGGAGGCTCGGCTCGCGGGGCTGTTCGCCCGGGTCTCG
The DNA here is from genome assembly GCF_033794685.1 of Streptomyces sp. ID05-26A. Lineage (NCBI taxonomy): Bacteria > Bacillati > Actinomycetota > Actinomycetes > Kitasatosporales > Streptomycetaceae > Streptomyces > Streptomyces sp. ID05-26A. The sequence continues at coordinate 2,071,885 of NZ_JARAYZ010000001.1, forward strand.
AAGATGGACGCCACCGTGCTCGGGGCGGCGCAGGCGTTGCTGATGGCCACCCGCGGTGGTGCCGACGCGCTCGGACGCGACGACATCGGCACGCTGGAGGCCGGGCGCTGGGGCGACGTCGTGCACATCGCCGCCGACGACCCGGCGTTCGCCACCGGGCTGGACGCACCCGACTCGCAGCTGCTGGCGAACCTCGTGTGGGGGTCCGGGTCGCGCCGGGTCACCGACGTGTGGGTCGCCGGTGACCACGTGGTCGCCGAAGGGGAGTCCACTCGGGTGGACCGCCACGAAGCGCAGGCCGGGGTGACCGCGGTGGCTCAGCGACTGCGGAGCGTCAACTCGTAACCACAGGCTGTTGACAAGCCTGTGGACAACTAGTGCGGCCGGGACCGCACGTTGATCTCGGTGATGTGGGCGTCGGGCGTCGCCAGCACGGCCGACGCCACCGCCCGCCCCACCGAGGCCGGGTCGATGTAGAGCGACGGGTCGTACTCGCCGCCCTCCTGACGCCGCACGTCCTGCTGCATCGGCGTGGCGGTGCGGCCGGGGTAGACCGTGGTCACCCGCAACGCCGGCTCGTCGCCGCGCAGGGCGTCCGCGTAGGCCCGCAGCGCGAACTTCGACGCCGCGTAGACGCCCCAGCCGGGGTTCGCGGCGAGGCCGGCGCCCGAGTTGATCAGCACCACGTGGCCGCCCGCGGCGCGGAGCTGCGGAAGGACCAGGTTCGTCAGTTCGGCGACGGCGAAGACGTTCACGTCGAAGGTCCTGCGCCAGTCCTCCTGGGAGGCCTCGCCCAACGGGCCGAGCAGGGCGATGCCGGCGCTGTGGACGATCACGTCGAGGCGGGCGAGCGGACCCAGGTCGGCCGAGGCGACGTTCGTCAGGTCGAACGGCCAGGCCCGCGCTCCGGGGAGTTCGGCGGCGAGCACGGACAGGGAGTCCTCGTCGCGTCCGCCTAGCAGCAGGTCGTGGGTGGGGGCCAGACTTCTGGCGATGGCCGAGCCGATTCCGCTGGATGCCCCGGTGACGAGGGCGACCGGACGATCACTCATGGGGGGACCATAGTGCCCAGGAAGTTGATCCTGCCGTACCTGTGCCTGCTCTACTTCATCAACTACCTGGACCGGGTCAACATCGGGTTCGCCGGGCCGAACGGCATGTCGGAGGAACTCCAGCTCTCGGCGACGGTGTTCGGGTTCGCGTCCGGGGTGTTCTTCATCGGGTACCTGCTGCTCGAGGTGCCGAGCAACCTGGCGCTGCACAGGTTCGGGGCGCGCCGGTGGATCGCGCGGATCATGGTCAGCTGGGGGATCGTCGCCACGGCCATGGCGTTCGTGCCCAACGGGACCGTGCTGATCGTGCTGCGGTTCCTGCTGGGTGTGGCGGAGGCCGGGTTCTTCCCGGGGATCATCCTGTACCTGACCTACTGGTACCCGCAGAAGGAACGGGCGCGCATCGTCGCGCTGTTCATGGTGGCGGTGCCGATCTCGACGGCGCTCGGGGCCACGTTCAGCGGGTTGCTGATCCAGTGGACGGACTGGCGCACGATGTTCCTCATCGAGGGGCTGCCGGCGATCGCGCTGGCGTTCGTGACGTGGTTCTGGTTGCCGGACAAGCCCGCCGAGGCCGTCGAGGAGGAGCCGCAGCAGGAGCACTGGCCGTTGAAGAAGGCCCTGACGCACCCGCGCATCCTGGCGTTGAGCTTCGTGTACTTCGGGATCGTCTACGGGTTGTACACGCTGGGGTTCTTCCTGCCGACGATCATCAAGGGCCTCGCGCCGGGCGCGGGGATCGTCGAGCGCGGGCTGATCAACGCCATCCCGTACGTCCTCGGCGCGGTCGCCATGGTCCTGTGGGCCAGGCACGGCGACCGCACCGGAGAACGGAAGTGGCACGTCGCCGCGCCGATGTTGCTGGGCGGGGTGGCGATTCCGTTCGCGCTCTACCTCGACAACCCCGTCGCGGCGATGGTCGCGGTCTCCGTCTGCGCCATCGGTGTCTGCGCCGCGCTGCCGACGTTCTGGGCACTTCCCACGAGCTTCCTCGGCGGTGCGGCCGCCGCGGGTGGGATCGCGTTGATCAACTCGTTGGGCAACCTGAGCGGCTTCGTGGCGCCCTACGTCACCGGTTCCCTGGCCGACCTCACCGGGACCCAGAAGACCGGCCTCTGGGTCGTCGGCATCACGATGGTCGTGGCGGCAGTCGTCGCGCTCGTTCAGAGGGCGGGCACGGAGAAGGTGTAGAGGGCTTCGTACTTGACGGAGGTCTGGGCGCCTTCGGTGCAGCTACCGGCGGGTGCGACGCCGCCCTTGGTGTTGAGGCGCTGCACGTAGCTGACGCCCTCGAAGACACCGGAACCCCTGGTGGACTTGGACTTCAGGAGGAGTTCGGGAACGGCTCCCGGCACCTCGTTGCGGGCGCCGTCGACCGGGGCGGCCTCGACCGCGCTGCCGTCGACGGTGGAGACCCAGATCGGACCGCGCGAGTGCAGTCCGACCCCCCTGCCGAGGCGGTCCGCCAGGGTGGCCGCGGGTTCGAGGCCCTTCCAGGCCCCCGTTGTGCAGGTGTAGGTCTGCACACCCTTGGCCTGGAGCCGCTGAACGATCTTGTGGCCGGGCGGGACCTGTACGGCGGGTGCGACCCTCGCGGAGGACTCGCTCGTGGCAGCCTCGGTCGGCGCGGCGGTGGAGCTCACGCCTCCGACGAGGATGCCCAGAAGGCTTGATGCGACCAGGACGATGCCAGTTCGTTTCATCACCTGCTGTCGTACGGACCGAAATGCGGACCGGTTCAGTACCGTCTCAGCTGGTTGCGCGGCCACCCGTCCCGCGGACGGGCGGCCGCACCGGTTCACCGGATCAGTCGCAGATCTTCCTGCGGTCCTTGCGCCACACCACCGCGACGGACGGCCGCGGCTGCGAGGTGCCGCCGTCCGGCCAGTGCGAGAGCGGGTTGTTGGCCGAGGCGCCGTCGATCTCGCCGGGGTGCTGCACGGACACCAGCACGAAGTCCTCGGTGATGACCGGGCCGCAGGTCTCCGCGCCCTTGGGGACGGTGAGGAACTGCTTGACCTGGCCGCGCTTCGGGCCCTCGACCGGCACCGCGAACAGGCCGTCGTTGGACGCCAACGCGTTGCCGTCCGTGGAGATCCACAGGTTGCCGTGCGTGTCGAACGCGACGTTGTCCGGGCAGGAGATCGCGCTGACCTGAGACTTGTCGTAGCCGCCGAAGTACGTGCCGGGGTCCTTCGGGTCGCCGCAGACGAGCAGCAGCTTCCACGAGAACGTCAGCGCCGTGTTGTCGCTGCGGCGCTCCTCGATCTCCAGGACGTGGCCGTGCTTGTTGCCGTTGCGCGGGTTGATCTCGGTCGGGCCTTCCTTGCCCGCCTTGCCGCGGTCGGTGTTGTTGGTCAGTGCGGCGTAGATCCGGCGGTTGTGCGTCGAGGGCTCGACGTCCTCCGGGCGGTCCATCTTCGTGGCGCCCACCTTGTCCGCGGCCAGGCGCGTGAAGACGTAGACCTCCTCGGCGGTGAAGCCGGGCACGAACGACTTGTCGTTGTGCGCCAGCGCGATCCACTCGCCGGAGCCGTCGAACTCACCGTCGGCGGGCAGCTTGCCGGTGCCGTCGATCTCGGCGGCCGGGCTGTCACCGGTGAACTTGGCGACGTAGAGCGTTCCCTTGTCCAGCAACTGCTTGTTGTGCTCGCGGGCGCGCTTCGAGCCGCCCTTCTGCATCTTCTCGTCGGTGACGAACTTGTACATGTAGTCGAAGCGCTCGTCGTCGCCCATGTACGCGACCACGCGACCGTCCTTGGCGACGATGACGTTCGCGCCCTCGTGCTTGAAGCGGCCGAGTGCGGTGTGCTTGACCGGCGTCGAGTTCTTGTCGAGCGGGTCGATCTCGACGATCCAGCCGAACCTGTTGGCCTCGTTGGGTTCCTGGGCCAGGTCGAAGCGCTTGTCGAAGCGCTCCCACTGCCGCAGGGACGCGCCGCCGCTGATGCCGTAGCGGGCGAACTTCGCCTTCGTGTCCGGGTCGGTGACCTGGCTCGCGTTGGCGAAGTACTGGTTGAAGTTCTCCTCGCCGGACAGGATCGTGCCCCACGGCGTGACGCCACCGGCGCAGTTGTTCTGCGTGCCGAGGACCCTGCGGCCCGTCGGGTCGGCGGAGGTCTTGAGGAACTTCGATCCGGCGGCCGGGCCCTTCACCTCGAACGGCGTGGTGAGGGTGATGCGGCGGTTGTACTTCTTCTTGTCGTCCGGGCAGACGAAGAGCTTGCCGGTGCGCGGGTCGCGGTCGACCATCACGACCGACAGGCCGTGCGCGGCCCACGCGATCTTGGCGTGCTTTTCGGTGATCGTGGTGGACGACCAGTCCTTGAACATGAACGACTCGGTCGTGTACTCGTGGTTGCTCACCATGAGCCAGCTGTCGTGGTAACCCGGAACCGGGACCAGGCCGCAGAAGTCGTTGTTGAAACCGAACTGCTTGGCCTGCGCCTCAGGAGTCTGGTTGTCGAAGTCGAACTTCGGCGCGTCGTCCAGCACCCCGTCACCCCAGCGGATGACGACGTCCTGCTGGAACCCCTTGGGCACGCTGATCTGGTCGAGCGTGTTGGGCTGCACCGGCTCGAAGTTCAGACCGCCGGGGTCGTTGCCGCCGTGGCCACGGGCCTCGGCGTGCGCCGGGGCGGCGGTGGCGGAACCGGAGAACGCGAGCGCACCGGCGCCGGCGGCCGCGACGACCGCACCGGCCTTCAACATGCCGCGGCGGCTCACGACCTCCTTGACGACGTCGGCGAAGTACGCGTTCTTCGACGTGTTGGGCGCCTCGTGGGCACAGGCGTTGCCGCAGCGGAACTCGCAGGTGACGGCCTGACGCCCGAGCGGGTGGTTGGCCGTGAGCAGGGGCAGCAGGCGACGGCCACGATCGGTGGGTGAGGACACGCAGGCCTCCGAGATCGGTCAGTGGTGGGAACTGGCCGAACCTAAGAGCCGAACGAGTTCGCCTGCCGTCCAGCAGATGAACGGCAGACGAACTCGCCCTACACCCGAATGATCACAGCACGCGGTGTGATCAGCCGATCTCACCGAGTTGACGCCGGCCCTTGCGCCACACCGCGACGACCGACGGCCTCGGCCTGCTGGTGCCGCGGTCCGGCCAGTTCGACGCGGGCTTGTCGGCGCTGGCGCCGTCCACCTCGCCGGGGTGCTGGACGCACACCGTGATCACCCGCTCGCCGATCACCGGACCGCAGGTCTCACCACCGCGCGGCACCGTGAGGAACAGCTTGAGGTGACCGCGTTCGGGGCCTTCCAGCGGCACGCCGTAGAGGCCGTCGTTCAGCCCGTCGAGCTTGCCGTCGGCGTCCGTGGAGATCCACAGGTTGCCGTGCCGGTCGAACGCGACGTTGTCCGGACTGGAGATCGGGCTGACCTGCGACTTGTCGTAGCCGCCGAAGTAGGTGTTCGGGTCCTCGGGGAAGCCGCAGACCAGGAACAGGCCCCAGTTGAACGTCAGCGCGAGCGCGTCGCCCCGGCGTTCGGTCAACTCCAGCACCTGCCCGTGCCGGTTGTTGATCCGCGGGTTCGGCTCGGTCGCGCCTTCCTTGCCGGCGGTGACGCCGCGCTCGACGTTGTTGCTGAGCGCGCAGTAGACCGTGCCGGTGCGCGGGTGACACTGGATGTCCTCGGGACGGTCCATCTTCGTGGCGCCGACCTTGTCCGCGGCGATCCGCGTGAAGACGTAGACCTCCTCGGCGGTCATGCCCGGCACGAACGACTTCTTGCCCGCCGCCAGCGGGATCCACTCGCCGGTGCCGTCGAACTTGCCGTCGCTGGGCAGCTTTCCGGTGCCGTCGATCTCGGACACCGGGCTGTCGCCCTTGAAGCGGCCCACGTAGAGCGTGCCGTCGTCGAGCAGCGTCATGTTGTGGCGGCGCGCGGCCTTGCTGTTGCCGCGCTTCATCTTCCCGTTGGAGATGAACTTGTAGATGTACTCGAACCGCTCGTCGTCACCGGAGTACGCGACGATGCGGCCGTCGTCGGCGACGCGGATGTTCGCGGTCTCGTGCTTGAAGCGGCCGAGGTGCGTGTGCTTGATCGGCGTGGAGTCCGGGTCGTTGGGGTCGAGCTCGATGACCCAGCCGAACCTGTTGACCTCGTTGGGTTCCTGGGCAAGGTCCCAGCGCTTGTCGAAGCGCTCCCACTTGCGCGTGGTCGCGGTTCCCGTGACGCCGTACCTGGTGAGCCTCGGGTCGTTGCGGCCGGCTGCGTTGCCGAAGTACTGGTTGAAGTTCTCCTCGCCGGACAGGATCGTGCCCCACGGGGTGACGCCGCCGGCGCAGTTGTTGATCGTGCCGAGGACCCTCTTGCCGGTGGGGTCGACGGAGGTCTTCAGCAGGTCGCTGCCCGCCGCGGGACCACGGACCTCGAACGGCGTGTGGAGGGTGATGCGGCGGTTGTACTTGCTGAACTTCGCCTTGTAGTGGCCGGAGAACAGCGAGCGCTTGATCATGAACACCGACAGGCCGTGCGCGGCCCAGCCGATCTTCACCTGCTCCTCGGTGGGGTTGTTCGGGTCGTAGCCGCGGAACATGAACGTCTCGCTGGTGTACTCGTGGTTCGTGACCATGATCCCGGTCAGGTCCAACGGGTCCAGCGGCAGGATGGCGGCGAAGTCGCAGTTGAAGCCGAACTGCTTGGCCTGCTTCGCGGCGGTCTGGTTGTCGAAGTCGAACTCGGGGACGCCGGGGAAGAGCGGGTCGCCCCAGCGGATCACGATCCCCTGCTCGTACCCCTCGGGCACGACGACCTCGTCCTTGGTGTTGACCGCGACGGGCTTGAAGTCGAGTCCCCTGGGTGGGCGACCCTGGGACTGCTGGGGTTCGGCGGCGGCTGCCGCGGTGGCCGGGGCGGCGATGGTCGCGGCGGCCGCGACGACTGCGCCGGCCTTGAGCGCGGTGCGCCGGCTGACCAGGTCACCGAAGTACGGGTTGTCCGAAGTGTTCGGAACGTCGTGGAAGCACGCGTCCCCACAGCGGTACTCGCACGTCACCGCGGCTCTGCCGACGCGGTGGTTGACGAGCGGCAGAGGAATCATGGTGGTGGCCTCCTACGGTCGGTTCGGGAACCGCAACCGACCGTAGGCGTCCGTTCATGCTTTGTTAACCCACAAGTTGTTCACCCGCGAGCACAGCTTCGGACGGAACGTCCCTTGTGTCCGTCCTGTTGAACGTCAGCAGCCCGGCGGCGACGAGACAGAGGACCGCCGCGACGACAAACGGCTGGGCCAGGTGACTGACGAAGGTCGCGGCCAAGGCGCCGCCCAGCCACCGCAGGAAGTTGTACCCGGCGCTCGCCACCGGCCGCGGCGCGTCGCTGACGCTCATCGCGGTGCCGGTGAACAACGTGTTGAGCAGGCCGCTTACCAGCCCGCTCACGATGACCGCGACCACCAGCAGCGGCTTGGCGGGCACCGCCATCAGCAGCATCAGCACGGCAAAGGCCAGCACAGATCCGATGATTGCGGTCTTCTCACCGACACGGTCAGCGAGTCGCGGCGCGAGGAAAACACTCGACACGGCGACGCAGACGCCCCAGCCGAAGAAGATCAGTCCGATCTCGACGGCACCCCATTGCAGGACGAACGGCGACCAGGCGAGAACTGTGAAGAACGCGGCCGTGTAGAGCGCCGCTCCGACCGACGTGCGCAACAGGGTGGGGTTCCTGAGCGACTTGAGCGGGTCGAGCAGGCTGATCCTCGGACGTTCTTCGTGCGAGTCCTTGGCCAGGAACGTTGCACAAAGGATCAGTGCCGCCGCCATGAGGATCGCCGTCCCGAGGAACGGCCCGCGCCACGAGAAGCTGCCGAGCAAAGCCCCGAGGAGCGGCCCGACGCTCAGCCCGAGACCGAGCGCGGCCTCGTAGAGCAGGATCGCGGCCTTCTGCCCGCCACTGGCGGCGCCGACGATGACGCTGAGCGCGGTGGCGATGAAGAACGCGTTGCCGAGCCCCCACACGGCCCGCAGTCCGACGAGCTGACCGATGCTGCCCGCCGCGGCACAGGCCAGCGTGGCGACGACGATCAGCGCGAGCCCACCGACGAGCGTGCGCTTGGCCCCGAACCGCGCCGTCGCAGCGCCCGTGAAGAGCATCGCCACGACCTGGACGCCGAGGTAGGAGGAGAACAGCAGGGTGACCTGCGCGGGTGTTGCGTGCAGACCCTCTGCGATGGACAGCAGGATCGGGTCCACGAGCCCGATCCCCATGAAGGCGATCACGGCGGCGAATGCCGTGATCCACACCTGTTTGGGCTGAGCCTTGAAATTCACTTAGCTAGCCTAACCGATTTTGATTAGCATAGCGAAGTATCGTGCGCCACAGGGTACGGTGGCCGGCGTGGATGCGGTGATCTTCGACCTCGACGGCGTGCTGATCGACTCCGAGCAGGTGTGGGACGAGGTGCGCCAGGCGTTCGCCGCCGCCCACGGCGGCACGTGGACTCCTGAGGCGACCCGTGCCATGCAGGGGATGTCGACACCGGAGTGGGGCGCGTACCTGGTGTCGTTGGGCGTCCAGTTGACGCCGGCCGAGGCGTCCGCCGGCGTGATCGCCGAGATGGAGAAGGCCTACGCCGCGCACCTCCCGCTCATCCCGGGCGCCGACGAGACGGTACGTCTCGTCTCGTCGCGGTTCCCGGTGGCGATCGCCTCGTCCGCACCGGCCGTGCTGATCAAGGCGTTCCTGGACGCGACGGGCCTGCACGTGCCCGTCGCCGTGTCGTCGGAGTCGTGCGCCGCCGGAAAGCCCTCACCGGACGTCTACCTCGCGGCGGCCGCGCAGCTCGGGGTCTCGGCTGACTCCTGTTACGCCGTCGAGGATTCGACCAACGGCCTGAAGGCCGCGCTGGCCGCCGGCATGACCGTGTTCGCCGTGCCGAACCCGCACTTCCCGCCTGCCGCCGACGTGCTGGCTCAGGTGCGGGTGCTGTCCTCGATCACCGACCTGCCCGACGCGCTGGCGTAGCTGATCGCGGCCATGCCGATCGCGATGCAGGTGCAGGCGATCACGCCCTTCGGCCAGTAGATGTGGCTGCTGAGGAACAGATAGCTGCCGAGCGTGAGGAAGACCGCGCCCGGGATCGCCTTGAGGCGGTCCTTGAGCAGCGCGCACACCACGATCGCGAGGCTGGCCGCGAAGAAGCACCACGCGCCAACGGTTCCGAGCTGGTTGCCGATCTTGAAGATGGGCGCGTCGGTGGCCGACCTGCCGCCGTTGGCGATGGCGAGCGCGCCACCACCGATGCCCGCCAACGCGTCCAGCGCGCCGTAGAAGACGACGTAGCCGAACGCGGCCGCGCGGGCCGGGTAGCGGACGTAGCGCGGGCTGCCGTCGAGCAGGACCCATTGCGCCGCACCGAGCAGCGGGAAGATCACCGCCAGGATGACGTGCATGTCCCGCCACCACTGGGCGGTCGACGCGTCCAAGTAGTGCGGGTGGGTCAGGCCGATGCCGGCGAGGACCAGGCCGGGGAGGGCGACGAGCAGCGTGCGCACCGGGCGAACCTAGCGGAAGCAGCACTTTCGCTGAGACTCCGAACACACGAACGTGACTGTGCCGGAAGGGCCACCTCTGCCTAGCGTGGCCGGTATGACGCAACGAGTTGCCGTGGTCACCGGCACAGCGCAGGGCATGGGGCTGCGGATCGCCGACGTGCTCCGCGAGGACGGGTTCGCCGTCGTCGGCTTCGACCTGCAGGAGAGCAAGGACGGGATCGTCGGCAACGTGGCCAGCGCCGCGGACGTCCAACGGCTCACCGAGCACGTCATGAGCACTCACCGCAGGGTCGACGTGCTGGTCAACAACGCCGGGATCGCCGGCATCGTGCCGTTCGAGGACACCAGCCTCGAGCAGTGGGAACGGGTCATGGCGGTCAACCTGACCGGGCCGTTCCTGCTCACTCAGGCGCTGGGCAGGGTCATGCTGGCCCAGGGCTCCGGCAGCATCGTCAACATCGCGTCCGTCGCCGGGCTGCAGGGGGTGGCGGACCGGGCCGCGTACAACACGACGAAGCACGGGCTGATCGGGTTGACGCGCACGCTCGCCGTCGAGTGGGGCGGGCGGGGGATCAGGGTCAACGCCGTGTGTCCCGGCTGGGTCAAGACCGAGATGGACGTCGAGTCGCAGGCCGGCGGTTATTACGTCGACGAGGACATCACCGAGCACGTGCCCATGGGGCGGTTCGCTGCGCCCGATGACATCGCACAGGCCGTGCGGTTCCTGGCGAGCGACAACGCGCGGTACATCAACGGTGTCGCGCTGCCCGTCGACGGTGGGTGGACCGCGGACGGCAGCTGGCAGAAACTCCGGCTCTCGAAGCGATGAGAGAAGGGGCCGCTCGTGAGCGGCCCCTCGTCATCACACCTCGCCGCGGATGAACTTCTCGACGGCCTCGTGGGCCTCGGAGTCCGAGTACTGCACGGGCGGGGACTTCATGAAGTACGACGACGCCGAGAGGATCGGGCCGCCGATGCCCCGGTCGAGGGCGATCTTCGCCGCGCGGACCGCGTCGATGATGATGCCCGCGGAGTTCGGGGAGTCCCAGACCTCCAGCTTGTACTCGAGGTTCAGCGGCACGTCGCCGAAGGCACGGCCCTCGAGACGCACGTAGGCCCACTTGCGGTCGTCGAGCCACGCCACGTAGTCCGACGGACCGATGTGGACGTTGCGCTTGCCCATCTCGCGGTCCACCTGGGACGTGACGGCCTGGGTCTTGGAGACCTTCTTGGACTCCAGTCGCTCCAGTTCCTTCATGTTCAGGAAGTCCATGTTGCCGCCGACGTTCAGCTGCATGGTGCGGTCGAGCTGGACACCGCGGTCCTCGAACAGCTTCGCCAGCACGCGGTGCGTGATGGTGGCGCCGACCTGGGACTTGATGTCGTCACCGACGATCGGGACACCGGCCGCGCGGAACTTCTCCGCCCATTCCGGGTCCGACGCGATGAAGACCGGCAGGGCGTTGACGAAGCCGACACCGGCGTCGATGGCGCACTGGGCGTAGAAGCGGTCCGCGTCCTCGGAACCCACCGGCAGGTACGAGACCAGCACGTCGACCTCGGCCTCGCGCAACGCGGCGACCACGTCGACGGGCTCGGAGTCGGACTCCTCGATCGTCTCCCGGTAGAACTTCCCGAGACCGTCGTAGGTGTGCCCGCGCTGCACGACGACGCCGAGCGGCGGCACGTCCGCGATCTTGATCGTGTTGTTCTCGCTGGCCCCGATGGCCTCCGAGAGGTCGACACCGACCTTCTTCGCGTCCACGTCGAACGCTGCGACGAACTCGACATCGCGCACGTGGTAGTCACCGAACTGCACGTGCATGAGACCGGGCACGCGGGTGCTCGGGTCGGCGTCCCGGTAGTAGTGGACGCCCTGCACGAGCGACGCCGCGCAGTTGCCCACCCCGACGATGGCCACTCGAACGGTGCGGCGGTTTTCGCCCATTGCCGAGTCCTCCTTGATCAACAGTGAAGTGCTACTCGTCCTGCTCGGACTTCTCGTGCGCGATGAGCTCGTTGAGCCACCGCACCTCGCGCTCCGTGCTTTCCAGGCCCTGGCTGTGCAGCTCACGGGTGTAGCGGTCGATCTGCTCGCCCGTGCGCGTGAGCCGCTCGCGAAGCCCTTCCCTGCGTTCTTCGACACACCGCCGACGGCCTTCCAGGATGCGCATCCTGACGTCGGCCGGCGTGCGCGAGAAGAACGCCAGGTGGACTCCGAACGAGTCGTCGTCCCAGGTCTGCGGCCCCGCGTTGGCCAGGAGATCGGCGAACCGCTCCTTGCCTTCCGGCGTGAGCTCGTAGACCTTGCGAGCCCGACGTCCCCAAGAAAGAGCCGATTCCTCCGGCCCCTCCTCCACGATCAGGCCCGCCCTCTGGAGTCGCCGCAGTGTTGGGTACAGCGATCCGTAGGAGAACGCTCGAAACGCTCCGAGCAGGTCATGCAAGCGCTTGCGCAGCTCGTAGCCGTGCATGGGCGCCTCGTGCAGCAGGCCGAGCAGCGCGAACTCGAACACGAGTCACCTCCTCGCACCTGCACCGATAGGTGAGGTGATTATATCGGCTCGATACATCGATGGTCCCTTTCAACTGTGGGATGTGGCACACCGTGATACCGCGCCGGGTCCTGCTGCCCTGAACGGCCCATCATCGGAAAGCGCCCGGCACGTACTCTTGTCACGTGTTGACCCAACGACAGGTGGTGGACTACTCGCTGCAGCGCCGTGCGCTGCTGGCGGAGGTCTATGCCGGTCGGACGGGCACCATGGAGGTCTGCGACGCGAACCCGTACCTGCTGCGAGCTGCGAAGTTCCACGGGACGGCGACCCAAGTGCCTTGTCCGGTGTGCCGCAAGGAACCGCTCACCCACGTGTCGTGGGTCTACGGTGACGAGCTCAAGCACGCGGCCGGCTCGGCGCGCACGCCTGAAGAACTGGTGAAGATGGCGAACCTCTTCGACGAGTTCTCCGTGTACCTAGTTGAAGTTTGCCGCACGTGCAGTTGGAACCACCTGGTGCAGTCATACGTCCTGGGGAAGCGTGGGCTGGAAAAGCCACGCAGGAGGACTGCGGCGGAATGACCCACAGGTGACACTGCTCCGAATGAAGTACGACCACCGAACCGTGTGCTGATGCACGCCGGTCTGGGAGGCCTTTTCACGTGAACGACCAGCATGATGACCGGCAGCGCGGAGGCGAGCCGCAGTGGCCGACCGGGGACGACCCGGACGGCGGCGGCACGAGGCGCGATGTCCCGAATCAGCCACGACCGGGTACCCCACCCGGTGGTTTCGCGCGCCCTCCCCAGGGTGGCACGCCACCTGGTGGTTTCCCACAGCAGCAGCCCCCACGCCGCCCGAACGGACCAGGCGGTCCGCAGGGCGGGCCTCAGGGTGCGCCCGGGCGTCCGCAGGGGCCCATGAGCGGTCCCGGCGGCCCGCAGGGCGGTCCGGGTGGTCCCGGTGGTCCGGGCAACCGCCCGCCGACGCCTCCCGGTGGCATGCCCATCGCCCCGCCCCCCGGCGCCCGCCGCCCCGGTGGACCAGGCGGTCCCGGAGGCCCGCAGGGTGGTCCCGGCGGCCCCGGCCGTCCCGGCGTGCCCCCGCGCAAGCCCGGTGAAGAGCGCACCACGCAGATGCCGCCGGTCAACCGTCCGACGACGCAGCGCGAGCCCGAGCTCATCACCCACCGCGAGCCCGACGACGAGTTCCTCATGGCCGGCATGGACGACGACGAGGACGAGTACTACGACGACGAGCCGGAGCTCACCGAAGAGGAGGAGCGTCGTCTGCGCAAGAAGAAGATCTGGAAGCGTGTCCGGATCGCCGCGTTCGTCTCGATCGGCCTGATGCTCCTGGGTCCGGTGATCGCCATCGCGGTCGCGTACCCGCTCGTCGACTGGCCCCGGCCGAACGACATCGCCGCCGACCAGGACAAGACGATCACCCTGCTCTACTCGGACGGCACCGAGATGGGCAAGATCACCTCGCCCGGCCAGAACCGCACGCTGCTCACGTACGAGGAGCTCCCGGACTCCGTCAAGCAGGCCGTCATGGCCGCGGAGGACGCGGGCTTCTACGACAACCCCGGCTTCGACGTGAAGGCCATCGCCCGCGCCGTCTGGCTTCAGGCGACCGGCGGCAGTTCCGGTGGTTCCGGTCTGACGCAGCAGTACATCAAGAAGGCGACCGGTCAAGAGGACGCGACGCTGACTCGTAAGTTCAAAGAGCTCGTCAAGGCCTACAAGATGAGCAACGAGTCGGACCACAACACGATCCTCACCGCGTACATGAACACCGTGTACTTCGGTCGTGGTGCGAACGGCATGAAGGCCGCGGCGCAGGTCTACTACAACAAGCCGATGAAGGACCTCACTCCTTCCGAGGCCGCTTTCATCGCGGGCATGATCCAGATCCCCTCCTGGTCGGAGGACGAGGAGCACGCGAAGAAGCGCTGGGAGTTCGTGATGGACCAGATGCGCCAGAAGGGCTGGATCAGCCAGGCCGACTACGACGCCCGCCAGTACCCGAAGCCGCTGCCGTTCGAGCAGACGCAGCCCGCGAGCCTCGACGGCCCGCTCGCCCGCGTCAGCCAGCAGGTCCAGAACGAGATCGACAGCGAGCTCGTCGGTCTCACCATGGAGAAGGCCCAGAAGGTCGGCGTCACCGTCACCACGACGATCGACCCGAAGATGCAGCAGGCCGCGCTCGACGCCGTGAACTCGGTGATGGCCAACCAGGACCCCGACCTGCGCACGTCGCTCAGCGCGATCGAACCGCAGTCCGGCGCGGTCAGGGCCTACTACCCCGGCAAGGACGGCCTCAAGGGCATCGACTACGCCAAGGGCACGGTCCAGGAGGCAGGCTCGTCGTTCAAGCCGTTCGACCTGGTGGCCGACCTGAAGCGCGGCAAGGGCATCGGCGACACCTACGACGCCACGCCTCGCAAGATCGCCGGCGTCGAGATCCGCAACGCCAGCAACACCCAGTGCGGCAAGGAATGCACGACCAAGCAGGCCATGAAGGAGTCCCTCAACACCGTCTTCTACGAGATGGTGGCGGGCCCCCAGGGCACGGGCACGAAGGCCGTGGCGGACGCGGCACACGCGGCCGGCATCCCGAAGACCGTGATGGTCGGCGGCCAGGCGAAGCAGACGCTGGTCGGTGAGGGCGGCAACGCGCCCACCGCCGGTATCGCCATCGGTGCCGACAGCGCCCAGGTGCGGCCGTTCGACATGGCCTCGGCGTTCGCGACGTTCGCGGCCCGCGGTGTGTACCGCGCCCCGTTCTTCGTCACGAAGATCGTGGGCCCGACCGGCGAGATGCTCTACCAGCACGTCGACCAGCCCGTTCCGGCGTTCGACCCGGTGGAGACGAAGAGCCGCGACATCGCCGACAACGTCACGGAGACGTTGAAGGAGATCCCGTCAGGGGCGATCGCGTGCGCCAACGCCCGTCCGTGCGCCGGCAAGACCGGTACGCACGAGCTCGCGGGCAGCCGCGACCAGAACTCGAAGGCCTGGATGGTCGGCTACACGCCGCAACTCTCCGCCTCCGTGTGGGTCGGCAAGGACGCGGGCAACGTGGCCATCAGGGACGCCAGGGGCAACCCGGTCTTCGGCTCCGGTCTTCCCGGCCTGATGTGGAAGAAGTTCATGGACGGCGCCCTCGCTGGCGCGCAGAAGGAAGCGTTCCCGAAGCCGGTCCCCCTGGGCAACTTCAACCCGCCGAAGAAGTCCGATCCGCCGACGACGCCGTCCACCAACAGCACGCCGTCGAGCAACAACCCGCCGGTGACGACCACGGATCCGGGTAAGCCGACGACGACCACGAAGCAGAACCCCGGTTGCATCCCGGGGATCAACTGCCCCGACCCGTCCGACGATCCCGAGACGTCCACCAGCGGTCGACCTCGACCAGGTGGCTGACCCGCGAAGGGGCCCGGTGCACACGCACCGGGCCCCTTCGCTTTGTGCGTTACCTGGGATGTTGACCACGGCGAAACGGTCTTGGCCGTAACATCCGCCCCGTGCCCAGCAGCCCTGCCGAGCTTCCCGCCGAGGCGTCCGAGTCCGACCTCGCCGAGGAGACCGACTCGCTCACCCGCGAAGAGCGCGTCGCACCCACCTGGACCGAGTCGCTCGCCCGCGGTCTGAGCAGACCGTTCGGCGGTCCGCTCGGCAAGCACGCGCAGGTCGGCCGGAACTACTTCTGGACGGCGCTGCGGGTCGTCCTGATGCTCGCCGTGGTCACGTTGCTGCTGGGCTGGGTGCAGAAGTCGCCGTGCATCCAGCAGTACGTGGACGACAAGGGCGTCGTGCAACTCGACTGGCGGGGCAGCAAGCAGTTCACCGCGCTCTGCTACTCCGACACGGTGCCGCTCTACACCGCGGAACGCCTCGACCAGCGCGGTTCCTTCCCGTACATCACCTCGTGGAAGGACGATGAGGGCAAGCCGACCGAGCACGTCCGGTACATGGAGTACCCCGTGGTCACCGGGCTGTTCATGTGGCTCAACGCCCGCGTGGCGCAGGGTCTCGTGGCGCTCGTGCCGGGGATGCCCATGACGGTGGTCGTGTTCTTCAACGTCACCGCGTTCTGGCTGGCCGTGGCCTGGCTGGTGACGGTGTTCTCGGTCGCCCGGATCGCCCGGCGGCGCACCTGGGACGCGGCGATCGTCGCGGTGTCTCCGCTGGTCATCGTGCACGCGTTCACGAACTTCGACACCATCGCGACGGCGTTCGCCACGGCCGGACTGCTGGCGTGGGCGCGGAAGAAACCTGTGCTCGCCGGTGTGCTGCTGGGGCTCGGTGGTGCGGCGAAGCTCTATCCGTTGTTCCTGCTCGGGCCGTTGCTCTTGTTGTGCTGGCGGTCCAACAGGATCAAGGTGGGCCTCACCACCACCGCGGCGGCCATAGGCGCGTGGGCGCTCGTCAACGCGCCGATCGCGCTGAACCCGGCATCGCAGACGGGCTGGAGAGAGTTCTTCCGCCTCAACACCGAACGCAACGCCGACCCGGACACGCTCTACAACGTGCTCGTGCAGTGGACGGGCTGGCCGGGCTTCGACCCCGGGCTGACGCAGGGGCAACCGCCGACGGTCCTCAACACGGTCAGCATGGTGCTGTTCCTCGTCTGTTGCGCCGGCATCGCCTACGTGGCCCTCTCGGCACCGACGAGGCCCCGCCTCGCGCAGCTCGGGTTCCTGGTCGTGGCGGCGTTCCTGCTGACGAACAAGGTGTGGAGCCCGCAGTACTCGTTGTGGCTGGTGCCGCTGGCGGTGCTCGCGTTGCCGCGCTGGAAGTTGCTGCTGGCGTGGATGACGGTCGACGCGCTGGTGTGGGTGCCGCGCATGTACTTCTACCTCGGCACGGACAACAAGGGTCTGCCGATCGACTGGTTCCTCGGCGCCGTGCTGCTGCGTGACGCCGCCGTCATCGCGTTGTGCGTGATGATCCTCAAGGAGATCTACCACCCGGAGCGCGACCTCGTGCGGATGGCGGGCGACGACGACCCGTTGGCGGGCGTGCTGGCCGACGCGCCGGACCGCCGGCTGGTCAAACCCGTACGAGGCGAGCCATTGCACCGAATGCGGTCCCGTTCGGATGCAGGTGATCACCGGAGTCGAACTCCGGACGCAGTCTGAGCGGATCGGCGGGGTCGCGCACGGCCTCGTCGAAGTCGATGGCGGCGGGGAAGGTGGCGCGGATCCACGCGTTCACCTTCTGGCGCTGCTGTTCCCTCTCCTCTGTCCACGCGAACCAGCCGCGCCACGGCGTGATGGTGCCGACGTGGAACTCCACGCCCTTGTTCTGACACCGCAGCTGGATCGTGCGGATGCCGGCGATGACGTTCTCGGCGTTGACACCGCTCTGGATGTCGTTGATGCCGCCGAGCAGCACGACCTTGCGGACTTCCTTGCTGTACAGGACGTCCCGGTCCACACGGGTGACCATCGGCGCGTTGCCCAGCACCACGCCGTTGCCGTTGATGCCCGCGTTCAGGACCGCGTAGTCGCTCTGCACCAACGACGGCCAGGTGTTCTCGTGGAAGCCCTCGGTGATCGAGTCGCCGAACATCACCACCGCACCCGGCGCCGTGAAGCCCGCGACCTCGACGGCCGAGACGAGGCAGATCCGGTCACGCGTCGACGTGATCGTGCGGTGCGCACGGGCCTGGCACGGCGTGCCGGCGGGGGAGTACGTGCTGACGTCCAGCGTCTTGGTGGTCCTGAGCTGCACGGCGTCGCTGTAGACCTCGGCACGGGCCCTGATCGTGACGGCGCGGGAACGGCCGAACGTGAGCTGCCGCGTCTCGCCGTCCGCGGTGACGGTCACCTGCTCGACGCGGACCGGCCTGGTGCCCATCAGGTTCGACAGGCGCACCCGGACCGAGGTGCCGCCCGCCGCGAGGTCGACCGTCGTGCGCACGCTCGGATCCGGCACGGCACCGGAGAGCGTCGGCACGGCCTGCCACACGGGCAGCCAGCGGATCACCTCCGACCGCACGGGCACGCCGGAGGCACCGCAGGCCAGCAGCAACGCCAGCACGATGATCACCCTCACGGGTGAAGTCTGCGGCGGATCAGGCCCTGGTTGCTACAGCCCCGCGGAGGAACTTCAGATCTTCGTGGTCGTCCTCGGTGACGTCCCGGGACTTGAGGAACACCACGAACAGCGCCAGGAGCAGCGCGGCCCGGCCCCACACGCCGATCATCACGGCCTGCGCGGAGAAGCTGTCGTAGATGCCGGCGGGCTGCCCGAACTCGATCGCCCAGAACCAGCGGAAGATGCCGATGCCCATGGCCAGGTCGACCACGAAGTACGCGAAGGCCCACACCAGCCGCACGCGCAGCAGCACCAGGAACGGCACCAGCCACAGCGTGTACTGCGGCGAGTGGACCTTGTGCAGCAGCATGAAACCGCACAGCATCGCGCCGGACACCGCGATCCACGGGTAGCTGCCCTCGCGCCGGAACCGCATCCAGCCGTAGCCCGCGGCGATCCCGAACGACAGCAGGATCGCGATCGGCGAGAGGACCCCGACCAGCGACTGCATCGCGTCGTCGCCGATGAACGGCCGCAGACCCCAGTACCAGATCGAGTTCGTCGTGATGTCGACCCGGCGCAGCTGCTGGAACTCGAACGACGCCGCCCAGCCGTCATAGCCCGCGATCGCGAACGGCAGGTTGACCAGCACGACCGTGATGATCGAGGCGAGACCGACCTTGACCGCGCCGGCGACGTCGACTTTCTTGCCGTCAGGCATCTCCTGGCCGCGCCAGCCACCGGTGGCGACGAAGAGCATCAGCGGCAGCACGAAGGCCGCCGGGTAGACCTTGAACGCGAACCCGAGCCCCAGCAGCACGGAGGCCACCACGGCTCTTTCGACCAGCGGCCGGTTCCAGCGGTGCACCACGAAGACCGCCGCGACCGAGCAGAGCACGACGGGCAGGTCCCAGTTGTGGAACGCGTAGAGGATCAGCGGTGGCCCGATCGCCCACAGCAACGCGCGCCACCGGGCGAGCTTGCCCAGCAGCCAGCCCGTGAGCAGGCCGAACGGCGCCATCAGCAGCGACGAGTAGAGCAGGTACTCCGCGTCGTTGTGCGCGAAGATCGCGCCCGCCCAGATGAGCAGGCCGGAGAGCACCGGGTACTCGACCGTGCCCCCGATGAGGACACCCTTGTCGTTGATGTTGCCGTCGACGTACGGGAAGACGTGCCGGTCGATGTCGCGACCGATCCAGAGGTGCTGGATGTCGGAGTAGCAGACGTCCTGCTTGTTGCGTTCGTCGTAGTCGGGCTGCGTGCGGCCCCACTGGTCGAACGCGGGACCGGTGCAGCGGTCCTTGTTGATGAAGCCCAGCAGCAGCGTGAGCCCGCACAGGAGCACGAGCACGACAGCGGCGGGCTTGCCGAAGCGGGTCGTGAACCGCCCGGAGTCGCCTCGCTCGGGCGTCACGCTCACCACCTCGTGCACGGTGTTCACCGGCCGGCGTGGTCGCGCAGGAAGGCGATGTCGTCGGCCTGGCCCTCGTCCGGTGTCTCCACCACGACGGGACATCCGGCGCTGGCGACCACGGCCGCCAGCTGGTCGGCGTCGATGGTGCCAGTCTTGATGTTGTCGTGCCGATCGCGAGAGGAGCCGAACTCGTCGCGCGAGCTGTTGAGGTGCACGAGGTCGATCCGGCCGGTGATGGCTTTCACCCGGTCGACGATGCCGACCAGGTCCTCACCGGCGGCGAACGCGTGGCAGGTGTCCAGGCAGAAGCCCGCGCCGAACTCGCCGACCGCGTCCCAGAGGAGCTTGAGGGAGTCGAACGTGCGGGCCATGGCGCCGTCGCCGCCCGCGGTGTTCTCGATCAGGACCGGGACCGCGAAGCCGCCCTCGGCGACCTGGCGCTCGAAGAACTTGCGCCAGTTCGCGAAGCCCTCGGCCGGGTCCTCGCCCTTGGTGACGTGGCCGCCGTGCACGATCAGGCCCTGGGCGCCGACGGTCGCGGCGGCCTCCGCGTGCTGGATCACGTTCTTCCTGGACGGAATCCGGATCTTGTTGTTCAGCGACGCGATGTTGATCAGGTACGGGGCGTGGACGAACACCTCGAGATCGGACGCGAGCAGGGCTTCCGCCTGCGGATGAGGTTTCGGCTTCTTCCAGCCCTGGGGATCCGAGAGGAAGAACTGGACGACCTCGGCCCCGCGTTCGGCCGCGGCGCCGACCGGGTCGTCGTCGCGTACATGGGCCCCGATGCGCATACGCAGGAGGGTAGTCGGCGTCCATAACGCCATCGCAGCCGCCGCCGATAGGAGTAATTGGAAAAACTGGGGATGGTCTACGTCACCACCAGGACCTACGGTCGTTACTAGAGAGTAGGAAAGGGGTTCGCATGAGGCTGTTGAGCGTCGCCGCCACGGCGTTGCTGGCCCTGGCGTCCGCGTCGGTGGGCGGGGTCGCGCACGCGGCCGATCCCATCGTGGTCGGCAGTTGCGCCACCACCGTGCAGGGCGCGCCCGGCACCCCCGTCTCTCTGAGTCTTGGCGCAGTGCTCCAGCCTGTGACGGACCTCGTTCGCGCCGTGCCGCTTCTCGGCCCTGAGATCGTCAAGGGTCTTCAGCCGGCGTTTGCGCAGGCCAAGCCCGTTCCAATCGGTGCGATACAGGTAGGTACGACAACCATCAGCGGCGGCACGATCGCCAACGCGGTCATGCCGGAACTGCAGAAACTCCCCTTGCTGGGCCCCGTCCTCGGGGCCATCGACAAGAACCTGCGCACCACGCTCACGGCGGGTTGCCAGCTGACCGTCGTCGGCGTCAACCAGGTCGCCGCGCCCGTTCAGGACGGCGCCAAGGCGGTCGGTGACGCCTCCCAGCAGGCCGTCGGGGGAATCATTCCGGGAGCGCCGAAACCGCCTGGTCAGCAGCCCCAGCCGGGCACGCCGCCCGGTCAGCCCGGCACGCAGCCGGGTGCTCCCGGCGTCCCCGGCGTGGGTGCCGGCGCCCCGAGCAACCGCGACTTCTCGCTCTACCCGATCGGCTCGAACTTCGGTCGCGTGCCGCTGTTCAGCTACGGCTCGCTGCCGTTCGCGATGCCCGGCCTGTACTCACCGTCGCCCGGTGTGCGGTACGGCTCGCAGGTACCCCGCGCGTCCAACGGGACCGGCGTCGAGGGCGATCTGGTGCAGGCCGCCGGTCGCGCCACGGCGTTGCCCAGGCTCAGCGGTCCCGGCGGCGTCGGTGCCCCGGTGCTGGTCGCGGTGCTGATGCTCGCCCTGGTGACGGGCGCGCTGGTGCGGACCTGGGCGCTGCGCCGCACCCCTGCGTAGTCGCCGGACGCGCTCTGTTAACCTTTGTCAGTTGCTGACGCGACGACCCTCCTGCCACGGAAAGCCCGTGGCCGCGAGTCCACAGGAGGTGAGTGGTCCTCATGCGTCATTACGAAGTGATGGTCATCCTCGACCCCAGTCTCGACGAGCGCACGATCGCGCCGTCTCTCGACACGTTCCTCAACGTCATCCGCACCACGGGCGGAAACGTTGAGAAGGTCGAGGTGTGGGGCAAGCGCCGGTTGAGCTTCGAGATCAACAAGAGCAGCGAGGGCATCTACGCGGTGCTCGACCTGACCTCGACGCCTGACGCGGTGAAGGAACTGGACCGCCAGCTCGGTCTGCAGGAGACGGTGCTCCGGACGAAGGTCCTGCGCCGTGAGCCCGCCAAGGCCGCCAAGTTGGCTGCCAAGGCTGCTGCCCGGTCGGAAGCCAAGTCTGCCAAGTCAGCGGCCCGCGCCGCTGCCAGGGCCTGACGAACCTCGATTAGGGGAGCTCCCAAGACATGGCTGGTGAGACGACGATCACGGTAGTCGGAAACCTGACTGCCGACCCCGAACTCCGCTTTACCCAGTCCGGTGCGGCGGTGGCCAGCTTCACGGTCGCCTCCACGCCCCGCACGTTCGACAAGCAGTCGGGCGAGTGGAAGGACGGCGAAGCGCTGTTCCTGCGGTGCAACGTGTGGCGTCAGGTCGCCGAGAACGTGGCCGAGTCGCTCACCCGCGGTTCGCGAGTGCTCGTCTCCGGACGGCTGCGCCAGCGTTCCTTCGACACGAAGGAAGGCGAGAAGCGCACTGTCGTGGAGCTGGAGGTCGACGAGATCGGCCCCTCGCTGCGCTACGCGACCGCGAAGGTCAACAAGGTCAGCCGTGGAGACGGCGGCGGTGGCGGCGGCTTCGGCGGCGGCGGCGGTCAGCAGTCTCGCGGCGGTGGCGGCGGCGCGCCCGCGGACGACCCGTGGGGTTCTGCCCCGCAGGCCGGTTCCAGCGGCGGCTTCGCCGACGAGCCCCCCTTCTAGACCGACTGCACCGGTCATCCAGTACTTCACACCTCGCGTATTCAGGAGTTAGAGACACATGGCCAAGCCGCCTGTGCGCAAGCCCAAGAAGAAGGTCTGCGCCTTCTGCAAGGACAAGAGCGCGTCCCTGATCGACTACAAGGACACGACGCTGCTCCGCAAGTTCATCTCCGACCGCGGCAAGATCCGTGCCCGCCGCGTCACGGGCAACTGCTCGCAGCACCAGCGCGACGTCGCTGTTGCCGTGAAGAACGCCCGTGAGATGGCCCTGCTGCCCTACACCTCGACCGCCCGCTAAGAGAAGGAGACACTGCGATGAAGCTCATCCTCACCGCTGACGTTTCCGGCCTTGGCGCTCCCGGCGACATCGTCGAGGTCAAGGACGGCTACGGCCGCAACTACCTGCTCCCGCGTGGTCTCGCGATCGTCGCGACCCGTGGCGCGCAGAAGCAGATCCAGGTCATCACCCGCGCGCAGGACACTCGCCGCGTGCGCGACCTGGACCACGCCAAGGAGATCAAGACCGCGCTCGAGGGTCTCTCCGTGACGCTCAAGGCCAAGGCCGCCGCCGGCAGCACCAAGCTGTTCGGTTCGGTCACCGCGTCGGACGTGGCGGCTGCCGTCAAGTCCGCCGGTGGTCCGGTCCTGGACAAGCGCGCCATCGAGCTGCCGGGTCACATCAAGACCACGGGCAAGCACTCGGTCACGGTTCGCCTCCACCCCGAGGTCACCGTCGCCCTGCCGCTCGTCGTGACTGCGGGCGAGTAGCTAGGGCTCCGTCGAGGGGCGAGCCCTGCTCGCCGCTAACGCGGCTTCGCAGAGTTCGCCTCCGCGTGTCTGTTGCGGGGGCGACCCCCGCAGACCCCGCGGGCGACCTTATGGCGTTGCATCGTGCGGTAGTGCCGCCACACGTTGGTGGGGATCGCCCACGGTTCGATTTGCTGAAGCGCTGCTCACCCGGAATGCTCCGGGTGGGTGGCGCTTTCGCTCGTTCGGACCAGTGTCGTTCTGTCCACGTCCTGTGGATAAACCACCTTCTCACCGTGGGCGCGACACGCCGACGAGAGTGTTTTCCGCGACACGCCGACGGCGTGCCGCACAACTTTTTCCACAACTTGTACACAGCCACTGAGCTGCAGTTACTTCTGTCACTCCACTGGTTGTCAACAGGTTGTCCCCAGCTCCGCGACCCCTGTGAGCAACCATCCACAGGTTGTCCCCCAGTTATCCACAGGGCGATCCACACGCTGGTTTGCTTGCTCCGGACGGGTCCCTCTAGCGTCGCTGTCAGGGCAAGGCCATCGCACAGCGTGGCCGCCCGAAATTGTCGGTGCCTCGCTGTACAACTAGGGGACTCAGGCACCGTCTCTCGACTCTTCGCAGGGGTGATTCGGCAGTGGCGCTCGTGGACGACCGGGGCATGGCGGAGCCCGCATTCGAGCGTCAGCCGCCCCAGGACCTCGCGGCGGAGCAGTCCGTCCTCGGCGGCATGCTGCTGTCGAAGGACGCGATCGCGGACGTCATCGAGGCGCTCGCGCCGAACGACTTCTACCGCCCGGCGCACCAGGCGATCTACGACTGCATCCTCGACCTCTACGGCCGCGGCGAACCCGCCGACCCGATCACCATCTCGGCCGAGCTCGAACGCCGCGGCGAACTGCTGCGCGTGGGCGGCGCGCCGTACCTGCACACGTTGATCGCGACGGTCCCCACGGCCGCGAACGCCGGCTACTACGCCGAGATCGTGGCCGAGAAGGCGGTGCTGCGCCGCCTGGTCGAGGCCGGCACGCGCATCGTGCAGCTGGGGTACAACGGTGCCGAGGGCGCGGACGTCGACGAGGTGGTCGACCGAGCGCAGGCCGCGATCTACGAGGTCACCGACCGCCGCACCACCGAGGACTACGTCGCCCTCGAGGACCTGCTCCAGCCGACGATGGACGAGATCGACGCGATCGCGTCCCGCGGCGGCATGTCGCAGGGCATCCCGACGGGCTTCGCCGACCTCGACGCCCTGACCAACGGCCTGCACGGTGGTCAGATGATCATCGTCGCCGCCCGCCCCGGTGTCGGCAAGGCGCTGGCCCTCGACACCCCGCTGCCCACCCCGTCCGGCTGGACGACGATGGGCGCCGTGTCCGTCGGCTCGTACCTGATCGGCGCCGACGGCCGCCCGACCAGGGTCGTCGCCGCGACCGAGGTGATGACGGGCCGCCCGTGCTTCGAGGTGGAGTTCTCCGACGGCACCGTGATCGTCGCCGACGCCGAGCACCAGTGGCTGACGGAGTCGTGCAGCGAGACCGGCGGCTTCTGGGCGATCCGCACCACCGCGCAGCTGTTCGAGCGCGTCGGCGTGTGCCGCATGTTCGTCCGCATGTCCGCGGCCTGGGAACTGCCGACCGCCGCGCTACCTCTCTCGCCCCGCGCGCTGGGCCAGTTCCTCTCGGGCCTGGGCGACCTGGAGCTGACGGACGAGGAACAGCGCGTCGCCAAGGAACTGGACCTGGCCGACGACCCGCACATCCCCGCCGCCTACCTGCGCGCCTCGCACAAGCAGCGCGCCGAACTGCTCGCCGCCCTGCAGATCGATGGCCGCTTCGCCCGCCTGCGCCGCGACGTCGACGAACTGATCGCGGGCCTCGGCCGCCACGACCAGGTGGAGATCGTCGCCGTCCGCCCGGTCGCCTCCGTCCCGGTGCGGTGCGTGGAGGTCGACAACCACGACCACCTGTACCTCGCGGGCGAGACGATGATCCCGACCCACAACTCGACGCTGGGCCTCGACTTCGCCAGGTCGTGCTCGGTCAAGCACGGCATGACCAGCGCCATCTTCAGCCTGGAGATGAGCCGCACCGAAATCGTCATGCGCATGCTCTCCGCCGAGGCACGCATCCGCCTCAGCGACATGCGAGGCGGCACCATGAGCGACGACGACTGGACCCGCCTGGCCCGCCGGATGAGCGAGATCAGCGAGGCCCCGCTCTTCGTGGACGACAGCCCGAACCTCACCATGATGGAGATCCGGGCCAAGGCCCGCCGCCTCAAGCAGAGGCACGACCTCAAGCTGGTGGTGGTCGACTACCTCCAGCTGATGTCCTCGGGCAAGAAGACCGAATCGCGCCAGCAGGAAGTCTCGGAGTTCTCCCGAAACCTCAAGCTGATCGCCAAGGAACTCCACGTCCCGGTCATCGCGATCTCACAGCTCAACCGAGGCCCGGAACAACGAACCGACAAGCGCCCGATGCTCTCCGACCTCCGTGAGTCGGGCTCCCTCGAGCAGGACGCCGACATGGTCATCCTGGTCAACCGCCCAGACGCCTGGGAACGAGACGACCCGCGCGCCGGCGAGGCCGACCTGATCATCGCCAAGCACCGCGCGGGCCCGACCGCGACCATCGTCGTGGCGCACCAGCTGCACTACAGCCGCTTCACGGACCTGGCTCAGACGTAAGCCGAGGCGGTGCAGGGTCTGGAACACCGCTGCACCTTCTCGAGAGAACTGCACCTTCCTGTAGTGACCTCGCCGAGGGAGCAGGCGGTCTCACCGGACCTCACGAATGTGGTCTACACGACGGACAACGAACTGGTGTGCGTGGACCGCGCCAGCGTCGTGCGGTGGCGGCACGCGTTCGGCACATTCCAGGAAAAGGTGCGACACCTGGCATGTGCTGGACATGATCACCGGGGCGGTGCTCGCCAGCGCCGAACTGAGCACCGTCGGCCACGGCGGGAACCAGCACCTGATCGACGTCCGCACGGGGGCGCACCTCGGCACCTTCGACGCGCACACCGAGGACGCGTACGCGTGATTCCGGCCGGTGATGGTGCGTAGCTGACGTTCTACGACGGCACGTTCCGCCACCACGTCCGCTGACAGCGCTCGTCAAGCCGCATCGGCCTGTGCGCGGCTACGGCTTGCGGGGTTCGAGCCCTCGCAGCGCCGTGTCCACCACCTGATGCGCGTATTCGCTGGTCAGCGGCGTCGTCCGGTGCAGCCACCGGTTGAGGATCGGGCCCCAGACCAGGTCGACCGCCACCTCCAGGTCCACGCCCTCGGCCAGTTGGCCGGCCTCTTGGGCGGCGCGGAGGCGGGCCTTCTTGATCTCGCGCATCGGGTTGTCGAGGCGGGTCGCGTACTCGGCGGCCAGGGCCTGGTCCAGAACGATCTCGGTGTGCAGGGCGCGCATCGCCTGGTCGAAGCGCGGGTTGTTGAGTTCGTCGACGGTGGCGGCCAGGACCAGTTTCAGGTCTGCCGCCAGGTCGCCGGTGTCCGGGAGGGCCGCTGCTTCGCCGTCGCCTGCCAGGTCGAGGAAGGCGTCGAAGAACAACGCGCCCTTGGAGGGCCACCAGCGGTAGATCGTTTGTTTGCCGACCCCTGCTGACCGGGCGATGCGCTCGATGGTGAGTTTCGCGTAGCCCACCTCACCGACCTGGTCGATGGCGGCGCTGAGGATCGCGCGGCGCACGCCGTCGTTGCGCCGGTTGGGGTCTGGGGCAGCTGTCAGGGACACGGGGGCAATCTAACGCATGACGAGACGAGACGTCTCGTCTTGACACGGGATCGCAGGTCGGGGCATGCTCGCCCTGTCGACGAGACGAGACGTCTCGTCTCGTCTCGTCAGAGCCACAGGGGGAACGAAGATGACTGCCTCAGCCTCATCACGCGTTTGGTTCGTCACCGGTGCGAGCCGCGGCCTCGGCCGGGCCTTCACCGAGGCGGCGCTCGCCGCGGGTGACCGGGTTGTCGGGGTGGCACGCGACCTGTCGCCGCTCGACGAGTTGGCCGCGGAACACCCGGAGCGGCTGCTGCGCCTGCCGCTCGACGTCACGGATCGGGAGGCCGTTTTCGCCGTCACGCAGAAGGCTGTTGAGCGCTTCGGGCGGCTTGATGTCGTGGTGAACAACGCTGGTGCGTTGTTCACGGGGATGGTGGAGGAGTTCACCGAAGCTGAGGCTCGGGCGCAGATGGAGCTCAACTTCTTCGGGGCGTTGTGGGTCAGTCAGGCGGTGTTGCCGCATCTGCGCGCCGGCGGGGGTGGGCACGTGCTGCAGATTTCCAGCATCGGTGCGTTGGGTGGGTTTTCGAGCACTGGGCTGTACAGCGCCAGCAAGTTCGCGCTCGAAGGGATGAGCGAGGCGTTGGCTGCGGAGGCCGCGCGGTTCGGGGTCAAGGTGACCATCGTTCAGCCCGGCGGGTACTGGACCGACCTGTACACCAGCAGTCGGGCGACTGAGCCGAACCCCGTTTACGACGGGTTGCGGGAGGAGTTGCAGAAGCAGTGGGCTGAGGGGTCTGTGGACAGTGAGCCGAAGTTGGCGGCTGAAGCGGTGATGAAGTTGGTCGCCAGTGACAAGCCGCCGTTGAGGCTCCTGCTCGGCAGCATGGTTTACGACGTCGCGTTCGACATCTCTCGGCGGCGGATGGAGACGTGGGCCGCGTGGGAGGAGACCAGTCGTGCTGCGGAGAAGGCTGTTCCGGCGCCTTGACGGAACCGGGCTTGCTTGGATGGTGGCGTGACCGCTTACGACGTGGCTCGTCGCCTGCCTGACATCCCGGAACTGCGCGCGTTGTGCCGTGCGCTGGCCGCGTTGGAGGTGGTGTTGAGTCCCGACCACGATGACCGGTATCACCTCTATGACACCTCTTGGGCGCCTGATGAGGAGTTGGCGTCCATGTACAACGGCTCCGGCGACGAGTACTCGATCGTGTTCACGGCCGCGGGGGCGTACGTGCGCGGTTTTGACCACGAGTCGCCCATGAGTCCTTACGGCACCGACAACGGGAAGCCGTGGCCTGGTGTTCTCGATGCGGTGCCCGAGGTGTTCCGGGCGTGCGTTGAGGAGCCAGCGTTCTCCGACGAGCTCGACGTACCGACGCTGACGGTGTGTCTGTGGCGCGAGCACGGCGACACCGCCTGGCGGCACGGCGACATCGACTTTCCCGGCGATGGTGATGACGGGGCCGACTGGATGTTCGCGTTGCTGATCGACGGCACGCCCGAGGCGTTCCAGAAGTGGGCGCAGGACTACTACGAGATGCCGGTCGACCTCGGCGCGGTGCGGCACGTCTACGCCGGGCAGCCGTTGACCGCCGAGGTCGTGGCCGCGCTCAACCCCGGCACCACCCTGGCCGACGTCGCCGACGAGGTGGCCGAGACCGGCTATCCGGTCCACTGAGGAGAGTCCGAAGAACCCGTGGCGCGCGAGAGCCGGAGCGACAGGGCGCTCACAGCCGCCAAGGTGACTCACCCGAGCGGGTCGCGGTGCTGGTCAAAGGGCCTGGGCTCGGCTAGAACCGGACTGTGCTGCACGACCCGCTGACGGGGCTGCCCGGACACGCGCTGCTGCTCGACCGTCTGGAGCAGTCGCTCATCCGCGCCCGCACGCGCGGCACGCTCGTGACGCTGGTGCTGATCACCGGACCGGACGACGTGCTGGCCGCGGCGAGGGTGTTGCGGCAGAACCTCCGGCCCGACTTCACGGTCGCGCGGTACGGCGACGCGGTGCTGGCGGTGCTGGCCGAGCACGACTTCGGGGACGGGTCGCCGATCGCCGAGCTGATCAGGCAACTGGTCGGCGAGCGGCCGCAGGTCCACTGGGTGACGAGTGACGGTGCCGCACAGCCGGAAGAACTGCTGGTCACAGCACAAACACCCCCCGAACGGCACTGAGCCCCAGCGACACCGTCATGTCGCTGGGGCTCAGTTTCTTACCGGAGGGAGGGTGTTACGTACTGCGGGTGTTGCGGGGGGTGTTGCTTAGAGCGAGCCGGTCACCGTCTGGAACAGGTTGGCCGGGTCGATCATGGCCAGCGCCGGGGCGTTGAACGGCAGCTGCGGCAGCGCGCGCTCGTCGGCCTTCGGGGCCAGGCCCTGGGTCGGGTTCAGGTTCAGACCCGAGATGGAGGCCGGGCCGTCGACGGGCAGCGCGGGCAGCGAACGCTCGGTCGGGAGCGCGGGCAGCTGCACGGGCACCGGCAGGGCCGGGGCGGTCACCGGGAGGGACGGCAGCGAACGCTCGGTGGCGCCGGCCGGGACGAGGTCCTTCGCGGCGTCGAGCAGCTGGCCCAGCGGCAGGCCCTGGACGTTCGGGGTGATGCTGCCGGTGCCACCGTTGATCGGCAGAGCGGAGCGCTCCTGCGCCACACCGGGCAGAGCCGGGGTGGGCAGCTGGCCGGTCAGAGCCGCCAGGTCAGCCGGGTTCGGGAGCTGGTTGACGGGCAGCTTGCCGTCGAGACCGTTGACACCGTCGATGCCGTGGAACGCCGGAACCTCGTTGGCCTTCAGCAGGCTGTCGACACCCTTGGGGAGCTCCAGGCCCTTGAGCTGCGTGGCGCGCAGCGTGCCGTCGGTGTCCTCGCCGGTGAGCTGCGTGTCGTCGCTCGTGCCCAGCGTGGTCGCCTGGCCGACGACCTCGACGGGGATGCGCGCGACCTTGGCAGCCGCCTCGACCGGGACGGTCATCTCGCGGGCGGTCAGCGGTCCGCTGCCCTCCGTGAGCATTTCGCCGCCGGCCTTGGTGTACGAGGCCTTGTCGGTGACCGTCGTCGCGTTGCCGGCGACGGCGACCGCGTCCGCGTACACGCCGGCGAAGGCGTTGGCGGGGACGTGGACCAGGTTGCCGGAGACCGAGGCGTCCTCAGCCGAGGAGTAGCTGTCGGCACCGGACACGACGTTGGTGGAGGACACCACGTCGGAGTTGGTGATGCCGGCCGCCGCGACCGTGTTGCCCGGAACTGCCGGGAGCACGGCCGGCTGCGCGCCGATCAGGTTGCCGGAGACGGCACCCTGGTCACCGTTGCTGTTGACGTCGCCACCGGCGACCGAGCTGAGGTCGTTGGTGGAGAAGGCGTCGACGTTGCTGCCGCCGCCGACCGACCAGCCGAGCACCTGGGTGCCGGTCGCGACCGGAGCCGACACGGCGTTGCCCGCGATGGAGCCCTTTTCGCCGGTGGTGATGGCGTCGCCGCCGGCCTTCATGTCGGTGGCGTTGTCGCCCGTGGTCTCGTTGTTGCCCACCAGGGTGACGCCGTCGGCGAAGACCTGGGCCGGCGTCGAGGTCGGAACCTGGACGATGTTGCCGGACACCGAGCTCTTCTTGCCCGAGGCCAGCGGGTCGTCACCGGCCTTGACGGTGGTGTCGTTCGACGTGTCGGACTTGGTGTTGCCCACCAGGCCGGCGGTGACCGCGAAGACCTGCGGTGCGGCGGCGGTGGGAGCGGTCACGATGTTGCTCGAGACCGTGCCGTTGTCGTCGACGGTGTTCGGCTTGCCGCTGGAGCGGACGTACTTGACCTCGTCGGCCGAGCCGGACGCCTGACCACCGAGCGCCGCCGCGAGGCCGTAGACCTCGGCGG
Source organism: Streptomyces sp. ID05-26A (assembly GCF_033794685.1). Taxonomy (NCBI): domain Bacteria; kingdom Bacillati; phylum Actinomycetota; class Actinomycetes; order Kitasatosporales; family Streptomycetaceae; genus Streptomyces; species Streptomyces sp. ID05-26A. The sequence continues at coordinate 2,102,631 of NZ_JARAYZ010000001.1, forward strand.
GGGTGGCGAGCGGCGCCGACACGACGTTGCCGCCGACCACGGAGTCGTTGCCGAGCGTGCCCTGGTAGCCGCTGGTCGTCGAGGTGACGTCGTTCTCGCAGGTGCCCGCGGCCTGGCCGGCCAGGGTCGCGCCGTTGCCGCACGCGTCCACGGCGGTGGCCGGCGGGGCGTCGACGAGGTTGCCGGACAGAACCGACTTGTCGCCGTTGCTGTAGACGTCGCCGCCCGCGTTGGACGTCGCGTCGTTCACGTGCTCGGTGGCCGCGTTGCCGACCAGGGACGCACCGTTGCCACCCACGGAAGCGGGGAGCGAGATGGGTGCGCCGGCGATGTTGCCGGAAGCCGTGGAGCCGTAGCCGTTGCTGTTGAGGTCGCCACCGGCGCGCGACGTGTTGGTCGTCTCGCTGACGGCCTTCGAGTTGCCACCTGCGGCGGCGGCGTTGTCGTCGACCGTGATCGGGCCGGCGAGAGCCGGCGCGACGACGTTGCCGGCCAGCGTGGCGGGGTCACCCGTGGTCCACGTCTTGCCACCGGCGTACGCGGTACCGCGCTGGACGGAGTCGGTCGCGGCGTTGCCCGCGGCGGCGGCCGAGTTGCCGTTCACCTCGAACAGCGGTGCCAGCGGGACCGGCACGGCGTTGCCCGAGATCGAGCCGCTGTTGCCGTTGGTCTTGACGACGCCCTTGGACGAGGCGAACGTGTCGGCGGTGGAGTTGGCGTTGGCGATGCCCGCCGCGCCCACACCGTTGCCGGTGATCTGAACCGGGGTCGCACCCTGCTCGGCGACGACGTTGCCGGAGAGCGCGCCCTTCTCGCCGCTGGTGCGGATGTCGCCGCCGGTCGTGGAGACCTGCTCGGCGTCGGTGTTGGTCTCGGCGTTGCCGCCGGCCGCGATCGCGTTGCCGGTCAGCTGGACCGGGAGCACGTGGTTGACGGCGACGACGTTGCCGGCGAGAGCCTGGCCCGCGCCATCCGTGACGATCGTGCCGTCGCGGTGGGTGTGCTGCGAGCAGTCGCCGGACGCCTCGGTGTTCGCGAGGACCGCGATCGCGTTGCCGCAGATGTTGATCGGCACATCGACGTGCGCCTGGATCGTGTTGCCGCGCACCAGGTTCTGGAGCGGGGTGCCCTGCAGGCGCTCGCCGGCCTGACGAACCAGCGGGTTCGCGACGGGAGCGGCGGTGCGGGTCGGCACCGCGCTGGTGACGCGGTCCGTGCTGATCGTGCGGTCCACCTTGGGGACCGTGATCTCCTTGACCGGCGTGGCCAGCTTGTTCTGGTCCGCCTTGAGCGGCACGGAGGCCGCGACGTCGACGGCCGGAGGCGCTGCGTCCGGGTCGACGTTCTCCTGGGCAGAAGCGATGCCCGTACCGAGCATCAGCAAACCACCAGTGACAAACGCGGTCTGAAGTCCGCGCTTTGCCCAGGTCTGCATTAGAACTCCTTCATTGGGTTTCCCGCCAGAAACGACGGGGGCTCAAGGGGGTGGGGCCGAAACGCGCAGGGGAAGGCGCGTCATCACCGGGAGGAGTCGCACGCGGTGATCGACCGAAATGAGCGCAAGAAAAAAGCGCGACGGTCGACTTCCGGACAGCCAGGGGAGGAGGGCTGCCGCGGACCGCGCGCTGGAATCAGTCGGGGTTGATACCGGGCTGCTTGCCCGGCGTCACGGTGACCTCGTCGGTGGACGGCGCGAGAGCGCGCGTCGACGAGATGCCGTGAGCGTCACCGGGTGCAGCGAGAGCAGCGATCAGGCTGCCCTTGGCAGAACCAGAACCGTCGCTGCACGAAGCGCACTGCACCGGCGCGGGGGCCGGGACGGGCAGCTTCGGGAACGGGTTGCTGGGCAGGGACGGACGCTGTTCGGAGGGCACGACAACGTCGTTGTGCTCCAACAGATCCGTCCAACTGCCACCGGACGTGCCGGTGAACTGCGAGACCACCGGTGCCGGCGACTGACCGGCATCGGTGGTGGGGGCCGGGATCTCCGGGAACGTCACGTCCATGGCCCGCTCGGAAGCGGGGCTGCTGGACTGACCGATCCTGGTGACCTGCGGCAGGATTCGAGCGGCGATCGTCTCGACCGCCTGGGAGACCTGCACGTCCGGCAGGGAGGCGCGAGCCTTCTCCTGCTCGGCGCGCAAGGTCTCGTCGAGCTTGTGCACCGCGGTGGCAGCGGGAGCGACGACCGGCAGCTTCTCGTCCGTCTTGGCGACGATCTTGCTGACGACGTCGAACTGCTGCGCGTCCACGGGGGTCACAGCATCCGCCGCGGAGGCGGACGACGTGGTGAGCGCCCAGGCAACGGCCGTTCCCGCGATCGCTCCACCGACGGCGAGCAGCGCTCGGGTGGCGAAGCGGCGCATGCCGTTCGCTCCCGTCTTCGCTCGCTGACCAGTGGAGAACAACGCAGGAAACCTCGCTACTCGGTGCCGCTCAAGGGATTCGCCGACGATCAAGCTGATCAAGTCGACGTCGGCGACTCTGCCAGTCCATCCACCCCGAATGCACGCTCTGAGCGCTCGGTTAACTACATCGTGTGAACGGCATCCCTTGGCTCACACCCGTTTCAGCACGCGTGCGGCACCGGCCGCCGCGGTCGACGCGAGGACCCATCCCACGGCCACGAGCAGCGAAGATATCCATTGCGACGCACCGGTGAACTGCCACTTGCCGTCGTGGCCGAAGTCGATGATCGGGATCAGGAGGTCGAGAGCGAGCAACGCGGCGTTCCACACCGGGTTCTCGTCCTCGTTGAGCTTGACCATGGGGTGCCAGGCGAACCACAGCGCGCCGAAGAGCCAGAAGACGGCGAGCCAGCAGATCGCGAGCCAGGGCCGGTAGCCGTAACCGACCGTCCACCGCTGCACGACGCCCCAGACCCGCCCGGCACGGCCGAGTTCGGAGTAACGACGCCGCTGCTTCTCCAACTGGACCTTCTGCGCGAGCTCCTCCTCACCGCCCTGCTGGTAGACGGCGGCGAGCTGTTCGTACGGTCCGGGCGCGAAGTCGGGCTGCACCTTGAGCAACCACTCGAGCCGGGTCTGCACCGGCACGTCCGGGTCGGCGGTGATGCCGGCGAACTCGAAGTCGTCCACGGCGACGCCGCCCTCGGCGGCCCACAGCCCCGGCCCGTCGGTCACCGACACCGCTTTGAGGCGGCTCAGCACTATTTTCCCCTTGGGCTGCTGGCCCTCGGGGATGTGCAGGCGGAACTGGTGGACGGTGAGCCCGTAGGCGTTGAGCGCGATGTCCGCCGCGGTCGAGCCGAGGTGCGAGTCGCTGAACGTGGCCATCTTGCCGACCTCGCCCAGCCGGATCCGCACGCCGCCGACCGCGGTGAACCCGCGGCTGCACAAGAGGTCCTTGCCGATCGTGATGGCGCGGGCGTCCAGCGACGGCTTCTGCGTGCCGTTCGCCCGGAGCCGCGGGAGGGTCAGCTCGGCGCCGGACATGTCGAGAGTGGAGCCGATGTTCGCGTTCTGCAGCCGGACCGAGCCCTTGGCCTTCAGCTCGCGCAGGAAGAGCGTGCCGCCGACCTGGAGGCGGTCGGCGAACAGGACGTCGATGCCCGGGCCGTGCAACGAGACGCCGGACATGCTGGCGCTGCCCATGATGTGTGCGTTGGAGAGCCGCACCTGGCCGTAGGTGTGCAACGGCTGCGAACGGGCGCCCGCGCCGTTGACCGCACTACGGGCCTCGACGTCGCCACGCACCTGCATGCCGTCCGCGTGCAGGGCGACGGGGATGCGGTTGGTGACGTCGCCGGCGAGTTCCTCGGCGACGTCTCGCGGCCCGATGACCGCGCCGGACAGCCGGAGGTACCCGCCGATGCTCGCGTTGGGCAGCCGGACGGTGCCGGTGCTGGTGAAGCCGTCGTCGAGTTCGAGGTTGCCCTCGACCCGGAGGCGGTCGGCCACGAGCGTCGCGGCCTCGTCGGCGGACCCGTGCGGCAGGACCAGCACCTGGTTGTCGACGCGGTGGGCGGAGTTGAGGCGGGCGCCGGTGAACTCGACGTTCCCGTTGACGCGCGCGCCGTCGAACAGCACCCGTCCGTCCGCGGTGAAGCGGCCGCCCTCGGCGTTGCAGAAGACGTTGCCCACGACGACGATCCCGGACGCGTCGAGCGCGTCCTTGCCGGTGTTGAGCAACCGCGCGCCGCCGAGGTGGACGCTGCCGCCGATCGACGCGCCGCGGAGCCTGACCTCACCGTGCGCGCGCATCGCGATGGCCTGGACCGAGCCGCTGACCCGGATCCGGGCGCCGAGCAACGCGTGGTTCGTGTCGGACCGCAGCACCGCGCCGGCGAGCCTCAACGTGCCGTCGACGGCGGCGTCGGTGAGGTCGACGGTGCCGGTGCAGGTGAACCCGGCTTCGAGAACGAGGTCGCTGAACACCCTGAGGTTGCGGCCTTGGAGTCCGGGCACGCGGGTCCCGCGCAGCCGCAGGCCGATGAGCCGGGCCATGCGGAGGTCGAGCGGCTCTTCGAAGGTGCAGTGGGTGAGGTCGATGACCCGCGTGACGCGGGTGCCCTCGAGTTCGAACTTGCCGGTGATCCGCGCGTTGCGGAGCCTCAGAGCGGGTAGTCCCTTGCGCGGAACGCGGTACAGGCCGGTCAGCAGACCGGTCAGCACCTCACCGCGAGCGCTCTGTCCGGTCAGGTCTATCTCGGTGCCCCCCGCGTAAGCCGCTGCGACCTGGCGCTCGACTTCGGTCAAGTCTTCCGGCTTGATCACTTCGTCCTCCCCTGACGAGTCGGATCATCCCTGGTGGAGTTCCGGCTTGGCGAGGGTCCGAACAGTTAACGTGAGGCACATGAGCACGCCGGAGTCGGAGATCAGCGGCCGCGTCCCGAAGCTGCTGCGCGTGAGTGCGGCGGTGAGCTGGCGCTTCGTCGTCGTGATCGCCGCGTTGTACGTGGTCGCGTACGCGCTGAGCTTCCTGGCGTCGATAGTGATCCCCGTCGCTATCGCGCTGCTGCTGGCCGCCCTGTTCTCGCCAGGTGTGTCGAAGCTCGTCGACTGGCGGGTGCCGCGCGGCGTGGCGGTGACCGTGATGATGATCATCGGCATCGGTGTCCTCGGCGGTGTGCTGACGTTCGTGATCAGCGAGTTCTCCCGGGGCCTGCCGGAGTTGCAGTCCCAGGTGGCGGCGTCGCTCGACACGATCCAGACGTGGCTGAAGGACGGGCCGGCGCACCTGTCGGACGCGCAGCTGCAGAACTACCTCAACGAGATCGTGAAGACGATCAAGGAGAACCAGGCGGAGATCACGTCCGGCGCGTTGACGACCGCGGCGACGTTGGGCGAGCTGCTCACCGGGCTGTTGCTGGCCCTGTTCACGCTGATCTTCTTCTTGCACGACGGTGACGGGATCTGGCGGTTCGTGACGCGTGCGGTGCCTCGGGACGTGCGGCAGCGCGTCGACGTGGCGGGGCGTCGCGGATTCGGCTCTCTCGTTTCTTATGTGCGCGCTACGGCCGTGGTCGCGATCGTGGACGCCGTCGGTGTCGGCGTCGGGTTGGCGATCATCGGGGTGCCTCTGGTCGTGCCGCTGTCCGCGTTGGTGTTCCTCGGTGCGTTCATTCCCATCATCGGCGCGGTGTTCACGGGTGCTGTCGCGGTGTTGATCGCGTTGGTGACCAACGGGCCCATCGCTGCACTGATCGTGTTGGCCGTGCTCATCGGCGTCATGCAGTTGGAGTCGCACGTGCTGCAGCCGTTGCTGCTGGGGCGCGCGGTCAAGCTGCACCCGTTGGCCGTGGTGCTGGCCATCGCCGGTGGGTTGGTGACCGGGGGGATCGCCGGGGCGTTGCTGGCCGTGCCGTTGCTGGCGGTGCTGAACTCCGGGATCCGGTCGCTCGTGTCCGACTCGGACGCCGAGCAGAAGCCGGAGAAGGTGGACGTGCTGAATCCCCAGGACACCGCGCCGAAGGACGACAACAGCGAACGGGTCAAAGAGCTCTAGGCCATCGACACCAGGTTGCGACCGTAGGCCTTCGCCGCCAGCAGCGCCGCGTCGGCCGCGACCAACAGGTCCGGCAGCTCGTACCCGAACCGAGTCGTCGTCGACACCCCTATAGACACTGTCAGCCCGTGCAGCTCGCGGGGCTTCCCGTCCGTGGCCATCGTCGGCACGCGAAGAGCGGCCACGGCCTTGCGCACGCGTTCGGCGACGAACTCGGCCTCGTCCGGTGTGGCCTCGGGCAGCAGCACCACGAACTCCTCGCCGCCGAACCGTCCCACCAGGTCTCCACGGCGCACGGTGCCGCGCAGCAGCAACGAGATCGCGGCCAGCGCGGCGTCTCCTGCCAGGTGCCCGACCTCGTCGTTGACGCGCTTGAAGTGGTCGAGGTCGAGGAGCATGACGGCCATTGGGCGAGTGCGGCCGGAGCCCTTGGTGAGTTCGTAGCGGGCGCGGCTGTCCCAGTGCACCGCGTTGGCCAGGCCGGTTTTGGCGTCCCGCTGGGCCGAGCGGCGCCATTGGGGGAGTTGGGCTGCCCGTTCCAGGAGGGCCAGGGGTGGACCGGCGATCAGGACGTGGATCGCGTTCGACTCCGCCACGCACCCCATGAGGCCGCCGATCGACACCGCGACGATGCCCAGGACGGCGTCGATGGGTTCGCCGACGTTCTCCTCGAAGGTGGCCGAGGGGCTGCGGAGCTTGAGACCGAACGAGATCAGGCCCGCTCGCAGGATCAGGAGCAGGGCCGCGCCCAGGGTGAGGACCAGGAGGTTGGCGTGCGGGTCCGCCCAGCCGAGGACGTAGCGGGTGGCGAAGACGGCCAGGGCGGTGGCGCTCAGGGTGAAGAGCCAGCGGTGGGTCTCCGGGCGCTGGGCCAGCAGGCAGTGCAGGGCCGGGCCGAAGAGCAGCAGGACCAGGAGGTTCGGCGGCAGGGCGAGGATGCCTGCCGTCAGGTAGCAGAGGTGGGCCGCCCACGGGTTGCGCTCGGTCTCGCCCAGGCGGTGGCTGTAGATGGAGCTGCCGATGATCACCGCGCCCGCCGTGCCCGCGATGGCCGCGAACCTGGCGATTTCGGAGGGTGACGGCGTTTCCGACGAAACGATCGCGTGGACGACGGTGGCGAGCGCGACCATGTCGATGAACAACCAGTAGCAGAGCGCGGGCCGCCGCAAAGTCCACACCGGCCAGTGCCGCACCTGCATCAGCCCTCCCCCGAACCCGGAGAGCGTCGCACATTCCTCCGTTCGGCAGAAGACGGCCACCTGGGGGTTAGCCAGCACACGTTCACGCGGCAGGATGGTGTCCGAAGGGAGCACAGAGTGCGCAAAGAGCCTGCCGAACGTGTGACGAAGGTGATCGACGACCCGACCACGCCCCTGTGGCGCGGGACGATTGCACTACGCATAGTCACATTCCTCTTCGCGACGGCGAACATCATCGCGAACCAGTCCAATTACGTACGGCCGTGGCTCGCGTGGACCACGCTCGGGGTGATGGCGCTGTGGTCCGTCTTCACGAGCCGCGCCTACAGCACGACGTGGGGCAGGCGGTGGCCGCTCGTCCTCACCGACCTGGCTCTGACCTGCGGTCTCATGTCCCTTTCGCCACTGATCATGTCCGACCACCAGCTGCTGACCCTGAACGTCCCGCTGATCACGACGATCTGGGCGTGCGTGCCGGCGGTGGCACTGGGTGCGCTGGGTGGGCCGTACGCGGGCTTCGCCGGCGGACTGGCGGTCGGCCTCTCGACCTACCTGTCCAAGGTCAATCCCAGCCTCGACCTCCTGCGTGACGTCGTGTTGCTCGCCGGCGCGGGCATGGTCGTCGGCATGGCGTCGGCCACCGCGCGGCGCAGTGCGGTGCTGCTCGCGCAGGCGTTGAGAGCGGAAGCGGCCACGGCGGAACGCGAGAGGCTTGCGCGCTCGATCCACGACAGCGTGCTCCAGGTCCTAGCCCGCGTGCGCAAACGCGGGATGGAGGTCGGCGGCGAGGCGGCCGAACTGGCCACGATGGCGGGCGAGCAGGAGGTGGCGCTGCGGAACCTGGTCGCCGCCGCCCCTGTCGACTCCACTGTGGATGGAGAGATCGACATGCGGCCGGGGCTGCAGTTACTGGCCACGCCGCGCATCCAGGTGTCCACGCCCGCCACGCAGGTCATGCTGAAGGCCGCGGCCGCGACCGAGCTGACGTCGCTGGTGCGGGAGGCGCTGTCCAACGTGGACAAGCACGCCGGTCAGGACGCACGGGCGTGGGTGCTGCTGGAGGACCTGGGGGAGGAGATCGTGCTCAGCGTCAGGGACGATGGTCCGGGCATCCCGGAAGGCCGGATAGCGGTGGCCGCCGCAGAGGGCAGGATGGGGATCGAGAAGTCGATCAAGGGCCGGGTGGAGTCGCTCGGTGGCACGCTCGAGCTCCAGACCGGGCCGGGGGAGGGCACGGAATGGGAGGTTCGAGTGTTCAGGAAGGGGGCGGCAGGATGACGGTCTCGGTGATGGTCGTGGACGACCATCCGATGTGGCGCGAAGGCGTGGCACGCGATCTGCAGGAGCGCGGCTTCGAGATAGTGGCGACCGCGGGCGACGCGCCCTCGGCCGTGCGGATCGCGAAGGCCGTGCGGCCCAACGTGGTCCTGATGGACCTCAACCTCGGCGAACTCTCCGGGGTCGACGCGACCGCGATGATCACCAGCGAACTGCCGGAGACGCGCGTGCTCGTGTTGTCCGCGTCCGGCGAGCACGACGACGTGCTGCAGGCCGTGAAGGCGGGTGCGTCCGGTTACCTGGTGAAGTCCGCGTCCTCCGAGGAACTGGTCGAAGCGGTGTCGAGGACGGCCGCGGGCGACGCCGTGTTCACCGCGGGCCTCGCGGGCCTGGTCCTGGGTGAGTACCGGCGCATGGCCGCCGCTCCGGACGACTCGGAGGAGAAGCCGCAACTCACCGAACGGGAGACCGAGGTGCTGCGGTTGGTGGCCAAGGGTCTGACCGCACGGCAGATCGCGAACCGCCTCGTGATCTCCCACCGCACGGTCGAAAACCACGTCCAGTCGACTTTGCGCAAACTTCAACTGCACAACCGGGTGGAGTTGGCGCGTTATGCCATCGAGCACGGTCTCGACGCCGATCCGGAGGCAGAGAAATGACAGATGCCAGAGAGTTACGAGTGTCCGACGCGGAGCGTGAGCACGTCGTCAGCCTGCTGAACAAGGCGGTGGGCCGCGGCATGATCACGCTCGACGAGTTCACCGTCCGCACGGACACCGCTCTCGCCGCGAAGACCAGGGCGGACCTCAACGCGGTGCTGATGGACCTGCCCGGCATGGTCAACAACGAGCTGGCCCGCGAGCGCACCGAGCTGAAGAACACGATGAGCACCACGACCCGCAAGGGGCACTGGGTCGTGCCGAACGAGCTCGTCATCCGCAACACCCTCGGCACCACGAACCTCGACTTCACCGCCGCCGAGGTGCCGCCGGTCGTCAACGTCGACCTGGACGTGTCGCTGGGCACCGTGAAGATGCTGCTGCCGGCGGGGGCGTCGCTCAACTTCGACGCAGTCGAGATCACCGCGGGCGAGGTCAAGGACAAGGTCCGCAACTCGGCGGGCACCCCGCACTTCCAGCTCAAGGGCGTGGTGCGCGGCGGGACCGTCGTGGTCAAGCGCAGCAAGCGCTGATCTGCACGCCGACCTGCGAACCAGCAGGATCGAGGCATGCGATGCCTCGTGACCGGCGCGACCGGATACCTCGGCGGACGACTCGTGCCCCGGCTGCTGGCCGAAGGGCACGAGGTCCGCTGTCTGGTGCGGTCGCCGGAGAAGTTGCGCGACGTCCCGTGGGCCGCTGACGTCGAGATCGTGCGCGGAGACGTGCTCGGGGACCTCGACGAGGCGATGCGGGACGTCGAGGTCGTCCACTACCTCGTGCACTCGCTGCAGTCGAAGGACTTCGCCGACGCCGACCGCAAGGCCGCGGAGAACACGGCGCGGGCAGCGGAACGCGCGAGCGTCCAGCGGATCGTCTACCTGGGCGGACTGCACCCCGAAGGCGTCGAGCTGTCACCTCACCTGGCCTCCCGCAAGGAGGTCGGCGAGGTCTTCCTGCGGTCGAGCGTCCAGGCTGTCGTGCTGCAGGCCGCGGTGATCATCGGGTCGGGCTCGGCGAGCTTCGAGATGCTGCGCTACCTGACCGAACGGCTGCCGGTCATGGTCACGCCGCGCTGGGTCCACAACCGGATCCAGCCGATCGCCGTCCGGGACGTCCTGCGCTACCTGGTCGAGGCCACCACGCTGGAAGGCGAGAACCGGACGTTCGACATCGGTGGCCCGGACGTGCTGACGTACCTGCAGATGATGCTCCGGTACGCCGAGGTCGCGGGACTGCCCAAGCGCCGCGTGCTGCCCGTGCCGCTGCTGACTCCGGGTCTGTCGTCGCACTGGGTCAACGTCGTCACGCCGGTGCCGAAGTCGATCGCGAAGCCGCTGATCGAGTCTCTGGTGCACGAGGTGGTGTGCCGTGAGAACGACATCCGCGAGGTGCTGCCGGGCGAGAACACCGGCTACGACAAGGCCGTCGAGCTCGCGTTGTCGAAGATCCGCGACGCCGACGTCGAGACGCGCTGGTCGGGGGCGACGCTGCCGGGTGCGCCGAGCGAACCGTTGCCGACCGACCCCGACTGGTCCGGCGGTTCGGTCTACACCGACGACCGTGAGCAGCGCACGAACGCGACGCCCGAACGGCTGTGGCAGGTCGTGGAGGGCATCGGCGGCGAGCGCGGCTGGTACTCGTTCCCGCTGGCCTGGGCGGTGCGGGGGTGGATGGACCGGCTGGTCGGCGGTGTGGGGCTGCGGCGCGGACGGCGTGATCCGCAACGGCTGTACGTGGGTGAGGCGCTCGACTTCTGGCGGGTGGAGGAGATCGAACGCGGGCAGCTGCTGCGGCTGCGGGCCGAGATGAAGGTGCCCGGCAAGGCGTGGCTGGAGCTTCGAGTGGCGGGCAACGAGGGACACGGGTCCACTTACCGCCAACGCGCCGTGTTCGTGCCCAAAGGGCTCGCCGGGCACCTCTACTGGTGGGCCGTCTGGCCGTTCCACGGCATCGTGTTCGGCGGCATGGTGCGCAACATCGCCAATGAAGCTGAGCTGCACAAGAACTTCAGAAAGTCCTGATGGACTGCACAAGCAGCAAAGGGTGAAACTTCCCGCATGAAGGCTCTCGTCAAGGTCGCCGCTGGGCCCGGCCTCGAACTGACCGACGTCCCGGACCCCACCCCCGGACCGACGGACGTGCTGGTCAGGGTGCTGCGCACCGGTATCTGCGGCACCGATCTGCACATCGACTCGTGGGACGACTGGGCCGCGACCAACATCAAGGCGCCGCTGGTCCTCGGCCACGAGTTCGTCGGCGAGGTCGTCGAGGTCGGCGGCAGCGTCACCGGTGTGAAGGTCGGCGACCTGGTCAGCGGCGAGGGCCATCTCGTCTGCGGGACCTGCCGCAACTGCAAGGCCGGCCGCCGCCACCTCTGCGCGAACACGCGCGGTCTGGGCGTGCACTCCGACGGCGCGTTCGCCCAGTACGTCGTGCTGCCCGAGCAGAACGCCTGGGTGCACCGCACGCCCGTCGACCTGGACGTGGCCGCGATCTTCGACCCGTTCGGCAACGCCGTGCACACCGCGCTGAGCTTCCCCGTCATCAGCGAGGACGTGATCATCACGGGCGCCGGCCCGATCGGCATCATGGCCGCCGCCGTCGCCAAGCACGCGGGCGCGCGCAACGTCGTGATCACCGACATCTCCGAGCACCGCCTCGACCTGGCCCGCAAGGTGGGCGTCGACCTCGCGGTGAACGTCGCCGAGAAGACCATCGCCGACGCCCAGCGCGAACTCGGCATGGCCGAGGGCTTCGACATCGGCATGGAGATGTCCGGCAAGCCGGTCGCGATGCGCGACATGATCGCGAACATGGCCCACGGCGGCCGCATCGCGATGCTCGGACTGCCCGCGGACGAGTTCTCCGTCGACTGGAGCAGCGTCGTGCTGAAGATGCTGCACATCAAGGGGATCTACGGCCGCGAGATGTTCGAGACCTGGTACTCGATGACCGTGCTGCTGCAGCGCGGCCTCGACCTCGCGCCGGTCATCACGCACCGGTTCGACCACACGCAGCACGCGGAGGCCTTCGCCACCGCGCGCGAAGGCAAGTGCGGCAAGGTCATCCTCGACTGGACGGGAGCCTGATGTACGGCGAGCTGAAGAACGACCTCCTCAAGACCATCGAGGAGATCAGGGAGGCCGGGCTCTACAAGTCCGAACGCGTCATCGCCACCCCGCAGAACGCCGCCGTCCGCGTCGGTTCCGGCGACGAGGTGCTGAACTTCTGCGCCAACAACTACCTCGGCCTCGCCGACCACCCGACGTTGATCGAGGCCGCGAAGAAGGCCTTGGACGACTGGGGCTTCGGCATGGCCTCGGTGCGGTTCATCTGCGGCACCCAGGAACCGCACAAGGAACTGGAGCGCAAGCTCAGCGAGTTCCTCGGCACCGAGGACACGATCCTCTACAGCTCGTGCTTCGACGCGAACGGCGGCCTGTTCGAGACGCTGCTCGGCGCCGAGGACGCGATCATTTCCGACGAGCTGAACCACGCCTCGATCATCGACGGCGTGCGCCTGTCGAAGGCTCGCCGGTTCCGCTACAAGAACCGCGACATGGACGACCTGGAGCGCCAGCTCAAGGATGCCGCCGACGCCCGCTACCGCCTCATCGCGACCGACGGCGTCTTCTCGATGGACGGCTACCTCGCGCCGTTGGACGAGATCTGCGACCTGGCCGAGCGCTACAACGCCCTGGTCATGGTCGACGACTCGCACGCCGTCGGCTTCACCGGCCCGACCGGCCGCGGCACCCCGGAGCTGTTCGGCGTGCAGGACCGCGTCGACATCGTGACCGGGACCCTGGGCAAGGCGTTGGGTGGCGCGTCCGGCGGTTACACGTCGGGCCGCAAGGAGATCGTCGAACTGCTGCGCCAGCGTTCGCGCCCGTACCTGTTCTCGAACTCCCTGGCGCCGTCGATCACCGCAGCCGCCATCGCGACGCTGGACATGCTGTCTTCCTCGTCGGAGCTGCTGGTGCAGCTGCGGTCGAACACCGAGCTGTTCCGCCGGCGGATGACCGAGGCGGGCTTCGACCTGCTGCCCGGCGAGCACCCGATCATCCCGGTGATGATCGGCGACGCGGCGGAGGCGGCGAAGCTCGCGGACCTGTTGCTGGAGCAGGGCGTGTACGTCATCGGGTTCTCGTACCCGGTCGTGCCGCACGGCAAGGCTCGTATTCGCACGCAGATGTCGGCTTCACACACGACCGAGGACGTCAACCGGGCGGTGGACGCGTTTATCGCGGCACGCGAAAAGATGTAAAGGTAGGACTTGTACCGGCTCCAAGTAATTACTTCTTTCGAGGAGAAGCTGGAGCCGGTACGAAACTTTCTTCTAGCTTTTCGGTATGCCAAGAAGAAAGTCCAGCGTGGTGGGGCGCGAGTTCGGCGAGGGCGTCCGGTACGCCATCGAGCAGACCAAACTGACTCACCGCAAGATCGCTGAAGAACTCGGCTGGGATGAAGCCGAACTCTCCGATCTCGTGCGGGGCAAGGGCGGCGTGACTCAGGCCGCCCTGGAACGACTGATCGGCTACTGCCACGTCCCACCGCTCGAAGCCAGACACCTGATCTCCAGGCCGCCGACTACACGCGCGCCGTTATCGCCGGAGCCGCTCGCACCAAGTCGACTGCGAGAAAGTGATTGCGGCGAAGCTAGAACGCCACAAGCTCCTCCATGCTGATCTGAGGAGGCGTTCCACGTGTCGACCTGACGCAAGAGTTCCTACAGCGAAGACTCGAGTGACTGCGTCGAGGTCGGGCACGGCATCGGCATCCGGGACAGCAAGGCGCCGGCCACGCACCTCCCCGTGTCGGGCGAGGCGTGGTCCGCGTTCCTCCGCGATGTGACCCGCGTCACTCACCGGTAAGAATCGGCCCGGTCGGCACACTTCTTCACGTGGAGGACTTCTCGGCGGTGTACCGCGAGTGCTACCCGCGGGTGCTCGCTTATGCGGCGAGCCACGCGGGGCTGCGGCTTGCCGAGGACATCACCAGCGAGACCTTCACGATCGCGTGGCACAAGTCCGACCAGATGCCGTCGAACGCGCTGCCGTGGCTGCTCGGCATCGCCCGCAACCTGGTGCGTTCGGCTCGGCGGCAGACGACGCACATCGAGCTCACCGACTTCCCCGCCGAGGACGACTTCGCGGTGATCGAGCTGCGGGCTGCCCTGGCGAGCCTGTCCGAGGCGGACCAGGAGGTGCTGACGCTCATCGCGTGGCACGGACTGGCCGCGGCCGAGGCCGCGCAGGTGCTCGGGTGCACGACCGCGACGTTCTTCGTGCGGCTGCATCGGGCTCGACGGCGGTTGCAGGCCGCTCTCTGGACTCCGAACTTCGACCGTGCGAGGGCGTCGTGGAAGACATCCTGAAAGACCTGGCGCAGGCCAAGCCGCCGACGCCCGAGGTCGACCCCGAGCGGATGGAACGGGACCTCGCACGCATCGTCACGTTGCCGCGAGAGAGGCCGGCGCGGAGGCAGTTCGTGCGGCGGTTCGCGCCGTTGGTCGTCGTCGCCGCTGTGATCGCCCTTGCGGTCGTGGTGCTGCCTGAGCCTTCTCAGCCCGTGCAGCCTGCTGCCGCGCCTCAGTGGTGGCGGGTGTTGCGGCAGCAGTCTTCGTTGATGGTCGTCGGGGAGCCGACGAAGTCGTTCGTCGTGCGGTTCGACTCCAAGACCGATCAGTGGCAGGCCGGGAAGCGCGAGATCGCGGTGGTGCAGAAGGACGGTGAGGTCGAGCCGTTCTCGAGGGACGACGACACCGCGTGGGAGGCCGCAGGTCGACCGGAGGTCGTGCCTCAACTCGGCGGCAGCCGGTCGGTGCGCATCGGTCCGATGGCACCGGCGGTGCAGGAGTCCTACGTCAGCGGGCTCTCGCTGACGTCGGCCTACTGGGAGCGGCTGGAGTCGTTCGACGACCTGCCCGCGGACCCGGCGGGCATGAAGGCGAAGCTGCAGCCCGAGGAGAAGGGCGCCTACGAGCTCGCGGACCTCGTCATGGCCGTCGTGATCGCGGACGTGCGCGACGACCAGCGGCGGGGAGCGTTCGAGCTGCTCAAGTCGCTCGACCGGGCGCGGTACCTCGACCGCGTGCCCCTGCCCAACGGGGGCGTGGGCGTCGGGGTGACGATCCCCGCGCCGCCGCAGTTCCAGTTCAGCGACGTCGAGACCGAGTTCGTCTTCAACCCCGCCACGGGCAAGCCGATCTTGAAGCGGAACGTCATCACGACGGCCCAGCACGGCCTTCCCGCGAAGACCTCGATCGCGGAGGAGCAGTACCTCCTGCTGGAGGGGACGAACACCGAGCCGATCCTGCCACTGGGCGCCGCCGTGAACGGCGGAGTGGAATCCCCCATCATTGAGCGGTGATCGACCCACGACGGCTCCGCGTGCTGCGCGCGCTCGCTGACCACGGCACCGTGACAGCCGCAGCCGCCGCGCTGCACCTCACGCCGTCAGCGGTGTCGCAGCAGCTTGCAGCCCTGGAGTCCGAGGCAGGGCATCCGTTGCTGCTGCGCAAGGGACGGCGTGTGTCGCTGACGCCGGCCGGTTCGTTGCTCGTCGCGCACGCCCACGTCGTGGCCGCCGAACTGGAACGTGCACAGGCCACTTTGGACGCTCTCGCCTCCGGTACGGCCGGACGCGTGGCGGTGGCGGCGTTCGCGTCGGCGATCACGCAGGTCGTCGCACCGGCGCTGGCGGCGTTGAAGGAACGCTCGATCGAACTCTCCGTGCGCGACGCCGAAGGGCACGAGAGCGTCCGGCTCCTGTTGGACGGCGAGATCGACGTGGCGATCACCGAGGAACACCGGACGACGGACCGCTTCACCCGGTTCCCGCTCTACACCGAGCCTTTCGACGTCGTGCTTCCGCCGGAGTACCCGGTGTCCGGACCGGTGGACCTGGCGTCGCTCGCCGACGAGGACTGGGTGGTGACGCTGCCCGGCAACCCGCTGCGGGACGTCGTGGAGATGGCGTGCGCGCAAGCCGGGTTCACGCCGCGCATCAGGCACACCTCTGACGACTTCCGCGCGATCGAGGCACTGGTGGCGGCGGGTGCGGGAGTGGCGTTGGCACCCCGGAACGCCGTCGGCGGGGTGCGGGTCGGTAGCGCGGTGGCGGTACGACGGGCCGTGTCGGGCGTGGCGCCGTTGCGCCGGGTCGTCGCCGCGGTGCGCCGTGGGTCCGAGGACCACCCGCTGATCAGGGCTGTTCTCGACGAGCTTCGCCCGCGTTAGGGATCGTCACG
Source organism: Streptomyces sp. ID05-26A (assembly GCF_033794685.1). Taxonomy (NCBI): domain Bacteria; kingdom Bacillati; phylum Actinomycetota; class Actinomycetes; order Kitasatosporales; family Streptomycetaceae; genus Streptomyces; species Streptomyces sp. ID05-26A. The sequence continues at coordinate 2,118,989 of NZ_JARAYZ010000001.1, forward strand.
CTCAGCTTGGCCGCGATGCGGGTCAGCGCTTGCCGGTCGGCGGCGGACAGCGGGTCGAGCACGAACTGCCGGACCGTGCGCACGTGCGTGGGCGCGGCGGCCTCGACCACCTCGTAGCCCTCGTCGGTGAGGAAGGCGACGGTGTAGCGGCCGTCGTCGGGATCAGGCGACCGCACCACCCAGCCACGCTGCTCGAAGCGCTTGACCACGTTGGACAGCCGCGACAGCGACCCGTTCGCCAGGTGCGCGAGTTCGCTCATGCGGATGGTGCGGTCCGGCGCCTCCGAGACGTGGCTGAGCACCAGGTAGTCGAAGAGGCTCAGCCCCGACTCCTGTTGCAGCGGCGCTTCCAGCCGGCCCGGCATGAGCAGCAGCATCGAGACCAGCCCGGTCCAGGCGTCCTTCTCCTCGGCGTTCAGCCACTCCATGCGCGGCAGCTTACTTCACGCTTGAAGTCATGTACGGTTGACTTCAAGCATGAAGTCAACGGAGGGACAAGAGATGAGCAAGCCGGAGTTCTTCGCCACCCCTGGATACGGCGAGACGCAGCTGAAGAACATGCGCTACAGCCAGGCGGTCCGCATCGGCGACCGCGTCGAGATCTCGGGTCAGGGCGGCTGGGACGACGAGTTCGAGTTCCCCGCGGCGCTGGAGGACGAGATCGTGCGGGCGTTCGAGAACGTCGAGCGCACACTCGCGACGGCGGGCTCGTCGTGGGCGGATGTCGTGCACGTGAACTCGTACCACGTGCTCGGCGACGACTCGTTCGACGACCACAACCGTGTGATGGTGGAGCAGTTCCGTGCGCGCATGGGCGAGCGTACGCCGATCTGGACCGAGAGCGGGGTCACCGCCCTCGGTCACCCGAAGATGCGCATTGAGATCCGCGTGACCGCGATCGGCTAGTGCGGGGCGCGGGCCGCCAGCTTGGCCGACGCCGGGTCGCCCGCCGCCAGTGCGCCACGGGCCGCGAGCTGGCAGATGTCCATGCTGGACGTCGCGAGCCTCGCGCCGACGCCGGAGAGCGCGGTGTGGTTCATCGACAGCGAAGTGACGCCCATGCCGATGAGCACGCACGCGAGCAGCGGATCGGCCGCCGCCTCGCCGCAGACGCCGACGGGCTTGCCGGTGGCGGTGGCCGCCTCGCCCACCAGGGCGATCAGGCGCAGCAACGCGGGCTGCCACGGGTCGTTCAGGGCCGCGACCCCGCCGAGCTGGCGGTCGGCGGCGAAGACGTACTGGGCCAGGTCGTTGGTGCCGATGGAGATGAAGTCGACGACCTGCAGGATCTCTTTCGCGGACAAAGCCGCGGACGGGACCTCGACCATCACGCCGACGCGGGTGATGCCGGCGGCGCGGGCGCGCTCGACGAACCACGCGGCCTCGGCTGCGGTGGCGACCATCGGGGCCATGACCGAGACGTCGGCACCGGAGGACTTCGCCGCGGCGGCGATCGCTTCGAGCTGGCGGTCGAGGACCTCGGGGCGGTCGAAGGCGACGCGCAGACCGCGGACGCCCAGGGCCGGGTTGGGCTCGGGGTCCGGGCTCAGAAACGCCAGCGGCTTGTCCGCACCCGCGTCGAGGGTGCGCACCACAACGGGTTTGCCCTTAAACGGCGCCAGTACGGCCTCGTAAGCAGCAGTCTGCTCAGCAACGGTCGGTTCCTCAGCTGCGTCCAGGAAGCAGAACTCCGTGCGGAAGAGGCCTACGCCCTCCGCGCCCGCCTGAGCAGCGGCTTTGGCGTCCGCAGGGGAGCCGACGTTGCCGAGGACCTTCACCCGCAGGCCGTCCTTGAGGACACCCACACCGTTCCACTCGGCCTTCTTGCCGGTGCCGGCCGCGCGGACCTTGCCATCCGACTCGCGGACCTGGCCCGTGTCGCCGTCGACGTCGAGAGAGGTGCCTTCGAACGCGAGGATGCCGCGGCACGCGACGATGGCCGGGATGCCCAGCGAACGGGCGAGGATCGCGGTGTGCGAAGTGGGTCCGCCCTCTTCGGTGACCAGGGCGAGGACCTTCGACGGGTCAAGGCCCGCGGTGTCGGCGGGCGCGAGGTCGCGGGCCACCAGCACGGACGGCGACGCGAGGTCGGGCACGCCGGGCGCGGGCAGGCCGAGGAGCTCGGCGACCACGCGGTCGCGGACGTCCTGGACGTCGCGGGCGCGTTCGGCCATGTAGCCACCGGCGGCCTGCAGCGCGGTGATGAACTTCTGGGCCGCCTGGTGCACGGCGCGGGCGGCGGGCAGCGACTCGTCGGCGACGAGCTTCTCGGCGGACTTGATGAGCGACGGGTCGCCCGCCATCGCGGCGGTCGTCTCCAGCACGGCGCGGGCGTCACCCTCGACCGTCTTCGCGCGCTCCATCAGGCGCTGCGCCACGGCTTCGGTCGCCGGACGGATGCGCGCGGCCTCGGCTGTTGTATCCGCAGGTCGCGGACCGACAGGAGGTTCGGGCAAGGCCTCGGCGACCCTGACCACGGGGCCGGAAGCCCGGCCGCTGCTGACACCGACACCGCTGAGCCGCGTGCTCGACATGGTCTAGACCATACCCTCCGACCGGAAACCCAGGACAGTTCAGTGTGACCAATTCAAAGCCTGCGCGCGGACTGGGCCGAACGGAGCAGTACGGTCACCAGCCGTGCACCTACCGTCCGTCCTCACCGCAGTGCTCCTGATCGCCGGATGTTCGGCGGTGCGACCGGACCTCGGTTCCGAGATCGTCGTCCCGGCGCAGCTGAGCACCATCCAGGCCGCCGTCGACGTGGCGCGGGAGGGCACGACCATTCTCGTCGCGCCCGGCGTCTACGAGGAGTCGGTGCAGATCAGGACCAAGGGCATCACGATCAGGGGTGCCCGGCGCGGCAGCGTGATCATCGACGGCGAGGTCAAGCGCGCCAACGGGATCGTGGTCGCCGCGTCCGAGGTGACGGTGCAGAACCTGACGGTCCGCAACCACACGTCCAACGGTGTGCTGATCTCGGCGCAGCGCGACTTCCGCGTCTCCTACGTGACGGCGAGCAACAACGCGTTGTTCGGCATCCACGCGTTCGACGCCCAACGTGGTGTCATCGAACAGAGCTACGCGAGCGGCAGCGCGAACGGCTTCTACGTCGGCCACTGCAAGCCGTGCGACGTCGTCGTGCGCGGCAACGTCGCCGAACGCAACGCCGTCGGGTACGAGGGCGCGCACGCGTCCGGTGGGATGTTCGTGCTGGGCAACAGGTTCAGCGGCAACCGCGTCGGCCTGGCCGCGAACGTCCAGCGGGAGGACGACGTCACGTTCGTCGGCAACCTGGTGTCGGACAACGACGAGGCGTTGTCGCCGGCGAAGGCCGACGGGGCGTTCGGGCTGGGCATGAGCATCACGGCCAGCCCGCGGACCGTGTTCCACAACCTCGTCACCGGCAATCCCGGGGGCGACGTGGTCGTCGGTCCCGTCAAGAAGGCCAAGTCACCGCGCGGAATCCCGTTCACCCAGGTCGCCGCGCCGCCCGTGCAGCCGGAGATGCCGGACGGGCCGTTGCCGGACAGGACGCCGAACGTCGAGAGGTACACGCTGCCGGACGAGGACCTGTTCGACGACCGCGCGGCGGTGCGGACGTAGGTCAGCCGATCTCGGCTGCGGTCGGGTAGGACGGCTGCGCGCCCGCCTTCGTGACGGACAGCGCGGCGACCTTAGCGGCGTAACGTGCGGCCTGCACCAGGTCGTCGCCCTCGGCGAGCCGGGCGGACAGCGCACCGGCGAACGCGTCACCGGCGCCGGTCGTGTCGACCACCTCGTCGACCTGGATCGACGGCACCTCGACGACACCGGACCTCTCCACCACGGCGGCGCCGCGCGAGCCCAGGGTGATGATCGCCGAGGCCGGGCCCAGGTCGAGCAGGCCGTTCCAGTCCGCGGCGAGTTGTGCGGCCTCGTGCTCGTTCACGATCAGAACGCTGAGCTGCCGCAAGGTCTCCGCGGGCAGTTCGGCGACCGGCGACAGGTTGAGCACCGTCCGGACTCCGGCTTTCGACGCCACGCCGATCGCGTGGACCACCGTCTCCAGCGGCACTTCCAGCGAACAGGTCAGCACCCGCACGCCGTCGAACGACAGCGCGTCCACATCGGACAACGCCACGTCGGCGTTGGCGCCGGGGGAGACGACGATCGAGTTCTCGCCGTCCGGCGTCACGGTGATGTACGCGATCCCGGTGGGGCGCTCGGAAGTCTTCACCAGAGCAGTTCCGACACCGGACGACTCCAGCGACTCGCGCAGCAGCGAGCCGTACCCGTCGCCACCGACGGCGCCGACCAGCGAGACGGACGCTCCGACGCGCGCGGCCGCGACGGCGGTGTTCGCGCCCTTGCCGCCGGGCAGCACGACGGTGTCGCCGCCGAGCACGGTCTCACCGCCGGCGGGCCGCCTGCCGACCTCGACCACGAGGTCGGCGTTGGCGGACCCGAGAACGAGCAGAGTCTGTGTCACTTGACGAACTCTGCCACGTTCTTCGCGGTGATGACCTTGACCTCGACGTCCACGACCTGCTGGACCGGCTCGCCCTTGGCGGCGTGCACGGCCTGTTCGACGGCCTTGGACCCGAGCAGCTTCGGCTGCTGGGCGACGGTCGCGGCGAGCGTGCCGTCCTGGATCGCCTTGAGGCCGTCCGGCGTGCCGTCGAAGCCGACGACCTGGACGTCCTTGCCGGCGCGGGCGCCGAGGGCCTTGATCGCGCCGAGCGCCATCTCGTCGTTCTCGGCGAAGAGGCCCTTGAGACCGGGGTGGCCCTGCAGCAGGTTCGTGGTCTCGTTGAGGCCCTTGGCGCGGTCGAAGTCGGCGACGGCGGAGGCGACGACCTTGATGTTGCCGCTGTTCAGGCCCTGTTCGAAGCCCTGGCCGCGGTCACGCGACGCGGACGCGCCCGGGATGCCCTTGAGGTGCGCGACCTCGCCGGACGTGGCGCGGCCGAGCTCGATGGCCGCGAGGCTGCCGCCCGAGACGTTGTTCGAGGCGACCTCGGCGGCGACCTTGCCCTCGACGGCGCGGTCGACCGAGATCAGCGGGATGTTCGCGGTCTCGGCGGCCTTCGCGGCGGGCGCGGACTGCTTGGAGTCGACCGGGTTGAGGATGATCGCCTTGACGCCCTGGGTCACCAGGGTCTGCACCTGGTTGACCTGGTTCGTCGCGTCGTTCTGCGCGTCGACCACGGTGAGCTTGGCACCGAGCTTGTCCGCCATCTCCTGCGCGCCCTGCTGCAGCTCCACGAAGAACGGGTTGTTCAAAGTGGACACCGCGAGGCCGATGGTGATGTCTCCGGACGCCCCAGTTCCGCTGCAGCCGGTCGCCACGAGAGCAGCGGCACCGAGCGTCAGCGCGATCCGTCGGGTCACCTTCATTGGTGTCTTCCTTACCTGTTGCGGGTTTTCTCAGCGACGGCGAAGTGAGTCGAGCAACGCGGCGAGAGCGATCACCGCGCCGATGACGACCTGCTGCCAGAACGGCGGGACCTGCAGCAGGTTGAGGCCGTTGCGCAGGACGGCGAGCACGAGTGCGCCGACCAACGTCCCGGTGGCGCGGCCAACACCACCGGACAGCGACGCACCACCGATGACGACAGCGGCGATGGCGTCGAGCTCGTAGCCGACCGCTGCCTGCGGACCGGCGGACCCGAGCCGTCCCGCGAGCACGAGGCCCGCGGCGGCGGCGAACAGGCCGGAGAGTGCGTAGATCCAGAGCTTGTTGCGGCGCACGTCGATGCCGCTGAGCTTCGCGGCCTCCTCGTTGCCGCCGATCGCGTACATGCGACGGCCGAGGTTGGTGCGCGTGAGGATCAGGCCGGTGATGCCGAAGAACGCGAGCATCAGCAGCAGTGGCAACGGAACCATCGGCGCGAGGTTCGAGCCGAGGAACGTGACCAGCGCGTCGGTCTCGTGCGGCTGGCCCTCGGAGAACACCAGCGTGAGACCTCGGGCGACACTGAGCATGGCCAGCGTCGCGATGAACGGCGGCAGCTTGCCGTAGCTGATCAGCGCGCCGTTGACGAGTCCGCAGAGCGCGCCGACCAGCAGTCCGACCGGGCCCGCGGTGAGCGCGCCGACCATCGCGGCCAGCGCGGCGATGCTGCCGACCGACAGGTCGATCCCGCCCGCGACCACCACGAACGTCATGCCGAACGCCATGATCGCGATGACCGCGGCCTGCACACCGACGTTGAGCAGGTTCTGGGCGTTGAGGAACGCCGGCTGCATGATCGCGATGACCAGGGCGAGGATCAGGAGTCCCGCGAGGGCTCCGTTCTCACTTGCGTACTTGCGGATGCTGATCGTGCTCACGCTGAAATCTCCTGCACGGCGAGTGCCATCACCTGGTCTTGGGTCGCGCCCTTGGGCAGCTCACCGGCTATCCGGCCGTGCGCCATGACGACGACCCGGTCGCTCATCCCGATCACCTCGGGCAGGTCGCTGGACACGAGCAGCACGGCCCGGCCCTGCGCGGTCATGCGGTTGATCAGTTCGTAGATCTCGACCTTGGCGCCGACGTCGACGCCCCTGGTCGGTTCGTCGAGGATCAGCACCTTCGGGTCGGCCAGCAGCCACTTGCCGATGACGACCTTCTGCTGGTTGCCGCCGGAGAGCTCCTTCACCGGCTGCTCGACGCGGCCCTTGATCCGGAGCTTGCCCGCGATGTCGTGCAGGCGTTTCTGGTCGCGGTTGTCGAGCGTCACGAGTTCGAGGTTCCGGCCGACGGTGGCGGTGAGGACGAGGCCCTGGCCCTTGCGGTCCTCGGGGACCAGGCCGAGGCCTGCCCTGATCGCGGCCTGGACGTCGTGGCGGCGCAACGGTGTGCCGTCGACCTCGACCTTGCCGTGGTCGTAGTCGTCCACGCCGAACGCGGCGCGCGCGACCTCCGTCCGTCCTGCTCCGACCAGGCCCGCGATGCCGACGACCTCGCCCGCGTGGACCTCGATGGTGATGTCCTCGAAGACACCGCGCTTGGTGAGGCCCGAGATGCTCAGCAGCGGCTGGCCCGGACGTTGTCGCGCGCGTGGGTACTGCTCGTCGATCGGGCGGCCGACCATCAGCTCGATCATGTGCTGGGTGGTGGCACGCGGGCCGAGGACACCGACGCTTCGCCCGTCGCGCAGGACGGTGATGCGGTCGGCGACGCGCTGGATCTCGTCGAGGTGGTGGGTGATGAAGACGAGGCCGACGCCGTTGTCGCGCAGCTGGGCCATGATCTGCAACAACCGGTCTGTCTCGGTCTCGGTGAGCACGGCGGTCGGCTCGTCGAGGATCAGCACGCCGGCGTTCTTGTCGAGTGCACGGGCGATCTCGATCATCTGCTGCTGGGCGATGCCGAGGTCCTTGACCTTGGCGTCCGGGTCGACGTCCAGGCCTACGCGGTTCAGGAGCTCCGGTGCCCTGCGGCGCATCTCGGCGCGGTCGACGAAGCCGTACTTCCTCGGCAGCCGGTTCAGGAACAGGTTCTCGGCGACGCTCAGTTCCGGGACCAGCGCCAGTTCCTGGTGGATGACGGCCAGGCTGGAGTGGCCCTCGATCGTGCCGGCGTCGTGGCCGTGGATGCCTGCGAGGACCTTGACCAGCGTGGACTTGCCCGCGCCGTTCTCGCCGAGCAGGACGTGGACCTCGCCCGCGTTGATGTCGAGGTCGACGCCGTCCAACGCTTTGGTGGCGCCGAAGTGCTTGGTGATGCCACGGGCCGTGATGAGGGTGTTCACAGCTCGGCCTCCCCGAGGGAACCGCGCAGCACGAGCTTCGCGGTGAGGCGGACGTCGTCGGGCTGCCGGCCGTCGATCAGGGCGAGGAGGCTGCGCGCGGCGGCCTTGCCCATCTCGACGGTGGGCTGCGCGATGACCGTGATCGGTGGGTCGAGCAACGGGAACCACGGCTGGTCGTCGAACACCGCGAACGCGATGTCGTGCGGGATCTGCAGGCCGCGGGCCCGGATCTCGCCCAGCGCACCGAGGCCCATGAGGTTGTCCATCGCGATGAGGGCGGTGACGCCGTCGTCGATGAGCCTCGCGGCGGCCTGGCTACCGCTCTCCTGGCGGAAGTCGCCGTGCACGACCTGCGCGAGGCCGCCGAGCGAGCCCGTGAGCACGTCGGTTCGTTCTCTTCCAGTGGAGGTGTTCGGCGGACCCGCTATCACTCCGATGCGGGTGTGGCCGGCGCCGACGAGCCGCCGGGCGAGCGCGGTCAACGCCTCGCTGCCGTCAGCGCGGACGACGGGGCATGTCGCGCCCCTGACCGTCCGGTCGAGCAGAACCAGTGGCACGCCACCTGCGCTCACTTCGCGAACCAGACTCGGGTCGTCGGTCGCGGGGCACAGCAGGAGGCCGTCCACCCGGCGGTCGAGCAGGGTGCGCACGTAGGTGGCCTCCTGCTCGAAGTTCTCGTCGGCGTTCCCGATCACGACGCAGTAGCCCTGTGACCGGGCTTCGTCCTCGACCGCTCGGGCGATCTCGGCGAAGAAGGGGTTCAGCAGATCGCTGATGACCAGACCGAGGGTCTGGGTGCTGGTGGTCCTGAGGGAACGCGCCAGGGCGTTGCGCCGGTAGCCGAGCTCCTCGATCGCGGCGAGCACGCGCTCACGGGTCTCGGGCGTCGGCGCGGCATGCCCGTTGAGCACGCGCGACACGGTGGCGGTGGAGACGCCGGCGTGCTGCGCAACGTCCTTCATGGTCGTCACAAGGTCGTAGTTAATCGATTACACATGGATGTAGTCAAGCCGAGACCAGTGGATGAGTAGGTGTACGGATGTAACTGGGGGTGCGCTGCCTCACTCTGATCACATGGACGGACAGGATCGCCTCGGAGACGAGCAGCGCCTCGCGCTGGAGCTCGCGGCCATCGGGCAGCGGCTGACGACGATCAGCACGGAGATGCGTGAGCGCTCCGCCTCGACCGCGACGGCGGTCCTCGAGGCACCTGAGGTGGCACGGCCGGTCGCGGTGCCGCAGCCACCGGCCACGACCGTCCCGACTCCGCCGACCGGAGCGCCGCAGCAGGCACCCATGGGTGCGCCGCAGCAGCAACCTGTCGGTGCACCGCAGCAGGCGAACCCCTGGTCACAGCAGGCCGCGGCCTCGTCCCAGCTGCCTCCGCCGCCTCCTCCTGGCCCGCAGTTCCCCGGCCAGCAGCTTCCGCCGCCTCCCGGCCCGCAGTTCCCGCAGCCGGGACCGCAGTTCCCGCCCCCTCCCGGTCAGCAGTGGCCCCACCCGCAGCAGCAGCCGTGGCCCCAGCAGCCGCGCGAGACCCTGTTCGAGAAGCTCGGCAAGGACGGCGCCGGCGCCAAGCTGCTGGCGTGGGTCGGTGGCGCGATCACCGTGCTCGGCTTCGTGTTGCTGCTGGTCCTCGCCGTGCAGCGCGGCTGGCTCGGCCCGTTGCCGCGCGTGATCGGCGGCGCGGTGTTCAGCGGCGCGATGGTCGGCATCGGCATGTGGCTGCACCGCAACCCCTCCGGACGCACCGGGGCGCTGGCACTGGTGTTCACCGGTTTCGCCGGGCTCTACCTGGACGTGCTCGCCGCAACCAGCCTCTACCACTACCTGCCCGAGAGCGTCGGCCTCGTCGTCGGGCTCACCGTCGCGGCAGCCGGTGTCGTGCTCGCGCTGAAGTGGGAGTCGCAAGCGCTCGCGGTCACCGTCGTCGCAGCGTGCGCGGTGTGCTCGCCGATCATCACTGAAGGCTTCACGGTCCTGCTCGTCGGCTTCCTGCTGGTGCTCAAGATGGCCAGCACGCCAGTTCACATCCGGCGCAACTGGCCGGGTCTCGCCATCGCCGGTGGCTTCCCGCCGATCCTCGCCTCGCTGCTCACCACCGCCAACGCCATCCCGCGCTCCTACGAGTGGACCGTGGTCGGCGTCGCGGCGGCCACGACCGTCGTCGGCATCGCGGTCGCGTTCCTGACGATCCGCAAGCGTCCCGACGACTTCGTCGCGGTCGCGTTGATCGCGGGGTCGGCACTGCCGGCGATGTTCGCGACGACGCTGCTGAAGGACCCGGTCAACTCGATCCTCGCCGGTGCGGTCGCCGCCGTGCTGCTGGCGATCTGGATGGTCCCCGACCTGCCCCGCGCGTTCACGACGGCGGCCGGTGCGACGGGCATGCTCGCGTTGTTCCAGACGACCGTCATCGCTCTGGACGGCAACGTGCGGACGGCGATCGTGCTGGCCGAGGCGGTGCTGCTGGCGTTCCTCGCGGCCCGCCTGAACAAGAAGAGCGCGCTCGTGGGCTCGATCGCGTTCGGCTTCGTCGGGTTCATCATGACGATCGGGATCGCCGTGCCGATCACGTGGCTGCTGGACGAGCCGCGCTTCTTCAACAACGTCGAGGCCGGCGACTACGCGGCGGGCCTGGTGACGGCGATCGTGCTCGGCGTGTTCGCGGCCGTGCTGCCGTGGGCCGCGCTGAAGATGCAGGTGCTGCGCGAGCCGGCCAGGCACCCGTTCCCGTGGATCGTCTCGGGGATCGTGCTGCTCTACGGCGCGGCGGGTGCGGTGCTGTGCGCGGCGCTGCTCGTGTCGCCGGACGAGACCGGGTTCCTCTTCGGACACTCCGTCGTCACGGTGTCGTGGACGATCGCCGCGTTGTTCCTGCTGGTCAGGGGGATCAACAACAAGGCGCTGCGGATCTCCGGCCTGATCCTGGTCGCCGCCGCGGTCGTGAAGCTGGTGCTGTTCGACCTCTCCGCGCTCGACGGTGTCGCCCGCGTGCTGGCGTTCCTCGGAGCCGGTCTGGTCCTGCTCACCGCGGGCGCTCGTTACGCCAAACTGGTGATATCCGCGAAGAATCCCCAGTCATATGAATCCAAACCAGTGGCTCCGCCCTCTTACTGATCGTGCTGCCGTGGTCCGCACCGCCGTCGCGGACCACGGCAGTACTACATCCAGGCATAGATTTCCCTCGGTCGAGTGACTGAAGTGGATCGAAGCCACCCGGAAGTGTTCCCATCGGCCGTATGGCAAAGCCACGCCTCGTGGCCGCGGTTCTAGCGCTCTCAGCGGCCTTCGCGGCGATGGGTGTTCACCAAGGGCACGAGTACACGACCACTTCTTCCGCATCGGTGGCACCGCTTGCGTACGTGGTGGGGAAGTCCGGTCTCGTCCAGGTCGTGGACACCCGCAACGGTGCCGTCCTGGTGCAGGCCGACACCGGGGGCCGTGCGACGGGTGTCGCGGTGTCGCCCGACGGGCGGCGGCTCTACGTGATCAACGGGTGGACCGGCGCGATCACCGTCGTCGACCCTCGGAGCGGTGCGATCGTCGACCGGCTCTTCACGCAGGTCCAGCTCTCGCACGCGGCGATGCGCCCGGACGGCCAGCGGCTCTACGTCTCGGCCAGCGGCGGCGTCGCGGTGGTGGATCCCCAGGACTTCCGGATGGTCGCCGTGATCAAGGCGGGCGGGCAGCCGCAGGGCCTCGCCGTCCACCCGGACAACAAGATCCTCTACGTCGCGAACTCCCAGGACGGCACGATCGGCCTGGTCGACACCGCGACGGCGTTCCAGACCACGACGGTGCAGGTCGGCGGGCTGCCGCAGCACGTGGCGATCTCGCCGGACGGCAAACGCCTCTACGTGAGCAGCATGCGCCTCGGCCAGAAGACGCCCGGCACGCTGTCGGTGATCGACACGACCACGAACCAGGTCGTCGGCACGGTGGAGGTCGGCAGGGGAGCGGGCAGCATCGCCGTCACCCCGGACGGTCGCACGGTCTACCTGACGCTGCCGAAGGAACGTTCCGTCGCGGTCGTCGACACGGCGTCCATGACGGTGCGCGAACGTCTGTCCATCGACTCGCCGAGCGTCGCCATCGCGCCGGGTGACACGAGGGTCTTCCTCGCCACCGGCGCGACGACGACGGTCCTGGACAGCACGAACGCGGTGCTCACCACGTACCTGATGAAGACGGGTGAGTTGGAGGCGAGGCCGCGCCTGTTCGACGCGGCCCTGATCGCCTTCCCGCCCGGTCAGCCGACGGAGACGGGCCTGCGGACCTCGTCGTCGAAGTCGTCGAGGTCGTCCACCGGCTCGTCGTGAAGCGCCAGGCGTTCCTGGATCTTCTTGAGCGGGCCGGGTGACCACCACGCGGCGTTGCCGAGCAGCTTCATGACGGCGGGCACGAGCAGCATCCGGACCACGGTGGCGTCGAGCGCCAGCGCGAGGATCATGCCGACGCCGACGAACCGCATCATCGCGACCTGCGAGAACGCGAACGCACCGGTCACCACGATCAGCAGCAGCGCGGCCGAGGTGATCACGCGGCCGGTCTTGGCGAGGCCGGTGGTCACCGCCTCCTCGGTGGTCGCGCCCTGACCGCGAGCCTCGACCATGCGGGACAGCAGGAAGACCTCGTAGTCCGTCGACAACCCGAACACGATGGCGGCCATCAGCACGACGATGCCGGACTCCAGCGGCCCCGGCGTGACACCGAGCCAGCCGGCGCCGTGACCGTCCTGGAAGATCCACACCAGCACGCCGAACGTGGCGGACAGCGACAGCGCGCTCATCAGCACGGCCTTGATCGGCAGCACGACCGAGCCGAACGCCAGGAACATCAGGATCAGCGTCGCGCCGACCAGCAGCGTGACCATCAGCGGCAGTCCGTCGGCGATGGCGTCGAGAGAGTCGCTGACCGTCGCGGTGTTGCCGCCGACCAGCACCTCGGCGCCGGCAGGGGGTTCGAGGGCGCGGACGTCCTTGAGCGCCTGCTTGGACTCCTCGCTCAGCGCGTCGTTGTCGAGACCGGCGGACGCGGCCGTGACGCCGTTGCCCGCACCCGTCGGCTGGACCTCGCCGACGCCCGGGACGTCCTTGACCTTGCCCAGGTAGGCCTGGACCGCGGCCTCGTCGCCGCCCTTGACGACGATCTTGAAGCCGGTGTTGGAGAGCGCCGAGAAGTTCTGGTTGATGTTCTCGGTGGCCACGCGCACGGCGTTGCCCTCGGGCAGGACCTTCTCGGTGACCTGGCCGAACTGCACGCCGAGGAACGGCGAGCCGAGCGCGAGCAGCACACCGACGATCGGCACGGCGATGAGCACGGGCCGCTTCATGACCTTGCCGCTGAGCTTGCGCCAGCCGCGTTCGCTGGGCTCCTTCTTCCGCCACGGCATCGCGAGCTTGTCGACTCGGTGGCCGAGCACGCCGAGCAACGCGGGCAGCAGCGTGATCGAGACCAGCGCCGCGATCGCGACCGAGGCCACACCGCCGTAGGCGAGGGACTTCAGGAAGCCGTGCGGGAAGAGCAGCAGCCCGGCCAGCGCGATGACCAGCAGCGTCGCACTGAACACGACGGTGCGGCCGGCGGACGCGACCGTGCGTCCGACAGCTTGTTCGATCGTGCGGCCTTGAGCGATCTCTTCGCGGAACCGTCCGACCATGAACAGGCCGTAGTCGATCGCCATGCCCAGGCCGAGCAGCGAGGCGACGTTGACCGCGAACGAGTTGACCTCGGTGACGAGGGCGACGCCGTGCAGCACGCCGAGCGCGCCCATGATCGCGAGCCCACCGACGACGACGGGCAGGCTCGCGGCGACCAGGCCGCCGAAGATGATCACGAGCAGCAGCAGGACCAGCGGCAGCGAGAACATCTCCGCGCGCGTCAGGTCCTCCTGGGACATGTCGTTGATGGCCTTCTGGGTGGGCACGAGCCCGCCGACCTGCTCGGTGAAGCCGTCGATCTTCAACTGGGACTGGACGTCCTGGAACTGCTTGATCTGCTCGTTCGAGTCACCACTGCTCAGCGTGATCGCGACGAGAGCCTGCTGCCGGTCGTCGGACGGCACCGGCCCGACGGCCTTGAGCACGTCGTCCTTGGGGAAGCCGCTGATGTGGTCGGCGACCTTCTTGAGCTCGAGCGGGTTCGCGAAATCGCCGCGATAAATGACGATCACGTCACCGTTCTGCCGCCCGAACGCCTCCTCGGCTACTTTGTCGGCCCGCGCAGCCTCACTGGAAGGAGCCTCGTAACCACCCTGGCTGAGCTTGTCGAACACGCCGATGCCCCACACACCGCCGACGACCGCGAGCAGTACGGTCGCGATCAACACCACCCACCGGCGGCGATATGCGATAGATCCCCACTTCGCGAACATCGACGACCGGCCTCCTGGGTTACCGTGCTGTAAATCCCGTGAACTCTTGTAAACACCGTTCACTGAAAACCGTACGGGTCAGTGGGCGGGGTCTACAACCCGATGGAGTGACATATGACCGAGGCCACTCGCCGAGAACGACTCCGCGCCGAGACCGAGCGTGAGATTCGGCAAGCGGCCCGCACTCTTTTGGTGGAGAGCGGCCGCGACGCGGTTACCCTGCGTGCGATCGCCCGCAAACTAGGCATCACCGCACCAGCCCTGTACCGCTACTACGACTCGCACGACGCGCTGCTGCGCCAGCTCTGCGACGACATCTGCGCCGACATGGCGGCAGCGCTGTACGCGGACCTCGCCGCGGACACGTCAGGCCTGGTGGGGTGCAAGGTGCGCGCTGTCTGCCACGCGTTCCGCCGCTGGGCGCTGGCCCACCCGCAGGAGTTCGCGCTGGTGTTCGCCTCGCCGCGCGACCCCCTGGGAGCCGACCAGTTCGGCTCGGTGTTCCTGCAGCTGGCCGGGCCGCTGATCGCGTCCAACGAGGACGCGAACCACGTGGGCGAGGAGGTGCCCGCGGTGCTGCACGAGGACCTGGTCCGTTTCCAGCAGGTGCTGCGGGACGCGGTGGCGGCGCACGGCGTGACGCTGGCGGACGAGGTCCTGAACCTGGGCAAGATCTACCACGTCGTGCAGTCGTGGGTGCGGCTGTACGGGCACGTGGCGCTGGAGGTGTTCGGGCGGTTCCCGTTCGCGGTGAGCAACCCGGAGCCGATGTTCGACAGCATGCTGGACCAGATGTTGACGGACATCGGGTTCCCGGAGGACTCTCCGATCCGCTGATGTAGCGCGGAGCGGGTGTTCGGCGACAAACGAGCATGGTCGACGCCCAGAACCCGGCACCCTCCCCAGAACTGCCTGCCACCGTCGAGGAACCGGAGTCGTCGGGCGGAGCGGGCCAGGCCATCCTCGACCTGGTGGACAAGGCCATCGGCCTGCAGACGGGGATGGTGCGCAAGAACATCGCCCGTGCCCGTCAGCGCAACCCGGAGGCGACGCCGGAAGAGGTCATCGGCACGCTGGAGAAGATGTACGTCAGCGCACTGACGAGCACGGGCGCCGCAGTCGGAGGGGCCGCGGCCGCGCCCGGCGTCGGCACCGGGATCTCACTGGCGCTGTCAGCGGGCGAGGCGCTCTCGTCGCTCGAACTGAGCACCCTGTACGTGCTCTCGGTCGCCGAGGTCCACGGGGTCCCGCTCGACGAGATCGAACGACGCCGGACTCTCGTCCTCGGGATCCTGCTCGGCGAGTCCGGCTCCAAGAGCATCGGCAAGGTCGCCGAGCGCACCGGTCAGCACTGGGCCCGTCAGCTCGTCAGCGCGGTACCCACGGCGACGTTGAAGCAGATCAACAAGGTCCTGGGCAAGAACTTCGTCACCAAGTACGGCACCAAGCAGGGGATCATCGTGCTCGGCCAGGCGGTCCCGTTCGGCATCGGTGCCGTGATCGGGGGCGCTGCCAACGCCACCGTCGCCGCACTGGCCGTCCGTGCCTCCCGGCGCGCATTCGGACCGGCACCGGAGGCGTGGCCCACCGAGATCGAGCCGGCGCAGCCGTAGCCACGCCGGCTCCTCTCGTCACTACAGAACGATGTTCACCAGGCGACCGGGGACCACGATCACCTTGCGCGGCTCGCCACCGGCGACCAGTTCGGCGATCTTCTCCTCCGCCAGGGCGGCGGCCTTGATCTCGTCCTGCGCCGCGGACGCCGAGACGACGACGCGCGAGCGGACCTTGCCGTTGACCTGGATCGGGTACTCGACCGTGTCCTCGACCAGGTACTGCTCGTCGGCCTTCGGGAACGGGCCGTGTGCCAGCGAGCCGTCGTTGCCCAGCTTCGACCACAGTTCCTCGGCCACGTGCGGGGCCTGCGGAGCCAGCATCAGCACCAGGGCCTCGGCCAGCGCGCGGGGCGTGCCGGACGAGTAGTGCTTGGTGACGTAGTTGTTCAGCTCGATCAGCTTCGCGCCCGCCGTGTTGTAGCGCAGGTTCGCGTAGTCGTCGTGGACGCCGGCGATGGTCTTGTGCAGCAGGCGCAACGCTTCCACCGAAGGCTCTTCGGCGGTGACGCGCAGCGAGCCGTCTGCCTCGTTGACCAGGTTGCGCCACAGGCGCTGCATGAAGCGTTGCGCGCCAACGACGTCCTTGGTCGCCCACGGACGTGACACGTCCATCGGGCCCATGGACATCTCGTAGAACCGGAAGGTGTCGGCGCCGTACTTCTCGCACATCTCGTCCGGCGTGACGACGTTCTTCAGGCTCTTGCCCATCTTTCCGTACTCACGGCGGACTTCCTCGCCGTTGTACGTGTACTTGCCGTCCTGCTCGACGACCTCGTCGGCCGGCACGTAGACGCCTCGCGGGTCGACGTACGCGTACGCCTGGATGTAGCCCTGGTTGAACAGGCGGCGGTACGGCTCGTCGCCGGACAGGTGGCCCAGGTCGAACAGGACCTTCTGCCAGAAGCGCGAGTACAGCAGGTGCAGGACCGCGTGCTCGACGCCGCCGATGTACAGGTCGACGCCGCCGGGGTCGGTCGCGCCGTGCTCGGCCGTGCGCGGGCCCAGCCAGTACCGCTCGTTCTCCGGGTTGACGAACCGCTCGGTCTCGACCGGGTCGACGTAGCGCAGCTGGTACCAGCACGAACCCGCCCAGTTCGGCATGGTGTTCGTGTCGCGGCGGTACGTCTTCAGGCCGTCGCCCAGGTCCAGCTCGACGGTCGTCCACTCGGTCGCGCGCGACAGCGGCGGCGACGGCTCGGTGTTCGCGTCCTCCGGGTCGAAGGTGCGCGGCGAGTAGTCGTCGACCTCGGGCAGTTCGATCGGCAGCATCGACTCGGGCAGCGCGATGGCGGTGCCGGCCTCGTCGTAGACGACCGGGAACGGCTCGCCCCAGTAGCGCTGGCGGCTGAACAGCCAGTCGCGCAGCTTGAACTGGACGGTGCCGTGACCGTGGCCGTTGTCCTCCAGCCAGCCGATCATCGTCTTCTTGGCTTCGTCGATCGCCATGCCGTCCAAGCTGAGCCCGTTTTCTTGGCGCGAGTTCACCGCGGGGCCGTCGCCGGTGTAGGCGTCGCCCTCGAAGCCGTCCGACGGCTGGACCGTGCGGATGATCGGCAGGTCGAACTTCTTCGCGAAGTCCCAGTCGCGCTGGTCCTGGCCGGGCACGGCCATGATCGCGCCCGTGCCGTAGCCCATCAGCACGTAGTCGGCGATGTAGACCGGGATGTCCTTGCCGTTCACCGGGTTCGTGGCGTACGCCCCGATGAAGACGCCGGTCTTCTCCTTGTTCTCCTGACGGTCCAGTTCGGACTTCAGGGACGCTGCGCGCCGGTACGCGGCGATGTCTGCCACGCGATCGGGCGTCGCAATCTGGTCCACCAGCTCGTGTTCCGGTGCCAGGACCATGTAGGTCGCGCCGAACAGCGTGTCCGGACGGGTCGTGAAGACCTCAATGTTCTCGCTTCCCACCGCAAATCGGACTCGGGCACCGTGCGAGCGCCCGATCCAGTTGCGCTGCATGGCTTTGACCTTGTCCGGCCAGTCCAGCCTGTCCAGGTCGTCGATCAGCCGGTCCGAGTACGCGGTGATGCGCATCATCCACTGGCGCAGGCTTTTCCTGAACACCGGGAAGTTGCCACGCTCACTGCGACCGTCCGCGGTGACCTCTTCGTTCGCCAAGACAGTACCCAGTCCGGGACACCAGTTGACGGGCGCCTCCGACATGTAGGCCAGGCGGAATTCGCCCAAGATCCTTTGCTGGTCGGCAAAAGACAGCTCAGACCACGTGCGGCCGCCCTCGACGTCGCGCTCGCCAGACTCGAACTGCGAGATCAACTCGGCGATCGGACGAGCCTTGCCGGCGTCCGCGTCGTACCAGGAGTTGAAGATCTGCAAGAAGATCCACTGAGTCCACTTGTAGTACTCGGGATCGATCGTCGAGATGCGACGGCGCTCGTCGTGACCCAGCCCCAGCCGGCGGATCTGGCGCAGGTAGGTGTTGATGTTGTCTTCGGTGGTCTTGCGCGGGTGCTGACCCGTCTGCACCGCGTACTGCTCCGCGGGCAGGCCGAACGCGTCGAAACCCATGGTGTGCAGCACGTTGCGGCCGTTCATGCGGTGGTACCGCGCGAAGACGTCCGTGCCGATGAAGCCCAGCGGGTGACCGACGTGCAGGCCGGCACCGCTCGGGTACGGGAACATGTCCTGCACGAACAGCTTGTCCGCGGGCACGTCACCCTTGAGCGCGCCAACGGGGTTGGGCGCGTGGTAGGTGCCGTGGTTCTCCCAGTACCGCTGCCACCGCTCCTCGATCTGGTTCGCCAGCTCGGCGGTGTAGCGGTAGGCGGGAATCTCCGCCGCGTCCGTGCTCATTTCAAGGTCCCTCTCACGTCTGTTCCTGCCCCTGACATGACGAAACCCCCCAGCCCAGACGGGCATGGAGGGTGGCCGCGCCGACCGTCTCTCGAAGAGGTCGTCGCGGCTAGATAAGGAGCAGGCGGGCCGTGCTCATGCCCTCAACGGTATCAGCGCAGGGCAAGCACGATGAACCGGGCGGTGGCCTGCGGCACATCAGACCGGGGTGAGCGTGAGGTGAACAACGGTTCCGTCTTACCCTCATGGAGTGAACATCGTGCTGTCGGTCGTCCTGGGTGTGCTCGGCGTCGCTCTCGGCGCGGTCGGTCTGCTGGGTCTGCAGGGCAAGCTGCGCCGCAACCGCTTCGTCGGCGTGCGCACCGCCGCCGCCGTGCGTGACGAGGAGACGTTCGCGCTGGCCAACCGAGTCGCGGGCGTGCCGAACGTCGCCGCCGGTGTCGTCGCCGTCGTGTCCGGCGCGATGGCGTTCGTGATGGCCGACCTGGCCGTGACCGCGGGGATCATCGGGCTGATCGGCGCGCTGACGATCGCCTTCGCCGGTGGCGTGATGGGCAGCCGGGCCGCCGCGCTGGTGCCGGAGCCGGTCAAGCCGAAGGGCTGCGGTGGCTGCGCCTGCGGTGGTGGCGGTTGCTCGCCGCTCGCGGGCCTCTGAGGCCTCTCTCGAACGACAGGCCGGATCGCTCGACGGTCCGGCCTTTTTCGTGCCTACGTTTCACGTGAATCAGTTGTCCTTGGGGTCGTTCGGGTAGGTCGACAGCAGGGCGAGCGGCATGCCCTGCCGGCGCAGCACCCTGCCCCACAGATCGGCCTTCGCGCCGACCAGCACGTCGTCGGCCAGTCCGGTCACGACGAACCAGTCGCCGCGGTCGATCTCGCCCTGCAGCTGGCCCTCGCCCCAACCGGAATAGCCCGCGAACACCCTCAGGCCGCGCACCAGCGGCATCAGGTCGTCCGGTTCCGCGTCGAGGTCGACCAGGGCGACCGGGCCCTGCACGCTGACCAGACCCTCCACGGCGGACGGGTCGGTGCCCGCCTTCAACGCTGCGAGGCACAACGCCGTCTTCTGCTCGACCGGGCCGCCGATGTAGATGCACTGCGGCTTCGTGACGTGTGAACCCCACGGCGGCAGCACGTCGTGCACTGCCACCTCGGAGGGGCGGTTCAGCACGACGCCGAGGGTCCCCTCTGGACGTTGATCGATGATGTAGACGACGGTGCGCTTGAAGTTCGGGTCGTTCAGGCTCGGAGCAGCTACCAAGAGGGAACCTGGCTCGACTTCGACTTCGTCATCGGGACGCACGTCACCATGAAATCACCCGTGATCGCCGGAACAACTCAGGCCCGCGTCCCGTTAGACTGAGGTGTCGGATGTCTTTGTGTCCCCCGGGCTCAACAGACAACCGCCCTTGCGGAATACCGTTCGGCTGGAACCGCTTGGTGCACCGCGCCGTGAGGCGACCTGGCATCCGGCACCAGGGGAGCCGGACCGCGAGGTCCGGCTTTCGTGGTTTTCACCACCACGCGCTTAGAGTGCAACGGTGACAACGCTTGCGGTGGAGAAGCACCACTGGGGATCACGCCGGTTCCTCGGCATCCCCGCCTACCGCAGACTTCTCGCCACCCGCCTCGCGTCCCAGTGGGGTGACGGGCTCTTCCAGGCCGGACTCGCCGGGGCCGTGCTGTTCAACCCCGAGCGCCAGGCCGATCCCGCGGCGATCGCGGCCGGGTTCGCGGTGCTGCTCCTGCCGTACTCGCTGATCGGACCGTTCACGGGTGCTCTGCTCGACCGATGGGACCGCAAGCGGGTCATCGTCGTCGCGAACATCCTGCGCGCCACGTTCGTGCTGCTCACCGCGCTCGCCGTGGGCGCTGGGCTGAGCGGGGTGCCCCTCTACGTCTCCGCGCTCGTCGTCATGGGCATCGGCCGGTTCGTCGGGTCCGGGCTTTCGGCGTCACTGCCGCACGTCGTCGACGAGGACCACCTGGTCGAGGCGAACGCGCTGGCCACGACGGCCGGCGCGGTCATGGCCGTGATCGGTGCGGCCTGTGCGATCGGGTTCCGCACGCTGCTCGGCGCCGGGGACGGCGGTTCGGCGTGGACCACCAGCATCGCCGTGGTCGGGCTGCTGCTCAGCGCGTTCATCGCCAGCCGCTTCAAGGCGGGCGTGCTCGGGCCGGACGAGGTCGACGAGCCGAACCACGCCATCACGGCCGTCGCCCGTGGCCTGGTCGACGGGGCGAAGGCCACCTGGCGCACGCCGAGCGTGACGGCCGGGCTGGCCGCGTTGCTGGCGCACCGGGCGGCGTTCGGCATCAGCCTGATGATCACGCTGCTGCTGATGCGCTACAGCCTGGAGGACGTCGGCATCCTCAAGGCCGGCATCGGCGGGCTCGGCGAGGTCGCCGTCGCGGGCGGTGCCGGTGTGCTGCTCGCGGGCATCCTGACCGACCGGATCGTCGACCGGTTCGGCACCAAGCGCACGATCTGCGGTGCGTTGCTGCTGACCGCCGCGGCCCAGGTCGGACTCGGGCTGCCGATGACGCTGCCGACCATCCTGCTGGCCAGTTTCGTGATCATCTTCGCCGGTCAGATCGTCAAGCTCTGCGTGGACACCGCCGTGCAGCACGACGTCGGTGACGAGGTGCGCGGGCGCGTGTTCGCCCTCTACGACACCCTCTTCAACATCGCGCAGGTCACGGCGGTGTCCATCACCGCGATGGTCGTCCCGCTGAACGGGCGCTCGCACGCCCTCATCCTCGTCGCCGCGTGCCTCTACCTGGTCGGGCTCGCCGCCTACCTGTTCCTGTCAGCGCGGGAACGGCAGGTGCAGCATCCCGGCCTCGTGCGCGAAGACGACGGCAGCCACCCGATCGGGTAGATCCAGCCTCCGCAGGATGTCGGCCACCTCGTCGGCCACCCGCTGCGGCGCGAAGCGGAGCACGCGCGCGATCTCGTGGTCGGCGTGACCACGTGCGAGACACCTCAGCACGGCTCGTTGGTCGTCGGTCAGCACGTCCAGGTCCCGTACGGCAGGACCTGCGGAAAGTCCCCACACGATCATCTGCACCACCCCCATGCGCCCCCCTGGCGCACTTCCCATGGTGCACCCCGGCGCTGACATTTCGCTCACACCGGGATTCCGTTCACTCACAATGAGTCACCGCGCGGGCGGAGTGATCCCCTGTTCGCGCGCCCAGTCGAGCAACGCGGCCTCGGCGTCGTCGCGGTCCAGCGGTCCCCGGTCGAGCCTGAGCTCCTTGAGGAACTTCCACGCGGCACCGACCTCACGCCCCGGCGCCAGGCCGAGCAGCTTCATGATCTCGTTGCCGTCGAGGTCCGGACGCACGCGCGCGAGGTCTTCTTCGGCCCCGATGCGCGCGATGCGTTCTTCGAGAGAGTCGTAGGTCCGGCGCAGCAGGTTCGCCTTGCGCTTGTTACGGGTCGTGCAGTCCGCACGGACGAGCTTGTGCAACCGCGTCAGCAGGTCACCGGCGTCCGTCACGTACCGGCGCACGGCTGAGTCGGTCCACTCGCCGTTGCCGTACCCGTGGAAGCGGAGGTGCAGGTAGACGAGCTTCGCGACGTCCTCGGTGATCTCCTTCGAGTACCGCAACGCCCGCAAGCGCTTGCGGACCATCTTCGCGCCCACGACCTCGTGGTGGTGGAACGAGACGCCGCCGCCGGACTCGAACTTCCGCGTCGCCGGCTTGCCGATGTCGTGCAGGAGCGCGGCGATCCTCAGCACCAGATCGGGTGACTGATCAACTTCTTCAAGATCAATTGCCTGTTCCAGCACAACCAGCGAGTGGTCGAAGACGTCCTTGTGCTGATGATGTTCGTCGATCTCCAGCTTCATGGCCGTGAGCTCGGGCAGCACGACGTCGGCCAGCCCGGTCTCCACCATGAGCTCGATGCCGCGGCGGGGGTGAGCCCCGCACAGGAGCTTCGAGAGCTCCACCTGCACGCGCTCCGGCGTGATGCGGGCGAGTTCGCCTGCCATCGACCGCATCGCCTCGATCACGCGCGGCGCGGCCGTGAAGCCGAGCTGCGAGACGAACCGGGCGGCGCGCAGCATGCGCAGCGGGTCGTCGCCGAACGACTCCTGCGGCGTCGCGGGGGTGTCCAGCACGCCCTCGCGCGCCGCCTGCAGGCCACCGGTCGGGTCGACGAACTGCGAGGCGGCGATGTCGAACGCCATCGCGTTGACCGTGAAGTCACGCCGGACCAGGTCGCCGTCGATGGAGTCGCCGAAGGTCACCTCGGGGTTGCGGGTCACGCCGTCGTAGACGTCCGCGCGGAAGGTCGTGATCTCGATGATCTCGCCCTTCTTCGACGCGCCGACCGTCCCGAAGGCGATGCCGGTGTCCCACTGCGCGTCGGCCCAGCCGCTCAGCAGTTTCTGGATCTCCGCTGGTCGCGCGTCCGTGGTGAAGTCGAAGTCGTTCGTCGGGCGCACCAGCACGGCGTCGCGCACACTTCCACCCACGAGGTAGAGGCGCTTGCCCTCGGCTGCGAACCGAGCGGCGAGCTCAGCGACGACTGGTGTGATGGTGGGCTTTTCCACCACCGCATTCTGCTGGAGCGATCGAGACACGAGAAACCAGCGTACTCAAGGTTCGTAAGTACGATCGGCCGTATGCCGCCGTCAGCCGCACGTTCCGGGAGCCCCAAGCCGGGGCGCCGGAAGCGCCGCCGGGGCCGCAGGCTCGAGACCGTCGACGAGACGTCGGCCGGCGGCCTGGTGCTCGACGCAGAGCAACGGGCTGCGGTGATCGGCAGACTTGACCGGCGAGGCCGGTTGCTGTGGTCTTTGCCCAAGGGTCACATCGAGTCCGGCGAGACCGCGGAACAGACCGCGGTGCGCGAGGTCGCCGAGGAGACCGGTATTCATAGCAGGGTGCTGCGCCCGTTGGGGTCGATCGACTACTGGTTCGTCGCAGACGACCGCCGGGTGCACAAGACGGTTCACCACTTCCTCCTCGAAGCGACGGGGGGAGAGCTTTCCGACGAAGACGTGGAGGTCACCGAGGTGGCGTGGGTGCCACTCGGCGAACTGGACGAGCGACTCGCGTATGCCGACGAGCGCCGACTGGTCCGCCGAGCCGCCGAACTGCTCTCCGACCGCTGCCGGAACGGGGCGGAGTCGGCGTGAGCCTGAGGAAGTTCGTCTGCACAGCCGCCGTCACCGCGTTCGTGGTGCTGACCGCGCCGCCCGCCGGCGCCCAGCAGTCACAACCGGACGAGATCGACGCGCTGCCGTTCATGCCCGCTCCCGCCACCCAGGTGTGGGCGACCAGATCTCTCTCCGCCCAGCCCGGTACGGCGCAGCCGCAGTTCCTGCGGCTCGACATCGACCAGCTCACGCCCCGGTTCGTCACGAGCGACTCGCCGGGGACCGTCAAGATCACCGGCAAGATCGCGAACGTCGGCGACCGCAAGGTGTTCGACATCGTGCTGCGACTGGAGCGCGGTGAGCCGCTCGGCACCGAGGACGACCTGCGCAAGGCGTTGCGGGAGCCGGCGGCGGCCGAGGCCGTGCAGCCGAGGTTCACGCCGGTCGCCGGCGAGCTCGAGCCCGGTCAGCAGAAGGACTTCACGCTGGAGGTGCCGCTGCGCGGTACCGACCCGACGTCGCTCGAGGTCGAGCAGCCGGGCATCTACCCGATCCTCGCGAACGTCAACGGCAGGCCGGACTACGGCGGCCAGGCACGGCTCGCGGCGCTGTCGACGCTGCTCCCGGTGCTGGGCGTGCCCGGCGGCGAGACCAAGGGCAAGCCGGGCGCCGCCGCGAAGATGACGGTGCTGTGGCCGATCGCGGACCGCCCCCGGCTCGTCCGGCTGGGCGGCGAGGGCCAGTCGGAGCTGATCGACGACGAGCTCGCGTCGTCCCTCTCGGTCAACGGCCGGCTGTACGGCCTGCTGGACGCCTACGAGGAAGCGGTGCCGGCGATGAGCACGGCCATGTGCCTGGCCATCGACCCGGACCTGCTGCGCACCGTGCAGGCCATGAGCACCGGCTACAAGCTGCGTGGCGGTGCCGAGGGCAAGGGCAGGATCGAGGCGAAGCTGTGGCTCGACCGCCTCAAGCTCGCGGTCACCGGCCGGTGCGTCGTCGCGCTGCCGTACGCCGACGCCGACCTCGTGGCGTTGAACCGGGCGAAGCTCTCCACCATGCGCACCCTCGCGGTGACGGACGGCCCCAAGCTCATCCAGGACGTCCTGTCCGTGCGGCCGCTGCCCGACCTGGTGTGGCCCGAGGACGGCGTGCTCGACCAGTCGACGTTCGACGAGCTGGTCACCCCGCAGCCGGACAAGGGCTACCCCGGCGCGAAGTCGTTGCTGCTCGACCCGACCGGACTCGCCGACGCGCCGGGCACCGCGCCCGTCGGTGTCGGCGGCAAGACCCCGGTCACCGCCGTGAAGATCGACTCGATGGTCTCGGACGCGCTGCAGGGCAGTGAGTCGCGGCCACGCACGTTGTCCGGCGTGACCACGCCCGTCGAGAGCCAGCCGGTGTCCGTGCAGAACGCGCTGGCGGTGCTGGTGTTCCGCGCCGGCTGGCAGGGCGACGGCCGCAACGTGCTGGTCGCGCCGCCGCGCCGCTGGCACGCGCCGGTCTCGGAGATGACCGAGTTCCTCACCACCGCCCAGAAGCTGCTGACCAGCGGCTACGCGTCCCAGGCCGGGCTCGAGGAGCTCACCGGCACCACCCCCGCGGTGACGAACGCCAAGATCGCCTACCCGCCGGAGGCCGGTGCGCGGGAGATCTCGCCGATCATCTCGGACTCCGTGACGAACCAGAGCGTCGAACTCAACGGCCTGGTCGCGGCCATGCAGCAGGAAGACAGCGCGCACGCGTCACCCGGCGACCTGGCCGACCCGCTGTGGCTCGGGCTGCTGCGGGCGATGTCCGGCGCGTGGCGGGGCAACGAGCAGGGCGCCCGGTCCGCGGCCGAGGTCAGCCAGAGCGAGCTCAACGCGC
Source organism: Streptomyces sp. ID05-26A (assembly GCF_033794685.1). Taxonomy (NCBI): domain Bacteria; kingdom Bacillati; phylum Actinomycetota; class Actinomycetes; order Kitasatosporales; family Streptomycetaceae; genus Streptomyces; species Streptomyces sp. ID05-26A. The sequence continues at coordinate 2,144,496 of NZ_JARAYZ010000001.1, forward strand.
TGACCGGCATGGTCGGCGTGACGCAGCCGAACAGCCCGATCCTGCTCGGCTCCGGCGACAGCCCGATCCCGGTCACGATCACGAACAAGCTCGACGTCCGCGTGACGGTCCGGATCACCCTGGCCGACACCCCCGGCATCCGGAAGCTCGACCTCGCCGACCAGGTGCTTCCCGCCCGCGGCGAACGCGTCGTGCGGGTGCCCGTCGAGGTGCTGAGGTCCGGCCGGTTCCCGGTCAGCGTCCGGCTGACCACTCCCGAGGGCGTCGCTCTGGGTGACACTGTCAAGCTGGAGGTGTCGTCGTCCGCCTACGGCACCATCACGGTGATCATCACCGTGATCGCCGGGATCGCGCTCGTCCTGCTCTCCGGACGGCGCATCTACAAGCGGGTCCGTGCTCGCAACGGCGAGAACGGCGGCGCACCGTCCATCGAGAACGTCAAACCGGAGAAGTCGAGCGCGTGAGCGAGACAGCCACGACCACCCAGCCAGAGCAGCAGAAGCAGGGACCGTCGGTCGCCAGGGCCAGCGGGTCGATGGCGATCGCCACGATCGTCAGCCGGGGCACCGGTCTGCTGTCGAAGGTGCTGCTGATCGCCGTGATCGGCGCCGAGACGCTCGGTGACTCGTACCAGGCGGCGTCCACGCTGCCGACCATGATCAACGAGCTGCTCCTCGGCGGCGTGCTGACCAGCGTGGCGATCCCGCTGCTGGTCCGCGCCGAGAAGGAGGACGGCGACGGCGGCGAGTCCTACGCCCAGTGGCTGATCACCATGGGCACGCTGATCCTCGGCATCGGCACGGTCCTGGCGATGGCCTGCGCGCCACTGCTCACCGACATCTACGTCTCCGACTCGCCGGAGGCGAACCCGGCGCTGGTCACCGCGTTCGCGTACCTGGTGCTGCCGGGCATCGTGTTCTACGGCCTGACAGCGCTGCTCAGCGCCGTGCTCAACGCACGGCACGTGTTCGGCATCCCCACCTGGGCGCCGGTGCTGAACAACATCGTCGTGATCGCCGTTTTGGGTGTCTACGCGTTGCTGCCGGGGGAGCTCACGCTCAACCCCGTGCGCATGACCGACACGCACCTGCTGGTCCTCGGCCTCGGCACCGCGCTCGGCGTGCTGGTGCAGGCCTCGGTGCTGTTCCCGGCGCTGAAGAAGACCGGCTTCCGCTTCAAGTGGCGGTTCGGCTGGGACTCGCGCCTGTCGGAGTTCGGTGGCCTCGCGTTCTGGGTGCTGCTCTACGTCGGTCTCGGCCTGGCCAGCATGACCGTGCTGACGAACGTGGCCACGAGTGCCAAGGGTGCGCTGACCGCGTTCAACTACCAGTGGCTGGTCGCCCAGGTGCCCTACGGCGTCCTCGGCGTCTCACTGCTGACCGCGCTGATGCCGAAGATGAGCAGGGCGGCCGCGAACGACGACAAGGAGTCGATCGTCCGCGACCTGCTGTTCGGCAACCGGATGTCGGCGATCCTGCTGATGCCGTTCAGCGCGCTGCTGACCGTGTCCGGCCTGTCGATCGGTCTCGGCATCTTCGCCCTGGGTGCCTCGGGCATCCCCGGCGGCACGAGGATCGGTCTGTCGCTGGCGCTGTCGGCGTTCGGTCTCGTGCCCTACGCGATCACGCTGCTGCAGCTGCGGGTCTTCTACGCGATGAAGGACGCACGCACGCCGACGCTCATCCAGGCGTTGATCGTGGCGGTGCGCATCGGGTTGCTCTACCTGTTCCTCGGCATCTCCACGCCGGGTGACGCCGAACAGCTCGCCGTCGGCGTGTCGCTCGCGATGTCGCTGAGCTTCGTCTTCGGCGCGATCGTCGGTCAGGTGTGGCTGCGGTTCCGCCTCGGTCGGCTGCGCACCGGCTTCACCATCTGGACCGTCTGCCTCACCGTCGTGGCGTCCTCGCTGGCCTTCGGCGTCGCCAAGGGCGTGAACTGGCTGGTCCAGGGCCTGTTCGACTTCTCCAGCGTGTACATGTCCAGCTGGGTCGAGCTCGTCCTGGTGACGCTGATCGGCCTGCCGCTCGCGTTCGGCCTTTTGGCGGCGTTCCGGGTGCCCGAGATGAAGCCGGCGATCGCCAAGATCAACCGTTTGGTGCGGCGAAGGTGACTCCAGTCCGTGAGCGCCTTCCCGTAGCCTGGTGTCCGTGAGTAGCGGAGTTCACGCCGCCCTGAATCCCGGCGGCGTCATCGGCAATGGCCGCTACCGGCTGCTCGCGAAATCCGGCGCGGACGCCAGGTCCAACGCGGAGTTGTGGCGAGCGAGGGACGGTCAGCTCAACCGGGACGTCGCGCTGACGGTCCTGCTGGGCAACCTCGCGGACAACGAGGCAGCCGGTCGTGCCCGCCGAACGGTCGAACGCGCGATGCACGCGTCGTCGTTCACGCACCCCGGTGTGTCGAGGGTGATCGACGTGTTGACGCCCGGCACCGGCATCCGTCCCGACGAGGGCATCCTCGGCATCGTCATCGCCGAGTGGACCCAGGGCACCGACCTGATGGACCTCATCGCGGAGGGCCCGCTGCCGGCGGGCGCCGCGACCCGCCTGCTCGAACCGCTCGGCGCCGCCATCGAGGGCGCGCACCACGCCGGCCTCGTGCTGGGCGCCGACCACCCGCAGCGCATCCGGGTCACCTCGGACGGCCGCCTGCGCCTCGCGTTCCCCGGTCCGCGGCCGGACGCGATCGCACGCGACGACGTCAAGGGCCTCGGCGCGATCCTGTACCTGCTGCTCACCGGCCGGTGGGCGCTGCCGGGCGGCCCCCAGGGCGTGCCGGTCGCGCCAACGGGGCCGGACGGGTCCGTGGTCGCACCGAACGCGCTGCACCCGTACCTGCCGCACGACCTGTCGTCCGTCGCGGTGCGTTCGCTGGAGGACACGTCGGTGGGCGGCATCCGCACGTCCGCGGCGATCCTGCAGGTCCTCGACCAGATCGCGGCCGAGGAAGCGCAGACGTCGCTGATCCCGGCCGTGGCGGCGACCCGTGATGACGACGACCAGGTCGTGTGGACGACCCAGCGGCCGCGCCAGGACAAGCAGCAGAAGAAGAAGCTGTGGATCAGCGTCGGCGTGCTCGCGCTGGCCACGCTGACCGTGATCGTCTGGCTGAGCGTGCAGATCGTCGGGTTCTTCAGCGACGAGCCGTCCAAGGGCGGCGGCCCGACCGTGGTGATCAACCAGCCGGGGTCGAACGGCCAGACCGCGCCTCCGCCCGCGGCGGCGGGTCCGGTGCAGCCGGGCCAGATCGGCGTCTACGACGTCACGAACCAGCCCGACAACGCGAACCAGGCGAGCCGGGCGGTCGACAACAACGCGGGCACGTTCTGGCGGACCGACAACTACTTCCAGCAGTTCCCGACGCTCAAGCCCGGCATCGGGCTGATGGCGTCGTTCGCGGAACCGGTGAAGCTGGCCTCGGTCACGGTCACCTCGCCCAGCAAGGGCACGCACGTCGAGATCCGGGTGGCGTCCGCGCTCGACTCGCCGATCGAGGAGACCAAGGTCATCGGCGTCGCGGACCTGTCCGACGGGCAGACGCAGATCCAGCTGAACGACCACGAACCGACCGGTCACGTGCTGATCTGGATCACGCAGCTGACGAGCTCCGGCGGTGGCAAGAACCAGACGGAGATCCGAGAGGTCCTGTACACGCGAGCCCAGTAGAACTACGCGTGCACTCTGGGTAGACCTGTCCGGGTGATCTGTGATCACCCTCGCTAAAGTGCGTCCCGTGACCGCCGCAGCCAGCTCGGACGCCGAACTCATCTCGGCCCACGCCGCAGGTGACCCCTACGCGTTCTCGGAGCTGGTCAAACGGCACCGCGACCGGATGTGGGCGGTGGCGTTGCGCACGCTGCGTGATCCGGAAGAGGCCGCGGACGCGCTGCAGGAGGCGTTCATCTCGGCCTTCCGGGCGGCGTCGTCGTTCCGCGCGGAGTCACAGGTGACCACCTGGCTTCACCGCATCGTGGTCAACGCGTGTCTCGATCGGATGAGACGCCGACAAACAAGACCGACAGTGCCGCTGCCCGAGGCCGGTCCCGGCGAACCCGTCGCTCCCCGTGACGCGATGAGCGACCGCGAGACCAGCCTGATGGTGCAGCAGGCGTTGATGGAGCTGCCGGAGGAGCAGCGGGCGCCCATCGTGCTCGTCGACGTCGAGGGGTATTCGGTCGCCGAAACGGCGAAACTCCTCGGCATCGCGGAGGGCACGGTCAAGAGCCGGTGCGCGCGTGGCCGCGCCAAGCTCGCCAAAGTTCTCGGGCACCTCAGGAACCGAATCGCAGATGCGAACGTCCCAGCTGACGGTGTGAATGTGCAAGAGCAACGTCAGTGGGAGGGCCGATGACCGGCATGGAGCGCGTGCCGATGGGTCCGCCGTGGTCTGTTGACCTCATCGCGGACCTGCACGCGGGCGTGCTGCCCCCTGAGGTCGCCGCACAGCTGCGCCCGAGGGTCGAGGCAGACCGCGACGCCAGGGAGATCCTGCAGGCGCTCGACGCGACGCTGATGGACCTGCAGTCGTTGCCGGCGATCCCGATGCCCGACCACGTGGCCGCCCGGATCGACGCCGCACTGGCCGCGGAGGCCCGTCCGGGCATCGCGCCGGTCGTGTCGCTGAACGACGCACGCAAGCGCCGCAACCGCCGCCTCGGCATGGGCGGGGCCGGTGTGCTGGTCGCCGCCGCTGCCGCGTTCGGCATCGTGCTGGCCGTGTCACCGGGTGCGCAGAAGCCGCCCGCGAACGACGCCGCACCCGCGCCGACCGCGTCGTCCACCAGCGCGAACGCCGCCCCTCCGCTCGCGTTGTCGGAGGCCGAGCTCGGCTCCGCCGTCGGCGAGGTGCTCAAGGCGCAGAACTACGGCCCGCTCGAGACGCCCGACCGGCTGGCCGGCTGTCTGAAGGGCGGCGGCATCACCAGCTCGGGCAACCCGCTCGGCATCAGCCCGATCAACCTCGACGGCAAGAACGCGGTCATGGCGATCCTGCCCGCCGGTCTCGGCCAGTTCCGCCTCGTGGTGCTGGACCCGGCGACCTGCGGACCGGACAAGCCCGAAGGCGTGCTGGCCGACACCACGATCAAGAGGTAGTCGCGGAAGTCACGGAATTAGCTGCACCTACGATCCGTTGAGCCAGTCAGACGACGAGATCGAGGAGTTGCAGAGCCGTGAGCGTGCGCAACGTGATCATCATTGGATCGGGACCGGCGGGGTACACCGCGGCGGTCTACGCGGCACGCGCGCAGCTGGAGCCCCTGGTCTTCGAGGGTTCGCAGTACGGCGGCGCCCTCATGACGACGACCGAGGTCGAGAACTACCCCGGCTTCCGCGACGGCATCATGGGCCCCGAGCTCATGGAGCAGATGCGCGAGCAGGCCACCCGCTTCGGTGCCGAACTGCGCGCCGAGGACGTCGAGTCGGTCGAGCTGACCGGTGAGATCAAGAAGGTCGTCGCGAACGGCGTCGAGTACGAGGCCAAGGCCGTCATCCTCGCGATGGGTGCCGCGGCCCGGTACCTCGACATCCCCGGTGAGCAGGAGCTGCTCGGCCGTGGCGTGTCCGCGTGTGCGACGTGTGACGGGTTCTTCTTCCGCGACCACGACATCGCCGTGGTCGGCGGTGGCGACACGGCGATGGAGGAAGCGACGTTCCTCACTCGCTTCGCCAAGTCCGTGACGGTCATCCACCGCCGCGAGGAGTTCCGGGCCTCGAAGGTCATGCTCGAGCGCGCCCGCGCCAACGAGAAGATCAAGTGGCAGCTGAACACGCAGGTCACCGACGTGCTGGGTGACGGCACCGTGTCCGCGATCAAGATCAAGGACACGAAGACCGGCGCCGAGTCGGAGATGCCCGTCACCGGGTTCTTCCTGGCGATCGGTCACGACCCGCGTTCGGCGCTGGTCAAGGGCCAGGTCGACCTGGACGCGGAGGGGTACGTCCTGACCAAGGACAAGTCCTCCTACACGAACCTGGACGGCGTGTTCGCCGCCGGTGACCTGGTGGACCACGAATACCGCCAGGCCATCACCGCCGCCGGCTCCGGTTGCAGTGCCGCGATCGACGCGGAGCGGTGGCTCGCCGAGCACGGCACCGAGCAGGCCGAGATCGCCGCCGAGGCGGTCGGTGGCGGCTACGGCAAGAGCATCTGAAGTTCCTTCTGCGAGACGTTTTAGGGAGAGCAACATGGCAGGCGCCACCGTCACGGTGACCGACAAGTCGTTCGCGGACGACGTTCTGACCAGCGAGAAGCCCGTGCTGGTCGACTTCTGGGCGACCTGGTGCGGCCCGTGCAAGATGGTTGCGCCGGTGCTGGAGGAGATCGCGGCCGAGCACGGCGAGAAGATCACCGTCGCCAAGGTCGACATCGACGCCAACCCGTCGATCGCCCGCGACTACCAGATCATGTCCGTCCCGACGCTGATCCTGTTCCAGGGCGGTCGCCCGGTGAAGCAGATCGTCGGCGCGAAGCCCAAGGCCGCGCTGCTCAAGGACCTGCAGGACGTCCTGGCCTGAGCCGGAGAACTTGCATGAGCTAAGAATTTCTTTGCAACGCGCAACGTGGCCCGCCCGTCTATCGATAAGACGAGCGGGTCACGTTCGTTTTGGTGCCGGGACGGTGATCCCGGTACGACTGTGAGTAGCCCTGCATCGATCACTAAGCGCAGCAGGGCACAATGAGGACTTCCCAACTGACGCGCCGACCAGGTTCGGCGCCCTAGTCGAGCGAGGGTGCATGCAGCTGCTCCGCCGCGGGGACGTCGGAAGTGATGTTGCCGAGATCCGGTCGATCCTGACCAGGCTCGGACTGCTTCCGCCGGCCGACCCACAGGCGCCGCCGGTGTTCGACCAGCAGGTCGAGCACGCCGTGCGCGCGTTCCAGCAGCAGCGGGGGCTGATCATCGATGGCATCGTCGGCCCGGCGACCTACCGTTCGCTGCGTGACGCGACGTTCCGGTTGGGGGACCGGCCGCTCGCGTACCTGATGTCGCAGCCGACGACCGGTGACGACGTGCTCGTGCTGCAGGAACGCATGCTGGAGCTCGGATACGACGCCGGCCGCGCCAACGGTGTGTTCGGCCAGCAGACCGAGCAGGCGCTGAGGAACTTCCAGCGCGACTACGGACTGATCGTGGACGGCATGTGCGGTCCCGACACCGTCCGCGCGTTGCGCCAGCTCCAGCCGAAGGTCCGCGGCGGCCGTCCGCAGCTGCTGCGGGAGCAGGAACGGCTCCGCGGTGCCGGTTCGCGCCTGTCCGGCAAGCGGATCGTGATCGACCCCGGCCACGGCGGCCAGGACCGCGGTGTGGTCGTGGACGGACTGTCCGAGGCCGAGCTGATGCTGGACCTGGCCCGTCGCCTCGAGGGCAAGATGGCCGCCACCGGCATGGAGGCGCTGCTCACGCGCGGTCCGGACAACTGCCCGGACGAGGCGGAGCGCGCCCGGTTCGCGAACGAGGCGGGCGCCGACCTGATCCTGTCGCTGCACAGCGACGGCAACTCGTCGCCGAACGCGCAGGGCGTGTCGACGTTCCACTACGGCACCGGCAACGGCACGTCGTCCACGGTCGGTGAGGCGCTGGCCGGGTTCATCCAGCGCGAGGTCACCGCCCGCACGACGATGTCGAACTGCGGTTCGCACCCGAAGACGTGGGACCTGCTGCGGCTCACCCGCTGCACGGCCGTCCGCGTCGAGGTGGGCTACCTGACGAACGCGGAGGACCGGGCACGCCTCGCGACTCCCGGGTTCCGCGACATCGTGGCCGAGGGCATCCTCGTGGCCGTGAAGCGTCTCTACCTGCTCGGCAAGGACGACCAGCCGACGGGCACGTTCACGTTCAACGACCTGCTGCGCTACGAGATGGCCAAGGGCTGACGTTCTGACGAAAAGGGCCCCCTCGCTTCGGCGAGGGGGCCTTTTCGCTGTCTCAGACGGGGCGGAAGCTGGGTTCCGCGGTGGAGACGGTGACGCTGTTGAGAAGCCGTTCGAGAGCGGCCTCCACGTCTTCCTTCCAGGTGATGGAGCTGCGGAGCTCCATGCGCAACCGGGGCCAGCGAGGGTGCGGCCGCACGGTCTTGAAGCCCACGCTCGTCAGGAAGTCGGCGGGCGTGACGCAAGTCTGCTCTTCGTCGTCCGGGCGCATGTCGCCGAACGCCTCGATGGCCTTCACGCCACGACGCGTCAGGTCCTTCGCCACGGCCTGCACGAGCACTCGCGCGAGTCCTCCCCCTCGGAACTCCGGGAGGACGTCCAGCGACGTCATGAGGACCGCGTCCGGGCTCACCGGAGAGGTGGGGAAGGCGGAACTGCGCGGCACGGCGGCCGGTGGTGCGTAGAAGACCGAACCGGCGGGGATGCCGTCGCAGTAGATGATGCGACCGCACGAACCCCACTCGAGCAGGACGCTGGAGACCCAGGCTTCCTTCTCGAATTCCGTGTCGCCGTATTCCTCAGCCTGTTCTCGCAGGTGAGGGGCAAGCTCCCAGAAAACACACGTCCTGCTGTGCTTGGACAGATGTTCCAGGTTGTCCAGCGTGACGCCTACGACGCGACGGGACACCCCGACCTCCACCCGTTAAAACACAAAGCGAACCCATACGAGGGTAGGCGAATGTGACGGAACCCGGAAGGCGCGTGCCCTGAACGGGACGACGGTTACACTCGCTCGGGACATTTCCCATACAGGAGTCCCACATGACGATGCCCGGGCAACCCGCTAAGCAGGGCCCCAGAAGCCTTGATCCCCACCTCCGCCGTTACGCAGCGCGCACGGCAGGGATGACGGCATCGGAGATCCGGGCACTCTTCGCGGTGGCATCCCGCCCCGAGGTCGTCTCGCTGGCCGGCGGCATGCCCCACCTCGCCGCTCTGCCGCTGGAATCGCTGTCCGCGGAGATCGGTCAGTTGGTGGCGTCCGAGGGTCTGGTGGCCCTGCAGTACGGCTCGGCGCACGGGGTCCCGTTGCTGCGCGAGCAGATCTGCGACGTCATGGCGCTGGAAGGCATCAACGGGCACCCGGACGACGTGGTGGTGACCGTGGGCTCCCAGATGGGCCTCGACATGGTCACCCGGATCTTCTGCGACCCCGGTGACGTCGTGATCGCCGAGGGCCCCTCCTACGTGGGCGCTCTCGGGTCGTTCACGGCGTACCAGGCGCAGGTCGTGCACGTCGCGATGGACGCCGACGGCCTCGTGCCGTCGTTGCTCCACGAGGCTCTGGAGGCCTGCAAGCGCGCCGGGCAGCGGGTCAAGTTCCTGTACACGATCCCGAACTTCCACAACCCGGCCGGCGTGACGCTGGCGGTGTCGCGACGGGCCGAGATCCTGGAGATCTGCCGGACCTACGGCGTGCTGGTCGTGGAGGACAACCCGTACGGGCTGCTCGGCTTCGACGGGCAGACGTACCCTGCGTTGCGGTCGATGGACCCCGACAACGTGGTGTACCTCGGGTCGTTCTCGAAGACGTTCGCGGCCGGTCTGCGGGTCGGCTGGGTGCTGGCCCCGCACGCCGTCCGCGAGAAGCTGGTGCTGGCGGCCGAGTCGGCCACGCTGTGCCCGCCCACGCTGAACCAGATGATCGTGTCCCGGTACCTGTCGACGCAGGACTGGAAGGGTCAGATCAAGACCTACCGCGAGGCGTACCGGGATCGCCGGGATGCGGCGGTGTCCGCTCTGGAGCAGCACATGCCGCAAGGTTCCACGTGGAACATTCCGGATGGCGGCTTCTACGTCTGGGTGACGGTGCCGGAGGGCATCGACACGAAGGCGATGCTGCCTCGCGCCGTGACGGCCCGGGTCGCCTACGCGTCCGGCACCGGCTTCTACGCGGACGGCTTCGGCTCCCGCCAGTTGCGGATCTCGTACTGCTACCCGACGCCGGAACGCATCCGGGAGGGCGTCCGTCGGCTGGCGAACGTCATCGAGGAAGAGATGCAGCTGGCCGCGACCTTCGGGGCGACGCCGGGCCGTCAGCTGTCCGGTCCGCAGACCCCGTCGCCCGACACCGCCTGATCTTCTCGATCTTTGGAGTTTTGCTGTGGCTGACCGCATGGTCGCTGTGCTGTCCGGTGGGCTCTCCCACGAACGTGAAGTCTCGATTCGCTCGGGCCGCCGGCTGTCGGCCGCCCTGCGGTCGGTGGGCCTGACGGTGGAGGAGTGGGACGCCGACGCCTCGTTGCTGACGCGTCTCGCCTCGAACCGTCCGGACGCGGTCGTCGTCGCCCTGCACGGCGGCGAGGGCGAGAACGGGTCGGTGCAGGCGATCCTCGAGATGTTCGGCGTGCCGTACGTGGGCACGGACTCGCGGGCGTGCCGGCGAGCGTGGGACAAGCCGACCGCCAAGGCCGAGCTCGCCCGTGCCGGACTGGCGACGCCGGAGTGGGTCGTGCTGCCGCACGCGACGTTCCGGGAGTTGGGTGCCAAGCCCGTGCTCGACGCGATGGTGTCGACGCTCGGTCTGCCGTTGATGCTGAAGCCGGACCAGGGTGGGTCGGCGCTGGGCGCTCAGGTCGTGCGTGACGCGGCCGAGCTGCCGCCCGCGATGGTCGGGTGCCTGGCGTACGGGGACACCGTGCTGGCCGAGCAGTTCATCTCCGGCGTGGAGGTGGCGGTCTCGGTCGTCGACGGTCCGGACGGTCCGTACGCGCTGCCGGCGGTCGAGATCGTTCCGGAGACCGGCGTGTACGACTACACCGCCCGGTACACCGCGGGCCTGACGGACTTCCACGCGCCTGCTCGGCTGGACGCTTCCTCCGCCAAGGCGGTGGGGGAGTTGGCGGTCGCGGCACACCGGTTGCTCGGGCTGCGGGACGTGTCGCGGACCGACGCCATCGTCGCCGAGGACGGCACCGTCTACTTCCTGGAAGTGAACGTGTCGCCGGGACTGACCGAGACGTCGCTCCTGCCGATGGCCGTCGAGGCGGCGGGGCAGTCGCTGGGCGAGATCTACGCCGGTCTGGTCGAACGCGCCGTCGTCCGCTGAGTTCCGAGCAGGGCACGCCCGAGTGGCGTGATCGTGTGCCGCACGGTGTTCCGGATGCGGAGGCTGATCACCAGACCGGCGTTGCGCAGCAGGCTGGTGTGCTCGCTGGCCGAGGACGGGGAGATCGCGAGTTGCCTGGCTATCTCCCCACTCGTCCGGCTGCCGCCTGAGGCGATGTAACCGAGTGTCTCCGCCCTGGTGCGGCCGATGAGGCGCACGACCGTGTTGGGCATGACTCCTCGCGGCAGGAGCGCCTCGCGGGTGACCGGGTAGGTGAGGACGCCGTCAGCGAACGTGACGTTGCCCGGCTCGCTGGTCGGCCGGAGGATCAGGCCTTCGCCGGTCAGGTGAACGGTCGCGTCCGGGCCACCTTGGACCTGCAGGACCGGACACTCCCAGCGGACCATCGGATGCAGCCCCGTGAGCAGTGCGTCGATGCCGCCTTCGAGGAACGCTCTGGCTCTGGCTTCGCGCTCCACCACGACGGATTCCGGCTGGCTGCCGTCAGCCTTGATCATGCGAATGGACGTCAGATCGTGCGGCGTCAGGTGCACGCGAAGCATCGTTGAGTCCCCCCAGACCCGAGTTCCGCTCGAACCTATCAGGAATCCCAATGCCACGTTGAGTGTTTCGGCTGTGACCGAAAGTGGGTGCGAACTCATCGGATGATCGGCACTGTGGTGCCCGTGGCACCGATCGGTGCCGCAGCCTGGGGGAAGGAACCACTCATGCGTTTGGGCAAGTCTCTCGCTGCCGTCGGCCTCGCGGCCGCTGCCACGCTCGGCCTCGCCGCGCCGGCGTCCGCCATCACGCCCACCACCTGTTGGCCGGACAACGGCCAGCTGCGGATCACGTGGATCTCCATCTTCGAGAAGGAGTACCGCTGCTTCGCCAACGCCGGCTCGACCAACACGAACCTGACCTCGTCCAGCTACATCCGGTCGGGCAACAACCAGGGCAACGTCGAGTTCATCGACACCGACGGCACCCCGCGCTTCACGCCGTTCTTCCGGTGGGAGGAGAAGTCCCTCGCCAACGTCAAGATCACCAAGGTGACCATCTACTGATCCACAACTGATCAACAAATAGGTGACGCCCCGTATCCAATTGGATGCGGGGCGTCATCGTCACCGTGACATAAGGCCCTGGTGTGATCCTATGGGCCTACTCCGATGTCCGAATTGTCGTTTCTGGGCTCATCATGCCGATGATCCTTTGAAGATCATCAACTGACCCGAATTCGACGACGATCCGGCCTTTTCGCTGCCCGAGCTCGACCTTCACGCGGGTGTCGAAGTTGTCCGAGAGACGCTCGGCGAGCTCCTGAAGACCGGGCGCGTGCAGCTGCTTGCGCGGGGCGGCCTTCTCCTTTTTCGGCTTCTCGTTCTTGGCGATCGTGACCGCCTCTTCGGTCGCGCGGACCGACATGCCCTCGGCGACGATCCGTGCCGCGAGGTCCTCCTGCGTTCCCGGGTCGTCCAGACCGAGGAGCGCCCGCGCGTGGCCGGCGCTCAGCACGCCCGCCGCGACCCGTCGCTGGACGGGGAGGGGGAGCTTCAGCAGCCGGATGGTGTTCGTGACGACGGGGCGGCTACGGCCGATGCGGTCCGCGAGTTCCTCGTGCGTGACGCCGAACTCCTCCAGCAGCTGCTGGTACGCCGCCGCCTCTTCGAGCGGGTTGAGCTGGACGCGGTGGATGTTCTCCAGCAGAGCGTCGCGCAGCATGGCGTCGTCGGCCGTCTGCCGCACGATGGCCGGGATCGTCTTGAGCCCGGCCTGCTTCGTGGCCCGCCAGCGGCGCTCACCCATGACGAGTTCGAACGTGTCCGCGGTCAGTTCACGGACGACGATCGGCTGCATGAGCCCGAACTCCTTGATGGAGTACGAGAGCTCATCGATCGCGTCGTCGTCGAACACCTGACGCGGCTGCTTGGTGTTCGTCCTGATCGCGGTGACCGCGATCTCGCGGTACACCGCACCCGCGACCTCACCGGCGGCCTGCGCGGTCTGGGTTCTGGTGGAGCCGTTGCCGGTCATGGCGGGCCGGATGGTGCCCGGCGCACCGGCCGGCGGCCCCTGGGGGATGAGTGCGGCCAGGCCGCGCCCGAGTCCACCCTTGCGCTGCTCCGTCATGCGCCCTCCTTCTTGGCCCCGCGGATCGCGATCTCCTTGGCGGCGTCGAGATAGCTCATCGACCCGCGCGAGCCCGGGTCGTAGGTCAACACCGTCTGACCGAATCCTGGCGCCTCGGAGACCTTCACGCTGCGCGGAATCACCGTCTTGAGGGCGACGTCGCCGAAGTGACCGCGCACCTCACTGGTCACCTGGTCCGCGAGCTTCGTGCGGCCGTCGTACATCGTGAGGAGGATCGTGGAGATGTTGAGCTCCGGGTTGAGGTGCTGCTGCACCAGTTCGATGTTGCGGATCAGCTGGCTCAGCCCCTCCAGCGCGTAGTACTCGCACTGGATCGGGATCAGCACTTCCTGCGCCGCGACCATCGCGTTGACGGTCAGCAGGCCGAGACTCGGCGGGCAGTCGATGAAGACGTAGTCGGGCTGCAACTGGTCGAGCGCCTCGGGGGAGAGCGCCTCCTTGAGCCGCGCCTCGCGCGCCACCATCGAGACGAGCTCGATCTCGGCGCCGGCCAGGTCGATCGTCGCGGGCACGCAGAAGAGGTTCGGCGACGTCGGGCTGACCTGAGCAGCCTCGGCGATGGAGATCTCGCCGAGCAGCACCTCGTAGACGGACGGCGTGCCGCTGCGGTGCTCAACGGAGAGCGCCGTGCTGGCGTTGCCCTGCGGGTCGAGGTCGATCACGAGCGTCTTGAGCCCGTGGATCGCGAGCGCGGCAGCGAGGTTCACCGTGCTCGTCGTCTTGCCGACGCCACCCTTCTGGTTGGCGACGGTGATCACCCGGCGATGGGTCGGGCGGGGGAGCAGTGACTCGTCGGGGTGCAGCACGCTTGCCGCACGAGCCGCCTCTTCTGCAATCGGGGTCCACACCACGGCGCTGTCATCTCCGTTGTTGGTCGGCTTGGCTTTGGGTTTGGAGGGTTTCGTTTCACGTGGAACATCGGCGGCCTGGAACTCCGGATACACGCTCACCGAACCCTCCGCTGTTGGCGCTCCACGATGAGCACCGTCGTCGGCACCTCAAGTACGTCCGCTCCCACGACGACCACGTGCGGGTTGGCGCCCCCAGCTTTGAGCACCGCCGCACCGTCGCGTTCCAACTCCTCCTGCGCGCGCTCGCCCTTGAGCGCCACCATCCGCCCGCCGCCCTTGAGCAGAGGCAGGCACCACTTCGTCAGCTTCTCCAGCGGAGCCACCGCCCGCGCCGTGGCGGAGTCGCAGTTCAACAGCTGCTTCCGAATCGGCCCCTCCTCCGCACGTCCGCGGAGGACCGTCACGTTGTCGAGGCTCAGCCGTTCCTTGACCTCTTCCAGCCACGCGATGCGGCGCGCCATCGGCTCCAGCAACGTGATCCTCAGGTCGGGCCGCGCGATGGCGAGCGGCACCCCCGGTAGCCCGGCGCCCGAGCCCACGTCGACGACTCGTTCGTTGGGCTGGAACAGCTCCTCGATCACCGCCGAGTTGAGCACGTGCCGATCCCAGATCTTTTCGACCTCGCGAGGACCAATCAGTCCGCGCTCCACGCCGTGCTCCTCCAGGAGCCTGACGAACTCAGCGGCACGATCGACGTGCTCGCCAAAGACGAGCTTCGCGTTGTCGGGCAACTCCCCGGCCATGTTCTCCATCCGCGTTTCACGTGAAACCACGCGGCGGCGGTGTCCCAGCGGCCGGTGGAAAAGCTGGCGAATGCCAGGGCACCATCATGACGGATCGACAGTGGGTGGCGCCAAATCCTGAGCGCCGTTTCACGTGAAACTTGGGGGAAAGTTGCAATCGACGTTGTGGACGGTCACTCGGGACGGTCGCGGACTCGTGTCGACGATGGGTCATCCGGGCGGCGGGTGGTTGTTGGAGCGGAAGGCTCGCGGGCTGCGGTTGGTCGGGGTCGACGTGCTGGTGTCACTACAGACCGATGAGGAGAGGGTGGAGTGCGATCTGCAGGACGAGGAGCGGGTCGTGACGGCGGCTGGGATTCGGTACTTCTGCTTGCCGGTGGCGGATGGGTCGGTGCCGGCGGTCGACGAAGCTGTCGACTTGGTTCGGCCGCTGCATGAGCTTTATGTGGGTGGGGCTCATGTGGTGTTCCACTGTTGGGCTGGGATTGGGCGGTCTTCGTTGATGGCTGGGTTGTTGTTGGGGATGGATGGGGTGGCGCCTGGGGAGGCTTGGGGGTTGATCTCTGGGGTTCGGGGGAGGTCGGTGCCGGAGACTGTTGAGCAGGGGGAGTGGTTGGAGGCTTGGTGGGGTGGGCGGGGGTAGGTGTTTCACGTGGAACCTGGGGGCGGCCTTGCTTCTGGGGTCGGTTTGCGTTGGGCCGTTGCGTTCCAGCGGGGTGGGTGGGTTGCCTTGCGGATGGTCACCTTGGTCGAGTGGTTGCGCAGGTCCAGACGAGCCGGTGCCGGTCATCGCCGCTGCGCGACGATAGCGATTGGGGCTTGACCTCGAGCCTCTAGCTGGATGCCAGATCGGACTTAAAAGATGGGTCCAGGAGCCCATCCGATCCCTTCAACGATTGCATCCAGCCCCTCAAGGTCAAGCCCCAATCGCCGAGCTGGTCACGTCACCACCGCTACCCGGCGCACCTAGGTAGGTACGCCTCGGCTTCGCCCTTGCCGTTGGCGGCGGGGTGGCTTGCCTTCGGCATTGCCCTGGTGTGTGTGGAGGGACGGCTCGGCTTCGCCATTGCGGTGTCGGTGTCGTGGTTGGCGTCGTGAGCTGTGTTCACCTTCGCCCCCGCCTGCCCCGGATTCGTCCTCTGACCTTCGCTCCGCCTCTGTCGTCCGGCGCCGCTGTTCCGCTTCGCTCCGCGCGCTCGCCCTACGACTTGGGCCTTCGTTCCCGTCCCGTTCCCCTGAACTCCGCTGGCCGTCTCCGCCCCGCCTCCGTTCTCACTCGCCTCCGCTCCGCCCCGCCTCCGTTCTCACTCGCCTCCGCTCCGCCCCGTCTCCGTTCCCATCCCGCCCCGTCTCTACTCCCGTCCCCGCCGCCACTCCGCCTCGTCTCCGCTCCCGTCCCGTCTCCCCACTTCCATCCCGCCCCTGCCTCCATCCCGAGCCCACTCCGCCTCCCATCCCGAGCCTCTCGGGCTGCACGTCCTGCCCGGTTTGGCTCTGCCTGGCCCGAGACAACAAACGGCCCCTGGTTCCGGGGAACCAGGGGCCGTGAGAAAGCTGGAGCTGTCAGGGCTTGGGGAAGATGATGACCCGGCGCTGCGGCTCTTCGCCTTCGCTCTCGCTGTGCACGCCCGCGACCGAGGCGACGGCGTCGTGGACGACCTTGCGCTCGAACGGGGTCATGGGGTGCAGGCGGGCGCGCTCGCCTGAGGCGGCCACCTTTTCTGCGGTGGTGCGGCCCATCTCCGCCAGTTCTGCTCGGCGGCCTGCTCGCCACTGGGCGATGTCGAGCATGAGGCGGGAGCGGACTCCTGTTTCCTGCTGGACTGCCAGGCGGGTGAGTTCCTGGAGTGACTCGAGGACGTTGCCTCGGGGGCCCACCAGCTTCGCGAGGTCTTCGCCGCCGTCGATGCTGACGATGGCTCGGCCGCTTTCGACGTCCAGGTCGATGTCGCCGTCGTAGTCGAGCAGGTCCAGCAGGCGCTCGAGGTAGTCGCCCGCGATGTCGCCTTCCTGGACGAGAAGGTCTTCGGTCTTGCTCTGCGACTGCGGCTCGGCCGTGGCTTCGCTCTCGGCCGAGGCTTCGGTCTGGGCTTCGGTCTGGGCCTCGGCCTCCGACGACGCCTCCACGTCGTCGGTCGCCTGCAAGGTCTCCGACACGATGTCTCCTCTCCGGGGCAACGCCCGAAATCAGCGGCGCTTCTTGCTGCCCGGCTTCTTGCTGGTGGATCGGCCTGGGGTCAGGCCGGGGATCTCGGTGTTGGAGTTGCCGTTGGTGGCAGCTTCCGTGGAAGGCGCCTTCGGCGCGCCGCTCGGGCCCGCGGTCGGCATGCGCTTGGCGCCGTTGGCCGGCTTGGCTCCCGGTGCGGGCTTCTTCGGGTTGACCGGCTTCGCGCCCGGCTTCGGAGCGAGGGCCTGACGGGTCTCGACGACCGTGGCCTTCTTCTCCTCTTCCTCGGCGTCGATGCGCTTGTAGACGAAGTGCTGCTGGCCGAGGGTCCACGCGTTGTTGGACAGCCAGTACAGCAGGATCGCGACGGGGAAGAAGAAGCCACCGGCGAGGACACCCAGGGGGAAGATCCAGAGCGTCAGCTTGTTCATGATGGCCGTCTGCGGGTTGTCCAGCGCCGCGGCGTTCTGGCGGGCAACCGAGTGGCGGGCCGTGAAGTGGGTCGCGATGGACGCGATGATCATCAGCGGCACCGACAGCAGGATGACGTTGAGGCGCTCCGTGCCGTACGTCGCGAGCTGGTCGGACGGCATCGTGATGAACGTCGAGAGGTTCGTGCCGAACAGCTTGGCGTTGACGAACGAGTCGACGCCCTGCTTGTCGAAGAAGTAGACCTCGCCCCAGCCGGGCTTGAACGAACGCAGCACGTGGAACAGACCGATGAACACCGGGATCTGCACCAGCATCGGCAGGCAGCCGCCGAGCGGGTTGACCCCGTGCTCGGACTGCAGCTTCTGCATCTCCTGCGCCTGGCGCTGGCGGTCGTTCGGGTACTTCTTCTTCAGCTTCTGCATCTCCGGCGCGAACTCCTGCATCTTTCGCATGGAGCGCACCTGGCCGACGAACGGCTTGAAGAGGATGGCGCGGAGCGTGAAGACCAGGAAGATGACGGCCAGCGCCCAGGCGAAGCCGCTCGACTCACCGAAGACCTTGCCGAACACCCAGTGCCAACACCACAAGATGAAGGACACCGGGTAGTAGATGAAGTTGAGCACGGGAGCTACTCCTCGGTGGATACGTCGGGGACCTGCCGCCTCGGCGGAACGGGGTCCAGGCCTCCAGGGTGCCAGGGTCCGCAGCGCAGCAACCGGCGGATGGTCAGCCAGGTTCCTCGAAGTGCGCCGTGGACTGTCAGGGCTTCCACCGCGTACGCACTGCAACTCGGGTAGAAGCGGCAGGTCGGCGGCAGCAGCGGCGAGATGAACTTCCGGTAGAAGTGCACCGGCAGCAGCGCGACCTTCGCGGGCAACGTGGTCATCGCAGCACCTTGCGCAGGGCAGAAGAGAAATCGGCGGCGAGCTCGGAACTCGACGCCTCGGCTGCTGGAGCCAACGCCCTGACCACGACGAGAGTTCCCGGTGGCAGATCTGCCACCACGGAACGCACCACGTGACGCAGGCGTCGATAGACACGGTGGCGGACCACCGAGTTGCCCACTGCCTTGCTCACGACGAAGCCCACCTTGGACGAATCCAAGGTGGGCACGTCAGGCTTCAAGACGTGGACGACCAACCGGGGTCGTCCGGCGCGGCGGCCTCGGCGGACCACCAGGCCGAAGTCCTGGCTGCGGGTGAGCCGGGCGGCCGGTGGTAGCACGACGACGCTGCGCTTACCAGCCGCTGTCAGGCGGACAGCGTGTCACGGCCCTTGCTGCGGCGCGCAGCCAGAATGGCGCGGCCGGCGCGGGTCCGCATGCGCAGCCGGAAGCCGTGCGTCTTCGCGCGGCGGCGGTTGTTGGGCTGGAAGGTGCGCTTACCCTTGCTCACGGTCGGTCTCCCGGTGCTTCACTGCTGACAAAGCCTTGTGGTTGTCCCCGACGGCAGTGGACGTAGGCGCGCAAAAGGCGCCCGTCGCAAGCGGGAGACTCGTACGAGGGTACGCATGCCCGGGTGCGGCAACCAAATCGGGGTGGGCCACGCCACGTCTTGTGAGGCGTGCCGGGCCTTGTTACCGTTCGTCCTTCGCGCGTGCCGGGGTCGGCGTGGGAGCCGCCACCGACCGGCAACACAACACACCTTTTAGTGCACAGTTGTGGATAACTCTGTGGATACCTCTATTCTCCGTGTCCACACGTGGAGTCTTGGGCTCCGGCGGAGGGGAGGGGAGCGCGGAGGTGTCGAACCAGCAGGTCGATCTTGGTCTCGTGTGGGCCGAGGTGGTGCAGGAACTGGCGACCAGCCACCTGTCCCCTCAGCAGCGCGCGTGGATGAGGGTCACCCGTCCGATCGGTTTGCTGGATGGAACGGCACTGCTCGCTGCTCCCAGTGACTTCGCGAAGGAAGCGATCGAACGCGCACTGCGCGACCCGATCACCGCCGCTCTCTCCCGCAGGCTGGGCCGTTCGGTCTCCCTCGCGGTGAAGGTCGACTCTCCGGAACCGCCGAGTCCCGTCGTGAGCCCGCCGACCACGCCGATCCCGGTCCACGCGATCCAGCCGGTCGCCCCGGTCCAGATCCCGGCGATTCCCGGCGTTCCGGCCGGCGACACGCCCGGCCCCGTGATCACGGACGACCCGGAGGAAGAAGTCGACGAAGCCGGTGACGCGCTCGCCGCCGTCTCCGAGATCTGGCCGACCTTCAACACGGCCAACACCGCGGGCGGGGGGACGCCGAACGCGAACCTGCCGTACACGCGGCCCGCGAACCCGTCGCCGTCGCAGACCCGGCTGAACGAGAAGTACAACTTCGACACGTTCGTCATCGGCGCCTCGAACCGGTTCGCGCACGCCGCGGCCGTCGCGGTGGCCGAGGCTCCCGCCAGGGCGTACAACCCGCTCTTCATCTGGGGTGAGAGCGGCCTCGGCAAGACGCACCTGCTGCACGCCGTCGGGCACTACGCCCAGCGCCTGTTCCCCGGCATGCGCGTGCGGTACGTGTCGACCGAGGAGTTCACCAACGACTTCATCAACTCGCTGCGCGACGACCGCAAGGTCGCCTTCCAGCGCCGCTACCGGGACATCGACGTTCTCCTCGTCGACGACATCCAGTTCCTGGAGGGCAAGGAAGGTACGCAGGAGGAGTTCTTCCACACGTTCAACACGCTCCACAACACGAACAAGCAGATCGTGGTGTCGAGCGACCGGCCGCCGAAGCGGCTGGAGACGCTGGAAG
This sequence comes from Streptomyces sp. ID05-26A, assembly GCF_033794685.1. Taxonomy (NCBI): domain Bacteria; kingdom Bacillati; phylum Actinomycetota; class Actinomycetes; order Kitasatosporales; family Streptomycetaceae; genus Streptomyces; species Streptomyces sp. ID05-26A. Next base: position 2,164,562 of record NZ_JARAYZ010000001.1, read on the forward strand.
ACCGTCTGCGCACGCGGTTCGAGTGGGGCCTGATCACGGACATCCAGCCCCCCGAGCTGGAGACCCGCATCGCGATCCTCCGCAAGAAGGCGGCCCAGGACCGGCTCGCGGCCCCGGCCGACGTGCTGGAGTTCATCGCCTCCCGCATAGAACGCAACATCCGCGAGCTCGAAGGCGCGCTCATCCGCGTCACGGCGTTCGCGTCGCTCAACCGCCAGCCGGTCGACATCCAGCTCGCCGAGATCGTGCTGCGCGACCTCATCCCGGACTCGCACGCGCCGGAGATCACCGCACCGATGATCATGGCGGTCACCGCGGAGTTCTTCGGGGTCTCGATCGACGACCTGTGCGGCCCCGGCAAGACGAAGGCGCTCGCCCAGGCCCGGCAGATCTCCATGTACCTGTGCCGCGAACTGACGGACCTGTCGCTGCCGAAGATCGGCCAGACGTTCGGCGGCCGCGACCACACGACGGTCATGCACGCGGACAAGAAGATCCGCAAGGAGATGGCCGAACGCCGGCGCATCTACGACCAGGTGCAGGAGCTGACGTCGCGCATCAAGCAGCGCGCCCGCCACCTTCCCTGATCCACCCGGGTAGCAACGAAGGGGTCCTCCATCGCGGAGGGCCCCTTTTTCGTTCGCACCTGGGGACGGCGGGCGGGGGCGGGCGGACCTCCGGACGCGACCGAGCGAGCCGGCGGCGAGCACCCGGGGACGGATCCGCGGTCCGGTACCGAACACCCGGGGACGCGACCACGACCCGGCGGCCAACACCCGGGGACGACTTGGGCCAAGCGATGGGACTGCATCAGTCCGTGCGGCTCCAACCACCACCACGCGCCGCACACGTACCCGGGTAAACGAGGCTCGATCCGGCGCGCGGCGAGGCTTTCTGTTCGCGCCCGACACTCGAAGGGGTGGGGACAACTGGAAAAGTCTGTGGCCCAGGCCACGATCTGGCCACGGAAGCCTGTTGAACACCCGGGTACAACTGGCCCGCACCCGGGGACGCACCCGGGGACAACTGTGGACGATCTGTGGACCGAGACCTGTGCACAACTGGCTGTCCCCGGGTGCGCCGATCTGTCCCCGGGTGCCATCCCCCGGTAGTCCACATGCTGGGTGTCACCTTGACCTGCAGGTTTAACGGCTGTCCCCACAATCCACAACCCTTACTGTTACTGCTGTTTGATCTCTTCTGGAAGAACTCAAAAGCAAAACAGCGGTGGATGGTTCCCGGGGATCGGTGCCCGAACCCCGAAGTGACGGGAAGGGCCAGGACGCTCTAACGTGGTTGCTCCGCACCTCGGGACAAGCCGAGGGTCGAGGCTCCCGAACCCCACTGGCTCGTTGTCGTGGTGGCTTGTCGACTGTCGAGGAAAGGACGCCTCATGAAGATCCGCGTCGAACGCGACGGCCTGGCCGACGCTGTCGCCTGGGTCGCTCGCAGCCTTCCGTCCCGTCCACCGGTTCCGGTGCTGGGCGGCGTGCTGCTCGACGCGGAGTCGGAGGACTCGCTGACGGTCTCCGGGTTCGACTACGAGGTCTCCGCTCAGGTCGGTGTCCCCGCGACGATCGCCGACGGTGGCCGAGCTCTGGTCTCCGGGCGTCTTCTCGCCGACATCACCAAGGCGCTGCCGAACCACCCCGTCGAGATCGCGGTCGACGGCGCTCGCATGATGATCAGCTGTGGCAGCGCCAGGTTCAGCCTCCCGACGATGCCGGTCGAGGACTACCCGGCGCTCCCGTCGATGCCCCAGCTGATCGGTGAGCTCCCCGGCGAGGTCTTCGGCGAAGCGGTCAGCCAGGTCGCCGTCGCGGCCGGCAAGGACGACACGCTCCCGATGCTGACCGGCGTCCGCGTCGAGATCGGCGACGGCAAGCTCGTCCTCGTCGCCACCGACCGGTTCCGCCTCGCGATGCGCGAGTTCCCGTGGGAGCCCGACGCGTCCCTCGGCGAGGTCGCCGTCCTCGTCCCGGCCCGCACCCTCGGCGACGCGGCCAAGACGCTCGGCTCGTCCGGCGGCAAGGTCGAGATGTCGCTCGCGGCCAACGACGGACTGCTCGGTCTGTCCGGCTCCGGCAAGCGGACCACCACCCGGCTGCTCGACGCGGACTTCCCGAAGTACCGCCAGTTGCTGCCCTCCGAGCACAGCGCCGCGGCGATCATCGACATCGACGCGCTGCAGCAGGCGATCAAGCGCGTGTCGCTCGTCGCCGAGCGCGGCACCCAGGTGCGCCTCGAGTTCGTCGACGGTGGCCTGCGTCTCTCGGCCGGTGGCGACGACGAGGGTTCGGCCGAGGAAGAGCTCCCGGTCGAGTACACCGGCGACGCGGTCACCATCGCGTTCAACCCGGGCTACCTGCTCGACGGCCTCGGAGCCGTCCGCACGCAGAAAGTCCACTTGTCCTTCACCACACCGAGCCGACCGGCATTGCTGAAGCCGGTGGACGAGGATGGGAACGTGGCGCCGGGCTACCTGTACCTGCTCATGCCCGTTCGCCTTCCCGGCTGAGAAAACCCTTACCGGGTACCAGAAGAACGTAGGGGAGAACACCGTGCAGCTCGGACTCGTCGGCCTCGGCAAGATGGGTTTCAACATGCGCGAGCGGCTGCGCCGGGCCGGTCACGAGGTGATCGGCTACGACCGCAACCCCGAGGTCACCGACTCGGAGTCGTTGGCGGACATGGTGTCCAAGCTCGAAGCTCCGCGCGTGGTGTGGGTCATGGTGCCCGCGGGCGACATCACCCGTGACACGGTGAAGGAGCTGTCCGAGCTGCTGGCGTCCGGCGACCTCGTCGTCGACGGTGGCAACTCCAAGTTCACCGACGACCGGGTCCACGCGGACCTGTTGGCGGAGAAGGGGATCGGCTACGTCGACGCCGGCGTGTCCGGTGGCGTGTGGGGTCTCGACAACGGCTACGCGCTGATGGTCGGTGGCGACGCCGCCCACGTCGAACAGGCGATGCCGATCTTCGACGCGCTGCGTCCGGAGGGTCCGCGCGAGGAAGGTTTCGCGCACGCGGGCAAGGTCGGCGCCGGCCACTACTCGAAGATGGTCCACAACGGCATCGAGTACGGCCTGATGCAGGCGTACGCCGAGGGCTTCGAACTCCTCGACAAGACCGACGTCGTGGACAACGTGCCCGCGGTCATCTCCGCCTGGCAGCGCGGGACCGTCGTCCGGTCGTGGCTGCTCGACCTGCTGGTCCGCGCGCTGGAGTCCGACCCGGAGCTCGACGACCTGCGCGGGTACGTCGAGGACTCGGGCGAGGGCCGGTGGACCGTCGAGGAGGGCATCAACAACGCGGTGCCGCTCCCGGTGATCTCCGCCGCGCTCTTCGCGCGGTTCCAGTCGCGGCAGGAGGACTCGCCCGCGATGCGTGCCGTCGCCGCGCTGCGCAACCAGTTCGGTGGCCACTCGGTGCACCTCGCCGGACCGTCGTCCGGCGGCGGCAGCACCCAGGGCTAGCGAGTGCACGTCAGACACCTCCAGGTCAGCGACTTCCGCTCGTGGGAGCTCGCCGACCTGGAGCTCGAGCCCGGCGCGTCGGTGCTCGTCGGACGCAACGGCCAGGGCAAGACGAACCTGGTCGAGGCGATCGGGTACGTGGCGACGCTGGGTTCGCACCGCGTTTCCAACGACGCGCCGTTGATCCGGCACGGTGCTCAGCGCGCCGTGGTGCGGACGGCCGTGGTCAACGACGACCGCGAGCTGCTCGTGGAACTCGAGATCACGGCCGGCAAGTCGAACCGGGCCCGCATCAACCGGGGCCCGGTGCCACGACCTCGCGATGTGCTCGGAATTCTGCGCACCGTGCTGTTCGCACCGGAGGACCTCTCTCTGGTGAGGGGCGATCCGAGCGACCGCCGGCGGTTCCTCGACGAGATGCTCGTGTTGCGCGCACCGCGCTATGCCGGTGTTCGCAGTGACTACGACCGTGTCCTGAAGCAGCGCAGCGCGTTGCTGAAGACGGTGAAGCACTCGCGGTCGGCCGACCTCTCGACGCTCGACGTCTGGGACGGGCACCTCGCGAAGCACGGCGCGGAGCTGCTGGCCGCGCGGTTGAAGCTGGTCCGCGACATGGCGGACCACGTGACCTCGGCGTACGCGGAGGTCGCTCCGGAGTCACGTCCGGCGCTCATCTCGTACCGGTCGAGCGTCGGCGACCTCCCGGAGGACCGGGAGAGCATCGAGGACCTGCTGCTGGCCGAGCTCGACCGGGTACGGCGGCAGGAGATCGAACGCGGCGTGTGCCTCGTCGGTCCCCACCGGGACGACCTGGACCTGACGCTCGGCGAACTGCCGGCGAAGGGCTACGCCAGTCACGGAGAGTCATGGTCGTTCGCGCTCGCCCTGAGGCTCGGCGGGTACGAACTGATGCGTGTCGACGGCATCGAACCGGTGTTGGTGCTGGACGATGTGTTCGCGGAGCTCGACCGGGGCCGGCGGCGACAGCTGGCCAAGGTGGCGGCCGCCGCCGAGCAGGTGCTGATCACCGCGGCGGTGGCCGAGGACGTTCCGGACGAGCTGACCGGTGCCCGGTTCGAGGTCCACGGCGGGGAGGTGCGACGTGTCTGACCCAGAGGCTGACTCTGGGGGTTCGAAGCCCCCATATGTAGCTCGATCGGGTGTGTCCGCCCACACATCTGGGGACAAGTCTGTGGATGGTGTGGATAACTCCGTCACAAATCCGGACTTGTCCACAGGTTCATTCACACCTGAGGGTGAGTCGCTGAAGGGTTCAGACCTCGCACGGGCTGCTCTGGAGGCGGCGAAAGCGGCTGCCAAGGCCCGCGGACGGGTTCCCGGGAGCAAGGCGAAGGGCCGTCCGGTCCAACGCCGCCGGCGTCGCTGGTCGGGTCCGGGCCCTGATGACCGCGACCCCCAGCCGCTCGGGCGGATCGCGTCCAGGATCGCGGCGGACCGCGGCTGGGTCGAGCAACTCCAGGGTGGCCAGGTCTTCGGTCGTTGGGCAAAATTGGTGGGAGAGGACGTCGCCGAGCACGCGAAACCAATCGCTCTCAGTGACGGGGAACTGACGGTCCAGGCGTCGTCGACGGCGTGGGCCACTCAGCTGCGCCTCCTGCAGCGCGAGCTGATCAAACGGATCGCCGCGGGCGTGGGCAACGGCGTCGTCAAGAAGCTCAAGATCAAGGGACCGGACGCTCCCAGTTGGCGACACGGCCCCAGGCACGCGCCTGGGCGCGGTCCGCGTGACACCTACGGGTGAGGTCCTGTCAAGGGCTCAGCGGCCGTTCTACGGCTCAATGAGCGTTCACCTGCGGATTTGAACCCCCTTTTCAGCCGTCCCGACCCGTCTCGCGCTTCTTGAGGCGCTCTGTGACCGAATCAAAGGTGTCCTTGACCCCGTTCTGTCGGGGTGCACCGGTAGAATCACAGGAGAGCGTCACCCCCCATCCCAGTTAGTCGGGGAACATCGTGCGGGTCCTGCCCGCATCAGCGAGGAGACTCCAGGCCCGTGTCAGAAAAGAAGAACGAGTACGACGCGTCCTCGATCACCGTCCTCGAGGGTCTCGAGGCAGTGCGCAAGAGGCCGGGCATGTACATCGGCTCGACCGGCGAGCGCGGTCTGCACCACCTGGTCCAGGAGGTCGTGGACAACTCGGTCGACGAGGCGATGGCCGGCTACGCGACGACGGTCGACGTCACCCTGCTCGCCAACGGTGGCATCCGGGTCATCGACGACGGCCGTGGCATCCCGACCGGCATCCACCCGGTGGAGGGTGTGCCGACCGTCGAGGTCGTCATGACGAAGCTGCACGCGGGCGGCAAGTTCGACAGCGACTCCTACGCGGTGTCCGGCGGTCTGCACGGCGTCGGCATCTCGGTGGTGAACGCGCTGTCCACCGCCGTCGACCTGGAGATCAAGAACGCGGGTCACGTCTGGACCCAGCGCTACGAGGGCTCCAAGCCCGCGCACGAGCTGCGCAAGGGCGAGCCGACGACGGAGACGGGCACCACCGTCACGTTCTGGGCCGACCCGGACATCTTCGAGACCACCGAGTACAACGTCGAGACGATCGCACGCCGCCTGCAGGAGATGGCGTTCCTCAACAAGGGGATCACGATCATCCTGCGCGACGAGCGGGTCTCGCCGGAGGACGAGGAGGCCGACGCCGAGGGCCACAAGGCCGCGGTGAAGGAGCGCGTCTTCCACTACCCCGGTGGTCTGGAGGACTTCGTCCGCCACATCAACCACACGCGCGAGGCCGTGCACCAGAAGGTGATCGGCTTCGAGGTGCAGGGCGACGACCTCCAGGTCGAGATCGCGATGCAGTGGAACACGGGCTACACGGCCTCGGTCTACACCTTCGCGAACACGATCAACACGCACGAGGGCGGCACGCACGAGGAAGGCTTCCGCGCCGCGCTGACCCGAGTGGTCAACGAGTACGCGCGCGAGAAGAAGCTCCTCAAGGAGAAGGACACGAACCTCACCGGTGACGACATCCGCGAGGGTCTCGCGGCGATCATCTCGGTGAAGCTCAAGGAGCCCCAGTTCGAGGGCCAGACGAAGACCAAGCTGGGCAACAGCGAGGCGAAGTCGTTCGTGCAGAAGTCGACGAACGAGCACCTGGCCGACTGGTTCGAGCGCCACCCCAACGAGGCCAAGACGATCGTCATCAAGTCGGTCTCGTCGGCGCAGGCCCGCATGGCCGCCCGCAAGGCCCGCGAGCTGGTGCGCCGCAAGGGCGCGCTCGACATCGGCGGCCTGCCCGGCAAGCTGAAGGACTGCCGCTCGACCGAGCCGGAGCGGTGCGAGCTCTACATCGTCGAGGGTGACTCGGCAGGCGGCTCGGCCAAGGAGGGGCGGGACTCCATGTACCAGGCCATCCTCCCGATCCGCGGCAAGATCATCAACGTCGAGAAGGCGCGCATCGACCGCGTCCTCAAGAACACCGAGGTCCAGTCGCTGATCACGGCCCTGGGCACCGGCATCCACGACGAGTTCGACCTCTCGAAGCTGCGCTACCACAAGATCGTGCTGATGGCCGACGCCGACGTCGACGGCCAGCACATCCGCACGCTGCTGCTCACGCTGCTGTTCCGCTTCATGCAGCCGCTCATCGAGCACAACCACGTGTACCTCGCGCAGCCGCCGCTCTACAAGATCAAGTGGCAGCGCACCGAGCCGGAGTACGCCTACTCCGACCGTGAGCGCGACGCCGTGATCAAGGACGGTCTCGCCGGAGGCAAGCGCCTCGGCAAGGAAGACAACATCCAGCGGTACAAGGGTCTCGGCGAGATGAACGCCGAGGAGCTGTGGGAGACCACGATGGACCCGGCGAACCGGATCCTGCGCCAGGTCACCATGGACGACGCGGCCACCGCCGACGAGCTGTTCAGCGTGCTCATGGGCGAGGACGTCGAAGCACGCCGTTCGTTCATCACCCGCAACGCCAAGAGCATCAAGTTCCTGGACATCTGAGTCCGGTCTTGGCTTCTAGGCACCCTGGCGTTTCTGGCGAGAAGGAAAGAGAACAGTGAGCGAGACGACTCTGCCCCCGCAGCACGACCGCATCGAGCCGGTCGAGATCCAGCAGGAGATGCAGAACTCGTACATCAACTACGCGATGTCCGTGATCGTGGGACGTGCGTTGCCGGACGTGCGGGACGGGCTCAAGCCCGTGCACGTCCGCGTTCTGTACTCGATGTTCGACTCCGGCTTCCGCCCCGACCGCGGCTTCAACAAGTGCGCGCGCGTCGTCGGCGACGTGATGGGCAACTACCACCCGCACGGTGACTCGGCGATCTACGACGCGTTGGTGCGTCTCGCCCAGCCGTGGGCGCTGCGCTACCCGCTGATCCAGGGCCAGGGCAACTTCGGCTCGGTGGGCAACGACCCGGCCGCCGCCATGCGGTACACGGAGTGCCGGCTCTCCCCGTTGGCCATGCAGATGCTGGCCGACATCGAGGAAGACACCGTCGACTTCCGCGACAACTACGACGGCCGCATCCAGGAGCCGACGGTCCTGCCGTCGCGCATCCCGAACCTGCTGATCAACGGCAGCTCGGGCATCGCGGTCGGCATGGCGACCAACATCCCGCCGCACAACCTCCGCGAGGTCGCGGACGGCGTGGTGTGGGCACTGGACAACTTCGAGGCCTCCGACGAGGAGACCCTCGAAGCGATGATCGCCCGGATCAAGGGCCCGGACTTCCCGACGTACGGCCAGATCCTCGGCACCTCCGGCATCGAGGACGCGTACCGCACCGGCCGCGGCTCGGTCCGCATGCGCGCGGTCGTCGAGATGGACGAGGACGCCAAGGGCCGCACGATCCTGGTCGTCACCGAGCTGCCGTACCAGGTGAACCCGGACAACCTGGTCGAGAACATCGCCTCGCTGGTCCGCGACGCCAAGCTCACCGGCATCGCGAACATCGCCGACGAGTCGAACCGCCGCATCGGCATGCGCATCGTCGTCACGCTCAAGCGCGACGCGGTGGCGAAGGTCGTGCTGAACAACCTCTACAAGCACACCCAGCTGCAGTACTCGTTCGGTGTGAACATGTTGTCGCTGGTCGACGGTGTGCCGCGCACGCTGCGCCTCGACCAGATGATCCGCCACTACGTGAAGCACCAGATCGAGGTCATCGTCCGGCGCACGCGGTTCCGCCTGCGCAAGGCCGAAGAGCGCGCGCACATCCTGCGCGGTCTGGTGAAGGCGCTCGACCAGCTCGACGCCGTCATCGCGTTGATCCGCCGGTCCGAGACGCCGGACATCGCGCGCACGGGCCTGATGGAGCTCCTCGACGTCGACGAGGTCCAGGCCAACGCGATCCTCGAGATGCAGCTCCGTCGCCTCGCGGCCCTGGAGCGCCAGAAGATCGTCGACCAGTTGTCCGAGATCGAGGTCGAGATCGCGGACCTCAAGGACATCCTCGAAAAGCCGGAGCGGCAGCGCAAGATCGTGCGCGACGAGCTCACGGCGATCGTGGAGAAGTTCGGCGACGACCGCCGCACGAAGATCATCCCGTTCGACGGCGACGTGTCCATGGAGGACCTGATCGCGGTCGAGGACGTGGTCGTCACGATCACGCGCACCGGCTACGCGAAGCGCACCAAGACCGACCTCTACCGCGCGCAGAAGCGCGGTGGCAAGGGCGTGCAGGGCGCGCAGCTCAAGCAGGACGACATCGTGGCGCACTTCTTCGTGTGCTCGACGCACGACTGGATCCTGTTCTTCACGAACAAGGGCCGTGTGTACCGCACGAAGGCGTACGAGCTGCCCGAGGCGAACCGCAACGCGCGTGGCCAGCACGTCGCGAACCTCCTCGCGTTCCAGCCGGATGAGGAGATCGCGCAGGTCATCCAGATCAAGAACTACGAGGTGTCGCCGTACCTCGTGCTCGCCACCCGGAAGGGGCTGGTGAAGAAGTCGAAGCTCACCGACTTCGATTCCAACCGATCGGGTGGACTTATCGGCATCAACCTCCGCGAGGACGACGAGCTCGTCGGAGCGGTGCTGTGCTCGGCCGACGACGACCTGCTCATGGTCTCCGCCGACGGTCAGTCGATCCGCTTCCACGCGACCGACGACGTGCTGCGCCCCATGGGTCGTGCCACGTCAGGTGTGCAGGGCATGCGGTTCAACGCCGATGACGAGCTGCTTTCCGTCGGTGTCGTCCAAGAAGGCCTGTTCGTTTTGGTTGCGACGGACGGTGGGTACTCGAAGCGGACGCCCATCGAGGACTACCCGGTCCAGGGGCGTGGCGGCAAGGGTGTGCTGACCATTCAGCACGACCGCCGACGTGGCAGGCTGGTGGGCGCGCTCATCGTCGACGTCGACGACGAGCTCTACGCCATCACCTCGAGCGGCGGGGTCATCAGGACCCGGGCCGAGCAGGTGCGCAAGGCTGGACGGCAGACGAAGGGCGTGCGGCTGATGAACCTCGGCGAGAGCACCACTTTGATCGCCGTCGCACGCAACGCGGATGAGGCTGTCGACGTCACTATCAGTGAGACGTCTGTCGCGGAGGACTCTGCCGTCGACGCCGTTGACGAGGCAGTCACCCCCACCGACTCGGCCGAGTAGCCGGAATCGCTAGCGAGAGGTCAAGGACAAGCTCGTGACTCCACCCGAGAACCGCGATGGTCGGGACGCGGACAAGACCGCGGTGATCACCAAACCGACTCCGCAGAACTCCGCGCCCAAGCCCGCCGAGAAGAAGACGGACTCGGCAGCGGCCTCCGGTTCCTCGGGTGGAACCGCGCAGGACAAGACCAAGCCCGTGTCGGCGGAGAAGGCGGCCGAGGCCGCCGCACCCGCCGCGTCCGAGAAGGAGAAGCCGGCCGCACCTGCGGCTCCGGCCACTCCTGCTCCCGCTGCGACCGCGACGCCGACCCCGGCTCCCGCGCCGGCGGCCACCCCGGCCGCGCCGGTGGAGGAGAAGACGGTGTCGCTCAGCGCCCCCGCCCCGGCACCCGCTCCGACTCCGGCGCCCGCGCCGGTCGCGGACGAACCGGTCGTCGTGTCGGCACCGCCGCCCTGGCAGCGCGTGACGAACGACACGGAGGCCGCTCAGAGCGACACGACCGAGACGTACACGGCTCCGGCCGCGCCGCCCGTGCCGTCCGCCGCTGAACCGGCCCCGGCCTTCCCGCAGGTCGACCCGGACACCGTCAAGGTGCAGAAGCCCGTGGTCACGGGCTCGGCGGTGCCGGTCGGCCTCGGCAGCAGCCGCACGTCGGTGAACATGGGCAGCAGCGGGGCCCGCCCCGCCGCGTCCACCCCGTCGGCCCGCCGTCCCGGCCGCGGCCCTCGTCGCGCCTCACTTCAGGTGAAGCGCGTCGACCCGTGGTCGGTCCTCAAGCTCGCCCTGGTGCTGGGCGTCGCACTGTTCTTCGTGTGGCTCGTGGCAGTCGGTGTGCTCTACGGCGTCCTGCACGGAATGGGCGTCTGGGACAAGATCAACAGCACCGCGAACGACCTGCTCCAGGCCAACGAGCCGGGCGAACCGTTGATCAGTGCCGGCCGCGTGTTCGGCGTCTCGGCGATCATCGGCGCCGTCAACATCGTGCTGTTCACGGCCCTCGCGACCGTCGGCGCGTTCGTCTACAACGTGTCCGCGGATCTGGCCGGTGGCTTGGAGTTGACGCTCTCCGAGCGTGAGTGACCCCCGATTTGGGAGCGGCGAGGACGATCCTGTAAGGTTCTCCTCGTCGCCCCAAGGGGTGACGATGATCGAGGGCCTATAGCTCAGGCGGTTAGAGCGCTTCACTGATAATGAAGAGGTCGGAGGTTCAAGTCCTCCTAGGCCCACTCGATTCGGGGATATCCATGTCGGCAGAATGCGCCGACCATATCCCGAATCATCGTTCTTTATCTGGGGGCCAAGCCCCCAGACCCCCGGCCGGGGGCAAGCCCCCGGAACCCCCATCACAGTTGATCGCTCAGCACCAGACTGGTTGCTGTAACGTGGTGGGGTCGCTTACTTTTTTGGTCCTTGGGAGGGATTCGAAGTGGCTAAGAAGATCATCGCACTCGTCGTGGTCGCCGGTGCGGTCCTGTTCTTCGTGAAGCGCAGCCGTTCGGCCAAGGCCGACGCGGACCTGTGGCGCGAGGCCACCGCTCCCACCGACTGATCTTCGCTCTGACGGGTGGTCCGCCGCCCATCAGGCTCGGGGACGTAGCTCAATTGGCAGAGCACCGCCTTTGCAAGGCGGGGGTTAGGGGTTCGATTCCCCTCGTCTCCACGTATTGACGGCTCGTGCTCGCAGAGAGCGCGAGCCTTTTCGTTCTTGGCGCTGACGCGTCGAAGCCCCGTTCACGGCGATGGGAACGGGGCTTCAGTGCGTTCTGGGCATGACGTCACGCTGCGGCTAGCGACGACTTCTTCGGTGCGCTGCGAAGCTTGTCGATGCTCCACGCGCCGGCGCCGGTGAAGACCAGCAGCAAGAAAGCCCAGGAGTAGATGGCTGCCAGTTCGCCGCCGTTCTCGATCGGGAGCAGAGCGCGCGGCTGATGCACCACGAAGTAGGCGTAGGCCATGGCGCCGGAGCTGATGAGCGCCGCCCAGCGCGTCCACAGGCCGATGATGATGAGGCCGCCGCCGATCAGTTCGATCAGCGTCACCGGGCCGCCGGGCCAGGAGAACAGGTCGAATCCCTTCGACAGCTTCTGCACCCCGTGGAACACGAAGAACAGGCCGATGATGATGCGGAAGAGCGCGAGGGCGTGCTCTCGTCGTTGCTCCAGGAACTCCATGATCGGGTCCTTCCGAGGGGGCGGTGGCAGGGGGCAGGCACAAAAGGTATGGACCAATTTAGAGTGTCCCGCTCAAGGCGCTTTTGGTATCTGGTTGACTGTTGCCCCTATGAAACGAGCACTGTTGCTGCCCTTGCTCGGCGTACTCGCCGCGTGCGGCACTCCTGAGGCCCAGAACGCGCCGGTGCCGACAACCCAGACCAGGCAGGTCACCACCACGACCAGCGCGGCTCCGACAGTGCCGCCCGCGCCCCAGCCCGCGAACGACGGCACGTGCCCGTATCTGACGACCGGTTTCGTCGCGGAAGCCAACGGTCAGCGTGTACCCAAAGTGAAACTGTCAACGGATCAGCCTCACCCAGCGTGTTTTTTCTACGCCAACGCAACTGAGGTCCAGTTGACCGTGCGTGTGTACGTGGGTGCCGAGAGCGTTGCGAAGCTCATCGTGAACGAGGCGGCGCCGGAGGGTTCACAGCCCGCGAACTCGCCCACCGGCTGGACCGGAGGGTACGTGAGCAACGACAGCGGCGTCGTCTACGCCGTGGCGAAGAACGACGCCGCTGTGGTCGTCACGAGCAATCAAAAGCAGTCGATCAAGGCCCGGCGCATCGCCGAAGAGGCGATCAAGGGCCTGAAGCTCTGACCTACTTGATCGGCTCCTTCTGGGACGGCACCTGGCCGTTGAGGACGGGCTCCGCGTGCGGGGCCTGCTCCTCGTCGTCCTGCAGGTGCACCTCCTGCGGCCTGCGCGTCATAGCGACGTAGCCAGCCGCCGCGGCCGCGATCAGCAGACCCAGCACCCACGGCCAGCGGCGGCGCTTCGGTGCGTCGGCACCGAGCTGGGCCGCGGCCTTGCGGATCTCCTTGGCGCGCACCTTCGCGTCCTTGCGGGCGCCCTTGGCCGCCTTCTTCACTTCCTTGCGCACGACCTCGGCCTTGCCCATGAGGTCGGCGCGCGTCTTCGCGCTCTTCTTGGCGAGCCGCTTGCGTTGGCGGCGCGTCTGCTTCTCCCAGTCCTCGGCCTTGCCCATGAGCGTGTCTGCCCGCTCTACGAGTGCGCCGCGAACCTGGTCTGCCGTGATGCCGCGGTCAGCCAGCTTGGCCTCCGCGACGTGACCAGCGCGAACGACTCCCTGGCGGGCGGCCTTCAGACCGGTGCCGACAGCCTTGCCAACGTTCTCGCCGGCCCGGGTCATGACGTCCACCTCGTCCATCCTCTGCTCCACACGTTGTCGTCCGGTGATGTCAACAGGTGTACCCATCGTGCCCCTTTCTGAACATCGGCGCCTGTGATGGCACGATGGGGTGGTGGCTGACAGCAACGAATCCTTCGTCGGGACCAAGGTGACGGCGACCCTGCACACCACGCAGGGCGACATCCGGATCAACCTGTTCCCCGACCACGCCCCCAAGACGGTGGCGAACTTCGTCGGGCTCGCCGAGGGCACCAAGGACTACACCGAGGCGAACGCGAGCGGTACCAAGTCGGGTCCGTTCTACGACGGCACCCTGTTCCACCGCGTCATCGCGGGCTTCATGCTCCAGACCGGCGACCCGACCGGCACCGGTCGCGGTGGCCCCGGCTACCGCTTCGCCGACGAGTTCAACTCCGAACTCCAGTTCAACAAGCCGTACATCCTCGCGATGGCGAACGCCGGGCCCAACACCAACGGCTCCCAGTTCTTCGTCACCGTGGCGCCGACGACGTGGCTGAACTTCAAGCACACGATCTTCGGTGAGGTCGCGGACCAGGAGTCGCGCGACGTCGTCGACGCGATCGGCAACACCACGACCGGCGCGGGCGACCGTCCGGTCAACGACATCAAGATCGAGCGGATCACGATCGAACGCGCGTGAGCAACGCCCCCGTGCCACCGGACGGGCCGATCGGAGCGCAGCCGGACCTCCCGGTCTGCGTGCGTCATTCCGATCGGCCCACCCGGCTGCGCTGCTCCAGGTGCGACCGTCCGGCGTGCCCGGACTGTCTGCGCGACGCCTCGGTCGGCATGCAGTGCGTCGACTGCGTGAACGAGGGCGCCCGTTCGATCCGCCAGGCCCGCACGTCCGCGGGTGCGGTGGTCTCGACCGGCCGGCCGATCATCACGCAGGTGATGATCGCGCTCAACGTGATCGCGTACGTGGTCACGGTCGTCCAGTCCGGCAGCCCGATGAACAACCAGCGGGCAGGCCTCTTCACGGCGACGTCGATGATCCCGGAGCTCACCGCCAACGGTGAGTGGTGGCGCATCCTGACGTCGGGCTTCATGCACTTCGGCCTGATCCACCTCGCGCTCAACATGGCGGCGCTCTTCGTGGTGGGTCCGGTGGTCGAGCAGGAGCTGGGCAGGCTGCGGTACAGCGCCGTGTACTTCCTGTCGCTGCTCGGCGGCAGTGCTGCGGCGTTCTACTTCGGCACCGTCTGCCAGCAGCTCGCCGGAGCGTCCGGCGCGGTGTTCGGCCTGATGGGCGCGCTGCTGATCGTGTTCAAGCGGCAGAAGCGGGACATCTCGACGATCCTCGTGGTCGTCGGCATCAACCTGGTGTCGAACCTCTTCACCAACGCCTCGCTGCTCGGGCACCTCGGCGGGTTCGTGATCGGTGGCCTGCTGACGCTCGCGATGGTCAGGGCACCGCAGAAGAACCGCAACGCCTACCAGATCGGCGCTGTGGCGGCGGCCGCGTTGCTGCTCGGAGTCATGTTCGTGTTGCGTGCCTCCGAACTCGACACAGCGGCAGAACTCGTCCTCGAGTACGCCAGGACGTGTCGCTAAAACGTATTCACGGGCGTAGCGCGTGCAGCACTCCGGCGACTTCTTCGGGGTCGGCGCCGAGGTCCAATCTCGTGAGCACCACGAGACGGTCGTCGGCGTCGAGTTCCAACGTCTGCTGTTCCCTGCCGAGTCGGCGGGTGGTCTGCAGCTTCACCTTCACCTCGTGCCACGGCAGCAACGTCGTACCCGCGAACCCGCGCACGGCCAGGCCGTCGGCGTCCGCGGTGAGCCTCGGCCGCGCGATCGTGGCGAACGCCGCGAAGCAGGTGACCAGCACCGTTGCCAGTCCGATGAGGAGACGGCCCGCGTTGTCGTCGGCGAGGAACGCCGCGGTGGCGAGAGCGAGGGCGGCCACCCACGCGACGGCGACCAGCGGGACGGGCGTCGACCAGGTTCGAGTCACACTGTCGAGTGTCCCGCATGAATTGTGGACAACCGAACGGGTCCGCATGAGGGAAAACCGTCGCTTGTGCATTTTGGTGCAAAGTTGTCCACAGGACTTGTCCCCAATGGGGATGACTTACAGCTGTGTGCTTCGGTGACGCTCGGATGAACCAGGTGAACCTGGAGCGAACAAAGGTCGGCCCGGACGTGTGACGTCCGGGCCGACCTCTACGAACGGTGACTTGCCGCGCGCCTAGCGCCAGCGCATCGTCATCAGCAGGCCGATGATCATCAGCGCGAAGCCGATCGCGAAGTTCCACGCGCCCAGCTCTAGCATGAACGGGATCTTCTCGGCGGCGATGTAGTTGACGACCAGCCACGCGAGGCCCAGCAGCATGAAGCCGAGCATGACAACGACGTAGACCGGGTGAGACGGCCCCGCTGCCTTGACCTTGACCGGCGTGCGGCGGTCAGTGGGTGCGGTGTAGACCGCCTTCTTCCGGACCTTCGACTTGGGCATGCTGTCCTCGCCTGACGTGGAATCCGTGAGTGACGCAAGTTTACGTGCACTACTCGGTAGACACGTTAACGTAGCGACGGTGGTCAGCGAACCACCTTGCAGACGCAGTTGTTTTCAGTTCACAGTCCGTGCGGAGGTTCTCTGGTGAACTCGGGACCCCAGCAGCCGCCTCCACGGCGTCCTGTACCTCGTCGTGACGACCTGCAGCACGTGCGGGCCACGCAGTCGCCCCAGCCTGTGCCGCCGCCGGAGGCGACCCAGTTCACCAGCGCTTTCTCCGGAAGCCTGCCGCCGAACGGTCAGGCGCAGCACCGTCGGCCCCCGCCGTTCCAGCCGCCGCCGGGCACGCCCGCGCGCGGAATGCCGCAACCGGGCCGTCCTGTGCCGCCTCCCGGAACACCGCCGGGCGGAATGCCCCGCCGGCCGATGCCCCCGCGTCCCCGCCCGGTCGATCCGCCCACCGAGGTGATCCCGCGCGTCGAGGACGAATACAACGACGACTACTACGACGATGACGAGTACTACGACGACGAGCCGGCGTCCGCAAAGGACGCCCCGCCGCCGGACAGCCTCGCGCGCAAGACCGTGCGCGGTTTCGGCGAAGCCCTCATCACGATGGGTCTGGTCGTACTGCTGTTCGTCGTCTACGAGGTCTACGTGACCGACCTGCTCTCCGCGGAGAAGCAGCAGGACGCGACCGCCGCGCTCGACTCCGAATGGAGCTCGAACGTCGTCACGCCGCCCCCGGCCGACCCGAACCGCAAGTCGCAGCTCAACCTCATCGAGGGCAAGGCCTTCGCGAAGATGTACATCCCGGTCTTCGGCAACGACTGGAAGTTCTCCGTCGTCGAGGGCACCACGGACAAGCACCTCGAGATCGGCCCCGGCCACTACAAGGACACCGCCCAGCCGGGCGAGGGGGGCAACTTCTCCATCGCCGGCCACCGCGTCGGCAAGGGCGCGCCGTTCAACGACCTCGACCTGCTGCAGTCGTGCAACTCGATCGTCGTGCAGACCCAGACCCAGTGGTTCGTCTACCGGGTGCTGCCGATGAGCAGCGAGGTCGCCGGGTGGGCCGGGAACCCGAAGTCGAAGGAGGCCGCCTGCACCGGCGTCGCCCCGCTGTCGACGACCTTCGGTGACGCCTACGCGAAGACCGTCGGCCAGGAGATCGTCGTGCCGACCCAGGGCGAGGTCATCGCGCCGATCCCGCACCACGTGGGCGCCGCCGTTCCGGTCGACAAGCAGGCCCGCCTGCTCACCCTGACGACCTGTCACCCGCGCTTCTCGGACAAGCAGCGGCTGATCGTGCACGCCATCGAGACCAAGAGCTACCCGGTGGCCGACGGCTTCGTGCCGCCAGAGATGACGGAGGGCTGATGTACAGCTGGATCTGGCGGCACCTGCCGGGCCCGCTGTACCTGCGGGTCGTCGAGGCGGTCGTGCTGGTCGTCGGCATCGTCGCGCTGCTGATGTTCGTGGTGTTCCCGTGGGCGGAGCCGAAGCTGCCGTTCAACAACGTCACGACCCAGTGAGCCGCTCCCCGGCGAGGCGCAGGTACTCGCGGACGTAACCGAGGAACGGCTCGGGGTCGGTTTTGTACCTGGCCAGCGCCCAGTACACGCCGTCCTCCTCGTCGTTGACCCGCAGGGTGATGCGCCAGGCCGCGCGGTCCCACTCGGCACGCGGCGCACCGGCGACGACCTGGAGGGCGACCTGGCGACCGAGGTACCAGTCGGCCTCCTCCTCGGTCATCGGCGTGATGCCGAGTTCGAGGAGCACCTGTTCGACGAGCACGTCGGCGTCCCGTTTCGCCAGCCGCGTCGGAGACTCGCCGGCGAGTTCCTGCAGCGCGGGGGAGTCGAGGCCGGCGACCAGCAGTTCGCACGCCAGCCACACGACCTGTTGCGGCTCGATCGAGTTGTCGGCCAGGTCGGCGTTGAGGCGCTGCAAGCGGTTGCGCAGGTCAGTGCTCAGGTCGTCCACGCCGCGAGCCTTTCGTCGGCGGTGCGGAGGATCTCGGCAGGCACCAGCTGTCCGGGCACGAGTTCGGCGTTGCCGAACTCCGCGCCGAGCGCCGACAGTTCGGTCTCGCCGCCCTCGCGATCGAGTTCTCCGGTGGCCATCAGCCGGGCGACGTCGCGGGCGAACCACCAGCAAGCCTGCTGAGCGGTCATCGGCTCGATGCCGAGTTCGGCGAGCAGCCGCTCGACCAGGTGCGCCGCGTCGGCCACGTAGGTCGACCCAGGGGAGGCACCGGCCAGTTCGATCACGGCAGGCGTGTCCACCCCGGCGACGAGCAGGTCGCACGCGAGCCAGATCGCGTCGTCGGGCGACATCCTGGTCGCGGCAAGGTCGACGTTGAGGCGTAGCAAGCGGTTGCGGAGCTCGGCGTTCACACGACCAGTGTCCGCGCGGGCGCGACCGAAATAAGTGAAGCCGCCATCGCGATCACGCGATGGCGGCTTCATCGAGGAACGGCGATCAGCCGTTCGAGATCGTGGTCATCTCCTCGCGCGACACGACCTTGACGCGCTCACGGCCGTGCGCCGCACCCAGCGCGATCTCGTGCGCGTCGAGGCGGCTCCAGCCTTCGTTCGTCACGAACGGCACGCCGCGCTGCTCCAGGAACTCGACCACCGACGCCGGTGAGGGCGACGTGGCGGGAGGCAGTGCTGCGGCGTCTTCGAGGAGGCTGGTGATGGTCTCCAGCGCGTCGCCCTTGGTGTGGCCGATGAGTCCGATCGGGCCGCGCTTGATCCAGCCGGTCGTGTAGACGCCGGGCATGGGCACCTCGTCGAGGTCCAGCACGCGGCCGGCGAGGTGAGGGATCGTGCCCGAGACGTGGTCGAACGGGATGTCGGCCAGGTGCGTCGAGAGGTAGCCGACCGCGCGGTACACGGCCTGGACGTCCCAGTCGGTGAAGGTGCCGGTGCCCCGGACGTTGCCGTCGCCGGTCAGTTCCTGGGTCTCGGTGCGCAGGCCGGTGACGCGGTCGGTGCCGAGCACCTCGACCGGTGCTTCTAGGAAGTGCAGGTGCAGGCGGCGGGGGCGGGTGCCGACGTCGCGGATCGCCCACTCCTGCAGGGTCTTCACGATCATCTCGACCTGCTTGTTGGTCCTGATCGCGTGCATCGAGGCCTCGTCGAACTCGATGCCCTCGGCGTGGACGATGACCTCGACGTTCGGGGAGTGGTCGAGCTCGCGCAGTTCCAGCGGCGTGAACTTGGCCTGGGCCGGGCCCCGACGGCCGAAGACGTGCACGTCGGTGACGGGGGAGGACGCCAGGCCCTCGTGGACGTTCGGCGGGATCTCGGTGACCAGCAGCTCGTCCGCGGTCTTGGCCAGGATGCGGGCCACGTCCAGGGCGACGTTGCCGACGCCGAGCACCGCGACGGACTTGGCGGTCAGCGGCCAGGTGCGTGGGACGTCGGGGTGGCCGTCGTACCAGGACACGAAGTCCGCGGCGCCGTAGCTGCCGGGCAGGTCGATGCCGGGGACGTCGAGGGCGCGGTCGGCCATGGCGCCGGTGGAGAAGATGACGGCGTCGTAGAACTGGCGCAGGTCGTCGAGCTTGATGTCGACGCCGTACTCGACGTTGCCGAAGAAGCGGACGGACGGCCTGTCGAGCACCTTCTGCAGGGCCGTGACGATGCCCTTGATGCGCGGGTGGTCGGGTGCGACGCCGTAGCGGACCAGGCCGTAGGGCGCCGGCAACTTCTCGAAGAGGTCGATCTGCGCGTCGACGTCGGACTTGGTGAGGATGTCGGCGGCGTACACGCCTGCCGGTCCAGCGCCGACGATGGCGACGCGCATGGGGCGACTCATGACACCTATTTTAGGGTAGCCTTACCTCTGTCCAGACGAGAGCTAACTCACTCGACTCGACCGACTAGGCTCTCTCCATGCGCGTGCTCGTGGTCGACAACTACGACAGCTTCGTCTACAACCTGGTCCAGTACCTGGCACAGCTGGGTGCGGAGTGCGTCGTGCGGCGCAACGACGAGGTGGACCTCGACGAGATCGACAAGGTCGACGGTGTCCTCGTCAGCCCCGGCCCCGGTACGCCGGAGCGCGCGGGCGCGAGCATCGACGTCATCAAGAAGTGCGCCGACATCGGCAAACCCGTCTTCGGCGTGTGCCTCGGCCACCAGGCCATAGGTGTGGTCTGGGGCGGCACGGTGGATCGCGCGCCGGAGTTGTTGCACGGCAAGACGAGCATCGTCTTCCACGAGGGCAAGGGTGTGCTCGCCGGTGTGCCGCAGCCGTTCATCGCGACGCGCTACCACTCGCTGACGGTGCTGCCGGAGACCATCCCGGCGGAGTTCGAGGTCACCGGCAAGACCGAGACCGGCATCGTGATGGGCATGCGCCACAAGGAACTCCCGGTCGAGGGTGTGCAGTTCCACCCCGAGTCGGTGCTGACCGACGGCGGCCACCGGATGCTCGCGAACTGGCTGGAGGTCTGCGGCTTCGAGGTCCCCGAGTCCACGGTCGCGACGCTCGAGAACGGCATGCGCACGCTCGCCGCAGCCGCGCGACTCTGACACGCGAAAGGGGCGGCTTCCGTTGGGAAGCCGCCCCTTTCGCGTGTTCGGAAGTTCTAGCTGCCGCCGATCCCGAGCTGGGCCACGGTGACGTTGACCGCGGTACCCCTGGTGATCGAGGTGCCCTTGGGGATCTGCTGGGTGAGCACCTTGTCCCGCTTCGACGGGTCGGAGTTCTGGACCTTCTCGACGTTGAAGGAACCGTTCCAGCCCAGCGACCTGAGCTTCTGCTCGGCTGCCTGCTGGTCGAGGCCGACCAGGTCCGGCATCTCGAGCTGGTTGCCCTTCGAGACCGTCAGCGTGACCTGCGAGCCCTTGTCGACCTTGCTGTTGGCCGGCGGGTTCTGCGTGAGGACGGTGCCCTCGGGCTTGGCGCTGTCGACCGGGTTGATGACGACCTTGAAGCCGGAACCCTCCAGGGTCTGGCGAGCGTCGGCCTGGTCGTCGTTCAGGACACCCGGCACGTTCACCCTGTCCGGCGCCCTGCCGAGCTGGATGTTGATCGTGCCGCCCTTCTTCAGCTTCAGCCCGACCTCGGGGTTCTGCTGCGCGACCTTGCCGGCCTTCGACGCGTCGTCGACCTCGACGGACTCGCCCTGCTGCAGCTTGAAACCGTTGGGGTCCTTGTCCAGGACCTGCTGGGCCTCCGCGGCGGTCTTGCCCTTCAGGTCGGGGACGGTGCCCTCACCGGGAGGCGCGCCGACGGAGATGGTGACCTGCCCGCCCTTGGCGAGCTGGGTGCCCTCCTGCGGGTTCGTGCTGATCACCTTGTTGATCTGGTCGGCGTTGCACTTCGCGGCGGCACCGTTCGGGCCGGGCTCGCAGGCCACGTCCTCCTGGACCGCCGAGAGACCCGCCTTGGTGATCTTCTCCCTGGCCTCCAGCGGGCTCAGGCCCACGATCGACGGGACCGAGACCCTCTCCGTCGCCTGGTTGCCGGTGTCCATCACGTTCTTGGTGATCCACGCGGCGAGACCGAGGACGGCCACGCACAGGATCACCACGAGCGTGATCATGATGGCCTTCTTGCGCCGCGCGCGACGTTCTTCTTCCTCGTCGGCGATCGGGTCGTAGTCGTCGTCCGGCTCCGACTTCAACGCCGCCGGGCGGTGCCTGCCACCGGACGTGACCTGCGTGCGCGGGGAACGCGACGCCGCCTGCTCGTTCATCACGGCGGTCCGGTCCTCGGCCGTCATCACGGCGGGCGCGGACGGACGCTGACCCGACAGCACGCGCACCAGGTCGCCACGCATCTCCGCGGCCGACTGGTAGCGGTTCGCCGGCCCCTTCGACATCGCCTTCAGCACGATCGCGTCGAGCTGCGGCGACACCTTCGGGTTCAGCTGTGACGGAGCCTTCGGGTCCTCCCGCACGTGCTGGTACGCGACCGCGACGGGCGAGTCACCGGTGAACGGCGGCTCCCCGGTCAGCAGCTCGAACAGCACACAGCCGGCGGCGTAGACGTCGGAACGGGCGTCGACGGACTCGCCGCGCGCCTGCTCCGGCGACAGGTACTGGGCCGTGCCGATGACGGCGGCGGTCTGGGTGACCGCGGCCTGACCGTCGTGCAGTGCGCGGGCGATGCCGAAGTCCATCACCTTCACGGCGCCGGACTTCGTGATCATCACGTTCGCGGGCTTCACGTCGCGGTGGACGATGCCGTGCCGGTGGCTGAAGTCGAGTGCGGCCGAGACATCGGCCATGACCTCCATGGCGCGCTTGCCGGACAGCGGGCCCTGCGTCTTCACTATGTCGCGCAGCGTTCGTCCGTCGACGAACTCCATCACGATGTACGGCAACGGGCCGTACTCGGTCTGCGTCTCACCTGTGTCGTAGACGGCGACGATCGCCGGGTGGTTCAGAGCGGCGGAGTTCTGCGCCTCACGCCGAAAGCGTTCCTGGAACTGGGAGTCACGGGCGAGGTCGGCCCGCAGCACCTTGATCGCCACGTCTCTGCCGAGGCGGACGTCCCGCCCCTTGTGGACCTCGGACATGCCGCCGTACCCGAGAGTCTCACCCAGTTCGTAGCGGTTTGAGAGCAGTCGTGGAGTGCTCATCGGTGCTTCGTCCCGCTCCTCGTCGACGGTGTTCCCAACTCGGTTCTGGTCTTGCTCATGGCGCGCACGTCACCTTCACCTGCGAGCCGACCGGCACCTCGCCTGTCGGCTCGATGGCGGTGACCCGGCACTTCTTCAAGTCGCCCGGCGCTGTGCCCTGGGCGCTCTGCACCTTGGGCTCCAGGCCGCGGTCGATCAGCTCGATGCTGACCGCGTCGCCGGAACGACCGATGTAGTCGTCCTCGTTGATCCGCATCGGCTGGCTGCCCGGTATCCGGTCGGCGGAGTCGGGCTTCGCCTGACCGCTCGCCGGGGCGTTCGGGTTCGCCGTGCTGGACGTCGTCGGCCGGCCGCCTTGCCCGGCGCCGTCGTTCTGCTTGCCGGTCAGCTTCCACAGCACGACCACGCCGACCACCAGCATCACGGCCACCAGGAAAGCGACCATAACCCAGACCAGGGTCCGGTTTCTCCCCGGTGGTGTCGGCATGGGAGTGAACGTTCCGGTCTGGTGCGCCGGCTGCATACCCGTCTGGTGCGGCGGGTGTGGAGTGATCGTCCGCACCGGACCCGTCGGGTGGTGCGGCGACTGCTGCGGTATCGGCAGCGGCTGCGACACCTGCGGCGGAGGCGGCGGAGGCGGCGGAGGCTGGACGACCTGCTGCGGGATCACCGGGGGCATCGTGAACCCGGACGGCGTCGGCAGCGGCTGGCCCACCCGCACGGCGCTGACGGCCGCGGCGAACTCCCCGCCGGTCCGGTAGCGCTGCCGCGGGTCCTTCACCAGCGTCGCCTCGATCAACGCCCGCGCACCCGGCGGGACGTCCCGCGGCAACGGCGGCGCGATGTCGCGGATGTGCATCATCGCGACCGTCACCGCGTTGTCCGACAGGAACGGCCGGTGACCGGCCAGGCACTCGTAGCCACACACGGCCAACGAGTAGACGTCGCTCGCCGGTTCGGCCTCTCCGCCAAGAGCTTGTTCGGGGGCGATGTAGTGCGCGGTGCCCATCACCATGCCGGACCGCGTCACGGGTGCCGCGTCCACGGCCTTCGCGATGCCGAAGTCGGTGATCTTCACCTTCCCCGACGGCGTGACCATGATGTTGCCGGGCTTCACGTCGCGGTGCACGAGCCCGCGCTCGTGGGCCGCCTGCAACGCGTTCCCGGTCTGCTCCAGCAGGTCGAGGGTCACGTCGGCGGTCAGCCGGCCGCGGGAGATGATCGTCGCGAGCGGGTCGCCCTCGACGAGCTCCATCACCAGGTAGGCCGTGTCCTCGGGTCCGTCCGCGACGGACGCGGTCTCGCCGTAGTCGTGCACCGACGCGATGCCGGGGTGGTTGAGCGACGCGGTCATCCGCGCCTCGACGCGGAAGCGGTGCAGGAACTCGGGATCTCCGGAAAGCTCCGCTTTGAGCACCTTCACCGCCACCCGGCGGTCGAGCCTGTCGTCCGCCGCCTCCCAGACCTCTCCCATGCCACCGACCGCTATCCGCCTGGTGAGGCGGTAGCGGTCGGCGAGGAGCTGGCCCGTGGTCAGCATCAGCGGCCTGCCAGGTACGCGTTCATCACGGCGCGCCCGATCGGTGCGGCGACCTTGCCGCCGGTGGCACCCAGACCCCGGTCGCCACCGTCCTCCACGATGACCGCGATGGCGATCTCCGGCTTCTGCGCCGGCGCGAAGGCGATGTACCAGGCGTGCGGGTTGTTCTTCTTGACGTCGGCGCCGTGTTCGGCGGTACCGGTCTTGGACGCCACCTGCACGTTCTGCAGGCGGCCCTCGCCACCGGTGTTGATCTCCGACTGGATCATCATGTCGCGCAGGGCGTTGGCGTTGGCCGTGCTCATCGCGGACTCGACCTCGTCGGGGTCGGTCTCGTCGATCGCCTTCAGGTCCGGGCCGAGGATCTTCGACACCAGGTACGGCTGCATGCGCTTGCCGTTGTTCGCGATCGTCGCCGCGATCACCGCGTTCTCCAGCGGGGTGATCTGCACGTCGCGCTGACCGATGCCGGTCTGGTAGAGCGCCGCGTCGTCCGGGATCGAGCCGAGCGTCGAGGTCTCGACGGCCAGCGGCACCGTGAGGTCCGGGTCGTTGAAACCGAACTTCTCGGCCTGGCGGCGCAGCTTGTTCGCGCCGAGCTGGCCCGCCATCTCACCGAACGCCGTGTTGCACGACTTGGCGAGCGCGGTCTCCATCGACACGGTCTCGCCGGGGCCGCACGGGGTGCCGTTGAAGTTCGGCAGCGGCGTCTGGCTGCCGGGCAGCGTGATCGAACCCTTGGCGGTGTACTGCGTGTCCTTGTTCTTGCCGTCGGCGAGCGCGGCGGCCGCGACGACGACCTTCAGCGTCGAGCCGGCCGGGTAGAGGGCCTGCGTCGCGCGGTTGAGCAGCGGGTCGCCCGAGTCGTCGGCGTTGAGCTGCTTCCACGCCGCCGCCTGCTCGTTCACGTCGTGGCTCGCGAGCAGGTTCGGGTCGTAGGACGGCGTGCTCGCCATCGCGAGGATCTCACCGGTGTCCGGCTTGATCGCGACGACCGAACCGGTGAAGCCCTTCGCCGTCAGCTGGTCGTACGCGGTCTGCTGCACCTTGGCGTTCAGGGTGAGCTGCACGTTGCCGCCGACCGGGTCACGACCGGTGATCAACGCGGAGACGCGGCGCGCGAACAGCCTGTCGTCCGAGCCGTTGAGCAGGTCGTTCTCGGCGCGCTCCATGCCGGAGGTGCCGTAGGTGACCGACAGGTAGCCGGTGACGGGCGCGTAGGCCTTCCCCGCGCCGTAGGTGCGCAGGAACCGGAGACGGTCGCTCGTCTCCTTGACGTCCGCGATCACCGTGCCGTCGGCGACCGTGATCAGACCGCGCTTGCGGGCGTACTCGTCGAGCAGCACCCGGCGGTTGTAGGCGTTCTTGCGCCACTCGTCGGCGTTGATCACCTGCACCCACGTGGCGTTGCCCAGCAGGAGCAGGATCATCACCATCATGGCCATGCCGACGCGGCGGAGCGGTGTGTTCATTTGGGACGCTCCACCATCACAGTGTGCTGGTCGGCGATAGCCGGTTGTTGCGGTTTCGGCTTCGCGATCCGCTGCGGGGCCCGCGCCGCCGCAGAAATTCGCAGTAGCAACGCGACCAGGATGTAGTTCGCGAGTAGCGACGAACCGCCGTAGGACAGGAACGGCGCGGTGATACCCGTCATCGGGATCAGCTTGGTGATACCGCCGACGACGATGAACACCTGGAAGCAGACCGCGAACGCGAGACCGCCGCCCAGGAGCTTGCCGAAGCTGTCACGCACGGAGATCGCCCCGCGCAGGCCGCGCAACGCGAAGATCATGTAGACCAGCAGCAGTGCCGCGAAGCCGATGAACCCGAGCTCCTCGCCGATGACGGCGGTGATGAAGTCGGTGTTGGACTCCGGGATCATCTCCGGCCGGCCGGCGCCGAGACCGGCACCGCCGATGCCGCCGGTCGCGAGAGCGAACAGCGACTGCGAGATCTGGTACCCGCCGCCGACCACGTCGTAGCGGGCGATCGGGTCCTGCCAGTTCGCGACGCGCTGCTGCACGTGTGTGAACAGCTTCCACGCGATGATCGCGCCGCCGGAGAACAGGCCGAGACCGAGCACGACCCACGCCGCGCGTTCGGTGGCGATGTAGAGCAGGACGAGCACGATGCCGAAGAACAGCAGCGAGGAACCGAGGTCCTTCTGCAGCACCATGACCGCGACCGTGACTCCCCAGGCCGCGAACAGCGGGCCCAGGTCACGTGCGCGGGGCAGGTCCATACCTAGGAAACGGCGCCCGGCCACCGTGAAGAGGTCACGTTTCGACACCAGGAACGCGGCGAAGAAGACCATCAGCAGGATCTTGGCGAACTCACCCGGCTGGATCGACAGCGGTCCGATGCGCAGCCAGATCTTCGCGCCGTTGATCGTCGGCGCGATGAAGCCGGGCAGCACACCGGGCAGCAGCAGGGCGACCAGTCCGACGAGGCCGAACGTGTAGCCGAAGCGCGCGAGCATCCGGTGGTCCGGCAGGAACTTCAGCGTCGCCGCGAACAGCAGCAACCCGATGCCGGTCCAGATGACCTGCTTGAACGCCACCGGGTCCCACGTCGAGCCGTCCGGAAAGACGGTGCCCTCGAGCGCCAGGTCGATCCGGTGGATGACCACCAGTCCGAGTCCGTTGAGCAGCGCGACGCACGGCAGGATCGCCGGGTCGGCGTAGGGCGCCCACCTGCGCACGGCGAGGTGGGCACACGCGAAGAGTGCGAGGTACGCGAGACCGAGGTAGAGGATCCTCAGGCTCAGCGAGCGTTCCTGGTTCAGTTCGACCAGGATCAGTGCCAGCGTCACGAGACCGGCGGCGAACGACAGCATCACCAGTTCGGTGCCGCGTCGAGTCGGCGCCTTCAGCCCTGGCGACGTGCTCGTCGCCACCGACGCTGAGCCTTCCCCGGCGGGGGCGGGCGAGCCCATCAACTACGGACCCTCCCGGCATTCCACGCCCGGCTTCTGCTGGGAGGGGGTGAGCGAAGGCTCCGTCGAGCCGGTCTCCGGCGAACCGTTCGCGGGCTGCGTGGTCGTCGTGCTGCCTGGCGTGCTGGACGGCGTCGTGGGCGTCGTGGTCGTCGTGCTGGTGCCCGGCGTCGACGAGGTGTCCTTGCACAACGGCAGCATGTGCTCGGTGCGCAGCAACCGGACCGCGGCGCGGGCGCCGTCGAGGCCGTTGTCACTGCGGATGCCGGCGGTGATGGTCTTCCGACCGGCTTCCTGCAGGTCCTTCAGCGTGATCGGGGTGCAGCCCGTGGATCCGGGCGGGCACGAGTCCTCGACCTTGGACGACAGCTTGAACCCGAGCACCGTGCCGTTCAGACCGCGGAAGATCGCGACCTGACCGTCTTCGGTGGAGCCGACGTAGTACTGGGTGTTGAGCCACAGCTTGCCGCCGACCGCCACGACACCCGTCAGCAGGAGCAGCACGAAGATGATCGCGAACGCCTTGATGGCGTTGCGCTTCTTGCGCTTCGGGTCCGGCGGGGGAGGAGGCGGCGCGTCCATGCGCTGCGGCATGGGCGGGCGCTGCTGCGTGAGCGTCGCAGCCCGGGAGGCAGCGGAGTCCGGCGGAGTGTTGTGCTCCTCGCTGCCGTCACCCGCCGCGCCGCCGACGATCGGGTAGTCGTCGCCGAAGTCGACGTCCTCGACGTCCGCCACGATCACCGTGACGTTGTCGGGACCGCCGCCCTTGAGCGCGAGCTCGATCATCCGGTCGGAGCAGGCCTGCGGGTCGGGGATGCGGATCGCCTCGTCGAGCGTCTCCAGGCTCACGACTCCGGACAGACCGTCCGAGCAGAGCAGGAACCGGTCGCCGGCGCGCGCCTCGCGCACCGTCAGACTGGGCTCGAAGTCGTGGCCGGTGAGTGCACGCAGCAGCAACGAGCGCTGCGGGTGCGTGGCGGCCTCGTCCGGGGTGATCCGGCCCTCGTCGATCAACGACTGGACGAACGTGTCGTCGTGCGTGATCTGAGCGAAGGACCCCTCCCTCAGGAGGTAGGCGCGCGAGTCGCCGATGTGCACGAGTCCGAGCCGGTTGCCCGCGAACAGGATGGCCGTGAGCGTGGTGCCCATGCCCTCCAGGTCCGGGTCGCTCGTCACGAGCTCGGAGATGGCGCCGTTGCCACTCGCCACCGCGTCGCGCAGCTTGCCGAGGAGGTCGTCGCCGGGCTCGTCGTCGTCGACGTGGGCCAGCGAGGCGATGACCACCTTGCTCGCGACTTCACCGGCGGCGTGGCCACCCATGCCGTCGGCTACTGCGAGCAGGCGGGGACCCGCGTACACGGAGTCCTGGTTGTTGGCGCGAACCAGGCCCCTGTCGCTGCGGGCCGCGTATCGAAGAACCAAGGTCATGAGCGCAGCTCGATCACCGTTTTGCCAATGCGGATCGGGGTGCCGAGAGGTACGCGCAGGGGTGCGGTGACCTTGGCTCGGTCCAGGTAGGTGCCGTTCGTGGAGCCGAGGTCCTCCACGTACCAGTCGGTACCGCGCATGGACAGCCGCGCGTGCCTGGTCGACGCGAAGTCGTCGTCCAGCACGAGAGTGGAGTCGTCAGCGCGGCCGATCAGGATCGGCCTGCCGTCGAGTGAGATGCGGGTGCCTGTGAGCGCCCCGTGGGTGACCACGAGTTGCCGAGGCGCCTTGCTTCCCCTCGCCGACTTCTCGGACCTCCGGAATCCGGGCAGACCTGATGCCCGGAGCCCTGAGGCTGCGTATAGATCAGAGCGGACCACACGTAGGGCGGCCAGCACAAAGAGCCAGAGGAGGACGAGGAAGCCCGCTCTGGTCAGCTGCATCACCAGCTCTTGCACCGGTTGTAACCGCTCCTGCCTTGAGTTGCATACCGACGCTCGTACCGACCTAGCCCGCGGTGCGGTAGACCAGTGACGAGTGGCCGATGCGGACGACGTCGCCCTCCGCGAGCTGCCAAGTCTGCACTGGCGTGCCGTTCACCGTGGTCCCGTTGGTCGAACCGAGATCAGCGAGCATCGCATTCTGCCCGTCCCAGGAGATTTCCAGGTGGCGCCTGGAGACTCCAGTGTCCGGGAGGCGGAAGTCGGCTTCCTGCCCACGTCCTACGACGTTTCCACCCTGCTTCAGGTTGTACGTGCGGTTGGATCCGTCGTCGAGGTGCAGCGTCGCGTTGAGCTGACGGTTCGCGCCCTGGGTGGCCGGAGGGGCGTATCCGCCCTGGTTGTAGCCCTGGTCGTAGCCGCCTTGCTGGCCATAACCCTGCTGCTGCCCGTAGCCCTGGTCGTAACCGCCGGCCTGCTGCTGGCCGTAACCCTGGTCGTAGCCGCCCTGCTGCTGGCCGCCGCCGTAGCCCTGGTCGTAGCCCTGCTGGCCGTAGCCCTGCTGCTGGCCGTAGCCCTGGTCCTGGCCGTAGCCCTGCTGCTGGCCGCCGCCGTAACCCTGGTCGTAGCCCTGCTGCTGGCCGTAACCCTGGTCGTAGCCGCCGCCCTGCTGCTGGCCGCCGCCGTAACCCTGGTCGTAGCCCTGCTGGCCATAGCCCTGCTGGCCGTAACCCTGGTCCTGTCCTTGCTGGCCGTAACCCTGCTGCTGGCCATAACCCTGCTGGTCATAGCCCTGCTGCTGCTGGTCGTAGCCCTGCTGGCCGTAGCCGCCCTGACCATAAGGGTCCTGGCCGGGCTGGCCCTGTCCTTGTCCGTAGCCGGGTGGCTGGCTCATGGGTCGGTCTCCTGCGGTGCGAGGTGGTGCTGACCGTCGGCTGGCCGCTTTCACGTCGGGGTCGACGGACGAGCTGGTTCGGAACTGTCCGGTGTGCAGCGCCTCGGAGCGCTCCAGGGAGACTACGACGTCACCATAGGTATCCCATCCGGACTCGGCCAGGTGCTCTCGCAGGCCCTCTGCGAGAAGCTGTGTGATGCGTAGTTCATCCTGCTCGTCGCCCGCAAGACGTTCGTGGTCCTGAGGCCCGAGCAGCACCTTGTAGTGGTTGGGGGCTAGCAGTCTGCCACCCGCGAGTTCGCGGATGTTGCTGTCACCCTCCCGGTGCAGTGCCTGTGCCACCTCTTGGGGCACGACGCTGCCGCCGAACACGCGCGCGAAAGTGTTGCCGACGAGACCTTCCAGCTTGCGCTCGAAGCGTTGCAGGCCCATGTCGACTCCCTCCACTCGTCCCGCACGGCCGGGCTCCTGTACCGATCGTATCCGGGTACGACCGGGCCTACAGGGGGCGATTAGGAACCTGGTTTGGACGCGTGCTAGTGTTTCCAACGTCTCCAGGGGCAAGTGGCGGAATGGCAGACGCGCACGGTTCAGGTCCGTGTGTCCGAAAGGACGTGGGGGTTCAACTCCCCCCTTGCCCATCGAAAGACAGAGAGAACCCCTCTCGCGAATATCGCGAGGGGGGTTCTTTCGTTGATCGGCAGTATCGGATTCCTTGATCCAACAGGTGACGTCTGTCACTCGTTCGGGGGGCGCCATGTGGGCGATAGCCGCGGCTGACTTCGGTGCCGAACTCGAGCTCGTCGAGATTCCCCGGCCCACACCCGAGCCTGGTCAGCTCCTCGTCCGGCTGTTCGCGGCGAGCGTGAACCCGTTCGACCGCAAAGTGGTGGACGGGATGCTCCGCGGTTCCGCGCCGCACCGGTTCCCCCTCGTTCCGGGAACTGATGGTGCCGGTGAGGTGGAAGGTTCTGGAGAGAGGATTTTCGGCACCTTCTTCCACCGTCCCGTCGGCGGCGGAACATACGCCGAGTACGTCACAGTTCCGGCCGAGAACGTGTTGGCTCCGTTGCCGGAAGACCTCGATCCCGCCGTTGCCGCCGCATTGCCGACCGCGGGTATGACCGCATTGCAGTTGGTCGAGTCGCTCGGCACCGCGCAATCCGTGCTGATCGTCGGCGCCACGGGCGGCGTCGGGTCGCTCGCGGTCCAGATCGCGCGTGCGGCCGGCAAACGGGTCGTCCCGATCGGCCGTGGCGACTCCCTCGTCGAGGCCGACGCGCTCATCGACCTCGTGAGCGCCGACCGTTCGTCGTTCGAGGCGAACGCGCGCTACGCGCCGTTGGCCTTCAACACCAACTTCGTTTCCGCTGATCCCGCGCAGAACTTCGGTATGAAGGGTTCGCGGGAAGCCCTGGAGCGACTGGCGTCCCTGGTGCAGGCGGGTGACCTGGAAGTACCGATCGCCCGACGCGTGCCGTTGCGCGAGGCGACCGATGTTTTCGCAGGTCACGGGCCCGGCAAGACCGTGATCATCATGTAGGTGGTCGTTCTGGCGCGGTGAACGGTCGGCGGGCGGTGACCGGTACCGCTGACCGGCTTTTTGCCGCCACGCCTGGCGCACCCACTTTGAGCAGCTCTTTCAGTGCGTCCATCCGGATTAACGTCACCCAGACGGCAGCACCGTAGGACCGAACTCCCCTCGCCACTCCTCGACCGGTCACCGACCGGTCGGCGCCGTCGATCGCAGGGGGTCCTGTGACCTGGGGGCGGGCCGCGCGCTTCCTGCTAATTCTTATCCAGAGCACGAGTCGAAACGCGGCGGATCTCCCGCCGCGGGTGACGAGGAGGCACTGGCGTGAGCAGCACCCCAGCAAGGATCGCGGCACTCGACAGCTCGAACGGTCTGTCGACGACCCCGGTCCCGGTTCCGGAACTGCCCGCGTCGGTCGAGGAGTTGGCAGCCGCTGCGGCGATCCGCCTCGGCTGGCACGGCGTGGTTCTCCCCGAAATGGTCCTGATGGGCCGCAAGGTCGTTGTGGTGGCCGAACTCCTGGCCGACGCCCACGCCGAGCGCGTGTGCGTGGGTGCGGGCCCCGAGGCCGACAAGACCACCGTCTCCACGTGGGTGTGGCCGGAGATGGAAGGCCGCGTGCCGCCGGCCGCCGTTCGCATCGTCGGTGTCCTGGCCGTCGCCCGTCACTGGCGGACCGCGCTGGCCTCCGCGGTGCCCTTCGCCCGCTACGGCAACGCCGCGGTCGTTCTGCCCGAGTCCGTCGCGTTCTCGCACGACTACCTCGCGAACTGCCTGCCGCGCGTCCGTCGCTACGGGGTGTCGGTTCTGCTGGCCGACGACGAGAAGGACCTGTCGGTCGACGTGTCCGGTCGTTCCGAGAACGTCCCCTCCGAAGACACCGCCATCACCCGCTGGGTCAACGAGCTCGTCTACGAGCAGGTGCTCGCCACCGCTTCCTGATCTACGGTCGGGCCTATGCGAGTAGTCATAGCCGGCGGACACGGGCAGATCGCGCTGCTTCTCGAGCAGCTGCTGACGACCCGTGGAGACGCCGCCACCGCGCTGGTCCGCAATCCCGATCATTTTGGTGACGTGCGAGAAGCCGGAGCCGTTCCGGTGTTGTGCGACCTGGAGTCCGCTTCGTTGGACTCGGTCGCTGCGTATTTGAACGGTGCTGATGCGGCTGTGTTCGCCGCTGGGGCCGGCGCTGGGTCTGGTGCCGCCCGGAAGGACACCGTGGATTACGGGGCCGCTGCGCTGTTCGCTTCTGCTGCTGTCGAGGCTGGGGTGCGGCGGTTTGTGCAGGTGTCTTCTGTCGGGATCGAGGCTGCTGACTCGCCTGAGGTGGATGCTTCGTTCGCTGTTTATTTGAAGGCGAAGCGGCTTGCTGAGGAAGATCTTCGGGCGCGGGATTTGGATTGGACGATTCTGCGGCCTGGGGCGTTGGTTGATGATCCGCCTACTGGGCTGGTCACCTTGGCTGCGCCTCGGTTGCCTCGGGGGTCGGTTACCCGTGCAGACGTTGCTGCTGTGTTGGCTGAGTTGTTGGGTGCGCCTGGGACTTTTGGGAAGACGTTGGAGTTGGTCAACGGGGAGACGCCTGTTGTTGAGGCTGTTCGGGCTGTTCTCTGACGCGTTCGTTTTGCCGCGTTCCCCTGTTGCGTTGGCGGGCTTGCGGTTGCGTGCTTCCCCTGGGGGCTCTGCCCCCAGACCCCCGGCAATCTGATCAGGGGGCCCGCGCCGCCCGTAGGTAGATGGCACGCCTGTTGCGTTGGGCGGCTGCCTGTTGCTTAGTTTGGTTGCGT
Organism: Streptomyces sp. ID05-26A; assembly: GCF_033794685.1. Taxonomy (NCBI): domain Bacteria; kingdom Bacillati; phylum Actinomycetota; class Actinomycetes; order Kitasatosporales; family Streptomycetaceae; genus Streptomyces; species Streptomyces sp. ID05-26A. The sequence goes on from NZ_JARAYZ010000001.1 coordinate 2,197,638, forward strand.
TGGCGGTGGGGTCCCATCACGAGCCGCACCAAGAGCGGGCCACATGCCTGGAGGGGTGTCAACTCGACAAAAAGCGCGTCGAGTTGACACCCCTCCAGGCATGCAGCAAGAGCTATGGCGCGACTCGTGATGGGACCCCACCGCCTGGACCGCGTGGTAAAGACGGCTTGCCTTCGGCTTCGCGTGTGGTTAGGCGCCCAGCACTCGGTCCAGGTACGCGTTGGTGAAGGTTCTGTTGGGGTCTACCTCGTTGCGTACCCGTAGGAAGTCGTCGAAGTGCGGGTACAGCGGGCGGAGGTCTGTGGCTGTCAGGTCGTGCATCTTGCCCCAGTGGGGGCGGCCTCCTACTGAGGCGGCGATGCTGGCGTAGGCGTCGAAGAAAGCCTTGTACTGCATGCCTAGTGCCTGGTGCATTGAGATGTATGCGGTGTCTCGGCCGTTGGCCGTTGAGAGCCAGATGTCGTCTGCCTGGGCTACGCGGACTTCGCAGGGGACGATCAGGTGGTCGCGTTCGTTCAGTTTTGCTGCTACTGCTCGGAGTTCCTTGAGGACGTCCATCAAGGTCTCGCGGGGGATCGAGAACTCGGTCTCTACGAAGCGGACTCGTCTTGGAGTTACGAAGACGTTGTGGGAGTAGTCCGAATAGGACCGTTCTGAGATCAGGGAGCCGCAGAGTTCGTTGAGGCGCTTGGTGTAGCGGGGGAAGGTCTTCGCCACCTTGGTGACGGCGCCGAAGGCGGCGTTCTCCATCACCTCGTACTCCCAGGTCTGGCGGAGTTTCGAGAGTGGGCGGGCCTCTTCGGTGATCCTGTTGTTGCGCTTGAGGATCACTCGGTCCGAGTGGGTGAACCAGTGGAACTCGACGTGGTCCTCGATTGCGCAGAGGTCGTCGAACTGTTCCATCACCGCGTCCAGGCGGCCTGGGGATTCCTGGGCCTGCAGGACGAAGGACGGGACGCAGCGCAGGGTCAGGGTGCTGATGATGCCCAGGGCGCCCAGGCCTACGCGTGCTGCGTTGAAGAGGTCCGGGCGTTCTGTGCGGGAGGCGGTCACCACTGTGCCGTCTGCCAGGACCAGTTCCAGCGACTCGATGGCTGTGGCCAGGACGCCTAGTTTTGCGCCTGTGCCGTGGGTGGAGGTGGAGACTGCGCCTGCCACGGTTTGGGCGTCGATGTCGCCCAGGTTCGGCATTGCGAGGCCGAGGCGGTGGAGGTCCGCGTTGAAGGTGCTCAGGGGAGTGCCGGAGCGGACGGTGACTAGGCCGGTCTCCGTGTCCGCGCGTACTATTCCGGTCCATCGGTCCAGGTCCAGAGCAGTTTCTGGGGCTACCGCGATGTCGTTGAACGAGTGGCCGCTGCCTCGTGCGCGGACTCGGCCGCCTGCCAGGACTGCTTCGGCGATCTCGTCTGTGCTGGACGGGTGGACTACGCGCGTTGGCGTGCACGAAGCCGTTTTAGCCCAGTTCGTCCACACGCGAACCTCCACGAGAGAGTGTGACCTGCCAGTAACGTAAGTGAAAGCTCTTCACGTTTCAAGGGTTCAGGACGTACCGTCAGGGGCATGCGCCGAAATCGACTCGATGCCGCGACGAAGGACCTGGATCCTCCGTTCGCGATCGTCGACCTGGATGCCTTCGACCACAACGCGGCGGACCTCGCCCGTCGCGCTGCCGGGCATCCGATCCGGGTCGCGAGCAAGTCGGTCCGGGTGCGGGAACTGGTGAGCCGGGCCCTCGAACGGCCCGGTTACGCCGGGATCATGTGCTACTCGCTGGCTGAGGCGTTGTGGTTGTCCGAGCAGAACGTCAGCGAGGACCTGCTGGTCGCGTACCCGACTGCCGATCGGGCCTCGTTGCAGAAGCTCGCGGCCAATGAGACGGCGCGGCAGCGGGTCACGATCATGGTCGACTCCGTTGAACACCTCGACTTCGTGGACGCGGCGATCGGTCCGCACGCCGACATCCGGGTCTGCCTGGAGCTCGACGTGTCGTGGCGGCCGTTGCCCGGTGTCCACATCGGTCCGCGTCGGTCGTCGATCCACACGCCGGCGCAGGCGAAGGCTCTGGCGGCGAAGATCGTGCGGCGCACCGGGTTCGCGCTCGTCGGGGTCATGGCTTACGAAGGGCAGATCGCGGGGCTGGGGGACAACCCGCCCGGGCAGCCGTTGCGCGCGCTCGGGATCCGGTTCATCCAGTCCAAGTCCGGGCCCGAGCTCATCCAGCGGCGGACGGCGGTCGTCAGTGCCGTTCGGCAGGTCGCCGACCTGGAGTTCGTCAACGGTGGTGGTACCGGGAGCCTGGAGCTGACCGGGTCCGACCCGTCCGTCACCGAGCTCGCGGCGGGGTCCGGGCTCTTCGGGCCGACCCTGTTCGACGCCTACCAGGCGTTCGCGCCGGAGCCGGCCGCGCTGTTCGCGTTGTCGGTGGTGCGCAAGCCGACCAAGCGGGTCGCGACCTTGTTCGCCGGTGGTTACATCGCGTCCGGGACGCCCACGCCCGACCGTCAGCCGTCGCCGTACCTGCCGACCGGGCTGAAGACGCTCGGGCTCGAGGGCGCGGGCGAGGTGCAGACGCCGGTCACCGGCAAGGCGGCGGAGCAGCTGAAGATCGGCGACCGGGTCTGGATGCGGCACGCCAAGGCCGGCGAGTTGTTCGAGCGGTTCGACGAGGTGCACCTGGTGCACGGTGATCAGATCGAGCGCACCGTGCCCACGTACCGCGGCGAGCGCCGCAACTTCGGCTAGACGGGCAGTCGCGACGACAGGTAGCCCCTGACCAGCGCCCTTGCTTCGATCAGGATCGACTGGTCGCCCGTCGGGTTCTTGCGGAACGCCATCTTCATCACGGCGTCCGCGGCCTCGACGGCGATCGCGATCGGCAGCAGGACCTCGTCCATCGGGATGCCGAACTTGCCCGAGATCAGCTCCGAGATCTTGTCGGAGATGACGTCGTTGTTGTCGCGGCGGTCGTCGAGCAGCCGCATGTCGACGACGTCACCGAAGTGCAGCTTCCCGAACGCGGGGATCTCGCGGTGCATCGTCACGTAGACGTCGAACACCGTGTCCACGGCGTCCCACCAGTGCTCGAGTGTCGCCTGCTCGAGCCGTTCGGTGATGCCCTGGGAGAACTTGTCGACGTTGCGCAGCGTCAAAGCCTGCACGACGGCTCTCTTGTCGGGGAAGAACTGGTAGAGCGAACCGACCGCCACACCCGCTCTCTCCGCGATCAACGTCGTGGTGACGCCGTCGTAGCCCACCTCGTCGATCAGGGTGGCGCAGGCCTCGAGCATGCGCTCGACTCTCTTGGCGCTGCGCTGCTGGACAGGCTGACGGCGAAGCGGGGTGGTGCTCGTCACGGCGACTCCCAGTAGTTCGGGTACTTCACATCTTGCCTGTTGTACGGCTCTTTCACTTCCCTGAACCTGTCAACACGCCTACGATCCGAACAAGTTTCACATTTGGAGGATCGATGAGCGACTTCCTCTGGGGAGTGTCGACGTCCGCGTTCCAGATCGAGGGCGCGTTCGAGGCAGGCGGCCGGGGTCCCTCCGTGTGGGACGAGTTCACTCCGGTACACGAGAACCAGAACGCTTCCGTTGCGTGCGACCACTACAACCGGTGGCGTGAGGACGTTGCGCTCATGACGCAGCTCGGCGTGAACGCGTATCGGTTCTCGATCGCGTGGCCGCGCATCCAGCCGTCCGGCAAGGGACCTGTCAACGCCGAGGGCCTCGACTTCTACGACCGCCTGGTCGACGCGCTCGTCGACGTCGGTATCGCCCCCGTGGCGACGTTGTACCACTGGGACACCCCCTTGGAGCTGGAAGCCGAGGGCGGCTGGCTGAATCGGGACATCGCCGACCGGTTCGCCGACTACACGGCACTGGTCGCGGACCGGCTCGCCGACCGCGTGAAGCTGTGGATCCCGATCAACGAACCGGCGATGGTGACGTTGCAGGGCTATGCGATCGGTGAGCACGCTCCCGGCAAGACGCTGCTCTTCGACGCGTTGCCGACCGCCCACCACCTGAACCTCGCCCACGGCCGTGCGGTCGAAGTGCTCCGTTCCCACAACGCGCAAGCGGTTGGAACGGCCAACAACCACACCCCCGCGTGGCCGGTTGGGCCGAACGACGTAGCAGCCGCCGAGGCGTACAGCGAAATCCACAACTGGATCTACGCGGACCCCATGCTGTCGGGCCGATATCCCGACGCAGTCGCCGATCTCCTGCCCATCGCCGATGGTGACCTGGCCACGATCCACCAGCCGCTCGACTTCTACGGCGTGAACTACTACAACCCGACGCGGCTCAGGGCACCGTCCGACGGCAACCCGCTGCCGTTCGAGCTCGCGGAGATCGACGAGTACGAGCGCACCGGTTTCGGCTGGCCGATCGTGCCGGCGGGGCTCACCGAGATGATCACGACGTTGCGCGAGCGGCATCCCGGCCTGCCGCCGGTCCACGTCACTGAGAGCGGGTGCAGCTTCCCCGACGGACTGCAGGACGCCGAGCGGATCGCCTACCTCGACGGACACCTCAAGGCAGCTCAGGCGGCCGACGTCTCCGGGTACTTCGTGTGGTCGCTGCTCGACAACTTCGAGTGGGAGTCCGGATATTCGCAGCGGTTCGGCCTCGTCCAGGTCGACTTCGAGACGCAGGTCCGCACGCCGCGCGACTCGTTCCACTGGTACAGAAAGGTGATCAGTGGTGAGTGAGGCGCTCGCCGAACCGGTCGTCCCGGTTCGCAGAAGCTGGATGGTCTTGCTGTTCGTCGCGAACCTCGGTCTGTGGCTCGCGGTCTACGCGCCGATCCAGATCCTGTTGCCGCGGCAGGCCGAACTGCTGGACAAGGCGAACAAGACGTTCGTGTTCGGCGTCGTCACCGGTGTCGGCGCGTTCGTGGCGATGGTGGGCGTGCCGCTCATCGGCTTCCTGTCCGACCGCACGACCTCACGCTTCGGCCGCCGGCACCCGTGGACGTTGATCGGGTCGATCATCGCGGCCGCCGGCCTCGCCGTTCTCGCCAGTGCGCACTCGGTCCTGGTCATGACGATCGGCTGGTGCCTGGTGCAGGCGGGGGTCAGCAGCATGCTCGCCGCGCTGACCGCCGCGGTCCCGGACCGGGTGCCCGTCGTGCAGCGGGCCAAGGTCGGTGGGCAGTTCGGCATCAGCCAGATGCTCGGCACCGTGCTGGGCGCTGTCGTCGTCACGGAGCTGGTCACCGATCTGGAGGCCGGCTACCTGGCCTGCGCGGGGATCGTGGTGGCCGGAGCGCTGTTCTTCGTGTTCAGGACGCCGGACACGCAGCTGGTCGTCAAGCCGGTGCGGCCGACGTTCTGGATCTCACCCCGTGAGCACCCCGACTTCGCGTGGGCGTGGCTCGGGCACTTCATGCTCAACGTCGGCAACGCGTTCGGCACGCTCTACCTGTACTTCTTCCTGAGCGACGAGGTGCGCCACCCGAATCCCGACCAGGGCCTGCTGCAGTTGATGGTCCTGTACGGGGTGGCGCTCACCGCAGGAGCAGTGCTGTTCGGCGCACGGAGTGATCGTTCTGGCCGTCGGAAGCCGTACGTGTACGGAGCGTCGGCGGTCATGGCGCTGGCGGCGTTGTTGTTGGTGGTGTCACCGACGTGGCCGGTCGCGCTGGTCGCCTCCCCGTTGCTCGGTGTCGGCTTCGGCACCTACCTGGCCGTCGCGATCGCGCTGCTCACCCAGGTGCTGCCGGCCGCGGCCGACCGGGCCAAGGATCTGGGCGTGATCAACGTGGCCAACGCGTTGCCGCAGGTCATCGCCCCTCTGCTGACCACCGTGATCCTCGCGAACCTGGGCGGGTACCGCGGTCTGTTCGCTGCTTCGGCGCTGGCTACCGTGCTGGCGGCGGTGTTGATGAGTCGAGTGCGATCGGTGGTCTGATGCAGGTCGAGGGCAAGAAGGTTCTGGTCACGGGGGCGTCCCAGGGGATCGGCGCGGAGGCGGCGTTCAGGTTCGCGGCCCACGGCGCACACGTCCACCTTGTGGCCCGCAGCGCCGAACTGCTCGATCAACAGGTCAAGCGGATCACCGAGTTCGGTGGCTCGGCGACCGCTCACCAGGCCGATCTCGCGGACGCCGCGCAGATCCGCGCGCTCGCCGAGGAGGTGCCGGCCCCGGACGTGCTGGTCAACAACGCGGGTGTCGGGCGCTGGCTGTTCCTCGACGAGACCGAGCCGGAAGAGCTGGTCACGATGACCGCGGTGCCGTACCTGGCGGCGTTGTTGCTGACCAGGGAGTACCTGGGCGCCATGCGACAGCGCGGGTCCGGCTGGATCGTCAACGTGAACTCGCCGGTGTCCCGGCTCCCGATCCCCGGCTGTGTCGGGTACCAGTCGTCGCGGTGGGCGCTGCGGGGGTTGACCGCGTCACTGCGCTCGGACCTGCGCGGAACCGGCGTCGGTGTCTCCGAAGTCATTCCCGGCAAGGTGAGCAGCGAGTACTTCACCAACAACCCCGGCGCCGAGGAACGGATCCCCGGGATCGCCCGGCTGATGATCCCGACGGTCACGCCGGCGCAGTGCGCGAAGGCGATCGTCGACGCCGTCGAGAAGGAACGCGCCGAGCACCTGTTCCCGTGGCAGCTCAAGGCGTTCGAGATCTCCGGCCGGCTCTTCCCTGGCCTGACCTCGTACCTGGCCTGGAAGACCGGCACACACCGCTGAAAAGAGCATGAAAACGGCCCTTGCCTGCGCGGGAGGTGCAGACAAGGGCCGTGGTTGGTGACCGCGGACCGACGACGGTCGGGGAGGGTGGGTGCACGTCACCGGCCCGCGGGAATCTGTGGAGTTGTAAAGCTGACCGGGGCTCGCGATGTCGCGGTCGGGGGTTCGCACATCGCGAGCCACCGGTCAGTAGGCGGTTTGCAGACCTGGTCGTGTCGGGGGGACGCCAGGTCAGTCGCAAACGCCCGTTAGTGGGCTCGAGCCACCGCGCGGCGGGACCGGGTGACAGGAGGAGTCACCGGGGCCTCGCGCAGATGGCGAGCCGGGCGCGGGGCGAGTCCGCCCGCAACCAGGTGTTCGTACGCGGCGCGCCACACCGAGCAAGGTGACTTCTGCTGGCGCCAACGGCCGGAACATTCAGGGCAGTTGCCCTTCTCGTCCGGCTCGTGCGCTGCCAGAAGTGCACGCCATCCCTCGGTCAGCCGAGGGAGCTCGGATCGAGCCACCGACAGGAGGGACGGGGCGTCCGCGCGGCTCGCCAGCTCAGTGAGCAGGTCGAGGCGTTCCCACACAGCGTTGCGAAGAACCTGTCCGAGGATCGCGTCCATTGAACGTCACCGTCACCTTTCCGCCTGGTCGGCGGCTTCGCGTAGCGCAGCCCTGAGCTGTACGAGCTGGTCGTGGGACAAGACTGCCGTCTCCCCGGGAGGGCCTACCAGGACCACTTGGCCCTGAACGACCTTCACGGTGAGCTGGCGGTCCCGCTCGACCACGTCGCCGCAGCTGATCTGCCACGTCCGACGTTGCCCGGTCATGCCGCGCCATGTGGATTCGGTGTCACCCGTCTCCACAATGGAGGTGGAGCCTGAGGAGGAGCTGTCCACTATTAGGTCGTTCCTCTCCGTGCTCACTCGCTTACCGGAATCCAGATTGCGATGATTCATCCCGGAACGGGACGTCACAGCGCCCACCGGTGGAAGTCTTACGGTGAGCGGTAAGCGGTTATCGGTAGGGCCGATCAGCTCCGCCGAAGAGGACTTCTCGGGCTCGGGGACCTGCCCCTAGTCTGCCGATGACGCCCAACGGACTGTGAGGGTGCGCGATGAACACCATGAGTTCCCAGGGCTCTCCTATCCCCACCGACGTGTGGGACCACCAGGAGATGCGGGACGCACTTGCCCGACGAGAGATCAGCTCGGTCTACCGGCTGCTCCGAAGGCACGGTGTTTCCCAGCGCCAGATCGCGGCGCTCACTGGGCAGTCGCAGTCCGAAGTCTCGGAGATCCTCAAGGGACGTCAGGTCATGGCCTACGACGTGCTGACCAGGATCGCCATTGGCTTGGGTGTCCCACGTGGATACATGGGTCTCGCCTACGACGAGACAACGGCAGTACGGGTGGCCGCATCAGCGGACTCACCCCATCCTGAGGAGGACGAGTCGGTGAAGCGTCGGAAGTTCCTCGCGCACGCCGCCGCCGTGACAGTGGGCGCGGCCGTGTTCGGAGCGGACTCCGGGTCGTGGGTTTCACACCCCACACAGACTCCGGCTCCGGGACGCATCGGCATGACCGATGTGCGCCAGGTCGAAGCGGCGACGCGGGCTCTGCGTGCCCTGGACTACCAGTACGGCGGCGGTTCCTGCCGCGACGCCGTGGTCGCGCAGCTGTCCTGGGGACAGCAGATGCTCGGTGCGAGTTCCACGGACATCGTCCGCCAGCGGCTCTTCGTGGCCCTGGCCGACCTGCACAACCTCGCCGGCTGGACGTCGTTCGACACGGGTCTGATGGACTCGGCCCGCAACCACTTCGGTCAGGCGCTCGACCTCGCCAAGCAGGGCGAGAACGAGGCGCTGATGGCGAACATCCTGTACCGCATGGGCCGCGTGTACTTGCACCAGAACGCCCCGGACGACGCGCTGAAGGTGTTCCAGCTGGGTCAGCTGGCCGCGCAGAACTCCGGTTCCGAACTGGCCGTGGGCATCCTGTGCGCGAACGAGGCCTGGGCCTACGCGAAGATGGGCTCCGACGAGCAGGCGCTCAAGCTGCTCGGCCGTGCGCGTGACGAATTCTCCCGCGCGAACGTCACCGAAGCCCCCGCCTGGGCCAAGTTCTTCAACGAGATCGACCTCTCGTCCATGATCGGCACGGTGCACACGGAGCTGGCCCAGACGGTGGACGCCAAGTACACGAGGACCGCGATCCCCGCGCTGTCCAAGGCGATCAACAACTTCGGTGACGAGTACGCCCGCAGCCGCTCGTTCAACCTGACCTCGATGGCGATCAACCACCTGCTCGAGGGCGACATCGACCACGGCGCCAAGATCGGTCGCCAGGCCGTCGACCTGTCGGAAAGCCTCAAGTCGGTGCGCACGAAGCAGCGCATGGAGCCGCTCCGCCAAGAGGCCGACAAGCGTCGCAACAACCCCGAGGCCCGCGAGCTCGCCGACCGCGTCGCGCGGTTCACCGGCACCGAGTCGGCCGCCTGAGCCAATCTCGTTTGGGTCCTATAGCACCACTTTTGGATGGTGTGGGACACGAACCGGTAACGCCAGGACCTTCGCACACGAATGCAGCATCGACGGGCGAGAAATCCACGCCTAAGGTGCGGCAGGTCGGGGCGAAGGACGAGGTGCGGCGCGTGAGCCTTACTCGGAGGTGGCGTTCCAAGAGAGCGCTGCGGTCCGCGCAGTTGCTCGACGAGGTGGTGGACACCCAGCTACCGCTGCTCGCGGGCTTCGACGAGGAGCGGCGGCGCCGGTCCGCCGACTACCTGGCCGAGCTCGTGGCGTTGGCTCAGGACTACCGCTACTACGCCAGCGGCTGGATCGACAGCCGTGAGCTGGACCGTCGCGGTCAGCGGACGATGAACCGGCTGGCGCGGATGCGTGAAGAATCTTCGGCTCGACTGATCACCGACTAGTCCGATCGTGGGCAGCTCGTCGCGTTGATCAGACCACTCACCGAGTCCGACCGAAGTCGTGGATGTTTCACGTTGAACATTCGCCCCTCACCAGGGCACGGTCCCGGCGTCGTCGAACAGACCGCCGGTAGGACCGTCGTCGGCCAGCGTGGCCAGCCTGATCGCGGCCTTCGCGCCGTCCGCGGGAGTGCTCGTTCCCTGGAACCCGTTGAGGTCCGTCGCCACGTAACCGGGGCAGGCGGCGTTGACCTTGATGTTCGGGAACTCCTTCGCGTACTGGACGGTCAGCGCGTTCAGGAACGTCTTCGACGGCGTGTAGGTGCCGTTGACCTCGCCGAACTCCACTTCCGGTGTCGTCTGCAGTGTCAGCGACGCCAGGTGGCTCGACTGGTTGACGATCCGCGGCCGTGCGGACCGGGCCAGCAGGGGCAGCATCGCGTTGGTGACCCGGACGACGCCGATCACGTTGGTCTCCAGCACCTCCCGCAGACTTTCCGGTGTGGCGGCGGACGGCACCGCGGGCCACGCTCCGGCGATCGCCGCGTTGTTGACCAGCACGTCGAGGCGGCCGAACCGTTCCTCGAACAGCGCCACCGCCGCCTGGACGCTCTCGTCGTCGGTCACGTCCAGCGGCACTGCGAACGCGTCGACGCCGTCCGCCCGCAGCTTCGCCACCGCCTCCTCTCCGCGCCGGGCGTCTCTCGCGCCGACCCCGACGGTCATCCCGAGGCCCGCCGCGATCTCGTAGCCGATGCCCTTGTTCGCGCCGGTGACCAGCGCAATCGTCTGTTCGCTCATGTCTTCGATCGTGGTCCGGCGCGCTTTCAAGACCAACATCAGTTCGGTGTGGCAGCGATACCCGGCCGGTATCGATAGCGTGGACGGGTGGAGACCCGAGAGCTTCGGTACTTCGTCGCGGTCGCCGAGGAACTGCACTTCGGCAGGGCCGCCGACCGTCTCGGCATCGCCCAGCCGCCGTTGTCGCGGACGATCGCCCAGCTCGAACACCGGCTCGGCGTCGCGTTGCTGACCCGCACCAGTCGCCGGGTCTCGCTCACCGAGGCCGGCGCGGTGCTGCTGGCCGAGGGGAGGGCGATCCTCGGCGCGGTGGCTGCGGCGGAGAGGCGCACCCGCACCGTCGACCGGCCGTCGCTGGTGCTGGCCGCCAAGGCCGGTGGTTCCAGCGAACTGCTGGCCAAGCTGCTCGACGCCTACGCCGCCGAACCCGGTGCGGTCGCCGTCGACCTGCTGTTGTGCAAGGCCCACACCGGGCAGCCACTGCTCGACGGCCGGGCCGACGTGGCGCTCCTGCACGAACCGTTCGACTCGACCGCGGGTCTCGACGTCGAGGCTCTGCGCGTCGAGAGCCAGTTCGCGATCCTGTCGGCCTCGCACCCGCTGGCCGGTGCGGACCGGCTGAGGATGGCCGACGTCGTCGACCTGCCGGAGCTCGTGCGCTGGCCGGAGCCCGACGGCAGCTACCTTCCCGGCCCCGGCGTGGAGGTCCACGACCTGACGCAGCTGTTCCAGCTGATCTCGCTCGGTCGTGCCGTCGCGGTCATGCCGGAGGTCGTCCGCACCGGCCTGCTCGAAGGCCTGGTCGCGGTGCCGGTGGTCGATGCGCAGAAGGTGACGACGGTGATCGCGTGGCCACCGCACAGCAGGTCACGTGCCGTCGCCGACCTGGTCAGGGTCGCGACGGGGTTCAGCTGACCGGAGCGCGGCTCAGGACGACGGCCAGTCCGAATGCGATGCCCATGATGGTCACCTCGAGGATCGCCCACCCGACGATGGCGGTGACCTTGTGCTGGGAGATCTTCGGCAGCAGCCGCCACCGGATGTGCGCGCCGAGCACCGCGATCAGCCCTGCGCAGACGGTCTTGCCCAGGAACAGCAGGCCGTACCCGGTCGTGAACAGCGACTGCGGGAACGGCACGACGGGGTTGAGGACCAGCTCCAGCAGTCCGTTGAAAAGGCCCGTGACCGCGACGACGACGAGGCTGACGGTCGCGACCCTGGAGAACTTCGGCAGCGCGATCGCCAGCAGCCCCTTGCGGTAGGCGACCAGTGCCATCAACGCGCCGAGCCCGCCCGTCCAGGCCGCGGCGCCCAGCACGTGCAGCTCCATGGAGACCATCGAGTAGTCGTGGTACTTCCAGTTGGAGGCGTGCCCGGTCACCGGGATCGGCAGCAGACCGAACATCGAGACGAGAATCCGCAGCTCAGCGGGTACGGACTCGCCGTTGCGCACGGCCATCACGCCGATGATCAGGTAGACGAACGCACAGGCCGCGCTGAACAACAGGCCCTTGCCGGCGCCGACCGACCCGATGTAGTCGACGGCGTTGCCGATGCTGACGTTGCTGCCCGGCCGCAGTTCGGCAGCCTGCAGCGCGATGGCCGTCAGCGCGGTGACCACCCAGACCGCGGCGGCGACGACCGCGGCCGGCCGGGCGATGCGCATGACGGGTTCGGTGTGCGTGGGCCGGTCGAAGCCGAGCAGTTTCGGCAGGATCGACAGCCCGACGACGATCGTCGCCGAGACGTCGAGCAGGACCCTGGTGACCGGAAGGCCGTACCGGACCGCCGCCCCCGCGTCGACGACCCCGGCGACCACGACGGGTGGTGCCAGCACGAGGCCGAGCGCGATGCCTCCGAGTGCGCCGAACACCAGTCCGGCGAGCACGCGGTAGTGGGTGGGAGCGACGGTCCGGACGTCGTTCATGCCTTCGAGCCTCCGCCTCGCAGGGCGAAGAACACGCCACCGCCGAGCAGCACGACGGCGCCGACGATCCACACCCAGATGGGCAGGCCGTCGGACTGCTGCTGGTCCGCCAGGTTGTTCGTCTCGACCTGGCGGGGCGAACCGGTGCCGTCCTTGGTGAGCGTGAACGTCAGCTCGCCGGACACGGGGTGCCCGTCCGCGGACAGGATGCGGTAGCCGATCTTGTACTCGCCGGCCTTGCCCAGGGCGTCGACCTTCTGGGACACCGCGGTGTCCTTGATCGTCGGGTCGCCCGCCACCTCGTAGTGCCCGCCGCTCGAGTCGGTGACCGAGATGGCGTTGATGCCCTGACCACCCTGGACGTCCTGGTCGAACGTCAGCGTGACCGACGAGGGGCCGACCTCCAGCGAGGTCTTGTCCTTCGGGTCGCTGCCGATCAGTGCGTTGTGCGCCGCCGCGGGGGCGGCCGTGGCGAGCACGGCCGCACCGGCGAACAGGAACGCGATTAGCGCACGCTTCATGCCTTGCGCCTCGAACGCAGGATCGCGCCGACACCGAAGCCCAGGCCGAGCGCACCGACGGCCAGACCGGCGCCACCGAGGTAGCGGGCGGTCTTGTCGGAACCGGCAGCGGACGCCTCGTGCGTGTCCGTGCTGTTCGCGGCCGGGGTCGTGCCGTGGCCACCGTGGCCGTCGTCGCCGGCCTTCTTCGGGGCGAGCTTCAACGCGGGCGCGGGGTGCTCCGGCTCCTTGCCGTCCGCACCGGCGGACTGGGCCCAGTCCACGACCTCGCCGTTCTCGTACGTCTGCTTGGTCGGGAGTTCCAGCGTGTCCTTGCCCTCGGGCAGGGTGCCGATGGCGACGAAGAACTCCTGGTACTCGTTGACGTTGATCTTCACGCCGGGCTCGGCGGTCCAGGTGATCGTCTTGAACGCCTCGGTGACCTCCTTGCCGGCGATCGTCACGGGCTTGTCGAGCTTGCCCTTGACGGCTTCGGCCTTCCACCCGGCCAGCGGCTTGGTGCGCACCGACGTGAGCGGCGTGTCCTGCGGCAGCGTCACCTCGATCTTGGTGGTGCCGGCGTTGTCGCGCTCGTTCGGGACGCGGAACGCGAAGGTGGCGCGGCCACCCTGGGTGAACTCAGCGGGCTGGGCGCTGACGTGGGCCGACGCGATGGTCGGGGTGCCGAGGACGGCGATTCCGGCAACGGCGAGAACGGCGAGCGTGCGCACGCCAAATCGATTTGTCGACATGAAGTTGTGGCTCCTGATGCCAAAGGGGGCTTGCAAGGGGATACGGATGATCAGGAGTCACAGGGCGGGCCGCGCCGCCGATTCGCACGCGTCAGGTCCAGTTGGTGTGCGTTCCGGACGTACGGCGTGCTGGTGAACGTCCGCACCGGAGTCGTGACCGGCAGCGGCGTGAGCCTGCGGGGGATCAGGCGGGTGACGGCGGCGATCAGCCTGAACAGGGCGTTCTCGGCGTGGAACAGCAGGATGCCGGTCAGCGTCGCGGCGACGAGGTGCGCCGCGAACATCTGCCAGGTCAGCGTGTTGTTGTGCTCGTGGTTGACCCAGGTCAGCAGCAGGTGCTGCGCGAGCTGGGCCGTGCCGAGCCCGACGATGACGGAGAACTTCCCCGTGCGCTTGTCCGCGAGTGACGCTGCCGCGAACGCGATCAGCACCACCAACGGCACCGCGTGGAGGAACTCTCCGATCTCGCCGCCGCCCAGCCCGTGGGCGGTGATCGTGAGCGCGGCAGACGTCAGCGCGAGCGCGGCACCGCGAAGGGTGCGCAACTCACTCGTCCGTGTGCTCACGAGGCTTGAGGGTAATCGGAGGAGTTTGACCAGGTCTACGAGCGGGTAGTCCGGGCCGCATGACCGTTCAATGCGACAAGCCGGGCCGTACCGACCGGGTTGTGTTCGGCGTTGCCGCAGGTCTCACGCTTGCGTTTGTGACCTGGGGAATCGTCGGTACCGAGAGTTTGGCCTCCGCCTCGAAGGCGGCGCTGGGATGGATCATCCAGCATCTGGGATGGGCCTTCGTGCTCTCCGCCACCGGCTTCGTGGTCTTCGCGCTGTGGCTCGCGTTCAGCCGGTACGGGAAGATCCCGCTCGGGCAGGACGACGAGAAACCCGAGTTCAAGACCGTGTCGTGGGTCGCGATGATGTTCAGCGCCGGCATGGGCATCGGGCTGATGTTCTACGGCGTCAACGAGCCGCTGACCCACTTCGTGAAGCCACCACCCGGCAGCGACGGCGACCCGCTCGAGACCGCCATGGCCACGACGTTGTTCCACTGGACGCTCCACCCGTGGGCGATCTACGCCATCGTCGGCATCGCCATCGCGTACAGCAGCTTCCGCCGGGGCAGGTCCTCGTTGATCAGCTCCGCGTTCGCACCGCTGCTCGGCAAGCGGGCGGCCAGCGGCTGGGGTCGTGCGATCGACGTCATGGCGATCTTCGCGACCCTGTTCGGCTCGGCCGCCTCCCTCGGTCTCGGCGCCCTGCAGATCGGGAGCGGGCTGGAGGCGGCCGGGTGGGCGGGTGACGTCGGCAAGGGCGTGCTGGTCGCGATCATCGCGATCCTGACCGTGGCCTTCGTCGCGTCCGCCGTCTCGGGTGTCGCCAAGGGCATCCAGTGGCTGTCGAACATCAACATGGTGCTGGCCGTGACGCTGGCGCTGTTCCTGTTCGTGGTCGGGCCGACGATCTTCATCCTGAACCTGCTGCCCACGGCGCTCGGCGACTACTTCCGCGAGCTCGCGACGATGGCCGGCCGCACCGCCGCCTCCGGTGGCGACGCGACCGAGACCTGGCTGTCCGGCTGGACGATCTTCTACTGGGCGTGGTGGATCTCGTGGACGCCGTTCGTCGGCATGTTCATCGCGCGGATCTCCCGTGGCCGCACGATCAAGCAGTTCGTCGCCGGTGTGATCCTGGTGCCGTCCGCGGTGTCGCTGGTGTGGTTCGCGATCCTGGGTGGCACGGCGATCTTCGAGCAGCGCAACGGTGTGGACCTCGCCGGTCAGTCGACGCCCGAGTCACAGCTCTTCTCGCTGCTGGACCAGTTCCCGCTCGCCGCCGTCGCCGGTGTCGTCGTGATGATCCTGGTGGCGATCTTCTTCGTGTCCGGTGCGGACGCCGCGTCGATCGTGATGGGAACGCTCTCGCAGGAGGGCACCATCCGGCCGACCAAGCCGGTGGTGATCTTCTGGGGCGTGGTGACCGGTGCCGTCGCCGCCGTGATGCTGCTCGTGGGCGGCTCGGACGCGCTGACGGGCCTGCAGAACCTGACGATCATCGCGGCGCTGCCGTTCATGGTCGTGATGATCGGACTGTGCGTCTCGCTGGCCAAGGACCTGCGGTCCGACCCGATGATCAGGCGCGAGGAACGCGTCGCCGAGGTGATGGAGGAGGTCACCGCGCACCTCGACCCCGGTCAGGTGGTCGAGGAGGCGGCGATCAAGGCGGTGGCAGAGGTGACCGGCAGGACGCCGGACGTCAGCGCACGTTCAGGCGCCTGAGCAACTCCTGCTCCAGCACGTCCAGATCAGTCCCGACGGCCCGGTGCGCGGCTTTGCGCCGGGCCGTCGGCATGCGTTCAGAAGCGCGAACAGCGGCGAGCAGCTGGGAGAGTCGCGTCTCGGTCTTCGAAACCCAATCGGAATCTGTCGTCCGCAATGTCTCCAACGACTCCGAGAAGCCGACAATTCGCGCGTGCAGGCGGGCGCCGTATCCGGAGTACCTGCCGATGTCCGCGACGTCGATGCCGAGCCGGCGAGCCCGGTACCGGTCGTACTGCTCGCTCAAAACCCCAGCTCCGCGGGCGATCACGGGAGCCAGCACCGGAATGAGCGCGGGCGCCACCACCTTCGCGACACCGACCAGGCTCTTGGCCCTGCTGGGCGTGAAGCCGGTCTTCGCTTTGCGCGCCATTCGGGTACACCTCCTCCGTCACGTGAAACTTACTGCCCAGGTTGCTCGCACATCTCCCCGACGCGCGACATACCCTGCATCCTGTGACTTCCCAGGTGCAGCTAGACGCCGGCGTGGTCACTCGTTGTCGGCGGCGGGTGCACCTCGAAAACGATCCGGAAATGCGCGACGCTCCCAAAGCGGCGCCGGATCCGGCGTCGGAGCAAAGAAAAGCGGACGCGGCGAACCACCGTCGCGCGGTGGCGGACGCGCTCGGCAGAATCGTCGGCTCGAACCTCTTCGAGGTGCCGAGTGGACCGGACGTGCGCAGCGCGGACCGGGAACGCGTGACGCTCGCCGCGATGGAGATGGGCACGCCGTACATCTGGGGCGCCGCGCTGCCCCGTGATCCACGCGGTGGCCGACGCGGCGGAATCGACCTGCTGGTCAAGGACTCCAGCGGGTACGTGCCGGTGCTGGTGGTCCGGCACAAGATCACCGACCCCGGTCAGGGCGCGAAGACGAGCCCGCTGAGCATCCCGTTGCCCGACGGCAGCCGCACGGACCCGCACCGCAAGGTCCGGCCGCAGCCCCGTGACCAGCTGCGGCTGGCCCACGCCCAACGGCAGCTGCAGGCCGCGGGCTACGCGCGCAACGGACGGGCCACCGGCGGCGTGATCGGCATGGACGCCGACGTGGTGCTGTGGCACGACCTGGAGGCGCCGACCTGGCCGGGCGGCCGCAACGCGCTGGCGGAGTACGACGCGAGGTTCAGCGACCGCCTGGCCGTGGCGCTGGCGGCGGCGAACGACAAGGAACCGCTCGCGCGGCCGTCGCGGATCGTCGACTGCAAGACCTGCCCGTGGTGGCCGAAGTGCGACAGCGATCTCAAGCAGGGCAGGGACGTCAGCCTCGTCGTGCGCGGCGAGGACGCGGTGGCGTTGCGCAAGATCGGCCTGTCCACTGTGGACAATCTGGCCGAGCTGGACCCCCGGGAGACCGGTCCGATCCAGCTCGTCGGCATGCCGTTCGGCGACGCCGTGGTGCTGGCGCGGGCGTGGCTGCGCGACCTGACGCTGGTGCGCCGCGTGCCCGAGATGAACGTGCCGCGTGCGGACGTCGAGGTCGACGTCGACATGGAGAGCTTCGGCGATCTGGGCGCGTACATGTGGGGCTGCCTGCTGTCCGGAAAGGACATCGACGAGGAGCACGGCTACCGCGCGTTCGTCACGTGGGACGCGCTGCCGTGCGACGACGAAGCGCGCTCGTTCGCCGAGTTCTGGACCTGGCTGACCGGGATCCGGTTGCGGGCCAAGGCACGCGGGCTGTCGTTCCGCGCCTACTGCTACAACGAGCTCGCGGAGAACCGCTGGCTGCTGGCGTCGGCGGAACGGTTCGCGGGCAAGCCGGGCATCCCGACGACCGCGCAGATCAAGGAGTTCATCAACTCGGACTCGTGGGTCGACCTGTTCGGCATCGTCCGCGAGCAGTTCCTGTGCGCGCACGGCAAGGGCCTGAAGGTCATCGCGCCGGCCGCCGGGTTCTCGTGGCGCGATCCCGAGGCCGGTGGTGAGAACTCCATGCGCTGGTACCGGTCGGCGGTCGGGATGAACGGCGACGAGCTCGACGTGGCTCAGCGGCAACGGCTGCTGGAGTACAACGAGGACGACGTCCGGGCCACCCACCGCCTGCGCGAGTGGATGACCTCGGACGCGATGTCCAAGCTGCCTTTTGCCGGAGATCTCTAGCGGGGTGCCATGCGGAGAGCGCCGTCCATGCGGATGACCTCTCCGTTCAGGTAGTCGTGCTCGATGATCGAGAGCGCGAGCTGCGCGTACTCCGACGGCTGGGCCAGGCGCTTCGGGAACGGGACGCCGGCGGCGAGGCCCGCGCGGAACTCGTCCGAGACCGTGGCGAGCATCGGGGTGTCGACGATGCCGGGCGCGATCGTGAGCACGCGGATGCCCACGTTGCTCAGGTCGCGGGCGGCGGGGAGGGTCATGCCGACGACGCCACCCTTGGACGAGGCGTAGGCGACCTGGCCGATCTGGCCGTCGAACGCGGCGATCGACGCGGTGTTGATGATGACGCCGCGCGCGCCGTGCTCGAGCTCCTCGGTCTTGCCCATGGCCGCGGCGGCCAGGCGCAGGACGTTGAACGAGCCGATCAGGTTGACCTCGATGATCTTGCGGTAGAGGTCGAGGTCGTGCGGGCCGGTCTTGCCGACGGTGCGGGACGACGGGCCGATGCCCGCGCAGTTCACCGTGATGCGCAGCGGGGCGCCGGAGCCGGCAGCGGTGTCGACGGCGGCCTGGACCTCTTCGCCCGAGGTCACGTCGGCGGCCAGGTAGGTGACGTTCTCGATCGCGTCGGCGTTCGCGATGGCGCTGGGCAGGTCGAGAGCGAACACCTGCGCTCCACGCGCCGCGAGCGCCCGTGCCGTGGCGCCGCCGAGGCCGGACGCGCCACCGGTGACGATGGCCGCGGTACCCGAGATCTCCATGCCTTCATCCTCCTCGAAGCGAACTGCTCGCGAGGAGGTTAACGCTCGTTACCTCGAACTCAACGGTCGGTCCAGTGGAGCAGGGCCACCAACGGCACCGCTGCCACGAGCGCGAGGCCGATGAAGATCGTCGCGACAACCAGAATTCCCATGTCTGAAACTGTGCCGTTCGACGGTGTTCGAAACATCGCCCGGGCCGGTAGACCTCTGGTAGGAGATCTGTCACGGTCCGCTACGACCAAAGTCGTACCGGTCTCGGGGTCTGCTCCGTTCGGGCCTGGGGCATGCGTCACTTGGAGTCAGACAATATAGTTAGCCTCGCGTACCTTTATGGATGTGTTCACCACGCGCCCCGAACTCGTCGGCACCTTCGGAATGGTCGCTTCGACCCACTGGCTGGCCTCCGCGTCGGCCATGGCGGTGCTGGAGGACGGTGGCAACGCCTTCGACGCCGCCGTCACCGCCGGATTCGTGCTGCAGGTGGTGGAACCGCACCTCAACGGCCCCGGCGGCGAGGTCCCGATCATCTTCTCCGCGGCCGGTGCGGCCCCTCAGGTGCTCTGCGGACAGGGCGTGGCGCCCGCCGGAGCGTCGATCGAGCACTACACCGATCTGGGGCTGTCGCTGATCCCCGGCAGCGGGTTGCTGGCCGCGACCGTGCCGGGTGCGTGGGACGGATGGCTCACTCTGCTGCGTGACCACGGCACCAAGACGCTGCGTGAGGTGCTGGACCGGGCGATCGGGTACGCCCGTGACGGCTTCCCGCTGGTCGAGCGTGCGGCCCACACGATCGGAATGGTCTCGGACCTCTTCCGCGACCACTGGCCGACGTCCGCCGCGCAGTGGATGCCCGACGGCGTCCTGCCGAAGCCTGGCGGCCGGTTCCGCAACCCGAAGCTCGCCGACACGTGGGAGTGGCTGCTGGCCGCCGCCGAGGCTGCGGGCGCCGACCGCGAGGCGCAGATCGAGGCCGCGCGCCGAGCGTGGTCGCAGGGGTTCGTCGCCGCGCAGATCGACGAGTTCTGTCGTTCGTCGTTCCGCGACGACTCGGGTCGCGATCACGCGGGTGTGCTGACCGGCGCCGACATGGCGTCGTGGGAGGCCTCGTACGAGGACGCGCTCGTCGCGGACTTCGGTGAGTGGTCGCTGGTCAAGCCCGGCGCGTGGACGCAGGGACCCGTGCTGGCGCAACAGCTCCGGCTGCTGGAGGGCTACGACCTGTCCTATGTGGACGGCAAGCCCACCGCGGAGACCGTGCACCTCGCCGTCGAGGCCGCGAAGCTGGCGTTCGCCGACCGCGAGGCCTGGTACGGCGACGTGCCGGACGTGCCGCTGGAGACCCTGCTGTCGCGCGCCTACGCCTCCGAACGCCGTGCGTTGATCTCGTCCGAGGCTTCGCTGGAGTTGAGGCCCGGCTCGCCTGACGGCCGCGAACCCTTGCTCCCCAAGCACATCACCAGCGGCCCGTCCGCTCTGGTCACCGACCCGACGGGCGCGATCGGCGAACCGACCGTGGAACGCTCCGGCGTGACGCGTGGCGACACCGTGCACGTGGACGTCGTGGACCGCTGGGGCAACATGGTCTCCGCGACCCCGTCCGGCGGCTGGCTGCAGTCGTCGCCGACGATCCCGTCACTCGGCTTCTGCCTGGGCAGCCGCGCCCAGATGTTCTGGCTGGACAAGGATCTGCCGAACTCGCTGGCCCCCGGCAAGCGCCCGCGGATCACCCTGTCGCCGTCGATGGCGTTGCGCGACGGCCGTCCCGCGCTGGCGTTCGGCACTCCCGGCGGCGACCAGCAGGACCAGTGGCAACTCGGCTTCTGGCTGGCGCACCAGGCGGGCCTGAACCTGCAGGAGGCGATCGACTCGCCGATGTGGCACTCGAACGCGTTCCCGAGTTCGTTCTACCCGCGGGCCTGGACGCCGGGCGAACTCGTCATCGAGTCCCGCGTCGGCGCGGACGTCCTGGAAGAGTTGCGATCGCGCGGCCACCAGGTGGTGGACGCCGGCGAGTGGACGCTGGGCCGGATGTCCGCCGTGGCAAGGGATGCCGCAGACGGACTCCTGCGCGCCGGGGCGAACCCACGAGGCGCGCAGGGCTACGCGGCGGGTCGCTAACCGCCGATGACGTGGCGGCCGTCGTGGATCATCTCGACGTTGCCGCCGAAGTTGTGCAGCGTGCTGACACCGGCGCTGTCACCGAGCTCGCTGATCTTGCCAACGGCGTCGGGCACCTGCGGCGCGGCGCTCGCGGTACCGGCCATGGCGGCGATGGCACCCGCGGCGATGCCGGCGGAAGCGACGATCTTCTTGATGCCCAACGCGTTCCGCTCCTCATAAGTGGAACGGCGCCCGATTCGAGGGGGAGGGAATCGGGCGCCGCCCCGGCCAGGAAGGTCTGTCAGATCAGATGTCGACGGACGCAGCGCCGGTCGGCACACCGTTCGGCTCGTTCAGGCCGAGCAGCGTGGAGGCCGGGAGGCCCGTGGCGCCGGCGTCGACGTTCTCGACGAGCGCGTTGACGTCCACGTCCTGCGCGTTGATGGCCTGGATCTTGCCCGCGGCGTCGGCGGTGTTCACGGACGCGAGGTCACCGGCGGTGGCGATGTCGCCCAGCTGGCCACCCAGGTCGGGCGCGGTGTGAACGGCGGCGGACCCGGTGTCCGCGTGTGCGATCCCACCCAGGCCGAGCATGACGGTAGCGCTGCCGAGGGCAACAGCGGCCCCCGTGACGGTCTTCCTGAGGTTCATAGGCGCGAACGTGTCGTGTCCGGACCCTCTACATCAAGCTGCGTAACTCAGGCGAGGGAAGTTCTTCATCCTTTAAGGGGACGCCACTCGATTCCGACGGTGCAAACCCGCTCCTGGCCCCGCCACACCGATATCGCGTACAGCCCTGGTTTCGTTCCGGCCCGGGACATGAAGTCGTGCGCGCACCCCAGCGTGTACCGGCGGCGCCAGTCATCGCCTTTCTTTATGTACCAACCGTGGTCGACGACCTCTTCGGTGTGCTCGAGCACCAGGGCACCGTCGGACAGACGCCGGTGGTACTCGATGCGGTGGAGGTGGTCCATGACCACGACGGTCCTCACCGCACTCGGCGAGTGAGAATCTCAGATTCCGGATCTCGCCCGTAACGTTTGGGCCGTGGCTGAACCCACGTTCCGGCAGCGACGCCTCGGTGAGGCGTTGAAACTGCTGCGCGAACGATCCGGGTTGAGTCAGCGCGAAGCGTCTGACCGGATCGACTACAACGTTCCGAAGCTCAGCCGCATCGAGAACGGCCAGGTGCCGGACATCCACGCGTTGCGCACGATGCTCGACGTCTACGGCGTGATCGGCGACGAGGTGGAGCCATATCTGGAGATGTGGAAGCTCGCCAAGGAAAAGGGTTGGTGGAAGCAGTACCGAATCGAGGACCAGGGCTACATCAGCCTGGAGCACGACGCCTCGACGGTTCGGGAGTTTCAGCCGAACTACATCCCGGGGATGATCCAGAGCAAGGGGTACATGCGGACGTTGTTCGCAGGATCCAGGGCTCAGAGGTCCAAGAGGTGGATCGATGACCAGATCGCCATCCGGCAGCGCAGACAGAGACGCCTGGCCGGCGACCGCCCGATCTCGTACCACGCGATCATCACTGAAGCGGCGCTGCGGTACGCGGATCGCGATCAACTTGTCCACGTCAACCAGGTCGGCCTGCTACCGAACGTCACGATTCAGGTCGTATTGGACATGGCCGGGCTGCATGACGGGCACAACGGCGGCTTCAACTTGCTGGACTTTCCGTACGCCGGAGACCCGAAGATTCTCTACATCGAGCACACCGGCGGATCGCTTCACATCGACGACCCGGCCCGCGTGAAGACCACTACCCTTACCTTCAAGCACCTCTCGAAGCTGGCGTTGACCCCCGAAGAGTCCGCCGCGTGGATCGAGAGGCTGGCTGCCGAGAGGTAGGGGTCTGAAGTGTCTGTTGTGTGGCGCAAGAGCAGCCGCAGCAACAACGGCGGCAATGGAAGCTGTGTCGAGATTGCGCTGAACGGCTCAATCGCGCGCGTGCGCGACTCCAAGAACCGGGCGAATTCCGAGGTCGCCGCGCCCGAATGGGCAGCGTTCATCACCGCCATCAAGCGCGGCGACTTCGAAAAGAAGTAACTAGGCGATCGCGCCCGGCGGCAACTTCAGCTTGAACGGCAGCGTCGTCACGACAGCCAGATCCGAGGCCGTCGCCTTCATCAGCGTCGGAGCGTTGCGCGAGCCGGGTTCAGGCAGGTCCAGCAGCCTGTCCACGGCCTCGACCAACGGGCCCTCGTAGATCCACACGGCCTGAGCCGGGCGAGCCGAGTCGCGTACCGCGGGCAGACGTCCCGCGCGCGCCTCTGTCTCCGACCAGAACAGGATCGAGTCGATGAAGCCTCTTCGCTGCTTGAACGCCATGATTCGGTCGAGCTGCCCGGCGTCGTCCCTCAAGTGGAGGAACTGGAAGCCACTCTCGCGCAGCTCGATGACCTTGTTCAGTGCGTGGTCCATGGCGCACCTACCCCTGTGAGGTCCCCTTCGGGTGACTGATCAGTCATACGACCCGAAAGGATCGTACGGTAAGTCAACGTTCCGCCGTAAGACGTACTCCGAACGAGTATCTCAATTGGCGGAAGCTTGTGGCGCAGGGTAATCGTTGGCCTTCTTGGATGAGGAAACGGCCAGGAGTACCGCTACGGTTCGCACCAAGAACGCCAAACCGCCCAATGTGACTAATGTCACGGTGATCAACATGTGTCGCCTCCGAGTGGCTCTTACACCCGTAGTAGACGTGTAGCACGCGTCGCGGGTTGCACCTTCCTCGACTCGCCGTTCTGGGCGAGGTCAGGCCAGTAGAGTCAGTCCGGTGCGTGAAGAAACCGCCGTCGGGGGATCGCTCGGCTTGTTGTGCAGCACCGAACTGGACGGGCTCGGCGACCAGTTGCCCGTGCGCGTGCTCGAACGGGAACTGCGGGAACGCCTGGGTGACTGGCGGATCACCCCGCTCGCGCGGCGGGCGCACTCGCATCGTGCCGACGGCGGGCTGGGGGCCACGCCGCTCAGCTCTGTCGGGCCTGACGACTTCCACCTGATCGTCGTGTCGCCTTCCGGGCCGCTCGAGATCGCCGAGGTGCCTGGCAACGCGGTCGCGGTGGCGGTCAGGTCGGGTGGCAAGGCCGGTCTCCGGGTGCTGTCGACCCGGGACGAGGGGCCTGACGTCGTGCCGAACGTCGGGGTGCTCGCCGACCGGCTGGTGGAACCGGCGGTCCTCACCGCTCGCGTGCAGCACCTCCGGCAGCTCGGCAGGCTGCCCGAACACCGGTACCTGGTCCTGCACGTCACCGCGAGCACACCGCTCGCCCGGCTGCGGCCCGCCGTGGCCAAGGCCGCCGAACTGCTGGCCATCGACCACGTCGTGGTGCTGCCCACCGGCGTCAAGCCCGAGGACACCGGCTGGCCGACGATGCAGCACGACGCCGTCGTCGAGGACCGGCTGGCCGTGATCGCGAACGCGGCCGCGGTGGTGGCCGGAGACGAGCACGTGGCGGCGGCCGCGCAAGCGTTTGGCCGGACGTGGGTGCTGTTCGACCCGAAGGGCGCCGACCGCGCGGCCGTCGAGCAGTTCGGCAGCGCGGAGCAGGTCGTCACCGCGCCGAGCAGGCTGGTCACCGCCATGCGGCGGGCGCTCAAGGTCGAGCGGTCCGCCAAGGCCGTCCGGCTGCTGGACGACCACCTCAACGCGGTGGCGCGCCTCGCGGAGGACGCTTTCGCCAAGGCCGGGGGCGTCGAGCCGCGCATCGCGTTGCTCGCTGCCGAGAACCAGGCGCTGCGCAAGGCGCACCAGCAGCTGCACGCCCGGTTGATCGCCGAACGGGAGGCGATCGTCGAGCACATGCTCAGCCGCAGCGGCGACATCGGGCCCGACCTGGCCACGGAACGGCGGCTGCACGCCGATCTGGCGGAGCGGCACCGCGACGTGCTCGCCGCGCTGGCCGCGGAACGGACCGAACTCGCCGCGATGCGTTCCACCAAGCTCTACCGGTGGACGCGGCTGCCGCGCGTCGTCTACGGAAAGCTGCGCGGCCGGTGAGCCCCCGTGTCACGTTCGTCCTGGTCACCTACGGCGGCGGACCGATGGCGGCGCGCTGCCTGGAGGTCCTCGCCGAGCACACCGAGCAGCCCTACGAGGTCGTGGTCGTCGACAGCGCGTCGCCCGACGGCACCGGGCAGTGGCTGGAGGACAACCTCCAGACGGCGACCGTGGTCCGGCTCGACGAGAACCTGGGGTTCGGCGCCGGCTGCAACGTCGGTGTCGAGCACGCGGGCACCGAGTTCGTCTGCTTCCTCAACGCCGACGTCGAGGTCACCGAGGGCTGGCTGGCCCCGCTGCTCGAGTTCCTCGACGGCAGGCCCGAGGCCGCCGCGGTCGCGCCGCTGATGGTCTTCCCCGACGGCAGGGTGCAGGAGGCGGGCAGCCTCCTCGGCGGCGACGCGTACAGCAGGGGCTGGGGCGACGGGCAGTACGACGTCGAGTCGTTCTACCCCCGAGTCGTCGACTACGCCTCCGCCGCGTGCCTCGTCATGCGGCGCAAGGCGTTCCACGAGGCCGGCGGGTTCTCGCCGGAGTACCACGTCGCCTACTACGAGGACACCGACCTGCAGTTCGTGCTGCGCCGGCTCGGCTGGCAGGTGTGGGTCCAGCCCGCGTCACGGGTGCTGCACGTCCGGCACGGCACGAGCTCGACGGCCACGGCCGAACGCCTCTCCGACATCAACCGCGAGGTGTTCCGCCGCCGGCACGCCGACGACCTGGCGACCCGCCCGCCGGCGCTGGGCATCCACGAGCACACCCACCGGCTGTGGTGGCTGCGCGATCGCCCCGCCACCGCGCGGATCCTGGTCGTCGCCGACGACCAGGTCGACGCGACCCTGCTCGTCGCGCTGAGGGACCGGGACCCCGAGGCCGCCGTCACGCTGTTCGTGCCGGAGGAACCAGAGCAGGACTGGCGACCGGCCGGGATCGAGGTCGTGTCCGACGCCGAACCGGTGGCGTGGAGCCGTGAACGCGTCGGCCTCTACGACGTCGTCATCGCGCTCGGCCCCGGCACGGCGGCGGCGGAGATCACCGAGTGGCAGCCGCAAGCCGTCCGGGTGCTGCGCCTGGACGTGTTGCCGCACGTCGCCTGGGAGAAGAAGTACGCACGCGACCTCAAGCGCGCGGACGCCATCCGTGCGGGCGTCGAACGCGCACGGCTCGCGAGCGCCGAGGAGTGGGCGCAGACCGTCGTCCACGCGGACGCCGTGCTGGACGACGTCCTCGTCGAGTGCGGTCTGGCGCCGGCGAAGTCCCGCTAACGCTGAGCGCGCCGCAGCAACGCGGCCGCGAGCAGCCTTCGTTCGGCACCCGCCGTGTCCGGGCGGTCGCCTTCCAAAGCCAGCCGCACCAACGGCCACAGCCTGCGTTCGGCCGTGGTCAGTCGTGAGATGTGCTGGACCACTTCCGGCTGCATCAGGTCGTGGTTGCGCATCAGCAGCACCGTGGCGAACTGCGCGATCCTGCGCGTCTCGTGCTCGATGATGTGGTCGAGCTCGGGTTGCTTGTGCGCCAACGAGTCCTGGCCGAACCCGAGCGCGTACCTGGCCAGTCCCTTGAGACCCGGCAGGCCCTCGGCGAGGCGGGGCACCTGCCAGCCGGTCACGTTCGCACCGTGCTGGCGGTAGGAGTGCAGCGCCCGGTCGACGAACGCGATCCGGCCGATCGACAGGGCGCACGCGGCGAGCCACTGGTCGTGGTACGACGCGGGGGTGCTCGGTGGCAACGGCAGCATGCGTTCGGCCAGCACGTCCGCGCGCACCATGCTCGCCGCGCCGGTCACCGTGTTGAGGAGCAACAACTGCTCCAGGTCCGCATCGGGTCCCGGCTTCGGCCTGCCCGTCCACACGCTGTCGGCGATCACCGTGCCGTGGTCGTCGACCAGTCGCATGTCGGCGTACGCCAGCAGCACCGACGGGTCGGCGAACTCCGCCACCAACGTCTCGATCTTGTCGGCGTCCCACAGGTCGTCCTGGTCGGACAGCGCCACGAACTCGGTGTCCGACGGCACGAGTTGCAGCGCCCGCTCGAAGTTGCCGTAGAAGCCCGCGTTCTCGTCGTGCTCGACGACGACGAACCTGGGGTCGTCGCCCACCACGTCGCGCAACGTGGCCCGGCCGGCCTCGTCCGAGTTGTCGTCGCTGATGACGCACACCCAGTTCTCGTGGGTCTGCGCGCGAATCGTGTCGAGCTGCGCGGCGAAGTGGTGCCGCGGTGGGTTGTAGGTGGCGAGGCAGATCGCGACCTTCGGACCGTCACCCGGCCAGGTCGTCTCGATGCGCTTGACCGTCGCTTGTGGACGGACGTGCAGCGGCGGCAGATCGCAGCGGAAGACCGTGCCGTCCGCCAGAGTCACCAGCAGTTCGAGCGCGATGGAACCCGGTGACGTGCGTGCGCGCACGGGCACGCGCAGCCGGATTCCGTTGCCGGGGTGGCCTGTCGTGCCCGGACAGGTCTTTCCGTCGGCGCGAACGGCGACGGTCTGCACCGGCAGGTCCTCGTGCTCGACCGTGCCCTCGAGTTCGACGACCTGGCCGCGACCGACCACGATCTCGGTCTCCGGCACCGCGACCTCGTAGCGCAGCCGCGTGGCGCGGTCGTGCTTGCTCACCTCGCGGATCCGGCCGCCGACCAGCGGTGCGATCGGGCCCAGCCGGCGCAGCACCGCGTCCGTCTCCTCACCGCCCCTGCCGAGCAGCAGGTCACGAGTACCGCGCAGCGCACGGGCGGCGGGCCAGACGAACTCGCGTCCGATGTGGACGATGGACGAGGAGTCCAGCTTCTCCAGGCGTGCCCGCAGTTCCGCGTTCTCCTGGGCGAGCCGGTCCGCCAGCGCCGTCTGCTCGGTGAGGCGTGCGTCGGTGTCGGCGAGCTCCATCAACGAGTTGCCGACCAGGTCGTCCAACCGGCCGATCTCGTCGCGCAACGCGGCGGTGGCGGCGTTCGACTGCTCGTGCAGCTTCTCCAGTTCCTCGGAACGTTCGTGCAGCCTGTCGGCCAGCTCGGTGGCTCGCGCGGTCAGCTGCGGCACCGAGGCCGCGATGTCCTGCAGTTCGGTGAGCGCGGGCCCTTCCCAGAGCCTCGGCCTGCCCGGCACGTCGAGCTCGCTCAGCAACGTGGCGAGCACCTCGTCCGCCGGCGTGCCGCTGACGAGTTCCTGCAACTTCGCCTCGGCTGGAAGCAGGTCGTCCCACCGCGGCGCGGGCAACCCGGCGAGCGTCGTCAGTTCGCCGGTGAGCTGCCGGATCGACCACTGCGCGGGCCACGGGTGCGCGGCGCCGCTCCGGTGGACCTCGCGGGCGAACTCCAGCAGCGCCCGCGCGAGCGCGAGCTCGGCGTCCACTCCGGACTCGGCCTGCCACTCGAGGTCGATCCGGTGGTACGTCCCGTGATCGGCGACGATGAAGTTGCCGGGATGCACGTCGAGGCAGTCCGGCGGCAGCACCGGAACACCCTCGCGACCAGGCAGGAACGGGTGGTGCACGTCCGCATCGGTGTGGGGCCGCGCATCCGCCGTGCAGTACGCGCGCCACAACTTCAGACGATCACGCAGCGCGGCGAGGTCGTTGTCCGCCAAGGAGTCGAGCAGCAGGCTGTCCAGGGCGACACCGGGCAACACCGGGTCGCGCTCGACGAGCACCTGGCGCAGCCAGCCCGCGACGCTCTCCCGGCCGTCGGCCACCACCAGGTCGAGATCGTCGGTGAGGGTCCGCGAGCGCCGCCACTGCGGCAACCTGCCGTTGTTGACCATCCAGGCGAGGCCCGGCCGCAGGGTCCGTTCGACGGACTCCCGCGTGCGTGCCGCGACGACGAGGAACGACGGCGAGACCGCCGCGCTGAACCCGTCCTCGACGGCGAGACGGTGTGGCAGCCTCCCGGCGATCGCGCCGACGGTGCCGCCGAACGCGCCCTGCAGCGGGTCGCGCACGAGCTTGTCGATCAGTTCGGGAGCGTCGGGACGGTCGTGCAGCGACGCGTCCACGACGATCCGCGGGGTCTTGTAGTCCGGGTACGGCGCCATCCAGCGCTGGACGGTGAACCCGGCGGCGGAAAGCAGTTCGCCGAGCCGCTGCCGGTTCCACGTCCGCGCGCCGGAGCCCGGATAACCGGCGGGACCCACCCACGACTTCCCGCGGTGGTCCTCCGCCCGGCCGAGCAGGTACCCGAGGCCGAGTTGGTTCTCGATCGCGAGCACCAGCGCGCCGTCGTCGTCCAGAGCCTCGGCGACATCACCCAGCAGTTGCTCGGGGTCGCAGTACTCCAGCACGCCGCAGACCATCGCGAGGTCGAACGTCCCGTGCTTGCTCAACTCCACGACAGGACTGTCGACGATCCGCACGCCAGGCAGGTCACGACACCGTTCCCGCGCCGCGGCCGCGCGCAACGGCACGCCCTCGACACCGACGACGTCCGCCCCGGCCTCGCCCATGGCCCGGCTCAGGACACCGCTGCCGCAGCCGACGTCGAGCACCCGTTGCCCCGGCCGGATGTCCAGGGGCGCGAGCAACCCGAGCCGCTGAGGCGAGAAGTGGTAGGTGAGCTCCCACGAACCACCGAGGTTCGTGGCGAGCTCAGCCGAACCGGCGCTGACGTCCGTCGCCGCGCGGAGCCGTTCGAGAACGGCGTCCTCGGCGCCGTCCGCGTAGTCGACGACGTCGTTGCTCATGTCAGGCGGCCGGGAACTTCCTCGACACCGCGACGCTGTACTCCTGGAACTTCTGGATCAGGTCGGCGTCGGCGTCACCGATGGGCTCCTGGACCGTGGACGCACGCACGACCTGCTTGCCGGTCGAGTACACCACCACGTACGAGCCGCTCTGCTTCGGCTTGATCAGCTGGAGCACCTTGGCCTTCGGGGGCAACGCGCCACGAGCGCCGTCGACCATTCCGGACTTGCCCGCCGCCTCGGCGAGGTCGGCCGCGAGCTTGGTCGCCTTCTCCGGGGAGTCGGTCTCGAAAACCTCGGCGTGGTAGGTGAACGCGCCGTCCTTGCCACCCTTGAACGCGATCTTCTGCACGCCCTCGGTGGTCAGCACGTCGCCCTCCTCCTGGGTGAGGAAGCCGGCCGTGACCAGCTTTTCGGGCGTGGAGTCGCCGTTGTTCGGGTCGGCCGTGCCCGGCGCCGCCGGCAGCAGTTCGAGCGGGGTCTTCGGCTTGGTGGTCGTGGTGGTCGACGTCGGGGCGGCGGCCGTGTTCTCGGTGCCGCCGGAGCCGCCTCGCAGACCGAACCACCAGACCGCACCACCGATCAGCGCGATCACCAGGATCACACCGATGATCGCGAACACCTTCTTGCCCTTGCCCGACGAGGACTCGTCGAAGACCTCGGGGCCCGAGCGCGACCAGTTGTCGTTCGACTGGGTCAGCCACGGCGGCGCCTGGTCGCTGGCCTGCCACGGGGGCGGGGGCGGACCGGGCTGCTGAAAACCGTGCGCGGGGGAGGGCGGGCCGTAGTTCGGCTGGCCCATGCCGGCGCTCGGCACCGCCTGCGTGCGGTCGGCGTCCGGCGGCCGCGGCGTCACGACCTGGGTGGCGTCGGGGTTCGGGGCCGGATTCGGCGGTTCACCACCGCCGACCGGGGTGATGAACTGGGTCGCCTGGGATCCCGTCGCCGGTCCCGCCGGTGCCGCTGACGGCGGCTGGGCCTGCCAACGCTGCTGCCCGGCCGCTTGCTGGCCGCCCGTGTTGCTGGAGAACAGCACCTGGTCGCGGCGAACCCGGTAGTCGTCAGCCGAGATCCGGCCGCTCGCAAGCTCGTCGTCCAGCTTGCGCAGTTCGTCCTGCCAGTTCACGCTGACAGCCCCTTTCTCCATGTACGAACCCGGCCATTGTGCATGTCCCACCTGAGGGCTGACCCGTCAACCGCCAAGTCGTGACGCGGCCTAGCGGACCTTTGGTCCGGATGCCTTATAACGCTCAACCTGACTGACCACCCGCAGTATCGCCTTGCGCAGAACCGGCGTCACACCTTGCCCCGCCACCGGTTCCGTTGCGGAAGCGGTGGGGGCGACCGGGTGAGAGCGCTTCCGCCAGGCCTGCCAAGCGTCCCCGACCTGCTCCTCGATCCATTCCGCGGCCGTTTCGGTGCTGCGCGTGCGACGCAGATGGTCCCGCGCGGCCAGCCCGCGTTCGGCGGCTCGTGCCGGATCGTCCGCGACCTCGCGCATGGCCTGTGCGGCCGCGTCGAGATCCGGTTCGGCCCAGCGCGCGTCCGGCGGATAGGGCGCGGCGTCCGGTCCGACCTCAACGATCTCGTACGGCACCGGCCAGCAGTTCACCGGGTCCAGGAACTCGGCGGTGCCGGAGTAGTCGGTGCTGATCACCGGGATGCCCATGGACATCGCCTCGGCGACCGTGAAGCCGAAGCCTTCCGAGCGGTGCAGCGATACGTAGCAATCACTGTTCTCGTACAGCTCGTGCAGTTCCCGCTCGGACAGGTACTTCTCGATCAACGTGATCCGGTCGTCCTGCGCCACGGCGGCCCGCAACTGCTCGGCGGCCGGCACGTGCAGCTTGCCGTTGATCACCTTCAGCACCAGCTCGACGTCGTCGCGACCGGGGAACGCACGCCGGAACGCCTCGATGGCGCCGAGCGGGTTCTTGCGCTTGAAGACGCTGTTGAAGTCCATCGCGAAGAGGAACCTGGTGCGACCGCCCGACTTCCTCGTCACGGCAGCCCGGCTCCTGACCGGGATGGGGAAGACCTTCACCGGCTTGTCGGTGTGCGCGGCGATCGCCTCGCGGCAGAACTCGCTGATCGTCCAGATCTCGTCGAGGCTGTCGTAGACGTGCATCGACTCGGGGAACTCGTCGAGCTCCCACGACCACACGCCGATCTTGTGCCGACCCTCGCCGACCTCGGGGTGCGCCTGCAGCACGGCACGGGTGAGGTCGGCGTTCACGCAGAGAACGCTGACCGGGAACCGCGGCCTGCTGACGTCCTCCGGAGCGTCTATGCCGAGCTCGTTGACCACGAACTCGTCCTCGATCACCGACGCCGTGGGCACGCTCGCCGCGGCCAGCGCGTCGTGCAGCGAACGACCCAGCTCACCCACACCGAGCACCGCGGTGAGGTGGCCGAGCAGGTTGACGCCGAACTCGTCGTTCGCGGGGGTGATCGGCAGCGGCGGTGCCGGGATCGCCCAGGCCGCCAGGTCGCCCGCCGGCACGCCGAACGTCCGCAGCCAGTCCAGGTAGCCGGGGTTGGCCGCGTCGTTGTAGTAACCGCGCAGGTCGGCCCGGTCGAGCCAGATCGCGGCCGCCCACCGGTTGAGCGCGCCGAGCTCGGGTTCGGTGAGCCAGTCGCGGAAGGGCTGCCCGCTGAACGCGTGAGGAGCCTGCTCGTCGTCCTCGATCGCGGCCTGCCGGTAGATCGCGCGTACCAGCGGCGTGATCTTCGTGCCGTCGGCCAACTCGCTCAGCCACGTCGGCGCCACGTCCTCCGGCGCGATGTACCCGGCCTCGGTCAGCGCCTGTGCATACCGCTCGACCACGGGCTGGAGGTCGGGGCGAGCCGACAGCAACGTCTTCGGCTTCCCGGTGAGGTGCGAACTGAGCAGCCACGGCCGGGTCGCGTCGAACCCGAGCAGGTCGACCACCTGGGTCTTGGCGGTTACCTGCCGCTCGAAGGCGTTCCACACCCCGACCGTGCTCCGCGCGACGTGGTGCCCCCGCTGGCTCACGGCCTGGTCGAACCACGCCTGATCAGCCCACACACCATGACCGAGGTCGATGGCGTGGAACGTTCGCACCGCCTCGGCCCAGCTGTCCAGGAACTCCACCGCGTCCTGCGAGACCACCACGAACCCGGGGTCGAACACCCCGGTCCCGACCAGCCGCCCTTCGTCGGACGACCTCACGTCGTCGAACGGCCGCTGGAAGTGCGGCGAGACCACGAGGGCGTGCGTGCCGGTCAGCAGGTCGTCCATCGGCGCCAGCACGTAGCTCGACGACGTGAGGTGCATCACCACGTCGGCGTCGAGCAGCAGCTCCTTCAGCAACAGCGGCTTGAGCGCCTCCGCGAGCTGCTCCGGCGGGTAGGCCGTGGCGAGCCCGAGGTAGTCGTCCTCGGACACCCCGATCGCACCGGGCCCGAGCAGCGTGATCCCGTCCTCGGAGCGCGCGCCGGGCTCGGCGTCCAGCACCGCGATGACGAATCGGCTACCGGGGTGGTGCGCCAGGTAGGACTGGGCGAGCACCGTCGCCAGTGGCAGCCCGCTCTCCCTGGTGATCGTGCATGCGACCGCGTTCATGTGCTCCGGTTCCCCACGAGTTCCTGCCTGGCCGTGCGTGCCTGCGTCCGGCGGCGGTACCACCGCGCCACCGGATCCTCCACGAACCGATACAGCAGTTCCGACGCGACTGCCATGCACATCAATGCGACTGCGACCGCGAGCCACGGTCCCACAAGCGGATTCAGCACGTGGAACAGGGCGAAGCTGATCGGGATGTGCACGAGGTAGACGGCGTAGGTCCGCTTGGCGATCGTCGCGATCACCGGTGACCGGACCAGTCTGCCGTCCGCGCGCAGCGTCAGCAGCACCAGGAGCACGACGATCAGCAGCGTGCGCGGGTACGCCTGTCCGTTCGGCCAGGTGTCGCTGGTCAGGTCGGCCTGCACGAACAGCAGGAAGTGCAGCGTTCCGAACGCCACGCCCGCACCGGTGGGCAGCTTGCCCAGCCGCACCAGCGTGATCAGCTGGCCGATGAACAGCACCGGCAGGAACGTCGCGATCATCCGCACCGCGGTGGCCGGCTCGGGGTCGTCCGGCGGCGTGATGGACAGCAGCACCGACACCAGCGCCACCGACAGAGCGGGTGGCAACCACGGCTTCTTCCGCAGCAGCGGGATGGTCGCGGCGACGAAGAGGTAGAACACCATCTGCACGACGAGCGTCCAGACGACGGCCAGCACCTCGGCCGTCTTCGGCACGGCGTACTGGACCAGCAGGAGGTTCCAGAACAGATCGTCGACGTCGGGGATCCGATTGATGTTGACCCACCGCAGCGCGGCGAACGCCCAGCCGACCACCGTGACGATCCACAGGGCGGGCAGCAGCCTCGCCGCGCGCAGGCCCAGGAACTGACCGCCGGACTCGCGGAACGACACCTGCGTGACGACCAGGCCGCTGATCAGCATGAACGTGCTGACACCGACGAACCCCAGGTTCGGGTTCAGGTGGAACGGGTTGACCAGCAGCCCGTCGATGGCCTGCCGTGCGCTCCACGGCTCGTCGACCGAGCGCATCCAGCCCGCGTAGTGGTTGTAGATCACGACGACGGCCAGCAGCACGCGCAGCAGGTCCAGACCGTGCATGTACTTGGGCGTGCCGGTCATCGCGCACCCGCCAGCAGGGGATAGCCGACCACACCGACCAGCACCACGACCCAGGACGCGTGGTCGGCCAGCCACCGCACGGCGACCGGCGCGGCCAGCCGGTGCGCGGTCTCACCGCCGTAGGTGACGGCGACCGCGAGGAGCAGTGCGGCGACCAGCGAGGCCACCGGGTACCACCACTCGGCGAACGCCTGGTTCGTGCTGTTCAGCCCCAGCACGGGGATCGCGCAGACCGCGGCGGTGCCGGCCGCGATCCACGTCGGGATCACGCGGTGCCGGTGCATCGCGACGAGCTGACCGATCACCACAAGCGGGTAGAAGACCAGGACCAGAGCGGCCCGGCTGTTCGGGGCGAACGCGACCACCAGGGTCACCACGACGATCTGGGCGATCGGCACGACGACGCCGAAGCGCCGGACGGGCTCCGCGGTCACGACGCCGACCAGCTGCAGCAGCACGACCCAGCCGAGCGGCACGAGCAGCTGCTCGCCCGTGACGAGGTGGCTGACCAGCGAGAGGTTGCCGAGCACGGCGAGGAACGAGGTGTCCGACGAGTCGGGAGCGGTCCAGATCGACGCCCCGAACGTGATGGCGATGGCGCCGAGCAGGACCGCGACACCGGCCGGGAGGTAGGTCCGGACGAGCTGCGTCCGCAACGGCGTGCGGTCGAGCACCGTCGAGTAGCCGGTGGTCGCGAGGAGCACGAGCAGCGCGAGCGGTCCGAAGTCCTCGCCGAGGCCGAGCGGGCGGTTGAGCGCGATGCGGACGAAGGCGAGGTCGAAGTGCTGCCCGACCAGGTAGGCGTACACGACCAGGACAGCGGCGCCTGCCTGCAGCAGTGCGACGGCGGGTGTGGTCGAGGTTCTCGGGGCGGTCGTGGTCATGACGGCCGCTCGTCGGCCGGGGAGCGCTCGACCTGGCGGTCCAGCAGCTTCATGATCTGGTCGGTGACCGCGTCACCGTTGTCGCCGTGGCCCTCGACGCGCAGCACGTCCTGACCGTGCACGTAGTGCGCGTGGAAAGTGTTCTCGTTCCGACGCAGCGACACGTTCGGATACGTCGTCTCGACGGCGTGGTGGTTGCCCAGCTTGTAGAGGCCGTCAAGCCCGTCGTAGAGCTCCCACGGCGACTCCCCGTCCCGCACGGAGAACCGCCACAGCCCGAGCGTGACGCCCTTCTCGATCTTGATCGTGCCCTCGACGTCGGCGACGGACCCCTCTTCGACGATCTTCACCTCGGACGGCGTCAGCACGTCGCGGCCGGTGAACTCGTCCAGCGGCCCCTCTTCGTCGAACAATGTGCGGCCGGGCAGCTTGACCAGCACGTAGGTGTCCACGACGTACGGCAGCCGTGGCGTCGGATCGGCCGTCTGCATCGCCTCGGCGAACCGCGAGCCGTCTCCCCAGACGCCCCACGTCACCCCGCAGACGGTGGCCAGCACCGCCAGCACGGCCACCACGGGCGCGGTGCGGCGGGCGCGAGTGGACATGGCAGAACTCCCCCAGAAACGTTGTTCCAGGGATTCTCGCTGATCAACAGCGGCTCCGGTGTCCGTTCCGAACGTATTCATGCGCTAACTCACATCGCCCCCTCGTCCTCCACACAATGCAGGTCATGGCCCTGTCCGGTCGAGACGAAGACCGCAAGCCAACCGTTTCCGACGCACTGCCGGGCCGCCAGGATCCGATCACCGTGCCCGACTCTCACGCGGTGTTCCCGGACCGTCGCATTGCGCCACCGTTCCCGTCCTTGCGCCGCTCGGCCGCGGCGGCGCTCATTGACTGAGAACGCTCGCCACGAATACTCGTACGAACGCTGATGAGCGGAGGCCTTGCCGAGTGATTGGAGAACTGCGTGAGCCGGGAGTTCTTCGCCGACGTCGTGCAGACCGGCACCGTGCTCGGGCTCGACGCGAACCTCGGTCCGGACGTCGCCGCCGATGTCATGGGTGGGCTTGGCGGGGAGAACCGCAGCGGGCGCACCTACTGGCGGTCATACGGGCTGGTCGAGGTCGGGTGGTATCTGAGGCAACGCGGCCTCGGGTGGCAGGGGATTCACCTTGCCGTGCAAGCGCATCGGCTCGTGCACGGTCCTGAAATGGTGGACGACGCTGTGGCCGCGGCGTATGGGCGATTCGACGGGCTGATGATGTTCGACGAGCTGGAGGCCGAGCTCTCGAACCGTGGCGTGGAGTTGGTAAAGATCGGTGGGCCGGAGTTCGGCAACCAGCTCTACTGGCAGCCCGACGCCCAGGTGACGATCTACGTCGGGGTCGATCCCGAGTTCTGGCCCGGCAGCGTGCAGAAGGTCTTCACGGCGTTCGGGCAGGACCTGGGCATCTCGTTCGACGGTGACCATAAGGTCGTGTGGCAGCAGATGAAAACGGTTGCCGAGCTGCCGGAGGACCGGAGGATTCGTTGGGTCGCAAGGAACGCGCCGGAGGATTTCCGGTCATGGTGGCGGTACTGCGCGAGGTTGACGGCGGCGCGGACGTCATCGCACGACGCGATGCACGAGCGTGCGCGGTTTGTGGAGTTCGCGTTTTGGCTGTGGGACTTCGGGCTCGCTGAGAACGTGTACACGGCCGGAGAAGTCGCGTATCTGCGTGCGGAGTTCGTTGCACGGTTGGACGAGCTGTACCCGGAACTGATGCTGCCGAGCCACGACGCGTTGGTTGACGCGTGCCTTGACCACGTGCGGGAGCCGATGGCGCGGGAGGACAAGAACCTCGTTGATGCCGCGCGGTTGTTGAGGAACGGGCTCAGTGACACGAGCCGGTTCGACGCTGTGTGGGAACGGCGGATCAGCAGAAGATGAGGCCGCACGGCCTCGTGGTTGTGGTTGTGGTCGTGGTGGTCGGTCTTGGTCTTGTGGTCGTTGTCGTCGTCACGGCCGGAGGGGCCTGCGTTGTTGTTGTGACTGTCGTGGTCGTCGTTGTGGTGGTCGTCGACTTCACGCTCGAGGACGCTGCGGACGATGAGCTGACGGACACGGTCTGTGACGGAGTCTCGGACTCCGTGGGGATCAGCGAAGGCGTGTTCACGAGCGAGACGCGGGCCGGTTTGTCATTGCCCGGCTCGGTCGGATCGCTCGCCATGAGCGATCCGACATACGTCCCGAGCACGCACAACACCGCGACGACCACACCGAGGACCGCTCCGGTCGCCAACCGCGCAGACCCGCTCATCGCCGTGAACACCCGGATTGACTATCTCGTTCACTCGATTGGGTCAAGCAAACCCGTCTTTTTCTACTCGTTCACACCTTTGTGACGGTGACGCCCACTACGCCCTGTGACAGGGGTGCGATCGCTTTGAAGGCCTTGGGGGTCAGGTCGACGCAGCGGCCGGTGATGAACGGGCCGCGGTCGTTGATCCGCACGGTCACGGTCTTGCCGTTGGACCTGTTCTTCACCTTGACCTTCGTGCCGAACGGCAGGGTCTTGTGCGCGGCCGTCAGCTTGTTCGGGTCGAAGCGCTCGCCGCTGGCGGTGGTGCCGCCGCCCGAGTAGTAGGAGGCCTTGCAGGTCTCGGCGGAAGCCACGGGGGAGAAGAGCACAGCGGAGGCGGCGAGAGAGGCCAGCGTGAGGCCGGCCGCCGCGAGGGTCTTTGCCATGGCGCAAGCAACTCACCTGCCGCCAAAGGGACGCCTAACGCTGGCCTAACCGGGAAACTGCTCGGCCGCGGACACCAGCAACTGCCAGTCGCCGTCCGGCAGGGTGCGCAGGCGGTCCAGCAAAGCGGACATTCTCGACAGCAACGCTGGGTGATCGGTCCAGAACGAGTGATCTACTCTCAGTAGAGCGGCGAGCAGGTCGCCGGGGTACAGGGCGACCGAGCGCAGCGGGTCGTTCTCGACCTGTTCCAGCGCCAGCAGCGCGGTCACGTCCAGTCCCACCTGGTGCGTCACGAGCAGGTGCAGCGACGTCGGCGTGAGTTGGCCGACGGGCAGGTCGCGCAGCGCGCACAGGTCCCGGTAGAGCTGGGTCGACGACGAGTCGGGTCTGCCCCAGTCGTCCTCGCTGAGGTGTGCCAGCGTTCTGTCCCGGTCCACGCCACACATAGTCCCCGCAAAGGGAGTCGCTAGCGGGCCGACTGAGGCAACGGTTCGGCATTGGGCGACTGCCAGCCGACGCGGACGAGCACCTCGCCCTCGTGCAGCAGCGGTTGTGACGCAAGGCCCCACACGGTCGACGCCAGCAGCACGGCGCTCACGGCCTCGCCCATGCTCAGCCAGTCCTGTCCGAGCATCCGGAGGAGCACGCCGCTGCGTCGCGCCACGAGTTCCAGTTCGCAGTTCTCCGCGCGGGCCGCGTGCAGCAGCCACGTCAGCGCCGAGTCCGGCACCTCGTCGGGCAGGTAGGGGCGCGGGTCGGACCTGCGCAGCGAGATCGCCGCCGCGGAGGCCACCTCGCACGAGAACGGGTCGAGCTCCCAGCGCGGGTGCACCGACGCGACCTGGCCGTCCGGTTGCGGGGTCCGCAGCACGTGGCAGTCCCAGCCCATCGCCGACAGCGCGACTCGCACGTGGTGCAGCACGGCACCACACGCGAGCAACGCCGACTGGTCCGCACGTGCCGTCACGAGCTCGAGGCACTCGTTGCCGTTCCGCCATCGCCACGGCGGAACGATGTCGAACGACGGTGCCCTGCCGGCGAGTTTCAGCACTTCCTCGACGGTTCCCGCGTCGGGTGTGCGCACGCTGGTCCTCATCCCGCCAGCTTGTCCGCGTCCGGTTGCACGGAACCTGCGTCACGACTGCGCGGCCGCTACCACCGAGGTCACGGTCATGGCCGTACCGCGTGCGAAGTGCTCGTCGTAGGCCTCGACGCCCAACGCCTGCCGGCACAGCGCCACGCATTGGTCGTGCGACGCCGCGAAGTTCGCCGAGCCGAAGAGCGGCAGCCCGACCGACTGCCACACCCGGTCCGCACCGCCGAGCAGCATCGCGGCGTGCGACGCGGACCCGGTGACCACCGAGATCAACGCCAGCAGCTCCACCGACACCGCGATGCCCAGCAGGTCGTGGAACTTCTCCTTGATGCGCAACGACGTCGTGGCCAGCTCGCGGGCCTCGACGATGTCACCACGACCCATCGCCACGAAAGCCAGTACGTACAACGCGAACGCGCGCGCCCACAGCTCACCGTTCTCCTCGCACACAGCGCGCGCCTTGGTGCAGATCTCCGTCGCACGGTCGAGTTCGCCACCGAACGCCACGGTGATCGCCAGCGCCACGCGCGCCATCACGACGTTGCTGTCCATGTGCCCGAGCTCCGCGTGCCGTCGGTCTGCCTCGGCCAGCAGCGTCGCGCCCAGCGGCAGGTCGTCGTCGAACACCGCCGCCGCGCCCTGCACGTAGGTCGCGTAGACGTCGGCGTCCTCGTCCTCCAGCACGGCGGCCTCGGCGCGGCACGACTCCAGCAGTGCCGGCACCGCGGAGGTGTTGC
This sequence comes from Streptomyces sp. ID05-26A, assembly GCF_033794685.1. Lineage (NCBI taxonomy): Bacteria > Bacillati > Actinomycetota > Actinomycetes > Kitasatosporales > Streptomycetaceae > Streptomyces > Streptomyces sp. ID05-26A. Next base: position 2,237,301 of record NZ_JARAYZ010000001.1, read on the forward strand.
CCTGCAACGTGGCCAGGTATCCGGTGACCCACAACGCCTTGCAGCGCGCCCGCGACGGCTCGGTCTCCAGGGACAGCGCCCAGTTCAGCCAGTGCCGTCCCTCGGCGAACCGCCCGCAGCCGACCCAGTAGAACCACAGCGTCGCCGCCAGCCGCAGGCCCGAGTCGGCCTCACCCGGCGTCGTCAGCGAGTGCTCCAGTGCCGCTCGCAGGTTGCCGCGTTCGGCCGTCATCGCCTCCACGGTCGCGATCTGCCGTGGCGTGAACCAGGCCCGTTCCCCTTGCAGGGCAATGCCTGCGTACCAGTCACGATGGCGCGTCTTCAGCCGTGGTTCTTCATCGCTCGCACGCAACCGTGTCTGGCCGAACTGGCGCATGGTCTCCAGCAACCGATAGCGCGCCACTCCCGCGTGTTCTTCGCGCTGCAGCACGGACTTGTCGACCAGCCCGTCGACCGCGTCGAACATGAAGTCCGCCGTCAGCGCGTCGTCGGAGCACACCGCCTCGGCCGCGGCCAGGTCGAAGCTGCCGGCGAAGACCGACGCCCGTGCCCACAGCAGCTGTTCGCGCGGCGAGCACAGGTCGAAGCTCCACTCCATCGTCGCGAGCAGGGTCTGGTGCTGCGGCAACGCGGTCCGCCCGCCGTCGGTCAGCACCCGGAACCTGTCGTCGAGCCGTTCCAGCAGTTGCGCCGGTGTCAGCGCGCGCACCCGCAACGCCGCCATCTCGATCGCCAGCGGGATGCCGTCCAGCCGTCGGCACAGGTCCGTGACGGCCTGCTCGTTCGCGGCCGTGATGACGAACGAGCCGGGAATCGCCGCATCAGCGCGTTGGGCGAACAACGTCGCTGCCGGGTACGGCACCGACAACGGCGCCACGGACATCACCTGCTCGCCATAGACCCGTAGCGCGCGTCGGGACGTGGCGATGACACGGAGGTTCGGCGCCACTCGCAGCAGCGTGTCCACCAACACCGCGCAGTGGTCCACGACGTGCTCGCAGTTGTCCAGCACCAGCAACGCGTCCTTCTGGGCCAGGAACTCCGTGAGCACGCTGAGCTGCCCGCGTCCGGTCTGGTCGACCACGCCCAGCGCCTCCGCGACGGTGTGCGGCACGAGGGCCCTGTCGCGCAACGCCGCCAGCTCCACCAGCCACACGCCGTCCGGCGGCTGCTCGCTCCGCGCGACGTGCATCGCGAGCCGCGTCTTGCCCACGCCGCCGACGCCGATCAGCGTGACCAGCCGATGCCGTCTGATCAGGTCCGCGACGTGCTCGGTCTCCGGGCGGTCCACGAAGCTCGACCGGTCGGCCGGCAGGTTGCCGCGCACCGGGACCGGGACGCGTTCCGGCAGGTCGAGGCGGGGATCAGCGGTCAGCACCGCCTGTTCGAGGTCACGTAGCCGGACACCGGGCTCGATGCCGAGTTCGTCGACCAGGACGCCGCGCGCCCGGTGGAACGCGGCCAGCGACTCGGCCTGCCGCCCGCACCGGTAGAGCGCGATCATCAGCTGCTCCCACAGCCGCTCGCGGAACGGGTGCTGCTCCACCAGCGCGTTGACCAGCGGCGCCACCGCAGCGTGCTCACCGAGCGCGAGTGAGCACTCCATCAGCTCCTCGGTCGCGTCCATCCGCAGGTCGGTGAGCCGCGCGGACTCCTGCCGGGTCCATTCGCCCGGCCGGCAGTCCGCGAGCGGGTCGCCCGTCCACAACGCGAGGGCCTCGCGCAGCATCTTCGCGGACGCCAGCGGCTCGTCGCTGTGCCGTGCTGCTGCGACTAGCGCCTCGAACCGTGCAGCGTCCACGGTGTCCGCGGGCGCGTTGAGCACGTAGCCCGGCTCGCGAGTCGTGATCAGCTCGCCCAGCCCGGCGTCGCGGATCTGCCCCCGCAGGCGCGCGAGCAGGCTGTGCAACGTCTTCGTGGCGCTCGCCGGTGCCTCGTCCGACCAGAGCGCGTCCACGAGCGCGCTCCTCGGCACCGTCTCTCCCGGATTCAACGCCAGCCGTGCGACGAGAGTCCTCTGTCCTGCGCTGCTGAGCTGAACTGCCCCGTTCGGACCGGTGAGTTCGAGCGGTCCGAGCAGCCGGATGATCACGTTGATTCGTCCTGTCGTCAGCCCCCGACAAAGGCCGGAACCGCGCAAAGATATCGCAATGGAATTCGACCCGAGAATCAACGCCCGGCGGGTGACCGCATACACCGACCTGCGTGCCGTGCTGGCTGATCCGGTGACGTTCTCCTCCCGGAACATGACAGGTCCGCAGGTCGCGGCCGTGGCGGCGTTGATGCCGCCGGAGCAGCGGCGATTGCTCGAATTGATGTCCTCGCTCAACGCGGCGGACGGAGCAAGACATGCCCGAATTCGTGGGGCGGCGAATCAGAAATTCACTCAGACGGCCGTGCGCCAAATGGCTGACTCAATTGGGGAACGCGCGAGGACCCTGCTCGACGAACTTCCGGAAGAGGCCGACTTCGTCAGCGAGTTCGCCGCCCCGTTCGCACTCGGGGTCGTCGGGGACGTGCTCGGCGTGCCCGAAGCGGACTTCCCGTTGTTCCGCGAGTTCGTCGCGCCGGTGCTGGAACTGACCAGCGGCGAGGAGGTCAGCGAGCGCGCGCTCGGCTCGTACTTCGCCGGGATGAACGAGTTCTGCGCCTACTTCGGGCGCTCGGACGCGTTCCGCGGCGGGCAGCTCTCCGAACAGGAACGCCTCTCGCTGTGTCTGGCGGTCGTCGTGGCGGGTACCGACTCGACCACCAACATGCTGGCGAGCACGGTGCTGCGACTCGACGCGAAGGAACGTCGGCTGGGAGGCGTGGTCGAGGAGGTGGTGCGGCTCGACGCGCCGTTCGTCGGGTTCTTCCGGACGGCGACGTGTCCGGTGACCACGGGCGGGGTGGAGATCGAGGAGGGTGAGCACCTGTTCCTCGACTACGCGGCGGGCAACCGCGACCCGAAGGTGTTCACCGAGGACTTCGACCCCGGCAGGCCCTCCGTGCCGGGCCATCTCGGCTTCGGCCACGGCCCGCACTACTGCCTGGGCGCCCACCTGGCGCGGCTGGAGGGCCGGATCGTCGCCGAAGAGCTGCTCGACCGCTCGTCCGAGGTGGTCGAGCAGCCCGGCGACGTGCGCTACCGCAGGCACCTGATCAGTCACGGGCCCGCGGAGCTGCGGTTCAGACCAGGGCAGCGTCGAGGGTGATGTTCTCGACGGCCGCGAGCGCCTTGGAGACCGGGCAGTTCGCTTTGGCGCCCTCGGCCGCCGTGACGAAGTCCTCCTGGGACAGGCCGGGCACGTTGGCGCGGACGGTCAGGTGGATGCCGGTGATGCCGACGCCAGCCTGGAAGCTCACCTCGGCCTTGGTGTCGATCGAGGTGGGCGGCGTGCCCGCACCGGTCAGGCCGTGCGAGAGCGCCATCGAGTAGCAGGCGGAGTGCGCAGCGGCGATGAGCTCCTCGGGGCTGGTCTTGCCGCCCGCCTCCTCGGCGCGCGCCTTCCAGTCGATGTCGAAGCTGCCGCTGTTGGAGGTGGCGAGGCTGACGTTCCCCTTGCCCTCGACGAGGGAGCCTTCCCAGTGAGCGTTTGCCGTCTGCTTGATGGCCATGATCACGATGTCCTTAGGTCGGAGCAAGCTGTCTGAGACCACCTTTTCACGGGTGGGCCGGGAGATCACCCCGAGAACCGCTCGACTCCGGCTGGGAGAGTCGGTCGTGTGAACGTCGTGCTGCCACCACGTGTCGTCGCCGGAGACCGGGTCCGCCTCGTCTCGCCCGCCAGCTACCCGGACGAGGAGGGGCTCGCCGAGTCAGTGGAGGTGCTGGAGAGCTGGGGTTTGGTCGTCGAGATCGGCAAGCACGCCATGGACCGCCACGGCTACATGGCGGGCTACGACCAAGACAGGCTGGCCGATCTCAACGACGCCTATCGCGATCCCGGCGTGCGGGCGATCTTCGCCACGCGCGGCGGTGCGGGCTCCTATCGCATCGCGCACGACGTCGACTTCGCCGCCGTGCGGGCCGACCCCAAGCCGTTCGTCGGGTTCAGCGACATCACGAACCTGCACCTCGCGCTGTGGCGGCACTGCCGCGTCACCGGGATCCACGGGTTCCTCGCCGGAGCGCGGTCAGCGGCCTCGACGCGGTCGTTGCTGATGGAGACCGGACCCGCGGTGCTGCACCGGGACCCAGCGGTGATCACCGCGGCCGTCCGGGTGGGAGGCCTGGCCACCGGTAACGTCGTCGGCGGTCACCTCGGCACCCTCGGCTGGTCCGTGGGCACCGGACTGCTCGATCTGGACGGCGCGATCCTGTTCCTGGAGGCCCCACGCGCCGTCGGACTCGGTCACGTCGACCGGCAGCTGACGCAACTCATCCGCTCGGGCTCGCTGAACGGACTGCACGGGGTCGCGCTCGGCCGGTTTCCGGGGTTCGAGGACTACACCGACCGCGACTGGACCGTCCTCGACGTGCTGCGCGACCGGCTGGAGACCCTGGACGTGCCGGTGCTCGGCGGCCTCGACGTCGGCCACGGCGACGCACCGCTGTCGCTGGCCCTGGGACCGATCGCCGAGTTGGACGCCGACGCGGGGACGCTCACCATCGGCCCCGCCGTGAAGTGATCGCCGGGGGGCCTGGGGGGTCGTCCCCCCAAAATGATGGCGAAACGCAAACGGCTCATGCTCTCCATGAGCATGAGCCGCCTGTGCGTGGAGCGGATGACGAGACTCGAACTCGCGACCCTCACCTTGGCAAGGTGATGCGCTACCAACTGCGCTACATCCGCACTGCCTTACGGGAGAGAACTATACAACAGCCCTTAAACGGCATCTTGCGAGGGGGGTGCCAAACCGGCCAGCAGTTGATCTACCTCGTCCAACTGCTCCTTCGGCCAGCGCCACTCCCACAGCGCCCGCACCTTGGGCAGCACGTCGACCGGCAGCCACGCGGCCACCTCCTCGCGGAGGTCCCAGTCGTCGAACACGTGCTCGTAGAAGCTGATCAGCGCCGCGTTCTCCAGGAACTGCTCCGGCTGGTGGAAGCACCAGTGCGCGAAGCCGTACACGCGCCGCAGCACGTCGTCGTCCTGCTCCCGGTGCGCTTCCTGGGCCAGCTGGTACAGCTCGGAGAAGAAGACGTGGCAGGACCACTCCTCGGTCTCGGCGACAGCCCGAAGTTCCGGCACGAGGGCCGAAGCGCGTTCTCGCCAGTCCACCACGTGCGTGACGATAGTCGCTCGATCTTGTTCGGCCGACCGTCCGACGCCCACCTGTGACCGTCCTGTCACCGATCACGTTGCGCTGAACAGCCCACTACTAACGGATGGTCTTGTGTATCGACCTGTTCTCATCAAGGAGCAGGTCTGGCCCCTTGTGGCATGTTGAAGCCTGTGATGGTCGACGAGAACGAGGTCGACCGGGACCTGCTCGCCAGAGTGCGCGAGGGAGACAACTCGGCCTACGGCGAACTGTTCTCCCGGCATGCGGACGCGATCCGCCGTTTTTCTCTCAGGCACGTCCGGGAGGCGGCCGAGGCCGACGACCTCACCGCTGAATCGTTCTTCCGCATGCTGCAGGCGATCCGCCGGGGCAGCGGGCCCACGGACCACGTCCGCACCTACCTGCTCACCGTCGCCCGCCGGGTGGCGTGGGAGTGGAGCGGGCGGCGGCGGGACGTGCCGGTGGAGGACGAGGAACTGGGGCGTCGCGTCGAGCCGGTGAGCGACAACGCGAACAGCAGAGCCGAGCACAACCTCATCACCAGGGCTTTCTCCAGCCTGCCGGAACGCTGGCGGGTCGTGCTGTGGCGCGTCGAGGTGGAGGGCGAACGCCCCGCCACGGTGGCGCCGCACTTCGGACTCTCGCCCAACGCCATGTCGGCGTTGGCCCGCCGTGCGCGCGAAGGGCTGCGTGCGGCGTACCTGCAGGCCCACCTCGCGGCCGACGACGGACGTTCGTCGTGCGCGGCGATCCGGTCCAAGCTCGGCACCTACACCGCGGGCGGGGTCCAGGGCGTCGAGGAACGCCGGATCCGCGCCCACCTCGACACCTGTTCGGCCTGCACGCAGCTCTACACCGAGCTGAACGAGGTCTGCGCGACGCTGCGAGCCAGCGCGGCGTACCTGGTCGTGCCCGCGCTGGGCCTCGCGTTCGCCGGGAAGGTGCTGTTCACCAAGGCGAAGATGGCGGTCGTGGCGGCGAGCGTGGCGACGGTCGGGCTCTTCGGGACGATGGCCGCCGTGTTCAACGGCGCGCCGGGTGTGGCCGTGCTGCAGCCCGACCAGAACCCCGTGGTCGCCATGAACACGTCTGGTTCGACGAGCTCCGAGCACAGCCAGGGGCTCGTGGTGGCGCAGCCGCCCCCTCCCGAGCAGCAGCGGGTCAAGCCGCAGGAGAACGTGGCCAACCCCGTCGGCAAGCGCCAGGAGACCGTGCGCAGGACCTCCTCGTCCGTGCCGGCGCCGACCAGCGAGCAGCACGAGGACCCGCCGGTCGAGCGGGCCGAGACGGTCGTGGAGTCGTCGGAGCAGGCCGACGTCGTCAGCACGACGCAGACCACGATGCGCGACCTGAAGTCGCTCGACACGCCGCCGTCGTCGTCCACCCCGTGCTCGACGCCGCAGACCACGGTCACGACGATCACGCTCTACCCGAAACCGGCCGTCGAAGACTGACGGTGACGATCAAGCTCGGCCGAGTTCACCCACAAGGCTCTGCCCGCTCCAGGTACGGTTTGTCCAAGACCGACCGAACGTGGGAGACGGGTACATGACGCGGCTGGTGCGCGGTGCTGACGGCCGGATGTGGACTGTCCACAGCCGCATCGAGTGGCGCAATCCCGCGGAGTCCGACGACTTCGAACACGACGTCAGCGGCGGCGTCCTGCCCGGCATCATGATGGCCGGCATGCTCGTCGTGATGGTGGTCGTGCTGATCGCCTGGACGCCGGCGCAGGTCGTCGTGCCCGCGTGGCTGATCCTCGCGCTGATCTTCCTCTTCGCCTTCTTCCCCGTGCGCTGGGCGCTGCGCCGTCCGCACACGCTGGTCGCGGAGAGCAAGGCCACGGCCGACGAGCTGCCGCCCGAGCGCTGGATCGGGTCCGTTCGCGGCCCGATGGCCGTGCGCCAGGAGGCCTCCCGGGTCGCCCGGACGATCGAGATGCACTCGCTGCCGGACGTCGAAGGCCCGTTGCAACCCGTCGACTGATGCGACACTGGACCTGTGCCCGAACTACCCGAGGTAGAAGCACTGGTCCACCACCTGCGTGAGAACGCGGTGGGCCGTGCGGTGCACCGCGTCGACGTCGCCTCGCTGCAGGTGCTCAAGACGTTCGACCCGCCGTGGACGGCGCTCCACGGCCAGGAGGTCGTCGCCGCGCACCGGCACGGCAAACACCTCGACCTGGAGGTCGCCGACGGCCTGCACCTGGTCGTCCACCTCGCCCGAGCAGGCTGGCTGCGCTGGGCGGACACCATGTCCGCACCACCGCCCAAGCAGGGCCGAGGGCCGCTCGCGTTGCGCGTCCACCTCGGGCCTCCCGGTCAGGGGCCTGGCTTCGACCTGACGGAAGCGGGCACGAAGAAGGGCCTCGCGGCGTGGATCGTGCGCGACCCGAAGACCATCCCGAGCGTCGCCAGGCTGGGTCCGGACGCGGTGGGGATCACCCGCACGCAGCTGGAAGACCTGTTCGCCAAGCGGACCGAGCGGCTGAAGACGTCGCTCACGGACCAGAGCCTGATCGCGGGCATCGGCAACGCGTACTCCGACGAGATCATGCACATGGCGCGGCTCTCGCCGTACGCGACGACGGGCAAGTTGAACGACGAGCAGCTCGACCACCTGCACGAGGCGATGCTCACCACTCTCACCGATGCCGTCGCACGGTCCGTGGGTCAGGACGCCGCACGTCTGAAGGGCGAGAAGCGGTCGGGCCTGCGGGTGCACGCGCGCACGGGGCTGCCGTGCCCGGTCTGTGGTGACACGGTTCGTGAGGTCTCGTTCGCGGACAAGGCGTTCCAGTACTGCCCGACGTGCCAGACCGGTGGCAAGCCGCTGGCCGACCGCCGGTTGTCCCGGCTGCTCAAATAACCGCCGCTTAACCGGACCGGCTCATCCTCAGGCGCATGACACGTCTGAGGAAAGCCGTCGCCGTCGTGGCGGCCGCCGCGGCAGCACTCGTCCTCGCACCGATGAACGCGCACGCCGCCGAGTACGGGTGCACCGGCTCGTTGATCGACACCTACAAGGTGATGTCGCGTGTGCCGAACCACCTGAGCACGATCCGGCTCTACTACAACTCCAGCACGGGCTACAACTGCGCGGCCAACGTGAAGACGGCCTACTACTCGCAGTTCAAGCACGAGGCCAGCATCTCCATGTACAACCAGGACTTCCGCGAGGACGACAACAACCGTCCCGGCTACAACAACGACTTCGACTCCGGCAAGTTCCAGTACTACGCAGGCCCGGTCAAGGTGTACGCCAAGGGCAAGTGCGTGACGATCCGCGCGATGACCTACTACTACGACGAGTTGGGCATCAGGGACGCCGCCAAGGTCCACTGCGGCTAGTGCCGCGACCGGCACTAGGTGACGATCAGGACCTCCAGGGTGCGGGGGCCGTGCACGCCCTCGACCCGGTTGAGTTCGATGTCGCTGGTCGCCGAAGGCCCGCTGATGAACGTCAGCGGTCGCGTCGGTTCCAGTCGTTGCAGGGCTTCTGGAACCGACGCCGCGATCTGATCCACTCGCACCACGCACAGGTGGTAGTCGGGCAGCAGGGTGAGCGCGCGGCGCCCCTGGCCCTCGCTGCCGTCCAGCACGATGGTGCCGGTGTCCGCGATCGCGACCGCGCACGCGGTCAGCACGCCGTCGGCCTGATCGAGTTCCTCAATGGTCAGCGGTTCGTGCAGCCACGTGACGCCGTCGATCAACCACTCCGCCGGAACGTCCACGGGCGCGACGATTCGCTTGCCCTTCAAGGCTTCCAGCGAATCGGGGACGTTCGTGACGACGTGCACGATCGCGCGGTAGTCGGCGACCCGTTCGGCGAACAGGTCGATGCCGCCGGGGCCCGTCTGGTGGTAGCCGCGGACGACGGGCACGGCCGCCGGCACCTTCGCGTTGCGGATGCGCTGAAGGATCTCTTCTCGTGCACTAGCCACGGTTCTTCCTCCACCAGGCGCGGAACGACTCGGACGGCGGTGCGGGCACGTCGCGGGAGGCTGTCCACTTCGACGCCGGCCACGGCAGCGACGTGATCTTGCCGTCGCGCGCCAGGAACCGGGCCAGGGAACCGGCCTTCTGCGCCTTCTCGTAGCGCGAGGCCTCCCTGAACATCCACGCGGCGGCGGCCATCGCGACGGACTCCGCGGTGCGTCCCTTGGCCTCCACGACTTCGGCGCGCAGGTGCGTGAGGACGGACGGGATGTCGATCCGCACCGGGCAGACCTCGAAGCACGCGCCGCAAAGCGAAGAGGCGTAAGGAAGTGAGGCCGCCTGCGGGTCGTGCATGTCGCCGACCAGTTGCGGCGTCAGGATCGCGCCGATCGGGCCGGGGTAGACCGAGCCGTACGACTTGCCGCCGGTGCGTTCGTAGACCGGGCAGACGTTCAGGCACGCCGAGCACCGGATGCACCGGAGTGCCTGGCGCCCTACGGAGTCCTCCAGCGTCGAGGTGCGGCCGTTGTCGATCAGCACGAGGTGGAACTTCTGCGGGCCGTCGCCGGGCGTCACGCCGGTCCAGACGCTCGTGTACGGGTTCATCCGCTCGGCCGTGGAGGAGCGGGGGAGCAGCTGCAGGAACACCTCCAGGTCTCGCCACGACGGCACGAGCTTCTCGATGCCCATCACGGTGATCAGGGTGTCCGGCAGCGTCAGGCACATCCGGCCGTTGCCCTCGGACTCCAGCACCACGATCGACCCGGTGTCGGCGACGGCGAAGTTCGCCCCCGAGACGGCGACCTTGGTGGTCAGGAACTTCTCGCGCAGGTACACGCGGGCGGCCTCGGCGAGGTCGGCCGGTTCGTCGGAGACCTCGACGCCCATGCGGCGCTGGAAGATCTCGCGGATCTCCGAGCGGTTGCGGTGGATCGCGGGCACCAGGATGTGCGACGGCCGGTCGTCGCCGAGCTGCACGATCAGCTCGGCCAGGTCGGTCTCGATCGCGTGCACCCCGCCGGCCTCGAGCGCCTCGTTGAGCCCGATCTCGGCCGTGGCCATGGACTTGACCTTGACGACCTCGTCCGTGCCCTCCTCGCGGCAGAGGCCGAGCACGATCCGGTTCGCCTCCTCGGCGTCCCGCGCCCAGTGGACGACGCCGCCGCGGGCCGTGACCGACTCCTCGAGCTGCACGAGCAGGGTGTCGAGGCGCGCCAGCACGTCGTCCTTGATCTGCTCGCCGGCGACCCTGAGCATCTCCCAGTCGGTCATCTCGGCGACCGCGGCCTCCCGGCGTCCCCGGATGGTCCCGGTGGCCTTGCGCAGGTTCTGCCGCAGCTGGGTGTCCTGCAGGGCCTCCTTGGCGGCCTTCGGGAACGTCGGGCTGCCCAGCCACGTCACCGGGTTGCGAGCCACGGGTCCTCCTCCGTCGAAGCCAGGATCTCCGCCAGGTGCACCGGTCGCACGCCCGCGCGCAGCCGTGAGAGCCCACCTCCGATGTGCATGAGGCAGGAGTTGTCACCGGCGGACAGCACCTCGGCGCCGGTGTCCAGCACGCACCGCATCTTGTCCGCGAGCATCGCCGTGGACGTCTCGGCGTTCTTGATCGCGAACGTGCCGCCGAAGCCGCAGCACTGCGTCGAGTCGGGCAGTTCCACCAGATCGAGTGCCTTCACGGCCCTGAGCAGCGCCAACGGCTTGTCGCCGACCCCCAGCATGCGCAACGAGTGGCACGTGGGGTGGTAGGTGACCCGGTGGGGGAACCAGGCGCCGACGTCCGTCACTCCGAGCACGTCGACGAGGAATTCCGCGAGCTCGAACGTGCGCGGCGGAGACTCACCCAGGGTGGGATGGACCTCGCGGACCATGCCGGCGCATGACCCGGATGGCGCAACCACGTAGTCGTAGCTCCCGAAGACGTCGGTGTACTTGCGCGCCAACGGCTTCGAATGCTCCCGGTAGCCGGTGTTGAAGTGCATCTGGCCGCAGCACGTCTGGTCGAGCGGGAACTCGACCGTGCAGTCGAGCCGCTCCAGCAGTCGCACCACGGCACGAGCCGTCTCGGGGAAGAACGTGTCGGTCAGGCAGGTCGCGAACAGTGCCACTTTCACCCGCACACCCTCTCCCTGAATTCATCGGATGTCTAGCCTGACCGGTGGACCGTACGGGGGTACGCCGGGCGCGCCTCTTGCTATAGGGGCACCCCACAGCACAGCATGTGCACCGTGGGCGACCTGTTGACCGAGCGCGCTGTGCTCGGCGTCATCGCGACCCTGGCCGTTCTGGGCCTCTTCGTGATGCTGTGCCGCGCTCGACGAGTCAGCACCTCCGTCGAGGATGCTGTGATGGACATGCTCGACCGGATGTCCAGGGCGTCGAGCGACCTCCGCGCGGGTCTGACCGAGGAGGCCGCGAACAAGGCCACCCCCCACCTGCGCGAGATGCTGCGGTGCGTCGCGGTCGCCATCACCGACGAAGAGGGCACCGTCCTCTCGTGGGACGGCGGTGCGAACGACCACTACGAGTACCTCCGCGACACGGTCGCCCGTGCCATCAACAACTGCCACAAGGAACACGTCGACCACCGCAAGCTCGGCTGCGAACTGCAGGGCCCGTGCTCACTGCACAGCGTCGTCGTGGTCCCCCTGGTTGTCGAGGGAGACGTCGCCGGCACGTTGATCGTGGTCAGCGGCGTGGCGTCGAAGCGCCAGATCCGCATGGCCGAGGAGACCGCCCGCTTCGTCTCGACCCAGCTGGAACTGGAAGTCGTCCAGAAGCAGCGCCAGGCCCTCGCCCAGGCCGAGGTGAAGGCGCTGCGGGCGCAGATCTCGCCGCACTTCGTCTACAACGCGCTGAACACGATCTCCTCGCTGATCCGCACGGACCCGTCACACGCCCGTGAGCTGCTGCAGGAGTTCGCGGAGTTCACGCGCTACTCGTTCCGCACCGACGGCTTGTTCACGACCCTCGCCGATGAACTGACCAACATCCATCGTTACCTGACCATCGAACAGGCGCGGTACGGCTCGCGCCTGAACGTCCGGCTGCGCATCGCCCCCGAGGTCCTGCAGGTCGTCCTGCCGTTCCTCGTCCTGCAGCCCCTGGTCGAGAACGCGGTGCGGCACGGCCTCGCCAAGAAGCCCGGCGGCGGCATGCTCACCATCACCGCCGAGGACAACGGCAACGAGGCGCTGATCAGCGTCGAGGACGACGGCGTGGGCATGGACCCCGAGCGGCTCGACGACATCAAGGACGCCCACCAGACAGGCGCGCACGTCGGCATCGGCAACATCAACGACCGCATGAGGACCGTCTTCGGCGTCGAGTACGCGCTGGTGGTCGAGACGGCGCCCAACGCAGGCACCAAGGTGATCCTCAACGTGCCGAAGTTCGCCCGCAACGTGCTGCCGAACCTGAACATCGGGTCGCAGATGACCGACGAGCCGATGACGAACGAGCAGCCGGCGATCCGCGCCTGAACTTTCTGAAAGTTGCAGCATCAATCATGCTCAACCCCGGCGCGGTTGCTGCCGATTGTGGTGTTGACCAATGAACAGCCGGTCGTTGAAACACCAGGGACCGGCCGCGAGCAAAGGCCACATCCAGTGCACCAATCACCAGCACCCGAGCGCGTCCGCGTCTGCATCAAGTGCACCGCCAAGGGGTTCAACAGCTGCAAGTGCTGACAGGCACCGCAGGTCAGCGTGCTGCCACCGCCAAAGTCGTGATCAGCACGACGGCGCACACGCTCCAGCTCACCCACATCCAGTAGATGTGCATCGGCGTCGGCCCGGCGGCGTTCTGCCTGCCCCGGTCGTCCCACCACTCGACATACCGTTCGAGCCAGCGGATCGGGTTGAACGTCACAGCCCGAACCTAGCACCACGACCAGCACTTTGTGTTCCAGGTCACGCGGGAGCAACCGACAGCGCAGTTGGGCTCCCGCGTGTCCTCGAAACGCACGTACTGTCGAGTACATGAGCGTCACGGACAAGATCGCGGCCCGTCTCCCGAGGGTCATGGACCGGGGTGAGCGGCCTCCGGTGGTCGCGGCGGTGCGGTTGCACGGGGTCATCACCCCGCAGTCCTCGCCCGTCGCCCGCAACACGATCAACCTCCAGAACCTCGAGTCGGCGATCAACCGCGCGTTCGACAACGAGCGCCTGATCGCCGTGGCTCTGCTCATCAACTCTCCCGGCGGCGCGCCCACGCAGAGCGCTCTCATCGCCGAGCGCATCCGGGAGCTCGCCACCAAGAAGCACGTGCCGGTGCTCGCGTTCTGCGAGGACGTGGCGGCGTCCGGTGGTTACTGGCTGGCGTGCGCGGCCGACGAGATCTACGCGCACGGCACGAGCCTCGTCGGGTCCATCGGTGTCGTGAGCGCCGGGTTCGGGCTCAACGGCCTGCTGGACAAGGCGGGCGTCGAGCGCCGCGTCTACACGGCGGGCGAGAACAAGGTGCGGCTCGACCCGTTCCAGGCCGAGAAGCCCGAGGACGTCGAGTGGCTCAAGGGTCTGCACGCCGATCTGCACGAGCAGTTCAAGGCGTGGGTGACCGAACGCCGCGGTGCCAAGCTCAAGAGCGAGGAAGACCTCTTCAGCGGGGAGATCTGGACCGGCAGCAAGGCCCAGCAGCTCGGTCTGATCGACGGCATCGGGACGATCCGGACCGTCATCGCCAAGCGCTTCCCGGACGCCGAGCTCACGATCGCGGAACCGCGCAAGCCCTTGCTGGCCAAGCTCGGGCTGACCGGCGCGTCCACCCGATCGGGCGATCTCGTGACGCAGGTGCTCGCCAGTGTCGAGGAACGTGCTCGCTGGTCCCGATTCGGGCTCTGAGCATCAGTTCGGTTTCACAGGGCGTGTCGCCACCTACCCCGGCGTAGACATGACCGCACATTGATGGGCAAGATGCCCGACACAGTGAGTACCCATGACAACACCGGTCTCCTCGTCCTCGCAGTCGATGACGAGGCCCCTGGGCTGAGCGAGATCAAGTTCCTGCTCGAGAGCAGTCCTCACATCAGGCGCGTTCTGACAGCGTTCGACGCCGCCGAGGCCCTGCGCATCCTGAGGGGTGACTACGAGCAGGAGGTCATGGCGCGGACCAAGGCCGGCCTGCCGCCGGTCGACGCGGTGTTCGCGGACATCAACATGCCTGGACTGTCCGGAATGGACCTCGCACGGGTGCTCAGTGCGTTCCGGTACCCGCCCGCGCTCGTCTTCGTGACGGGTGTCGAGGAACGCGACGCGCTCGTCACGGCGTTCGACGTCGGCGCGCTCGACTTCATCAACAAGCCGATCAACGAGGAACGCGTCCTCAAGGCGATCTCGCGGGTCGCCGACCGGGTCGGACGCACGGCGGCTCCGGCCGCGCAGACGGGCCCGGCCGCGCAGAACCCCGCCGAACCGACCGACGACGAGGTCATCCCCGTCGAGCTCGGCGGCACCATCAAGCTCGTGCCGCGCGCGACCGTGCGGTACGTCGAGGCGCAGGGCGACTACGCCCGCCTCCACACGCAGGACGGCAGCCACCTCGTCCGCATCCCGCTCGCGCAGCTCGAGGAACGCTGGGCGAACGCGGGTTTCGTGCGCATCCACCGCTCGTACCTGGTGGCGTTGCCGCTGGTCAGCGAGTTGCGCATGACGGCGAACGGCTACGCGGTCGTCATCGGCACCGGTGAGGGTGCCAAGGAGCTCCCGGTCAGCCGCCGGCACACCAAGGAGCTCAAGGAACGGATCGTGCGACCGCCGAAGAGCGGCTGGTGAGCAGGCACGACTCGGGGAAACCCGAACAGCCCGCACGGGAGGCCTGGCTCGGTGAGCAGGGCAGCAGGCCGCGCCGCCGCAGGGTCGTGCTCGCGGACGCCTCGAAGAAGAGCGGCAAGGCCTTACGAACGATCATCGAGCTGGAAGAGCAGACCAGCGTCGGTGAGAAGCTCGTCCGCGACCTCATCCGGCA
Organism: Streptomyces sp. ID05-26A; assembly: GCF_033794685.1. Lineage (NCBI taxonomy): Bacteria > Bacillati > Actinomycetota > Actinomycetes > Kitasatosporales > Streptomycetaceae > Streptomyces > Streptomyces sp. ID05-26A. The sequence goes on from NZ_JARAYZ010000001.1 coordinate 2,252,411, forward strand.
GCAGCTCAAGTCCGCGTTCGGGCTCGCGTTCGCGGTCCTGATCGGCATGTGCCTGTTGCCGATCACCTTCTACCTGGTGCCGTCCATCGGGGATCTGAAGATCCTCGGCATCCCCGTCCCGTGGCTCGTGCTCGGTCTCGCCCCCTTCCCGATCCTCTACGGCGTCGGGTGGGTCTTCCGCAGGCAGGCCGAACGGCACGAGCGCGACTTCGTGAACATGGTCGACCGCTGACGTGAACGCTGACATCTGGAGTCTCAGCGCGATCGCCGTCGTTGCCGCAGTGACGTTCCTGCTCGGCTACGTCGGGTCGCGCAAGGCGAACACCACCCCGGACTTCCTGGTGGCCCGCCGCGCGATCCCGGCCACCCGCAACGCCGCCGCGATCTCCGGCGAGTACCTGTCCGCCGCGTCGTTCCTCGGCGTCGCCGGGCTCGTGCTCAAGGACGGCGTCGACGCCCTCTGGTACCCGATCGGCTTCACCGCCGGTTACCTCGCGCTGCTGCTGTTCGTCGCCGCGCCGCTGCGCCGCTCCGGTGCCTACACGCTGCCCGACTTCGCCGAGGCCCGGCTCGGATCGGCGAACGTGCGGCACTTCAGCACGTTCTTCGTGGTGTGCATCGGCGTGCTCTACCTGGTGCCGCAGCTGCAGTCCGCGGGCCTGACGCTGACCACGATCACCGGCCTGCCCGCGTGGTTCGGCGGCCTGATCGTCACGGCCATCGTGGTGGTCAACGTGCTCGGCGGCGGCATGCGCGCGATCACGCTCGTGCAGGCGTTCCAGTACTGGGGCAAGCTCTTCGCGATCGCCGCGCCCACGTTCGTGCTGTTCGTGGTGTTCCTGGCGTCCCCGGACCGCGGCACGCAGCCGATCAGCGACGACGGCGTGGTGCGGTTCCCGAAGTCCGAGTCGATCACCGTGGCCGAGCAGGTCGTGAAGGTCCGCGTCGAAGTGCCGCTGACGTTGAAGGTGCGCGGCCAGATCGACGGCAGGGAAGCGGACGGCGCGGTGTTCTGGGGCCGCGGCGTCTACGAGCTCAGCCCCGGCACGACGATGGAGTTCACCGCGGGCAGCCCGGTGCCGGTCGTCGAGGGCTCGCCGACCAGCAACTACGACTGGACGCGGCCGCAGACCGGGGGCATCTCCGAGCTGATCAGGACGTACTCGCTGATCTTCGCGACGTTCCTCGGCACGATGGGCCTGCCGCACGTCCTGGTCCGCTTCTACACCAACCCGGACGGCAAGGCGGCCCGCCGCACGGCGTTGCACGTGCTCTACCTGCTGGGCCTGTTCTACATCTTCCCGACGGTGCTGGGTGTGCTGTCGCGGCTCTACCTGCCGCAACTGCTGGTGAACGGCAAGACCGACGCGGCGGTGCTGATGCTGCCGGAGACGATGCTGCCGAACCTGGGCGGTCAGATCGTCGGGGCGATCGTCGCGGCGGGCGCCTTCGCGGCGTTCCTGTCGACCTCGTCCGGGCTCGTGGTGTCGGTCGCCGGGGTGGTGTCGACGGACATCATGCCGGGCAAGGTTCGTGACTTCCGGTGGGCAACTGTGTTCACGGGACTCGTCGCGATCGGCCTGGCGCTGTTGCTTCCCCGCTCCGACGCGTCACTGACGGTGGCGATGTCGTTCGCGTTGGCGGCGTCGACGTTCTGCCCGCTTCTCGTCCTCGGCATCTGGTGGCGGGGACTCACCTGGGTGGGTGCCGTCTGCGGCCTCGTGGTCGGCGGCGGCATGGTCATCACCGCCCAGATCGTCAGCGTCGTCAGCTCCTACACCGGCCGCTGGGCGCCCGCGTTCATCACGCAACCTGCGCTGATCACGGTTCCGGTCGCGTTCATCGTCATGATCATGGTCAGCAAGGCGACCCGCAGACGGGTGCCCGCGGACGTCAGCCAGATCCTGCTGAGGCTGCACGCGCCGGACCCGCTGGGCTTCATCCAGGACCGCTCCATCGCCCGCTTCGGGACCGCCGAGGAGAAGGCCAGGCTGGCGGAGGAGAAGCGCAGGGGAGCTGGCCGAACACGTTAAGTAGCCACCGTTTCAAATGGGTGAAAATTGGTCACTCGAATCGGTGAACGGTGAACTAGGTCACGCTGAGTGCTGTTCGTCTACGCATACTGACCGTTCGTCGCATCACCCGACTGCTGAGCGCAACGGCACGAACGGGGTCTTACCTGAGTGACTCAAGTCTCCATACGGTTCCGGACCAAGAACAGGACCGCACCTGGAGGCATTACGTGCACGTCACGTTGCTGACACCTACGACGAGTACCGCGAGGAGGGGACTGTGAGCAGTGTCGAGCACACCCCGTCTGAGTCGGCCCCAGACGCACAGAAGTGGGCCGACGTCCAAGCGAGCGCTGACTTCACCGAGCTGAAGCAACGTCTGCGCAAGTTCGTCTTCCCCGTCTCCGGACTGTTCCTCGCCTGGTACCTGCTGTACGTGCTGCTCGCGGACTACGCGCACGGCTTCATGTCCACCAAGGTGTTCGGCAACATCAACGTCGGGCTCATCTTCGGCCTGCTGCAGTTCGTGTCGACGTTCGTCATCACGACGCTGTACGTGCGGCACGCGAACAAGAACCTCGACCCGCTGGCGGAGAAGCTCCGCAACGAGATCGAGGGAGACGGCAAGTGAACGAGTCCAGCCCGATCCTCAACATCAGCATCTTCGGTGTCTTCGTCCTGATCACGCTCGTCGTGGTCATCAGGGCGAGCCGCAACACCAAGACCGCTGCCGACTACCTCGCCGCCGGGCGCGCCTTCACCGGCCCGCAGAACGGCATCGCGATCGCCGGCGACTACCTGTCGGCCGCGTCGTTCCTCGGCATCGCGGGCGCCATCGCCCTCAACGGCTACGACGGCTTCCTGTACTCGATCGGCTTCCTGGTGGCGTGGCTCGTCGCGCTGCTGCTGGTCGCCGAGCTGCTGCGCAACACCGGCAAGTACACGATGGGCGACGTGCTCAGCTTCCGGATGCGCCAGCGTCCGGTCCGCGCGGCCGCCGCCACGTCGACCATGGCGGTCTCGTTCTTCTACCTGCTGGCCCAGATGGCCGGTGCGGGCGGTCTCGTCGCCCTGCTGCTCGGCATCACCGGCACCGGTGGCCAGGCCCTGGTCATCGCCGTCGTCGGCGCCCTGATGATCGCCTACGTCCTCATCGGCGGCATGAAGGGCACCACCTGGGTGCAGATCATCAAGGCCGTCCTGCTGATCGCCGGTGCGGGCATCATGACCGTCTGGGTGCTCGCCAAGTACGGCTTCAACCTCTCGTCCCTGCTCGGTGCCGCGGTCGACGCCGCCCCGAAGGCGGGCGAGAAGCTGCTCGGCCCCGGCCTGCAGTACGGCGCGACCGGCACCAGCAAGCTGGACTTCCTGTCGCTGGCCCTCGCACTGGTCCTCGGCACCGCGGGTCTGCCGCACATCCTGATGCGCTTCTACACCGTGCCCACGGCCAAGGAAGCCCGTCGTTCGGTCGTGTGGGCCATCTGGCTGATCGGCATCTTCTACCTGTTCACCCTGGTCCTGGGCTACGGCGCCGGTGCGCTCGTCGGTCCGGACAAGATCAACGCGGCTCCCGGCAAGGCCAACTCGGCCGCCCCGCTGCTCGCGCTGGAACTGGGTGGCCCGATCCTGCTCGGCCTGATCGCGGCCGTCGCCTTCGCGACGATCCTCGCGGTCGTGGCCGGCTTGACGATCACGGCGTCGGCGTCGTTCGCACACGACATCTACGCCAACATCATCAAGAAGGGCCGGGAGGAGAACGGCAACGGCAAGGCCGACGACGAGGACAAGACCGACGAGGTGAAGGTCGCCCGCATCACGGCGATCGTCATCGGTCTCGTGTCCATCGGTGGCGGCATCGTGGCCAACGGCCAGAACATCGCGTTCCTCGTGGCACTGGCCTTCGCGGTCGCCGCCTCGGCGAACCTGCCGACGATCCTCTACTCGCTGTTCTGGAAGAGGTTCAACACCTCGGGCGCGCTGTGGAGCATCTACGGCGGTCTGATCGTGACGATCACCCTGATCGTCCTGTCGCCCGCCGTCTCCGGCAAGCCGACCTCGATGTTCAAGAACGCCGACTTCGACCTGTTCCCGCTGTCGAACCCCGGCATCGTCTCGATCCCCGTCGCGTTCCTGCTCGGCTACATCGGCACGATCCTCTCGAAGGACAAGGCCGACCCCGCCAAGCAGGCCGAGATGGAGGTCCGCTCCCTCACCGGTGCGGGCGCCGAGAAGGCCGTCGCGCACTAGCGGTCGCATTGGAGAACGGGCCGTCCTTCACGGGGGCGGCCCGTTTTTTCGTGTGTGCAACCCTCCCAGGGCCGCTCGCGTATTGACTGCGAACGCGGCAGACAGCTGGGGGGACCGGAGTGCGACGGGACGAGGAGTTCTCGGAGTTCTTCACGAACAGATTCGACTGGGCTCGGCGCACGGCGTACGCGATGTGCGGCGACTGGTCGGAGGCGGAAGAACTCGCGCAGAACGCCTTCGTGAAGGCGTATGCGAAATGGCCGAGCATCAGGCGCGAAACGGCGGAGGGGTACGTCCGCACCATCGTGACGCGCCTGTTCCTCGACAGCAGGCGTCGTGGCCGCGACCGCGAACGCCCTGTCGCCGACCTGCCGGAACACGGCGTCGGCGGTGGTTTCACCGATCCGGACGCCCGGCTGAACGCGGCGCTGCAGCAGGTGGGGCCCAAGCAGCGGGCCGCGCTCGTGCTGCGGTTCGTGCACGACCTGTCCATCGAACAGACGGCCGCTGAGCTGGGCTGTTCGGTCGGCAACGTCAAAAGTCAGACAGCCAGGGGTTTGGCGGCGCTCCGCGAGGCGTACGGCGAACCGGTCAACTCGGAGCGTGATCGATGAACCTCGAAGACGAGCTGCGCGGAGCTCTCAACGTCTCCGCGCCCCCTCCCACGACAACGTTGGACGTGGTGATGAAGCGCGGCCGGCGCCGGGTGTTCGCCCAGCGCGCCGGCGCGATGCTCGGCGTGGTCGCAGTGGTGGCCGGCATCGGTTTCAGCGCGGCGACGCTGAACCAGGCCGCGCCGCCACCTCAGCAGGCAGACCGGCCGGACGCCGGGCCCGCCACCGTGGAGCACGCGCTGACGTGGCCGCGGGTCGACACACCACCGCAGGTGCCGTACGGGACGTGGACGCCCGCGAAGAGCGCCGCTCCACCCGCGGGCTGGTCGGTGGCCGAGATCCCGCTGTGCAACATGAAGCCGTCGCAACGACAGGAGAAGCTGGACCTCGGCGCGGTGGTGTTCAACCCCGAGGCCGTCGACGCGTGGCTCGACCAGGCGAGGAAGCTCCTGCCGGAGGTCACCATCGGCGCCGCGACGCCCAACGCCGACAGCACCGCCTACGAGGCCGACGTGTCCGACTCGCGGGGAACCGGCAGCTTCAGGATCACCGTCGGCAGGTTCGCCGGCACTCCGCTGCAGGCCGCGAACGACGCGCTGTGGGAGACCGGCGACTGCCGGCCCGCCCAGCGGACCGAGATCGCCGGCTCGGTCGTGCAGCTGCACGACGTACGGCCGTTCGAGCCGTTCCAGTCGCTGCTGCAGCCGATGAGGGTGTACCGGGTGGACAGGTCGGTGCTGCAGGTCGAACTGCGCAACTTCGGCAGCCCGGACATCACCGACGACCCGAAGAACCCCGGCATGCGTGCGCGCACCGGCGCGGGCCGTCCGACGCTACCGCTGTCCGACGAGCAGTTCGGCAGGCTCGGCCCCGTCTTCGCGGAGTAGGGGCCCGGGGATGTGCCATGCCGGAGGCTCACGAGAGTGCAACCTCCGGCATGGCAACATCTAGGGCGTGACTGTTCCAAGCGTGGAGATCGCCGACGTGCCGGCGCAGCTGCCCGAGGGCGCCGTTCTGCTGGACGTGCGTGAGCAGGACGAGTGGGACGCCGGCCACGCACCCGGCGCGCTGCACGTCCCGATGAGCGAGATCGGTGCCCGGCTCGAAGAGGTGCCGAACGACGTGCAGCTCTACGTCGTGTGCCGCGCCGGCGGCCGCTCCGCCCGCGTGACCCAGTACCTCAACCAGAACGGCTGGGAGGCCGTCAACGTCGAGGGCGGCATGCAGCACTGGGAGGCCGCCGGTCGTCCGCTCGAGGGCGGCACCGACGGCGCGGAACCCCAGGTCATCTGATCGTGCAGCCGCTGCAGCCGATGCGCGTGGACTGGGTGGCGACTCCGCCACCCGGTGCGTACCCGCAGCCGCAGTCACGTTCGCAGCGGCTGAACTACGGCGGTCCGCCGAACTACCCGGTCCCGCCGCGCTGGGGCTTCCCGCTGCTCGCGTGGCGCTGGCCCACGGCCGTGCCCGGCACGGTCGAGCAGGCCGACTCGGTCGACGGCGTGCGCCGCCTCGCCCGCACCGCGCAGAACTCGCTGTGGCTGCTCGGCGTCGTCGCCCTGTGGGGCGCGTTCTCCGAGATCTGGCGCTACGTGCTGGTCGCGCTGAGCCGGTTCGGCGCGTTGTCGCCGGGTGTCGTGAGCACGTCCGACGCCATGGTGGTGTCCTCCTCCGCGATCACGATCACCGGCTGCTTCCTGTCGCTGATCCTCGGCCTGCTGTGGCTGCGGCGCGCGCGGAACGTGGCCGCGACGCTCGTCGGCTACGGCCCCTCGCGGTCGGACAGCGCCGTGCTGATCGGCCTGATCGTCCCCGGCGTCAACCTCGTCGTGCCCGGCTCGGTGCTCGCCGAGCTCGAACACGCCGTGGCCCGCAGGCCCGCCGATGAGCGCCCCCATCCGTCGAAGCTCCTGCGCTGGTGGTGGGGTCTCTGGGCGGGCTCGGGCCTGACCGTCGTGCTCGTGGTCGCGTGGTCGTTCCGGTCCAGCACCCAGGCACTCGCGGACGGTGTGCTGCTGCACGCGTTCGCCGACCTGCTGCTCGCGGCGGTCGCGGTGACGTCGGCGCTGGTCGTCCGCCGCATCACCACGCTGCTGCTGCCGGTGGACTCCGCGTCCGTCCGGCTGATGCGCGTGGTCGAGGTCAAGGACGCTCCCGAACCCCCGTTGCGCGCGGTCCGCGCGTCCGGCTCGCCCCGCTGATCTGTTCAGGCGACGTTCGTCCCGGCGGGCCTTCCGGCGTTCCCCGGTGAGTGCCAGGTTGGACTGATGCGGACACTCATCGGGGCACTGGTGATCGCACTGATCACCCCGGGCGTCGCCCACGCGCACCACCGCCACTTCGACCTCCAGGCGCATCGCGGCGGCATCGGCCTGACCGTCGAGAGCACGCTCAAGGCGTTCGGCAAGGCGCTCGAACTCGGCGTGACGACGCTGGAGTTGGATCTGCAGATCACGCGCGACGGTCGCGAGGTCGTCACCCACGACCGCAAGACCAACCCGGCGAAGTGCCTCGACACCGCGCCCGCGTTCCCCGGCGACCCGGACTTCCCCTACGCCGGCAAGTACGTGAAGGACCTGACGTTCGCCCAGGTGCGAACCCTGGACTGCGGCAGCACGAGGTGGTCGCAGTACCCGGACCAGGAACTCTCACCGGGCGCCCGCATGCCCACCCTGGCCGAGCTCTTCGACCTGGCGCGCAGGCACCGCGCGTGGGGCATCCGCTTCAACATCGAGACCAAGGTCGAGGCCGCCGCCCCGCACGAGACCGCACCCCGTGAGCAGTTCGTGCAGCGCGCGGTCCGGGAGATCCGCCGCTCAGGCTTCCTGCCCAACGTGACCGTCCAGTCCTTCGACTGGGGCACCCTGATGCGCCTGCGCGAGGTAGAGCCGCGCATCCCGCTGGTGGCGCTGACCCAGCCGGAGATGCTGCGACCGGGCTCTCCGTGGACGGGCGGCCTCGAACTCGCCGACTTCGGCGGCAGCGTCGCGAAGATGGCGAAGTCCTTCGGCGCCAAGGCTTTGTCGCCGGTGCACGGCAACCCGCAGGGCGGCAAGGTCGGCGACCCGGACTACGTGCCGTTCACGACTCGCGAACTGGTCCGGGACGCGCATCGCCACGGGCTGAAGGTGGTCCCGTGGACGGTGAACGACCCGGCCACCATGCACAAGCTGATCGACGACGGTGTGGACGGCATCATCACCGACTATCCCGACCGGTTGCGGAAGGTGTTGCAGGAGCGCGGTTTCACGCTCCCGAAGCGCTACCCGCGCTAGCCGTCCGCGAGCGGCAGCGAGTGCAGGCCGCGGATCACGAACTCCGCCCGCCGGTTCGGTTCCTCGGCCAGCACCGCACCGGGAAGCTTGCGGTGCAACGAGGACAGCGCCGCCTCCACCTCGATGCGCGCGAGCGGCGCACCCAGGCAGTAGTGGATGCCCATGCCGAAGCCGAGGTGCTGGTTCTTCTCGCGGCCGACGTCGAGGACGTCCGGGTTCTCGAAGACCAACGGGTCGCGCGCGGCAGCACCGAGCAGTGCGGCGATCTTCTCGCCGGGTTCGATGACGTGGCCGGCGATCTCCACGCGTTCGGTGGCCGTGCGTTCGAAGAGCTGCAACGGCGAGTCGTAGCGGATGAGTTCCTCTACGGCCGTGGGCATGATCTCGGGGGAGAGGCGTTCCCACTGCGAGCGGTGCTGCATCAGGGCGTAGACGCCGTTGCCGATGACGTTGACCGTGGCCTCGTGGCCCGCCATCAGCAGGAGCACCGCCGTGGCGACGAGTTCGTCCTCGGTGAGCCTGGCGCCGTCGGTGTCCGTGACGGCGACCAGGTCGGACACGAGGTCGGTACCGGGAGACACACGGCGCAACGCGATCAGCTCGCGCAGGTAGGCGACGAACTCGGTGGCGGCACGTTCGGCGGCGTTCTGCTGGTCGGCGGGCAGGCCGTACTCGTACATCTTCACGATGGCGTTCGACCACGGCTGGAGCAGGTAGCGGTCGCTCTGGGGCACGCCGAGCAGTTCCGCGATCACCTCGACCGGCAACGGCGCGGCGACGTGGGCGAGCAGGTCCGCCTGGCCCTGGTCGGAGATCTTGGCGACGAGTTCGTCGACGAGCTTGTCGGCCAGGTCGGCGACCCACGGGCGCAGGCGCTCGACGTGGCCGCGGCCGAACGCGGCGGCGACCAGGCGGCGCAGGCGGGTGTGCGTGGGCGGCTCGTTCTCGAGCAGCGAGTTGCGGTGCAGGAGGTTGAAGGACATGAACTGCTCGACCGGCTTCACGTCCGACCAGATCCGGCCCAGCGAACGGTGTCGCAGGACGGCGGAGCAGGCGGCGTGCGAGACGGCGACGGCGACGCCCATCTGCTCGTGGTGATGCACCTCACCGGCTTCGCGCAGGGTGGCGAAGGCCGGGTACGGGTCGGCGATGAACGCGGGATCTCGCTGGTCGAACGTCACAAGGCGGGACGGTAAGTCGCGAGCGGCGTTTCGTCCACGTCCATTTGATTGATGACTCAAATTGTTGCGCAGACACCAGTGCTGTGGCCGTCGGCCTTCGCCCCGCGATCCGCCGTTCAGACGGGTGCATCGCGGTGCCGGCCCCGCGTCCTCATATCGGGCATATGGGGGCGCGGGGCCGGTGCCGCGAGGCGCCCTGCTGGGCGCCGGAGCGCGCGGTGAAGGTCGGCGGCCACAGCACTATGGTTCGGGGTTGTGCAGCAGCCTGCGATCGTCGCGCACCGTGGCGCGTCCACCGACCGTCCCGAGCACACCATCGGGGCATACGAACTCGCCCTGAAAGAGGGTGCGGACGGTCTCGAATGCGACATCCGCCTGTCGCGTGACGGCGAGCTCGTGTGTGTGCACGATCGCACGCTCGCCCGCACGTCGAACGGCCGTGGCACGGTCAGCGCGCTCACGCTCGAAGAGCTGAGGACGTTCGACTACGGCAGCTGGCACCGCCACGGTCAGCACGCCGGGTTGCTCGTGCTCGACGAGCTGCTGGAGCTGGTCAAGGGCACGAACGTGCAGCTCTTCGTCGAGACCAAGCATCCGGTCCGCTACCGCAACGAGGTCGAGCGCAAGCTCGCCGAGGCGTTGAAGAAGCACGGCCTCACGAGTCAGATCGTCATGATGTCGTTCTCGCCGTCGGCGGTGAAGGCGTTCCGCGAGCACGCGCCGGACATCCGCACGGTGCTGCTGCTCGACCGCCTCGGGCGGTACCGGAGCGGCGCGCTGCCCTCGTTCGCCGACTACACCGGGCCGGGCGTGCACCTGCTGCGCAACGATCCCGACTACGTCGATCGGGCGAGGCGTGCGGGTCACGAGACGTACGTGTGGACGGTGGACAGCGCCGAGGACGTCGCGCTGTGCCGTGACCTGGGGGTCCGCTACCTCGCGACGAACGCCCCGGCGAACACGCGTCGCCTGCTGACGGCTAACTTGGCGACCTAGAAAAAGCCTGAGCACGAGGAGGGCCAAGGTGGCCAAGCGGACCGCGGTCAAGGACGCACCGAAGGACGGGATCAACCCGAAGCAGCCCTGCCCGTGCGGGTCCGGCAAGCGCTACAAGGCCTGCCACGGCGCGCCCGGTGGCGCGACGGACGTGATCGTTTCGCGGCCGTTCGAGGGTCTTGCCGCCGAGTGCGAGCTGATCGCGCTGCGCGAGTTCGTGCCGTCGGCGGTCGTGAAGCTGCCGGTCAAGGACGGCCGCGAGGTCACGCTCGCCACCGTGCTGCCGATGGCCGCCGCCGGTCTGATCCGCGGCGACGACGTGCCGTTCGTCGGCCTGCAGGTGCAGACGCGCTCCGGCGACATCAGCCGCGACCTGGCGCGGGCGCTGCAGTGGGCGCAGCAGGCGAAGACCGGTGACGTGCTGCCCGTCGTGGGCCCCGACGCCGGTGAGAACCCCGGTCGTCTGCAGGACCTGCTCGACGTCGACGCCGACATCACGCCCGTGCTGCACACCGACTTCATCTGGTGGATGCCGGAGGGCACCGAGCCGACCGGTGACGTGGCGCTGTCCCTGGAGCGCGCGAACGCCGCGATCCTGCCGACCGAGCGCCTCGACGCGCCCGGCGTGAAGGCCGCCTACTGGGTCGACGCGGGCGACAAGGCGCACCTGCGCTGGGTCCGGCCGGAGCCCGAGGAGAAGTTGCTGTCCGCGATGGCGCGCCTGTCCGCCCGCGGTGAGCTCGACCTCGGCGAGGGCTCGCGCTACGCCGGTTCGTTCCGCGCGCACGGCCTGCTCGTCCCGGTCTGGGACCTCGACCGCGAGATGCACGCCCGCGAGTGGGCGGAGCCGGCCGAGGCGCTGGGCAAGCGGCTGCTGGAGGCCCTGGCCTCCGACGAGCAGCTGTCCGACGCCGAGCGCCGCGCCCGCGAGGGCCTGCGGGGCCGCCAGATCACCCTGCGGTAGTCCACAGGGTTGTCCACATAGTTGTGCACAAGGAGCTGTGGATAAGTGCTGCTGCACATCATCACGACGGCCGGCTGGGCCGCTGCCCAGTCGGCCGGCTCCATCGCCCCCGCTGAGGGCGAGGAGTTCGTGCACTGCTCCGACCGGGGCGTCGTGCACGTGACCGCCGGCAAGTTCTTCCACGGGCAGAGCGGGCTGTTGCTGCTGGTCATCGACCCGAAGCTGCTCGACGTGCCGGTGCGCTGGGAGGCAGTGCCGGACTCGCCGCTGTGGTTCCCGCACGTCTACGGCGCCATCCCGGTCGCCGCGGTGGCCGAGGTGCACGAGTTCCCCGTTCGGGCGGACGGGTCGTTCGTCCTCCCGGAGGCCGTCGCCGCTCCCTGAGCGCCGGTACCGGAACAGCGGAACTGCCTGCGCCCGTTGCCGTTCCGTGATTAAGTGGCGGCAACCGCATCTCGGACCCACGCGTGAACACCCCGAGCCAGTTTGCTTCGGGGAGGGGGCGTGCCGTGACGGCGGTGTTGCAGCTGGGGTCAGCCGTCGAGCACGGCGGGGGAAGAGCGGAAGCCGTGGGGGACTTCGCTGAGTTCGTGCGCGTCTCCATGCCCGGACTCCTTCGTTACGGCCATGCGCTGACCGGGAACCCGCACGACTCCGCCGACCTGGTGCAGACGGTGCTGGAGAAGGTCGGTTCGCGCTGGGTCGCAGTGCAGCGCAAGGGTGACGACCCGCTCGCGTACGTCCGCCGGGCCATGGCCAACACGCACATCAGCATCTGGCGCCGACGCCGACGTGAGAACCTCGTGGCGGACCTCCCGGACAGCGGAGCCGTGGCTCCGGAGCTGAGCAGACTGGAGAACGAACCGCTCTGGCAGGCTCTGCGGTCGCTGCCACCGCGGCAGCGAGCGGTGATCGTGCTGCGCTACTACGAGAACCTCTCCGAGGCCGAGATCGCACACGCGCTCGGCATCTCGTGCGGCACGGTGAAGAGCCAGAGCAGCAAGGCGATGGCGAGCCTTCGAACACGACTGGGAAAGGACTGACCGGTGGACGAACTGGATGATGATCTGCGCAAGCTCTTCAGCGACGATCGGCTGGACGTCCACTCCACGTCGGTCTCCACCGAACTGGTGCTCCGCGGCGCTGCTCGGCGCCGGCATCGGCGCACCGCCGTCGCCGGCACCTTCGCCCTGGTGGCCGTGGTCGGCGCCGGGATCGGGGTGAGCCGGTTCGAGATGCCGTCGCCGGACAGCACGGTCGGCGCCCTCCTGACGACGGCCGTCTCGACCACCACGACACCTCCTCCACCGCCGTCGACCAGCACGGTCGTCTCGACCGCGACCGTGACGGTGGGGCAGCCGCCGAACTCCACCGGCGCCAACACCGGCAAGCCCGATCCCGGCGGCACGAGCCGGTCGAGCCCGAAGACGTCGACGCCGCCCACACCGGAGTCGCAGCCGGGCCGGTACGGAACGCTCGCGCTGGGGATGTCCGAGGCCGACGCACTGGCGACGGGCTCGCTGGTCGAACCCAGCAGCCCGGCCGACCCGGACAACAGGTGCAAGGCCTACGCGACGAAGTCGGTGCCCGACGCGAACGCCGTGATCGTCTCCCCGGCCAAGGGGATCGTGCGGATCACCATGCCGAACTACGCCAAGACGCCCAAGAACGTCGGCGCGGGTTCGCAGGTGTCCGAGGTCAAAGCCGCCTACACGAATTCCATTCAAAGCGGTTCCTCGGTGACCGCGCAAATATCCGCAACGCCTCCCTGGTCCTATATCTTCGAAACCGACGGCGCGGTCGTGACGACCGTGTTCATGCGCCTGAACGCGAACGACTGCGCCACCGTCTGAACATTGATCATCCTTGAGTTCCCGCTGCTCCAGACGGTGCAGCGGGACTTTGGCGTACGTTCTTCCGCGTTTGTTCCCGTGACTTCTTCGTGACTCTGACCTGCGCAACCCCGCTGACGAGGTGACGTCTTTACCGGTGTCTCACACAAACCTTTGGGGGGAACCGAAATGAAGAACTCGATCAAGATCGCATTCGTCGCCGCACTCGCCGTCGCGGGAATTGCCGCGTGCACTTCCGCGCCGGAGCAGAACGCCGCTCCCGCCAGGTCCACCACCGCGCCGTCCAGCGCGACGCCGCCGCCCGTCCAGGTCGTCACGGAGGTCGTGACCGCGACGGTGACCAACCCGCCGCAGGCCGTCGTGAAGGTGGACAACCGACTCGGGTACGGCGGTCTCAAGCTCGGCATGTCGCTGGAGGAGGCGCATGCCGCCGGCCTGACCGACCTGACCTGGGGCGGCCCCGGCGAGAAGAACTGCGTCGCCGACGGCGAGGTCGCGATCTCCAGGCAGTACGGCGTCGAGCGGATCACGTTGCCGGCGGAGGCCAGGACTTCGAAGGGGATCGGCGTGGGTTCGACCTTCGCCGAGGTCAAGAGGGCCTACCCGCACGCTTCCGAGTACCGCGCCGGCTGGTCGGCGCAGGTGGCGGACAACGTCGTCTACGCGTTCGTGGGCGGCATCAAGCGCGTCCACTTCGCGGACACCGACCACGTCGTCCGCATCAAGATGACCGCGACCACCGTTCAGTGCGCCATGGCCTTTCTCTGAGTCCCGCCACGGTCGTGCCCGCCCCGCTGGGGGTGGGGCGGGCACGACCGCCGAAAAGATCTCCGCCGGCGATGTAGAGATCCGCGTTTCGGCTCCGTCCCCGTGGTGAAAGCGACCAGGATGGGTCGCGACCGCACCGAGGGAGACACCCGAGATGGCGAAGTACCTGCTGCTCAAGCACTACCGCGGCGCCCCTGCCCCGGCCAACGACGTGCCGATGGACCAGTGGACGCCCGACGAGATCACCGCGCACATCCAGTACATGAACGACTTCGCGGACAAGCTCAAGACCACCGGTGAGTTCGTCGACGGCCAGGCCCTGGAGCAGGAGGGCACCTGGGTTCGCTACGACGGTGAGGGGCGCCCGCCGGTCACCGACGGGCCGTTCGCGGAGACGAAGGACCTCATCGCCGGCTGGATGATCATCGACACCGACACCTACGAGCGGGCGCTCGAACTGGCGGCGGAACTGTCGGCGGCGCCGGGCAAGGACGGCAAGCCCATCCACGAGTGGCTGGAGATCCGTCCGCTCTACGGCAGCGCGCCGACGATCACGGAGTGAGCGTGGACGAGGGACTGCTCAGGAGCCTCACGCCGGCGGTGCTCGGCATCCTCGTTCGCCGCGGAGCCGATTTCGCGGCGGCCGAGGACGCCGTGCAGGACGCGCTGGTCGAGGCCGTCCGCGTGTGGCCGGAAGATCCACCCCGGGATCCCAAGGGGTGGCTGGTCACCGCGGCCTGGCGCAAGTTCCTCGACGCGACGAGGGCGGAGACGGCTCGGCGGCGGCGGGAGGACCTCGTCGACGCCGAGCCCGGGCTGGGGGCCGTGCCGGACGCCGACGACACGTTGCAGCTCTACTTCCTGTGCGCGCACCCTTCGCTCACGCCGTCGTCGGCCGTCGCGCTCACGCTCAGGGCCGTCGGCGGGCTGACCACGCGGCAGATCGCCCAGGCCTACCTGGTGCCCGAGGCCACGATGGCCCAGCGCATCAGCCGGGCCAAGAAGACCGTCGGCGCCGTGCGGTTCGACCAGCCCGGTGACGTGGCCACCGTGCTGCGCGTGCTCTACCTGGTCTTCAACGAGGGCTACTCGGGTGACGTCGACCTGGCCGCCGAGGCCATCCGGCTCACCCGGCTGCTCGCGGGCGCGATCGACCACCCCGAGGTCGCCGGGCTGCTCGCGCTCATGCTCCTGCACCACGCCCGCCGCGCGTCCCGGACGGACGACGGGAGGCTGGTGCCGCTGGCCGAGCAGGACCGGGGGAAGTGGGACACGACGCTGATCGCCGAGGGCGTCGAGATCCTGCAGGCGGCGCTCGCACGGGACCGGCTGGGGGAGTTCCAGGCACAGGCGGCGATCGCGGCACTGCACGCGGACGCGCCCGTGGCCGAGGAGACCGACTGGGTGCAGATCGTGGAGTGGTACGACGAACTCGCGAAGCTGACGGGCAGTCCTGTCGTCCGGCTGAACCGGGCGGTGGCCGTGGGCGAGGCCGACGGACCGCGCGCGGGGCTCAAGGCATTGGCGGAACTGGACGATTCCCTGCCCCGCTACTCGGCGGTGGCGGCCTACCTCCACGAGCGCGACGGTGACCGGCGAACGGCCGCGAAGCTCTACGTCGAGGCCGCCGGGAAAGCGTCGAACCTCGCCGAGCGGGAATACCTCACCCGGCAGGCCGCCCGCCTCAACAACTGAAAGGACCGCCCGACCCGATTAGGTCAGGCGGTCCTTTGTGATCAGGCACTCAATCGTGCGAAGAAAAACCGTGCGAAGAAAAACTCAGAGAGCGCCGCCCGCGGCGGTCGGGGCACCGGCGTCGGAACCCTCGTCACCCACGCTCTCGCGGGTCAGGAACGTCTCCACGTAGAACATGTTGCCGTCCGCGCGGTCCATGATCGTGAGCAGCGTCTTCATCGAGGAGACCTCCTCGACCTGCTCCTTCAGGAACCACTGCATGAACTGCTCGCCGATGTAGTCGCTCTCCTCGCGAGCGGCCTTCGCGAGCGCGATGATCTGGTCGGTGACCTGCTGCTCCTGCGTCAGGGCGAGGGCGACGAGGTCACGCGGGGACTTGAACTCGCTCAGCGGCGTCTCGACGCCGGGAACGGCCACCGCGATGTCGTTGTCCATGAGGAACTGGATGATCATCATGGCGTGGTTGCGCTCTTCGAGAGCCTGCTTGTAGAAGTGCGACGCGAGGCGCGGCAGGTCCTCGTTGTCGAACCACACGGCGAGCGCGATGTACTGCTGCGAAGCGGAGAACTCGTTGCCGACCTGAGCCCGCAGCAGCTGGTGGAAGTTCGACTTTCCGGACAGGATCTTCTTCACGTTCGAGGCCATGAGGAGTACGTTAGCCGAGAACAAAGATCTTCGCATTCCAGGAATGCCTAACCTTTGTTTGGAAAGGTGAACCAAACAAAGGTTAGGCATTCCTAAGGATCTACACCAATGGCGCGCGGTCAATCGGGCACGACATGCAGCGGGGTCCGCCGCGGCCGGAGCCGAGTTCCGAACCGGCGATCCGCAGCACCTCGACGCCCTGGTCCTCCAGACGCGCGTTCGTCTCGACGTTGCGCTCGTACGCCACGACGAGACCGGGAGCCACGGCGAGCGTGTTGTTGCCGTCGTCCCACTGCTCGCGCTCGGCGGTGACGATGTCGAGGCCCGTGTCGATCACGCGCAGCCGTTCGATGCCCATGGCCTCGGCCGCCGCCTCCAGGAACGGCACGGGGCCGTCGACGCGCACGCCACCGTCGCCGTCGGCGCGCAACGGGTAAGCCGTCAGCGTGTGGCGGATCGCCGGGTACATCACCACGGCGTCGCGGTCGACCATCGTGCAGACGGTGTCGAGGTGCATCGTGGCGCGTTCCTGCTCGATCGGCACCGCCAGCACCGTGTGTGCGAGGCCGTCGGCCAGCGCAGATCGTGCGAACGACTCGGCGCCCGCCGGGGTGGTGCGCTCGCCGACGCCGATGGCGATCACGCCGGGCGCGAGCAGCAGCACGTCGCCGCCCTCCAGCGGAGCCGAGTGCGCGCCGTACGCGCGGCCCGTGCGGCGGAACCGCGGGTGGTAGGCGTAGATCAGGTCCGTCAGCGTCGTCTCGCGGTCACGGGCGGGCAGCGCGAGCGAGGTGATGGCCACGCGGTCGCCGACCCACACCGACGAGTCGCGGGTGAAGAGCAGGTTCGGCAGCGGGTCGACGGCGAAGTCGATCGGCAGGTGCATCTTGCGCACCAGCGACGCGCCCTCGGCGGCCGGCAGTTCCTCGAACGTCATGCCGGTCATCAGCACCTGGGCGAGCGTGGACGCGTCGAGCGACGTGAGGTGGCTGCGCAGCGCGTCGGCCAGGTCGATGCCGAGGCGGCGCTCGTTGACGGCGCTGTGGATGCCCGCGATGCGTGCGCGGTTGTCCTCCAGCGCCTGCACCAGCACGTCGGCGAGCAGCAGGACCTCGACACCGCGGGAGGTCAGCGTCGCGGCGAACGCGTCGTGCTCCTCCTGGGCGCGGCCCACCCACGGCACGCCGTCGAACAGGAGCTGGTCGTTGTTGCGCGGGGTGAGCCTCTTGAGCTCGTTGCCCGGCCGGTGCAGCAGCACCGTGCGCAAGGGGCCGACCTCGCTGTCCACGCGGGGCGCGGCATCCGGAAGTGCTTCGGTCTCAGCGATCGTGTGCGCAGTCACCGATCGAGCGTAACCCTGAACAGCACAAATCGCCGCTTGTGAGCCCGAAATCGCAACGAACCGCGCGTGAAATCGAGCGCGACCCCCGAATCGTTAGGGCAACCAGCTCACTTTGCCGCGCAACATTGTGTAGCCCACGAACGCGACGACGTCGAGGATGGTGTGGGCGATCACCAACGGCCACAACCGCTTGGTCCGCTGCCAGTAGAACCCGAACACCAGGCCCATGACCACGTTGCCGACGAACCCGCCGAAGCCCTGGTAGAGGTGGTACGACCCGCGCAGCACGGCCGCCGCGACCAACGCCGCGTACTGCCGCCAGCCGAGTTGCTCCAGCCGCGTGATCAGGTACCCGACGACGAGGACCTCCTCCGCCCACGCGTTCCCGGCGGCGGCGAGGATCAACGCCACGCTCATCCACCACTGGTTGTCCAAAGTGGACGGCTGGACGGCGAGGTTCAGGCCGAGCGCCCAGGCGGCGAAGTACAGGCCCAGCCCCGGGATGCCGATGATCGCGGCCAGACCCAGGGCGCCCAGCGAGTCCGCGAGCTTGCGGGTGCCGTCCAGGCCGATGACGCGCAGCTTGATGCCCGTGCGCCACAACAGGTACAGCCCGATGCCGCCCCACGCGGCGAGCTGCAGCACGCCCAGCAGCTGCGCCACGAGGTCCAGCAGGTCGGCGCGCGCCTGCGGGACGTTGATCGCGACGGACTGCTGGTTGAGCGGCGTCGGCTGCAGCAGGCTGTCGATCAGCCGCACGAGACTGCGCAGGCCCGACAGTCCGAGCGTCATGCTGAAGACGATCAGCAGTTCGAGCTGGTAACCGCGCTTCTCGTCAGCGGGGATCAAGGTCACCCCGCTGACGCTACCTGCAGCCTCGGATCATCTCTGGGCGAGGAACGGGCACCCCATCAGCCGCCGCAGTTCCGCAGCGAGTTCCTGGGGAGTGCTGACCGGCTGGGAGAACGCGATCCGCACGTCGTGGTCCTCGCACTCCGCCTCGACCCGCAGCCGCAGCCCGAACCGGTCGAGCCCGAGCGGCCGCACGTGGCCCGCCTGCAACTCCTCCGGCAGGTGCCGGGCGAGCTGGCCGACGACGTCGCTGTGCGCCGACTCCAGGTGCCGCAGCCAGTGGTCCTCGTTGCGGCAGAACGGGTCCGGCGTCGCGCTCGCGAACTGCTCCGGCCTGATCGACGACGTGCCCTCGGCGTCCGCGATCACCATCGACGCGGGCGTGAGCCGCAGCACCGAGGCGCCGTGGCCCGCGTCGAGCAGCCGGTGGTCCGGGCGCACGTCGGCGACGGCGAGAACCTCCTCGCGCGCCTCCTCCCCGTCCAGCGCGGACACCCAGCCGGTCAGCCAGAGCAGGCCGCGGACGGGTTCGCGCAGCGGCACGGGAGCCTGGTCGGCGATCTCCAGCATCGCCGTCACCTCGGCCCGCGGGGCCTGCCACAACTGTGCCACCAGCGGGTGTTCGTCGGCGAGCAGCAGGATCGTGGTGCCGCACGGGTGCACGTGGTGGAACAACGGACTGGTGCGGGAGCCGGACTGAGGAAGCAGCGCGGCGGAACCGTGGCGAGCCGCGATCGTGCGGGCGCGCTCCGCGGCGTGCGGCGCCGGTGGGCGCTTGGTCTGGGTGTCGGTCACCACTCCACCTCCTCAAAGGTTAGGCAAGCCTAACTTAGCTTCGCTCGTCATGGGAAGCACCACCTGTACCTTGGACGGGTGGTCGTGCCCAACAAGCCGTCCACCGAGGTGGAGGCGCTCGACGATCGGTGGACCCGGCACTGTGTCGACCGGGCGAGCCGCCGTGCCCTCGTGTGGACGCTGCTCGCCGGCGCGGCCTTCGCGCTCCAGTTCGTTCTGGTACTGGTGTGGTCGTGGTCCTCACCGGTGGCGCTCGTACTGCTCTTCTTCGCCGCGGCCGTGCTCTGGTGGGTGACGCGGAAGCGCCCGGTGCGTTTACCGGAAGGTGAACCGTGGCATTTCGCCCATGTGCAGTGGGAAGGAGGGCGTCTGGTCGTGTTGTCGTCACCGCCTTTGTTGCTGACCTTGAGCGTCGGTCCTGTCCTGCGCGGACGGATCGCGCGTCACCGGCGCGTGTGGTTCGTGCCACCGGATTCCGCCGGCAACACCTTCGTCACGTTCCGAGGAGTACCGCGGTTGATCCCGGCGCGTGTGCACAGATGATGATCATCGAGAACTGGAGCGACACCTGCCTCGCGCGGGCGGACCGGCGCGCGGTCGGGCACATCTTCTTCGCGCTGGCGGTCCTCGGCGTCGTGCTCTTCATCGGCTGGATCTGGCTCACCGTGCTGTCCGTGCCGGTGGTGCTGGAACTGGCCGCGCCGGGGTTGCGGCACTTCCTCACGCGCCGCGGCACCCTGGCGTTGATGGAGCAGTTCCCGTGGCGCCCGGTGTCGGTGAGTTTCGTGGCGGGGCGGCGGATCGGGCGTCAGGCGTACCTGAAGGTCGCCGACTCCGAGAAGAACCTGCGGCTGCCCGAACTCCCCGAACGGGCGCGGGTCCTGGTGCGGCACACCGGACGGGTGTGGATCGCCGGTCCGGACGAGCGCGGGCGCGTCGTGGTGATGACACGCGGGCTGGCGTTCCTCACCCGCGGTCGGGTCATAGACCGCTAACGACCGCCGGTCGCGATGCCTTCGGCTTCGGCCCACTGCGTGAGGTCGTCCTTGCGCAGGGCGGCCGCCAGCAGTTCGGGGAACTTGTCCGGCGTGCAGGCGAACGCGGGAGCGCCCAGCGCGTGCAGCTTCGCGGCCAGTTCGTGGTCGTACGCGGGCGTACCGGAGTCGCTGAGCGCCAACAGGTTCACGACCGTGACGCCGCTCGCGACCAGTTCGCGGACCCGGCGCTGCAGCTCGGTCTCCGATCCGCCCTCGTAGAGGTCGCTGATGATCACGACGACCGTGTCGGTGGGCCTGCGGACCTGGGTCTGCGCGTAGGCGACCGCGCGGTTGATGTCCGTGCCGCCGCCGAGCTGGGCGCTGAACAGCAGGTCGACCGGGTCGCTGAGCTGGTCGGTCAGGTCGGCGACCTCGGTGTCGAACACGACGAGTTTCGTCGAGATGGACCGGATGCTCGCGAGTGCCGACCCGAGAACCGCCGCGTGCACCAGGGATTCCGCCATCGAACCGGACTGGTCGACGAGCAGGATCACGTCCCGCATCGCCGCGGACCGGCTGCGCCTGCGGTGCCCGATCAGGTCCTCGACGATGACGGTCTTGTGCTGTGGCTGGTAGTTCTTGAGGTTCGCGCGGATCGTGGTCGCCCAGTCGACGTCCTGCAACTGCGGCCGGTGGGTGCGCTTCGACCGGTCGACGGCGCCGCGGACGGCCTCGATCAACCGGTCCTGCAGCCGCTTCTCGATGTCCTCGACCACCTTGCGCACCACGGCTTTCGCGGTGTCGCGGGTGCGGGCGGGGATCGCGCGGGAGAGCTGCAACAGGGTGCTGACGAGGTTCACGTCCGGCTCGACCGACTGCAGCAGTTCGGGTTCGAGCAGCAACTGCTTCAGGCCGAGCTTCTCGACCGCGTCCCGTTGCATGACCTGCACGACGGACGTGGGGAAGTACTTGCGGACGTCGCCGAGCCAGCGGTGCAGCTGCGGAGAGCTGGCACCGAGGCCGGCACCGCGATCACCGCCACCGCCGTAGAGACCCGTGAGCGCGCCATCACGCCGTTGGTCGTCCTCGCCGAGTTCGGACACGTCTTCCGCGCTCGGGCCCAGGAGCAACCGCCAGCGCCGTAGCCGCTCTTCGGTCATCTGAGCGCTGCCGCCACTTCTTCGGCCGCACGCACGACCTGAGGGCCGACGATGTCCGCGTCGAGCTTCTCCAGCGCCACCACGCCGACCGACGCTCGCAGACCCGGCACGCCACGCACCGGTGCGGCGACGCCGTACGCGTTCGGCTGCAGCTCACCGGCCGAGACCACCCAGGCCTCGCCGGGCTGGGAGATGGCCCGGCCGGCCGCCCCGCGGTGCACCGGATGGCGGGAGCCCACCCGGTACGCCACGTGGAAAGCGGTCCACGACGGTTCGACGACGGCGACGGCCTGGGCCTCGGTGCCGTCCGCGACCGTGAGGTGCGCGGTGGCGCCGACCTTCTCGGCGAGCTCCCGGAGAGCGGGGTTCGCCGCCATCCGCAGCTGGGGGAGGACGTTGGAGGCGAGGCGCAGCACGCCCAGGCCGAGCCTGACCTTCGAGCCCTCGCGGCGCACGAGTCCGCGCGCCTGCAGCGGCACGAGAAGCCGGTACACGGCTGCCCTGGACGCGCCGATGGCGTTGGCGAGCTCCGAGATCGACGGTGCCTCGGACTCCGCCTCAGCGACCGCCTGGAGCAGCGCCAGACCCCTTTCCAGGGTCAGCGAGCTCTCCTTCGTCGCTCCGACCATCACGCACTCCGAACTGTTCCCACCACCTCGGCGAGACCGACCACGGAGCCCTTCTCACCGGGAGCCGTCGCGGTCAGCTTGACCGTGTCGCCGTCCTCCAGGAAAGACCTCGTGGAGCCGTCGTCGAGCTTGAACGGTTCCTTGCCACCCCAGCTGAGTTCGAGGAACGAGCCGCGCTCGTCCTTCTCCGGTCCCGAGACCGTGCCGGAGGCGAACAGATCACCTGGGCGCACGGTAGCCCCGTTCACCGTCATGTGCGCCAGCTGTTGCACAAAAGACCACGACATTTCCCGGAACGGGGGCCGCGCGACGATCGTGTCGTTCAGCTCGACGGTGATCGTGATGTCCAGGCCCCAGGGCTGGTCGCACGTCAGGTAGTCGTGCAGCTTGTTCGGCAGCGGCGGCGTCGGGACGCGTGCAACTGAGAACGCCTCCAGCGGCGTGATCCACGCGCCGATCGACGTGGCGAACGACTTGGCGAGGAACGGGCCGAGCGGCTGGTACTCCCACGCCTGGATGTCGCGGGCCGACCAGTCGTTGACCAGCGCGACGCCGAAGACGTGCTCGGCCGCCCTGCTCGTGGACACGTTGGCCGCCTTCGGGCCGCCGCAGACGAAGCCGACCTCGGCCTCGATGTCGAGGCGTTCCGACGGCCCGAACTTCGGGCCCTCGCTGCCGCGCTTCTGGCCGTTCGGGCGGACGATCTCCGTGCCGGAGACGTACACCGTGCCCGCGCGGCCGTGGTAGCCGATCGGGAGGTGCGTCCAGTTCGGCGTGAGCGCGTCACCGTCGGGGCGGAACATCTTGCCGACGTTCTCCGCGTGGTGCCTGCTGCTGTAGAAGTCCACGTAGTCGCCGACCGTGAACGGCAGCTTCGCCGTCTCGATCCCGACGAGTTCCGCGCCCTTGGGGGCCGAGCTCGCCGTGACGATCTCCCTGAGCTTGGCGCGCAGCACGCTCCAGACCGGCCTGCCGGCGGCGAGCAGCGGGTCCAGGGAGTCCTCCTGGACGTACTCGCTGCACTTGCCCAGCGCGAGGCTCTTGAGGAGCAACGCGCGGTCGCCGACGCGGACGGCCACGCCCCCGTCGACGACGCCGTAGGGGAGGGTCTGCGGTCCGAACGGCTGGTCCTCGGTGAAGTTCGGGTCGCTGATCCAGCTCACAGCAGTCCAAGCCCCTCGAGGTCGGCGACAGGTTCGGCGAGCGAGCACGAGCCGTAGCTCGCGAACACACCGCGCACGGCGTGCGCGGCCTGGTCGCTGAGCGCCTTGGCCTCGGCGGTGAGAGCCTCGGCGTCGGTGCTCGCGAGCGCCTCGCGGACGTCGCGGCCACTGAGGGACCGCGCGGTGGCCACGAGGAGGTTCAGGAAGCCGTGGTGGGTGAAGCCCTGCTCGTCGGTGTAGCGGACGGCCTTGTGCAGGCCCGCCGTCGCCTTGAACGCGACGCCGCCACCGCTGACGACGGACAGGAAGTCACCGACCTCCTCGACGCTCGGGAAGTTCTCCTGGGAGAGACCGCCGCAGCGCAGCTTGGGCCAGCTGCCGTGCTCGATGACCCGGCGAACGCCGTCGAGCCACTCGGCACCGCCGCGGCGGGGTTCGACGACGCGGATGACGTCCTCGGGGACGAACTCCGACACGCGTTCGAGCCACACCTCGTCCACATCGGACGGTGCGGGCATCTCGACCATGCGCAGAGCCAGGAGCTCGCTTCTGCTCTCGACGATCGACACGGCCTTCGGCACGCCGCCGAGGCCGGTGTCGATCACGAGGCTCAGAGCGATGGGTTTGGCCGGCTTCACCTTGATCAGTTCGGTGATCAGTTCGGCGAGACGGGAGGCGGGACAGAGGAAGAGGCCCATGACGCCGGAGAAGTCACCGACGCGTCCGTCGAGGTGACCGCGCACCGCGTCGGGCATCGACGCGTTCCCCGGAGGGAACAGCGCGGCATCGTCCACAAGCCTCGCGAGCAGGGGCGGAGTACCGCGCGGACCGGGCGCACGGAGTTCGACAGCGCTTGACACGGCTGACACGCTAGCTGGGTATCGGTAAGTGAACAAAGATGTCCGATAATCGAACGCCCTGGAAGGACCCGGAGAGCACTCATGGCTTACTACCGCCAGGTGGGAGAGATCCCCCGAAAGCGCCACACCCAGTTCCGCAAACCGGACGGTGGCCTCTACGCGGAAGAGCTCATGGGGGTCGAGGGGTTCTCGGCCGATTCGGCCCTGCTCTACCACCGGTACCTGCCGACCGCGATCGTCAACGCGGAGACGGTGAAGGACGAGCGCGGGACCGCTTCGCCGAACCTCCCGCTGAAGCCGCGGCACTTCAAGACAACGGATCTGACCTGGGCTTCTGACGAGGTCGACGCGGTGACCGGGCGGCGCAAGCTGTTCTCGAACCCGGACGTGACCATTGGATTCGTGGTCGCCAACGCGCCGTCTCCGTTGTACCGCAACGCATTCGGTGACGAGCTGCTGTACGTGCAGTCCGGTTCGGGTGTCATCGAGACGATCTACGGGGCGTTGACGGTCGGCGACGGCGACTACGTCGTGATCCCGACCTCGTGCACCTATCGGGTCGTGCCGTCGTCCCCGATGTCGTTGCTGGTGCTGGAGGCGACCGGGCACGTCGGGCCTCCGCGCAGGTACCTGTCCAAGGCCGGGCAGTTCCTGGAGCACTCGCCCTACTGCGAGCGCGACATCCGGGGGCCCGAGGAGCCGTTGGTGGTGGAGGGCGAGGACGTCGACGTGCTCGTGCGGCACCGTGCCGGCCTCACGCGCTTCACCTACGCGAACCACCCGTTCGACGTCGTCGGCTGGGACGGGCACCTGTACCCGTGGGCGTTCAACATCCGCGACTTCGAACCGATCACCGGCCGCGTGCACCAGCCGCCGCCCGTGCACCAGACGTTCGAGGGCCCGAACTTCGTCGTGTGCTCGTTCGTGCCGCGCAAGGTGGACTACCACCCGTTGTCCGTGCCGGTGCCGTACAACCACGCGAACGTCGACTCGGACGAGTTGATGTTCTACGTCGGCGGCAACTACGAGGCGCGCAAGGGCTCGGGCATCGGCATCGGTTCGCTGTCGCTGCACCCGTCCGGCTGCACGCACGGACCGCAGCCGGGAGCCGTCGAAGCCTCGCTGGGCGTCGACTACTTCGACGAGACCGCGGTCATGGTGGACACGTTCCGCCCGCTGGAGTTGGGCGAGGCGGCGGAGGCCTCCGAGGACCCGGCGTACGCGTGGACTTGGGCCCGTCGCGGTCCGGCCTGATTTTCTGTCGGGGGTCCTCGCTACTTTGGTCTCGTGAGGACACGAGCAGTTCCGATGCGCTGGCAGGGCCTGGGCAAGGCCCTGCCGGTGCTGTGGGGCCTCTACTCGGGCTCCGGCTCGCTGCCGTACCGCGTGTGCGTCGACCTGGCCGCGGGCTCGGCCAAGTGCACGTGCCCGTCCCGCAAGTTCCCCTGCAAGCACGCCGTCAGCCTGCAGGAACTGGACCTCCCGGACGCCCTTCCGCCCGAGTGGGTGGAGGAGTGGACCACCCGCCGCGCCGCCCGTGAGCTCGACTCGTCGCCCGAGGCGGTGGCCCGGCGCCTCCGTTCCCGCGAGAAGACGGCGGCGAACCGCGCCAACGCCATGTCGTCGGGCATCGAGGGCCTGCGCGACTGGCTGCTCGACGTGGCCTCCGCCGGCATCGCCTCCCTGCCGGGCCGCCCGGCCTCGTGGTGGCAGGCGTTCATCGCCCGCATGATCGACGCCCAGGTCCCCGGCGTGGCCGCCGCCGTGGCCGAGATCCAGGAGATCGTCGCCCGCTCGGGCCCGCGCTGGACCTCCGACGTGGCCGACCGCCTCGGCGGCCTGCACCTGCTCTGCTTCGTGCAGCCCAGGTCGCGCTTGGGCGTGACGATCCCGGAGGAGACCGTCCGCGCCACGCCAGGTGTGTTCGACCGCTGGGTGGCCCTGCTCCGACTGGAGACCGACGACGGCCGCGTCCGCACGGTCCGCCAGTGGTGCTGGGGCCGCCAGACGTCCCGCTGGGTGGTGGCGATCCGCCACTCCGCCGTGGGAGCCCCGGTCCCGCTCCTGCCCCACGGCCTGGAGTCCTCGGCCCTCGTCCACCCCTACCCGGCGTCGGACCGGGTGGCCCTGGGCGAACTGGAGGCCTCGAGGCCCCCGGACCCGGTGCCGGCCCCGCCGTCGTGGCGCACCTCCCTGGCGTCCCTGGAACCGATGCTGACGGCCGATCCATGGCAACGTCTGTTCCCCCTGGGCTGCACCTCGGTCCGGCTGCACGGAGGCTCTCTGGTCGACGCCTCCGGCCACGGGCTGCCGGTGCGCGACGACACGGGCCTCGACATGGCCCTGGCGCTGACCGGTGGCGTGCCGTTCGACGCGTGGGGGCTGTGGGACGGCCACGCGTTGCGGCTGGGGGCCATCGCAGTGGACGGCACCCTGGAGGTGGTGGCGTGACCGCTACAGCCTGTACGCCGCTTTCCGGGCACGCCCACCGAACGTGGGCCGCGCTGCCCGCAGCCTGCCGTCAGACCCCGCCTGCCGCCTGCCGCGTCACCGCCGCGCCCCGAGCCGCCCGCAGCCATCCCGCCGCCCGCAGCCATCCCGCCGCCCGCAGCCATCCCGCCGCCCGCAGCCATCCCGCCGCCCGCAGCCATCCCGCCGCCCGCATCCACCCCTCAGCCGCGCCACCCAGCACCCGCCGCCCCACCCCGTCGCCCACCCAGCCCCTCCACACCCCGGAGGTGGCCGCGTGAAGGCCGAGTGGTCCCAGACCGTCCAAGACCTCCTCATCGGCACCACGAGAGGCGGCGGCGACCCCGCGACCCTGCTGTCCGACTGCGCCACCCTCGGCGTGGCCGCGTTCGGCGCCACGCTCCCGCAGGAAGCGTCAGCCGAGCCGTTGCCGCTCGCCCCACCCGAGTCCGCCACCCTCCCCAGACCGGCGGCCAAGGCCGTCCTCGAAGCGATCATGAGTCTCGACGACGAGGTCCTGCTCACCGAGTGGTGCGCCCTAGCCAAGGCGGGCAACGTCGTGGCCGAGCACCGCATGCTCCCCGCCCTGCTCGCCCTCGGCACGGCCCGGCCGGGGCTGCGGGCGGCGGTCGTGGAGGTCCTCGGCACCAGGGGTCGCTGGCTCGCGAACACCCGGCCCGGCTGGTCCTGGGCGAGCGGTGCCACGCCGCTCGTGGACGAGGTCCCGCTCGAGGAGATCCTCGACCTGCCCAGCGCCCAACGGGTGCGGGCGCTGCGGCGCAAGCGCAAGGCCGACCCGCACGAGGTCGGCGCGTTCATCGCGCGGGAGTTCCACCAGTCGCGCCGCTCCGCCGACCGCCAGGTGCTGATCAGCGCGCTGGAGACCGGTCTCGGCCCGCAGGACGAACGGCTGCTCGAAGCGGCCCTCGACGACAAGGCGGCGGCCGTTCACGACGAGGCCCTCCGGTTGCTGCGCAAGCTGCGGCCGACGAGGCTCGGCGCCCGTGCGGCACACCGCCTGCGGCACGGGCTCCGCCTCACCTCGGACGGGCTCGACATCCGGCCGGACGAGCTGTGGACCGGGCCGGCCGACGAGGCGGAGCTGCGGGACCTGATGCGTGACGGGTCCGAGAAGGGCGTGGCCGGTCGCATCCGGGCCGCGGCCGCCAGTGTGCCGCCGTCGTACTGGACCTCGACCCTCAAGGCCGACGACGCCAAGGCCGCCGACGTGCTCCGAAGGGGGCCGTGGGCCAGTGCGCTGCTCAGAGGCGTCGCCGACCAGCTCGCCGCGGCCAAGGATCCGCGTCCGTGGGCCGTCGCCGCCGCCGAGACGCTGACCGGCATGGAGCAGCTGGAGATGCTGGCCGCGCTGCCCGCCTCCGTTGCCGAGCAGGCGGTGGTGGCGGTGTCGAAGAACTGGCACTACGACCTCCTCGACCACGCCTGCGCCCAGTTGCCGGCGCCGTGGTCGCCCGAGACCACCCGCGCGCTGATGCACCGCTACTCCGCACTGCCCGACCCGCGGTGGCGGGCGGGGCGTCCGCCGGCGGTGTTGCTGGCGCGGGGCGACGCGGACCTGCTCGGCGCGAGCTGGGAGGCTCTGACCCGTCGCTGGCCGGAGAACTCCCTGGAATTGGAGGTTCTCCGCCTCCGCATCCGCCTTCGCGAGTCCTTCGCGCCATCCGAGCCCCAGGAGGCCCCGTGACCGCCGTGCTCAGGCCGACGGCCGAACAGCAGTACGCCGCCGAGCTCGAGGCCGTCGCGGCCCAGGACGACCGGCAGCGGCCGCCCAACTGGCGTCTCTCTCCGCAGGCCGTG
The DNA here is from genome assembly GCF_033794685.1 of Streptomyces sp. ID05-26A. Lineage (NCBI taxonomy): Bacteria > Bacillati > Actinomycetota > Actinomycetes > Kitasatosporales > Streptomycetaceae > Streptomyces > Streptomyces sp. ID05-26A. Next base: position 2,280,726 of record NZ_JARAYZ010000001.1, read on the forward strand.
GTCACCTACGTCCTGGGAGGCACGCTGCCTGACGGCACCGTGATCTCGCCGAAGTACGTGGGCTCGCGCCGGCTGGTCGAGGTCGCGGTGGGCACGCTGGTCACGGACCGGGCGTTGCTGCTCGTCGGTGTGCCGGGCACGGCCAAGTCGTGGCTGTCCGAGCACCTCGCGGCGGCGATCAGCGGCGACTCGACGCTGGTGGTCCAGGGCACGGCCGGCACGAGCGAGGACCAGGTCCGCTACGGCTGGAACTACGCCCGTCTCATCGCCGAGGGCCCCAGCGAGAACGCGATCGTGCCCAGCCCGGTCATGCGTGGCATGCAGCTGGGCACGGTCGTGCGGGTCGAAGAGCTGACGCGCATGCCGTCCGAGGTGCAGGACTCGTTCATCACGGTGCTCAGCGAGAAGTCGCTGCCGGTGCCGGAGCTGAACTCGCAGGTCCAGGCGGTGCCGGGCTTCACGGTCATCGCGACGGCCAACGACCGCGACCGGGGCGTCAACCAGATGTCGTCGGCGCTCGCGCGGCGCTTCAACACCGTAGTGCTGCCGCCGCCCGCGACCGAGGACGCCGAGGTCGAGATCGTCATCACCCGGGCCCAGCAGCTCGGCAAGGCGCTCCAGCTGCCCGCCGAACCGCCCGCGCTCGACGAGGTGCGCCGCGTCGTGCGGATCTTCCGCGAACTGCGCAACGGTTCCACTGTGGACGGTCGCACGCAGCTGAAGAAGCCGAGCGGCAGCCTGTCCACGGCCGAGGCGATCTCGGTCATCGCGAACGGCATGGCGCTCGCCGGCCACTTCGGCGACGGCACGCTGGGCGCGGACGAGCTCGCGAGCGGCCTCATCGGCTCCGTCATCAAGGACAGGGTGTCGGACGCGACGGTCTGGCAGGAGTACGTGGAGACGGTGCTGAAGGAGCGTGCCGAGTGGCGTGACCTCTACCGGGCCTGCCTGGACGCCAGCGGTGACTGAGCCGGTCCTCCTCGGCATCCGGCACCACGGCCCCGGCTCGGCCCGGATGGTCGAGCGGGCGCTGGCGCAGACGAGCCCGGCGCTCATCCTGATCGAGGGGCCACCGGAAGCGGACGCGCTGCTCGAACACGTCCACGCGCTCACTCCGCCGGTCGCGATCCTGCTGCACGACGAGACCGAGCCCGAGAACGCCGCGTTCTGGCCGTTCGCCGAGTTCTCCCCGGAGTGGCAGGCGCTGAAGTACGCCAGCGAGAACGGTGTCACCGCGCGCTTCTTCGACCTGCCGGCCGCGGCGTCGATCGGGGACGACGGCCCGAGCGGCAACGTCGACCCGATCGGCCTGCTGGCCGAGGCCGCGGGCTTCGACGACCCGGAGCGCTGGTGGGAGGACGTGGTCGAGCACAGCGCGTCCGATCCGCTCGACCTCGCGAACGCCATCGCCGAGGCCATGGTCGCGGTGCGCGCGGAGTTCGAGACCGAAGTAGGTGAACGCACTCTCCGACGAGAAGCGTTCATGCGTCAGACGATCCGCAAGGCGCGCAGGGAGACCGACGGCCCGATAGTCGTGGTCTGCGGCGCCTGGCACGTCCCGGCGTTGCTCACCAAACCGACGGTCGCCGCCGACACCGCGTTGCTCAAAGGCCTGCGCCGCCGCAGGATCTCCGGCACCTGGGTCCCGTGGAGCCACGGCCAGCTGGCCGCCGAGTCGGGTTACGGCGCGGGCGTCGACTCCCCGGGCTGGTACGCCCACCTCTGGCAGCACCGAGCCGACGTCGTCCCACGCTGGTTCGCGAAAGCCGCGGCGGTGCTCAGGGAAGAAGACCTCCCGGCCTCGACCGCGAGCGCGGTGGAAGCCGTCCGTCTGGCAGAAACCCTTGCGGCACTGCGGGAACGTCCCAGTGCGGGCCTGAGCGAGGTCAACGAGGCAGCGCTCGCCGTCCTCTGCGGAGGCGAGGAGATCCACCTCCGGCTGGTACACCGCAAACTCGTGGTGGGTGAACGCCTCGGCGAGGTGGGCGAGGCCGTTCCGCGCTCCCCGCTGGCCGCGGATCTCCAGCGCCTGCAACGCAAACTGCGCCTCCCGGCGGAGGTCCAGCCCAAGCAGCTCAAGCTGGACCTCCGCAAGGAGACCGACCGCGAACGCTCGAAACTCCTGCAGCGCCTGGAGGTCCTGGGCGTGCCGTGGGGCAAGCCGGACCAGTCCAACTCCCTCGGCACCTTCGCCGAGGTGTGGCAGCTCCGCTGGGACCCGATCTTCGCCGTGTCCGTGGCCGTCGCCGCCCGCCACGGCACCACCGTCCACACGGCAGCCGAGACCGTCCTGACCCAGGCGGCCAAGGACGCCCAGCGCGTGGCCGACGCGGCCGCGACCCTCACCAAGTCCGTCGGCTGCGAACTGCCGAAGGCCGTAGCCGAGGCCCGCAAGGCGCTCGACCGCTGCGCGGCCCTCGCCACCGACGCCCTCGAACTCCTGGCCGCCCTCCCGGACCTGGCGAGGACGGTCCGCTACGGCTCGGTCCGCGGCACCGACCCGGAACTGCTCCGCGTCGCCCTGCACGGCCTGCTCACCCGAGGAGCGGTCGGCCTCCCGATCGCCTGCCGGGGCATCGACGACGAAACGGCGGAACACGCGCTGCAGGTCGTGGACGGCGCCCACGAGGCCGCCCGCCTCGCAGCCGACGAAGAACACCAGCAGACCTGGCGGCGAGCCCTGCACGCCCTGGTGAAGGCGGAGGCCCACGGCCTTCCGACGGGCAGGGCGACCCGCCTGCTCTGGGAGGCGGGCGAACTGACGAGCGACGACGTGGCCACCCGCCTGCACAGGAGCGTCGCCACCGCCTTCGTCGCGGGCTTCCTCCGCGGTTCGGCCACACTCCTGGCAGCGGACCCACGTCTCTTCGGCCTCATCGACGAGTGGCTCAGCGGCCTGCGCGGCGAGGCGTTCGACGACGCCCTGCCCCTGCTCCGCCGCGCCATCACCGACTTCACCCCGGCCGAACGCCGCCTGCTCGGCGAACGCGTGGTGGCGGGCGAAACGCCGCAACCGGCAGCCGACGACGAGTGGGACCTGGAGATCGCCGAACGCCTCGCCGCCCACGTCCGCGGCCTGCTGTCCGGGGTTTCACGATCCGAGGATGCGCCGATCCCACAGGCGTGACCGCACCTGAGGAAAACCGCGCCGCCGTGCCGGACGAAGAGCGTGCCGCCGTGCCGGACGAGGACCGCCTCGCCGCCCCGCCCGGAGACCTCACGCCGCCCGACGAGAGCCTCCTCGACGACTCCCAGCACCTCATCGACGAGGCCAAGAAGATCGCCCACGACCTGCGCGAAGAGGTCCCGGACACCGCGCCGGAACCGCCGAGGGAAGACGGCTCCCCGGCGAACTAGACCGACCAGGGCGGCGTGATCGTCCGACCGTCCGCCAACGTCCCCTGGATCCCGACCGACGTGGCCACCAGCACCCGCGCCGGCCCGCCGGTCAGCGCCAGTTCGGTGTTCGGCGGCACCACGATGGCGTCGCCGGCCCCGGCCGTCTGCCCCTGGATCGTCACCGATCCGGACAGCACGTAGAACACCTCCTCCTTCGACGCGCGGTGCGGCGTCCCGTCGCCGCCTTCCGGCACGTCGACGGTCCACAGCGCGATCTCCGAACTACCGCGCGACGGCACGGCCAGGGAGCGGAACTCGAAGCCGCCGAACTCGTGCAGCGCGGCGGAATCCCCAGTCACCAGCAAGACAACCTCCAAAGTAGTCAACCAAGTTGTCTAACCTTAGAATAAGGTCAACTAGGTTGTCTACCTCGAAACGGGAACCCGCTGATGGAACCGGTGCCGATGCTGCTGGCGATGACGTACCGCGCCCTGGGCGACCAGTTCCACGACCGGCTCGGCCAGATCGGTCTCGAACCCCTGCGCCCCGCCCACGGCTACGTCTTCCGGTTCCTCAAGGAGAGGCGCGCGACGACCGTCGACATCGGACAGCACCTCGGCGTCACGAAGCAGGCCGCCGCGAAGATCGTCGCCGAGTTGGACGAGTGGGGTTACGTGCTGCGGGAGCCGCACCCGACGGACAAGCGCGCGCAGTACGTCACGCTGACCACGAAGGGCCGCGACTACCTGAAGTTCGCGGACAACCTGTGGGCGGACCTCGAGAGCGAGATGGCCGAGGCGATCGGGGACGACACCCTCGCCACCATCAAGTCAGGCCTCGCCGCGTACCTGCGGCACGTCCACGGCGAGGACCAGCCAGGGCTCCGTCCGGTCTGGTAGCCCTAGAAAACCTGAGTCAGAGCGATCACGGCGAACACCGCGAAGATCGCCCCGGCCACCCGCTGGATCCAGTGCGTGGGCAATCGCCCGGCGAGCTTGCGTCCCACCAGGACGGCCAGCCCGGCCACGGCGACCAGTGCCAGCCAGGCACCGAGACCGACGGCGAGTGGTTCGCCGTACCGGGCGGTGATGCCGGCGGTCGCGAGCTGCGAGGCGTCGCCCCACTCGGCCGCGAACAGCACGCCGAACGACGTCAGGGCCGCGCGCCAGAACGGCACGGACGCACTGGTCCCCGCCTCGTCGGCCGAGTCCTCGTCACGGGAGAAGCCCTCGCGCAGCAGCATGAACGCGCCCACGCCGAACAGCGCGGCCACCACGCCCGCCACCACGCGGTCGGGGAGCAGGGTGATCGCCGAACCGAACGCGGCGGCCACGACGCTCTGCACGGCGAAGGCCGCGACGACGCCGACGAACACCGGCCACGCGCGGTAACGCGTGGTCAGGACCAGGGTGGCGACCATGGTCTTGTCGGGTAGCTCGACTAGGAACACCACCGCGAAGGCGGTGATGAACGCGAGCAATGAAGTGGCCACGAGGTCCTCCACGTCCGAGTACGTTCCCGGACGGAGGCGCGACAGACCCCGACCAGGCATGCTGCAACCTGGCCGGAGGTCTCGTTCGCCCGTTCCGAGGAACGGGTGTGGGACCGGATCTGCGCGAAGGCGGATCAGTATGTCGATCACCACGCCACCGGCTGACTGCTCCGGTGGGAACTACTCCCCTCTGGCGCACACATCGTAACCGACGCATGTCACCCACAAGGCGTGACTTCGCGCACGGGACCTTGGTCCCGAGCGTGGACGGGACCGTCGTACCTGATGGAGCCCATGATCCACACCTACGCTCGAAGACGTGGAAGTACTCGAACTCGCGCGGTGGCAGTTCGGCATCACCACCGTCTACCACTTTTTGATGGTGCCGCTGACGATCGGCCTTTCCCTGCTGGTGGCAGGGATGCAGACCGCGTGGGTGCGCACGGGCAACGAGCGCTACTACAAGATGACGAAGTTCTGGGGGAAGCTCCTCCTGATCAACTTCGCCGCCGGCGTCGTGACGGGCATCGTGCAGGAGTTCCAGTTCGGCATGGCCTGGAGCGCCTACTCGCGGTTCGTCGGTGACGTGTTCGGCGCTCCGCTCGCGATGGAGGGGATCGTCGCCTTCTTCGTCGAGTCGACGTTCCTCGGTCTGTGGATCTTCGGCTGGGACAAGCTGCCGAAGAAGGTCCACCTGGCCTGCGCCTGGGCGTTCAGCCTCGCGACGATGGCCAGCGCGTACTTCATCCTCGCCGCCAACTCGTGGATGCAGCACCCCGTCGGCATCGAGATGCACGACGGCCGCCCGCGCCTCACCTCGATCTGGGCCGTGTTGACCAACAACACGACGCTCGCCGCCTTCCCACACACCATCGCCGGCGCGTTCGCCGTGTCGGCCGCGTTCCTCGTGGGCATCGCCGCGTGGCACCTGCACCGGAAGTCGGAGGAGGAGAAGGTCTGGCGCAGCTCGCTCAAGCTCGGCACCTGGGTCGGCGTCGTCGCGTTCAGCGCGCTCGCGATCAGCGGTGACCTGCAGGGCAAGCTGATGTTCGAGCAGCAGCCGATGAAGATGGCCGCCGCGGAAGCGTTGTGCCACACCGAACAGCCCGCCAGCTTCAGCATCTTCGCGGTCGGCGACGTCACCCGGCCCGACTGCGAGAACGTCAAGAGCATCACGGTGCCCGCACTGCTGAGCTTCTTGGCGCACAACGACTTCAGCAGCGAGGTCAAGGGCATCCAGGACCTCGTCCCGATGTACCAGGAGAAGTACGGCGAGTTCTACCCCGTCGACGAACGGCTGGGTGAGCTCAGCGGCAAGCCGATCGACTACGTGCCCGCGCTTCCGGTGACGTACTGGGGTTTCCGGTTGATGATCGGGTTCGGGAGCATCTCGGCCGGCCTCGGTGTCCTCATGCTCTGGTTGACCCGCAAGAACCGGACGCCCACCGGCTGGTGGTTCCCGGCTCTCGGCCTCGCCGGCATCGCGACCCCCTTCCTGGCCAACAGCTTCGGCTGGATCTTCACGGAGATGGGGCGGCAGCCGTTCGTGGTGGTGCCGAACCCGAGCGGGGTCGACGGGGTGTGGATGTTCACCGCGCAGGCGGTCAGTCAGACCACACCCGGCGAGATCCTGACCTCGCTCATCGCGCTGACCGCGGTCTACACCGTGCTGGCGGTCGTGGAGTTCTACCTGATCCGCAAGTACGTCCGAGGCGGGATTCCGGGCGTGCTGCCCCAGAAGACCGACGACGGCGCCCTGGCGTTCGCGTACTAGGGGAGAGGCGATCGTGGAAACGCTCTGGTTCGTGCTCATCGCCGTGCTGTGGCTCGGCTACCTGTTCCTCGAAGGTTTCGACTTCGGCGTCGGCATGTTGCTCCCCGTGCTGGGACGCGACAACCGCGAACGCCGGGTCATGATCAACACCATCGGGCCGGTCTGGGACGGCAACGAGGTGTGGCTCATCGTCGCGATCGGTGCCACGTTCGCGGCCTTCCCCGGCTGGTATGCGGCGCTTCTGAGCGCCGCGTACCTGCCGCTCACTCTGTTCCTCATCGCGTTGATCGGCCGCGGTGTCGCGTTCGACTACCGCGGCAAGGTCGACAACCCGCGCTGGCGCAAGGCCTGGGACTTCACCATCGTCGCGGGCTCGTGGATCGCCACGCTCTGCGTCGGCCTGCTGATCTCGACGACGGTGCTGGGCCTGCCGATCGACGCGAACGGCGACCGCGTCGGCGGACCTTTCGCGGCGATCCGGCTCGACACAGTCGTGGGGGCGCTTGCCTTCGCGGGGTACGCGCTGGTGCACGGCGCGGTGTTCACGGCGTTGAAGACCGAGGGCGAGATCCGCGAACGGGCTCGTCGCGTGGCTTTGATGCTTGCGCCCGTTGCACTTCTACCGCTCGTGGCACTCCTCGCGATCGTCGCCGGGCTCTGGGCCGCTGCGGTCGTGGCGATCCTCGGACTGGCGATGTGGCGGCTGGCCGCAGACCGCGACGGTCAGTCGTTCGCGTTGATGGGCCTCGCGATCGCGGCGAGCGTCGCGATCCTGTTCGGCTCGCTCTACCCGAACGTCCTGCCGTCGACGCTCAACGACGCGTGGTCGCTCACGATCGCCAACAGCGCGTCGAGCCCGTACACGCTGGAGGTGATCACGTGGGTCGCCGGCTTCGGCACGCCCGCGGTGCTCGTCTACCAGGGCTGGACGTACTGGGTGTTCCGCAAGCGGATCGGCGTTCAGCACATTCCGGCGGCGCACTGATGAAGCGAGGCCCGCTGGGAGCTCTGCCCCAGCTCTCCAGGAACGCCAGGCGCGCCCTCGTCGGGGTGGGCGCGCTGGCGTTCCTCAACTCCCTGGCGCTCGTCGCCCAAGCCGTCGCGCTGGCGTCGGTGATCACCACCCGCGAAGGCCTTCCGCTGCTGGCCGTGGCGATCCTGGCGCGGGCGGGGCTGTCGTGGGCGACGGAGAGCGCGGCCGCCCGGGCCGCCGCCGGTGCCAAGGAAGAACTGCGGACCCAACTGCTGGCCAAGTCGTTCGAACGCGGCCCCGGCTGGATCGCCGAGCGCGGCACCGCCGAGCTGTCGGTGCTCGCGACCAAGGGCCTCGACGCGCTCGACGCCTACTTCACCCGCTACCTCCCCGCGCTGGTCACGGCCGTGATCGTGCCGCCGCTGGCCGGTGCGTGGATCCTCTTCACCGACTGGCCGTCGGCCGTGCTGATCGCGGTCACCGTGCCGCTGATCCCGGTCTTCGCCGCGTTGATCGGCTGGTACACGGAGAAGCGCGTGCGCAAGGCCGCCGACGTCACCGAACTGCTGTCGGCCCAGCTCATGGAGCTCCTGCGGGCCCTGCCGGTGCTCACGGTCTTCGGTCGCGCCAAGCAGCAGGCCGGTGCGGTCGAGCAGATCGGTGAGCAGCACCGCAAGGCCACGATGGGCACGCTCCGGATCGCGTTCCTCAGCGCGTTGGTGCTGGAGATCGCGGCGTCGTTGAGCGTCGCGCTGATCGCGGTCGGCGTCGGCATCCGGCTCGTGCACGGCGACATGACGCTGATGACCGCGCTGGTCGTGCTGATCCTGGCGCCCGAGTGCTACCTGCCGTTGCGTGCGGCCGGTGCGGCTCACCACGCCAGCGAGGACGGCCTGGAAGCCGTTCGGCGCGTTGCCGAAGTGGTCGAGCACGAGGACAAGGCGCGGCCTCGGCTGCCCGGTGGTTCGGTGCACGTCGACAACCTGCGCGTGTTGCGGCGAGGCGGGTTCGCGCCCGACGGCATCAGCTTCGACGTCCGGCCGGGGGAGATTCATCGACTCGAGGGCGCGAGTGGCGCCGGAAAGTCGACAACGTTCGGGGTGCTGCTGGGCTTCGTCGAACCGACGGACGGCACCGCGTTCGTGGCCGGCGACATCGCGTACGTGCCGCAGAAGCCCGCGTTCGCCGCCGCCACCCCACGCGCCGAGCTGGAGCTGACGGTTCCGGGAGCCGAGGACGTCGAGCAGGTCGCGGACGAGGCCGCGGCTGTTCACCTGCTCGACCGCCAGATCACGGACCTGTCGACCGGTGAACGCCAACGCGTCGCAGTCGCGCGCGCTCTGCTGAGGGTGCGTCACGGCGCGACGGTGCTGCTCCTCGACGAACCGACCGCGCACCTCGACCCGGTGACAAGTCGCAAAGTCGACAAAGCGATCAAGCGAGCCAGTGCCACGGCCGCCGTCGTCCTCGCCTCGCACCGCGACAAGGAGGCGACCGAGGACGAGACGTTCGCCAGGGTCGTCACCGACGAGACCGCGCCGGAACGTCCGAAGCGCCTCCCGATCCCGTGGAAGGGCGCCGGGCTGGGCATCCTCGCCGCGATCGCCGGTATCGCGCTGACCGCGCTGGCCGCCCACCTGATCGCGCGCGCCGCCGAGATGCCACCGATCCTGACGCTGTCGGTGCTGGTCGTGGGCGTGCGGACGTTCGCGCTGAGCAAGGGCGTGCTGCGGTACGTCGAGCGGCTGGTCACCCACGACGAGACGTTCCGTCTCGCCAACAAGCTCCGCGCTGAACTGTGGCTGCGGCTCGTGCGGACCCAACGGCGTGATGGCCTGCAACGGCTCGTCGAAGACACCGACACCGTTCGAGACCTCGTGCCGCGCGTGCTCGTGCCACCAGTTGTGGCCATCGGCGCCGGTATCGCGACCACGATCCTGTTCGCGTTCATCGACCCGGCGGCGGCTCTCACGCTGGGCGGCTTGCTGCTCGCGGCGGGTCTGGCCGCACCCGCGGTCGCCGTGTGGACCGAGCGGCGGGCCAGCACGAAGCTCGCCAGGGGCCGCCGCAAGGTCGCCCGCGACACGATCAACGCCCTGAGCGCCGCGCCGGACCTCATCGCGCACGACGCCCACCACCGCCTGCTGGCTCAGTTGCACACCGAGGACGTCGAGCTCGCGGGCCAGACCCGCCGGCAAGCGTTCGGCACGGGCGCGGCCACGGCGATCGTCCTGCTCGCGACCGGCGCGGCGGCCCTGGTCTGCGCCACGACCGGCAACCCGGTGCTGGGACTGGTGCCGCTCGCGCTCGCCGAGCCGCTGGCCGCGTTGCCGCTCGCCGCCCAGCAGCGCAGGGCGTTGCGGGAGGCGAGTGCGCGGCTGCAGTTCGACGCGCCGGAGCGACCCGAACGGCCGCGGGGCAAGCGGATCCGGCTGGAGAACGTCGACGTCCGCTGGCCCGGCGCGACCGAACCGACGTTGAAGGACCTGCACCTGAACATCGAGCCCGGTACGCACGTCGCGATCGTGGGACCGTCGGGCAGCGGCAAGTCGACACTGTTCGCGCTGCTCCTGGGCTTCCTCCAGCCGGAGCGGGGGATCGTCGAACTGCCGCGCGCCACCTGGTGCCCGCAGGAGCCGATGCTGGTCAGCACGACCGTGAGGGAGAACCTGAGGATGTCGGGTCAGCACGACGACGAGGCGCTGCGCCAGGCCCTGCGCGACGCGTGCCTGCCCGACTGGGCCGACCGGCTCGACACGGTGATCAGGCCCGACCAGGTGTCGGGTGGTGAGGCACAACGGCTGGCTCTGGCGAGGGCGTTGCTGCACGACGCCGACGTGGTGCTGCTCGACGAGCCCACCGCGCACCTGGACGAGCCGACCGCGCGCCGGCTCCTGGAGCGACTCGGGCAGGACGGCAGGACCGTTCTGCACATCACGCACCGCCCGGACGAGGCGGCGAGGGCGGACCTGGTGCTGGACCTCGGCACTCCCGCATACCGTTGAGGACCATGGACCCCTCTCTGGCGCGGCGCGTGCTCGTCGCGTCCACCGAGATCACGTCGGCGGCGCTGGAAGACCCGGAGAACGTGCTGAGGCTCGTGGTGGAGGCGGCCGCGGAGATCGCGGACGCCGACCTCGGTCTCGCCATGCTCGCCACCGAGGACGACGACGGCACGCTGACCGTCGAGGCGTCCTCGGGCGAGCCGATCGTGGCGACGCTGAGCTCGCGCAGTGCCGCCGCCAAGGCCGCGCGCACGGGCGTCCCGGTGATGGCGGACGACGTCACGAACGACCCGCGCACCGCCCCGTACGTGCCGCAGCCGTTGCGCGTGTACGGACCGTTCGCGGTGGCGCCGTTCGGCACCTCGGATCGCAAGATCGGCGCACTGGCCGTGTACCGGCGCAGGGACAAACCGCCGTTCACGCAGGAGACGGTGGACGTGCTGACGGCGTTCGCGGCCCAGGCGGGCCTCGCGGTCGTGCTGGCCGAGGGCTTCACGGCCCGGCAGCGCGTCGCGGTCTACGAGGAGCGCGAACGGATCGCCCGCGACCTGCACGACGTGATCATCCAACGGCTCTACGGCGCCGGAGTGCAGATCAGCCTGCTGCAACGCCGGCTGGGCAAGAAGCTCGACGCGGGTCAGCGAGCCCGGATCGAGGAGGCCGTCGACCTGGTCGACGAGACGATCGCCGAGGTCCGCGCGACCGTCCGCAAGCTGCGCACCACCGACCCGGCCGACTCCGCCGACCTGCACGACTCGATCAAGGCCGAGGTCCGCACGGCCGGTGAACTGCTCGGCTTCGCGCCGCGCCTGCACGTGGCCGGCGACCTGGCGAACGTGCCGCGCAGGCATGCCGACGACGCGCGGGCGGCGTTGCGTGAGGCGTTGTCGAACGTCGTGCGGCACTCAGGCGCGACGCACGTCCAGATCGACGTACGGCGCGATGAGAAGCACCTGCTGCTGCGCGTCGCGGACAACGGGTGCGGCATCCCGTCCGGCGTGACCCAGCGCGGGCTGCGGCACCTAGCCGAACGGGCGAAGTCCGCGAGCGGTGATTTCCGCGTGGTGAGTTCGCCGAACGGGACGACGCTCACCTGGTCCGTCCCCGTTTAGCCACCCAGGCGGCGGCCTGCGTCCGCCGTTCCATGCCCAGTTTGGACAGAACGGACGTCACGTAGTTCTTGACGGTCTTCTCCGCGAGGAAGAGCCGTTCACCGATTTGGCGGTTCGTGAGGCCCTCACCGATGAGTTCGAGCACGCGCTGTTCCTGGTCGGTGAGTCCGATCGGGGCGGGATTGCGCATCCGTTCGAGTACTCGGCTTGTGGTCGCGGGGTCCAGAAGGGACCGTCCAGCCGCGACCTCGCGCACGGCCGTGACGACGTCCTGGCCGCGCACCTGCTTGAGCAGATAGCCCGACGCGCCGGCCATGATCGCGCCGACGAGGGCCTCCTCGTCGTCGAATGCGGTCAGCACGAGGCAACGAATGCCAAGGTCCCGCAAGGACCTGCACAAGTCGACCCCGCTGCCGTCCGGCAACTGGACGTCGACGACCGCCACGTCGGGCGGAGTCTTCTGGGCACGTGTCACCGCCTCGTCGACGGACCCGGCCTCGGCTATGACCGAGATGTCGGGCTCGTCGTCGAGCATCTCGCGCAGTCCTCTGCGCACTACTTCGTGATCGTCAACCAACAAAACGCGCACTGGCACGAATCCACCGTACGTCGAATGGCTGTTCCTGAGCGTGACTCAAATTGGCACAGTTCTTGTCATGGCAGAAGGCTCGGTACGACCGGTCGAGGAAGCAGATCGCATAGTTGTCGCCCGACTGGTTCTCGAGCTATGGGGAGCGCACACCTCCGTCGCGCACGGTGAGGTGTTCTTCCCGGCGAGTCTGCCGGGCTTCCTCGTGGAGAAGCAGGGTCACGTGCTGGGTCTGCTGACCTACGCGGTGGCGAACAACCAGCTGGAGATCGTGACGATCGACGCGCTGCGAAGGGGCCGCGGCGTCGGCACCGCGCTGGTCGACGCCGCGGTACGCCAGGCGCGCACGCTCGGCTGCAACCGGGTGCGCCTGACGACCACGAACGACAACCTCGACGCGATCCGCTTCTACCAGCGCCGGGGGTTCAAGATCACGGCGTTCAGACCGGACGCGGTCCGTGAGGCGCGCAAGCTCAAGCCCGAGATCCCCGCGGTCGGAGAGTTCGGCATCCCCATCACAGACGAGGTCGACCTCGAACGATGGGTCGCACCACGGCAGTAGTCCACAAGTGTCCACAGCTCTGTCCACAGGGTTGTGCACAAGTCCTGTGGACAACTCCCGTCACACGTGCAGCGGGTTGAACGCCTCGTCCCACGCGGCGGCGACCTGATGCGCGCACGTGGACGGTGCGACGCCTCCCACCCCGGTGCCCAGACCCGGCATCGCGATGGTGTGGACGGCGTCGTGCACCGGCGTGCCGTCCTCCAGACGCCCGGTGAGCCAGAGCATCAGCACGGCCCGCGCGGCGAGATAGGGGTGAACGGTGTCGACCGGCAGCCGTTCGCCGGGCCGGCGCATCGTCGGGGCGCTGATGAGCCACGCCGGCTCGGTCTCGCCGGTCGCCACGATCTGCGCCTCGCCCACCGGGAGCTCACCGCCGTGCAGCGCGAGGACGGCGCTGCGGACGTTGTTCTCGACCTGGGGGAAGGCCGTGGCGTAGACGGCGTCGATGCCACCGCGCATCCAGCCCTGCGAGTTCGCCGGACTGACTATGGCCTGCGCGTGGATGTCCAGAACGGACCCGCGGTGCACCCGCACACCGGTGCGTCCGTCAGCCACGGCGAGCCAGGCGTTCGCCATCGGTTCGTCGACCGCGCACAACACGAGTTCAGGCGCTAGAGCGGGCACGCCCCAAGCATTCCAGTTCGAACGGTCCTGACGGAACCCAGGTTTGGTGCCGGACACAGGCGTGATTTCCGCCTCTGATCGCCGCACTACGCTGACCTGATGCCGCGCATTGCGTACTTCGGACCACAGGGCACCTTCACCGAGCAGGCAGCCATGCGGTTCGAGGGCGAACTGGTCCCGGTCGAAACGATCCCGCTCGCGTTCGCCGCCGTGCGCGCCGGCGAGGCCGAGTTCGCGTGCGTGCCGATCGAGAACTCCGTCGAGGGCGCCGTGCCCGCGACCCTGGACGCCCTCGTGCGCGACGAGCCGGTCGTCGCCGTGGCCGAGACCGTGCTGGACGTCCGGTTCAGCATCCTGGTCCGGCCGGGGACCACCGAGATCAAGACCATCGCCTCGCACCCGCACGCGCTGGCCCAGGTCCGCGAATGGATCGCCGCGGAACTCCCCGGCGTCACCTCGATCGCCACCTCCTCGACCGCCGCGGCCGCCGCCGAGGTGGAACGCGGAGAGTTCGACGCCGCCGTGACCGCCCCGGTGGCCGTGCAGCACTACAAGCTGGACGAGTACGCCACGGACGTCCTGGACGTGCCCGACGCGCGCACGAGGTTCCTGCTGCTGCGCCGTCCGGGTCAGCTCCCTGAGCCGACCGGCGCAGACCGCACGAGCGTCGTCGTGACCACCCCGGACCGCGTGGGCGTGCTGTCCGAGCTGCTCACCGAGCTGGCGTTGCGTGGCATCAATCTCACCGGCCTCGAATCGCGCCCACAGAAGGGCAAACTGGGGACGTACCGCTTCTACATCGACGTCGAGGGGCACATCGCAGAGCCGAGGATCGGTGACGCGCTGGCCGCGCTGCACCGACACTCGCGCGAGATCCGGTTCCTCGGGTCCTTCCCGAAGGCCGACCACGAGCCCGTCGAGGCTCACAACGCCGAGTTCGCCGCAGCCGCCTCCTGGGTCGATGCTGTCAGAAAGGGCGAGCGCGGGTGAAGCTCCTGCTGGTCAGGCACGGTGAGACGGCGTCGAACATCGAGCGCAAGCTGGACACGGCCATGCCGGGCCCCCCGCTCACCGAACTGGGCCTCAAGCAGGCCCGCGAACTGGCCGACACCCTCGCGGGCGAGCAGATCACCGCCGTCTACGCGAGCATCGGCCTGCGTGCCCAGCAGACCGCGGCACCGACCGCCGAACGCTTCGGCCTGCCCGTCCAGGTCCTCCAGGGCATCGAGGAGATCCAGGTCGGCTCGCTCGAGGGCCGCAACGACACCGAGGCCTACAAGACCTACCTCGAGACCGTGATCCGCTGGGCCGAGGGCGACCTGGACGTCGCGTTCCCCGGCGGCGGCGAGACCGGGCAGCAGGTGCTGGACCGGTTCCTCGGCGCCATCTCGACCATCCAGGACGACGGCACCGTCATGGTGGTGACCCACGGTGGCGCGGGCCGGATGGGCGCGCTGGCGCTCGCGTCGAACGTGCCGGTGGAGTTGGCGGAGAACCTGCTGCCGAACACCGGGGTCGTGGTGCTGGAGTCCGAGGGTGCCGGCTGGGTGTGCCGGTCCTGGGCGGGCGTGGACATCTAGCCCGCGTCGTCCGAGCTCGTCGGGGAACGCCCCTCGCCGATCGCGGTTGTCCAAGGCCTCGGTCCAGCCGCGGGAGAAAGCCGTCCACCAAGCCACTGCACTGCTTGGGAGAAGGCCGGGACGGCAGCGTGGCTGAATCCTCGAGCAAGCAGCTTCGGCTGTCCCGAGGCTAGCAGCGCCGGAGATCGGCGAGCGCTTCCTGAAGATCCTCACCCGTGCGGGGGAGGTGACTAGCCCCAGCCCAGCTCGTGCAGCCGCGCGTCGTCCACCCCGAAGTGGTGCGCGATCTCGTGCACCACGGTGATGATGACCTCCTCCACCACGTCCTCCTCGGTGTGGCAGATGTCGAGGATCGCCTCGCGGTAGATGAAGATGTGGTCGGGCAGCGAGCCGCCGTAGTCGGAGTTGCGCTCGGTCAGCGCGATGCCCTGGTAGAGCCCGAGCAGTGACGGCTCGTCGGGGTTGCGGTCCTCGACCAGCACCACGACGTTGTTCATCGCGTGCACGAAGTCGGGCGGGACCAGGTCGAGCGCCTCTTCGACCAGCTCGTCGAAGCGAGCCCTGGTCATCTCGACGGTCATCGGTTCTCGGTGGTCGTGGTCGGGGCGCTGGAGGACGGCTTGTCGGGCTGGTCGGAGCCGGAGGGCTTGCCGGACTCCGACGGCGGCTTGCCCGACTCGGAGTGCAGCGGCGCGCCGGTCGGCTCGTCCTGGGCCTTGACCGAGGTGGTCTGCGGCGGGTTCGCGGTGGTCAGCGGCGCGCCGTTCGGGTTGCGGACCGTGCCCTCCCACGCCACCAGGTTGGTGCCCTGGGGGACCGCGCCGATCTTGCAGTTGGCCTTGCGGGAACCGACGGCCCAGCTCTCCTCGGCACGCGTGTCCCACGTGACCAGCAGGTTCTTGGCCTTCAGGTCGGCGCCGCCGGTGTACTCGGTGGCGATCGCCGCACACTTCTCGGACATCAGGGCGTCCTGCGCCTCGAGCGCCACGAACGCGCCCTCGGCGTGTTGCACGACACCGACGATCTCGAACGCGTGCGGCTTGGCGCACTCGATCGGGTCACCCACGATGTTGTTCTCGGCCAGCGCGACGCAGACGCCCGGGTCGTAGACGGCGGACTGGTCCTGGGTCTTCGCGCTGCCGAACGACGGCAGCGGGGCGCCGGACGGAGCCGTGACCTGCAGGCCGCACCTCAGCTGCCGGTAGCCGCTCGACCAGCGGTTCTGGTCCGGGTTCAGGGTGCCGACGCCGTACTTGCCCTTGGGGTCGAGCTTGCCCGCCATGTACGTGGTCGACGCCTGGGCGCAGTTCTCCTGCGCGATCTTCTCCCAGGCCTCGGCGTTCGGGAACGGCGCTTCCTTCGGGTACGCGCCGGTGATGTCGGCCGTGCCGGTGACCTCGAACTTGTGCGCGGCGGCGCAGTCGACCTTCTGCGCGTCGGACAGGTCGGGTTTCTCCCAGTTGAGGCACTCGCCCGCGACGGCCTGATACGCGGCGTTGACGAGCTCGCGTTTGGTGCTGAGCGGGCCTCCTGCCAGCACAGACGTGAACGCGGACAACATCAACAGGCCGAACGCGCCCACGAAAGCACCGGCCATCACAAGCCGCGTGTCGCGGATGTGACCGGATCGACTCAACCAACCGGCGCTCGGAGACATCTCATCCATGATGCCCGTGCCGTGTGAGACGGCTGTGCGCCGGGTTGGGGTTGAGTGTTGCTATTAGGACACTCGTCCCTGAATTGCCCGTGTTTCAGCTGTCTCGCTAGGTACCTTGCCCGCGGGAGTGGTGATGACTGACAACAACCTGCCAGGACCTGGCCAGCCGACGCCCCAGCCTGGGCCGCCGTCGGGACAGCCCGGCCAGCCTCAACAGCCCGGCCAGCCGCCGGCCTACCAGCCTGCGCCGCAGCAGGCCGGTCCCAACCAGCCGCCGACCAAGGGCAAGGTGCGCCAGCAGCAGGCCGGCGTGACCAAGCCGCGCCAGGCCTCGGTCGCCGAGCAACGCGCCCGTGCCGCCGCGCTGAAGGCGCAGCAGGAGCGGTTCGCAGCCGAGTCCGCCGCGTTCGAGAAGAAGCGCAAGACGCGCAAACGCCTGCTCATCGGCGGTGGCGTCACCGTCGGCGTGGTCGCGCTGGTCGCGATCTGGTACGCGGCCGCCAGCCCGAAGAACGTCACCGCGCAGTGCACCGACTCGAACAACGTGATCGTCGACGACGACTACTGCGACGAGTCGTACTACCGCAGCCACGGTGGGTACACGAGCGGCGGCTTCATCTTCATCGGCGGCACCTCGTACCGCTACAACTACGGCGGCACCGGCTCGGTCGGCCAGAAGGCCGTCGGCGGCAGCTACACGATCCCGAAGGGCGCGAACGTCTCGACGAAGTCGGGCACGTCGGTCCAGCGCGGCGGCTTCGGCGTCAGCAGCGGTTCGAAGAGCACCGGAGGCTGAGCACAGTTGCGTCGTGAAACCTCCCAGCCGCGGCCGAACTGGCAGCGGACGGTCTCGGACCAGGGGTTGGTGTTCGGTTCACCCGCGAAGTACGCGAACGGCGCCGACCGTCCGTACTGGGACGAGTCCGTGCACTACGTGTTCGAGATGAGCGACATCCTCTCGCTCGAAGCGGACGTCGAACTGCTCCACTCCATGTGCCTCGACGCGGTCGACAACGTCGTCCTCACCGAGCGCTACCGCGACTTCGGCATCCCCGAGTGGGTGTGGCCGCACATCGCTGAGTCGTGGCGACGCCGCGACCCGCACGTCTACGGGCGCTTCGACCTGCGCTACGACGGCTCCGGCCCGGCGAAGATGCTCGAGTACAACGCCGACACCCCGACCTCGCTGCTCGAGGCCGCGTACATCCAGTGGTACTGGAAGGAAGACGTCTTCCCGGACAGCGACCAGTGGAACTCGATGCACGAGCGCCTGGTCGAGCGGTGGACGGAGATCGGTGCCAAGCTGCCCTCCAGCGAACTGCACTTCACCTGGTCGGGCGCCGACCCGTCCGGCGAGGACCACCTCACCATCGCCTGCCTGCAGGAGACGGCCGCCGAGGCGGGCCTGAACACCGTGGGTCTCGCGATCGAGGACGTCGGCTGGGACACGTTGCTCAACCGGTTCGTCGACCTCGAAGAGTCGCCGATGGGCACGGTCTTCAAGCTCTACCCGTGGGAGTGGGTGGTCGAGGAGCAGTTCGGCCGCCACGCCGTCGAGTCGCTGCCCGGCACGCTCTGGGTCGAGCCGCTGTGGAAGATGCTGCTCTCCAACAAGGCGCTGCTCGCGATCCTGTGGGAGATGTACCCGGGCCACCCCAACCTGCTCCCGGCGTACCTGAACGACCCCGGCATGCTCACCGAGTACGTGCGCAAGCCGCTGCTCGGCCGCGAGGGGTCGAACATCCAGATCGTCGCTCCCGGTCACGAGACGCAGACCGGTGGCGTGTACGGCAAAGAAGGCTTCGTGTACCAGCTGTTCGATCCGCTTCCGGAGTTCGACGGCTACCGCCCCGCGTTGGGTGCCTGGGTCGTCGGCGACACGTCGGCGGGCCTCGGCATCCGGGAAACGGTCGGTCTGGTGACCGACGATGGCGCGGCGTTCGTGCCGCATCGAATTGTTGAGTAAGACTCCGAAAGGGAACGGGAAATGGACTACACGACGCTCGCGTTGGACCCCGGCTTCGGCTCGGCCATCGGCCGGGGCATCGGCGCGATCGCGCTGTACGCCGTCGTCGGTCTGGTCCTCATGGTGTTCGGCTTCTACGCGATCGACTGGACGACCCCGGGCAAGCTGTCCGCCCTCGTCCGCAACGGAGCCCCGAACGCCGTCATTGTGACCGCCTCCGGCCTCGTCTCGATGGCGCTGATCGTCGTCGTCGCCATCTACAGCTCGGCGGGCAAGCTCGACGAGGGCCTGCTCTCGTCCCTGATCTACGGCCTTCTCGGCATCGTCGTGCAGGTCGCGGCCGTCCGGTTGCTGGAGTGGGTGACCCGGCTGGACATCGGCTCGCTGATCGAGTCGGACCGCTTCGCCCCGGCCTCCGTCGTCGTGGCCGCCGCGCACGTGGCGCTGGGCCTCGTGGTGGCCGTCGCGATCATCTAGTACCCGCTTCGTCGAGGGACCCGGTGCTCATGGGGCGCCGGGTCCCTTCGCGTCGCGGGTCACCTCGGCTCGTGCCGCCTCGCCGTCTCCTGCGGAAGCCCCATCACCGCGAGCAGGAGAGTGCCGGCGAACGCCACGACCGCGTTCGGCTTCCGCGTGGCCAGTTCGTGGAACTTCTCGTGGTCGAAGTCAGGCGGAACCTTGTTCGTCATCGCGTACCTCCTGCCGCTTCAACGCCACCGCTTCGCCGTTCGTTGAACAGCGCGAACCGGATATCCGGGTGAAGCGGGAAACCACCAGGGACTACCCTTCGCAGGGTGATTGACCTCAAGGTGTTGCGCGAGAACCCGGAGATCGTGCGCGCGTCGCAGCGTGCCCGTGGCGAGGACGAGGGCGTCGTCGACAGCCTGCTGTCCGCCGACGAGCGCAGGCGTTCCGCCATCTCCCGCGCGGACACCCTGCGCGCCGAGCAGAGGGTGCTCGGCAAGGAGGTCGGCAGGGCCAAGGGCGACGACCGCACCGCGCTGCTGGTCAAGGCGAAGGACCTGGCCGCGGAGGTCAAGGCCGCCGAGGCCGAGCAGAACGCCACCGCCGCCGAGGTCGACGAGCTCCTCACCAGGATCCCGAA
Organism: Streptomyces sp. ID05-26A; assembly: GCF_033794685.1. Classification (NCBI taxonomy): domain Bacteria; kingdom Bacillati; phylum Actinomycetota; class Actinomycetes; order Kitasatosporales; family Streptomycetaceae; genus Streptomyces; species Streptomyces sp. ID05-26A. Next base: position 2,300,507 of record NZ_JARAYZ010000001.1, read on the forward strand.
CCTGGTGCACCCGGACGCGCCGGTCGGCGGCGAGGACGACTTCGTCGTCGTCAAGACGGTCGGCGAGCCGCGCGTGTTCGACTTCGAGCCCGTCGACCACCTCGACCTGGGCACGAGGCTCGGCGCGATCGACATGGAGCGCGGCGCCAAGGTCGGTGGCAGCAGGTTCTACTTCCTCAAGGGTGTCGGCGCGCAGCTGGAGCTCGCGCTGCTGAACATGGCGGCGGCGCAGGCCACGGCCAACGGCTTCGAGCTCATGATCACGCCCACGCTGGTGCGGCCGGAGATCATGGCGGGCACCGGGTTCCTCGGTGCGCACTCGAGCGAGATCTACCACCTGCCGGCCGACGACCTGTACCTCGTGGGCACGTCGGAGGTGCCGCTCGCCGGCTACCACGCCGACGAGATCCTCGACGGCGAGCGCCGGTACGCGGGCTGGTCGTCGTGCTACCGCCGCGAGGCCGGTTCGTACGGCAAGGACACCCGCGGCATCATCCGCGTGCACCAGTTCAACAAGGTCGAGATGTTCTCCTACGTCAAGCCCGAGGACGCCGAGGCGGAGCACGCCAGGCTGCTCGGCTGGGAAGAGGAGATGCTCGCCAAGATCGAGGTGCCCTACCGCGTCATCGACACGGCGACGGGTGACCTCGGCACGTCGGCGCACCGCAAGTTCGACTGCGAGGCGTGGGTGCCGACGCAGCAGAAGTACCGCGAGCTGACGTCGACGTCGAACTGCACGACGTTCCAGGCCCGCCGCCTGAACGTGCGCTACCGCGACGAGAACGGCAAGTCGCAGATCGCCGCCACGCTCAACGGCACGCTGGCGACCACGCGGTGGATCGTCGCGATCCTGGAGAACCACCAGAACGCCGACGGCTCCGTCAACGTCCCGGTGGCGCTGCGGCCGTTCATGGGCGGGCTCGCACTGCTCAAGTGAGCGGTCCCCCAAGCGGTCTCAGGTGAGCGAGGCGATGTGGCGCGCGATCTCCAGCGCGCTCGTCGCCGCCGGTGAGGGCGCGTTCAGGACGTGCACCTGACGGGGTGCGGACTCGATGAGGAAGTCGTCGACGAGCGACCCGTCGGGGAGCATGGCCTGAGCGCGCACACCGCTCTCCGCCCGCACCAGGTCGTGCTCGGTCACGGCGGGGACCAGCCGGGCCAGCGACTCGGCGAACCGGCGCCGCGACAGCGATCGCAGCACCTCGTCGATGCCGGTCCGGGCGAACCGGCGGGCCAGCTTCCAGGTGCCGGGGAACCGGGCGATGTCGAGGACGTCGCCCGGTGAGATGTCGCTCCACCGATACCCCTCGCGCCGCAACGCCAGCACCGCGTTGGGCCCGCAGTGCACCGACCCGTCGAGCATGCGGGTGAGGTGCACACCGAGGAACGGCAGGGTCGGGTCCGGCACCGGGTAGATCAGCCCGCGCACCAGCGACGTCCGCCGGAGCTCGTAGTACTCCCCGCGGAACGGCACGATCGTGGCGGCGGGCGACAGCCCGGCCAGCCGCGCGATCCGATCGCTCTGCAGGCCGGCGCAGTTCACCAGCACATCGCCGCGCACGACACCCTGCGGCGTCGCGACCTCGACCTTGGCACCCGCCGTCCGGATCGCCAGCGCGGGCGACGCCAGCCGCAGGTCGTGCCCGTCCAGTTGCCGCACCAACGCGGCGCAGACCGCGGAGTAGTCGATGATCCCGGTGCTCTCCACCCGCAACGCGGCCACGCAGGCCACCTCGGGCTCGTACTCGAGAGCCTCCTCGGCGGAGATCAGCTTCGCCGGCACCCCGTTGGCCTCGGCACGCGAGGCCAACGCGTGCAGCCGGGGCAGTTCGTCGGCGGAGGTCGCGACGACGAGCTTGCCGCAGACCTCGACCGGAACGCCGTGCTCGCGCGCGAACGCGATCATCGACGCGTTGCCGGCCACGGACATCCGGGCCTTGAGCGAACCAGGCTTGTAGTACAACCCCGCGTGCACGACGTTCGAGTTGTGGCCCGTCTGGTGGGCACCCCAGCGGTTCTCCTTCTCGAGCACCGTGACGCGATCACCGCGCGATGCCAGCTCGGCCGCCACCGCGAGCCCCACGATTCCGCCACCGATCACCACAACAGAGCGCACGGTGACGAAATCTAGTTCAGCGCTCTGCCGTTACAGGTGCCGATCGAGCGCGGGCAGCACGTCCGCGGCGATGTTCTCCACGACCTGCTCGCTGCCGGCGTAGATGCCGTCGTGCCGGGGCCAGTGCGACACCACGTCGGTGAAGCCCAGCTCAGCAGCTCTGCCCACGGCGTCGACGAAGCACTCCACGCTGGACAGCGAGTACACCGGGGCCGAGTCGAGGTTCAGGTAGCGGTTCACCCGTGGACCGCGGTCGTGCGTGGCCAACGTCTCAGTGAACTGCTCGGACAGCTCCGCGACGCCGCGCCACCACGTCTCGTGGTCCTCGGTCGGCGGTCCGGTGGTGACCCAGCCCTGGCCGAACCTCGCCGCCACGGTCATCGCCTTCGGACCGTTCGCGGCGACCACGAACGGCACTCGCGGCCGCTGCACGCAGCCGGGGGCACTCCGGGCTTCCTCCGCCGAGAAGAACTTGCCGTGCCACGACGTGCGGTCCTTGACCAGCAGCTGGTCGAGCAGCTCGACGAACTCGCCGAAGCGGGCTGTGCGGTCGCGCGGTAGCAGCGGCTCCGCGCCGAGGGCGACCGTGTCGTACCCGGCCCCACCTGCGCCTACCCCGAGCGTGAAGCGCCCGTCGGACACGTCGTCGAGGGTCAGCAGCTCCCGCGCGAACGGCACCGGGTGGCGGAAGTTCGGGCTTGCGACGAACGTCCCGAGCCTGATGCGCGAGGTGACCATCGCGGCCGCTGTCAGGGTCGGGACCGCACCGAACCAGGGACCGTCGACCAGCGTGCGCCAGCCGAGGTGGTCGTAGGTCCACGCGTGGTGGAACCCGTACTCCTCGGCCGCGCGCCACTTGGGTTCGGCGATCCACCAGCGATGTTCCGGGAGAATCACGATTCCTGCGCGCACGGACGTACGGTAACCAGCTGTTCAGCCTCCGACGAACTTGGACTCGCCAGTCGAGGAGGCAAGATGGCGGGGTGGAACAGCCGCGCCTGGTCGCCTCCGACGTCGATGGAACCCTGCTCAACCCTCAGGAGCGCGTGAGCGCACGGACCGCGGAGGTCGTCGCGCGGGTGCTCGCCGCGGGTGTCCCGTTCGTGCTGGCCACCGGACGGCCGCCGCGCTGGGTCCCGAGGATCGCCGAGGAAGCCGGTCTGGACGGGCTCGCCGTCTGCGCCAACGGTGCGGTGCTCTACGACATCGGCCGTGACGAGATCGTCTGGGCGCGCACACTCAGCCCGGTGCAGTTGCACGACATCGTGGCCGCCATCGACAGCGTGCTGGACGACTGCACGTACGCGGTCGAGCTCGTGGGCACGCCGAAGGACGACAGGACGTTCGTCGCCGAGGTCAGCTACACCCACCCGTGGCCGGAGGGCCCGCACAGCGGTCTCACCCGCGCCGAGACGCTCGGCTTCCCCGCGACCAAGCTGCTCGCCCGCAACAGCGCCATGACCAGCGCGGAGATGGCGACTGCCATCAACGAGGTGCTGCACGGCGAGATCGACCTCACCTACTCCACGAACAACGGCCTGGTCGAGATCGCGGTGCACGGCGTCACGAAGGCGTCCGGTCTGGCCGACGTGGCGGAACGGCTCGGGGTGAAGCGCGAGCAGGTCATCGCGTTCGGGGACATGCCGAACGACGTGGAGATGCTGACCTGGGCCGGGCACGGCGTGGCCATGGCGAACGGCCACGAAGCCGCCAAGGCCGCCGCCGACGAGGTCACCGGTCCGAACGCCGAGGACGGCGTGGCGATGGTCCTCGAACGCTGGTTCTGAGGGGCGCCTCTATCCTGGGCGGCATGCGCGCACTCGTGACCGGCGGCGCCGGTTTCATCGGCTCCACCCTGGTCGACCGCCTGCTCCGGGACGGTCACGAGGTCCACGTGATCGACGACCTGCGCCGCGGCAAGCGCACGGCGCCCACGGACCCGGCCCACGCGGACCGGTACTCGTTCACCCGGCTCGACGTGACCTCACCCGAGCTCGGTGACCTGCTCGCGGAGGTCGAGCCCGAGGCGGTGTTCCACCTCGCCGCCCAGATCGACGTGCGGGTGAGCGTGGAGCGGCCGCTCGACGACGCGCAGCAGAACGTCCTCGGCACGATCAACCTCGCCGAGGCGGCGCGCAAGGCCGGTACGCGCAAGATCCTCTTCGCCTCCTCCGGCGGGTCCATCTACGGCACCCCGGACGTCCTGCCGGTGTCGGAGGAGGTCCCGACCAACCCGAAGTCGCCGTACGCGGCGAGCAAGCTCTCGGGAGAGATCTACCTCAACACGTTCCGGCAGCTCTACGGCGTCGACTGCACGCACCTGGCACTCGCCAACGTCTACGGGCCGCGGCAGGACCCGCACGGTGAGGCGGGCGTCGTCGCGATCTTCGCGAACGCGCTGCTCGGTGGACACCCGACGAAGGTGTTCGGCGACGGCGGCAACACCAGGGACTACGTGTTCGTGGAGGACGTCGTGAACGCGTTCGTGCTGGCCAGCGGCGACAACGGCGGTGGCAGGCGGTACAACATCGGCACCGGCGTGCAGGTGTCCGACCGTGAGCTGCACACGTTGGTCGCGGAGGCCGCGGGCGCTCAGGACGCTCCGGAGCACGCCCCCGGACGGCTCGGCGACCTGAGGGCGTCGGCCCTGGACCCGTCGCTGGCCAAGGCCGAGCTCGGCTGGGTGCCGGAAACGGACATTCGCACCGGCGTGCAGCGCACGGTCGAGTACTTCCGCTCCGCGTGAGCCAGGCGCGCGGCCCGCACCCCGAGCGGGTTCACCCGGACGAGAGCAGTTAGGCTCCGCGTCGTGTCGAGCGAATTCCTCGGCAGGGCCCTGATTGTGGTGCCTGCCTGGAACGAAGAAGCCGCCGTCGGTGAGACCGTGCGCGAGATTCTCGATTCGGTGCCGAACGCGGACGTGCTCGTGGTCGACGACGGATCCTCCGACCTCACGGCCGAAGCGGCCAAGGCGGCGGGTGCGCTCGTTCTCGAGCTGCCGTTCAACCTCGGTGTCGGCGGTGCCATGCGAGCGGGTTTCCGCTACGCGGTGCGGCACGGTTACGACGCCGCGGTGCAGGTCGACGCGGACGGCCAGCACAACCCGGCCGAAGTCCCCGACCTGCTGGCGAAGCTGGACGAGGCCGACATCGTGATCGGTGCGCGCTTCGCGGAGAAGGGCGACTACCAGGTCCGCGGCCCCCGCAAGTGGGCGATGGTCGTGCTGAGCAAGGTCCTGTCCTGGGTCTCGAAGACCCGCCTCACCGACACGACCTCCGGCTTCAAGGCGACCGGCAAGCGCGCGCTGCCGCTGTTCGCCGAGAACTACCCCGTCGAGTACCTGGGCGACACCATCGAGTCGCTGGTCATCGCGGTGCGCGCGGGCTGCACCATCACCCAGGTGCCCGCCCACATGCGTCCGCGCCGGGCGGGTACTCCGAGCCACAGCCCGTGGAAGTCGACGGTCTACCTCGGCCGCGCCGGGTTCGCCCTGCTGCTGGCCCTCATCCGCCGGTGGGACGTGTCGGTCCGGGCTTCCACGCCGCGCGTGCCCACGCCCACGGCGACCGCTGAGAGGGGTGCCGCGTGAGCGCCTACGTCGTCGCGATCATCGGCAGCATCCTGATCCTGCTCGGGATCATGGAACTGCTCCGCCGCCGTCAGCTCAGCGAGAAGTACGCCGTGCTGTGGCTCGTCGTCGGTGTCCTGCTGCTGATCCTCACCATCTTCCCCGGCCTGCTCGGGACGATCAGCACCGCGGCCGGCATCGAGGTTCCGTCCAACCTGCTCTTCTTCACCGCGATCGTGTTCCTCATCGGTGTCGCGCTGCACCTGTCGTGGGAGCTCTCGCGGCTGGAGGACGAGACCCGCAAGCTCGCGGAGGACCTCGCCATCCTGCGGCTGGACGTCGAGGAACAGGGCAAGCGGCTGCGCAGCACGAAGGACTCCGGGCACTGAGCCCAAGCAAGGAAAAGGCCCTGCTCCAGACTGTGGAGCAGGGCTTTTTCACGTCATGGGTCAGTGCTGGCCGGGCACCGGAGTGCCGTGCATCAGCGCGGTGACGACCTCGACCGCGTTGTCCCACGAGAACTTCTCCGCGGTGTTCTTGCTCAGCAGCTCGGCCATCGCGTTGCGGTGCGCCTCGTCCGTCAGGGCCTCGCGCAGTGCCTTCGCGAGCGCCTTCGGCTGCTGCGGCGGGACGAGCCAGCCGGTCTCGCCGTCGGTCACGATCTCCGCCGTGCCACCGACGTCCGTGGCGATGACGCACGCGCCCAGCGCGGCGGCCTCCAGCACCGTCGTCGGCAGGCCCTCGGTCCAGCTGGGGTTCACCACGACCGTCGCCGCGGCCATCTCCTTCAGGGCGGTCGGGTGGTCCACCGAGCCGAGGAACTCGACCTCACCGGCCAGTCCGAGTGACCGCGCCTTCGACTCCAGCATCCCGCGCACGGGACCGTCACCGCAGATCCGCGCGTGCACGGGCACCCCTCCCGCCTTCACCTCGGCGAGCGCGTCGAGCAGGTCCTGCACGCCCTTGCCGCTGATCAGCCGGCCGACGAAGCACACCGTGTTCGGCTTGCCCGACGGCGCCGAGCGCATGCCCTCGGGGAGGTCCATGCCGCGGTGCACGACGATCGCCTTACGGCCGGAGAGCTTGCGGACGAACTCGTGCGCGGGCTTCGACACCGCCACCACACCCGCTGCCGTGCGCAGCACAGGCTGGGCGATCGTCGCGTCGACGGTGTTGGCGACGAGCCTCACGAGGAAGTTGCCGCTCTGCACCGGCGTCGACCCGTGCTCGACGTGCACCCGGCGGATGCCCTTGCGCTTGGCCCAGATGCTGGCCAGCGCCGCGTGGTAGAAGAACCGCGTGTGCGTCATCATCACCGTGTCCGGCGTGACGTACTTGCGCAGCAACGCGTGGAATCCGGGCTTGGGCACCGGGTACGGCGACACCGGCATCCACGACGGCCAGCGCACGACCGTCCAGCGGTCGGACAGGTGCTCCACGCCGGGCTTCGAGGCGGTGTCCGAGGTCAGCACGGTGATGCGGAGATCGGGATCGGCGTCCAGCAGTCGCTTGTGCAACTCGTACGCGTAGGCCTCGAGACCGCCGGGATGCGGGGGGTAGCAGGACGGCAGGTCCACCAGGTGCATGGCTCTCCAAAAGTCAGTCTGTGGTGGCCGAAGCCGCGTTGTCCGCTCGTGCGTGCCGGGTGAGCCCGATCCACGCGATGGCCGCGCCGATCGCCCATGCCAGTGCCATGCCGGTCGCGGCACCGATGACGCCGAACTGCGTGCCCAGCAACGCGATCAGCGCCAGCTCGCACGCCAGCTGGATGGTGCGCACCCGCGGACCCACCCACGCCCGGCCGCTCGCCTTGGCCGCCACCATCGCCGTCTGTCCCGACGCCAGCAGCAGTGCGTAGACCAGCAGTACCAGCACGACCGGTTCGAGCGTCGACCAGTCGGCCTTGAGCAGCCCGCTCATGAGGTCCGCCGGCAGCACCACCACGACCAGCATGCCTGCCACGCACACACCGGCGGCCAGCAGCGACACGATCGCCGGGGCCCGCACGACGTCCTTGGCGCTGCGGCCGGCGAGGTGGGCGAGCAGCGCGTTGCCGATGCCGACGAACAGCACGGTCATCGCGGTGATCGGCGTCATCGCCTTGCGCAGCAGGCCGTACCCGTCGAGTCCGGTCGCCCAGATGGCCATGCCGAACGTCGCGTAGATGCCGGCCGCGAGGTACAGGGCGTCGATGAGGAAGCCGGGGATGAGCTTGCGCTGTTCCCTGATCCACCCGACGACGGATCCCAGCGAGAACGGGCCACCGGTCAGGGCGACGGCGACGAGCGTCGCGAGGATGCCGGTGATCGCCCACATCGCGTAGGTGCGGGTCGGGCTGAGGTGGTCGGCCAGCGCGAACGTCGCCGCGGTCGCCGCGAAGGCCAGCAGCCAGCCGCCGTCGAGGACCAGCGAGACCAACGGCCGCTGCTTGCCGTAGCCGACGTACCTGGCGTGGTCGAGCACGCCGAGGAACGGCGAGGCCACCGCCTGGATCAGCAGCAGGTCGCGCGCGGTCCCGTCGAGGAACAGCGCGACGAGCAACGAGCACACGCCGATCACCAGGCCGAGCGTGAGCGCCGTGGCGGCAGGCGGGCGCAGCGCCTTCGGATCCGTGGCGGCCGCGGTGCGCGAGACCAGCATCGGCTCGGACGCGATCGCCCTGCCGATGTACCACTGACCGGTCTGCACCATCACGACCAGCGTGAAGATGCCGTACTCGGCGTCGGTCGACACCGGGATCGCCGCCGCCTGCACGACGAACGCGATGGCCGAGAAGAGGAGCTGATCGACGGTGACGAGCGACTGGTAGCCCGCCCGGTCGACCAGTCTGCGCAGCCACGAGGGCGCGCGACCGTCCACAGGGGTCGGAGGCTGCGTCACGGCTTTGGGTACCTTTTCGGAAGGGAGTTCCAGGTCCCCTACTCTACGGTGTCCCATCTTCACGCCTGCTTGGAGGCAGTGGTGGTCTCGCCGGTCTCAGTGGTCATCCCGTGCGCGCCGAAGGCCGAGTTCCTCGAGGGGACACTGCTCGCGGTCGCCGCTCAGACCCTTCAGGACTGGGAGGTGGTCCTCGTCCTGGACGGCGACTGCCCCGAGAACCGCGCCGCGGCCGAGGTGCTGCCGAGCGGCCGGGTGCAGATCCTGGTGACCCCCGCGCCCCGCAGCGGCCCCGCGGTCGGCCGCAACATCGGGCTGGACGCCGCCAAGCACGAGCTGGTGGCGTTCCTCGACGCCGACGACGTCTGCGCACCGGAGCGGCTGGAGCGGCAGGCGGTGGTCATGGACGCCGATCCCGGCCTCGGCCTGCTGGGCGCGTGGATGTCGAAGATCGACCCGGACGGCCACCGCGTAGGCGAGTTCCACTCGGTGACCGGCCGCGACAAGGTCGTCCGGACGATGTTGCTGTTCAACTGCCTGACGACGTCCACGATCATGACCCGCAAGTCGCTCGCGCTGGACGTCGGCGGCTTCGACCCGCGTTGCGTCCGGCTCGAGGACTACGAGCTGTGGCTGCGCATCCTGGCGAAGGCGGACGGCGACGTGCTGCCGGAGGAGCTGCTCGGCTACCGGGTGCACCCCGGCCAGTACAGCCGGGGTGGTCTGCTCGGCCCCCAGACCGGGCTGCTGCGGCGCAGCAAGCAGCTGGTCGCGCAGCGGATCGGCGTGAGCGGTGCCAGTGTGAACGCCCGCCACCTGGCGTGGCTGGGCGTTCAGGTGGCCAACCGCCGCTGGTGACCTTCGGGACCGAACCGGTCAGACGAAGCGCCGGATCAGCTTCCAGTAGGCCGTGGTCACCGCGTTCAGCGGCGTCAGGACCACCTTGGGGACGTTGATCAGCGGGGTGTTCAGCTCGCTGGTCAGCACCTTCATCCACTCGCTGTCCGGCACGGTCTGCGCCTTGCGCGCGAGACTGCGGCGGGCGCGGAGGTCCTTGCGGTGGTTCCAGAGCCAGGCCCAGCCCCGGGCCTTGTCCTTGAGCCAGCCTTCCTTCACCGCGAGTGCGACCATGGCCAGTTCCAGCGCGAGGAGCGCGGGCGCCAGCAACGCCAGTGCGCGCCCGCTCCACAGCGTGAGCACGAACATCAGCCGGTTGCGCTCGACCAGGTAGTACTTGTTGTTGTTGCGCGCGAACTCGTACCGGTGCACGACGACGGCGTCCGGGACGTTCACCACGCGCAGGCCCAGGCGCCACGTGCGGATCGAGAGATCGGCGTCCTCGTGGTAGGCGAAGTAGTGCTCGAAGAAGCCGCCGAGACGGTCCCAGTGCGCGCGCGTGGTGACCAGGCCCGCGCCCATCGCGCCCGCCGTGTCCGTCGGCGCCGTCCGGGTCTCCGGCTCACCGAGGCCGCCGACCCAGCTGATGCCGAGGACGTGGACCATGTTGCCGCGCGAGTTCAGCAGCGTCGGGTCTTCCGCGAGCCGCACGCTGGCGGCGGCGATGCCCACGTCGGGCCGGTCCTGGAGCTCCTGGACCAGGCGCGCCAGGGTGCCCGGCTCCACGATCGCGTCGCCGTTGATGAGGGCCACGTACTCGCCGGTCGACACCTTCACGCCGGCGTTGTTGCCACCGGAGTAGCCCAGGTTCTCACCAGGGCGGACGACCGTGACGCCGTCGAGCTCCGACAGCACTTCCACGTCGTCGTCCGTGCAGCCGTTGTCGACGAGGACGACCTCGACGGCGACCTTCTCCGAACCGAGCAGCGCGGTGACGCAGCGACGCAGCCACGGTTCGGACTTCCACGCCAGAACGATCGCGCTCACCGTCGGCAGGTCGGCAGGTAGCATTCGCCGACCTTACCCGCAGCGTCCCGACCGGCTCCCTCGGCATATGGTCTCCCGCATGGCGTTGGAAACCCCTGGCGGGCAAGCTCGTTCGGCCGCGGCGATGACGGTCGGCGTGCTGGTCGTCGGCCTGTCCGGTTTCGGCTTCCTCGCTGTGGTCGGCAACACCCTGTCGAGCACGGAGGCAGTGGCTGTCACCGGCCTGTACATGATCATCACCATCGTCGGGCCGGGTCTCTTCTACTCGGTCGAGCAGGAGACCAGCCGCCTGGTCAGCAGCGGACTCGCCGGCGGGGTGAACCCGGCGACGGGGTTGCGCCGCGTGGCGACCCTGAGCCTCCTGCTCAGCGGTGCGGCCGTCGTGGTGGTGCTGGCGCTCTCGCCCTTGCTGGTGAGCCGGAACTTCGGCGGGCACACGTCGTTCATGGCCTGGCTCGTGCTCGGGATCTTCGCCGGTGCCGCGATCTACTTCGTTCGCGGCGCTCTGGCGGGTTATGGCGAGTTCGGCACGTACTCGGTGACACTGATCGTCGAGGGCGCCGCGAGGCTGGTGCCGTGTCTCGTGCTCGCGGTGATCGGCAGCGCGAACCAGAACCTCTTCGGACTGCTGTTCGCCGCAGGTGCTCTGGTGGCGGCGCTGCCGGCGATCTCGCGCCTGCGGACGAGGATGCGCACCTTCGAGCCGGTGGGAACGGTGGATTCGGTCGAGGCCGTCCACGACGCACAGCGGTTCGGGCGGATCGCCCTGAGCCTCGCGTTGCTGGCGACGGCGACGCTGCTCACGCAGCTCGTGTCCAACCTGGCCCCGTTGCTCGTCAGCGCGAAGATGGTCGACCAGCCGGAGGTGGCGAGCGCGTTCAACTTCGCCTTCGTGCTGAGCCGGGTGCCGCTGCTGCTGTACGGGCCCGTGCAGTCGATGATGATGCCCGGTCTCACGGCGGCCACCGTGCGCGGTGACCACGCGGCTCTCCGGCGGACCATGCGGAAGGCGTTGATGGCGCTCATGGTCATCGGCGTGCCGGCGATCGCCGGTGCCGGGCTGATCGGGCCCTGGGCCGTGGTCACGTTCTTCGGCGCCGAGGTCAGCCCGCCCGCCGCGGTGATGGCGTTGCTGGCGCTGTCGACGATGTTGCTGCTGGTCAGCCTGGTCTTCCAGCCCGCGTTGGTCGCGCTGGGCAAGCAGCGCACGGTGTTCGTGGCGTGGATCGTCGGCACCGCGGTGCTGATCGCCCTGCTGGCGCTGCCGTTCGACCCGATCGACGGCGCGGTGATCGCGCAGCTGATCGGCCCGATGGTGGTGGTCGTGATAGCAGGAGCCGGGCTGCTCAGGGCTACTGCCCCGACCAACCCGGCTCCGGTGGTCACTCAGTCGAGCTGATCTGTCACGGGATGTCGGCGTAGAACCCGGCGACGTCGAAGATCACGTGGACCGAGCCGTTCTGGTTTGCGAACAGCAGGGACTTCCCGTCGAAACCGGGCTCGTAGTCGACGCCAACGGAGATCATGTTGGCTGCCGTCTGCCCGGGAACGAGGTTCAGGTTGGACGTGAACGGCTGCTCCTGGCCACCCGGCCACACGCTCACGAAGCCGGGCTGCGTCGGCTCGGTGCCGGTGAGGTTGCCCGTGATGCCCTTGACTTCGCCGATGAACCCCTGCAGGACCAGGATCCAGCTCGGGTCCAGCGGTCCGAGCGTGCCCGTGCGGGTGTCCAGCTCTCGCGACGGCGCGATCGGGTAGAAGTAGGAGCCGGTGCTCGGCGAGAAGTACCCGGCCAGGTCAGCGGCCAGGTTGACGCTGCCGGCGTTGTTGAACAGCGTGACCCTCTTGTTGGTGCCGAGCGGCACGGTCACGAGGTTCGGCGTGATCTCGTTCGGGTTCAGGTTCAGGTTCGACACGTTCGGCCGCGCGGTCCCGGACGGGTAGGCGGAGACGAACGTGCCGGCCGACGCGTTGATGCCCGTCAGGTTGAAGGTGACGGCCGTCGCGTCGGACGGGACCCTGCCGGAGAAGTCGATGTCGAGGGAACCGCCCTGCCCGAGCGGGGCGCCGTTGCGGGTGTCGAGAACGCGCTCGGGCGTCCTCGAGGTGTACCTGCTGCCCGCGTTGAACCTGTAGTAACCCGACAGGTCGAGGATCGCGTGCGCGGATCCGGCGTTGTTGTAGACGTTGACTTGGCGCGACGGGCCGAGCTTCACGACGGCGGCGTTCGATCGCGTCGCACCGGGGCCGAGGTTGATGTTCGAGGCCAGCGGCTGCGGATCCTCGATGGGCCAGATGGTCAGGTACGTGGAGCTCGAGACCTGGGTGCCCGTGAGGTTCAGCACGGCGGCCGCCGCGTCTGCCGGCGTCTTCGTCGACAGGTCCAGGGTGATCGTCTTGCCCTGACCGATCGGCGCCCTTTCGCCGGGGCCGGTGCCGTCACGCGTGTCGAGCACGCGCTCCGGCGTGAGCGGGACGAGTCCCGACTGGCCGTCGGCCAGCGCCTTGGCGGCTGCGGCGAGCTTGCTCCCGCCGGCGCTCGCGGCCTCGACCCCCCGCTTGTCCTTCGAAGTGTCCGGCGCGGCCTGTGCCTGCGCGCCGGCAGCGAACAGCGTCGTGGCCAATGCGGCCACGACTGCCGTTGTCGTGCTACGTCTCACTACGACCCCCATCGTTTGCCGGCGAAGGAATGCCTTCGACCAAGCACATGGAAAATTCCATGAATCCCAGATGAACCCGGGTGATCCCAGCGCAGGCCTGTGCGCCCCGCTTCCGCCAGACGGCGAAGCGACTCGAAAACCCCCTGTGACCCCCCAGGCTCAGAAGCCTTTTCATCCTATCGGTGGGCGTTGGTCAGTCAACAGGAATTCAGAGCACATTTTCAGCACGGCCGGGTCACCGGCGTCACGGGTGGTGATGAGACGGAAGCGCTACGCTTTCTGAGCCACCAGAACGAATTCGTTGTACGTGAAGATTTTGCCCGCCGCCTGCGGGAACGGGAACGACAGACGCTTGTTCACCGAAAGGCCCAACTGGGTGGCGACGTCCTCGAGACCGTCGAGGTCCGTGAAGGCGACGTGCGTGGCGTCCGTCGCGTAACCGCGCTCCTGCGGGCAGATCAGGACGACGATCGCACCCGGCGCGAGGTACTCGAGGTAGCTCTCCAGGATCTTCACGGCGTCCGGCCGCGGCATGTGCTCGACGAGGTGTGCCGCGAGCATCCCGCCGAACCTGCCGGGTTGTGCGTACTCGCTCTTCTTGAAGTCCTCGATCGTGAACGCCTTGAGGCCGCGATCGCGGCAGATCTGCACCGAGTGCTCGTTGTGGTCGACACCCACGCCGTTCGGCGCGAGGTGGTCGAGGTTGCGGCCGATGCCGCAGCCGATGTCGAGCACCTCACGGTCACCGAACAAGCGGCGCACGTTCCATCGGTAGGGCGCCTGGACGTCCAGCACGCGCTTCCACAGCGGCTGCTGCAAACGGGCGAGCCGTTCGGTGTAATCCGAGCCGTCGGTCGATTTCGAGGTTTCCATGGAGGACCTTTGCGGGTTTCAGTCGTGGCCGATACGGATGAGGCTGAACACGAAACTGACGGTGATCATATGGATGCCGGACAAGATCAGGGCCAGTGAACGGCACGGGGTGGATCGTCCTGCCCGACGGTGCGCGACCGGCACGCGTGTCGTCCTGCGGGCCGTTGTCAGCGACGATCACCCCGCCGAACCTACCCAACTCGTCGAGGGATCGCTGCACCTTGCACACGCGGATCCGACGGTCTCGGCCCCGTGAAGGCACAACAGCCCCCGTCCGCTCCCCGGGCTCTGAGGCCGGGGAGCGGACGGGGGCTGTTGTCTGCGTGCACTACGGGTTCCTGATCGCCACTACGGTGTCGCTGGGCAGGTTCCGCACAACCGTCCATTCCCCCGAGTCGAACTGTTCGGGGTGGAAAGTCGCCCGGACGGCGTCCCAGTTGCTGTCACTGGAGCGGTGCATCACGAACACGTCGATCGGGCCGAACGCGGTGCCGGCGGTGGCCTTGGCGAACTCGGCGGAATCGGTGATCCCCGACAGCCGCTGCAGCTCCGCCTGCCGGTCGTCCCACCTGGTCAGCGAGCCGGCCGCGGTGCGGTCCACGCCCGTGTAACCCGGCCACGGCAGATAGGCGAACAGCCGCTCGTCCATGGACAACGTGGTGGGCATCGCGCCGACACCCCGCACCTTCTCCACCTCCGCCTTGATGCGGTCGGCCGGAAGGCAGGGGAAACGCCCTTCCTGCGGTGCGAACCTCGGGTAGCTGCAGTCGGGCAGCGGCGAGGTGTGCGCCCAGGCCGTGTACGTGTTGAAGGTGCTCGCCGTGTTGTAGGTGAACGCCGGTCCGGCATCGGTGCTCGGCCGCCAGTCCTGCCAGTAGACGAACACGAACCACACCATCGACGCGGCGACCACCGCGGCACCGGCGCGGTACGGCGGGACGAAGGAGAACTTCCTCGCCAGCGCGGGCCCTGCCGTGGCCAGCGTCAGCACTCCGGCCGGCACCAGGACCGCGCCGACGAGCACCGGCGCGTAGAAGTACAGCGTGGTGTGCGTGCCGAACACGAACCGGAGACCGGCCAGCAGCCAGAAGAGGTAGGCGCCGAACATCAGGTAGAGCATCGGCCGCGCCCAGTCGGTGCGGCCGCGGTACCAGACCAGCCCGGCGAGGCCGATGAACTGGAGCACGCCCAGCAGGGTCGGCCTCAGGAACGGGAAGGCGTTCAGGGTCTGGCCGCTGAACACGAACTCGTCGCCGACCGCCTGGCCCGTCCTGGTGAACACCGCGGACGCGTAGGGCACCAGGTAGGGGGTGGCGACGAGCAGTGCCACCCCGGCGGCCAGCAGCACGTGGCGGACGTAGGCCTTCCGGTCGGTCACCCGTCGCCAGGTCGACACGACGACGGCCACGAAACCCATCACGCCGAACGCGTACCAGCCGTTGTAGAGCAACATCATCAGCCCGGCGATGATGCCGGCGGGCAGCCAGTGCAGGCGCCCGTGCTTGGGCTCGGAGAGCGTGGAGATGAGCCACGGCACCAGGACGAACAGCGTGATGACCGCGAACGCCTTGCGGGGGTCGCCGTTGACGAACAGGCTGGCCGCGCTGATCACCAGCGCGGCGGGAGCCGGCACCAGCCGCCGCCACATCAGGAACGTGGCCAGCACGGCGAACGACAGCAGACCGACCTCGGCCACCACGAGCAGACGCCAGACCGGCACGTCGACGAGCAGTGACGTCCGGCCGACCAGCCACGGGAACAGCGGCGGGTACTCCGACGGCACCCCGGACACGAACGCGTCGGTGGGAAAAACCGTGGAGGTGTACTTCGTGGCGCCCGCCGCCATCCGGGTCCGGTCACCACCGTTGATCAGACCGGTGCTGCCGAACGGGGACCCGTAGTACCCGGTCCGGAAGACGAGGACCACCCAGGCGGCCGTGAGGCCGGCCGCGCAGGCGGACACCAGCTCACCCGCGCGCCGCCGCCACGCCATCGCGGTGACCGCCAGGAGCAGCAGGAAGCCCACCCCGAGCGGGAGGAAGATCCCGTTCTCGCTGAACGGGTCGACGTCGGCGAATCTGGGGATGACCACCGCGACCGGCACGGCGAGCACCCAGGTGACGAGGGCGACCGTGACGGGCGAGAGGAGCACCCGGCGCAACCGGGAGGACGACGGAGGAAGCTCCTCCGTCGTCGACTCGCTCGGTGCGTTCTTCTGAAGTGCGACTGCAGGGGCCGGAGGTGCTCCGGTCACTGCGCGCTCCTGGCGGGCTCGGGGTCGTTGGCCGCCTTGGCGGACGAGAGGCCGTCCGTGGTCGGGATGCTGAGCACCCCGGCGAACATGCTGAACATGATCGTCTGGAAGCCGAGCAGGAGGCCGAGCACGGCCGGGATCGCCGTGCGCACGGTCTGCGCCGCGTCCATGGTGCCGAAGCCGTCGCCGCCCCAGAGGGCCACCTGCCACACGGCCACCAGGAAGCCGACGACGAAGATCAGCAGGCCGAGGATCAGCCCGCGCTCGACCGTGAACTTCTCGACGAGCTGCCGGTAGTGCTTGCTCATCGGCAGCAGGTCTTCACGGGCACCGAACAGCTTCACCATCACGGAGAACAGCACGGCCTGGTAGCCGACCGCGGTCAGACCGGCCGCGTAGGTCATGGTGCCGACGTCGAGCCCGACGGAGCCGAGCTTGATCGGGCCCACGAGCAGCCCCAGCGTGGTCACGAGACCCAGCACCGTGAGGGCGAGACCGGGGTAGAGGAACAGCCAGCGCGGGCTGTAGATCAGCAGGAAGCGCAGGTGGCGCCAGCCGTCCCGCCAGCTCCGCAGGTGCGGCGGACGGCTGCGGCCGTCCTTCTTCAGCGTGGTCGGGACCTCTTCGATGCGGAGACCGGCCAGGCAGGACTTGACCACGACCTCGCTGGCGAACTCCATGCCGGAGGTGTGCAGGCCGATCCCCAGGATGGACGTCCGGCGGAAGCCGCGCAGACCGCAGTGGAAGTCGCGGGTGGGTGCCTTGAAGAACAGCACGCCGATCGCGGACAGCACCGGGTTGCCGAGGTACTTGTGCAGCGGAGGCATCGCGCCCGGCTCGACGCCGCCCTTGAACCGGTTGCCCATGACCAGGTCGGCTCCGTCGCGCAACTTGGCGACGAACTCGTCGAGACTGGAGAAGTCGTAGCTGTCGTCGGCGTCGCCCATGATCACGAACTCGCCGTGAGCCGCCCGGATGCCACCGAGAAGAGCGTTGCCGTAACCCTTGGCCTCGATCTGAACCACGCGGGCTCCGAGGTCGGTGGCGATCTTCTGCGACCCGTCGGTGCTGCCGTTGTCCGCGATCAGCACCTCGCCGACGACGCCAGACCGCTCGAGGTATCCCTGTGCCTTCCGGATGCACGTGGCCAGTGTTTCGGCCTCGTTGAGACACGGCATCAGAATGGTCAGTTCACAGTCCATAGTCTCACAGTCCATAGATTCCGGTCATGGTGGACGGCTTCGTGTACCCCGTGCGACGCGACGATCGTTCTGGTGCACGGAGTACACCGTGAAGATCGTCGTCCCGTGTGTCCGCACAGCTCCCCAGAAGCGGGGGTACCGGGATGAGGCTTCGACCAGCCGTGGGCGGCGCCAGCATACCTGCGGGCCGGTCACCCCGATCACCTGGTCAGTCCTGCTCCGGCTGACCCGGTGTGTGCTTCAGCGCAACCGAGTGTGACCAGCGTCGACCGGAACGTACCGGGACTCAGGAGGTCGGTTTGGCCGCTGTTCCGCACTTGTCGAGGCGGTAGAGCTTGACGCTGCCCTCGGACGCGACGAGTTCGAACGCGCCCGAGCCCTTCGGCTCACCGATGCCGGGATAGGCCTTCACGCGGTCGTCCTTGGGCATGAACGTCTTGTTCGCCACCAACATGTACCGAACGCCGATGCGCTCGGCGGCCGCGCACACCTCCTGGTCGGTGGCGGCTTCGCGCAGGTGTTCCGCCAGGTACTTCTGGTCCTTGTTCCAGTCCATGAGGACGTGTCCGAACACGGGCTTGCGGCGGACCTCGGCCAGCATCATCGCGCTGCCGTCCCACGGGTTGTTCGCCACGTAGGCGTTCTTGGGCAGCGAGGTGCCCAGCTCGGGCAGGAACGCCAGCTCGGTCTGGTCGACCAGGGTGCCGTCCGTCTTGCTGGCCCGCTGGTAGTTCTGGGCGACGGTGTCGGCGTTGGTCTGGAAGTAGAGGCCCTTGGTCAACAGCACCAGCGCGAGCGTGACCAGCAGGGTGAGCGCCGTGGGCGTGCGCAGCAACGGGAACCGGCCGTTCGCGGGCAGGCGGTCGCCGATCTTGCCCGCGATCAGCAGCACGGCGAGCACCGCGAGGGGGACGCCGATGATCGGAAGCATCGCCGCGAGGCGGTACGAGTCGTTGTACCAGTAGCCGGTGAACATCTGCGTGTCCGGCCGGTTCAGCGCCGCGGTGCTGGTGAACAGGGCCGCCGTGGCGGCGACCGCGCCGACCAGCCAGCGCCGGTTCGCCGTGCGCCAGGCGACGACGAGCCCGACGAGCGTCAGCGCGGACAGCGCCCACAGCGCCGGACGGCCGTTCGTGGCGTTCAGCAGCACCTCGCCGATGGCCATCGCGGGGGTCTCGAACGGCGGCCAGTACTGCTGGCGCACCCCCTTGAGCGCGGGGGTGGTGGCGAGGAAGTACCAGACCGCGAAGAGGGCGGCGAACGATCCTCCGAGCACGAGCACACCGCGCAGGGTGCGCCCCTCGCGGTGCTGCTTGAGCGCGTAGCTCAGCACGACCGTGCCGAGGGGGAAGAGCGCGAGCACCGCGAGGCTGAACACGGCGTTCGGGTGGGCGAAGGCGGTGGCGATGAGCACCAGCGGGGCGAGCACGAACGAACGGCGGATGCCGATGACGTCGTCGGTGGCGAGCCTCGTGGCGGCGAGCACCGCGGCCAGACCGGCGGGCACCAGCGACAGGGCGAGCAGGTTCGGCCACAGCACGCCGAAGCTGAGCAGGCCCCACGGGAACGCGGTGAACGTGACGGCCAGCAGCGGCGTGATGAACATGGCCGCGGTGTTGCGGCCGACGATCTGGCGGACGAGCACGAGGCAGCCGACCGGCCACACCACGCCCGCGATCGCCCACGCGACCAGGTTGGCGGCGGTGGCGATCTCGGCGCCGGTGGTCAGCACCACCAGCGACGTCACCCCGTGCCAGCCGGCGGGGTAGAAGGTGGCCGGGGTGCCGGGGTTGCCCAGCGAGGCCATCGTGAGCGACGAGGCCGAACCGGAGTCGAGGATGTAGCCGACCGCGCTGTAGTGGAAGATCGCGTCGTAGGTCTGGGAGAGCTGGTCCGGCGCGCCCATGCCGTTGACCACGACGAACCACGCGATCACGACGGCGGGCACGATGCCCGCGGCGGACACCAGCAGCGTGCGGGCCGGGTCGCTCGCCCTCGGCCGCGCCACCCGGCGCAGCAGGAGCGACGCCAGCAGCGCGAGCGCCGCCAGCACGGCCGTCACGACGAGCACGAGCCAGATCGACCAGCTGATGCCGGCCTTCTGCCCGGCCACGGCGGTGATGGAGACCACCAGGAGGCTGAACGTCGGCGCCATGCCCAGCGCGGACAGCCCACGCAGGCCGACGGACCACGTCAGCACCAGACCGGGACCGAGCAACCAGGCGACCGCTGCGAGGGCCGTGGGCACGGCCTCGAACCAACTCATCGTCGATCTACCTCACGGTGCGGGTGATTTGGGCCGCAGAGCAGCCGGTGATCATGGCCGCCGCGTGTCAGGCCGAGTCTACGGATGCCGGGTTCGGCCCATGCCCCGCCCCGTGTCGACGGGGGCTTACGGGAGCGACTCGCGTCACGGCTACCCTCTTGCCGTGAGCTTCGCTGGATATGACCTGATCGTCGTCGGTTCCGGATTCTTCGGCCTCACGGTCGCCGAGCGCACCGCCTCCCAGCTGAACAAGCGGGTGCTGGTGCTGGAGCGGCGTGACCACATCGGAGGCAACGCCTACTCGGAGGCAGAGCCCGAGACAGGCATCGAGGTGCACCGCTACGGCGCGCACCTGTTCCACACGTCGAACAAGCGCGTGTGGGAGTACGTGAACCAGTTCACCGAGTTCACGGGCTACCAGCACCGCGTGTTCGCCATGCACGACGGTCAGGCGTACCAGTTCCCGATGGGCCTCGGGCTCCTGTCCCAGTTCGTCGGCCGGTACATGTCGCCCGAGGACGCGAAGGCGTGGGTCGCCGAGCAGGCTTCGGAGATCGACAGCAAGGACGCGAAGAACCTCGAGGAGAAGGCGATCTCGCTGGTCGGCCGCCCCCTCTACGAGGCGTTCATCAAGGCGTACACCGCGAAGCAGTGGCAGACGGACCCGAAGGAGCTGCCCGCCGCGGTCATCAGCCGCCTGCCGGTGCGCTACACCTTCGACAACCGCTACTTCAACGACACCTTCGAGGGCCTGCCGGTCGACGGCTACACGGCGTGGCTCGAGAAGATGGCGGACCACCCGAACATCGACGTCAAGCTGTCCACGGACTACTTCGACGTGCGGGACGAGATCCCCGCCGGCACGCCGGTCGTCTACACCGGCCCGGTCGACCGCTACTTCGACTACTCCGAGGGCTGGCTCGGCTGGCGTACGCTCGACTTCGAGCAGGAAGTGCTGCCGATCGGCGACTTCCAGGGCACGCCGGTCATGAACTACAACGATGCGGACGTGCCGTACACGCGCATCCACGAGTTCCGCCACTTCCACCCGGAGCGCGAGTACCCGAACGACAAGACGGTTATTGTTCGGGAGTTCTCCCGCGCAGCGGAGAAGGACGACGAGCCGTACTACCCGATCAACACGGCTGAAGACCGCGCCAAGCTCGAGCGTTACCGCGAGCTGGCGAAGAAGGAAGCCGCAGAGCGCAACGTGCTCTTCGGTGGCCGCCTCGGCACGTACAAGTACCTGGACATGCACATGGCGATCGGTTCCGCGCTGAGTGTGTTCGACAACAAGATCGCTCCGCACCTGGCGTCCGGTCAGGCGCTGGACGGGTCGCTGGAGGACTGAATCGCAATGCCGGGCAAGTCCAACCTCGTGGAGCACGAGGCTCCGGAGAAGCTGTTGACGCAGCGCGGCCTGTTCGCAGGTCCCTCGCAGATCGTTTCGGAGGACCTCTACGCCGAAGTGAAGCGGGGGATCGCGGACAGGGAGCGCCACCGCATGGTGGTGCACCCGAACGCCACGGTCTCGATGAACACCTACTTCGGGCGTTTCCCAGCGTCGTACTGGCAGCGCTGGTGCGTGAGCCCCGAGGTGGAGCTCGAGCTCGAGGTGACCGGCTCCGGCCAGGTCGCTCTCGTCGCCTCGGACTCCGAGGGCGAGACCCGCACGGTCGCCGCGGAGAAGGTCGCCGGCGCGAAGGCGCAGAAGGTGCGCCTCGCCGCGAAGATCGACAAGTTCACCGACGGTGGCGGTCTCTGGTTCGACGTGACCACCGCGGAGGACTCGCTCGCGGTCGAGCAGGTCCGCTGGACGGTCTCGCCGCCCAAGACGGTGCGACCGACCGCCGTGGTCATCTGCACGTTCAACCGCGTCGACGACTGCCTCAACACGATGGCCGCCCTCGCGTCGGACCCGGAGCCGCTGAAGCTCGTCGACACGATCTACGTCGTCGACCAGGGCACGGACGCCGTCGAGTCGCGTGAGCGGTTCGCCGAGGTCTCGGCCGCCCTCGGGCCCAAGCTGCGCTACATCCGCCAGCCGAACCTCGGTGGTGCCGGCGGCTTCACGCGCGGCCTGTACGAGGTCACCGAGATCGACCACGCCGAGCACGCCAACGTCCTGTTCATGGACGACGACGTGCTGTGCGAGCCCGAGATCGTCATCAGGCTCACCGCGTTCGCGAACCGCACGACGCAGCCGACGATCGTCGGCGGTCAGATGCTCTACCTGCTGCACCCGAACTTCCTGCACGTCGGTGCCGAGTACGCGAACCTCGACACCCTCGCACCGGGTCAGGTCGTGGAGGGCGCGCTGTTCAACGCCGACCTCACCGGGTACGACGAGGAGACCGGCAAGCGCAACGTCCAGGACAAGCGCGTCGACGCCGGTTACAACGGCTGGTGGTCCTGCCTCATCCCGTCGGAGATCGTGAAGGCGGTCGGCTACCCGCTGCCGCTGTTCTTCCAGTGGGACGACATCGAGTACGGCTACCGCGCGCGTGCACACGGTTTCGCGACCGTGTCGCTGCCCGGTGCCGGTGTCTGGCACGCGGACTTCCACTGGAAGGACTGGGACGACTGGCACAGGTACTTCAACCTGCGCAACGCCCTGATCACCTCCGCGCTGCACAGCCGCTTCGACCCGAAGATGATCGTGCGCGGCATGGCCAAGCAGTTCGCCACGTACATCCTCGGCATGCAGTACGGCCTCGCCGCCACCCAGCTCAAGGCGATCGAGGACTTCATGAAGGGCCCGGACTTCCTCGAGGACGGCGGTGTGCAGGCGGCGGCGGACATCCGCAAGCTGCGCGCCGAGTTCCCCGAGACGGTGCGGCACCCGGCGTCGGAGATCCCCGGTTTCAAGCCGGGCAGCCTGCCGATGATCACTTCCGCGCCGACGCCGAAGCTGATCGCGCCGGTGTTCGTCAAGCGCCTGATGAACCAGCTGCTCGGCAAGACCGTGCACGAGGCCGGTGCTGTTCCCGCCGGTGATTCGGCGTGGTGGCACGTCTCGCTGTTCAACACGGCGGTCGTGACCGATGCGTCGCAGGAGGGCGTGCGGGTCCGCAAGCGGGACAAGGAACTCGCGGTGCGCCTGTCCAAGCAGGGCGCCAGGGTCTTCCGCGAGCTGTACCGCAGGGCTCCGGAGATGCAGCGCTCCTACCGGGACGCGATGGGTCAGCTGACCAGCCGCGACACCTGGTCGCGTTTGTACGACCTCTGATTCACACAACGAACGCTGTACACGGGCGGTCCGGGATCCTTCCGGGCCGCCCGTCCTACTGACAGGGGATGGGTCCGTGGACCAGAACTGCGTGCTGCAACGGGTGATCCTGCCCCGCGACGAGGACCCGCTGGACGTCCGTCCGCTCTACCTGGACGAGCCGGACTCGGTGCACTGCCACGTCGCGTCCCGCCGCAGCACCACGGTTCCCCCGTCGGCGAAGGTCTCCTTCTCCACGTACTTCAACGCCTTCCCCGCCTCCTACTGGAAGCGCTGGACGACCGTCGACGAGGTCGTGCTGCGCCTGGCGGTGCGCGGCACCGGCCGGGTCGACGTGTATCGCTCACGTCCGTCCGGCGACATCATCCACATCGAGGGCCAGTACGTCCGTGACGCGGGCGAGTGGACCGACGTCGAGTTCACCGTGTCGCTCAAGCCGTTCGAGGACGGCGGCTGGATCTGGTTCGACGTCTTCACCGACGACGCGCCCCTGGAGATCCGCGAGGCGGCCTGGACCGTGCGCGAACCGTTGCCGGTGCAGAAGGTCGCCATCGGCATGACGACCATGCGCCCGGTCGACGCCGTGATCGCGTTGCGCGCGCTCGGCGAGGACAAGGCCGTGCTCGACGTGCTCTGCAAGGTGTTCGTCGCCGATCAGGGTGCCGTGAAGGTCCGTGACACCAAGGGTTTCGCGGAAGCGGCGGCAGTGCTCGGGGACAAGCTGGAGGTCATCGAGCAGGACAACCTCGGTGGTTCCGGCGGCTTCACCCGCGGCATGTTCGAGGCGATCGAGAACTCCGACGCCGACCAGATCATGTTGATGGACGACGACATCCGGCTCGAGCCGGACGCGGTGCTGCGCTCCAACGCGTTCGCCCGCGCCGCCGCCCAGCCGGTGATCGTCGGCAGTCACATGCTGAACCTGTACTCGCGGGCCCGCCTGCACAGCTTCGCGGAGATCGTCGACCTCAACACGTGCTTCTGGCGCGCGGCACCGGGTGCGGTCACCGACCACAACTTCGCCACGGACTCGTTGCGGGAGACCAAGGAACTGCACCCGCGCATCGACGCCACCTACAACGGCTGGTGGATGTGCCTGTTCCCGCGCGAGGTCGTGCGCCGCAGCGGTTACCCGTTGCCGCTCTTCATCAAGTGGGACGACGCCGAGTACTCGCTGCGCGCGCTGGAGCACGGCTTCCCGACGGTGTCGCTGCCGGGCTCGGCGGTCTGGCACATGCCGTGGACCGACAAGAACGACTCGACGGACTGGCAGGCGTACTTCCACACGCGCAACCGCCTGATCCTCGCGGCGCTGCACAGCCCGTACGACGTGAAGAACGGCATCGTGAAGCACGGCCTGAAGCTCACGCTGCGGCACCTGCTGTCGATGGAGTACTCGACGGTCATGTTGCAGCAGAAGGCGATCGAGGACTTCCTCGCCGGCCCGTCGCTGCTCTTCGACTCGCTGCGCACCTCGCTGCCCGAGGTCCGCAGGCTGCGCGCGGAGTACTCCGACGCGCAGACCCTGCCGTCAGCCCGTGAGTTCCCGCCGCCCACCTTCGACCAGGTGCGCGCCGAGGCCCTGCTGGAGCCGTCGCAGTCGAAGATCACCACGGCCAAGCGCGCCGCGAAGTCGTTGCTGCACAACCTCCGCAGCCCGGCCCCCGACGCGGCGGGCCGCCCGCAGATGAACGTGCCGGCGCTCAGCGCACGGTGGTTCCTGCTCGGCAACCTCGACAGCGCGACCGTGTCCACCGCCGACGGCACCGCGGTGGCGTTCTACAAGCGCGACCCGCAGGAGTTCCGCGCCCTGGCCGTGCGGGCGGCCCGCAACTACCGCCGCCTCGGCCAGGAGTGGGACCAGCTCAAGCGCGTCTACCGCAACGCCCTGCCGGAGCTGACCTCGACGGAGTCGTGGCGGAAGGTGTTCGAGCGCTGATCAGCCCTTGATCCCGGTCTCCGTCACCCCGCGCACCAGCCACCGCTGCATCGCCACGAACACGATGACCAGCGGGGTGATGGAGACCGCCGCGGCCAGGAACAGCTCGTGCACGTTGATCGACTGAGCCGTGAGGAACGTCGACAACGCCACCTGCACCGTCCACGAGTCCTGGTCCTGGGCGATCACCAACGGCCACAGGAACTGGTTCCACGACGTCACGAACGCGATCACGCCGAGCGCGGCGAAGAACCCGCGCGAGTTCGGCACGACCACGCGCCAGAACGTGCCCCAGTGCCCGAGACCGTCGATCCGCGCGGCCTCCTCCAGTTCCCGCGGGAAGTTCAGGAAGTACTGCCGGAACAGGAAAGCCGTGAACCCGCTGAAGAGGCCGGGGATCACCAGCCCGCGCAGGTCCGAGACCCACCCCAGCGTCGACACGACGACGAACGTGGGCACGAACGTGACCGCCGCCGGAATCATCAGAGTGGCGACGACGAAGTAGAACACCACGTTGGCGTACCGGTACGGAATCCGCGCGAGCCCGTACCCGGCCAGCGAGCACAACAGCAGCTGCCCAGCCGTCTGCAGCACCGCCACCACCAGCGAGTTCACCATGCTCCGCACCAACGGCACGGCCGGATCGCCGAACAGCTCGGCGAAGTTCTCCCAGCGCACCGACGACGGCAGAAACGTCCACGAGGCAGCGCTGATCTCAGACTCCGCCACGAGCCCGTTGCGCACGACGAGGTAGAACGGCACGAGGAACAACACGGCCGCGATGCTCAAAGCGAGATACCGCAGGGCTTTCACCGTCGCACCGCCCTTCCCTGCAGCAGCGTGACGCCGACGATCAGCAACGTCAGGATCACCGCACCCGCGCTGCCGTGCCCGAAGTCCTGCCCGCCACTGCCCAAAGCCGTGTAGTACAGGTAGATCAACGGCGGCCGGGCGAACGGCGGGTAACCGCGGTCGGTGCCGAGCACGTTGTAGAACTCGTCGAAAGCTTGGTACGCACCGATCAGAAGCAGCAGCAGCACAGCGACCGATGTCGTGCGCAGCTGCGGCAGCGTGACGAACCGGAACGCCTGCCACGAGCGTGCGCCGTCAAGAGCCGCCGCCTCGTACAGCACGGCGGGAATCCGTTGCAGGCCGGCGATGAACAGGATCATGTAGAACCCGAGCTGCAACCAGAGCCGCAGCGTCACGAGCACGAGCCAGTACCAGGGCGGTGAGGTGGAAACGGTCCACGCCACCGGATCCGCACCGAACCAGCCCAGCACCGTGTTCGCGAGACCCGACCGCAGGCCGTTGAAGATCGATAGCTTCCACACCAGTGACGCCACGACGTACGAGCACGCCGTCGGCAGGAAGAACACCGAGCGGAAGAACGCCTGCATGAAGCTGATCTGGCTGACCAGCAACGCCAAGGCCAGAGCCAGCACGAACGTCAGCGGCACGATGAACGCCGCGAACACGCTGAACGTGCCGAGGCTGCTCAGGAACGGCCCGTCGGTCAGCATGTCCGCGTAGTTGCGCAGCCCCACGAACTCCGTCGGCGTCACCGTGTTGCGCGCGTCGAAGAACGACAGCAACAGGCTCCAGCCGATCGGCACGTACACGAAGATCAGCAGCCCGGCGGCGAACGGCCCCACGAACAGCCAGAACGCGCGTCCGTTCCTCATCCGTACAGGCGCTTCAGCTCGTCACGGGCAACACCGGCGGCGGTCTTCAGTTCGGCGTCGGCGGGAGCGCCGTCCCGGACCACCCGCGAGACGGCGTCGTTGAACGCCGTGCGCATCACCGAGGTCCAGTCCGGCGGGTTGGACGCCTTCGCGTTGTCCCGCACGAACTTCACCGCGTCGGCCGCCGCACCCGAGGTCAGCTTCGAGGCCTTCTCCGAGATGCTTCGGCGAGGCGGGATGTGGAAGCCGTAGCTGAGGTTGAAGTCCTCCTGGTACTCGGTCTTCTCGATCCACAGCCACTTCACGAAGTCCTTGGCCTCGTCGATCCGCTTGGACTTGGCGTTGACCATCGCCCCGAACGCCCCGACCGGCACGCTGGCGCGACCACTGCCACCGAGCGCCGGGAACGGCAGCACGCCGAAGTCGTCGCCCAGCGCCTTGACGACCGCCGGCACCGCCCACAACCCGGTCCACTGCATGGCGACCAGGCCCTGGACGAACGCGTCCGGCTCCGCCCAGTCCTTCACGGCTCCCAGCAGCAGGCTGCCGCTGGTGTAGAGCTCGCGGAGCTTCCCGATCGCCGTCGCGGCAAGGGGATCGTCGAACCCGACCTGGCGGTCCCGCACGTAGTCGAGACCCGCCGACCACAGCGCGGGCCCGCCCAGCACGCCGCCACCGCCGTCGTTGCCGGCGAAGAGGCCCTTGACCGAGCCCGTGGTGAGACGCCGTGCCGCATCGACCAGCTCGTCCACGGTGGACGGTGGCCGGACCCCGGCCTGCGTGAAGAAGCTCTTGCGGTAGAACAACATCTGCATGTCCACGGCCTGCGGTACTCCGTAGATCCTCCCGTCGACGGTGTGCGTCGCGAGGATCGACTCGGAGAAGTCGGACTTGGCGTCACCGAAGACGTCGTCGAGCGGCACCAGCTGGCCCGCCCTGACCGAGCTGAGCTGCGGGGTGGACTCGAAGACGTCGGGCCCGCCGCCGGACAGCAGGCTCGTCGCGAGCTTGGAGTCGTAGTCGCCGGGGTTCCACTGCACGTCGACCGGAGTCTTCGAGTACGCCTTGGCGTAGCGCTCGACGGCCTGCTGCACGCCGGGCTCGCCGTACGCGTGGTACCACTGCTTGAGGGCCTGGCCGTCGCCGCCTCGGCCGGTGTTCGAGCCGCACGCCGCGAGCAGCGCGCTCGCACCGGCGAGGGAGAGAAGTCTGCGTCGGGAGATCACTCGTCCCGTCTTACTCCGATCACGCGAAGTGCGCGAGCGGTTACTCGAAGTGCGCAACGACGACGTTCGCGAAATTGACGACGTACTCGCGGCCATCGGGCCCTGGAATCGGCTGCGTGTGGCCGTTGCGGACGATCTGGGTCAGCCGCGGCGCGAGGTCGTCCCGCGTCTCGGCGGTGACGGTGAGGGAGATCGGGTTCGGGTTGGCGGCGAGGAACAGCACGAGTTTGCTCATGCCGTTCAGCAAACCGCGTTCCGGCGACGGGCTGAGGGCGGTTCCGCTCCGAGCGATTCCGCCCTCAGCAGATCACTTGCGGAAGAAGCGCTCCCGCTGACCGAGGCGCACGAGCTTGACCCACTCGACGAACGCCTTCGGGTCCTTCTTCACTGCGAGGAAGTACAGCCCGAACCGGAACACCTCGAGCGCACCGAGCTTGCGCATGCCCGGCTGCGACAGCAGGTACCCGCGGTTGCGGTAGGTGTAGTAGCGCTTGATCGGGTTCTCCGGGTCCTGGGCGTGGAACCTGCCGCCCAGCATCGGCTTGAACTCGTCCGAGCCGTCCGGGTGCACGTACGCGACCCGCAGGGACGTGCCGAACGGCAGCCCCGACCGCACCATCCGCCGGTGGACCTCGACCTCGTCGCCGCGGAAGAACAGCCGGTAGTCCGGCACGCCGACGACGTCCAGCGTGGAGGCGCGGAACAGCGCCCCGTTGAACAGCGAGGCGATGCCCGGCAGGAAGTCGGTGCCGAGTTCGGCGGCCGAGCGCTTCCACGTCAGACCGCGCCGCAGCGGGAACGCGAGCTTGTCCGGGCTGTCGATGTTCGTGACGACGGGGGAGATCTCCGCGAGACCCCTGCGCTCCGCCTCCTCGAGCAGCACGGCCAGCACGTTCTCGTCGGCCGGGCGGCCGTCGTCGTCGGCCAGCCACACCCACTCCGCGCCGAGGGACAGCGCGTGCAGGATGCCCAGCGCGAAGCCGCCGGCGCCGCCGAGGTTGCGGTGCGACGGCAGGTACGTGGTGGGCAACGGGCACTGCTCGACCAGGTCGCCGACCGGCTGGTCGGGACCGTTGTCGACGACGACCAGGTGGTCGGGCACGCGCGTCTGGGTCGCCAGGGCCTTCAACGACTCGGCCAGCAGCTCCCTGCGGTGGCGGGTGACCACCACCGCCACGACGGAGCCCTTGGGCAGTGCCTCGAGGTTCATGCTCTACTCGCCACCGTTTCCGCTGAGGACGGGGGTTTCCTCGTGCGGGTGCATGCGTTCGAAGGGGTCGAAGCCCTTGTACGCGGTCAGCACCTCGCGAAGGCTTCCGAACATCTTGACGTGGCCCTCGTCCATCCAGATCGCCTTGTCGCAGAACTCTGCGAGGAATTCGTCGGAATGGGTCGCGAACACCAGCAGACCAGAGCGGGCGACCAGGTTCTTGAGGCGGTCGCGGGCCTTCGCCATGAACGCCGCGTCCACCGCGCCGATGCCCTCGTCGAGCAGCAGGATCTCCGGGTTGATCGACGTGACGACGCCGAGGGCCAACCGGACGCGCATGCCCGTCGAGTACGTGCGCAGCGGCATCTGCAGGTAGTCACCGAGCTCGGTGAACTGCGCGATGTCGTCGACGCGGGATTCCATCTGCTTGCGGCTCATGCCGAGGAACAGGCCCCGGATCATGATGTTCTCGTACCCGGAGATCTCCGGGTCCATGCCGACGCCGAGGTCGAAGACCGGCGCCACCTTGCCGACGATGCGCGACTGGCCGCGGGTGGGCTCGTAGATGCCCGCCAGCAGGCGCAGCAGCGTCGACTTGCCGGCGCCGTTGTGGCCGACCAGGCCGACGCGGTCGCCGTCCTTGATCGACAGCGTGATGTCGTGCAGGGCTTCGATGATCGGCACACGGCCCTCCGAGCCGATCTTGCCGCCGACCTTGCCGAGCGCGAGCTTCTTCAGCGACCTCGACTTCGCGTCGAAGATCGGGAAGTCGACCGATGCGTTCCAGACGTCGATGCTGACCATGGGGTGTCGACCTCCTTCTAGACCCAGTAGGAAACGCGGGCGCGGTAGTTGCGCAGGATGACCAGTGCGAGCATCCAGCCGACCACCGTGAAGCCGCCGACGACCGCCCAGTGGTGCCAGTCGACGGTGTGGCCGAGCAACGGGGCGCGGACGATCTCGACGAAGTGGTACACCGGGTTCAGCTCCGCGATCCACATGCGCCAGGCACCGTCGTCGGGGTTGCCCTTGGTGACCTTCGTCAGGATGCTCGCGTCCCAGACGATCGGCGTCATGAAGAACACCAGGTTGATGAAGCTGTTCACGACCGGCGGGATGTCGCGGAAGCGCGTGCTGATCACACCGAACAGCAACGAGACCCACACGGCGTTGATCGCCAGCAGGGCGAAGCCGGGGATCGCCAGTGCGATCGTCCAGCTCAGTCCGGGCTGGAGCGGGCCGTTCTCGGTCATCCGGTACGGCTCGGAGAGCGTGCCGAAGAAGATCAGCATGACGATCACGTAGATCACGAGGTTGTGCAGCAGGAACAGGATCTGGCGCCACACCATGCGCATCACGTGGACGGTGATCGGCGCAGGCAGGTGCTTGATCAGCCCCTCGTTCGCGATGAACACGTCCGTGCCCTCGGTGATGCAGCCGAGGATGAAGTTCCAGACGATGAAGCCCGCGGTGATGTACGGCAGGAACGCCGGCAGTTCCGCGCCGAGCAACACCGAGTACAGCAAGCCCAGCGCGAGCGCTGTGGTGCCCATCGAGATGGTGATCCACAACGGGCCGATGACCGAACGGCGATAGCGCTGCTTGATGTCCTGCCAGCCGAGGTGGCCCCACAGCTCACGGTGGTCCCACGCCTCCCGCACATCAGCGAACGCGCGTTTGAAGCTGCGCGACTTGACGGCAGGGGGCGCCTCTGCTTGGTCGGGCGTACTGGTGGCTTGCACGAGGACTGAGCGTACCGGCGACCGATGAGTGACATGCTCACCGGTCGGTCACGGTGCGGTCAGACCTTGATCACTTTGACGATGACCTGTTCGTGGTCGTAGGTGTACCCGAGGTAGTCGAACTCGACGCCGTGCGCCGCGACGTGCTCCAGCCAGGCCTTGTGCTCGTGTTCCTGCCACTGCGGGTAGTTGAAGTACTCGTCGAAGACGATGATGCTGCCCTCGACCAGACGCGGTCCGACCAGGTCGAGAACGGTCTTGGTGGACGAGTACAGGTCGCAGTCGACGTGCAGGAACGTCACCGAGCCCTCGTGGTCGGCGAGGAACTTCGGCAGCGTCTCGTCGAACCACCCGGCGACGAGCTCGGCACCCGGCACGTCCGGCAGGCCGTCCATCGTGAACGTGCCGGCGGGGAACCCGTTGCGCCAGTTCTCCGGCAGACCCTCGAAGGAGTCGAAGCCGTAGACGCCGGAGCCCTCGCGGGCGTTCGCGATGATCTTGAGCGTGCCGCCGGTGTAGACGCCGAACTCCAGCGCCATGCCGTCCTCGGGCGCCTGGGTCAGCGCGAACTCGAGGGTCTCGTGCGGCGAGCCGAAGTGCGGGACCCGCGGCATGTTCTTGTGCACGAACTGAGCGCTCTGCAACGAGGCTTCCCGGTCCGCGGCGAACACGATGTCGCGGCGGGCCCGCACCTCGTGGCCGACGGTGTGGTCGACGATCCGGTTCGCCTGCTGGTTGAGCTCGTCGCGCAGACCGTCCAGCTGGACCTGGATGCGGGCGATCTGCTCCTGCTGCGGCTTCAGCGCGTCCTGGATGAGTTCGATGGCCTTGACACGAAGCTTGTGACGAAGCTGCTTGGCCTGCAGGCCTTTGCGGACTTTGTCGAGCACGATGGCTCCTCTCCAGAACGGTCAGCGCGCATCGTAGAGCCAACCCCGCCCGTTTCAGCTAGAGGTACTGACCCGTTCCCTTGCCTGTTGTTCCGCCTTCGTTACCTTCGCCGCTGCTGCCGGCGGGCAACGCACGGCCGCGCATCTGCTCCAGCTGGGCGCGCGCCGCCATCTGCTGGGCGAACAACGCGGTCTGGATGCCGTGGAAGAGGCCCTCGAGCCAGCCGACGAGCTGGGCCTGTGCGATCCGCAGCTCGGCGTCGGACGGGGTGCCCTCCTCGGTGAACGGCAACGAGAGACGCTCCAGCTCGTCGCGCAGCTCCGGCGCGAGGCC
The DNA here is from genome assembly GCF_033794685.1 of Streptomyces sp. ID05-26A. Lineage (NCBI taxonomy): Bacteria > Bacillati > Actinomycetota > Actinomycetes > Kitasatosporales > Streptomycetaceae > Streptomyces > Streptomyces sp. ID05-26A. Next base: position 2,332,462 of record NZ_JARAYZ010000001.1, read on the forward strand.
GTCCTCGAGCTCCTCGATCGACCGCTTGTGGATCTCCTTGAGGCGGTTGCGGCTGGCCTCGTCCAGAGGTGCGGCGCGGACCTCCTCCAGCAGCTGCTTGATCATCGTGCCGATCCGCATCACCTTGGCCGGCTGTTCGACGAGGTCGGCGATGTCGCCGTCCTGGCCGCCGACGATTACGACGGGCTGCTCCTGGTTCATGGTCTCCATCCTCGCGTGATTCACGTTTTCGAAACTAATCGGGGTGGGGCTGGTCGTCGCCGTGTTTGCTCGCATACGTACGGTGTTACTCATGGCGTTCGACGTCGCTCGAGTACGAGGGCTCTTCCCCGCGCTCGGCGACGGCTGGGTACACCTCGACGCACCCGCCGGCATGCAGGTGCCCGAACAGGTCGCCACCGCCGTCTCCACCGCGCTGCGCGCCCCGGTCTCCGGGCCCGGAGGCATCTTCCCGGCGTCCCAACGGGCGCAGGGCATCGTGGACGCCGCCCGCCGGTCCGTCGCGGACCTCGTCGGGGCAGACCCCGCCGGTGTCGTTCTCGGTCCCTCCTCGGCCGTGTTGTTGCAACGCCTCGCCGACGCGATGACCGACGACTGGTTCATGGGCGACGAAGTCCTGGTTTCCCGCTTGGACCACCCGGCGAACATCGCACCGTGGTTGCGTGCGACTCAGCGGACCGGCAGCGCGGTCAAATGGGCAGAGATCGACATCGAGACGTGCGAGCTGCCGAGCTGGCAGTTCGACGAACTCGTCACCGACCGCACGAAGCTGATCGCCATCACGGCGGCGTCCGGTGTCGTCGGCACACGCCCGGACCTGGGCAAGATCTCCGCGGTGGCACGCGCGCACGGCTCGTTGATGGTGGTGGACGCCTCGTCCGCGGCGCCGTTCGTGCCGTTGGACATCGTTGGCATGGGTGCCGACGTCGTGGCTCTCTCCGCTGGTCAGTGGGGTGGCCCGCCGGTCGGCGCACTGGTGTTCCGCGACCCGTCGGTGCTGGAGCGGCTGCCGTCGGTCTCGGTCGACCCGATGGCCCGCGGCCCGGAACGACTGGAGCTCGGCCCGCACGCGTATCCGATGCTCGCCGGCCTCGTTGCGTCCGTCGAGTACCTCGCGGACCTCGACGACGCGGCGACCGGCACGCGCCGTGAGCGGTTGCTGACGTCGCTGGGATCCGTGAAGGCGTACCAGGCCGGGCTGCTCGCTAATCTCATCAACGAACTGCGTTCGCTGCGGCACGTGATGGTGATCGGCGACGCCATGCGGCGGGTGCCCGCGCTGGCGTTCTCGATCGCCGGGGTCAAGGCGGAGGACGGCGTCGAACACCTCGCGTCACGGGGTGTCTGCGCGTTCGCCGATCCCGGCCAGCACGGGGTGTTCTCGGTGCTGGGCGTCGGCGAGATCGGCGGCGCCATCCGCATCGGGCTGGCGCACTACACGAACGCAGTCGAGATGGACGACCTGGTGCGGGCGGTGGCCGAACTGGGCTGAGGGATTCGGGAGAGCATCTGTGGACGACTCGCTGGCTCGCGAGCTCGCCGACCTCTCGGCCCTGCACCGCCTCGGTTCCCTGAACACCGAGTACCTGCCGCAACTCGCCGGCGACCTCCGGCCGTCGACGCTCGTCGCGGTGATGGACGAGATCGTGCTCGGCTCCCGCACCGTCCTGGTGGCACTGGGCTGCGGCTCGTCCTCGGTTCTGCTGGCGCGTTTGTTGCAGCAGAGAGGTTTCGGGCACCTGTTGTCGATCGAGCACGACGAACGCACGGCTGCTTTCGTTGCGTCGCAAGTAAGACGCGAGGGTCTGGGCTCGGCCGCCCGTGTGGTGCACGCGCCGTTGTCGCGTCATCCGGCGGCGTTGTCGCGGCACGGCCAGTGGTACGCACCGCAGCAGGTGCACGACGAGGTGCTCGGGTACGTCGAGAAGTTCGGCCTGGTGGACCTGCTGCTCGTGGACGGGCCGGGGTCCGGTGACTCGCGTTATCCGGCGATGCCCGTGCTCAGCGCCGTGCTGGCGCCGGGGGCCACGATGCTGGCCGACGACGTGGACCGGCCCGACGAGCAGGCGGTGCTGACGCGGTGGTCCGAGGAGTTCGGGCTGGAGTTCCGCACGGCTCCCCGGACCTCGCTGGCCGTGGCTACCGGTCTCGCTTGAGCAGGACCTTGCCGAAGACGTCACTCGCCTCCAGCAACCGGTGCGCCTCGGCGGCGTCCGACATCGGCACGACCCGGCCGACGATCGGCTTGACCGCGCCGCTCTCGATCAGCGGCCACAGGTGTTCGCGGACCTGCGCCACGATCGCGCCCTTGCCGTCGACGGTCCGGCCGCGCAACCCGGTCGCCATCACCGACGCCCGCTTGGCGAGGAGCTTGCCGATCGGCAGTTCGCCCTTCACACCGCCCTGCATGCCGATGATCATCAACCGGCCGTCCTGCGCGAGGACGTCGATGTTGCGGGGGAGGTAGGAGGCGCCCATGTTGTCGAGGACGACGTCGGCCTTCTTCACCTCGGCCACGAAGTCCTGGGTCTTGTAGTTGACCGTGATGTCGGCGCCGAGCTCCGCGCACTTCCGCAGCCGTTCGTCGGAACCCGCCGTGACCGCGACGGTCGCGCCGAGCGCCTTGGCGACCTGGATCGCGTGCGTGCCGATGCCGCCCGCACCGCCGTGCACGAGGAACGTCTCGCCGAGCTTGAGCCGGCCGTCCATCACGACGTTCGACCAGACCGTGCACGCGACCTCGGGCAGTGCCGCGGCCGTGACGACGTCGACGCCCTTCGGGACCGGCAGGACCTGGGCCGCGGGCACGACGACCTTCTCCGCGTAACCACCGCCGGCCAGCAACGCGCACACCTCGTCGCCGACGTGCCAGCCCGTGACGTCCTCGCCGACCGCCGCGATCGTGCCGGAGCACTCCAGCCCGATGACGTCCGACGCGCCCTTGGGAGGCGGGTACAAACCCTGCCGCTGCAACAGGTCCGCGCGGTTGACCGCACTCGCGGCGACGTCGATCAGCACCTCGCCCCTGCCGGGGGACGGGTCGGCGACCTCGGTCCACTCGAGCACGTCCGGGCCGCCGGGTTCGCGAACAGTGATGGCATGCATACAGTCGACCGTAATACCGTTCGACAGGTCCGGCACCATCGGATCATGGACGCCTGGCCGCTGCGACACCTCGTTCTCCGCACCCCGCGCCTGGAGCTGCGCCCGGACGACGACGCCGGACTGTTCGAGCTCGTGCGCGTCGCTCAGGCGGGTGTGCACGACCCGTCCGAGATGCCGTTCAACGTGCCGTGGACCGACAGCCTCGCCGACGACGGCGGGCTCGGCATGCTCCAGCACTTCTGGGCGACGCGCGCCCGGCTCACCGCGAAGGACTGGGTGATCACCTTCCTCGTCCGGCACGAGGGCGAGGTGATCGGCGTGCAGGACGTCGGCGCGCGCGACTTCGGGGTGCTGCGCGAGGTCGGCACCGGCTCCTGGCTGGGCAGGGGTTTCCAGGGCACGGGTTTCGGCACGGAGATGCGAGTGGCAGTGCTGCAGTTCGCGTTCGACCACCTGGGCGCGAGCATCGCTCGTTCGGCGGCTTGGCAGGGCAACCACGCGTCCAACCGCGTGAGCGCCAAGCTCGGCTACGTGCACGACGGCACGGTCGGCCTCGCTCCCCGCGGAGAACGCCTTGAGCACGTGCGATTGCGCCTGGACGAGGCGAACTTCGTCCGCCCGGAGTGGAAGGTAGCGGTCGAGGGACTAGCGGAGTGTGTTCACCTGATCACCAGCTGAACTCCCGCCGACCGACGGATTGTGGCCCGCGTCTCCTTTTTGTGAGGGTTCAGCCATCTCGAACGAAGGGGAACGTTCATGTCCGGCAGATCCAAGCTGGCGGCTGTGCTTGCCATCTCGGCACTAGTCGCTGCCCCTACCGCAACGGCGTCCGCCGCCGCAGAACCGGCGGGCCCCGCACTCGCCAAGAAGCTCGCGAAGAAGGTGACCGTAGAGGGTGTCAACCGGCACCTGATCGCGTTCCAGCGCATCGCCGACCGCAACGGCGGCAACCGCGCGGCACTGACCCCCGGCTACGACGCCAGCGTCGAGTACGTGGCGGGCAAGCTCCGCGCCGAGGGCTTCATCGTCACGACGCCGAACTTCAGCTTCGACGTCCCCATCACCGACGCGGAAACCGCCCGCGTAGACGGCGTGAACTACCAGGCGATCGTCATGACCGCCTCACCCCAGACCCCGGTGGGCGGCATCACCGGCCCGCTGCGAGTGGTCCCGGAAGACGCCACCACGGGCTGCGAGGCAACCGACTTCGCGGGCCAGAGCTACACCGGCAGCGTCGCCCTCATCCGCCGAGGCGGCTGCACGTTCGAGCAGAAGCACCTCAACGCGGCCGCGGCAGGCGCCATCGCCGTGCTGGTCTCGAACAACACCGCGGGCCCCCTGTCCAACGTGACGCTGACCAACCCGGGCCTGATCCCGACCGGCGGCATCTCCCAGGCAGACGGCACCACGCTCGCCGGCAAGGCAGGCGCCGCCGTCACCGTCGACATGCGCTACCACACCGAAACCCGCACCCAGCGCAACGTCATCGCCGAGACCCGCACCGGCCGCAAGAACAACGTCGTCATGGCCGGTGCCCACCTCGACAGCGTCGAACTGGGCGCGGGCATCAACGACAACGGCACCGGCTCGGCGTCCCTGCTGGAAACCGCACTCCAGCTCGGCTCCCGCCCGAAGGTCGACAACGCCATCCGCTTCGCCTGGTGGGGCGCAGAAGAGCGCGGCCTCATCGGCTCCGAGGAATGGGTCCGCTCGCTGACGTTCGAACAGCAGCTGGACATCGCCCTGTACCTGAACTTCGACATGGTCGGCTCCCCGAACGCCGCGTACTTCATCTACGACGGCGACGACTCCGACGCGGTGGGCGCAGGCGCGGGCCCGTACGGCTCGGCCCAGATCGAAAAGGCCTTCGCCGACTACTTCGCCGCCAAGGGCGTCCCGACCGAGGGCACGGACTTCTCGGGCCGCTCGGACTACGGCGAGTTCATCGCCCAGGGCATTCCCGCCGGCGGTCTGTTCACCGGTGCCGAGGGCCTGAAGACGGCGGCGCAGGCCGCGAAGTGGGGTGGCACGGCCGGGGTCGCGTACGACCCTTGTTACCACTCGAAGTGCGACAACCTCGGCAACGTCGACCGGGTGGCTTTGGGTCGCAACGCTGGCGCGATCGCGTTCGTGACGGCTGCCTACGGTGTGTCCACTGAGGACGTCAACGGGGTGCCGCCTCGTTCGAAGCGGGCTGAGGCTCGGTCTTCGGCTGCTTTGAAGGCGGCTTCGCACGACGATCACTCGCACGCGGCTGTGTCGTAGGTCGGCTTTGGTTTGTGGCGGCGGTGCCCTTCGGGGTGCCGCCGCTTCGCGTTATCTGCGTTGTCCGGCTCGTTCACCGGCTCTCACCAGGAGTGGGAGTACTGACACACCTCCTCGTCGCCTCGGTCGCACGGCCAGCCGTCGATGCACACCTCGTGACCAGCCAAGAAGGGGTCGCCGTCAAGGAAACGGCGCGCCGGTACGTATTGCCATACTTCGGTTTCTTTCGCTGATACTTCTAATTTTTGCATGCTTGATCCTCGTATTCATTGGGTTTATTTCAGGCATTTTCCCTCGCGGTTGTCTCGCCTGAGCTTCTTGCTGACAATAGGATATGTGTCCAGGCCAGAGGGTGTCCATAGCGTCTTCCTGGCTCTCAGATGGCCCGTGGAAAATGCGGCACCTCTCCGGATGGATCGAGAGGTGCCGAGCTCAGATTATTATTAATACGAACTGTAAAAACCGTATAGTGCTGTGTCTGCCCGGTCCAGGTCTCGACCGTACGGTCGCCCACGCGCCGAGGCGGTGGCCCGGCGCGTGCAAGAGGCGATGGGGCAGCAGTCCCCGTAGAACACCTGGAGCGAGATCTGGTCGACGCTCTCCGTCGACACAGTTCGCCCACTTGCGGAAGCGGAAGGATTTGAACCCCTGGACGGTTGCCCGTCTCCCGCTTTCAAGGGAGTGGTATGGCCGTTCAAGTTCGTTCGCTGAGGTTCTTCTTGCTGGTCAGCGGTTCCGTCAAGTCGCGGATAAACGCTCCTGGACGACCTGGTATGAGACTGTCCGTCAGACGGATCAGTCCATAGTGGACTTTTTGGCCGCAGGCCGTCGCGAAGCGATGCGAAGCACCCTTGAGCTTGGAGGGGCGACCGGACACACTGCGCGCCCCTACCGCCTTCGAGGCGGCTCGGACCGCTCAGATCGGCTGGCGAGAGAACTGGTCCATTCGGGAGTTCAACGCGCCTACTACTTGCCTCACATGTTTTAGCCAGATCTCCAGGTTATCAAAAGGGACAATATCGAAATAGTTCGTGGCTGTGTCCCTCATCCACTGTGCGCGATTGCTATATTCAACACACAGAAGTTCTTCTTCTCTGAGCTCCTGGCTCTCGACTCCTTCGGGAGAGATCGAATATAGGGGTCCGCCAGTCACGCAAGCTGGAAAAATTGCAGCGTTCTGCTTGGTGTAGCGTTGGCGTATGTCAAATGCTGCTTTGATTGGCGGAAGGCCCATTTCGAATATGGAGTTGCGAGCTGAGTGATTCTTGTTCTGGCGCTCAATTCTCACGATCTGCGTTGCTTTATTTATGACGTTAAGTCGAAGGATCTCCCACTCGCTCCGAAGGTCCGCACTTTCCCATATGGAGGGGACGGCGTACTGCATGACGCGTTTTCGGCGCATCTTGTCGGCGGTCGCTTCGCTGTACGCTGCCTGGGCGGCGTTCAGGAGGATTTCGTAGGGCTTGTTTTCTCTCTCGAACTTACGCCAATTCCGAGTGAACGCGACGTGAGGCTGCGGGGTGCTCTTGCACTCAATCACCAGCACGTGTGGAATATGCATCGGTCCGGGGTTTGCAAATTCTTTGTAAGCGACCACATCGATCTCACGAGGTTTTTCCTCGTCTGGGTCGATATAAGACTGCGCAACACGGACTTCGTATCCTGCCTTTTCCAGCAGTAGCGCCACGCGTTGTTCAAGGATGAAGCCAGACGCGTTCAAAGCATCCTTGATCTCGTCGATGCTCGGCTGGTTATGCAATGGTCACCAGGCTTTCAGTCGGCCCCGACGCAGTGTTGATCGGTGATCGTACGCTTCGTGTCTGTCTTGTGCTGCAGGACAGAACTCTCTGGGCTAACGCGGCTCGTCAAAGTAGATGGGCGACGCGTATAGGTCGCCTCGCCGAACTCGCGCATGCGGGCCGCGCGGGCTCGGAGTGGCTGGGCGGTGACTGGATGTTCACGCAGCCCAACGGAAAACCGATCGACCCGCATGCGGATCACGATGACTGGAAAGCGTTGCTCACTGAGGCGGATGTGCGGGACGCCCGCCTGCACGACGCACGCCACACGGCTGCAACGGTCCTGCTGCTCCTGAACGTGCCGCAACGCGTCGTCCAGGAGTTCATGGGCTGGACCAACGCGAAGGTGGCGGAGAAGTACATGCACGTCACCGAGTCCATGCGGCAGGACGTCGCGGCGAGGCTCAACGGCTTCCTCTGGGCACCTGAATGAGACTGCAAATGAGACTGGACGCAAAGGGGTGGCTCACCGGCTGGTGAGCCACCCCTGTTTGTACTGGTCAAACTGCGGAAGCGGAGGGATTTGAACCCCCGGACGGTTGCCCGTCTCCCGCTTTCAAGGCTGCATCTGGCTGTTCCGGCTCGTTCGGGTTAGTCCACGGTTGTCGGTGTTGCCTGGTCAGGGGTGCTGTCCCGTCCCAACCCGTCCCGGACCGTTGCTACACCCGTCGCTACACCTCGTTCTGGGGCTTGTCTGGTAGCTGTCCCGTCCCGCTGGTCCTCGGTGGGGCGGCTTTGGCATGTCCGGTGGCCGATGACGCGGAGCGTTGGCGGGCGTCGATCGCCGTGCCCGGCTCGGTCAGGTCTTGGATCGCGCGATCGTCCTGACGCCTGGGTGCTGGGAGCTCCTGCGCGTCGCCGTCGGTGGCGTGCTGCCGTGGAGGGACGCCGGCCGCGCCGCACGGCCGACGGGCGGAGCGAAGCGGGAGCCCGGCGTGCCGGGATGGATGGGGAGTCGGTGCCAACGTGACGGGCCCCGTGCGCGCCGCCGACGGCGGCGCGCCTTGATCCCATAGAGCCCAATTCGGCAAAGAGATGCGATCTCTACTACGGTCGCGTCCTGCTTCGTTGAGCGTTCGGGTGAATGATCGCCTGCGATCAATGACACGTGCCCTAGGAACTGGACATCCTATCGAACAAGTGTTCGCATAGCGGTGAGCTGCTTGAACACTGGTCGGCAGGAAGGAACGAGACGATGGCGATCGGTAGCAAGATCGAATGGACCGAGGCGACTTGGAATCCGGTCACTGGTTGTGACAAGGTTTCAGCAGGTTGTGAGAACTGTTACGCGCTGACTCTGGCGAAGCGACTCAAGGCAATGGGTGCTGAGAAGTATCAGGTTGATGGAAACCCGATCACGTCTGGGCCTGGGTTCGGTGTCACGACTCATCCTGAGGTTTTAAGACAGCCCTACAAATGGCGTAACCCACGCACCGTCTTCGTTAACTCCATGAGCGACCTGTTCCACGCGAAGGTTCCACAAGCGTTCATTGAAGATGTTTTTCGTGTGATAGAAGAGACGCCGCAACACACTTATCAGATTCTTACGAAAAGGCCAGCGAGAGCTAGAAAAATGGCCGATAAGCTAAGCTGGCCGAAAAATCTGTGGTTTGGCGTATCTGTGGAGTCTAGTGACGTTCTGCATCGCCTGGAAGATTTGCGCAAGGTTCCTTCCGGCGTCAAGTTCCTCTCGTGCGAACCCTTGATTGGCCCGCTGGATGATCTTAATCTTGCCGGTATCAACTGGGTCATAGTGGGTGGCGAGTCTGGTCATGGAGCCAGGCCCATGGATCCCAACTGGGCAAGCTCGATCAGGGACCGCTGCGTTGATAGCAGTGTTCCCTTCTTCTTCAAGCAATGGGGAGGTCGGACGCCCAAAGCTAATGGCCGAGCTCTTGACGGAAGAACCTGGGATGAGATGCCACTACTAGCCTAAGGTGTTGTCTTACGGTCAATGTAGAATTTGGATACTGCTCCCTTTCCGTCGCAGTTGGTCACGCCTTCGTCGTGTAGTTGCTTAACCGCTGCTCGAACGTGTTTGTCGCGCGCAAGGCCAAGAGCTTCACCATAGACTGCGGGAATTTCGTTCCGAACGAGGAACGCCCCCTTGGCTAGTCGTTGGGTGATGTTCTGGTGGATCTCTTCTATCCACCCCTTTGCGAGGGTGTCCTCTTGTTGCTTGAACAGGTCTTCATCGGTGATCAGGGCTGTTTCATCCGAAGGCTTTTTACCGTCCATGTAGACGTGTTTCCGCCAGTCTTCCTGTGCGGATGACACTGCCTGAGTGAAGACGTCCAGTCCAACATAGTTCTTGGTGATAAAAACAAGATAATATACTGGTTTGTGCGACGGCTTCTTCTGCACCTGTATGGCAAATCCGCCGCCTGAAATCGCTTTTGCTAGCCTCTGCATGAAGCCATAGGCGATCTGCTCGACAGCCTTATCCTTGTCTGCTGCGTCACAATAGACTTTGCGCCACCAGTCTCCTCCGCAAGCCGTGTCGACCCGCGCAAGAGTCTTTTGCTCACCAGTGGTTGGGTGAGCCTTGCTTGCAAACGGGCCAATCCTTCTGATGGCGTTTGCGCTGAAGTTCAAGATCACTTCAGTTGGAATCTGACTCGCACTTCGGGTTTCGAAGATGTGAACAATGTCGCTAAACGGAATTCCAAGCCCGAATGGATCTAGAAAGCAGAGCAAGGGGGCGGATTTCGCCCGCTCCAAGAAAGCCGGAAGTCGCTGATGAACTTCGCCGCGGAGGGCGTCCGTCGCCACTCCATTTTTCTTGTGTTCGGCGACGAGTCCGCTAAGTCTTTCGAAGTGATCCTTATTCTTCTCAATGAATAGGCATTCGAGCGTCCGCTTGTCGGACATTTCGACCGCAGTTTTCAAGATCAGAGCAGGAGAACCTTTGGTGCCGTCATTATAGATTCCGGCTCCTGCGTATCCGTCAATGTAGACCACGCGCTTGTTTTCGGCTGTAGAGCCGACTTTCATCGTAAAAGGAACGATGTAGCGACTCAGGATGCCGTGTTTTAGAACCGCTGCGGCTTGCTTGCTGACAAAGAAAGGGTCTGCCGGGCTGAGCTCGGACGCGGCCTCTTCGCCTGATGGGACAACGGGCTCCGCAAGGCCTTCTTCATCTTCGCTTGTCGGGCGGGCGGGCTCGTTGCTCACAGTCCCTCCAGGTCACCGTTGCGCCAGCGTAACCACGCTGCGCTGCATGAGCGCACGTGTGTGCTGACGATCGTGCCAGGGTGATCGAGACTTTGTGAACCTTTGTTACAGGTGAACCCGCAAGATCGCTGCTTCAGCACCGCCGGAGGAGGCATCAAGCGCTAAATTCACCCGTTTGGAAGCAGGAGTCGCATCGTAGACAAGATGGCCTTCACGCCTGGACGACGGAGAGTCGACGCTTTGCCGGGCTTGTTAGCGTAGCCGATCGCTGCCACCTTCGCGCTGTTAGCTGCATCCATGTCGGATGACGAGTCTCCGACTAGAGTGCAGTTTTCGGGCGCGCGATTCAGCAGCTGAACAGCCATGCTAACAAGGTGTGGATTCGGTTTTAGAAGACCTGGATCTGAAGAGGTGCGAGATACAACGCCGGTCACGCAATCGGTGAGTCCGTGAATTTCAAGATAGATCGAAACCGCCTCGGCGCTGTTGTTGCTTACTATCGCCATTGGTCGACCAATGGCACTCCACTGCTTAATAAGCTGGTGGGAGTATGGTGTTGGCTCTGCGGTTTGGACAGCTTCAACTTCGTGTGCTCGTAGCGCTGACTCAACGTATCGGGCTTCGTTTTCTCCAATTCTTGCCGCGTGCTTGAAAACGTCGAATGGATCCTCGCTGGTTTCGATTTCGGCGGGCAGTGAAGAAAATGCACTTTCTGAGAGAACTGCGCGAAGCTGATCGGCAACGACTGGGGCGGGAAACCCAGAAAATACCGAACAGACAGGACCGTCGAAGTCTAGTAGAAGAGCCTCGGTATTTCTCAAGACATAGCGGACGGCGGTCGCATCGTCGATTTCTGCCTGACAGTCGTCGGTCATCGTTGGTACTCCGATGAGACTGTTGTCCACATCGAGTCGAACCACATGCGAGCCTGTTCGACGTACTGGCTGCCGGTGCTGGTGTCGTCGTCGGTGACGCTGTGGTGGAAGAGGATGGCTTCCTTGCCGACTAGATCGTAGATCGGCTTGGGTTCGCCATCGAAGCGGATGACGTGCTCGCGGACTGGGTAGAAGCCGAAGAAGGCTTCTTCGTTGTTGAGCAGGTACAGCTTGAACAGCGGTGCTGCTCGGTGGACCTTGATCTCGACTGAGACGTCCTTGACCAGGCCGAGGTCTCCGAGTTCCTGGACGTTGTCGACGATCGCGAGGGTGTGGCGGCGCATGATCTCGTCCATGCGCTTGCGGAAGCCTGGGCTGTCCTGCAAGTCCTCGACCTGGCACGGGATTGCCCACGGCTGAGATGTGTCCGGGACGAGCATCCGGATGTTGATCGAGGCAGGTGTCAGTCGGCCGATTCGGATCTTGTCCAGCGGTTCCTGCATGACTCCTTGCAGTGTCTCGCCAGAGAAGCCGGAGAAAGCGATGGAGAGGTGCTCGGCTTCGAACGCGCGCTCGATGTGCGGTCGGAGTCCTACCGGGCGTTCGGTGCGCTCGCGGACGAAGACACCGCTGCCCTGTCGGGAGACGATCAGGCCTTCGTCGCGCAGCTCGCGCAGCGCGTTCTGTACGGTCATCGGCGCGACTTCATACTTCTTCGCCAGTTCGGCGCGGGAAGGAAGCTTGTCGCCGGCCTTGAAGACCTTGGTCAGGATGGCCGCCCGCAGAGCGTTCGCCACCTGCACGTATGGCGGGCGCGGGTCGTCCGGGTCGAGTGCCACCTCTTGCTCCTCTTCTTGTGGGCGTTCCGTTTGAGGTATCGCCAAACAGAACGCCTTCAGAGTAG